>CAVQBT010000026.1:0-108770 GCA_963710795.1 uncultured delta proteobacterium
TCGGGCGCGGTCAAAGATTACGAGGGCCACGCCTATATCGGAACCTCGTCGTGGATTGTTGCCCATATACCGTTCAAGAAAACAGATATCCGACACGGTATCGCGGCAATCCCTTCGGCAATACCGGGCAAATACATGACCGTCAACGAACAGGAAACCGCCGGTGCCGTTCTGACCTGGTTAAGAGATAATTTTTTATACCACCAGGATGAATTGCTCAAGGAAGAGGCGCTGCCGGACGTGTATAAGATCTTTGACAAAATCGCCGAGTCCGCTCCGGCCGGAAGCAACAAGGTCATATTTGCCCCCTGGTTGAACGGGGAGCGAACTCCCATCGAAGACAATTATGCGCGGGGATGCATTTATAATCTGTCGCTGGACAATACCCGGGCGGATATTATCCGAGCCTTCCTGGAGGGTGTGGCCTTCAACCAGCGCTGGACCCTGCACTATCTCGAAAAATTCATAAGCCGTGAGATGAACCCGATCAACCTTGTCGGCGGCGGTGCATCCTCCGACATCTGGTGTCAGATCCATGCCGACATCCTCAATCGAACCATCAAACAGGTCAAGGACCCGATTCAGACCAATGCCCGCGGCGCTGCGTTTCTGGCATCCGTCGGGCTGGGCTATTTAACGTTTGAAGATATCCCGCAATACATCCAAATCAAAAATACATTCGAACCGAACCCGGATAACCGTAAGCTGTATGATGAAATGTTTGGGGAGTTTTTAAATATTTACAAACAGAACAAGGGAATTTTCAAACGCCTGAATTCGTAACCGCTAGACCGCAACCAGAAGGGAAGCCATCAATGAAATTCATCCGTATCAATATGAAGAACCAGACCATAAACACCGAAGATGTTCCGGACGCTTACCAGGGACTGGGCGGCCGGGGCCTGACCGCTGTTTTGATAAATGCTGAAGTTCCAGCGCAATGTGACCCCCTGGGGCCTGAGAACAAGCTCATTTTTGCGTCCGGAACGCTGAGCGGCACCACCCTGGTCAACACCAGCCGGCTGTCCATCGGGGCCAAGAGTCCGCTGACACTGGGTATAAAAGAGAGCAATGTCGGCGGGACCATCGCAGCCGCACTGGGGCGAATGGGCATTGCCGCGGTAATTGTCGAAGACAGGGCCCCGGAGGATGAATTGTATACCCTCAAGATAGATGAAAGCGGTGAGGCCGCTTTAATCCCGGCGGCGGAAGATAAAGGCGCCCGGACCTATGCCCTCGTTAAAAAAATTATCGCGGCCGAGGGGGATGACAATGCCATCCTGTGCATCGGTCCGGCCGGAGAATATCTGCTGGCCAGCGCGTCGATCCAGTCTTCCGATACGGATGGCCGTCCCTGCCGCGCTGCCGGACGGGGGGGGCTGGGAGCCGTGATGGGCTCCAAGGGGCTGAAAGCACTCATCGTAAACCGCAACGGCCAGAGCCCGGACGCCATGGTCGATCCCGACGCCTTTAAAAAAGCGGCCAAGGTTTTTGCCAAGGCGGTCAAAGAAGATATGTTCAGCGGCTATGTTCTGCCGCCCCTGGGCACGGCCGTGCTGGTTGCACCGATCAATGCCGCCGGCGCTTTTCCAAGCTATAATGCCACCAACGGTGTTTTTGACGGGTGGGAGAAAATCAGCGGCGAAGCCCTGGCCCAAACCCTTAAAGAACGCGGCGGCAAGACCACCCACATGGGCTGCGCCCAGTGCATCATTCACTGTTCCAATGAATTTGTAGATTCGGCGAGCAACTATGTCACCGCCTCATTGGAGTATGAAACCATCTGGGCCATGGGGGGCATGTGCGGGATTGATGATCTGGACACGATTGCCCGGCTGGATTTTCTGGCCGATGACATCGGCGTCGATACCATGAACACCGGCGTTGCCATGGCAGTCGCCATGGATGCCGGCTATAAAAGCTTCGGCGACCGTAAGGCTGCCCTTGAAATGGTTGAAGAAATTGCCGCCGGCACGGAATTCGGCCGGATTCTGGGCAACGGCCCGGCAGCGGTCGGCCAGCACTTCAATCACCACCGGGTGCCGGTTGTCAAAAACCAGTCCATCGCAGCCTACGATCCGCGTGCCATCCAGGGCATGGGCGTGACCTATGCCACCTCCCCCATGGGCGCCGACCACACGGCCGGCAACGTGATCGACAAGAATCTGGATTCATTGGGCGGGTCGCTGAATCCTTTGAAGGCGGAAGGACAGGTGGAGGTTTCCAGAGAATATCAGATCGACGCGGCCGCCTTTGACTGCACCGGCCTGTGCTTATTTGCAAATTCGGCCGTCAACACCAATGCCAAAGCCGGCGAAGCGCTGCTGACCATGATAAATGCCAAATTCGGAACCCGGCTCACCGCGGCTGACAAGCGAGCGCTCGGGGTTCGGGTGCTAAAAGCTGAGCGGGAGTTTAACCGCAAAGCCGGCTTGACGAATGCCGACGATCGGCTGGCCAAATTCTTTTACGAAGAGCCCCTGCCCCCGCACAACACGGTGGTGGTTGTCAGCGATGAAGAAATGGACAGCACGTTTGGTGATGGGTTCTAAGTTCAAGGTTTGGGGTTCAAGGTTCCGGGTTCAAAGGTTCAAGGTTCAGCGCCGCCGCTGGCCTGAAAAAACGGCCAGTCTGATCAATTAAAAAACTCTATAATTTGAAAGAAAAAGAGGAATGGATTCTTATTCTAAAAAAAAAATAATTGGACAGGATCAACAGGATCGTTAGGATAATGCGGCCTTCGGCCGAAAGGCCCCTCGCCGCAGGCGAAAAAATTTCTGATAATCCTGTAAATCCTGTCTAAATAAAAATAATTAAAATCGAATCCATTCCACATCTCTTCAAATATTTGAGGGTTCATAAGAGGGTTCAAGGTTTAGAGGGTGTTCCCCAATTGAGTTAGAAATCAATTGGCAGTTAAAAGTTATTCGTTATTAGTTAACGGTTTAAGAGAAATGGAATTTATTTTCATGAGTCATTGGTGATCGAACTGATAAATCAGGTTGTCAGACAATTCTAATAACGAATAACCAATAACAAATAACGCCAAATTTCGGAGGAATAAATGGCAAAAAAAACGAATGAAGAAATGATGGCGGATGTGGCGCGCTCGATCAAGCCCTACCGGGATACAACAACCACCTTCTTGCGCCTGCCGGAAACCGGCCGGGACAAAGAAGAGATTATCGCGGAAATGGACGCTTTAAGAGCCAAAGAAGAATCCAAATGGAAAGACGGTTTTGTTTCCGGCGCCGTGTACCACGGCGATCAGGCGCACATCGATTTTTTGAACCGGGTCTATACCATCAATTCACAGGCCAATCCGCTGCACACCGATGTGTGGCCCAGCATCACGAAATACGAAGCCGAAGTGGTGTCCATGACGGCCAACATGTTAAACGGAGACAAGGTCACGGATGATCCGGATTCAGATGAGGAAGTCTGCGGGGTCGTTTCTTCGGGTGGAACGGAGAGCATCCTGCTGGCCATGAAAACCTACCGGGATTGGGCCCGGGACATGAAGGGCATCAGCAAGCCCGAAATGATCGTCCCGACCACCGCTCATGCGGCCTTCGACAAAGCTTCGCAGTATTTCAACATCAAAATGATCCGGATACCGGTTGGCGCCGATTTCAAAGCGGATGTGGCCAAAACCCGGGATGCTATCACCCCGAATACCATCGTCATCGTGGGATCCGCCCCTTCATTTCCCCACGGGACGATCGATCCCATCGAAGCGCTTTCCGAGCTGGCAGTCGAAGCGGACGTCGGATTTCACACGGATGCCTGTCTGGGCGGATTCATTTTGCCCTGGGCCGAAAAATTGGGCTACGACGTTCCAACCTTTGATTTTAGACTGCCCGGGGTAACATCCATCTCGGTTGACACCCACAAATACGGCTATGCCGCCAAGGGATCATCCGTCATTTTGTATCGCAGTCTGGAACTGCGCCGCTACCAGTTTTACACCACAACCGATTGGCCCGGCGGTCTGTACCTGTCGCCGACCTTTGCCGGCAGCCGCGCCGGTGCGTTAAGCGCCACCGCCTGGGCCGCCATGCTGGCCATTGGTGAGCAGGGCTATATGGAGATCGCCAAAAAAATTCTGGAGACGGGGAAAATCATTAAAGACGGAATCCAGGCGATCCCGGAACTGCACATTCTCGGAGACCCCTTGTGGGATATCGCTTTTAGTTCAGAGACCCTGAATATATATCGGATTATGGATATTATGGGCGAAAAAAAGTGGAGCTTAAACGGTCTGCAGAACCCGCCGGGGGTTCATATCTGCCTGACCCACCGGCACAGCCAGGCCGGCCTGGCTGAAAAATTCATCGCCGACTTAACGGATGCCGTTGCCAAGGTCAAGGCCGATCCTGATAAGGAGACGGACGGCGTCGGCCGCCTGTACGGCATGTCCGCCAATATCCCGATTAAGGGGGTAATGGATGCATTTTTAAAGCGTTACATGGATCTGGTTTACAAGCTCTAACGTACAAACTATTGATGCTTTAACAACGATACAAAATCATCAAAGAGCTGAAATATAAAAGTTTCACCGCAAGACGCAAAAAATGCTCTCCGTCGGAGACTGATTTTATTTGCCGACCTCTCAACGGCAAATAAAAAATAATCCCTCTCAGCGCCCTCCGCGGCTTTGCGGTGAAAAATTACCACTGGAATTATGTAACCGTATTTAAAAATAGGAGCAAAAAATGGGACCACTTAAAGGCGTAAAAATCATCGAATTCGGCGGCATCGGACCGGGGCCGTTTTGTGCCATGATGCTTTCGGACATGGGCGCCGACATCATTCGAATCGAGCGCAAGGGGCAGCTGTCATTCACCGAACCCAAATACGATGTGATGATGCGCAACCGGCGTTCGATCGGCATCGATCTGCGGAAACCCGAAGGCGCTGCCGCCGTTCTCAAGATGGTGGCCCAGGTCGATGCCCTGCAGGAGGGGTTTCGGCCCGGGGTTATGGAAAAATTGGGACTGGGGCCGGATGTGTGTCTGGCAAAAAATCCGGCCCTGGTCTACGGCCGCATGACGGGCTGGGGGCAGGACGGGCCGCTGGCACGGGCCGCCGGCCATGACATCAACTATATATCTTTATCCGGGGCGCTGCACACCTTCGGCCGCAAGGGGCAAAAACCGGTTGCGCCCTTGAACCTCGTCGGGGATTTCGGCGGCGGCGGTATGCTGCTGGCATTCGGGCTGGTCTGCGCCCTTTTTGAAGCCCGGAGTTCAGGCCGGGGTCAGGTTGTCGATGCCGCGATGGTTGACGGCTCCGCCGCTTTGATGGCCATGATATATGGCCTTAAAGCAGCCGGGTTCTGGACGGACGAGCGCGGCGTCAACCTGCTGGACGGCGGCGCCCACTTTTACGACACCTATGAGACGGCGGACGGCAAATACATATCCGTCGGCGCCATCGAGCCCCAGTTCTATGAACTTTTGCTGCAGCACGCCGGGATCGAGGACCCTGATTTCAAAAACCAGCATGACCAAAAAAACTGGCCGGCTTTAAAGGAAAAAATCACAGATATTTTTAAAACCAAAAGCCGGGATGAATGGTGTCGGATCATGGAAGGCACCGACATTTGCTTTGCGCCGGTGCTGTCCCTGGACGAGGCTCCCGACCATCCCCACAACCGGGAAAGAAAAACCTTTGTCGAGGTGGACGGGGTGCTTCAGCCAGCCCCCACCCCGCGCTTTTCAAAAACACCCCCCGAACTGAATAGCCCGCCCCCTCAGCCGGGTGAGCACACGAAGGCGGTTCTGGCTGAATTTGGTTTCAGCGCCGGTGAAATTGACGGCCTTGAGACAGTCGGGGCGATTTGAGACGAAAGTCACTTAGAGCGTCTATCTGAACCAGAGCCGGCATCTCAAAAACAAATCCTCTTTGGGCGTCGCATTCCTCCGAAATTTAGTAAATATATTAAGGTATTAAAACGTCTCGCCAGACCGCGTCAGCCGTCTGTACGGCAGGTCCGCCGATAGGCCGCCTCAGTGCAAAACCCGGGGATTACGACTGCTCGTATTGCGCATGGCGGATAATTTCGCCTTCAACCAGATAGATGACCTCTTCGGCGATGTTGGTGGTGTGATCAGCCAGCCGTTCGATGTGGCGCGAAATCAGCAGCAGATTGATTAAATAACCGATTTTATCGGGATGCTCGCTCATGGCCTGTTTGATGCGATCGTAAGCTTCGCTTTTTATTTGATCGACTTCATCATCTTTCAAAACGACTTTGAAGGCCAGGTCATAGTCCATATTAACCAGGGCATCCAGACTCATCTTCAACATTTTTTCGGCCTTTTCCCCCATGGAAGCATAGTCAAAAAAAAAGTCGGCCAGGTCGCGTTTGGCAATGACGTCGACCCGCTCGGCAATATTGACCGCCTGATCACCGATTCTTTCCAAATCATTGTTGATTTTAATGACGGCAATCAGAAACCTCAAATCCACCGCCACCGGTTGATGCAGCGCCAGAATTTTGAGGCACTCCTCTTCGATCTCGACTTCCATTTCATCAATTTCATAATCGGTCTTAATAATTTGCTGCGCCAGCTCGGCATCATTGTTGTCGACCGCATTCAGGGCCATACGCACCCGTTCTTCTACTAATGCGCCCAGGGACAGGATTTGTTTTTTAATTTTTTCCAGCTCTCTTGAGAAATGCTTTCGAATCATTTTTTCCATAGCGTCATTTTCATCCTAATTAATCCGCCCGTTCAGGGTTCTGAATTTTACTTCCATAAGTCAAAGAATTTATAGTATCCAATTTCCTTCATCTATTTAACTAAAATGCCTATCTAACGTTAGATATCTGTTAGGATATTGTTTGGATTCGACTAAATTCGAAAATACGACCTACATTCCCTACCACGTCCTGCTCGAGTTGGACAAGTTCAAAAAAAATTCCAAACTCGGCCACGACGTTCACATTCTGCTAAGCGGCCGCAAACCGGCCATGCAAGCGGAGCTCAAGGAGTTTGTGCCGATATATATTTCCTACCCGCAATATTATAGATGTTTAACAAAAACCTAACACAATCGTTACCTCACGTTAACAAACACGCGCTAACTTAGGCGTTAAGATTAACCCAGCGAATTCAGCTCGGATTCGCTATAAAAGGCTATCATAAAAGGTAGATTCCGAAACTATGTCTCCTGCAACATTGCTGATAATTCTTCTGGCGCTTTCGAGCGTCGCCTATTACGTGGGGCGCCGGCGGGCATTTGCGGTTGCCGGCGGTGCCGCCAAAATCAAACACCTGCATTCGCGTCCCATCTATTACGGCGCCCTGACGGCTGTCTGGTGCGCTATTCCGGCCCTGATCTTATTCGGATTCTGGCTGACATTTGAATCCGGTGTCGTCACCCAGCTGGTGGTCGCGGATCTGCCCGAGGAAATCCAAAATTTACCTCCTGCCCGCCTGAATTTGGTCGTCAATGACATCAGAAACCTGGTGAGCGGCAACATCGTTTCCGGCAAAATAGATCCCACCATGCAGGCCGCCGCCGATCATTACCGCAGCCTGAAATCCACCAGCAATGCCGCCCTGGCGGTTATTGCGACTGCCGTTGCATTGCTGGGTCTGGTTGCCGTGCGCGCCAAAATCAAACCAACCCTGCGGGCCCGCAACATCGTTGAGCAGGTCATAAAGTACATCCTGATTGCCTGCTCCACCCTGGCCATTTTTACCACCATCGGGATTGTCCTGTCGGTGTTATATGAGGCCATCCTGTTTTTCCGGGCTGTTCCGTTGACCGAATTCCTCTTCGGACTGCAGTGGAGCCCTCAAATGGCGATCCGGGCCGACCAGGTCGGTTCTTCCGGCGCTTTCGGTGCCGTGCCGGTCTTTCTGGGCACCGCGTTAATATCGGGAATAGCGATGGTCGTGGCGGTGCCCATTGGCCTGATGTCCGCCATTTACCTCTCTGAATACGCCAATAAAACCTTTCGGGCCGCCGCCAAACCCCTGATAGAAATCCTGGCGGGCATTCCCACGGTTGTCTATGGTTTTTTCGCGGCACTGACAGTCGCTCCATTCATCCGCGATACCGGCTCCATCCTGGGACTCAGCGTCTCTTCTGAAAGTGCCCTGGCGGCCGGATTGGTCATGGGGGTCATGATTATTCCTTTTGTATCTTCTCTTTCCGACGATTTTATCAATGCCGTGCCTCAGGCTTTGCGGGACGGCGCCTACAGTCTGGGCGCCACCCAATCGGAAACCATCAAACAGGTGATTCTGCCGGCCGCGCTGCCCGGCATTGTCGGCGGTGTCCTGCTGGCCGTCTCGCGGGCCATCGGCGAAACCATGATCGTGGTGATGGCAGCCGGCCTGGCGGCCAATTTAACTGTAAATCCGCTGAAAACCGTCACTACCGTCACGGTCCAGATTGTCACCCTGTTGGTCGGCGACCAGGAGTTTGACAGTCCCAAGACCCTGGCGGCCTTTGCTTTGGGACTATTGTTGTTTATCGTTACGTTAATCTTGAATGTCATCGCGCTATACGTGGTGCGAAAATACAGAGAACAGTATGAATAAAAATAAATCAGCTCCCTCTGGCAGAACATTGCTCTGGTTAAGGCATTTTCAAACTGCCCTCCGCATACGTCCTGTTTTACTGGTGATCGCTGATTTATAAATCCTGACACCTGATCACTGAAACCTTCAATTTCTTAAAGCACTTTGCATGAAAAAAGAAACCAAACGCCCAGTGGCTAAGTCTTCTATTAAAACCGAAAGAACTCTGGATATTGTCAACCGCGGTCTCGCCAGGCGCTACCGCACTGAAAAGCGGTTTCGTTTCTATGGGCTGATGGCCATTGTGGCCAGTCTGCTTTTTTTGTCCCTGCTGTTTATCAGTATTGTCGCCAACGGCTATTCCGCCTTCATGCAGACCTTTGTCAAGGTGAACGTTTTTTTTGATCCTGAAATGCTGCAGCAGGAATCACTGGCTTCAGCCAATTATCAGGGGCTGATAAAAAATGCCCTGCGCAAGATGTTTCCCGATGTCAAAGGGCGCAGGGAAAAGCGGCAGCTGTATGGCCTGGTCAGCTCCGGTGCTTCTTTCCAGCTGCGCGATATGGTGCTGAAGCAGCCGGATGTTATCGGCAAAACTCTCGAAGTCTGGGTCCCGGCGGATGACGATGTCGACATGCTTTTCAAGGGCCATTTCGATCGTCAGGCCGCTGAGGGGGAGCGGCGTTTAGACGACAGGCAGTTGGCATGGATTGATCAGCTTTCCGCCGAGGGCCGCATCGAAAAGAAATTTAACCGGACATTTTTTACGGCCGGCGACTCCCGCGAGCCTGAATTGGCCGGCATCCGGGGCGCGGTGGCCGGCTCCTTTCTAACCTTGGCGGTAACATTGCTGCTGTCTTTTCCAATCGGCGTTGCTGCGGCGATTTATCTGGAGGAATTCGCTCCCAAGAACCGCTGGACCGACCTGATCGAGGTGAACATCAACAACTTGGCGGCAGTTCCCTCCATTGTTTTCGGTCTGCTGGGGCTGGCGGTGTTTCTCAACTTTTTCGGCCTGCCGCGCTCAGCCCCCCTGGTCGGCGGCCTGGTT
Organism: uncultured delta proteobacterium; assembly: GCA_963710795.1. Classification (GTDB taxonomy): domain Bacteria; phylum Desulfobacterota; class Desulfobacteria; order Desulfobacterales; family JAFDCJ01; genus JAFDCJ01. Next base: position 9,592 of record CAVQBT010000026.1, read on the forward strand.
TTAAGCCTGATGACGCTGCCGACCATCATTATCGCCAGTCGATCGGCACTGACATCGGTGCCGCCTTCCATCCGGGAAGCCGCTTTGGGTGTGGGTGCGTCCAAGATGCAAATGGTTGCTCACCACGTGCTGCCCCTGGCGATGCCGGGTATTTTGACCGGCACGATTATCGGCATGGCGCGCGCCCTGGGGGAGACGGCCCCGCTGCTGATGATCGGGATGGTGGCGTTTATCGTCGACATTCCGGCCGGGTTCACGGATCCATCTACCGCGCTGCCGGTTCAGATATTTTTATGGGCCGACAGCCCGGAGCGGGCCTTTGTGGAAAAGACCTCCGCGGCGATCATGGTTTTGCTGGCGTTTCTTATTGTCATGAATGCGGCGGCCGTCATCCTGCGCAAACATTTTGAACGCCGCTGGTAGCCGTAACCGTAACGCAAGGCAGGCAATTGTAGAATACACAAAATTTATTAATTCAAGGAGGAAAAAAATGAGAAAAGTAATTGTCGTATTGTTAACCGTTCTTTTTGCGGCGGCGTCATTTGACATCGCTACCGCAGCCAGAGACTACATCAACATTGTGGGGTCTTCGACCGTCTATCCGTTCGCAACCGTGGTGGCGGAGCAGTTTGGAAAATCCACCTCTTACAAGACGCCGAAAATCGAATCGACCGGTTCCGGCGGCGGTTTTAAGCTTTTTTGTGCCGGTGTGGGTGTCGAGCATCCGGATATCACCAACGCCTCGCGCGCGATCAAAAAATCCGAGTACGATCGCTGCCTGGCCAATGGCGTCAAGGAGATTGTCGAAGTCAAGATCGGCTATGACGGCATCGTGTTTGCCAATTCCAAGCAAGCTGCGCCTATGAAGTTGACACGCAAGGACATCTTTTTGGCCCTGGCCAAGACAGTTCCGGATCCCAACGGGAGCGAAAAGCTGGTTGCCAATCCATTCAAAACCTGGAAGGATGTCAACCCTTCATTGCCGGATAAAGCCATCGAGGTCCTCGGGCCACCGCCGACTTCCGGAACCCGGGACGCCTTTGTGGAACTTACCATGGATGTCGGCTGCGAGGAATTTAAGTCGATCAAGGCTATGGATAAGAAAGCAATGAAGGCAACATGTCAAACCATTCGGGAAGACGGCGCCTACATTGAAGCTGGTGAAAACGACAACCTCATCGTGCAGAAACTTGAAGCCAATCCCAACGCGGTCGGCATATTCGGCTTCAGCTTCCTGGATCAGAATATGGACAAGATTCAGGGATCCTTTGTCGACGGCGTTCAGCCGACCTTCGATGCCATTGCCGATGGTGAGTATCCCGTGTCGCGCCCGCTCTTTTTCTACGTCAAAAAGGCCCATGTTGACGCGATTCCGGGGATGAAACAATATCTCCAGGAATTTACCAGCGAAAAAGCCTGGGGTCCGGATGGCTATCTGCCCGAAAAGGGAATGATCCCCATGCCGGATGCCGAGCGGGCAAAATATCGCACCAATGTCGAAAAACTTCAGAGCCTTATGCTGAAATAACCCAACACACTGAACACGGCCGGCCGGATTATTGCGATCCGGCCGGCCTGTTCAGGCAAGTTCATGGTTGATTGTAATATGGATACGTTATATCAAGAAGTTGCTGACATGGACAAAACGACGGAAAATAGAAAAAGCCACGCCGGGGCAGCCATGGAGAGGGGGCGAACTCTTGTTGCCCGTGAAAATCGTGAGACGGTTGGAAACATAGCCGTCAAAAATCCACGGATGACCTGCCGCAACGTGAACGTCTATTACGGCGATAAGCAAGCGATTAAAAATGTCTCTTTGGATATCGGGCGCAATGAGGTCCTGGCGATGATCGGTCCTTCGGGCTGCGGCAAGTCGACCTTCCTGCGATGTCTGAACCGCATGAATGATACCATTGAAAGCTGCCGGGTGACCGGCGAGATAGCGCTCGATGGGGCCGACATCTATGATAAAAGCATCGATGTGGTTCCATTAAGGGCCCAGGTCGGCATGGTGTTTCAAAAGCCGAATCCGTTCCCCAAATCAATTTACGACAACATCGCCTATGGCCCCAAGATTCACGGTCTGGCCGGAAACAAGGCCGAGCTGGACGACATTGTGGAGACTTCATTGAAAAAAGCGGGGTTGTGGGTTGAAGTCAATGACAGTCTTGATCATCCGGGAACCGGGTTGTCCGGCGGGCAGCAGCAGCGTCTGTGTATTGCACGGACCATCGCCGTGAATCCGGAAGTGATATTAATGGACGAGCCCTGCTCCGCCCTGGATCCGATAGCAACCGCCGTCATTGAAGATTTAATCGATGAGCTGCGTGAACAATATTCCATTGCCATCGTTACCCACTCCATGCAGCAGGCCTCCCGGGTATCGCAGCGCACGGCCTACTTTCATCTGGGTGATCTCATCGAAGTCGGCCCCACGCATCAGATCTTCACGCGTCCCAACCATCAGTTAACCGAGGACTACATTACGGGTCGTTTTGGTTAGACTATTTTGTGAAACGGAGCGCTTTTTAATGCCCACCAGGCACATTGTAAAATCCTATGATGCGGATATTGGTATGATGATCAAAATGAAGGGCACCCTGCGATACTATTCCGGCTGGTATATGCAATCGGTCGAAGTGGCCACGCCCCATACCTGGTGGCGCTATACCCGGAATCGTCAGGATGCTTTTGAAGGTTTTGCCATGATCGACAAAATATTTACCACAAAAGTGAAACGAACGCTGCCGGAATTGAATATTGACGATTAATTTCTAAATAAGCTTACCTGGCGGGACCCTTTTGTTTTCTAGATGTTAAATGCCTGATTTTAGTAAGTTGGGTTGAGGTACGAAACCCACCATGTCCAATCGGACTCAACCCAACCTACCCAATACCGGGCCTTTCGTTCAGGCACGAATTAATTCAAAGGTAAGTGGATCGTGAAGGTGCTGCCCTTGCCGAGGGTGCTTTCGACGGTCACATCACCGCCATGCGCCTGGGCAATGTGTTTGACAATGGCCAACCCCAGACCTGTGCCGCCCATGGTGCGGCTGCGGGCCTTGTCCACGCGGTAAAACCTCTCGAACAGCCGCGGCAGATGTTTTTTGGCGATGCCCATGCCCTGATCTTCAACGCTGATTAATATTTCCGAGTGGTTGGGCCGGGCTTTAAGACGAATCGTACTTTGCGGTTCGCTGTATTTTATGGCGTTGTCGAGCAGGTTGACCACGGCTTGCTCCAGCAGTCTGGCATCATATTGGGCTGCAATTTGATCGGCACATTCCGGGCTCAATGCGATATTTTTCTCTTCTGCTTTGGAGCGGCAGATCTGCATGGCGGATTGAAATACATCTTTAATATGCCCGTCTGCGAGCTCAATCGTTTTGCCTTCGTCTTCCTGCTCGATTCTGGAAAGAGAAAGCAGATCCTCGACGATGGCGCTCAGGCGATCCACATGTTTTTTAATGATTCCCAAAAATCGCGCGGCTTCCTCCGGATTGTCGACACTGCCCTGGAGCAGGGTTTCCACAAATCCTTTGATTGCCGTTAACGGCGTTTTAATCTCATGCGAGACATTGGCCACAAAGTCGCGCCGCATGTTCTCAAGCCGTCTGACATGGGTGACATCATTGAACACCACCAACGTTCCGGCCTGTGCTTTATTGGCATCCAACAGCGGGGAGCTCTGCATATGGAGCGTTTTTTCGCCGTTATGATACAGACTGATGTCATCTTCCGTCAGGGTTTTGCTGGAATTTGAATTGCGGACAAATTGATGCAGGGCTGAATTGCGAATGATTTCCTGCAGGTCGCGGCTCTGGATTTCTTCGGGCTTGCAGTTGAAAAATTTAGCCGCCGCTGCATTCATGTTGATAATTTTTTCCTCATTGTCAACGGCGATCACACCTTCCCGCATGCTGGCCAGAACGGTTTCCAATTCATTGCGCTGGCTGACAATGGTGTTGATGCGATGTTCAAGCTGGGCGGCCATCCGGTTCAATGCATCGGCCAGTCCGGCCATTTCTTCTGAATCAGGTGCTGCTAAACGCCGGCTTAAATCACCGCCGGCGAAATGGCCGGCACTTTGCTTCATCGCCTCGATGGGACGGGTGATTCGGCGTGATATCCAGAGGCTGACACCGGCGGCAGCCAGGGCGATCAGCAGGCCGGCCAATGTGATTTTAAGCTGGATTGACTTCAGTTCCCGATCAATAAACGTCGTCGGTATGGCGGCCCTGACAATCGCCCGGATTTTGTCATTTTCCTTGATGGGCCGCGCCACGTACATCATGGACTGCAGCAGCGTGTTGCTGTAGCGGATGGCCCGGCCGGTTTCACCGGCCAGGGCCCGAATGATTTCCGGACGGTTGGCGTGATTGTCCATTAAATGCGGCGTTTCACGCGAATCTCCGATAACTTTACCGGAGGGCAATATAACCGTGTAGCGTGTGGCGGACTCTTTCCCCCTGGATTTGCAGATCGAATCCACCGCCGGCGGATCGATGGGTGACAAATGGACGCCGACCTGCTTTTCCAGCAAAACGGCTCTGATATTCAGATCGACCGCCGTCTGGTCTAAAAAAAAATGGCCCATCGAATCTGATGCATACCAGCTGACGGCCAGCAGGGAAAGAAGGGTGATTAACAGAAAGGGGGGGAAGATTTGCCAAATCAGGCGTTTTTTTTTCTTCATGGATTCTCCCGAAATCGATAGCCGACACCCCTGACGGTTTCGATGTAGTTCCCATAGGGACCCAGCTTTTTGCGCAGCCCAACGATCTGCACATCCACGCTGCGATCGGTGACCGGGTAATCATCACCGCGCACGGCATCCACAATCTGGCTGCGGGTAAACACCCAGCCCGGCCTGCGGGCCAGAATATAGAGCACCTGAAATTCGGTATAGGTTAAATCAACCGGTGTTCCGTTGGCCGCCACACTGCGTCGGCCGGGATGAATTTCCAATTCGTGTATCTGAACAACGGCGCTATCATTTTCTGCTTTGCCGATCTTGCGGCGCAGCGCGGTGCGAACCCGCGCGATCAGCACCCTGGGACTAAACGGCTTGGTAATATAGTCGTCGGCGCCCAGTTCGAGACCGGTGACGATATCCGCCTCTTCGCCCTTGGCGCTTAACATCACAATGGGGGTATGCTGGGCTTTTTCATGGGTCTTTAATTTTTTGGTCACTTCCAGACCGTCGATGCCCGGCAGCATCAGGTCAAGCACGATCAAATCGAATGTTTCGGACCGCGCTTTTCTGAGAGCCTCTTCACCGGTCAGCGCCCCGGTAACCTGGTATCCTTCCTTTACCAGATTGAATCTGACCAGTTCAAGGATATCCTCCTCGTCATCTACGACTAAAATTCGTTCTTTTGGCATCGTTTGGCCTCGCAGAAATTAATTCGAACCCGATTTAACTTGACCATCTCCTAGTTTTTTATCAATTTGTTCTGTCTGCGCAAACTATTTCTTTATGGTTATCATAATATTCAAATGCCACGGATGTCCCCCGAAGATTCCCAGGATGCGCCGTTAAATCGAGATCGACCTACCAACAGCAGTATCCCCCGTCAATCACCAAATCAGCACCCGTCATCATGTCCGACACTTCAGACGCCATGAACACCACGGCCCCCTGGAGGTCAGTGACCTGTCCAAACTTGCCCATCGGAATCATACCGATCCACGCATCCATCTTGGCCTTGCCTTCGGGGGTAGCGACGAGTTCATCCACCAGATTCGTGTAGATATAGCCGGGGCTGACGCTGTTCACCCTGATTCCGCGATCGGCCCACTCGGTTGCGAGGCTGCGGGTGAGATGAATAACCCCCGCCTTTGACGTGTTATATGCTGCCTGACTTTGGGGCGTGTTGACGATATGCCCGGACATCGATGCCGTATTGATAATCTTGCCGTAGCCGTTGGGTGCCATGGCCCTTGCCTCTTCCTGGCAACACACAAACACCGCATCCAGGTTGAGCGACATGATCTTGCGCCAATCGTTGTCGGTTAGATCGAGCGTGTCTTTCCAAAGCCCGATACCGGCATTGTTGACACCGATGGTGAGAGATCCCCAGGCGTCGATCACATCGCTGACCGCTTTCTGGACCTGGGATCGCTGCGTGACATCGGCCTGTACCGCAAGGCTTGCGATACCTTTTTTTTCAAGTTCGGCAGCTGCGGCAATAGCCAGATCGCCATCGATGTCTGCTATCGCAACCTTGGCCCCGGCTTCGCCCAGGGCATGGGCGAACGCTCTGCCAATCCCCTGACCACCGCCAGTAATCAGGGCGGTACGTCCATTCAGGGAAAATCGCTCCAAAATGGGCTTTGCAATCAGAACTGGATCATCCATGTCCGCCTCCGTTGCTCGTAATCCAAAGATTGCTGCGGTACGCAGGCCGCAATTGGCCAAATAGTAATATACCTGTCGGTATCCCCGTTCGCGCAGTTTCCAATCAGAGCGTTTCTTGCAGGTAACTTGTGACAACAGCCGTTACGCCCTTCGACCAGATGGCCTGCAGGATGAAGGCAAAGCGTTCACGAAAAACTTCGGAGCGGCCGGCTTCACCGTAGATGTCTTCCATCTTCAACCAGGCCATGGCATCATCTTTGGCAGCGTGCGCGACAGGCGCAAGACGATCCCAGTCGGGGTCATTGGGTTCAATCGTTTGGCCGCTTTCAGTTGTGCCATAACAGTAGCGGCACCACAGCGCCGATTCAAGGGCGAGGCCCGTGACGCCGGTTCCGGCTTTCAACCGGTCGGCAATCGAGGGAATGATGAACTTGGGCTGACGGTTGGAGCCGTCGAAGCAAAGCCTGCGGATGGTGTCCCCGATTTTGGGGTTGGCGAAACGTTCTTCAATTTTCTTAAAATAGTTTTGCAAATCCGTATCCGGTACCGGCGGGACAACGGGTATGATCTCCTCACGTTCGACCTTTTGCAGATAACTGCGGATCATGGGGTGTTCCATCGCCTCATGGGCGAAGTAGATATCCAGCAGACCTGCCGGATAAGCGATGACGGCATGGCCGCCATTGAGAATGCGGATCTTCATATTCTCATAGGGCGTAACATCCGGTACGAATTGCACGCCGACACACTCAAGTGCCGGTCGACCGGCGGGGAAATTATCTTCCAGCACCCACTGGCTGAAGTCTTCGCAGAAAACCGGCCAATTATCCGCAATGCCGAAGTCACGCTCTAAAATCTGCCGCTCGCGATCGCCAGTGGCAGGGGTGATCCGATCCACCATACCGTTTGGAAAGGCGACATGATCCATAATCCACTGGCCGAATTCGGGATCGGAAAGTTTGGCCAGGCCGGCCACTGCATTGCGCGCAACTAGACCATTATGGGGGATGTTGTCGCAGGACATGACCGTGAATGGCTCGGCGCCGGCCGCACGCCGCCGTTTGAGCCCTGCAACGATCAAACCGAAAACGGTCTTCGGGCTCTCAGGATGGGTCCCGTCTGCCACTATTTCAGGATTCCCAGCGTCAAAAACACCGGAGGCGGGATCGATGAAATAGCCGCCTTCCGTGATGGTCAGGGACACAATCCGGATTGATGGGTCGGACAGGGTCCGGATGATGGCCGCCGGATCATCCGGGGCAAGGAAATCGATCATCGCGCCGGTGACTCTTGCCGCACTATGGCTGGCCGACTGTTCCACGACGGTGGTCAGATAATCCTGATCTGCGAGGACCCGGCGCATCCGTTCATCCGTTGGCCGCACACCGGCACCCATGATGGCCCAATTAAAATCACGGCCGCTGTTTAAAAGTGCGTCCATATAGACAGACTGATGGGCGCGGTGAAAATTGCCGACACCGAAATGCATGATGCCGGCCGCGAGCGCCGATCGATCGTAGTTGGGCGTGGCTGCCGAGGCGGAAATAAGTGCCAGGTTCTGAGCGGTAAGTTTTGTCGTCATTATGGTCCTCCTGTCTGAATTGCTTTTCAGGCTTGCCTATCAGCGTTAACTCATCCAGTTACCGCCATCGACGTTGTAGGTCTGGGCGACGATATAGTCGGCCTCGGAACTGGCCAGGAACACGGCCATACCGGTCAAATCTTCAGCAGTTCCCATGCGCCCGAAAGGCACGGCTTCGCCAACCAGGCGCTTTTTTTCGCCGGGAGGCCGGTTCTCGTATTTGGCAAATAGTGCATCCACCCCGTCCCAGTGCTCACCGTCCACCACGCCGGGCGCGATGGCGTTCACATTGATTCCATACTGGATAAGGTTCTGGCCCGCCGACTGGGTCAGGCTGATGACAGCGGCCTTGGTCGCACAGTAGACGGCCACCAAAGATTCGCCGCGCCGCCCGGCCTGGCTGGCCATATTGATGATTTTGCCTCCTTTTTTTCGGGCAATCATCGATTTTGCCGCTGCTTGGAGCATAAACAGGGTGCCCGCGACATTGATGGAAAAAAGCCGGTTGTAGCTCTCACGGGTGATCTCGCTGATCGGGGCCAGGTCAAACAGGGCGGCATTGTTGATCAGAATATCGATGCCGCCTGAATGCGCCTCAACGGCCTTTAAGGCAGCGTCGATGGAGGATTGGTCGGTCACATCCAGCCGGATCGCATAGGCATCGGCGCCAATCTCCAAGGCCGTCTGTTCAGCCCCCTCAAAATTGACGTCGGCAATTGCCACCGTTGCGCCCTCTTGGACATAGGCTTTAGCAAAGGCCTTGCCGATACCGCGCGCAGCACCCGTTATGATAGCTGATTTTCCGTTGAGACGTTTCATTTAATGGTTGCTCCTCTTTATTTAATCAATGTGATTCTGGGTTGAAAAATGATAAAAAAACGGTAAATTTGCCGCGCCGATTGCTTCAGCGTCGCTGCCGAAGGAACCTGACAGCAATCGGGGAGGGGTCCGAGCCTCCGGCGCGCTTGACTTCAATTTCTGCTCCAATTTGGATATCAACTGCTGGATGAATCCCGATCCCAAATCAGAAGCAATTACCACGATTGGACTATTGAGCAAGGCGACTCCCGACCAGAGGACCGGGGTGAGGGCCGCGACGCAGTCCGTCATCCACTCGTTCACGGCCCTGTCTTGACGATCAACCAGAAAATTCACATCAGAAAATGAGTGGACCTCATGGCCGCAGACTCGCAGATGACGGATAAGGGTGTTGACCGAGGCCCGGTTGAGAAGGATATCCCATTCCCCATTGGGCTGTGGTGCTGAAGTCAAGGTTGAAGGCGGTACAGGGATTAAACCGATGTCTCCGGCATTGCCCATGGGACCCCTGACCGACTCGCCGTTTATGACAATTCCACCACCGATACCCGGGCCGATAAAAACATAGAGAAAGTCGTCCATATCCCGCCCGACACCGTAAAAATACTCAGCGATAGAGGCGGCGGTGACATCGTTTTCGCTGCAAACCGGGATCGAAACTGCATCCTCTATCTGTCCGGCCAAATCGAACTCTTTCCAGCAGCTAAATTGTTCGTAAGGCAGAGATAATTCGTTCAGCCAACTTTCTAAATTGTAGGGGTAGGCCAGGCCGATACCTGACAGACGGCGACGCTGGTTTTGCGACAACATATCCAGCAGAGAGTTGACATCTTTAAGAATGATCTCCAAGGCCATTTCGGGTCTTGGGAGAACTAATTCGTGAGATAGACGCGAAAGGACGGTGCCGTTAAAATCAATGAGAATAACCTGGATCCAGTTGCGATCCACGCGGACACCGATGCTAAAGGAGCCTGCGGCTTCAAGCCGGTAAAGGGTTGCCGGTTGACCGCGCTGACCGCTAAGCTGCTTACGGGAAATCTTTAACAACTGCTTGCGATGGAGAGCGGAAACGATCGTACCCACGGCGGTATTGGTCAATTTGGTCTGTCGGGCAAGGTCGGCTTTGGACGCTTCACCCATGCGGCGGATCACCTGAAGCACCCGCCTTTCGTTGTAGCGTGGCAGAGAGATGGGTACCGATAGCTGTCTATTAAGAATTGGAGGCATTGGGTAGTGTGAAAGTCCAAGATTATATTAAATTATCTTTGATTAAAAGCTTTATAATTATAAAATAGTCGTATTGCTGCCACTCATAAAAAGAAAATCCAGTGATTATGGCCGAGGAACTACTTGCTGCGTCTCCGGATCAAACAGATGCATTTTGCGCATATCAAAGTACACGTCCACTTGCTCATTGAGCCGCGATTTCGATTGGGGGTCGACGCGCGCAGTAAATCTTTGCTCTCCGGACATCAATTCCAAAATGACCTCTGCGCCTAACGGTTCAATCCCTTCCACCATCGCGTTGAGTTTCTCCAAATGGCCCGGGGAGCCTTCCGGCAAGGCATCGGCAATATTCTCCGGACGAATCCCGAATGTCACATCTTTGTCCTGGTAGCTGCCATAGATGTCATGATACGCCTGCGGCACCTTGACTTGAAAACTTCCGGTGTCAACGGCCAATCCGCCGTCAGCCGACACGAGTTTGGCGCGGAAAAAGTTCATCGCCGGACTGCCGATAAAGCCGGCCACAAATTCGTTATCCGGAAAATTATAGACCTCTAACGGCGACCCGACTTGCATAATGTAGCCGTCTTTCATGATGACAATCCGATCGCCCATTGTCATGGCTTCGACCTGATCGTGGGTCACATAAATCATAGTGGTTTCCAACCGATGTTGCAGTCGTGTGAGTTCGGCCCGCATCGTTACGCGCAGTTTGGCATCCAGGTTGCTGAGCGGCTCATCAAAAAGGAACACTTCCGGCTCCCGCACAATGGCCCGGCCGACCGCCACACGCTGGCGTTGTCCACCGGACAGTTGTTTCGGTTTGTTGTTCAAGAGCGGCACAATCCCTAAAATATCAGCCGCTTTGCGCACGCGCTGGTCAATTTCCGCTTTGGGGAACTTGCGCAGTTTCAGCGCGAAGGCCATATTCTTATAGACGTCCATATGGGGATAGAGCGCGTAGTTTTGGAAGACCATCGCAATATTCCGATCTTTCGACGCGACATCATTGACCACCTTGTCGCCGATCAGAATCATCCCGTCGCTGACTTCCTCTAATCCGGCCACCATTCGCAGCGTGGTAGATTTGGCACAGCCGGACGGACCGACTAACACCACAAATTCTTTATCGAAAATTTCCAGATTGATTGAATTGACCGCCTGGAATCCATTGGGATAGCGTTTGATTAAATCTTTTAATGTTACTCCTGCCATATTAAAATCCTCCCTAATTGAGAAAAACATTCCTCAAATGGAAATGAGAACGGCTCAGGCATTACCCTTTAACGCCACCGGCTGTCAGTCCTTTCACCAGTGATTTCTGACTAATCCAGCCAAATATCACCGCCGGTAGGATAACCACGGTAGATGCAGCCGACAGTTGGGCGACAAACATCCCCTGCTGTTCCCGAAATCGGGCCATATAGACGGGCAGGGTCGCCGCCTCATTGCCGGTCAGATTGAAGGCCAGGAAAAACTCATTCCATATAAAAACGGCCACCAACAATCCGGCAGAAATAATCCCGGTTTTCACCAGCGGAACCGCAATCAGCATCAGCTGCTGAAAGCGTGAACACCCATCGATATCGGCCGCTTCGAGAATCTCCAGCGGGACATCCGAGAAGAACGAGTGCAGCATCCAGACCACAATCGGCACGTGAAATCCCACATAGATAATCAGCAATCCGAACGGGTTATCGATAAGATTGAAGGTTTGAAACCAGGTATACAATGGAATGATCACGGCGACCGGCGGCAGCAAAATCGTGGTCAGGAACCAGAAATAGACCTTTTTATTCGTTCCCTGGCGTTTAAATTTTCCGAACGTGAGCGCAAAAGCCGCGGGAATACCTAAGAGCAGACAGATGATTGTTCCGGCGCACACCTGAAACAGTGAATTTTTTAAATAGCCGTACATGGTCTCGTCACTTAACACCTTGCGGAAGGTGTCCAGCGTCGGGCTGAAGAACAGCGATGGACTCACCGCCTCATATTCTGTTTTAAAGGCCGATAAATGCATATACAGAACCGGTGAGAAATAGAGGATGGCCACCGTAAATACGAAGATCGTCAACACCGTCATCCTTACCGCTTTTTTCAATCGTATTGATCGCTGAATTTCTTGAATCGTCCGATTGTCACTCATTGCGACCTCCTCTTTAATCATAGATGGCGCTTCGTTTTTGAATGGATTTAAACAGGACATTGATGCCAATCAACGTCAGGACGACTGTGATGACGGCTAAGGCTCCGGCCCGCCCCACATTCGAGGCATTGAACACTTGCATGTAGACCGCGTAGGGCAGTGTATACGAGCTCGTTCCGGGACCGCCGGCGGTGGTCACCAGGATAAGCCCAAACTCCTTCACGAGAAAGATGAGCCCTAACATCATCGCGACGCTGATATGTTTTCGAATCATCGGCAGTTTCACCAAAAAGGTGGCTTGCCGCCAATTCGTGCCGTCCACCTGCATGCTATCCACAATCTCCTCAGGAATACTTTGCAAGCCTGCCAACATCATGAGCACGAAAAATGGCATCCAACGCCATGAAAACAGGAACACGATGACAGCGATGGGGTGATAGCTGATTAAGTCAACCGGGGTAAATCCCAGGAATTTGGCGATCACGCCATACCAGCCGAAGGTCGTGTTCAAGATCGTGGTTTTCCAGATGACCCCGCTGGCGGTCGACATCACAAAAAATGGTCCTAAAATCAGAGTTCGGGCGACATTCACGCCCGGAATGGCATGATCCAGCAGCAGCGCGAGCAAAAAGCCGACGATTGTACATAACGCCAGGGCACAGAATGTAATGAGAATTGTCTGCCAGACGATAGAATAAAACACAGGAATTTGGGGCCAATCCTGAATCCTCAGAAAATACCAATAGTTTTTAAATCCGTAAAATTTCACCGGCAGATCGGGGCGCGCCAGGTTCCATCTGAGGGTCGAATAGACAAGGGTTAAAAGAAACGGCACCTGGGTGACAACCGCCACCACGATCATCCCCGGAATTAAGAATAGCCAATCATTATGTTTATTCATGACATTTTCCTCTTTGGCGCGGCATTGCCCATGATGTAATCATTGACAAGAAATGCTGAGAAGATTCAATATGTTGGACATGGGGATTGTTAAGATTTACCTCCGTGGTTAAATTGACCTGCCGGAGACCGCTGGAACGATCCCGGGCAGGTCGGTTTCATCACCTGGCAAGCGCTCGATTATTTATATCCGCCGTCTTCCGCAACCTGGTCAAACAACCGCTGGGTTCGGCTGATGGCTTCATCCAGGGTAATTTTATCGACCACGTAGTCCGCCAAATATTCCGTCATTCTCGTTCCGGCATCGGCAAACTCAGGAATTGCAATATACTGGAGGCCGACATACGGAACCGGTTGCATCGTTGGTTTGGTGAAATCGGTGGATTCGAGGGTTTTTAAGGTCATCTCGGCATACGGCGCTTTCGCGTACACCGGCAGCTTATAGGTTGACGCCCGTGACGCCGGCGGCGTACTGGCCCCGGTGGGATCGAGTTCGACCGTCATTTTGATAAAATCTTTCGAGGTCGCCCACAGCATGAAATCGAATACAGCCTGCTTTTTCTCCGGTGACGTTTTGGGGTTAATCCCCATGGCCCAGTTCCACAGCCAGGAAGTATTCGATTTCATTTTTTCATGCGGCGGCATGACGTAGCCGACTTTGCCCCGAACGGCGGAGCCTTCAGCTTCCAGCGGCGGCGCGATAGAGGTTGCATCATAATAAATCCCGCACTTGCCTGACTGCATCAGCGCGATACACTCATTGTACGTGTAGGAGAGGATATCCGCCTGGCCGGCTTCGCGCAGGATCTTCTTGTACATCTGCCAGGCTGCGCGCTGTTCCGGCGTATCGATGGTCGCGTTCCAGTCCATATCATAGAATCGACCGCCAAAGGCGTTGACGATCGTAACAAACGGCGCACCGCTCATGCCCCAGCCCGGCGCACCCCGCATGGTCATGCCGACGATGCCTTTGCTCGGATCGTGAATTTTTTTGGCCAGTTCGTAGATTTGGTCCCAGGTCGGTTCCGCCGGCATGGTCAGGCCCTTTTGGGCAAAAAGTTCCTTGTTATACATGATGAACGAGGCCTCTCCGTAGAAGGGTATCGCATACATATCCCCCTTATAGGACAGCGACCCCACCATGCCCTTGATCAGATCACTCCGATCATACCACGCTTTCTTTTCGGGCGACAGCGCACGAAAATAAGGCTCCAGATCCTCCAACCACCCGAAGCGCGCCCAGTTGGCCGCCTCATAGGGGCCGATGTAGAACATATCATAGGTCGTCCCGCCGGTCGACGCTTCGGTGGTCAGTTTTTGGCGCAAATCATTTTCGGGCAGAACGGAAATATTCACCGTGACACCGGGAGCGGAATACTTTTCTCGGGCAATTTTTTCCAATGCCTGAGAAATTGGATTATTTGCAAATGCAAGATTGATCGTGACATCTTTTGCCAAGACCTGCGATCCACCCATCAAGGATAGCAGTACCCCTGCGACTACGACTAAAGCGATTACTGTTCTTCTCATTGTCCTGGTCCTCCTTTAAGCATTGAATAGATTCATACCGGTTTTTCAAGAAACCGCATACAACACCCCAATCCTGTTCATGCCAACTGTAGACGCTTCTAAACCCACTTTGATCTAATCTTCCAGCAGCATCACCTCCTTCATATCTTCAAATGGAGCGAGAACACCGGTTGGTCAGCGGGATGCTTCGTGAATAGCGCAGGCGTCGATGAAGAAACGGATAAAAATATGTTGCACTTCGGGGACGCCGGGATTCGGGTCAGTCTCAACTGAAGCGTTAACGCATTTAGGATCCCGGGCATGCCCGGGGGTATCTATTAAACTATCTTTAATTAAAAGCGTAAAAATTATAAAATACTATAAAAATAGACTTGATTTAAGTCATTAAATAATTAAATATAGTTTAATTATTCCATAATTATTTCGGCTTTTTTGTTTTGTCAAGTATTATTTTAAAAAAACACAAAAGTCTTATTGGACCCGGAATTTTTCAAACTGCGTATACAATTCTAATCGTAGTACCAGGAGAGAACACAAAGAAAATGCAGGAATACGACGACCTTGCGGCGGAACTCCGACAAAGAGCCGCCCAGTTGACTGGCGATACGCAGTTCTGGATTGGACTTGCCGGTGGACCTGGGAGCGGGAAGAGCACACTGGCAGAAGCCTTGAAGATGCGGCTGGGCGAACTGCTAATCATTATACCCCTGGATGGTTACCACTACTATCGCAGCGAATTAGATGGCATGGATGATCCGGAACAAGCCCACGCGCGGCGGGGTGCACCGTTTACGTTCAACGCCACAAAGTTCGTGGATGATTTGATCAAAGCCCGTGACACGGGTGAGGGGGCTTTCCCCAGTTTTGATCATCACGCCGGCGATCCTGTTGAAGCAGACATACAATTACCCAAAGGCCCGCGGATCGTTCTGGTCGAAGGGAACTACCTGCTCTTAGACACAGAACCCTGGCGTCAACTGCGCGCGCGCGTTTTCGACGAAACATGGTTTTTGGATGTTCCCGTACCTGAGTGTAATCGACGCGTCGGCGAACGGCACGTCAAGACTGGACTAGCTGAGGAGCTGGCGCAACTGCGCGTTGCAACCAACGACAGCATCAACGCTGAACTCGTCACGAAAGTGTCGCCCGGCAATGCGGACCGAATAATTCGGATTCCCGCGTCATCCGGTTGCACGGCAGGCCCTAATCTGTAAGGATTGACTCGACCTGGAAGGTCGAACTCAATCCATTGAAAAATCTGAATTCAGTTTTTACGATCGCTCGGAGGACATATCATGCATCGACCCATCACGGTTGCCGGCATAGGTGAAATATTATGGGATGTACTGGAGGACAATGAGGAACTTGGCGGCGCACCAATCAATTTCGCCTACCACATCAATGCACTCGGTGGACACGGTATTCCAGTATCAACGGTGGGGGATGATGAACGGGGCCAACGCGCTCTGGTCGAACTGGCGAATCGCGGATTGACCACTGAAACTATTAGTATAACAAACTTGTTTGAAACCGGATATGTGCAGGTGACCTTGGATAATAATGGGGTACCCAGCTACAACTTTGCTTCCGATACGGCTTGGGACCACCTTATACTCAACCAACAATTGCTTAATATGACCAATTCTTTCCAAGGTGTCTGCTTCGGCACCTTGGCCCAACGTTCAGAACAGTCCCGCAAGGCCATCTATTCTTTCATCGACGGCCTTCCGCCAAACGCGCTGAGAATATATGATCTCAACTTACGCCAGCATTTCTACAGTCGGGAAGCTATCGAAACTTCCCTTGCCAAGGCTAATATGCTTAAGCTTAGCGACGAGGAGTTGCAGGTTATTGCCTCCATGTTTTCCCTTGACGGCAGCGATATAGCCATGCTCAAGGAACTGATACTCAGACATCGCTTGGATCTTGCCGTCCTGACCCGCGGGCCCGCAGGTTGTCTACTGCTCTCCCATGGTGAAATTGTTGATCTGCCAGGCATCCCCGCTTCTATTGCCGATACCATTGGCGCGGGTGACGCTTTCACTGCAGCAACGGCTTTGGGGAAATTGCTGGGCAGATCGCTCACCGCCATCGCCGATCACGCCAACCAATTGGCAGCCTATGTCTGTACCTGCCAAGGGGCTATGCCTCCCATTCCAAGCGGGCTGAAACTGTTGTAACAAAAAGTGTTAGGTTGGGTAATTTCGCTCAATTATTTCGGAGGGATTAAGTTAATCAGCCTTATTTCGCTCAAAATCTAATATATTTGATAAAAATATAAAAAAGCATTAATATACCGCTAGTATTGGGCTTGGAAACATATCTTGATAAGGAGAGCAACGCTATGAAGCTTGGAATTCACGCCTACGCCTGGTGCTCCCAGTGGAGCAATGAGACGCTCGACCTGATTGAGAGGACCAAAAACCTTGGAATGGACTTTATCGAAATCCCCCTGATGGTTCTGGAAACATTTGACGCGGCAGCGGTAAAAGAGCGCCTCCAAACGGTCGGTCTCGGCGCGGTTACCTCTACAGTGCTTCTTGGCGATACGGATATTACCAGCGACGATGCCGCTATCCGGGCCAAGGGAGTTGATTACCTGAAGGCCTGCATCAAGGCCACGAGTGACATCGGCGCCCAGAATTTCTCCGGCGTCGTATATTCACAGTTTGTCAAGCCCGCCAGCCAGCGGCCGACCGAGCAGACCTGGAAGTACTCGGCCGACTGTCTTCGCGAAGCGGCACGTTTTGCAAAAAAGTTCGGCGTCAATATCGGTATCGAGCCGGTCAACCGGTACGAAACTTACCTGATAAATACCTGCGACCAGGCGCTGAAGCTCAAAGAAATGATCGGCGAAGACAATATAAAGATTCACCTCGACACCTATCACATGAATATCGAGGAAAAGAGCTACTATGATGCGACCATAAAAGCCGGTGAAGACCTGATCCACTACCATCTGTGCGAGAACGACCGCGGCATTCCCGGAACCGGCCTGGTCAAATGGGACGAAATATTCGAGGCCCTCGCCGAAATTGACTACCAGGGCAACGCCGCTCTTGAAAGTTTTGTCGATGCTACCGATAACATGAACACGTGGGTCTGGCGTCAGCTTGCTCCCGATGGAGATACGCTCCTGCGGGAAGGCGTCGCCTTTATCCGCAAGATGCAAAAAAAACACGGCCTGGCGTAAACGCGCCGGCACGATCTGCAGATGACACGAAGTCCCTTGGTTTGCATTGATTTTCCAAGAGCCTCATGTAATTTAAGTAATTCCATTCACGTCTCACGACTCACTTTTCATGTTTTATGAAAACAATCTATTTTATGCGGCACACGCAAAGCGAAGCGAACCTCAAGGGCATCCTGGCTGCCCGGCAGGATTTTGCGCTCACCGAAAAGGGGCGGCAGGAAGCTGCCGTTATTGCCGCCGAATTTAAGGGCATCGCCCAACTCGACCGCATTTTCTGCTCACCGCTCACTCGTGCGCAGCAAACCGCGCAGCCGTTCGCCGAGGCGTTCGGGCTGGATGTCGAAACCGATGAGCGCCTCACTGAGCAGGATCTGGGGGTATTTTCCGGCATGACCTATACCGAACTGGACGACCGCCCGGACTACATGCACGAACGTTCGAAACGCTGGCAATGGATCCCCGAGGGCGGGGGCGAATCCTACGAAATGATCGCCAACCGTCTCGAGCCGTTTTTCCAATCATTGGAATCTCTAGCAGGCGATTGCATTCTGTTTGTCACGCATGCCGTTACCCTGCGCCTGGTCAAGGCAATCCTCGCACAAACGTTGCCGGACTATCCGATTGATATCGCCATGAACGGCGAATTCTGGAAAGTTCAATTTGCAGGCCTTGGGAATAGCCACGACGTGGAATCAATTTATCTTGGCAGCAGCCGGGCCGCCATCTCCCGCGCATAGGGCAATCCGAAATACGCAGTACGCGATCCGAGCTGAAGGTCAAGCAATGGCTGACAATATTTTAAGCGTGGATTTGGAAACAACGAGTTGCAAGACGGTGTTGTTCGATGCGGATTTAAACGTAAACGAATCAATCGGAAACCATAAATTCCCAGGGAGATATCAATGAGCGCAGTCGCCAAATATCTACAGATCCTGGCCGACAACCGGGCCGGCAAGGGGACGGGCATCTATTCCGTCTGTTCCACCCAGTCCACCGTACTGGAAGCTTCCATGCTTCAGGCGAAACAAGACGGTTCCATCCTGCTGATCGAGTCGACCTCCAACCAGGTTGACCAGTTCGGTGGATACACCGGCATGCAGCCGGCCGACTTCGTGGGCTCCGTTCACGGTATCGCCGCCAAAGTCGGTTACCACAAGGACGATATTCTGCTCGGCGGCGACCACTTGGGTCCGAACGCATGGCAGTCCGAAAACGCCGAGCCTGCCATGGCCAAAGCCCTGGAACTGATCAAAGCATACGTGAAGGCCGGCTATCAAAAGATCCATCTCGACGCTTCCATGTTCTGCGCCGATGACGAAGGTGATCGCCGTCAGCCGCTGGCCGATGAGATCGTTGCAGCACGCTCCGCCGCCATGGCGAAAGTTGCTGAAGAAACCCACGCCGCGTTCCGTAACGATCAGCCGGCGCCGGTCTACATCATCGGTACCGAAGTCCCGATTCCGGGCGGTGCCCGGCAAAAGGAAGAAACCGTATCGCCGACCACGCCGGCCGATGCCATCCAGACCATCGAAGTCACCCAGGCTGCCTTTGAGGCCGCAGGGCTTTCCGATGCTTGGAAGCGCGTCTCTGGCGTGGTCGTTCAGCCGGGCGTTGAATTCGGCGACGACCAGGTTTTCCACTACGACCGTGACGCCGCTAAAGGCCTCAGCCAAGAGATCATGAAGCCGGATCGGTTGGTTTACGAAGCGCACTCGACCGACTACCAGTCCGAAACCGGTTTAACCCAAATGGTGCAGGATCACTACTGCATCCTCAAGGTGGGGCCGTGGCTGACCTTCGGCTACCGCGAAGCGCTGTTTGCGCTGGCGATGATCGAAGAAGAAATCCTGAAGCCGAAGGGCATCGAGACCTCCCAACTGCGGGAAGTGATTGACGCCGTAATGCTTGCAGAGCCTAAGTATTGGCAGAAATACTATTCCGGCGATGCGGCCACGCAAGCGTATAAACGCAAGTACAGCTTCTCCGACCGTTCACGCTATTACTGGCCGAACGAGAA
This sequence comes from uncultured delta proteobacterium, assembly GCA_963710795.1. Classification (GTDB taxonomy): domain Bacteria; phylum Desulfobacterota; class Desulfobacteria; order Desulfobacterales; family JAFDCJ01; genus JAFDCJ01. The sequence goes on from CAVQBT010000026.1 coordinate 29,367, forward strand.
GATTCAGAAAGCGGTTGCGAAACTGGTTTCCAATCTCAAGGAAAACCCGATTCCGTTGTCGCTGCTGAGCCAGTACTTGCCTAACCAGTACCATGCAGTCAATGAAGGAACCATCGCGAACGATGTTGAAGCAATCATCATCAACCGCACCCAGGACGTTATCGGCATCTATGCCCGCGCCTGCAACCTGTCCTAAAAGGCTATCGAAAATTTAGTCAACGATTTGACGCTGATTGACAACCTAATGTTAAAAGAACCGGAAAAATACGTGGCTGTAGTTCAAAAAATTTGAATTTGTGCGCCGATTGACCCCACCCCCCAGGGTCGCTTAGGGGCCGTCTTTTTCCGGAATTAGGAGTTCGCGAAAAGCTTCCACTGGCGGGCGCGGCTCTTTCTCGAGGATGTCTTTAACCGCATTCGTTTTTTGAATGGCGGGCTGCTGCAATTGGATGTAGTTGTGGTCAACGATCTGCGGGGTGATCAAGACAATGAGTTCGGACTTCCCAATGGCGCGAGAGGTCCGACCAAAAAGGGCGCCGAGAACCGGGATATCCCCGAACAGGGGGACTTGCTCGCGCAGTCTGGTTTTCGATTCCTGGATCAAACCGCCAATGAAAATCGTCTGACCGTTTTTGGCCAGCAGGGATGTCTTTACGGTGGTCGTTTTGACAACCGGCAGGCCGCCTGCCTCTATGCGCGCCGCATCGATGCTCGGTTGGACATCGAGCAGAATATGCTCGCCATCGACAATGTGCGGCGTAATTTCCAGGATCGTACCGGTATCGATGAATTCAATGGATTCCACCGCCAGGCCGTTTGAAATGGTGGTGACCCGATACCCCTGCTGGCCGCCGACCTGCACTCTGGCCGGTTTGCCGTGAATCGCCATGATCCTGGGGGTGGACAGTATATTGACCTTGGTTTTCTCTTGCAGGACATCTAAGGCCATCGCAAACTGGTGGCTCGTTCCGACCCCCGTGATGAGGCCGCCAAATAAGGCCCAAGCCTTCATTTGGCAGCGGCGAACCGCCCGGAATTTCCGGCAGGACCGCTCGGCCAAACCGGGTCCCAATCCGGCCATCGCCCAGAATTTTATCCCATTGGACACCGAGGGTCATGTCATCGGTCAGTTCGACTTCCAATATTTTGGCTTCAATTACCACCTGTTTGGGTTGCGCATCCCAACTTCGCAGGATGGTTTCGACCTTGGCAATATTTTCCGGAACATCCTCCATGACAATGGTATTGGTCGCTTTATGGATTTTAACCATCCGGATTCCCGGGATGCACTCCAAAATCTCCTGGACCTTATCGACATCCACATAGTTTAGCTTAAATACCCGCATTTGCACGTCTTCAATGGGCTGCTCCACGTTTTCTCCCTGGGATTTATAAACAAAATACAGGTCGCCGAGCTTTTTATAGCGGCAGCCGCCGGCCAGGGTGATGGCGGTCAGGGCCTCCTCCAGGGGCACCCGATACAGGTGAATGGAAATATTGCCGACGACCTCGGCGGCCGTTGAAATGTTGATTTCACGCTCCATTGCAATGGCGGAAATGGCCTTGCGGATATCCATATCAATGAAATTGACGGAGATCAGGTCATTTTTTTGGTGATGAAGGACGACCTCGCGGCGGGGATTCGGGCTGACGGCTGATTTCTGCGACCCTGCCGGTGTTGGCGGGGTTTCCTGCCGGGCTTTGGCGGGGCTCTCGCCAAAGGCCGGGCCGGTTAGGCCGGACCCCATGAACGCCAAGATCAGAATACCTATAGCAAATAGATTGCAATTTTATTCATCATTTATCATCTTCAATTCGATGTTTTTAATTCCTGAAACCAACTGAACTTTATTTTTTTCGATCCGCACGACTTTAAACGCCGCAATCGTGTCCCCCGTGCGCAGGAAGCGATCATTGATAATGGCAATCGATTCTCCTGCCACTGACAATCGTACCGCCGAGTTTAAAATTTGGAACCGGCGTCGGCTTTGATTGCGCGGGTTTAATTTTCTTGGCGCGGCCGGCGGCGGCCGACGGTATAGTCAAGGGGCGAAAGATATCCCGTTTGACCGACGGCAGGGCAATATCCGGGGGCCGGTCATCGGCCCGTTCATCCGATTGCCCGTCGACGGTGATCTTCGCAGCCAGCTGCTCGGTTTGGGTGGGCGGCGCGGCAAGCCGATCCGGCGCTGGACTGCCCTTTTTATGCCAGAAGCGAAAATAGGCCACGGTCACCATAATCAATGCCAGCACGATCACAATCCAAAATTTAATTTTTTCGCGTTTCGTCAACTGGCATCAAGGCCGTTTCCTCGCTGTCTGCATCACGGGCTCTGCGCGTTGAAATATATTGGCGGTTAAGTCTGCCCGGCACGGCTCATCGATGTTGGATTGTGAGATGTTGATTTTCTCCATCACCAGCAGACGGTTCATCGTCTCAAGTTTCCACAGCAGGCGATACGAATCCCTAAAATTACCCGTAAATGTGAGCTGGATAGGGATACGGGTAACAGTTTCTCTCTGACCGCAGGAAATGGTTGGACGTTTATCATAACCAGGTTTAAAGAGGTCATCAGCGCATCAACATTTTTTAAAAATAGTCCAATCTCAGCAGTTTGCGGGATTTTTTCATTTAAAACCTTTAAATCGGCCTCAACCCGATCCAACCGGGTTTTCAAGCCCTGAAATTTATCTTTGCCAGGTTCAAATCCTGCAGTTTGCGGGTGAGTTGGTCATTTTCCCGCTGGATTTGCTGCCTTTGCCGGGTGCCCTGTTTCGCAACCCAGTAACCGCAGATAACGCAGATAATCACCACGATGCCAAGGCAGAGTCGATCCAGTTTTTTTAAGTTCAGCGTCATTTTACCTGTTTGAAACGATTGATTCTATTTCAAATTGGATCAGTTTTAGCGGTTTGCCTGAATTGGTTTTCGATATTTGCCGGTTGCCCTCTTTGGCATAGACCAATTGAACATCATTGAACATGGGATCACTGGATAGTTGATTGATAAAATTTCCCAGGGTTGCATTGGAAAAAGACAAACCCGTCAGGCCCAACCGAATGGTGCGATTCTTTTCCGGGTTCCGCTCGATGGTCAGCTGAGTCAGCCAGGCGTCGTCATTGAAAATCTCGGCCAACTGCCAAAGCACCTGGCAATAGGAACGGTTTCCCGTAATGTTATCCAGCACCACCCGCTGTTGATTGAGCCTTTGCAGCTCCGTCTGGATCCGTTCAATTTCTGATACACGCTGACCCAGATGCATTTGAATCTCGTCCAGGGATTGCAACGCCGGCTGTTGCGCCCGGATGACATGCGTCTGGTACAGAAAGAATCCAAAAATCATGCAAAGAGAAACAAACAGACACACGCCCCAGAAGCACATATGGCGAACCAACCCTCGGCGGGTAAGGAGTCCGGCCGGAATCAAATTGATTTCTCTTAAAGCCATGCTACCTTCCGCATCGCCAGCCCCACCGCCAAGGCGAATGGGCCGCCTTCCGATGGATCGACCAGGATCTCATCATTTGATAATTCCATCGTATGCAAGGGATTCAGCAGCTGCGTGGGGATACTCAGCCGTTTTGCCAGGTAATCGTCCAATTTGCGAATCAGGACGCCGGGCCCATAAACAAATATATTTTCAAAGACCGTATGGGGTGCTTCGGATCGCACATATCCGATTATTTTATGCAGCTCATGCAGCAGCTCTTCGATCTGGGGACTTAAAATTTGATAAATCACACGCTGCAGACGGTTGGTTTCGCCGCTTTGATCGATCGCTCCCCGATCCGCACGCTGCTGATCTTGATAGGCCAGTCCATATTTTTGCAGCATCATTTTCGCGTTGTTTTTTCCAGGAGATAACGCGAGATTGTCCGTGATTTTACCCAGCAAAACTGCAGTCCGGTCGGGACATAGCGCTGGGCGAGGATGCTGTCGTTGGTTACAATGGCCAGCAGGGTTTGGGTCATCCCGAGATGGCATAAAATTGTGGGCCCTGGGACCCCATTGCGCAAATGACGATGCAGTCGGATCAGCGATGAAACCTGAAAATCAACCGCCTCAACCACAAATCCGACCCGTCTTCAAAAGTCCCACATATTTTTCGATGAGGTCGCTGTGCACAGCGATCATGACCGCTTTATATTCAGTGGTATCGCCTGATTTTACCGATTCGAGCGATGGATAATCAATAATGGCCTCTTCGAGGGGGAAGGGAAGGTAGGCTGCCGATTCCCGCACAATGGCCTGTTCAAGGGATTCCGTCTTGGCAGGCTTAAGACGTATCGGAAAGCTGATAATGTGCTGGGCAGGAACGTGCAGCACCGCCCTTTTGCCTCCAAGGCTTTTACTTTTCGCCATCTTTTTCAGCGGCGGCTGCAGCGCTTCGATGCTTGCAATGGGATCATCGACCTGCCATTTATCGTCAATTTCAGCATGTGCCAGTCCCTTGATTGCAATCCCCTGCCGGTATGATTGAAGCTGGACAGCAAAAATTTGACGTTCCTGGATATCGATTCCGATCGGATATTTGGTTTTTTTTTCAAACATCGTTGCGCTTGACACCCGTGCCTATTATCATCGGATTTACCATCGGCGTGGGCCGCATGTATGGCATGCACCCACAAACGCCGGCGCCCCGCCAAGGGCCGCCGGCCGTTCGTCAGCCGGCAGATTTCCAAGGGACCCGGACGGCGTTTGGCTGCCGGGGTTGGTTCGACCATAAAATCAGACCATATTTATGCAAAAATAATGCCATGGAGTGCGACGACGCTGGCGTGAAACTCGGGGGCAGTTATAGTTGATTCGTTAATTAGCTGATTGGTTAAGTGGTTGTAAATATAGTTTTATGCCATATTTGCAAAATAATTGGACACTTCATGTTTAAACAATTGTGGCATTCTGAAATTATAACTATAATTTACCTGATCAACCATTCAACCCGTAAACTATTCAACGAGGTCTGGAATTTGGTAAAACTCTGCGATCCATTCCAACCCGGCCACTGTGGCTGTAGCCTGGGATAAAACCGCTACGGCATGCGGTTTGTTCAGCTTCGCGTGGATGGCCAGTCCACCGTCGCCGGTCTCGCCGTTCTTTCCGCACTTACCCGCAAATGTGCTGATGACACCTGCCGTATCCACCTTACGCACACAATGATTATCCGTGTCGGCAATATAAACATTGCCGGAAGCCGCCACGGCAACACCATGCGGCTTTTTCAGAGAGCCGGCAATGGTCGCAGCCGCTCCTGCGGTATTGACCTTGATAACGCGGTGGTTTTTCTCGTCGGCGACATAAATGTTGCCCCGATCGTCTGCCGCCACATCCCAGGGATGTTCGAGGGGGCCGGTATTGAAGATCGAGACATCTCCGGTACGATCCACCTGTTTGATGCGGTCATTATCGGTGTCGGCGATATACACATTGCCCGGACAGTCCATCGTAACCCCGCGGGGTTTTTGGAGGGAACCGGCATTTATGATCCTGGTAAGCGAAAAGTATCCCAGCTTCTCCCAGGTTTTGATGCGATTGTTCTTCTGGTCGGCAATATAAAGCCGGGTTGTTGATCCGTTTTGAACACAGAGGCCGTGGGGTTCATCGAGGAAACCGGTTGCTAAAATCTCGGGGGTATCGGAAGTATCGACCCTGATGATGCGATCATTTTTGGTATCGGCAATATAGATGTTGCCGGCAGCATCGACTGCCACGCCGCGCGGTTTATCCAGTTCGGGCGTTGGTACGGTGTATATGCGTCCATCAAAATTAACCTTTTTGATCTTGTTATTTTCGGTATCCGCAATATAGACCGTATCTTGATGGACATACCGAATTCGCAGTCCGGCCGTAGCGGGCTGGGTTGCCCCGGGGCGCGGTGATGGAAACCATGATCACATCTGGCGGACAGGGGAGGGTCGAATCGAGGATTTTACGGTTGTAAACGACACCGTCAAACTCATAGTCTTCCCCCGAAGCACTCGTGCGCCACTGCGGATTGCGCAGCAGCTGCCAAGCGGCATTTTCGATGGCGGCCAGCTGCCCAAAATGGGTTTGGACGATACGAACCTGATTGGCGGCTATTTTGGCCTGCAGGCCTGCCCGGCGGTTTAAGGCCACAACCGTTACCATCAACAAAAGCAATATTAAAATGACCACGATCAGGACATAGCCCTGCTCTTTTTTGCGACGAGTTTTGGCTTGGGCCACGTTCGAGGATGTATCCATCGCTTCTACTTTAGGTTCCTGGCTTTCGCACGGGTTTTCAGGTTTACCTGGGCGCTGTCGTTTTTAAGGGTCAGGTTGATTTCAACCATGCCGGCGCTGAAACGCCGGCAGGCAAAATCAATGACATGTTCACAGATCACGTGCCATTGGGTTTGATCGGCGGTATCCGTCGTACGGTAGTCCGGCCGTCTTTCAACCAGCTTCCAGTTGTCTGCAATACTGGTATCCAGCCTGAAAGAGATGTATTCGGCCCGATCTGCCTGGCCCTTCGTTGACCAAGCCGTCGGCATCGTTGTCGGCGTCCAATATCCCATCTCCGTCGATCTGATAGGCACCCGACAGGTTGTCATAGGTATCCAGAACGCGTTCACTGACCGTGAGTTCCTGGCGTCGCTGAATCGGCGGGATTTACAATTTCATCGGATACTTGGACAAACATCACCATGCGCTCCATGGCATAGCGCGCCTGGGACAAAAGGTTTTGTTGGTTGCGGGTGGTTTCATAGGTCGCAAGGGTGTGGTCCAGCACCTGGTAGAGGCCCCCGACGATGATGCTGAAGATCGCAATTGCGACGAGAAGCTCGAGCAGCGTCAGGCCGCTCTGAGGGTTCTGTTCATGCATTTTTCATGGTTCGTGGCTGCGGTATCTAAACTTTTAGTAATCGGCTTTGAGGGTTGTCAGGCGCACTTGATTTATGGTGACCGCCAACCGAAGCAGTCCGCCGGCGCCGCCGCTGGCATCGGTGATGGCCACCGTCGGTGTATAGCGTTTGCCGTTTAACAGGAAATTTTCCAGATCGGCTTCGGCCGCGGAACCGAACAGGCTCGCCAAATCCACCGCATCGCCTTGATTGGCGCTCAGGTCTGCAAAATCAAGGCTCAATAATCGATTCAGGGTTGCGCGGGCCTGGTTGGTAAATACCGCAAATTGTGCTTCAGCGGCGGTGGTTTTGACGGCCGGACCAATCGCGTTGATGATCGGAACAATGGCCAGGGCCAGGATCATCACGGCGACGAGAATCTCCACCAATGAAAAACCGCGGTCGCTTTGATCAGCCTCAGTCGCATGGTTTACATACCTTCAGGCGCTGATCCGATTTTTTGTGACAACATGTTGTAACCTAAAGTGCCTATTTTCAATTCCAACACTATTGCCGGTCAAATTTACCAAGCCTTAATCTGACCGGTTGTCCCGTCAACTGAAATCATGCGCTGTTTATCACCCAATTGAATCACAAAGAGGCTGGCGGCCTCTGAGGAATGCCCATCCGGATAGAAGCGAATTTCGCCGCCGGCCGGTACGGTCGCAATCTGCACCCCGTCATAGATCGCATCCAGGTCTTTGGTATACAGCGCCTTGCTCAGCGGGTGGAACACCACGCCGTTGGCCCCCACCGGCGGCACAACATTCAGATGTGCATCCGGGTCGCTATGATAGCGGCCGTCAAATACCGCAAACCAATTGCCGGACACATCCGCCCTGAGACCAAAAGGCCGCTGATGCTCAACGGCGAGGCTGCGGCTATACTGCAGCCCGGAAACCAGCTCGGCGGCGGCTTCATTCAGTCTGGCCTCGCTGAGCATGCCGTTAAATTGCGGAATGCCGGCCATGGCCGCAATCCCCAGAATCAGGACGACGATCACACATTCCATCAAGGTAAAACCATGCTGGGACCCACAGCCTTTCATCGGTTTCAACAGGCTCCTTGGTCCTTGGCAGCATTGCGCCGCGATCAAGCGCTGGATGCGTTAGAAATTCTCGTGCGCCACCCCGTTTGAGGAGCCGCCGTCACACGCGACGAGTATTCCGGTTTGGGTAAAAAATTTGTACCCGTAACCGTCATTTCCCGCTACGGGTCTGGCCGTCAGATCGGTGATGCTGTTGTCGACCACGATGGTGTTTTTGTTGTTGAACGGGTTGGGCGGCAGGGAATTGGATTTAATATACGGACCCAGCGGAAAATTGGCCCGATCCGTTTTCGATGCCTGGCCGGATGGCTTGGTGTACAAGGTCAGCTGATTGACAAATGCGGCGGCCGCGTCTGATGGTGGGCCCTCTCCGTCCTGTCGTCGACCGTTCCGGGGTACGTTTCATTGTGCTGGGCATAATAAATTTCGAGCAGACTCCGCAATTGACCGAGGTTTGACTGGAGTGTACTCACTTTGGTGTCTTCACTGGAAATGGTGATCTGCGGAACCACGACCATGGCCAGGATTCCCAGCAAAATAACAACGATGAGAATCTCCATGAGCGTAAACCCGGATTGATCCGTGAGAACATGTTTTCGCATTATAGGCACCTCCCTCACTTAAATATGGCAGCTTAAATTTAAATATTGCTAAAGTATGTATCGGCCATAATTTTATAATCTTTAGCCGGATTTAGGCAGCGGGTCGGCTTTATCCTTGATACGGCTGCTTTGGGGCAAGGCGCAGGTAATCATTAATAATGATTGAATATTTTAGATTGAATATTGAAGATTTAAGGTTCGCCTGCGGCGGATCATTTTTATACAAACCTAATAAAATGACGGAGCGAAGCGACTTCCACAAATCTTCAATTTGCAATCTTCAATCTTCATTTTAACGCAGCGCCTGGGACAATTTGAAGATGGGAAGAATCACTGAAGTGACGATCACCCCCACGATCCCGCCAATCACGAGCAGCGCCAGCGGCTCGATTTTAGCGGCAATGGCTTTGAGATTCCGATCCACTTCCCCATCGTAAAATGTTGCCAGTCGCAGCAGTACCTTGGGTAAATTTCCGGTCTCCTCTCCGGTGGCCACCATTTGTTTCACCGAGGCTGGGATAAACGGGAAGTCGGCCAGGGGCTGGGAAAACTTTCCGCCCTGTTGCACATGCACCACAATTTGATCAATGAATTTTCTGAAATGGCGGTTGCCGGTGGTTCCGCGGGTTACCTCCAGCGCTTCCAGCAAGGAGACCCGGCTCGCCATTAAACTGCCCAGGGTTCGCAGGAGCTCACAGGTGTAGATCTTATTGGCGATGCGGGCGATCCACGGTCCGCTGACCAATATTCGATCGATCACGGCCTGACCTTGTTCACTGTTTTTACAATAGGGCAGCAACACCGCCAATCCAATACCTGCAATCAGATAAATCCAGCCGTATTCGCGCAGTGACTGGCTGGCTGCGATCAGAAATCGGGTCGTCCACGGCAGGATATGGGTCTTGCCCTCAAACAACACAACGAACTTGGGCAAAACGGCCACCATGATAAAGCCCACCGTCACCATCGATAATATACACAGAAACAGCGGATAGGTCAGCGCGGTTTTGATTTGCGAGGTGAGGGCCAGACGCTTTTCTTCCATTTCGACGATCCGATCCAGGATTTCTTTCAGATAGCCGCCGGTCTCGCCGGCCTTGATCATGCTGACATACAGGGGTTTAAACAAGGCCGGATGATGACCCAGCGCATCGGACAGCTGGCGGCCTTCTTCAATTTCCACGATAACCGCCTGAACAGTCGTTTTGAAAATGACATTATTTGTTTGGATTCCAATGTTTTCCAGCGCATTTCGCAACGGCATCTGGATCTCGAGCATCAGCGATAGCTGGGAAAAAAAGAATACCAGTTCCTCGGGCTTGATGGGTCTTTTAAATCGCTGCCAGATATTATTGGGGCGGGACCGGTTGGACCCGCGCTGTCGCTGCCCGGATTTCGCCGCCGCACGCTGATCATTGTGTTTGATTTGAATTGCCATGGTTCTATATCCGCAGTTGCTTCACCCTCGGGCAAATGCCCCGTATGGGGTTTAGGAAATAAACTATATGAGTACTGGAGTATTGGAGTAATGGAGTAATGGAAAAAGCGCCTCAAGGCATATCCGAATGATCAATATGATTCGCCCCACTTACCCCATATATTTTTAATCATCACCAAGCAAAAGACTATATCGCTTACCACTCAATCTGTGGTCCATGCACCTTCGTTTGAATTAAGCCCGTTACTCCAATACTCCAATTTATTCTACCTCACTGGCTGCTCATCGATATAACGCGTCTGGCCTCTTCGATGGTTGTCAAACCTTGCAGCACTTTTTCGAAGCCCTGCGCTTTTAATCCTTCAAATTTGTTTTCCCTCAAATGGCGTTTCAGCGCCTCGATGGTCGGATCGTTCAGGATGATGGCGCGCAATTCTTCGTCCATTTCCAGCAGCTCATGAATCCCGCTGCGTCCTCTAAATCCCGAATCGTAACAGTCCGAACATCCCTTGCCCCGGGTCAGACGAACCTTTTTATCCGGGTCAAGCCCTAATTCCTGCAATACGGTTTTGGCAGCATAGTGCGTTGTGCGGCATTCAGGGCAGATGGTTCGCAACAAACGCTGGGCCAAAACGGCCAGCAGGGATGCCGAAATCAGATAGGATTCGGCTCCCATCTCCAGCAAACGCGTGACGGCGCTGACACTATCGTTGGTGTGCAGGGTTGAAAGCACCAGATGGCCGGTCAATGACGCCTGGATGGCGATTTCGGCCGTTTCCCGGTCCCGGATTTCGCCCACCAAAATAATATCCGGATCCTGTCGGAGCGAATGCTTCAAGACTTTTGCAAAGGTAAGCCCAATGCCTTCCATGACCTGGTTTTGATTGATCTGCTCCAGTTGATACTCCACCGGGTCTTCGATGGTAATGATATTTTTTTCACTGCTGCTCAGCATGCTGATCGCTGCATACAGCGTCGTGGTCTTGCCGCTTCCGGTAGGACCACAAACCAGAATCAGTCCATAACTGCTCTTGAGAACTTTTTTAAAGCGCTCCAGAACCTGGGGATTAAACCCCAGTTTATTGATGTCGAGGATGGCCTGGTTGCGGTCCAGTATTCTTAACACCACTTTCTCACCATGAATACCCGGCATGGATGAAAACCGCAGATCCACCTTGCGTCCATCGATTTGAACCTGAATGCGACCATCTTGTGGAATCCGTCTTTCGGAGATATCCAGATTGGCCAACACCTTGAGCCGTGATACGACCGGAGGATGCAGGTCAATGCGATGCGACATCAATTCGTACAGCAGGCCATCGATTCGAATCCGCACCTGGAATTTTCCGATCCGCGGTTCAATGTGGATATCGCTGGCCCCGTCCCGGATGGCTTTGATCAGGATCATATTGGTCAGGTGAATCACAGGACTCGCATCGGCCTGTTCCGATAATTCGCTGATATCGGCTTCAGATTGGCCCTGAATGACTTCGATTTCGGCATCTTCCAAACTCTTCATGACGTCATCGATGCTCATCTGCTCCTGGTAGCATTCGTTGATGGCCTCGACAATATCAGCGGCCCGGCAAAGTACAGGCTGCACCCTCATTCCGGTGATGTTGGCGACCTCATCAAATACATAAATAGCATTGGGGTCGGTTGTTGCCAGCGTGACCACATTGTTGACCACGAACATGGGAATGACTTGAAAATGGAGGGCCTTTTCTTTGGGCAGGATATGAACAATGCGGGGATCTACCAGGCCTTTGCGCAGCCACAGATGCGGAATTCCGAGCTGTTCGCCCAGCAGGCGGGTCAATTCATCTTCGGTCAGGATGCCTTCGTCGATCAGGATCTGCCCCAGGGGCTTGGCAGTTTCTTTTTGCAGTCCCAGCACTTCGCTCAGACGGTGAGGCGAAATGCGACTTTCGCTGACCAGTATCTCGCCAATTTTTTTGCGGTTGATCAGGTAATTACTTTTCATGAATTATGTCGAATGGCTTCGTGGATATCTTTAAAAACGTTCAGAACATTGATGAGCCGCGTCGCATAAAAAATATCCCGGCCGATCCCATTGAGACCGATGATTTTCAGCACACCGCCATTGCCTTTTAATTCATTGTGCACCCGAACCAAAAGTTCCAAAACCGAACTGTCCAGGAATTTTACTGACTTGCAGTCCAGGATGACTTCGGTTTTGGGCTGCCGGATGCAGTCATCGAGGACCGTGGCCAGTTCTTCGATATTTTGATAGCTTAACGCCACGTTCGGGGCCAAAATCGTCCGCACGCCGACCTTTGATATTCGGATTAGGGTCGACGGCGTGTCGGACGGTATCGATTCAACAGTCGCGGGCATTGTCTTTTACCTTCAAATCCTGGTTGATAATTTCCTTGAATACCGCAACGCAATGCGGATCCAGCTGCGTCCCGGCTTCCTTTTCCATGATCGCGAGGGCTTCGGCGGGCGATCTGGCGGCTCGATAAGCCCGGTTCGTCGTCAGGGCGTCAAACGTGTCGGCCACCGCGATCAGGCGGGCATGGTAGGGAATCTCCGCGCCTTTCAGCCCCGCGGGGTACCCTTGACCATCATAGCGTTCATGATGGTGGAGAATGCCCGGCAGCGAATCGGACAATTGTTCAAGCGGTTTTAAGATGTCATATCCCTTTTGGGGATGTTCTTTGATGCGCTTCATTTCCTCATCGTCGAGAGACTCCGGTTTTTTCAAAATTTGCCCCGGCGTACCAATTTTACCGATGTCGTGTAACAGCGCCGCCAGCTGCAGCACTTTTTTTTCTTTATCGTTCATCCGCTGATTATCGGCAAGCCGCATGCAGTAATGGCTGACACGCTCCGAGTGTCCTCGGGTGTATTCATCCTTGGCTTCAATCGCGTTGACCAGGGATTTGACCACATGAATCAGCAGGCGCTCCAGATCATAATACAAATCCGAGCCGAAAATCACGAGGGCCAATTGTTCGGCCATGCTCATCAAGAGCCTCAATTCGCTCCTTCTGAATATTTCATCGATTTTAAAGGACACTAACCCCAGCCAGCCATAAAGGTTGCCTTCGTGTTGAATCTTGACCGCCAAAAAACGGTAGTCCTTGGGATGCAATTTGCTGAATACCGGGTCTTGATTGGACTCATTGACCATAAAATAGTTTTCGGTCTCTTGGGCGGGATCGCGTAAGATGGCGGCGTTCAGATTTTTGACAAATGATTTCAGATCGCGCGGGTCCAAACCAAAATCTTTGCGGTTGACGATGACAGTTGTTTTCCTCCCGTTGCGGCATCACAATGAAGACCAGATCCATGCGCATTGCTTCCATGATATCCTCGGCCAGATCCGTCTGCTTGTGACCGGGAAATTTTAATGACTTGATCTGACCGGCGACGGTCGAGTATACATAGATATCTTCAAGGGCTTTGGTGAGCTCCGAGGCCAGGGATTCAATCTCTGTCTGGCTGCCGCAGTGCTGTTCGATGAGCCCGGCCAGATGGCCGAGCAGCCGCTCCATCTCCTCGTCCCCCGTTTCCTGCCGCTCATCAAATGACGTGCAATATGCGCCCCCGGGCAGCGTTGGCCGGGTAAGCAATCAAGGCTCCGATGGATTCTTGCCCATTGCTGACCGGTATGCCGAACACATGCTGTTGGTCCCCCAACACGGCATGCTGGAACGTCGCCCGGCGCCTGACGCGCTCTGAAAAATCCCGCGCTTCTCTGGAAACAGAAATCTCCTGCGGCCTCGCTGTCGACGAGAACACAGGTTGGGTCTCATTCCAGACTTCGACGTTTATTTGGCTGAGGGCCGCCAGACTGGAAAATAATCCTGTGAAAGGTTCGACATCCAAACTTATCACCGCTTTATTCCAAGGTATTGATCAATACATTCCACCAGCCGCGCCGGGCTGAAGGGTTTTTCCATAAACAGCGTATCCTGCATTTGGTTTATCCACTGTTGCTCGTCCTGGGCAATTCGACAGGTGACGACGATGGTCAAAAACGGCCGTTCCTTCTTCAGCGCATTGCTTTGCTCACAGAGCTGTTGGCCGTCCATTTCCGGCATCATGATATCGGTGATGACCGCATCCGGCTGATGGGTTTTAATCAATTCAAGTCCCTGCGCGCCGTTTTTGGCGATCAGTACCCGGTATCCGCTATTTTTTAATTTGAACTCCAGCACCCGTCTGATGGGGGCTTCATCGTCGACGATCAGGACTTTCTTATTGACTTCCAAGGTCGTATGCCTCCTGCGGTATGCGAATCGTAATTTGGGTTCCTTTGCCGGGTTCACTTTCGACTTCCAGCATCCCGCCGTGGTGATTGATGATCGCTTCGGTTATCGCCAGGCCGAAACCGCTGCCGGGTTGCTCAGCAATACGAGGATCGGATGACCGGAAAGTTTTATCGAATATGCGGGGACGATCCTCTTTCGAAATACCGTATCCCGTATCGGAAATTTCAAAAATGACATGCTGATCGGATTCGTAGAGCGAGAATGTAATGCTGCCGTTTTCCGGCGTATATTTGACGGCATTGCTCAGGACATTGTTAATGGCGACTTTGAGCTGCTCTTTGTCACCGACCAATGTCGGAAAATTATCGGGCATCAGTTTTTCAACCTTAATTTGCTTCTTGAGGGCCGCAGCCTCGGCGGCATTGATACAGTCTTGGTACAGCCAGTCCGTGCGCACCAATTCTTTGTTGAATGTCAGACCGCCCAGCTCGATTTTTGACATATTCAGAAGGTTGTAGATCAATTGCTCAGGCGGCTGGTTTCATCTCTGATGGTGTTGTAAAATTCTTTTTTGACTTCAGGATCCTGGATTTCACCATCCATCAGCATCTCATTGTAGGCCGTAATCGTGGTCAAAGGCGTCCTGAGTTCGTGGGCTAATTGGGTCACAAACTCTTTCATGGTCTTTTCACCTAGTTTTTCATGGGTGACGTCTTTGAGTGAAATCATCTTGCCGATCGGCGTACCGTCGTCATCCTTCAGGTAGGAAAACGTGACGCGAAATGTCTCATCCGGTGCCAAATCGTCAAAAGTGGTCTCTATATGGTTAGGAGTAGATACAGGTTGCGTAGATCCTTTGCGGGTGGCGAATTGAGTGATGTCCTGGTTGGGCAGTGCTTCCGCGATGGGACGATCGATCACCTCGGCCAGCTCCTTGTTCATCAGGTTCAGCGCAAACGTGTTCACATGGGTGATGTTGTCCTGGATATCGGTGATCACAACGCCGTAGTTGGTAGTGTCAAGAATGTTGACAATCTGATTTTTTTCGAATGTCGCCACGCCGAGTTGGGTGGATAGTTCCACGTTTTCGGATTCGGTTTCTTTCAGCTTTTTTTCCAAACGCGTTAATGCCTGACCGAGTCTTTGAACCAGGGTGTGAATACTGTAAGAGTCCTGGAAATTTTCACTGCTCGCCGCTGAATCGTCATTTAATGTGGTCAACTCAGATGGGATGTGCGTCAGGGGCCGCAGCACCTGGGTGATCCCGTAGTAGACAAACGTGACCGCCGCAATAATCAGGAAGCAGATCATGGCAAGCAGGCTCATGCGCTCTATCGAGAAGAATGCTGTCTCCGGCAGGTTGAATCCAATCCTTACGGTTCCGGTTTTTTGACCGTTTTCAAACATCGGCGTGGCAAATTCATACAATATATTTTGGGATCCATTCAGTCGATACTTTTGCTGGGTCAACCCGATGGCGTATAAGGATTTCGTTTTAACGGCCGGTGGTATTTTCCCCACCATATCTTTGGGCGTTAAAACGATCATCGGAAGACCCGCTGCGTCATGGATGATACAGTAGGCCACCCCTTCCGGATATGTAAATTTTGCCAGTGTTTTCAGCATAATATCCCGCCGTTCTTTGCCTAAACTGCTGATGGGATGCGTCGCGATAAGACTGACCAGATAGTTGCCCTTGGTATAGATATGTCTCATATTCCGCTTTTTTTCATAGTTGGCCAAAGCCAGGGAAATCGTGGCGATGCCGACCACCAATACCAAAGGCACAATGATAAATCTTAGCCGTGTCAAACCGGCTTTTTGCCTGATTATTCTGTTCATACGCGTCTTTCATTAAATGTTTACAAAAGCTAAATCAGCGATGGAGATAACCTGATGAATTCATTTAATTCAAATCGTTTCAAAGCCTCGCTCAAGGACACTGCTGATGATTAATCTATCGGTAATTAGGGAGCATTCTTTAGATAATTCTGATTTCACAAAAAAAGCCTTGATCAATGGTGAGGGCGGATCATATATTAGGTTTTGAAGTCGGAAGTCGGAATGCGGAAGTCGGAAAACTGTTGGGTGATTACGTTGATTCGGTTAAATGACAGCTCATTCAACGGCATCCACTCAACGAACTCAATAAGCTCAATTAACACAACAAACTATATCAACAAAACTAGGAGCATAAAAAGGTTTTGAATTTTATAATTGAAGTATTATCAGCATCATGGCACCTCCTGCGCGAGGCTTCGGTTTATATTTTATTCGGGTTGCTGGTCAGTGGACTGCTGCGGGTATTTCTGAATCCGAATTCGGTGGTCCGGCACCTGGGCCGGGGGCGATTTTCATCCGTTTTTAAAGCGGCTTTTCTGGGTATCCCGATTCCGTTGTGATCGTGCGGGGTCCTGCCGGCAGCCGTGTCGCTGCGCAAACAGGGCGCCAACAACGGCGCCACGACCGCTTTTTTAATTTCGACCCCGGAATCCGGCGTGGATTCCATTTCCATTACTTATGCCCTGCTGGATCCGATCATGACGGTGGCCAGACCTTTGGTGGCCTTTGTCACCGCGACATTCGCCGGGATAGCCGAAAATCTGTTGGACAATAGCGGTCAAAACCAACGGATCATACCGGATCTCAGCTGCCCGGTCGACAACTGCTGTGACGGTCAAAATTGTGATCCGGCAACCCACCGAGGTCACCACACGGTTTTTGAAAAAATCAAGGCCGGAGTGACCTACGCCTTTAGCGATCTCTGGGAAGATATTGCAAAATGGTTTCTTTTCGGTGTGCTGCTGGCGGGGTTCATCACGGTGTTGATCCCGGATGATATTTTCAGCAGATATCTGGGATCCGGTTTATCGGCCATGTTGCTCATGCTGGCCATTGGAATTCCATTATATATCTGTGCCACCGCTTCAACCCCGATTGCTGCGGCCCTGATTTTAAAAGGCGTCAGTCCGGGAGCGGCCCTGGTCTTTTTATTGGTCGGACCCGCCACGAATGTGGCATCGCTGACGGTTGTCACGGGAATTCTCGGCAAACGAGCCACGGCAATTTACCTGGGGACGATTGCGGTATCGGCCGTATTTTTCGGATTGGTTGTCGATCAAGTCTACAACTACATGGGAATTTCAGCCCAGGCCATGGTAGGCCAGGCCTCCGAAGTAATTCCGCTGTGGGTTCAGTGGGCCGCTGCGTTTGTGGTGCTGGTTTTATCGCTTAAGCCGCTTTACCGCATGCTTACCTCACTTAATATCCGTTTCAGACGGGCAGCGGCGACCACTGCGGATAAGCCCGCTGCCGCCGCACCCGATCCCGAAAATGGTTTATCGTCAGCGGGATGCGGTCCCACCTGAGATTGTTCGTAAGGGTCCGGGAGGCTCTATGAATGAAGATTGAAGATTGAAGATTGACTAATTAAGGAATCGCTTCAGGCTTCGCCTTCGGCTGCGACCCGACAAGTCGCTCTGTCTATTTAATTTATGTAGATCGATCGTTCGACCCTGTCATTAAACCCCGCGGTTAGATCCTGAAGCCCTCGAAGGGGGCCTATTGAAGAGAGGCTATCGAAGGCTAAATTTCCTTCCGGTACCATGCGCTCTAAACCATCCGCTTTACCATCTGCCCTCTGCGCCTTGCCCCCTGCGCTTTATTGCTTGCCGTCGATGAGACGCTGGGCGGCGCAAAAAATGTATAAGCCCGGTCCATCCGTCGACTGCGTTGCCAGGGTGATATTGAGTTCCGTGGCCAGCTGCACCGCCAGGGCCGTGGGCCGTGATATGGCTAAAATAATGGGGATGCGCGCCCGGGCTGCTTTTTGAACCAGCTCAAAACTGATGCGGGATGACAGGACCAGCAGTTCGGCCTGATCAAGCTTTTTAGCCAGAAATACTTTTCCGATAACTTTATCCAGTGCATTGTGGCGTCCGACATCTTCGGCCGCAGCCAATAGTTCAAAATCCGAATCAAATAAAACAGCCGCATGAGCTGCACGAGTTTGGTGGCGCAATGGCTGATGCCGGATAATTTTTTCCAGACAGGCGTGTGCCCGGCTGATGTCGATACGGCCGTTGTTCTCGAGGGGCTGAATTTTCTGAAAAAGGTCTTTCACGATCTCCTTGCCACACAGGCCGCAGCTGGTTTGACTGATAAAGCCCCGGCGATCCAGGATCTGGGATATCTGTTCACGCCGCGACGGCACCAGCGTAACGGCAACCGTATTGGTATCCTCACCATCACAGAAAGCCAGTGATTTGTAATCATCCGGCGTGTCAATTATTCCTTCCGTCAGGCAAAATCCGGCCACCAGCTCGATTTCATCCCCCGGGGTGCGCATGACGACCGAGTATGGGTTTCCCTGAATACGAATCGAAAGCGGTTCTTCGCCTAGCAGGTCCTTATTCGTTGACCTATTGGATGTCCGGTCCCAGTGGATAATCTGTTGTTGAATCGTCGTATTCAAATATTCCCCCTAATTTCTCCCCCCTATAAAATTACCATAACAGGATTCGACATGGTAGTTCGGTTCCCTGAAAAAGTAGAAAATTGATTCGACTTTCACCGGGCAGATAAATTAATCTTATGCTTCGCATATTTATTGGCGCTGTTCTTTATCTCGCATCGACTACTCTTCATTTATAAATATATGCCTGAATCATCATTTGTCTATTTACCAATAATTTTCAACCTAGTTTTTCAGGAATCAAGCAAAATTTAATTTTCCGACTAATTTTCTATTTATACCGGCAACAAAGATCAATTGAAAAACGCGCAGCATAATATAATTAATCCGCCGGCATTTGCGACTAAAGAATGGCTTTGCTCCACAAAGGCCTGATGGCACCCGAAATGGGCTAATTTCCAAAGCGGATTAATTATCGCGGCTTAATTATTTGCTTGACAAATCACTCGAAAAGATTAATATTTGCAAATTTTGAATCAGAGATAATATTATACGTAGCTTAAATGGTTCAACGTTCACTATTAAAGACTTAAACGCCAAGATAAGGTACCCAAAAAATAGGGGAATCGATATTTAAAAACCTTTGAACCTTGAACCCTGAACCTTGAACCACAATCCATGGAGGCCAATCCGATGTACGCGGTAGTCAATACAGGCGGAAAACAATACAAAGTCCAGCAAGGTGAAGTTTTAAGAGTTGAAAAGATCCCCGGGGATGTCGGCAGTCCCGTAACGTTTGACCGGGTTTTGCTGTTTTCAGACGGGGAAAATGTCAGCATTGGCCAGCCCGTGCTGGATAATGTCGCCGTTGAAGGGCACATTGTCGAACAGGGCAAGGCCAAAAAAATTATCGTTTTTAAGTACAAAAAACGCAAACGCTACCGCCGCAAACAAGGTCATCGCCAGACATTTACGGCGGTGCAAATCGACAGTATCGCCCCTACGGCAGCTAAGACTGAAGAAGCGCCGCAAAAAGCGGACGAGGTCAAGCCGGAAAACGAAACGGCCGCAGCTGAACCTGCAGCCGCAAAGATCGAGGCCAAGGAAGCTGAGGCCAAGCAGAAAGCACCCACGGAAACGGAGACCAAGACGGCTGCCGCGGAAGAAATGTCGGCCGCGGAGAAGCCTGCAACCAAAGCGTCCGCAGCCAAAAAAGCGGTCCCACAGGAGAAGGACGAAGAATAAACATCGTTTAACAGTTGCAATGATGTCTTCTGTAAATGCCGGCAGGCGATCTGAAATAAACTTAAGGCCTTGGAATCGTTATATTTCAAGGCGGATAAATTAGGAGTTTTAAAAATGGCTCATAAAAAAGCAGGGGGCAGTTCAAAAAACGGTCGCGACAGCAATGCCCAACGACGTGGTGTCAAACGCTTTGGCGGAGAAAAGGTAAAAGCCGGCAGTATCCTGGTGCGCCAGCTGGGCACTAAAATTCATCCGGGTATTAACGTCGGTCTAGGCAAGGACTACACCATCTTTGCCAAAATAGACGGTACCGTGGCTTATGAAAGACTGGGACGCGATCGTAAAAAAGTGAGTGTTCATGCAGAGTGAAATTTATTGATGAAGTGTTCATTACCGTTCAGTCCGGAGACGGCGGTCGCGGGTGTGTAAGTTTCCGGCGTGAAAAATTTGTTCCCCGCGGTGGTCCGGACGGTGGCGATGGGGGCAAAGGTGGTGATGTAATTCTGCAAAGCACATCGCGCCGGCGCACGTTATACCCTTTTCGATTCAGGCGGCAGTTTAAGGCTAAAAACGGTGCCCATGGCCAGGGCCAGAACAAAACCGGTAAAACAGCCGAAAACCTCACCATCGAAATACCGCCGGGAACGCTGGTCTGCGATGCAGAAACCAATGATTTACTGAAAGATTTCACCCAACCCGGCGAATCGTTCATGGCTGCTGCGGGCGGCCGCGGCGGCCAGGGAAACGCCCGATTCAAAACCTCCACCAACCGTGCTCCACGCTATGCGCAACCCGGTGAACCCGGCCAATTTTTCAAGCTCAAGCTCGAACTCAAACTTCTGGCTGATGTTGGAATAATCGGTTTGCCCAATGCCGGAAAATCAACCCTGATCAGTGTCATTTCTTCAGCGACCCCTAAAATTGCGGATTATCCTTTCACCACCCTCGATCCGACGCTTGGTGTGGTTCAGCCCGACCAGGAAGAGTCCTTTGTCGTCGCCGATATACCCGGATTAATTGAAGGCGCTCACCAGGGGGCCGGCCTGGGTATTCGCTTTTTACGCCATATAGAACGGACCCGGATCCTGGTTCACCTGATTGATGCCTCGAATATCGATCCGCAAAATCCCCTGGCGGGCTATGAAACCATCAACGGGGAACTGGCACAATACAACCCGCTGTTGACGGAAAAGCCCCAGATTCTTGTTTTAAATAAAATGGATATGCCGGGCACCGCGCAGATTGCAGAGATTTTTAAGGCTGCGGTCAAGGACCGGCAGGTGTTGCTGATTTCTGCTGCAGCCCGCAAGGGGCTTAAAGCCTTGAAACTAAAGTTAGTTGAATATCTCGCAGCAGCCTGACTCGTGTCGAATTAATCAAGTTCCAGACCTGGGTGAATAGTTTATCTGAGTTCATCGGTAGGACCAATTTCATGGCGGCAAATAGTAAATCGAATTTTAACGGCGCCAAACGGGTCGTAGTAAAAGTGGGAAGCAACGTGCTGACCGAAGACAATGGCTTGAATTTAAAAGTCATGCGGTCCCTCTCCCGCCAGATAGGAAAGCTGATTGAAAACGGCCTGGAAGTGATCCTGGTGTCTTCCGGGGCAATGGCTTCGGGTGTCAAAAAACTCAGCCTTCCCGCCAGGCCGGAGGAACTTCCCAAACGTCAGGCAGTGGCAGCCGTCGGGCAGGCCGGCTTGATGATGGAATATGAAAAAGCCTTTGGCCGCCACGGCCTGAAAGTCGCCCAGATTCTTTTAACCAGCGAAGATCTCTCCAATCGCAAACGATATCTAAACGCCCGCAACACTCTGAATACCCTGTTGTCCTGGCAGGTGGTGCCGATTATAAATGAGAACGACACGGTGTGGGTAGAAGAGATTAAACTGGGCGATAATGACAATCTGGCGGCCATGATCACCCTCTTGATGGATGCCGGTTTGCTGATTAATCTTACGGATATAAACGGTCTATTTACCCGGGACCCGCGGTTTCATCCGGATGCGGAACTGATCGATACCGTCACGCGCATCAATAAAGATACTGAAAAGTATGCCGGGGACATTCTCGGCGCCCTGGGAACCGGGGGAATGATCAGCAAAATCAAAGCGGCCAGAAAGGTGAACTCCGCCGGAGTGCCAATGATCATTGCCAAAGGCGATAAACCGAATATTCTGCTCAAGCTGTTCTCTGGTCAGAAGCATGGCACCTACTTTATGCCGCAGAAGCAGCGCTTGACCAGCCGCAAATGCTGGATTGCCTATTCCCTGAAGCCCAAAGGCACCATCAAAATTGACGATGGCGCCGTCAAGGCGATTTTAAATAACGGCAAAAGTTTGTTGCCCAGCGGAATTATTGCGGTAAAAAGTGATTTTGGCGTCGGTGCTGCGGTAGAGTTTCAAAACCAGCGTAGTGAATCCTTAGGAATCGGATTGGTCAACTATAGCTCGGCCGATATTGATAAAATCAAAGGGCTGAAATCCAACCGCATAAAACAGGTTCTGGGCCACAAATCCTATGATGAGATAATACACCGGGACAATCTTGCTATTACGGCTGAAGATGAGGTATAAGTGTTGGGTAATCCAGCATAGCAATTGGTGAAATCACGCCCTTGTAATTTTATGCAATCATCAGGCTGTCATCGAAATGCCTAAATTGCCTAAAATTAAAAAATGCCTAAAGTTAAGGATGTTAATCGTTTTATTAAAAGATAGAATTCCTATTTTGTATCCAGTATCCAGCATCGAGAATCGAGCATCTATAGCACGAATGTGCAACCCTACTTCATAGATATCGGAAATATTCAATGTCTTCTATAGAAACCACTATTGCGATAATGGCCCAGGCCGGCAGGCAAGCGGCCAACCAGCTGGTGCGGGTGTCCTCCGGGCAGAAAAATGCGGCCTTATTATCGATTGCCGCCGGCCTTGAGAAAGAAGCTGATTTTATCCAGCAGGAAAATATAAAAGACCTGGCCGGGGCGAGAGAAAAGGGTCTTTCCGCCGCCATGATCGATCGGTTGACGGTTAAAGATGAGACCATCGCCGCGATGGTCAGCGGGCTGAGTGAGGTCGTTGGATTAAATGACCCCGTCGGTACCATGAGCCCGACCTGGATTCGGCCCAACGGACTGCAGGTTGCCCGCATGCGAATCCCGCTGGGTGTCATCGGCATCATCTACGAATCGCGACCCAATGTGACCGTTGATGCCGCCGGATTGTGCCTTAAAGCCGGCAATGCCGTCATCCTGCGTGGCGGATCCGAAGCATTCTATTCAAATCAGGCCCTGGCGCAAATTATCCAGCGCGCGCTGGCAAGCACCGAACTGCCCCAAACCGCCGTCCAGGTCGTACCGGTGCCCGAGCGCGAGGCGGTCCTGGCGCTGTTGCAGCAGGAAGAATTCGTTGACCTTATCATTCCGCGAGGCGGCGAAGGGCTTATTCGTTTTGTGGTGCAGCATTCGAAAATTCCGGTATTAAAGCACTACAAGGGGGTTTGCCATGTCTACGTCGATGACGATGCCGATTTCGAAATGGCCCGGGAAATTTGTTTAAATGCCAAAGTCCAGCGCCCCGGGGTGTGCAATGCCATGGAAACGCTGCTGGTGCACCAGGCCGCCGCCGAAGCATTTTTGCCTGAAATGGCACAACGGTTGACAGAAGCCGGGGTGGAAATCAGAGGCTGTGACAAAACCTGCCGCATCGTATCCGCTGCCCAAAAGGCCCAGGAATCGGACTGGCCGGCGGAATATCTGGATTTGATTCTCGCCATTAAAGTAATCGATGATATGGATGAAGCCATCTCCCATATTGCAAAATATTCCTCCCGGCACACCGAGGCCATCGTGACCCGCAGTTATGATCGGGCCAAACGCTTTGTGCGCGAGGTCGATTCATCCGTTGTCCTGGTAAATGCTTCAACGCGTTTTAATGATGGCGGACAATTGGGACTGGGAGCTGAAATCGGCATCAGCACCTCTAAACTGCACGCCTTCGGACCGATGGGGCTGGAGGAGCTTACCACGACTAAATTTGTGGTACAGGGGGATGGGCAAATTCGTGAATAGCATTACATTATAGGAGCAAGCTTGCTTGATGAAAGCGTAGTGAACAACCACGAAATTCCAAATCTCAAATCACAAATACCAAACAAATCACAATGACCGAAATTCAAAATTCGAAACCGGCCCGTTATTTCGTAAATCCAAATGAATCAGGTGTTTTGGTCATTGAATATTGGAATTTGGAATTTATTTGTAATTTGGTGCTTGTTATTTGAGATTTCACAGCAGGCTAACTGTTTCGAATAAGTAAGCACTGGCCTTATTTGCAATAATGTATAACCATTAATAGGCTCTTTATGAATATCGGTCTATTCGGCGGGACTTATAATCCGGTTCATATCGGACATCTTCGGGCGGCACTGGAGGTCAAGGAGGGTTTCGAGCTCGATGAGGTGATTTTAATTCCCGCGGCTCTGCCGCCCCATAAAATGCCAGGTGAAGTGGCCGATGCTGCCGACCGCCTGCATATGCTGAATCAGGCCCTTGAAGATACCCCGGGTCTTACTATTTCCGACGTTGAGTTAAAACGATCCGGCCCATCTTACACCATTGATACCGTTGCCCATTTCAAGGACTCGCTGCCGGATCAATCCCGGATTTATCTGATTATGGGCATGGATGCCTTTCTGGAGATCGATAGCTGGAAATCCTATGATGAGTTGCTGTTGCAGATTCCATTTATCATCATTAACCGTCCGCAATCCGGCAGTGCTGCCACAGATCCCGGCTGGAAAATCATGGAAAAATTTTTAGCATCCAAAATATCCGGGGATTATGTTTTCTCTGAATCCCGCAGCTGCTATTGCGCCCGGAATAAACAACCGATCTATATTTTTAAGGTGACCAGCCTGGATATTTCTTCAACCCGGATTCGAAACCTGATTAACCAGGGCCGGTCGATTGAATTTTTCGTACCGCCCAAAGTGGCCGACTTTATCAACGCTAAAGGACTTTATTTATGACAAAGGACATGGACCCGCCCTTGGATCTTTACATCAAGGCGATTCTGGGAAGAAAAGCAATGAATGTAGTGGCGCTTGATGTGGCTGAAATGACTTCCTATGCGGATGTTTTTATTTTTTGCAGCGGCCGGTCAAACCGCCAGGTGATCGCTATTGCTGAACATATTAAAACCAGTTTAAAGAAACACAAAATAAAACCCATCAATGTTGAAGGCACCAAAGACGGCCACTGGGTATTGCTGGACTATGGCCATGTGATCATCCACGTGTTTTATGAACCGATCAGGGAGTTTTATGATCTGGAGGGATTGTGGGTTGATGCCAAACGAATTATGACCCCCTCACTTGAAAAGCATATCAGCGCTGAAGGGTCCTCTCAAAAAATGGCTGATATGTAGCAGCCGTTCAGAATTTCAGGGTTCAAAGTTCAGCGGTTCGTGTTCATGCTCAACCTGAACCATGGATTCATCGACTCTTGAAGAAACCGAATTATGGATATATTGAAAAAGATCAGGAGCAAATCAGCGCCGACGGAGTCGATCTGACACTTATTCGCTGGATGCTTTCATTGGCTCCGATGGAACGCCTCCAGACCTTGCAAAACAATGTTCGTTCTATTTGGAGGTTGCGAGATGGCAAACAGCGCACCTGATACATTAAAACCCTATACCATGATCACCGATTTTGTCACCGGCCGGCAGATTCCGAATATCGGAGCCGAAGAAAACCGGCAGGCGGTGGCGCAATATCTGGTCCATGAGAAGGGATATTCAAAAGATGACATCGGGGTGGATGTCAACATCGAAATGGCCATTGCCGGAGAACATTACCAATCCCAGGTAGATCTGGTGATCAGCGTTAACAGCGCTAAAATGCGAATTATGGCCATTAAGTGTGCCGCCGGATCACTTGGCTCACGGGAGCGGGAAATAATAGCCGCCGCCAGGCTGCTGGAAGACTACCAGATACCGTTCAGCGTGGTTTCCGACGGCCAAACGGCTATTGTGCTGGATACGGTTTCCGGCAAAAAGACCGGTGAAGGGATGGCGGCCATTCCTTCGAAGGAAGCGGTTATCAGCTGGTTAGATTCGTACCAGCCTGTCAGTTTTCCCCCGGAACGCCAGGAGCGGGAAAAATTGATTTTTCGCACCTACGACAGTGAAAATGTGAATGTACAAAGAAAACTAAAACCCCAATTGTGAAAAAAAGACAATGGGACGTTAATGGGTATTGGGTATTAGTCTGAAGGGAAGTCGGTCGATCTTGAGAAATGGTCATCAAAAAATTCGAACGGATCTCGCTGAGCTGATCCAACGGGCATGCCGTTTAGGTGCCAGTGGCGCGGCGGTTGTTGCTGCAAGTGAAATCTCCATCGAGGACGATCTGGCAATGCTTTGCCAAGAACCGCAATGCGAAAATTATGGTCTGTCCACCAGCTGTCCGCCCCATGTCGCCGGTCCGGACGGATTTCGGGAATTCCAAAAAGCCTTTCAGCAGGCAATCGTTTTTAAGATCGATGTCCCTTCAGAGATTCTGCTATCAAATCAGCGGCGCGAAATATTCCAGCTGCTGCATGAAATTGCGGCCGATATCGAACGGGCAGCCGTTGAAATGGGATACTCCCATTCAAAAGGCTTGGCCGGCGGCTCCTGCAAAAAGCTTTTTTGCCGGGATCACACAGATTGCCGCGTGCTGGCTCAAGGCGGTGCCTGTCGCCATCCTGACCGCGCTCGTCAATCCATGTCCGGCTTCGGAATCAATGTCTCTAAGTTGCTGCAAGCGGCCGGCTGGCACATGGATAAGATCATCCGAGAAACTGATCCGAGGGATGTGCCTATGGGGTCGGTTTCCGGGTTGGTATTAATATAACCCAACCCGGCAAAGCCGGAATTGAAGATTGAAGACTGAAGATTGAACCTTAAACCTGTGAACCTTTATCTTTTCATGAAAGGGGAAAAATTCATGGCGCAAATTACTTTGGAGAAAAAGTTTAGAAAGGCAACCGGCGTGGTCTGTAAACAGGGCCTGGTTCAATTTCCGGTAAGTGAGACGGCAATTGCAATTATCGTAGCCGTTGTCGGGGCAAATGAAGAAGAACTCGATTTGATCTGTGCATTCGACGACAAACCCTCCCAAACATTGGCACAGCTGGTCGAAACGAGTGGGCTTTCAGAGGAAAAAATCGATCAATTGGCTACCAGCCTGGCAAAGAAGGGGCTCATTTTCAATCAACCCAGTTCCTCCGGTGTCATGATTTACCGGCTTTTACCGCTCATGCTGGTCGGCCTGATGGAATATAAATTTATGGTGGAGCTGAGCGGAAGCCAGCAAGAGAAAGAACTGGCCGGGTTGTTTGAAAAGCTGCTCGAAGAACTCAAAGATCAGATCCAGGACAATTATGAAACCCTTGCACCCTTGTTCATTGCCTCCCCAGCTGTAGATCGAACCGTGCCCAACAAATTAATGGAAGACGGCAAGCCGATTAAGATCATTCCGGTTCAAAAGACCCTGGATAATTCCGAAGAATTTGTATTGCCAAGTCAGACAGTTGAAGAGATTATCAATAAGTTTGACGACATCGCCGTTGGATATTGCTTTTGCCGTCAACGGCGCAGTCTACTGGGAGATGACTGCAACACCCATGCGCCAACCTTGAATTGTTTTACCTTTGGCAAATCTGCCCGGCACACGGCGGCACAGGGGTTTGCCAAAAAAATCACCAAAGCGGAAGCTCGCAAAATCATGGCTGAGGCCGCCCAGGCCGGGTTGATTCACAAAGCCTTTCACCCGGGTTCCCGGGAATCCAGTCCGGAAACGAGCATCTGCAACTGCTGCAAGGACTGCTGCGATACGCTGGGTCTGTGGCGCAAAGGCACGCTGCCGCTGATCAACTCCACCTACCACCTTTCCGTGATCGACCAGCAAGCCTGCAGCGGCTGTGGAACCTGCGTGGAGTGGTGCCCCACGGATGCCATTGCCCTGAATGAAGATGGGCTGGCGCAGCGGGATGAAAACGCCTGCCTGGGCTGCGGCGTCTGCTCCCGTTTTTGCCCGGAGGAGGCCATATCGCTGCAGGAAGGGTTGCGCCGGGTATTTATCATGCCGCCGCGCTTGCGGTCGGCTTGACGGTTTCCATTCGATTAGGCGCTTAGCGACATCATTATTCGATGTTCAAAGTTGGATGTTCGATGCTGGACGTTCAGCTTTTAAACCAACTCAATATGATATAAATATCAGCTATCAAGGAGATAGACATGACAAGCGTTGTTAAAGACGACCACATTCAAATTGAGAAACTTGAACTGGGACCATACGGTACGAATGCCTATATCTTAATTTGCAGCAGGACCGGTGAGAGCGTGGTCGTGGATGCGCCGGCCGATGCCGGGAAAATATTGGAACGGCTGAAAGGAACCCGTCCCCAATATATCCTGATTACGCACAATCACATGGACCATACCGGCGCCCTGGCCGAATTAAAATCGACCCTCGACCTGCCGATCGCCGCCCATGCCGATGATGCCGGCCGCTTGCCGGTGTCAGCGGATCAATTGCTGAGTGATGGCGATGCAATTTCTTTCGGCGATATTAAATTGTCGGTGCTGCATACGCCGGGGCATACCCCGGGCAGCGTGTGTTTTTTGACCGCAAATTATCTGATCGCCGGTGATACCATATTCCCGGGAGGGCCGGGCAGAACCGGATCTCCGGCTGATTTCAAGCGAATCCTGGAGTCGTTAACCGGCAAAATTTTCGTTTTGCCCGACAACACCCTGATTTATCCCGGCCATGGAGAGTCCACGGTATTAGAGAAAGAAAGGCGGGCGTTTGAGGATTTTTCTGCCAGAGGCCTTGACGCCACCCTGTGCGGCGATGTACTTTGGTCCTCGTAATTGGGATAATCCTAACCCGGGCAAGCCGAAATTGAAGATTGACGAATGAAGATTGAAGATTTGTTGAATCGCTGCGCTGTGTCGTTTCAATTTAAACCGATCGCATTCCTAAAATATTCAATCCGGCTATGGCATAAATCATGCGCGAACATGATGTGGTTTCAATAAATAAACGCCTGCGGATTTAATTAGGAGGTAATCATATGCACATGGCAGATGCCTTAATCTCGCCCGCTGTCGGCGGTACCATGTGGGCCGCCAGCGCCGGTATAATCGGATATTGTTCCAAAAAAGTTCGGCAAGATCCGGATGATCAAAAAATTCCGCTGATGGCAGTGTTGGGGGCGTTTATTTTCGCGGCCCAGATGATCAACTTTACCATACCCGGCACCGGTTCCAGCGGACACATCGGGGGCGGGATGATCCTTGCGATTTTGCTTGGGCCTTATGCTGCGTTTCTGACCATGGCCTCGGTGCTGGCTGTCCAGGCGTTGTTTTTCGCCGACGGTGGCCTGCTGGCACTGGGGTGTAACATCTTTAACCTCGGTTTTTTTCCCTGTTTTATCGCCTATCCGTTGATTTACAAAACAATCGTCGGCAAGCGACCCGGCGAAAAACGGCTGCTGGCAGCCGCTGCCATTTCGGCCGTCGTCGCGCTTCAACTGGGTGCCTTCAGCGTTGTGGTTCAGACAGTGGTCTCCGGTGTGTCGGAGCTGCCTTTCGGTACATTTGTGCTGGTCATGCAACCGATCCATTTGGCCATCGGTCTGGTCGAAGGTCTGGCAACTTCAGCCGTCGTGGCTTTTGTCTGGAAAATGCGTCCGGAAATTTTAAGTGCCGCGACCGATCCGACACCGGTCGGCGCAGGCTCCCTCCGCAATTTGCTGATCGGGTTGTTGGCTGCCGCCGTGGTTACGGGCGGGATTTTGAGCTGGTTTGCCTCCGCCAATCCGGATGGTCTGGAATGGTCTATATTTATGACCGCCGGTACGAAGGAACCGGAGGCCCCGCAACCGGGTGTGCCTGCCGCATTGGATAAAATTCAGCAAAAAACCGCCCTGCTGCCCGATTACGGCCTTAAATCAGAAGCGGCCGGACCGGCGGCGCAAGAACATCATACCGAAACAGTTGTTGATGTGGGTAAAACCGCATCCGGACTGGTGGGCGGAATACTGACCCTGCTGATGGCCGGTCTGATCGGATGGATACTCAATCGTCGTAAGAAGCGCATTCGAACCTGAACGAAATTTTCACGTTTGGTGAAGGGGCCGGGGCTGGGGTTGCCGCTGCCCGATTTATTCCAACATCGAAGATCCGGTGCGCCGGGTCAAGATTCCTGGCTTCAACCTGCCAATGGCAAAAATCGATAAACATTTTTTCGACATCGGCTACATGGATACGTTGGCTTCCCAGCACACCCCCGTCCACCGGCTGGATCCGCGTGCCAAATTGATAACCACCCTTGTTTTTATCACCACGGTAGTCTCTTTCGACAAATATGAAATCGCAGCCCTCATCCCATTTTTCATTTATCCGGTGTTCCTGTGCGCCGTGGGCAATGTGCCGCCGGTCTACTTGCTGAAAAAATTAATCCTGGTGTCGCCGTTTGCCGTTATGATCGGTATTTTTAATCCGCTGATAGACCGGGAGGTTCTTGTCAGATTGGGTGACCTGGGTATATCCGGCGGTTGGATATCATTTGCTTCCATTCTAATCCGATTTGTTCTGACGGTCGGTGCGGCGTTGATCCTGATTGCCGTCACCGGTTTTTATGCGGTCTGCGCGGCACTGGAAAAACTCGGCACACCCCGGGTTTTCGTGGTGCAGTTGATGTTTTTATACCGCTACCTGTTTGTTCTGGTCGAGGAAGCGTCGCGGCTGGTCAGAGCCAGATCGCTGCGGGCGTTCGGAACCGGCGGTGGCGGCCTTAAGACCTTTGGACCCCTGGTGGGCCATTTGCTGTTGCGAACACTGGACCGTGCTCAGCGGATTTATTTGGCCATGTGCTGCCGCGGATTTGACGGCAACATTAAAATTCTGAGACCGTTAAGGTTCGGTCCGCTTGAAATCGGATTTATCTGCGGCTGGTTGGCTTTTTTTCTGGTCATGCGGTTATACAATATTCCCGCGGCGCTGGGGCGGGCCGTTACGGAGTTATTCATATGAGTCACCATATTATCGAGGCCAGGGATTTATGCTACACCTATCCGGATGGAAACCCGGGCATCAAGAACGTATCTTTTCGCATCACGCACGGTGAATCGGTGGCCATCGTGGGTGCGAACGGGGCCGGTAAATCCACACTCTTGCTGCATTTAAACGGGTATCTCATTCCAACCCGGGGAACCTTGCGAATCGGGGATTATCCCCTGAGCAAAAAAAATCTTAAAGCCGTTCGGCGAACGGTTGGGATGGTATTCCAGGATCCGGACGACCAGCTGTTTATGCCCACGGTTTTTGATGATGTGGCTTTCGGACCCCTGAATCTCGGGCTGCCGGCCGGAAGAAGTTGAAGATGTGGTGACGCGGGCGCTCGAAACGGTCGGGGTACCCCATCTGAAAGAACGGCCCCCTTACCGGCTTTCCGGTGGGGAAAAGAGATCGGTTGCGATCGCGACCGTGCTTTCGATGTCGCCCGACATCCTGGTGATGGATGAACCAACCTCGAGTCTCGACCCCCGGGCGCGTCGTCGGCTCATCGAATTGCTCAAAACCTTTAAGCACACTAAAGTTATTGCCACCCATGATCTGGATATGGCGGTGGATCTGTGCGAGAGAACGATTGTGCTTTACGAAGGCGCGGTTACCGCCGACGGGCCGACCCTGGAACTGTTTCAAGATGAAGCGCTGATTTCCAGGAGCGGCCTGGAAAAACCCCTGAAAATGCAGAATTGCCCTGTGTGCGGCAAAATCAAAACCAATCTGAAAACCCGGCTTCAATCAACCACATGACGCTTTAACCGGCATTGGCAATTCATCTTCAAAAAACTGCTGTCTGATTACGCCTGCATATTCTGCGATGACGGTGGACGCCACATTGGACCAGCTGTATTCGAGAATGGATTGGCGGATAAGACCAGCTGCCGGGATGGTCTGATCACTGACAATCGACTGAATTCCATCGGCCAGGGAGCAGGGCGATAGATCGGGTACGACGCAGCCGGCTTGTGCTTTGCGAACCAGGCTGTCGACAGCACCTACGGGGGTGGTAACCACCGGTCGTCCGCAGGCCAGGGCCTCCAGCCCCACCATCCCAAAACTCTCGTAATGGGACGGCATCACCAGGACATCCGCAGCGCCGTAATATGGCCGCAAATCGGGCTGGTCGATTCGCCCCACGAACATCACCTTGTCAGTAATTTCCAACTGCCTGGCTTTTTGTGCCAGTAATCGATATGCGGGGGTATCCTCACCGTCACCGCCCACGATCACCAGTCGAATCCGAGGATGATCCCTGAAGTAAGTCATGGCGCCCAGCAATGTGTCCAAGCCTTTTAGCGGGTCGAATCGACCGACACACAAAAGGATGACATCCGCCGGATCCAAACCCAGCGTTTTGCGGGCCGCCGTTTTGGATTCGGGATAGAATAAATCCAGGTTGACGCCACATGGCACCACGCCGATTTTTTCAGCCGGCGCACCATATAATCTGATCAGGCTGTCGCGCTCCCGTTCCGTCGGAGCCAAAATGCGGTGACAGACTTGAGCGATCTCCTTTTCAGCGGCGATTCGAAATTCGGGCTCCGGCGCGCCGGCGCCCGTTTGGTTTTTGATCTCTCCGAGGGTATGAAATGTGGCCACATGGGGCCGGTTCCAGAGACTCTGGGCCCAGTTGCCCAGCCGACCCGACAACCAGTAATGGCTGTGGATTAAATCATAGGCCAGATTTTCTGCCTGGCGGAAATCTTCCAGGGCCCGGAAAAATTTCGACAGATATGGATATAGCGCCAGCTTGGTCAGGTTGCCGCCGTTTGGAATGCCAAGATGGATCAACCGAACATTCTCGTAAAGATGGGTTACCGCGTGATCCGCGCCCGCCTGCGATCGGGTGTAAATATCGATTCGATGTCCGCGTCTGCCAAGCTCCCGGGCAAGCTCTTTGATATAAACGCTCATGCCGCCGGTGTCTTTGGTTCCCAGCTCTCCGATGGGATCGGAATGGATGCTTAGCATCGCGATTTTTAAACGGTCTTCTTTCAACTCTGCACACTCTTGTCTATATTTAGCTATACGTTGTCATGTTAATTTTTACTTCAGCCCCTATCATAACAATCTGATATGGTGGAATAGTCGAATGCCTAAAATAAACTAAATTGCCTAAAATGACTAAAATTAAGGAGACGCTTCGCTCTATCTTATTTTATTAAATCGATAGAATACCACAATTTTAGATCATTTTTTCAATTTTGGTTCGTGCCAAATTATAAACGCACCGTGCGGCCGGTTCGCGCGGCTTCCGATAATGCATCCAGCACGCGCATATTGGCAATACTATCATCCGGCGAATAAAACAAGTCAGTCTTTTTGAGCACCGCATCTGCGAAATGTTCAACCATCAACTGGTATTCGTCCGCACCCTTTACCAGGTGGGCTTCACCGTCTTCTTCATCCCGTTTGCGCTGGGTGTAAACGGCATCGTTTTCCCATGGCACAAATGCATTGTGGGGCAGTTCGATGGCGCCATTACGGCCGATGATGGTATAGGTTTGCTGCAAGGCCGAAATGAAGCTGGCTTCGAAAACCGCCAGGGTCTCATCCGCAAAAGCCAGCGTGCCGACGATATGCACGTCAACACCGGCCGGGTGATAAACGGCCTGGGCCTGGACCTTAGCCGGCTCTGCGGCCGTGATCCAGCGGGCCACACTGACGCCGTAGCAGCCGACATCCATTAGCGCCCCGCCGCCCATTTCAGGTTTCAACCGGGTATTCCCGCCGCTTTTGAGAACGGCGTCATCCAGATGAAAACAAAACGCCGACCGTATTAAGCAGGGACGACCGATACCGCCTTCATCGACAATCTGCTTGATGCGCCGGCTGCGGGGATGAAAACGGTACATGAACGCCTCCATCAGCAACTTGCCGGATGCCGCCGCCTGATCGGCCATCGCGCGAGCTTCCCGGGCGTTGCAGGCCAGCGGTTTTTCACACAGCACATGTTTGCCGGCGGACAGGGCTTTCAGCGTCCAGGGGTGATGCAGATGATTGGGCAGCGGAATGTAAACTGCATCGACTGCCGGATCGGCAATCAAGGCAGCGTAACTGTCATATACCTGACCGATTTTATTTTTAGCGACCACCTCATCCGCGGTCAGCGGCGAGCGGGTGGCCAGGGCCTGGACCCGGCCGTTGCGGGACTTTTGAATGGCCGGGATGACGCATTTGCGGGCAATCAGTGCGTTTCCCAAAACACCCCAATTAATTCGATCCGCCATGCAAAACCTCCCTTTTTCCGCCGTTTGCCATCGATCGGGCGGCGGCTTCCAGAATACCAACGACTTTAACCGAGTCGGCCAGGGGGGCCGCAATCGGTTCTCCCCACAAAAGATGATCCGCCAGATTACCGTGAAACTGATAGTGTCGCCGCTCGGGTATGGCCGGTTTGATGCTGATCAAGTCGCCGTTTGCCTGTCGGCGGTGCAGCGTGAGGTCCGGTGGCATTTCGGTGGCCGGAATATCATGCTGCCGGTAATACAGAATCGGATCGATTTCATGGGATGTGATATTGCGCCAGTGTCCGACGATGGCCCCTTCGTCGCCAAGCAGGTACCATTTCGGTTTGCGGGCGGCAGCGATATCGGAGTGAATGAACTCGGCTTCTTGGCCACCGAAAAATCGAATCTGGATTCGCTCCTGATCGGCATTGGTCACATCATGCCAGACGCGCTTGTGGCGTGTTCCGATCACCGCCTCCGCTTCCTGCGGCATTAACGCGACAATCCAGTCCAGATAATGGGCGCCCCAATCATAGGCCGTACCGCCGGACACCCGGGCGTCTGAATGCCAGTATCCGCAAGGGTGGTGATAACCGCCCACAAAGGATTCCAAATAAAACAGATTCCCGATCATTCCGTCCATCAGAGCCTGTCTGATTGCCAGAAAATCAGGATCCCAGCGTCGATTTTGATGACAGCTCAGGTGGACATTGTGCTTGTCGGCCATTGCCACCATGGCGTCGGTTTCGCGCTGATTCAGGGCCAGGGGTTTTTCACAGACCACATGTTTGCCGGCCGCCATCATTTGCAGACCCAGCCGCGCATGGCTGTTCGGCGGCGTGGCGACGATGACCAGGTCCACATCCGGGTTATCTGCTAAATTATCAGCTGAGTCATAGGTCTTGATTTCGCTAAAATCCCGGCCAGCCGCCTTTAACCGCTGTGGATTAAAATCAGCCACGGCCCGCAGCCCCAGGCCGGTTGTACTTTCCGTGCCGATCCCATGGATTTTTCCAACGGAGGGGGCATACCCCAAAATTCCGACTTTCAGTGAGCCTTCGTTTATCTTCCGGCCGGCCAATTGCCAAAAAATACGATATAAAATCCGTTGAAAGTCCGGATGGACATAGTCCTGTAACGAGGTGCAGGCAGCCAGGCCTGCGCCCTGGCGCCGGCACGTGAGTACGGTTTTATGACGATAGTGCCAGTCGGCGTAAAGTATCGTCTGACTGTCATCGGCGGTCCGGGTCAGCGCCTGATAACGGCCTTTCAGATAAATCGCGTCCGGTATCCGAACGGCCAGCGGATTGCCGGCATTTTCAAATAAAATCCGCAATTCTGCCGCCGGCCCCAAGGGCTCTGGCTGCACGCCGAAGATCGGCGGTAAAGTGCGCTCGGATAAATTAACCAGCATCAGCCACCCACCGCCGGCCCTGACGAATTGCGATAACGCTTCGACGGTGTCGGCTGAATTCTTTGCGCTTGATGTAACGACAACATCATAAATACTCAAATCCCGCGGCAGATGAGGCTGCACCGACAGCTTGACATGCGGCATGGATCTCAGATATGAAAACAGGGAAGATAAGGCAGCATCGGCGTTTGGGAGCATAAAACAGACGGAAATTGATGGATGACGAATCATACCGCTTAACCTTCCTTTGATACCAGCTGCCAGCTTGAGCCGTTTTTGTCATCTTCCACGGTTATGTTGACTTGCTCTAGGACATCACGGATCGCGTCGGCTGCGGCCCATTGCTTGTTGGCCCTGAAATTTTGCCTTAATTGCAGCAACCCCTCAACCAGCGGTGCCAGGCATTGCGCTTCGTTGCCGGGAGCAGCCGCAAGTTCGGTGCCCAGCATGACCACAAGGTCTCGCAGGGTGTCTCTGGCCTGGGTGACAAACTCTTCATTTTCCAGCTCGGTCTGGGCTTGCCAGATGCTGCGGTCAAGTTCCAACAGGGCATTCGTGGCCTGCCGGGCATCATGCGCCGCAAGGCCGTCGTGAAAGCTTGCTTCCAGCGAATGAATCCGATCCCAGAAAGTGTCTCGCCCGACGTCATCAACTTCGTGGGGCACGGGTGCCGCCGCCGCTTGGGATTGCCACGCTGACTCACCGGCGGCGTCACGCAAGACGTTGAGCGGAAATCGATCGCCGGATTTGAATGTTATTTCCCGGTCATCACGCCTTAAGGTAACCGTGCCGATGCCTTTTATTTGCGCTTCATCGGTTGCCAAATTCATAATACAGGCGGTGTGCTCATCCAGGCCCAAAACAGGAA
This sequence comes from uncultured delta proteobacterium, assembly GCA_963710795.1. Lineage (GTDB taxonomy): Bacteria > Desulfobacterota > Desulfobacteria > Desulfobacterales > JAFDCJ01 > JAFDCJ01. Next base: position 65,859 of record CAVQBT010000026.1, read on the forward strand.
CTTGCTCGGTCATCAGGGTGACGAGCTTTTGAAAACGCGGCTGCCCCATGAAACAAAACCGGGTATCGTGGGTGCCGCCCTCGGCATTGTTCCAATGGGGGATTACGACCAGATCAAAGCCGAATTTGCCCAGGATGTCAACGCCTTCCACCCAGTGCAGATTTTGGCCGACCTTGTAAATTTCATACACCGGCAGGGTCAAGCGCCCCACCGTCAGGGCGGCGGCGCTGGCGGCGACCAGACAGCCGCCGTTATTGACGCATTGGGTGAAGATCTCCGGTACCGGCGATCCCCGCCACTGGTTTACCGCATAGGTCGGGCTTCCCGGACCGATCAGGATATAAGTCGATTCGCGCAGAATGCGAAACGCCTTTTCGGCGTCAAAATCGGTGGTATGCTCCCGCGATTTGAAGGAGGCAACCGCCAGCGGCTGTTGAACATGATTGCGAAAATATTCAGCCGCTTTTTGGGAGATTTGATCCACATTCAATTGAAAGCCGGCCGGTGTATCCAGAAATGCCGCCTGCGGCGCCCGACCCAACTGGTTTAGCAGGCCCTTGTGAACCTCCACCATCGTGGCCGTCATTTCCCCCGAGCCCATCAGTACGATTTTGCCCCTGCCCAATGGCATTTGAGAATCCTTAAATATTTAGCAGCTTCAGGTTAAATTCCTGCTCCGGTTCCATCCGGTCGATCAGGCTGTCATGGTACACGGTAATCTTGCCTTTACCATGCACGCGCCCGGTTTGTGCTGATATGTCGCAGATCAGACCGGTTTCTTCATCGATGCCGAGTAAAACGCTGTCCGGAAGTAATTGACTCAACCGGGGTGCCCAGTCTTTGCCGAACGTGTCGTGGTGGGGCAAAATGCAGAGGCCCTTGATGAGTTTGAGTCCTTCCATTACGCGGGAGGAGCCCGGATCATAGTAGTATTCGCAAAGCACCATCGCCCCGGCACTGCTGCCGGCAATCACAGCCCCTGCCTGATAGGCGGACATGATCGCCTGCCAGCTGCGGCTGCCCCGCAGGCTTTGGGCCAGATGCCGCGGAAATCCGCCCAGCAGATAAATCAGCCTGGATCGCGCCAGGGCCTCACCGATTGCGGGGTCATCAGCGGAAGTGCGGTCGATTAACGCCAAGGCGGCAACGTTTCTCGCTCCCAGATCTTTAAACCAGTTGACGCCATTTTGTCCGGCGCGCTGGTGATTATTGTCCGGTGCGGCAGCCGTTGGCAGAATGGCTATCGCTGCATCGGGACCGCCGGCCAGTTGAATCGCCAGTCTGTCGGCAACGGCCATCTGACCATTAAATTCAGCACCGCCCTCGAGTAAAACAATTGCCATAGTTTTAAGTTATACGCTTTTAAGATACTCCCGGATTAACAGTGCGGCGGTACTGCCCTCACCGGCGGCACTGACCACTTGTTTGGTGCTGGTGTCTCGCACGTCGCCGGCGGCAAATACTCCGGGGACGCTGGTTTCCAGCAAATACGGATCACGGTCCTCAAACCCTTGCGGCCGCTGATCCCGCTGCAACAGCGCGTGGCCGGTAATGACAAATCCCCACGGGTCCAGGGCAATTCGGCTTCCGGCGAGAAATCCGGTATTGGGGTCAAGACCGATAAATATGAATACCCCGTTTATCGGAAAAATTTCACTAGCGCCGGTCTGGTTATTTAATAATTTCAATTCGGTCAACTTTGATTCCCGGCCGATAAATTCACTGACTTGTGTATTCCAGCGCACCTTTATCTTCGGGTGTGACAGGACTTTTTCCTGGATTACGGCACTGGCCTTGAAATGATCGCTGCGGACCAATATCGTCACCTGATCGGCAAATTTGGTCAACAGCAGGCTTTCCTCCGTTGCGCTGTTGCCGCCGCCAACCACGGCCACCTGTTTACCCTTGTAAAATGGTCCATCGCAGGTGGCACAAAAATGAACCCCGGCTCCCAGATAATCCGATTCACCCGGAACATTCAGACGTCTATATCGGCTTCCGGTGGCGATCAGCAGCGCACTGGCGCTGTATTGGCTGCCGTCAAAAGTTTGAACCCCATGAAAATTATCGCGATGAGAAATTTTGGCTATTTCCTGAGCCTGCAGCAGCTCCACGCCAAAGCGTTCAGATTGTTGACGCAGCCGCCGCGAGAATTCAATCCCGGCCACCCCGTCGGGGAATCCGGGCATGTTGTCCAATTTTTCCGTGCCGGCCGCCTGGCCGCCAAAAGCAGCTCGCTCGATCACCAGGGTGTCGATCGCCTCGCGCGCCGTATAAAGGGCCGCTGTCAGGCCGGCCGGCCCGCCGCCCAGAACAATCAAGTCATAGTAATTGCGGCTGGCCGTGGTTTTTAATTCCAGCTTTTCTGCCAGCTCGGCGTTTGTCGGCTCAACTAAAATAGAACCGTCGGCAAATACGATGGTCGGTATAATGCGTTTGCCTTCATTTTTATCGATGACAAACTTTTCACCCTCCAGGTCTTCTTCAATATCGACCCAATTGTACGGGATCTGGTGTTCACCTAAAAACTGCTTGCTGGTTCGACAATCCGGGCACCAGTGAGCTCCGTAAACGGTTATATTTGCGTTGTCCATGGGATGATCCTTCGTCTGGAGTTATAGAACAGCGAACCGCAGAATTTCGAAGGGAGGTATCGCTGCGCTCCGTCTATATCTTTACCTAAAATCGATAGAATTCCTTCCTTCGAAATTCGATATTCGACATTCTGCGGTTCTGTTCTGCGGTTCGCTTTTAATGAAGTTTCATACGATAATTTATCATCATATATGGGGTTTAGCCCTGACACCCGAAACCTGAAACCTACAATTTTACCTCGATATCTCCACCCGGTGAAACGCCTCACCAAGCTCGAAATCTTCTTCTTTAGCGATATCTTTGCACCGCTGTCTCAGCCAGCGTTCAGGGTTGGGCTCATCCATCTCCTGCATCTGGCTGTCGTGGCAGCGCAGGGCCTGAAGTTTAAGGTCGAAGGTATCCGTGATGTCGGATCGATGGTTGATTTCTTCCGCCGCCCAGAACCACACTTCCTTGACTTTATGGGGCTTAAAGCCTTCTTCCAAAAGATCCGGATATGCCAGATGATCCCTGGCGTACGGAAAAATCGCATCGAGGGTAACCTGCCCGGTGATGCGATGGTCACGATGCCAGATATAGTGTCGATACGGATCTGTGGTTACGATGGTATCGGGACGGTATTGTCTGATCAGACGCACCAGCAGCCTTCTGAACTCCGGCGTGTCCTCCAATCCTTGATCCGGCAGACCCAAGAAAATTACCTGACTGACTCCCAGGATATCAGCTGCGGCCTGCTGCTCTATTTTTCGAATTTCAGCCAGTTTTTCCGGCTTCATATTGATATCTGAAGTCCCTTTATCACCCGTGGTGCACACCACATAAATTACGCGCTTGCCCTCTTTTACCCAACGCGCCACGGTGCCGGCCACGCCAAATTCTGCGTCATCCGGGTGAGGGGATACCACCATCACATCTGCTGTTTCAGCCACACAAGACCTCCAGTCCGCTCTAACCACCGCCGTTTAGGCATTAAGTATCGAGTCGAGCAAAAATTTGTGCATTTAGCCTTAAAAGTAATATCGAAATTCCAAATTGGAAGACCGCTGAATCTTTTTATGATTAAACTGGCGTCGTGCGGGTCGGCGGCAAAATAGTTTCATCAGATTCTAAAAAAAAATATGTTTTATTGATAACTGCTAACGCCGTTTTTCAGAGTAATGCAATTCGGTGTATTGAAATATGTATCTTTCGAGCTTATATTTTCTGGTGCGCCGAGAGATTCCGGGTCCGAAGGTTCAGCGGCTTTAAAGTTCAACCGTGGCGGGGTAAAATTCCGAAGATTCACTATGAGAGCAGTCCCGGTATGAGAATTTGCACGGCCGACCGGCGAATCCCGCTCAAGAGCCGGCTTTTCGAGCGCACAATGACGCAGCATGCTAAATACCTGACTAATCGACCCAAGAGCAACGACGACCGTTAATTATATGAGCGATAAATTCTGGACAATCCGAAACTACCGATCGGAAGAATTAGATAACTATTTTCGACTGCACCGCGACACTGAAAAGCGGGATCAATCCGGCCGATATGTTTCGAAGCAGCTGTTGGCGGAGGCACTGGGACATCCCAGTTTTCATCCGGAAACGGATTTATTTTTGGCCGAAGCCGATCAGGATTTGGTCGGCTGTGTCAGTGTTTTTTTGGAGCCGGGAATCGGCCGCGCGCTGCTGGATGGACTGGTTCATCCCCTGTACCGTAGAAAGGGCATCGCCACCGATCTGTTCGGGCACGCCGTCGGGTATGCGAGGAGCACCGGGATTAACGTGGCCCAAATCTGCATACCGGAAACCAACCTGGCGGCTAAAAAGATGTTGTCAGGCCTGGGCCTCAGATTATTCCGTTACTTTTTGGGGTATGAGCTGGATCTTACCACCATCCGACTGCCGGATATCAACGCCGGAGACTATATTTTTCGCAGACTGCAAGCCGGCGAAACGCAGCAATTAACAGCTATTCAAAATCGTGCATTTGCCGACACCTGGGGCTTCAACGCCAATACGTGCGCCGAAATCAGCTACCGTATTAATTCAAGCAGCTGTACGCCGGAAAATATTATCATGGTTTACCTGGCGGATCGACCCGTTGCGTATTGCTGGACGCGGATTCACCCGGCCGGCAATTCAGCACAAGAAAAAAAGAAGGGCGAGATCCATATGCTGGGTGTAGATCCTGATTTCCGGCAGCAATCTATCGGCAGCAGAGTTTTAACGGCGGGCCTGTCTTACCTGAAGCTTAAAGGGGTTGAAATTGTCGAATTAATGGCTGACGCTGAAATGCCGGCGGCCCTGGCGCTCTATGAATCTGCCGGATTTAAGCAACATCTGAGAGTCGCGTGGTATGAAAAAAAGCTGTAAAAAAGCGAATGTCCAAGTAATGTATTCTGCCTGTCGTGAGCCTTTTTGCCGAACGGTCTGATTTATAAAAAAAGACTGAGCGGCCTGTCGGGTCCTAGCCGAAGGCGAAGCCTGAAGCGAAACCACTCTTCGACATTCGATATTCGACATTCTGCGGTTCGCTTTTAATGAAGTTTCATACGAGCATTGCCGCTGGCCGCGAGCGGCCAGTCAAAACTACCTTGATATATAGCGCTATTATAGATTGTGGGAGCGGTTTTCAACCGCGATTTACTCGGTCGGACAGACACTTACAATTGTAGTTTCATATGAGGTGTCAGAATTGAGCCCAGCTGCTGGTTTGAAAAGCAGCCGGTCTAATCAAAAAAGAGTCTTCAAAGATCTCTCATCCCGCAAGCCGCCCTCACAGCTCTATCCGGCAGCCAACCAGCGGAACCTCCCGGCCGCCTAATCGATATTTATAGGTTTCGGCTCCTTTTAAAAAATCATATGTTTTGATGCCTCTTTCGATACCGTCTTTTATGCTGAGCACTTTGCACAATAAGCCAACGCTCAATGCGCTAAAGCGCGGATCATAGCCACTATTATATAGATGAAGCCTATCATTAAAATCAAGACACATGGATGCCGCTACGGGCTCAGCATTTAATTCGAGGATATAAAGTTTCAATATCTTCAACTCTGCCATGGCAATTGCAAGCGCCTGGAAAAAAGAGACCATTTGATCAGTCATGAAGGCTGCTTTCTGATCACTGCTCGTCTTAAACAGCTCGAAGAAGGTAATCATTTGCTGCGGGATTTCGCCGGCATCTTCTACTGCCCGGAAATTTATTTCGCCGGCCTCGTGCAATCTTCTCAGTTTGCGTTTAACTTCATGACGCTGTTTTCCCTTCAGCAGGCCCAGGTACTCATCCCAGGTACCGGGCAACTCCAATTCCAGGGTAACGTCTTGCGGGGTCAGCGAAAACTTACACCCCCTGTGTTCGACAATCCGGACCAGGCTGGAAAGTACCGTCGATTTCGGGTGCAAGGGCCCCAGATCCAGTTCGGATATGCCATGCTGCTTGAGATGGTCAAGCAGCAGGTTAAAAAAATCAGCGGCTTTGGCCGGGCTGACAATAAAGTCAAAATAGTCACAGACGTCCGCCCCACCAATGAATGACGCCCGCTGCCCGTTGACCATCAGCGGGGCAATGCCGATCACCTCCTCCTGATGCCGGGCACAAAGAATACTAAGCCGGGATCGGCCGCCAAACTCCTGCCACCATACCCGTTGCCATTCCGGCAACACGAACAGGCACTCCCACGCTAGTGCGTGCGCGGAATCGTGCCGGTAGGATGCGAATCGGTCAAAATCGATTTCATCAATCAAAAATTTATCAGGGGTAGACACCAGATTAATTCCTCCCAAGACTTAAATACGATTTCTTTTTTATTAATGATCACATTTATATGCTTTTTATCGACTTCATCCAAAATCTTAAAACCTTTTGAACGAAAATTTGCGGCAGTTATTTGCCGAGGACCGCCATTTAGTTTAGCCCCGAAATTTCAATTGGGGCGAAGCGCCCTCGTATTCGTAGACAACTTAATTAGCACATCATTATATTGCAACAAATTATTTTTTGGTTTATACCGACACAGTGCAAAACATTTTAATCTCCACGATCAGAATTTCAACTGGCAACAATAATAAACCCAAAAATTTAAAGAACGCTAAAATCAAGAGCGGCTAGCTGGCAGGGTACGCGCAAATGGTATCCGGCGCGCCTAAAGCGGCCGTGTTTCCCAGGTCATCATTTAAATCAGGAGACTTCTAAATGAAAAATTCAGGAACTGATCTTCATCAGCGGCTTCGGACGCTGGCCCAAAATCTGTGGTGGACATGGCACCCGGAGGTTATCCGGCTTTTCACGGATCTGGATCCGCATCTCTGGCGGGAGGTGGATCATAACCCGACCGCGTTTTTGAACCGGATCAGTCCGGAGCAGATCGAACAGCGCGCATCGGAGCTGGTGCTTCACAGCCGGATAAACCACGTCTTTCGCCGGTTGAATGAATATTTAACCGCCCCGCATACCTGGGGAGCCGTACATTGCGGCAATCTTGGGCATCGACCGGTTGTTTATTTTTCCGCCGAATTCGGCCTGCACGAATCCCTGCCGATTTACTCCGGCGGATTGGGCATTCTGGCCGGCGACCATCTCAAGAGTGCCTCCGATCTGGGAATCCCGCTGATCGGAATCGGTCTGTTATACCACCAGGGCTATTTCATCCAGCGCTTGAACAACGAGGGCTGGCAGGAAGAAGAATATGTCGACCTGGATCGAACACAGTTACCGCTGGAGCCCTTAACCCTGGCCGACGGCCAACCGTTGATCGTCCGCATCGAAACCCGGGACGGCGTTCTTACGGCCATGTGCTGGCAGCTTCAGATCGGTCGGGTGCGGCTGGTTTTGCTCGACTCAAACGTGGAAGGCAATACGGATGAGGACCGGATGCTGACCTCGCGCCTGTACGGCGGAAACGATCGCACCCGAATTCGGCAGGAGCTGCTGTTGGGCATCGGCGGGGCGCGTGTCATGCAGGCGCTGAATATATTCCCGGGCGTATTACATTTAAACGAGGGCCACAGTGCGTTTGCTATTCTTGAAGAAGTCCGCCGGGTGATGCTGGCCGACGGCATTGCGTTTGAAAAAGCGCTGCGTCGGGTGGCAATTTATACCGTATTTACCACGCACACACCGGTGCCGGCCGGACATGACCGCTTCTCGGCGGAGCTGGTGGAAGAGCATCTGGGAGTTTTCCGGGAAAAAATAAATCTGTCACACGAAGGTCTTATGGCCCTGGGCCGCGTGAAACCCGAAGATGCGAACGAGCTTTTCTGCATGACGGTTCTGGCCCTGAAGGGCTCGCGGCACGCCAACGGCGTCTCGGCCTTACACGCCGATGTCAGCCGGCGAATGTGGCACAGCCTCTGGCCGAATCGGCCTGAGGCCGAAGTCCCCATCGGCCATATCACCAACGGGGTTCATGTGCTCTCCTGGATCGCCCCTCCAATGCACAAACTGTTTGAGACACGGCTGGCCCACAATTGGCCGACCCGGATGATACACGCGGACATGTGGGAAAGGGTGGCCGATATCGATGACGGCGAGCTGTGGGAAAACCACCAGGTCCTCAACATGCGGCTGATTAATTTTGTCCGGCGGCGATTGCTGCGCCGGGCCGAACGGCTGGGGCATCAGGAAACCATTCAGGAAATCGATCATATTCTTGATCCGGATATTCTGACGATCGGCTCAGCCCGACGGCTGGCAACCTATAAACGGGGGGACTTAATTTTATCCCAACCCGTGCGGCTGATCAACCTGGTAACCGATCCGGATCGGCCGCTTCAGATTATCTTTGCCGGCAAAGCCCATCCCCGTGACGATGAGGGCAAAAAGATATTGCAGCGCATCATTCAGTACGGCAATCAGCCGGAACTCAAACGACGGATTGTTTTTGTGGAAGACTACGATTATAACGTGGCCCGCCACCTGGTTCAGGGGGTGGACGTGTGGTTGAACACCCCCCGGCGACCGCTGGAAGCCTGCGGCACCAGCGGACAGAAGGTGGTTCTCAATGGCGGTTTAAACTTTTCCATTTTAGACGGATGGTGGAACGAGGCCTTTAACGGCCGCAACGGGTTTGCCATCGGCCAGGGCGGTATGCACAGTGACACCAAGGAACAATTCCGCAGGGACTCCGAATTTTTGTATCAGACTTTGGAGCAGGAGGTGATACCGCTGTATTACGAGCGCAATGCGAGCGGGATCCCCCACAAATGGGTCAAGCGGATCAAGGAGTCCATGCAAATCCTGGGTTGGCGTTTCTGTGCCGACCGGATGGTCAGGGATTATGCCCTGCGATACTATCTTCCGGCATCCGGCTCCTCATCGGCCGCATCAAGATAAAACCTGAATCTTGCATGAAAATTAATGCGAAGTTGAGATGAAATAAATATCAGCAGGATCATATGAGTCCCGTCAACTGGAAAACGAATCTCGCCATAATCTGGGTCTCACAGCTGCTCTCCATTGCGGGATTTTTCTTTGCCCTGCCCTTCGGGCCTTATTATATTCAAGAGCTGGGGGTGCATGATCCGGCCCGGATCAAGCTCTGGGTGGCCTTGTTCGGCGCCGCCCCGCCCCTGAGTCTCGCGATTGTCTCACCCTTCTGGGGCATGCTCGCCGACCGCTACGGCCGACGCCTGATGCTGCTGCGAGCCAACTTCGGCGCCGCAGTGGTTCTCAGCGCGATGAGCATGGTGCACAGTGTCGAAGCCTTGATTGTTTTGCGGCTGCTCCAGGGTACCCTGTCGGGCACCATGATCGCCGCCCAGGCCATGGTGGCGGCCTATACACCGGAAAGGCACAGCGGCATGGCGCTGGGTTCTTTAAGCGCCGCGGTGTATTCGGGAAGCATGATCGGCACCTTTCTGGGAGGCATACTGGCCGAATATTTCGGCTATCGGCCTGTCTTTTTGGCGTCGGCGACCCTGTTGCTGTCGGCGGGGCTTCTGATCTTTTGGGGAGCCAGGGAAGATTTTAGCCGGCCGCCGGACCGATCGCCTGAAAAAGCCAAAAGGCCCAAAAGGGTCTTCGCCGATTTGAGACATGTGTGGCCCATTTTGCTGCTCCTTGGAGCCATGAGCTTTACCAGGCAGTTTGAAACCTCTTTTTTCCCGCTGCTGATCCAGCAGATGCTCGGCACGTTGCAGGGTGCGGCCCTGCGGACCGGCACCTTGTCGGCAATCGCTGCCGCCGCCGGATTTATGGCCGGCATCGTTTTTGGTCGCCTGGCCGATCGCTTTCCGCCACCTAAAATCGCTCAGTTCGCCGTCGTCTGCGGCGGTCTGTTTATGATTTTTCACGGGATGGCCCAAACCTTTCTGTTTGTCGGAGCCGCCAGGTTCGCCATGACGTTCTGTGCCGGCGGGTTGGATCCTCTCTTTCAAACCTGGTTGGCAAAGGAGACACCGCCGGAAAAGCGCGGTGCCGTTTTCGGCTGGTCCGCCACGGCGCGCTCGGCGGGCTGGTTCATCGCACCGCTTATGAGCGGACTGGTGGCATCAGGATACGGGATTCGCGCCATCTATTTTGTCGGAGCCTTCCTGTATCTCCTGCTGCTGCCGCTGATATCCTGGGTTGCCAAGCAACTGGCAGCCGATGCCAGACCCGGCCCGGTCAGTTAAATGATCAATCCGTTTGAAATCCCCGGATAAATGTACCGATTTGGGCTTCGTTCATTTATACTTCCTCTTATTTTAATTTTTTTTGGACACGGATTTACACGGATTCCCACGGATAAATAGCTTTTGGGCTTCGCCCCGGCCCGATCAGTTGTAGAACCTCCGAGACGTTTAGCCTGGTTTGACCGCTTCAATATATGCCGAAACGACAAAGTCGCCGGCGTTTTTGTTTTCTCCCGGCGCCCATTGGGAAATGAGTTCGCGGCTTTCGTCTTTGGCCGTAATCCGAATGTCCGCAAAGCCGGCTTCCTGCAGCATTGCTTTGGTATCAGCGATGGTTGCGGCACCGCCGACACAGGCGGACACCAGCGCCAGGTTTTGCTGAATGTCGGGTGGCAGGGGGGCGGTGGCGACGATGTCGGCAATGGCCAAACGCCCGCCGGGTTTTAATATGCGCAAGGCTTCGCGATATACTTTTAATTTGTCCGGCGAAAGGTTGATGACACAGTTGGACATGATGATATCGGCGATATTGTCGGCCACCGGCAGATGTTCGATTTCTCCCAGGCGAAATTCGACATTGGTGGTTTTCATTTTTTCGGCGTTTAATCTGGCCCTGCTGAGCATGTCGGGTGTCATGTCGACCCCGATAACCTGCCCGGCCTCCCCCACCTGCTTGGCGGCCAAAAAGCAGTCAAATCCCCCGCCGCTGCCTAAATCTACCACGATCTCGCCGGGTTTGAGCGAAGCCAAAGCGACCGGGTTGCCGCAGCCCAATCCCAGGTTTGCGCCTTCTGCGACACTGCGGATATCGTTCCTTGAATACCCCATGAGCGTGGATATCTGTTGCGCGGTGATTTGCGGTCCACCGCAGCAGGAAGATGCCGAATCGGTTGAGGCGACGGTTTCGGATTGCCCGCAGCAGGATGTGGTTGCACCGATACCGCTGACCAGCGTGGCAGATTTTGCGATATTGCCATAGCGCTCCCGCACCACTTGGCGGATGGTTTCTTTTTCTTGGTTTTGCATGATTTCCTCCTTAATTTATCCTGATTGATAAAATAGCACACTCGAGGTGGTAACCTATTCGGTTTATGTTGTTGCTGGTGTTAGATTGAAGCTCGAACGGATAAATTACTTTAGGCTGCGCATTCTATTAAAATTTAAATTGGCCGCGAAGATTTTTAGTTTTCGACAGCTATCGAAATTATCATTTAAAAAAAAGCTATTTGTTCTCCGAAAAAAAATTTTGCAGCGCATTCAGCGCCGCCGGATCGAGATAACACTCTATTTTTTGCCCGCGCCGTTCCATGCGGATCAGACCGGCCTGGCGCAGCTCTTTTATATGATGCGATATCGTTGAAGCCACGATCCCCAAATCCTGGCCGAGCTCTCCGACGCAGGCACAGCCCACTTCACCGGTGGCATCGTTAAGGCTGGTAACCGTTCCCGGTTGGCAGCAGGATGTCAGGCGCATAAATATTTTCAGCCGATTCGGGTTTGACAGGGCCTTGAACATTTCAGCAAATTTAGCAATATATTTATCACGAGATTTCGACATATATCGAACTATAGTCGGCCGGCCCGTCATTGTCAAGAAATTTTTTAAATAATTTCAGCATTTAAATGAGGTGTGCTGGGGATAAACCCACTTAAGAAGCAGATGGCTGTCCTATCTCATGGTTCTCAAGGACCCAGGATCTACCGGGCAGCTTTTCAGATTGCAGGTGATTGAAAGCAAATATAGATTGTTTCTTTCTGTCACGAATTTCCACGATGATCGCACTTAAGAGTATAACGGGCACCGGCACAAAAATTAACAGTAACCAATAGATTTGATCCATTTTAGCCTCCTGGGCCTAGGAATTTTAGATAAAGAGTGGCTCACCGCCTTTTGAATGAGCCGCATTGCCACTAACTCAAAATAGCCTTTGAAATTAGATTAACCAAATTGCCGGGGAAATTATTAAAAACCACCACTCCCTTTATATCGGGGCTTTTGGAAAAAAGTTTAAGATTTTATGGAAAGCGTAAAAGGTGTGAGGTAAATGATGTGACCTTTTATTATCCATACCTTGCCGGGTCGGATTCCTTTTTACACTTCTGTGGCCTGGGTCTCGATAATTTGACCGGTTCCAAATGAAATTGAAGCCTCCGCCCGAGTTGCGGATGCGATCATCGCATAGCTCTGCAGCAAGCGATTGCCTAAAATTCCGGACAGTCGCTTGAAAAAAATCAACCCATTGTCGCAATCTTTCTCCAGGATCCTTTGAAGCTTTTCACCGTTCAGTTTAAGCAGATGCGCGAGAAGTTGCGATGGCAGGCCAGGTCGAATATCCAGACAGGATGTTGACTCAAATGTTCGATCAGATTAGTTTGACAGGTATCCGCATTGAGAAGAAAATCAGTGACAAATAGCGCTCAATTTGTTTTAAAGCTTTATTTTCTTAATTTAATGTTGCACCGCTTAATGTCAAGTAATGACGAAAGGCTCACTTAAAAATAACCCTTCATAGAAACAGGGCCGTTGAGTTGATGCACGATTCTGAATCCTCTGAAAAAATAGTCTGGTCTTCCTGCAACGTGAATTGCGGCAGCCGCTGCCCATTGCGGGTGCATGTGAAAGACGGCAAGGTGGTTCGGGTGGAATCGGACAACACCGGCGAGGATACGTTCGGCACCCATGAAATCAGGGCCTGTCTGCGCGGCCGGGGATTGCGCCGGTGGGTGTATTCACCGGACCGGCTGCGGCACCCCCTGAAACGGATTGGCAAGCGGGGCGAAGGACGATTTGCCCGCATCTGCTGGGATGAAGCCCTTGACGGCATCTCAAGCAAACTGCGCCAGGTCATCGAGACCTATGGCAATGAGGCGGTTTTTCGCATCTACGGCACCGGCAACCTGGGCGGCGTGGTCTCGGCGCGCGATCAAATCGACCGCCTGATGAACCTGTTGGGCGGTCAGCTCAATCATTACAACTCCTACAGCACCGCCCAGATCTTTCACGGCATGTATTACACCTACGGCGCCCGCGACTGCGGCAATCACCTGACCGATATTGCCAACAGCAAACTGGTGGTGTTTTTCGGCAATAATCCGGCTGAAACCCGCATGAGCGGCGGCGGCTCCATTCGCGATCTGGTTGAAAGCACGCAAAAAAGCCGGGTGCGCGTGATCGTGATCGATCCGCGCCACTCCGATACGGCCGCCGGTTTTGCAGACGAATGGATCCCCATCCGGCCCGGCACGGACGCCGCCCTGGTTGCCGGATTGTCGCATGTTTTGATCACCGAAAACCTGGTGGACCGGGATTTTTTGGACCGCTACTGCGTGGGCTATGATCAGACCACCATGCCGGTGGGCATCCCCCCAGGCAACAGCTACGAGGATTACATTCTGGGCAGGGGCTCAGACGGCACTGCCAAGACCCCGGCCTGGGCTGCCGTAATAACCGGGATCCCATCGGCGCGCATCGTTCAACTGGCCCGGCAAATCGGCACGGCCAAACCGGTCTACATCGCCCAGGGCTGGGGGCCCCAGCGCCATGCCAACGGTGAGCAGACCGCCCGTGCGATTTGCATGCTGCCCATCCTGACCGGCAATGTGGGCATCCAGGGCGGCAACAGCGGTGATCGCGAAGGACCGCACGGGATTGCTTTTCCCGGAATTCCGCTGGGCAAAAATCCGGTGGCCGCCTCGATTCCCTGTTTTCTATGGACCAAGGCAATCAGTGATCATAAAAATTTTACGGATCTAAGCGACGGCCTTAGAAAAAGGCAACGGCTTGAAACACCGATCAAGTTCCTGTGGAGCTTTGCCAGCAACACCCTGGTGAACCAGCATTCCGATATTGGCAACACCCATCGCATTTTGGCTGACGACAGCCTGTGCGAGATGATCGTGCTGATCGATAATGTCATGACCGCCAGCGCACGCTACGCCGACATTGTGCTGCCCGGCACCAGCTGCTTTGAGGAAAGCGATTTGTCTTACCAGGGATATGCGGTTGAGATGGGTGCCCTGATCCTGAGGCAGCAGGCCATCGACCCCATTGGCGAATCCCGCACCCTTTACGACATCTGTGCCGGTGTTGCCCGGCGGATGGGGGTTGAGCAGGCCTTCACCGAGGGGCGCAGCCATGACCAATGGGTGGAATATATGTACCACCAGTGCCGCCGGTTTCAGCCCGATCTGCCGGAAAACTATCAGCAGGCGGTTCGCACGGGTCTGTTTAAGTGGAGCCGGGGAGATCGACCCCGGGTTGGACTGGAAGCTTTTCGGCAGAATCCGGAAAAATCGCCCTTGAACACCCCCTCCGGCAAAATCGAGGTGTTTTCCAGGCGCTTGTGGGACTTGGCCCGATCCTGGAAGTTGCCCGAAGGGGATGTGATCAGCGCCCTGCCCGAATACCATGCGACCTGGGGCATGCCCGCTGACGCCGCATCGGGCAAATATCCCCTGCAACTGGTCGGTCATCACTACAAACAGCGCACCCATTCCTCTTACGGCAATAATCCCTGGCTACTGGAAGCGGCTCCCCAATGCCTGTGGATCAATCCCCTGGATGCCAAACCGCGCGGCATAGCCCATGGGGACCTCGTCCGGATTTATAATCAAGTCGGCCAAACCGAGTCTCGCGCCAAGGTCACACCGCGCATCATGCCGGGGGTTTTGTCGTTGCCCCAGGGTGCCTGGTATACCCCGGATGAGAACGGAATCGACAAAAACGGCTGCATCAATATCCTGACCCGTCAGCGGCCCTCACCGCTGGCCAAAGGCAACCCGCAGCATACTAATCTGGTGCAAGTGGAGAAAGTATAATCGTGGAACGTATGCCCAAAAGACCAGCCTTTCATCTGGATAGCCAGATTTGTACTGGATGCAAGACCTGTATGGTGGCCTGCAAGGACAAAAATGACCTTGAGCTAGGGGTGCGCTGGCGGCGGGTTGTCGAGTATACCGGGGGTCAGTGGCGGGTCATGCCCGATGGCACCTATGGTCAGGATGTTTTCAGCTACTACATTTCGGTCAGCTGCAACCACTGCGCTGACCCCATTTGCGTTGAAGTCTGCCCCACCACCGCCATGAATCAGGATGAAAACGGGATTGTGTCAATTGATCCGGCCAAGTGCATGGGCTGCAGGTATTGCGAGTGGGCCTGCCCCTATTCTGCACCTCAGTATCAGGCCGGCAGGGGACAGATGAGCAAGTGCGATTTTTGTCGGGATGAACTGAAAGCAGGCAATCCCCCGGCATGTGTGGCGGCCTGCCCGACCCGGGCGCTCAATTTTGGAGAATTCGACGAATTGCAGCAGGGCGCCGGTCGGCAACAGACAATGGCGCCGCTACCCGACCAGGATTTGACGGCGCCCAGTGCCGTTTTCAAACCTCACAAAATGAGCAAACCCCTTAACAGCCCGGCGGGCTATATCGCCAATCCGGAGGAGACCAGGGATGCCTAATCACTGGAGCCTGGTAATATTCACGCTGATGGTTCAGTCTGCGGTGGGAAGTGTGTGGTGTCTGCAGACCGCCTTTTTTTGGAATGGCGGCCGGGTCGATCCATTGCAGCTTAAATTTCAAATCCTGGTCGCCTTAGGCCTGGTCCTGACAGGTCTGGCCGCCGCAATGGCCCATTTGGGAAGACCCGGCGACAGTCTGCGGGCCGTCAGAAACTTGAAAAGCTCATGGCTCAGCCGGGAGATATGTTCGGTCAACCTGTTTGCCGGATGGCTGGCGTTCATGGCCGTTCGGGCCTATATCCGTCCCGCGGCCTCAACCGGTTGGCTGTTGCTCGTTGGGAGCCTGGCCGGGGGGGCCGTCCTTTATGCCATGGCCCGGGTGTATCGCCTGCGAACCGTGCCGACCTGGAATCATGCCGGCACCCCTTTGGCTTTTGCGGGTTCCGCTGTGTTGCTGGGGGGACTGCTGTGCACGCTGGTGTTGAAAATATTGACACTGCTCCAGGTGGTCGGCCATACTGCCAAGGGACAGGATGATTTTCGGCTCGTGGCGTTGATAACCGTCCTGGCGGGGTTTATTCTCAAGATATTGGCTTACCGGGCGAAGCCTTCCGGCCCGATCTCCGCCAGGCCGTTTAAAACCCGGCAGCCGGTTTTGCAAGGGCTGGGCATTGCGCTGTGGATGATCGCTGTTTTCGCGGCCGGCAATCCGGTTTTCCAATCACTTTTTCTGTTTTTAGCTGCCGTATGCCTGGTTTCAGGCGAAATAATCCACAGAGCCCAATTTTATAGCTCATACCAACGGGTTGGCCTTTAGCGTTATCATAGTGGGTGTTACGAAATTCAGGCAAGAACAGTTGAATCTATAATGTTTCGCTGAAAGGCGATGATTGAATATTTAAGGAATTCTGTCAATTGTAGAAAAAAAAGACGAAGCGAAGCGACATCAATAAATATTCAATTTACAATCTTCAATTTAATGCCCGGCCACTTCTTTGCCGCAATGCTTGCAGACATTGGCCCGTTTTTTGATGATCTCGGCACAAAAAGGGCATTCACGGGTAAAATGTTTCGCATGTATCTTTGATATGGCGGCATCAACCTCTTTTTGGACCAGTTCATTGCCAAATTTGACATTCCTCAGCGGCTCAATGGCTTCGACTTCGCCGATATCGCCAATCATTTCAGCGGCTTTTTGTCGAACCCGGCTCGGATGCGCTGGATCCATCAGGATCGTGAGAACGGTCGGACCGTCCTTTCTGACAAAACATTCGGCCAGCATGGAAAAACCATTCTTGATGGCTTCTTTGATCGCTTCCTGCTCGGCTAAAATCTCTTCATCAATAATCTGCCCGCGGCCGCCCTGGTTGCTGAAGACCGGAATCAACTCGAACTGCTCCGTGCCGGGATAGTTCATACAGCGATAAGAGGCGGTATGGGCGTAGTTTTCCTTCATATTATCCCAGCCCTGCTTGTAGAGCGAACAGTCATCGTTGAAACATAAATACAGATAGGGGGAGCCCCAGCCAAGGCCGTCGCCCACTGTGATCGGCGGGACTTCCCAGAGGTTCATTTCATCGCCGCAATGCGGGCAGCGGGGTTTTTTTTGCTCGAGAATACGCTCTAAAACTTGTTGACGGGTTTCTAACATTCATTTTCTCCTAATTCGTATTATATTTAGGAATATCTTGCAAAAATCTCATTCCATGGTAGTTTTTTTGTAGAGTAATTTAAGTTGCCTCGGTGTAAATGTCAATGGAACCGAAATTGAATAAAGGGGGAAAATGCAAATAAAGCAAATCAGACTGGTTAAAATGGCAAATTTCTGTTACCTGGTTGGAGACGAAGGCTCCCAAACCTGCGCGCTGATCGATCCGGCATTTGAAACCGGCCGGATCCTGGCGGAGGCCGACGGTTTGGGATTCAGGGTGACCCACATTATCAATACCCACGGGCATTCGGACCATACGGCCGGCAATGAAGCCATCAAAGCGGCCACCGGTGCCAAACTGCTGATCCACGCCGATGACGGCAGGCGTCTGGGCAAGGTGCTGCACAGCACTTTTTCGCGGGTGCTTGGGGGTAAAGGCTCTCCTCGTGCGGACGTGCTGCTGCAAGACAACGATATTATCCAAATCGGAGAGATCCGTTTAAAGGTGCTCCACACCCCCGGTCACACGGCGGGCGGTATTTGCCTTTACCGCGAGGGTCATGTTTTTACCGGAGACTCCCTGTTTGTGGGAGCGGTCGGCCGAACCGATCTGCCGGGCGGCTCCATGAAGCAGCTGCTAAACTCCATTCATGAGAAAATTTATACGCTGCCCGGCAACACCGTTGTCTGGCCGGGGCACGATTACGGCCCGACACCTTACTCGACCGTCCAGCGGGAAAAAGATTCGAATCCATATACCCATCAGCGACCACCAACACGGCTGGGGAAATGAGCAAGGCTCCTGGAAAGGATTATAGTGGGAGTCAGATTCTGCCAGTGGTCGCTGATATATAAAAATTTTTGCTTCAGGTTGCGTCTTTTATGGTAACGATTTTGAACTAGTCAGCTAAGAAAAAGGTATTCGGTGTAGTAAAGTATAAAGATGAATTTAATTGGATTTGAAAGCAGATCGGATTTTAATTCCGGCTTGTCCGGGTCGAATAAAGGAGAACGAAGATGAACTATCAAAACGAAACGCTGCCGGCCGGCGCTGTCAAGGCAGGGTCCACCCCCGGCATGAACGAAGATACTGTAGCTCCCGGAATCTTAAAAAAACACCTGGCGCCCAGAGGCAAATTCGGCTATCTGGTGGTTGAAGAAGGCGCCCTGCAATTTGTCTGGGAAGATGATGCGGATAATGTGCTGGATGCCGACCCGGCGCATCCGATTGTTATTTTTCCGCAGCGGTATCACCATGTTTCGATAACCGGCACGGTTCGCTTTCGGGTTGAATTCTACGACGTCGGCGGCATTGATATTGCCGATAGCCCAAAAATGGAAGGCGCGCGGCCCGGTGAAGATTACATTCAAACTTAGAGAACATGGTCCATTGAGCTATCACGCAGTAAACCGGCTTTGCAGTACCAAATACCGCGGAATGATGGATTCGTGGAATGCTGGAAGAATGGGTGGCTCAAAAGGATAACTCATTTGAATTGAGACGATATAATATTGCGCTACAAGGAAACCGTGAACCTTGAACCCTGAACCTTATAACCCCCATTCTTATGAATAACGTTGAAAAGAAAAAATCAGAATTGGAAAAAGCTGGAACGGATCTGCTGGATTTTGCCGTTGATCGAGAGGATGTAAAATGGCTGATGAACCGCCTGCCGCCGGAAGCCGATATCAAGCGGGTAACGGTTGAATACGAGCTTCAGATACTGAAAATTATCGGTGTCGGCTGGAGCCTGTCCTACTATTTGGAAAACAGCCCTCAGAAAACCGAATTGCTCGAAAAATACTGGGAGGCGATTAATGAATTTTCCCGGAGCCTATCGACAACTACCGAGTATATGATCGGCCAAAATATTGACTATTTTCAAATTTTAAAAGAGCGGCTGGATAGGTATGTGGCGGCTTTATCCAAGAATCCGGATACACCGGAACCGGCCCTGGTGATCGGGCCGGAATTTGCCAGGATTTGCGGCAATGTGAATGAAATATTTACATTCATGACCGGCTCCAAGATGTTCATTTCAACAATCAGCAACGTTAAGGCATACCTGGAGGCGATAAAGTTGAGATGACCATAATTTAGGAATTAGGGGATTGAGGGATGATAAGGATGAAATCGATAAATTAAATGACGAGGTCTGTATGAACGAATTGGCATCCAAACAATACAGTAAAGATGAAGTCGATCGAATTATCCGGCGGGCACTGAAATTAAAAAAGGCGGATTCAGTTAATCATCAGGAGTTGGTCGATACGGCAAAAGAATTCGGAATCGACCCTCAGACGCTTGAAGCCGCTATTGAAAAGGAACAAGAAGCATTCGAAAAAGAAAAAGCCCGCAGAACACGGCTGCAGCGGCGCAAGGCCCGCTTTCACCGCCATCTTTGGAGCTATATAATCGTTATTGGCGCATTGTTGTTGATCAATATAACGACTGCGGGAGTGTGGTGGTTTCAATGGCCCGCACTGGGTTGGGGGATTGGTTTGGCATTTAATTTTAAGGCCGCTTACTTTCCGGTGCAAAAGGATATGGCAAGCGAAAACAGTATTATCATACCGTAATCCGGGCGGGCCGGAATTGAAGATCGAAGATTGTATATTGAATATTTGTGGGTGCCGCTTCACTCCGTCATGTTAAAAATCGTAAAAAGTCGTTTTACCGGCTGGATTCAAGCCTTCGCGGGTATGACAGGATCTATCTCTATCTGATATTCGTTCACTTATTGTCATTCCCGCGGAGGCGGGAATCCAGAAAAATGGTAATAAACGACTTTTTGCGATACCGGTCCATATTAGCTATTCTCGAACAACGCTGTCCTGCTGAATCTAATCTCCGGCCTAGCACAGCATTGCAATCCGTTGTTTTGGGCTATTTCAATCGTTTTATCAAGCTCATCAGCCGTAACATGCATCTTGGGCTCGGCAATCAAAATTTTTCCTTTTGACGTCAAATTCGATTGCAGTTCCAAAAAAAAATTGTTTCTATCACTAACCTCGTGGACCATCCAAAAAGCCAGAATAAAATCTACCGGCCCCCGCACCCCGATCGTGCTGGCTTCACAGCAATGGGGCATGATTCTGTCCGCAACCCCGGACCGCCTGGCACGCCGGTGCATGACATCCAGCATTTTTTGCTGAAGATCTACCGCGATGACCTTTCCGTTTGCACCGACCAGCTTCGCCAGACCAATTGAAAAGTAACCCATGCCGCAGCCGACATCCATGACTGTCATTCCCTCCCGGATATAGTCACCGAAAATTTTGTGGGGGTTATGAATTAATTTGCGGAGCGGGTTATCAAAAGTATACGCGATCCACCAGGTACATATATGGTGATTGTGAGAAGATTTTTGGGTTTGAGCCGTCATCGCTGGGGCCTCCTGCCATTTTTGAATGAAAATGAAAATTGAATAAGTGGAATTTTATTATTTTTAATTCCAGCCTTTCTCCGAGCCGCTAGCCGGCGAAAAAGTTTAGGTCTCTAACCTGATGTTTCTGGAATAAAACCAAATGTTGCGTTTATTTCAATGTAAATGAATTAATAGGGGAATGCTTTTCCGAGATGTAAATATCTGTAGCAATATGTAACAGTAAAATTCAGTTAAATGGTCGGATACAGCTCCAGCAATCGATTTCCCAGCATTTCCGCCAGGCGCTTATAAAGCAGGGCTTCATTGGCAGAATTCTTTTGCAGCAACTCGCGAAAGATGTGTGGATTAAATTTTGAGTGGGTCGTGCTCCCATGAAGCGGTGGTGCCGGCGGGGCTTCATGGGCCGGTAATGTTTAGTTAGGTTCCGAGCCCAAATAATCCGGCTGCGAGCTTGACCCACTCGGGGGAAACTTATGCGTGCCTTTGTCGGTCACGTGTGCTGAATGGTTACTTTGTCTCTAATCCTAAACTTAATAAGGGGAGTTGCAGATTTGGTGCCAGAAATGCCGGCAAGAGCGAAAACCGGCGGGTGTTTGCGCTAACTTACTTGAATTAATTGTATTTTAGCTCTATCGCAAACAGGTTGGTAGTGCAGATGGACCCATAATAAATTAAGGGACTGTAAAACTGGTCGACACCTTCAGCGATCTGGTGTGTATCTCATTGACAGCCGATGGGAATTTTAAGCGGCCTGATTCAGGACAATATCACATCGGTCGAACGGTTGAGCGTTCAATATAGATGAAAACGTAAAAAGTCAATTTAACGGCTGGATACCCGCCTTCGCGGGTATGACGTCTTCCATATTTATCGGATATTAATCCACTTACTGTCATTCCCGCGTAGGCGGGAATCCAGAAAAATGGCAGAATCCGACTTTTTACGAGACTGTCAATAAAATACTGCGGATGCATGAGTCCGCCCGATTCTTGCGCCAGGCTATTTGTCGGGTAAAATGCGGCGGGCAGTCCAGTAATATTTTCGCCAGTAATCGGCATCGATTTTGGAAACTGTGACACCTTTCTTTTTTGAGGCATGGACAAATTTTGATTGGCTTAAAAAAATGCCGACATGTCGGGCATAGGTTGGCGGTTTGAAAAATACGAGGTCACCGGGTTGAAGCCCTTTAAACGATATGGGTTTGCCCCGCTTTACAAGCTCTTTGGTTGTACGCGGCAAATCGATATTGAAGGCATCCCGGTAGATCGCCTTCACGAATCCGGAGCAATCGATTCCTTTGCTGCCGGTTCCGCCCATTTTATGGCGGGTTCCCCGCCATTGCTTGTATTCATCGAGAATACGCTTTTCGACAGCGTCCTCATTGGCAGACCTGCGGGCTTGTTGGGTAACGTGGGACTCGTTGGCGGATTGCTTTTTTTTTGTTGTGCAAGACACGGTAATCAATAGCATGGCCACGGCAATCAAAATGCCAAAAAATGGGAATACCGATCGGAGGTTTAGATTCAGATAAATTTTAATTGACAGCCGTTCTGATCCCATTTTCTCACCTTATGTCAGAATCATTTGTTAGAAACTAGGCTTTTTCCTAGACTGCACTTGGAAAAAGTGGCCCGGGCAGGGCAGCCAAAGTGCAGTTTGTGGTTTCAGGTGTCAGGATTTAGCACCTCGGTTTCCTGAAACCTGACACCTGAAACCTGAAAACTAAGAAGAAATATCAACGCAAGCGGTAACATCGACAATAAATTGTCGATATGATGCCGCTTAGCGCCTAAAATTCGGTGGACGGTCCCATAACCCAAATACCGGCACCATAAGCTAAGATCGGCAAACCGCTGAAAATCTCAAGCAAAATTTTAGCCGCTTCGAGATGTTTGGGGTGAGCAGGTTATTGCCGGTCGCTTGAAGATGCTTCGATCAATGCTGTTACAAATTGTTACCGATATTTACATCCCGGAAAAGCAACGTCCGCCGGAACAATTTATCCTGTCCACAAACTGTTTCATAAACCGCACAAAATTGTAGGCGACTAGCGCATTGGATAAGATATCAAGTTGTTAAGCCTCAACCCTTGATATTTTAATCTGTGGTGTTATAATATACCTACCGTTCGGTAGAATTGTGCTTGACATTAGCGGCACCTTTAACTAAAAAGGCCTTTTTGAAAATTTTGGAATCTTTGATTTATGCAAAACACAAACGAAGTTAGGACCCTGGAAGTCAAAGCCAGGGAACGCTTATTGGAAACAGCGACCGAGCTTTTTGCCGAAAAAGGGTATGCCGGTGCTTCGGTGCGTGAAATCGTTGAAAAAGCCGGGGTCAGCAAACCGGTTCTTTACTATTATTTCAAAAGCAAAGAAGGGCTGTTTTATGCCATCCTGGAGTGGGCCGCCGGCGTTCAGCAGAATGTTTTAAATGAGATCTTTGAAAGCCGGGGCACGGCGCTGGAACGTTTTATTTTTCTGTATCGCCGGCTTTACGCGGGGATTCAGCAATACAAGAGCCTGTACATCTTGATTCATGGCTTGATATACGGCCCCCCCGAAGGAGTTCCCGAATATGATTTTGCCAGCTTCCAGCGCTGCATGCTGGAGGCTGTCAAGCGGATCTATGCTGAAGGGTTGTCAGCCGGAGAGATCAGAAACGCCGATGCCGAGGAGGTCGCATTTCTGGTGCTCGGATTGATGGATTTCAGCTTGAACATGGATATGGTTCTGCCTGACCTGGCGGACTCGCAGCGTCCTGAGAGGCTATTGCGGCTGGCCTTTCAGGGATTAAGCAACGGCGAATCCCCTAATATTCGCGAACACACAGCAACATAGAAAACAGGGTTCAACCGTAAAATGAAAACCATAAGTACTTATTTAATCACGCTTTTTACGGCGGCGCTGCTTACAGCAATGGTCTTGACGGGCTGTAAAGACCGGGAAAGCATTGCCCATACCGAAGGCAGCTCCAATGAACCACCGGCAATCCCGGTGACGGTGGTCGAAATAAAGCCGGTTGCCATGCGGGATGTCGTTTTCCTGCCCGGTGAAACCGAAGCGTACGAAGATGTCAAGGTGGCGGCCAACGCCAGTGGCCGGGTGGAGTGGATCGGCCTGCGTGAAGGCCAGGCGGTAAAAAAAGGAGACCGGTTGGCCAAAATAGATGTCTCGGCCCTCAAAGCCTCCCTGGAACATGCCGAGGCGGCTTACAAACTGGCCCATGAACTATACGAGCGCCGCCGCCGGCTTTATGATAACAAAATTATCGCCAAAGAAGAGCTGGATCAAAGCGAGACCCAGCTTAAACTGGCGGCAGCCGACCTTGCGCAAGTCAAGGTCAGGTACAGCCATGGTTTTCCGGAATCTCCCATTACGGGAATCATCAACCATCTTTACGTGGATGTGGGAGAATATGCGGATCTGGGCAAGCCGATTGCGGACATCGTCAACATCGATCGAATCAAGATCAATGTCCAGGTGCCCGAGCTCGATGTGCGCTATGTGAAAAAGGGGCAGAAAACCCCGATTAAAATCGATGCTTTTGCCGACCGCAGCCTACTTGGGACGGTTGAATTCGTGGCCTTTAAAGCAGATCCCGCCACCAAAACCTTTCTGGTAAGGTCGATCATCGACAATCCCGATCATGACATTCGCCCGGGTATGATCGGCCGGGTGGCCTTTGTGCGCCGCAACATACCCGATGCGATTGCAGCACCGCTGTTTGCCATTGTCGACAAAGGCGGGGAGCGGATTGTTTTTGTAGAAAAAGACGGTGTGGCCGAGTCGCGGCTTGTTTCCATCGGTGTGATTGAATCAGATCGGGTGCAGATCACCAGCGGACTGAATATCGGCGATCATCTGATTGTCAGGGGGCAGACTGAAGTCGAAGACGGCATGAAGGTGATTGCTAAATGATCCTTAATCAGGCTGCGCTCAAAAGGCAGGCAACGGTTCTGGCCCTGCTGGTCATCATCGTCATTGCCGGTGTCTACTGCTACGTCACCTTACCCCGCGAGTCGTTTCCGGACATTACGATCCCGTATGTATTTGTCACCACCAGATACGAAGGTGTCGCTCCTGCGGACATGGAGGAGCTGATCACCATTCCCATCGAACGCAAGCTCAAAGGCATCGACAATGTCGAAGAAATCCGATCGACCTCGGCCGAGGGCGTGTCGACGGTCGCCATTAAATTTTTGCCCAAGGTGGATCTGGATGATGCCGTGCAGAAAGTCAGCGATAAAGTGGATCAGGCCAAAAATGATTTGCCGGCCGATCTGGCCGATGATCCGGTCATCCAGGAAGTCAACTTTTCCGATATGCCGGTTATCCGGGTGGTCCTGTCGGGTCCTTTCAGCCTGCGGCGGCTGCAGAATCTGGCGGAAGATTTGCAGGATCAGATCGAATCCATCACCGGGGTCCTGGAAGCCCGCATCAGCGGCGGTCTGGAGCGCGAAATCCACGTGGAATTCGACATGGATCGGGTTGGCGGCCTATAACGTGCCGTTTTCGAGCATCATCAATTCGGTGACCCGCGGCAACGTGAATATGCCCGGCGGCAGTATGGATATCGGCGAAGCCAAATACCTGGTGCGGGTTCCCGAAGACTTCAAGCACCCGTCTGAAATTTTTTCGATCGTGGCCTTTGTGCGGGACGGCAAGCCGGTCTATCTGCGCGATGTGGCATTCATCCGGGATGCCTATCAAAGATCCGCTGACCCGCAGCCGGATCAATCAGGAAAAAAGTGTCACGATTGCGGTATCCAAACGCAGCGGCGAAAACATCGTGCGGGTGACCGATGAAGTCAAGCGAATCGTTGCAGCAAATGCGGCCTCAGCTGCCGCAAAACCTGAAAATTGACCTGACCGCCGACATGTCCGGCGACGTGCGGCTGATGGTGGCCGATCTGGAAAACAACATTATTTCCGGCCTGATCCTGGTGCTGGTCGTCATCTTTGTTTTCATCGGAGGTCAATCGGCCATTTTCGTGGCCCTGGCCATCCCTTATTCCATGTTTATCACCTTTGCTTTGCTGACCGGTTTTAATGTGACCTTGAACATGGTGGTGCTCTTTTCGCTGATCCTGGCCCTGGGCATGCTGGTGGACAACGGCATTGTGATCGTGGAAAATATCTACCGGCACATGCAGCAGGGTAAGACGCGGCAGGAAGCCGCCAAAATCGGTGCCGATCAGGTGGCCTGGCCGGTGATCACCTC
The DNA here is from genome assembly GCA_963710795.1 of uncultured delta proteobacterium. Classification (GTDB taxonomy): domain Bacteria; phylum Desulfobacterota; class Desulfobacteria; order Desulfobacterales; family JAFDCJ01; genus JAFDCJ01. The sequence goes on from CAVQBT010000026.1 coordinate 91,769, forward strand.
CACCCTGACCACCCTGGGCGCTTTTTCGCCGATGCTGTTCTGGCCGGGCATCATGGGCGAGTTCATGGGTTATCTGCCAATGACGCTGATCATGGCCCTGAGCGCTTCCCTGTTTGTGGCCCTGGTGATCAATCCGGTACTCTCCGCCCGCTACCAGAAAATCAAGACGGCCAAACCGGGCAAAAAAAAGAACCCTAAAGAACCCCTGATTAAACGGTTTTACCTTATTATACTGCGATGGTGCCTGCGCCACCGCTGGGTGGTCGTGCTATCTGCTTTCTTGATGCTCATCGCGTCCATTACAGCCTTCAACCTGTTCGGCAAAGGCACTGAATTTTTTCCGGAGACCGAACCCAAACGCGCCTATGTCAACATCAAAGCGCCGGAAGGCACCAACCTGGATACCTCCGACAAGCTGGTGGCCCAGGCGGAAAAAATTGTATCCGAATATGAAGACATCCGTTACGTGATTTCCGATATCGGCGCGCATGGGCGGCGATCCCTTTTCCCAGGGCGGCACCGGCACCCACATCAGCCGGGTCGTCTTGGACTTCAAAGACTTTCACGACCGCTCGCGCCCGTCTTCAGAAATCATTGCCGAAGTACGGCAGAAAATTCTAAATACCATCAAAGGGGCTGAAGTACAGGTCGAAAAGGAAAAAGAGGGGCCGCCCACCGGCAAACCCATCAGTATCGAAATCACCGGTGAAGATATTCTCAAACTGGGTGAGCTGGCCGGCCGAGGTGCGCAAGGAAATCCGGGATATTGCCGGATTGGTGGATTTAAAGGACAATTTTGTAAAAGGCAAACCCGAAATCCGGGTCCGGGTGGATAAGGAAAAGGCCGCCCTGATGGGACTGGATACCTTTACCATTGCCTACACCGTCAAAGCCGCCATCAACGGGGTCAAGGCCGGTGTTTACCGCGAGGGTAAGGATGAATACGATATTATTGCCCGGTTGCCGGAACGCGATCGCCACTCCATCGAAAGCCTCAAACGCATTACGGTTTCCGGGCCCCGGGGAGAGCCGATTCCGCTGACATCTCTGGCTGCAGTTTAACTCGGCAGCGGCATCGGCGCGATCATGCGCCTGGATCAAAAACGGGTGGTGACCATTACCGGCGATGTATCCGGCCGCCTGGCCAATGACGTTATCAAAGAAATAGACGCCCGGCTGCAAAAAAATATAAAATGGCCCCGGGGCTATGCTTATCGCTTCAGCGGTGAGCAGGAAGAGCAGGCCAAGGCCCAGGCTTTCTTAGGCAAGGCCTTTTTTGCCGCCATCGCCATCATATTGCTGATTCTGATGACCCAGTTTAACTCCTTTGTCACGCCCTTGATCATTATCACCTCGGTGGTCCTCTCACTGGTCGGCGTTTTTATCGGTCTTCTGGTAACCGGAACTGCTTTCGGCATCATCATGACCGGCATCGGCGTCATCAGCCTGGCCGGGGTCGTGGTCAACAACGCCATTGTTCTGATCGACTACTACAACCAGCTATTGGCCAAAGGGATGGCCTCCTATGATGCCCTGATGCGCGCCGGATCGGTGCGTTTTCGCCCGGTGATGCTGACCGCCATCACCACCATTTTGGGCTTGTTGCCCATGGCCACCGGCATCAGCTTTGATTTTCGCAAAATGGCGCTGGATATCGGCGGCGAGTCCTCCCAGTGGTGGGGTCCTATGGCGGTGGCCGTGATCTTCGGACTGGGCTTTGCGACATTGCTGACCCTGATCGTCGTGCCGGTCCTCTGTTCCCTGGTCGACAGCCTGAAGACCCGCAAAGCACGGACTCAAAAAAAAGCGTAGATGGAAGATCGTTCGTTTTTCTAATTTTTTAGGACACCCCGGTGAACATAGGCTTCGCCCCAGAGAAATAAGTGCAACAGAGATTTCACGAGGTAAACATTTCATGGGGTAAACATTGTACAGGGCAGGCAGATTTACGCTGATCTTCACGGATAGTAAAATACAATATCCGTGCCGATCTGTACTACTAATTTGTAAATTCTTTAAATTTTATTAAGCAAAATTTCTATTATTTTTTTTGGGACACGGATTTAACGGATTTGCACGGATAAAAAAACGTTTTCCTTTTAGCGAAGCTAAATCATTTCATGAATCTGTGTTTATCCGTGTTCATCCGTGTCCTAATTTAAAATAAGCGACTAATGCGTAAGTGCTTATTTGGTTGCGGCTCTGCCGCGCTGGGAAACTCTGTGGTTAATCCCTTTTATTGACTTTTCAGGAGGTTCTGTTAAGGTCGATTATATCTGAAAATATTCAATATGCATTCGTCCTTTAACCCTTGAATAAGGATAGAGAATGAGTCAGCGCAATTAAAAACCCCCCGTCTCAAAAAGAGAGTGGGGTTTTTCTGTTTTTCGCTGATCACTGTCAGAAATGAGCATTTAAAATATGCCTGTCCGGGGCTTTCACAAAGATGACGTATTTCCGCAATTTATTTATTTTTATATTTGACGTATACCAACATGCGTATTGAATATTGTCAATTATTTCATATAGGCCGTTAACCGTTGGAGTCTGAATGCGAAAGCTGTTGATACATCGACGATTGACCTTTGTTCTCCAAGCAATTTTGGTGGTGGAGGTCGTGGTTGCTGCCTGGAATCAGCAGTGGCTTGCAGCTGTGGTCACATTTGGGATCATTATAGTAACACTTTTCCCCTTCTTTCTGGGAAAGTTCTTCCGCGTCTTTATTCCTCCTGAGTTTGTATTACTTGCGATTGCATTCGTCTTTGCATCCCTATTCCTCGGTGAAATCCGTGGATACTACACCCGTTTCTGGTGGTGGGACATAGCCCTTCACTCTGGCTCTGGATTTTTACTCGGGATTATTGGCTTCCTATTGGTGCATGTATTAAACGAAACAGAAGACATTGACGTACACATGAAACCAGGCTTTGTTGCCTTTTTTGCCTTCTTGTTCGCAGTTGGGATAGGCGCTCTCTGGGAAATTTTTGAATTTAGTATGGATAGTTTCTTCAGCATGAACATGCAAAAAGAAATGCTCGGTGATCCTTCTGGGTTGACCGACACAATGTGGGATCTAATAGTCGACACTCTGGGAGCGTTGCTAATCACTGTGCTTGGCTACGGCTACGTCAAAACTGCCAGAAACGAATCATTTCTTGAACGGTTGATTCAAACATTCATTAAAAGCAATCCACGGCTTTTTAATCGTCACCAATAGAATTTGCAAAGTGGATGGAACAAATGCTTGGAGCTACCCCAATTTAGTAGACACACCGAAGAGCAAATTATGATAAAAAGAAATAGGAGGTGTCTCCAGTGGCTTTTTGAAGCGAGAAGGCGATTTGGGACGAAAGGTCCTTGAAACGGGAGAATCGTTTCAACTTAAAGAAGATCGATATCCCTATATCGCTCATTTTGGGGCGAAAAAGAGCGAAATAGGCGCCCAAATCACCTATGTTTGGGATCAAAAGTTTGAAAATGCAACGACTTAGCTTGGCCCGTCCCCTGACGCTGCGTAATCATTTCAGGCAGTCAGGATGGAACTTTTTAGGAATCTGGTGTTGAGCAAGCAGCTGATCATAGCGCGCTTTTGTGGGTTGTGGGATTTGGTTCATGATTATTATCCTGTTCACTATATAATCGCAATATGCGGAGTGATGAAGTTAGGATAATCCCTAATATAATAGATTTTCCGGTCAATAATTTTATTTTTGTATAATTATGCAGTAACTACTCAATCACTGGATAGGCCTGTCGCTTCGCTCCAGGCCTATCGGGGCGCGGGTGAGCAGCAGGGAACCGCGAAGCGCGGCCTATCCACGCGGTTCGAGCAGACAAAAAAAATGCTGCTCACCTGCGCCCCGTTATTCGCTAAAGCAATCAAGGAGACAAATGAGCTTGTGAACGAACAGCAGATTCCTATCCCTGAAGCACACAAAGCCGTTCGACTGGTCGATTACTTATTGAGGCTGGCGACACTTCGAACGAAGCTGATCCGCAACATTGACGAGTATACGAAGGTTCTGTGGTTTTCAAGCATTCCACGGGAACAAGGGTGTTTCACCAAGGCATGGGGGCGTATGAGGAGTATGAATCTGACGTATGGTTGGAAGTTCAAAACCGGCGAGAGCCGGAACTACCCACTGTGCCCGTGCAATGTAAAGACTGGGCTAAATGTGCCATCGCTCCGCAACAAAGACGACCTTCCGGAACTCCTTACTGAGATCATCCGGCAAATCCCGAATCCCGATTGGCGCGAGGGTTCGGACCAGCCGGAAACCATTCCGCACACCGAACGCATTGAGGATCATCCCGAAGTTCAACAAGCATGGGATCGCTATCGTTGAGGACAAATGGCTGCCGTGGACGGAAGAACACAATGCGTGGGAGAAGGTACACAAGGTCTATTCCGCGCTCTTTGGCATCTATCAAGAACAACTCCGGCTTGGCGAGGAATACGAACTCGTGCTTGGTCTCGGAATGCTGACATGGCAGACGCCTACCGGGCAGCGCGCCCGGCGTCATTTGGTTGTCGCCGACGCCATCCTGGAGTTTGAAGCCCGCTTGGGGAAATTCACCGTCCGGCCCCACACCGAGGGCGCCAAGCTGCGCCCTGAACTCGATATGCTGGACATCGAGGAACAACCGGCGCGCGCGGAGGAAACCGCGAAGACGTCACTGGCCGCAGCCGAAGACGATCCGTGGGAAAAAGGTTGTGTTGAAGGCGTCCTTCAGGCCCTGGTGCATTCGATCAACTCACAAGGCGATTATGACGACTCACTGGAAGCGAAAAACATCCGAGCCTCGGCGAAGCCCATCGTGGAATATGCTCCGGCTTTGATCCTGCGAAAGCGTTCCGCCAAAGGTCTTACCGAAACCTTGAAACGGATCAAGGAACAGATCGAACACGGCGAAGACATCCCCGGCGAATTCGCGGACCTTGCGGAAATCCGTCCGAAGGATGACCGCGAACCGAACGATGAACCGGAAGAGGCTAACGCTGCATTCGATGGTGAGGTCTTCTTCCCCAAACCATCGAACGATGAGCAACGCCGCATTGTGGATAAGATTCGAGCGGCAAGCGGCGTGCTTGTGCAAGGGCCGCCCGGCACCGGAAAATCCCATACCATCGCCAATTTGATTTGCCATCTGCTTGCCACGGGACAGCGAACACTCATCACGGCGAAAACACCGCGCGCGCTTCAGGTTCTTGAAGGGCTTGTGCCTGATGAGTTGCGTCCCCTCTGCATCAATCTGCTTGGCAGCGGACTTGAGGAACGCCGCTCTCTCGAATCCAGCGTTGGCGGCATTCTCCGCAAGAATGAGGAGTGGAACGAAGATCGCGCCAAGCGTGAGCGCACGGAACTTGAAGAGCGCCTTGCGGAAACTCCGCGAGGAGAAGGCCAAGGTCAACCGGCGGCTCCGCGACATCCGGGAGTCCGAAACGCATACGCAGTCCATCGCGGAGGGAGCCTATCGAGGGACGGCGGCCAGAATCGCCGAAGCTGTGAACCGAGATCGAGCCGACTACGAATGGTTCACGGATTCGGTTCCTTTGGACAAGACGTGTCAGATATCCGCAAACGATTTGCGAAGCGTTCTTGTGGCGTTGCGCCAATTCACGCCAGAGAAGCGCCGGGAATTGGGCCTTGCATGGCCCGAGGCGTTGCTATCCTCCGAACGCTTTGCCAATCTCGTGAGGAATGAGACAAGCGCGACTGAAGAAGAGCAAAACTCGGCACATGGAGCCGATGAACGGCTTGCCGATCTGTTGGCAAGAAACAATCCTCCGGCCATCGAGGCGATTCGTAACGCTTTCTCAGCTTTTCGGGACACTCGCAGAAGACTTCTCGCAACACCGCATTCATGGATGAATGATGCCTTGCGCGATATTCTGGGCGGCAACTCGTCCCTGTGGCATGAACTTCTGCGTGTTACGCGAGACGTTATTGCGTCAATTGAAGAACTCGTTGCGGTCGCCGACGAGACCCGAATCGAATTCCCGGACACTACCGATATCAGGTCGTTGTATGAAGACGCCCGCAAACTGAAAGAGCACATGGAGAATGGCGGGAAACTGGGTTGGGGGTTATTTCGGCCCAAACCGGTGAAAGAGCGGTTATACGTTATCAAGACCGTGAAGATTGGCGGACGCCCATGCTCCACGGTCGAACATTTCTCAAATCTTGCCGATGCGTTGCACGTTCGTATTGAATGTGAAAAGGCATGGGGCTTCTGGAAAGGGCGAAGTGAAAAGGTTGAAGGGCCGTACACTCTCCAACTGACTGCTCTCAAGTCGTTGCGCGATGCGCTCGAAAACGCCTTGGCGATCGAAGAACTCATTGCCAAATGCCGAGAAGCGATAAACCAATGCTCAGGCATGCAGGCGAGCCGGTATGGGCCGACGAATCCCAGATTGAAAGGATTGTCTCCTCGTGCCGCCTTGCCTTGGCCCGTATCCGCAAGCGGCTTGCCACCGAGGAAATCCAAGATGTTGAGGCTCCGATTTCTCGCATGGCCGCCAAGGGCAGCGCACATCCGGTGACAAACGATTTGCTGAGCGCCATTCGCAGCCGCGACATGGATAAGTTCTCGCGCTGCGCGAATACGATTCAGGATTTGGAGAAACAGCGTCAGCGCCTTCAGAAGGTGGACGAATATCTCTCGAAACTGCGCCGTTTGCTTCCGCAATTCACGAAGTCCATGGAACAAACCTGCAACGAGCCATATTGGGAGGAACGAATCCAGCGCATTGGCGACGCCTGGCATTGGGGGCAGGCGCGGTACTGGATCGAGGATTACATCCGGCAGGAAGACGTTCCGGCACTTGCCAAGCGCGCCAAACAAATCGAGGACGAGATAAACAGTGTCATTGCGGAGCTTGCCTCGCTTCACGCTTGGTCGTTCTGCTTCTCGCGGCTCAAAGAAGACCATCGCCGCCACATGGAAGCCTGGCAGCAATCCATGCGGCGGCTTGGCAAGGGAACGGGGAAGCACGCGCCTCGTCATCGTCGCGAGGCTCAAGGGCACCTGAATGAATGCCGCGAGGCGGTTCCGGCATGGGTGATGCCGCTCCATCGCGTTTGGGACACGGTGTATCCCGCCCCCGGCATGTTCGATGTGATTATCGTTGACGAAGCTTCGCAATGCGGCGTCGAAGCGCTTCCCTTGTTCTATCTCGGAAAGAAGATATTGATCGTTGGCGATGACAAGCAGATCAGTCCGGATGCCGTGGGTTTGCCCCGCGATTCGGTGCATCGCCTGATGGAGGAGTTCCTTTATGATTTCCACTTCAAGTCGTCATTCGATATTGAGAGCAGCCTGTTCGATCACGGGAAACTTCGGTATGGAACCCGGCGGATCACGCTGCGTGAGCATTTCCGCTGCATGCCGGAAATCATCCGTTTCAGCAACGACCTTTGCTATTCGGATACGCCGCTGATTCCCTTGAGGCAATATGGCCCGAACCGGTTGCCGCCGCTGGAGCATGTGTTTGTGAGCGGCGGATATCGTGAAGGTTCAAACAACCGGGCAATCAACCGCCCGGAAGCCGAAGCCATCGTCGAAAGGATCGCCGAAATGTGCGGCGACAGCCGGTACGATGGCAAGACTATGGGCGTGGTGGTGCTTCAAGGCGAAGCGCAAGCGGCTTTGATCGAGAATCAGTTGCTCGAACGACTTGGGGCCGAGGAAATGGAACGCCGTCGCCTGGTCTGCGGCAATCCTTACAGTTTCCAGGGCGATGAACGCGACATCATGTTTTTGTCGCTCGTTGCGGCCAGCAATGAAAGAATCGGTCCTCTCACAAAGGCGGCGGACGAGCGGCGCTTCAATGTCGCGGCCAGTCGCGCCCGTGACATGATGATTCTTTTCCATTCCGTCACCTGTGATGATCTCAGCGCCTCATGTCTTCGGCGACAGTTGCTTGATTTCTTCGAGAACACGAAGCCTCAACAGATTGCCGGAATCGACGCGGGACGAACTGGAGCGGCGGGCGACACAGGACAATCGGGGCGTTGTAAAGCCTCCCGCGCCATTCGAAAGTTGGTTCGAGGTTGACGTTGCCTTGGAACTTCTTCGCAGAGATTTCACTGTGCTTGCCCAGCATGAAGTCGCGGGAAAGCGAATTGATCTCGTGGTTGAGGGCGGACAGGCGCGGCTGGCGGTCGAATGCGATGGAGACAATTGGCACGGTGCCGACCGTTACGAGGCGGACATGCAACGCCAACGGCAATTTGAACGTTGCGGATGGGAGTTTTTCCGTGTTAGAGAGTCGGCCTTTTACGCAGAAAAGAATGCTGCGTTCCAACACCTGTGGCTCATGCTTGAAGAGATAGGTATTTTCCCCGGATCATGCTTTGGAGACCAACATTCCGAAAGTAACGAAGGTTGGCAAAATGCTGAGGATGAGCAGGTTTTCGAAGAATTTGATGATGATGAAGACGACGATCGAACTGATAGCGATGATTCACCCGAAAATGCTGAAAATGACGCAGAGCCGGTAGGCCATCGCGCAGAAGAAGTTACCACGATGGAAATTCAGAATGCAATCATCAATGCCTTGACTAAATGCCCAAACCATTCCTGTACCGTACATTCTATGACATCTCGTGTTCTCAAGCAGCTGGGGGTTTTGACACGCGGAAACCCTCGCAAAGTCTTCGAGCGTCGGATAATGCGCTGTCTCAATACACTGGAGGGGCAGGGTGTTATTGAAAAGTATAAAGCCAAAAATAATCGAATCAGGCTTGTAAAGGAAATGGCCTAACAACCGCATCAACTCGGACTGTCAACTCCGTCGCGCTCCGTTGCCAGCCGGTTATGCGGAGTGGCAAAGTGTCTGGATGTGAGTTCAAGGTAACTCGATTTTGTGATTTGGCATCCGAGAAAATATAGAGATGTAATTATATTAGGCGTATGGGAATTCTTCGGTCTTATTCGGACATCTTTTACTTGTGTAAGTTAACAAATTTCGGTTGAGACAAAAGTGGATTTACCTTCGATACATAATTTACCGCTTTCAGAAACCGGCGGAACGGATGCCAGGAGGGGGTTATATTATCAAGATGATGTCGCTGCTGCTTTTTGCCTTAATATGCTTGTATCTGATGATATCATACAAGTTCAATGTGAAACATATGATGATATAACTCTTATCTGGCAAAGCGACTCTGTGGAAAAGGTCGAGTTTATTCAGGTAAAAAAGATTGATCTGGACCAGCTTTGGACAATAGCCAAACTTTGTCAAAAGGAAAAAGGTGTTGGTTCTTCCATCCTGGAAAAGTCTTTACAAAGGGAAGGATGTGCGGAAGACTGTGTTTTTAGAATCGTAACGGATGCTGAAGTAAAAAATGAGCTCGACCTCTTAACATATGACAGCGATGACCCACGCCGTGATATAAATTCATCTGATTTCAAAGATCTGTGTGATTCTGTTTCCAAAAAAATTGGTGATTTCAAGTCGCCAAAGGGCAACGATTGTGTTCATTGGTTGCATAACGCACGCTGGGATGTCAGAGGATCTCGTGAATCTCTGAGAAATTCCAATCTCCTTTTATTGCAGGATTTTGTTTATTATCAAATGGGTGAGTATTTGGCTCCTGATCAGGCGAATAAGATCTATGATAAATTGTTACGCAAAGTGCATGATGCGGCTGGCCCTGAAAAGAGGGCAAATCCAAATGAAAAGATTATAGAAAGGGATGATTGTCTTGACTGGTTTAAGGCAATTGTAAACGATCAATTATATCCGGGAACTATTGGGAATGATAAGTTGAAAAAGAAGATGGCTGAGGCAGGTCTGCCTTCAGCTTCAATAAACACTGCCATCGAGCAACGGAGAAAATATCGCAAAGAGAGACTTAGCCCGACCTATCTGTCTCTTGTGGATGTCGAAAAGGTAGAAAGCGATGTATTGGCGGAATTGCATCAAGCCTATTCACAGCTTGAAGCCCAAAAAATCAATGATACAGGTCCTCAATTCCATTCTCGATGCCTTGAAATATTGAAAACAATTAAAGATGGCTATTCCGAATCGGCGGAAATTCAGTTGTTTTTCTACCAAGGATTTATGTATGACATAGCCAATCGGTGTCTTCATCGATTTTCAGAAGAAATCTTATGAGATCAATTCTTAATCTTTGGAACTATCCTGCGGGGAGGCCATTAGTATCTGACGATATTACTGAGTTTCATGCTGCACGTTTGCTTTTATTATTAGAATTTTGCGGTGCAAAAGGTCATATTGACGGCCTTACCAAGCTGGCAAAACTAGATTTTTTCATCAGATATCCTGAATTTTTTGACAGGGTAAGCAGATTTATGGGACAGTCAACAAGGTCGTCCACTGAGCGCATTGAATCAAAAATGATCCGTTACCGTTACGGACCATGGGATAAGCGATATTATGATATCTTATCGTATCTAAGGTCAAAAGATCTGATCTTGGTATTGAAAATTAAAAACGGGGCTTTTCGATTTCAACTGACAGAAAATGGGAAAAAAATCGCTTCTGAGATCAGTGGTCAGGATGAGTTCGGTCTATTAATTGAGCAGATGAAAACTGTAAAAGCAACACTGGGAACAAAAAGTGGTTCTGCTCTAAAAAAAATCATTTATGAGGTCTTTCAAGAAGAGGTGACGCAAAAACCGCTCGATGAGGTCATATAAAACATGAGGGTAAATTCGCTTGTCATAAAAAAATTAATGCGATTTCCAAAAACCGTCGATGAAGATGAGATATCGCTGATTCCCGGCGTAAATGTTTTGGTTGGTGAAAAAGATACTGGCAAATCAATGTGGCTCAAGATGCTTGATTTTGTGCTCGGGAAAAACAAAGCCGTAGAAAAGTCATTTGGCTCGAAACTGGCTGAAAAATATGATTCGGGTGCAGCTCTTTTGCGACGACCTATAAACTATTAAAAAACGGGTAGTTATAAATATTACTGAGTCAATCATATGCTGCTTTTTTCGAGATAACATTTAGCCAAAGTGATAGGTCTGCTATTTTTACCCGTTTGAAAGCGAAAGAGATTCGGGGACAGCCGGGATAAATATTTCCAGCCGCGACCATTTTTTGCTGGACAAGACGCCATTGTTCTGCTACGTGATAATAGAGAAAGGATAATGGCATGCAAACAGCAACAGATCAACCGAGGTTCTGTGGTCGGGAATTTAGCGCCCAAGAGGTGTCGCTGATCCAAGAGGTTGTAGCGACCTGCGCCGGGATCAGCCGGCTGGAGCTGGCCCACACGGTATGCGAACTGTTGGAGTGGAAACGCCCCGGCGGCGGACTCAAGGCTCGGGAGTGCCGGGATCTTCTGGAGCGTTTGGAGAGCGAAGGGGTTTTGACGCTTCCGGAAAAAAAATCGTGTGGATCGAGCAAATCCAGGAAGCTTATTGCGCCCGCTGAACAGGGGCAAGTTCATAGTCAGCTTACCGGCAGTGTGGAGGAGTTTGCCCCCTTGGATGTAGAGCTGGTAGAAAGCCGGCAGCAGCGGCAACTGTTTCGGGAGCTTTTGAGTCGTTACCACTATCTGGGCTACGCGATGCCCTATGGTGCGCGACTTCAGTATTTGATCTACGTCAGTCGGCCCCGACGCGAAGTGGTCGGGTGCGTGCAGTTTTCTAGCCCTGCCTGGCGGATTAAGGTTCGAGATCAATGGATCGGCTGGAACGATGCGACCCGCAAGTTGCGACTGCAGCACATCGTCAACAACAGTCGCCTGCTGGTGGTAGCGCGCATCCGCAACCTGGCCAGCATGGCGCTGTCTGGTGTTCTTAAGCGGCTGCGCGCCGACTGGCTGCGGCAATATGGGATGGATCCCTGGTTGGTGGAGACACTGGTGGACCGTCAGCGGTTTTACGGAGGGTGTTATCGTGCGGCCAACTGGACGATTCTGGGAGAAACCAGCGGCCGTGGACGCATGGACCGGACCCATAAGCGTCATGGAGCCCAGGTAAAAACCGTAATGGTGTATCCGCTGGTCAAGAATGTTAGTCGAAGACTCACCGATGGAGAGTAAGGGACGATGACGGCACTGGCCAAGATGTCGTCCCTGGAACAATCCTACGATCAGGCACGACAAGAATTTGAGCATATTGTAGATTACCTTGACTCTAAGGAGACTTGTGCGATGACCCACAGTGAACTTGAGCGCGCGCTTGAAAAAAAGGGGCGGGAGTTGATGCGCAAGCTGCTGCAGGAGCACCTTGATAACCGCAGCCCCGGCCAGTGCGACGACCCACCCGTCAAGGATGCTGATGGGGTTGTACGCTCGCGTGTGCGGCTTCAGCAGCGGGAGCTTGAGACGGTGTTTGGCACCGTCTCGGTAGAGCGAGCGGGATACGGTCAGCAAGGGGTGAAGAGTCTGCATCCTTTGGATGCTGAACTCAACCTGCCCGATGAGCGCTACTCTCTTGAGATGCGCCGCCGCGTGGCCGAAGAAGCTGCCAAGAGCTCCTTTGATGAAACACTTGAGAGCATTGGCAAAAACACTGGCGGCCATGTCCCCAAGCGTCAGGTCGAAGAGTTGGTCATGCGAGCGGCCCAGGACTTTGACGCCTTTTACCAGACGCGGCAGGCGCTGCCCGGCGAAGATCAAGGCGCCGGGTCGGTATTGGCCATCAGCGTCGATGGCAAGGGTGTGACGATGCGAACCCAGGACCTGCGGGAGCAGACCCGCAAAGCCGCCGAGGCGCGTACCCACAAAATGGGCACGCGGCTGTCCAAGGGGGAAAAGAAAAATGCCAAGCGCATGGCCACCGTAGCGGCTGTCTATACGATTGCGCCGTTTGTGCGAACGCCCGAGGAACTGGTTGGCGACAGCAGTTCCCCCCATCCCGGCCCGCCACGCCCCCGTCCGGAGCAAAAACGTGTCTGGGCTAGTCTCGAGAAAGAACCCGAACAGGTCATTGAAGAAGCGTTGGCCGAAGCCTGCCATCGAGACCCGACCGATAAGAAGACCTGGGTTGCGCTGGTTGATGGCAATAAGAGTCAAATCCGCATCCTCAAACGCCTGGCAAAAAAGAACGGCCTTGATCTTACGATCATTGTCGATTTGATCCATGTCATCGAGTACCTGTGGGATGCCGCAAGGGTGTTTCACCCTGCTTCCGGGCCGGAGTTGGAAAACTGGGTCCGGCATCGTCTGCTTGAAACTCTTCGGGGCAAGGCAGGCTTGATGGCAGGGGGAATGCGTCGAAGTGCAACACTTCGTGGTCTGTCTGTTAAAGCACGCGAGCCCGTGGACGATTGCGCACGCTATTTGTCCAATTATTCTCCCTATCTCCGGTATGATCACTACCTTGCCAATGGATTGCCTGTCGCCACAGGAGTTATCGAAGGCGCCTGCCGGCACTTGGTGAAAGACCGTATGGCGGTAACCGGCGCCCGCTGGAGTCTCAACGGCGCCGAGGCCGTTTTACGACTGCGCGCCCTTCGATCCAGTCGCGACTTCGACGAGTACTGGACTTTCCATGAGACTCGCGAGTACGAAAGAAACCATCAGGCTCTCTACGCTGGTGGCATCGTACCATCTACTAGTGCCTCACTTTCGACTATCAAAAGCGCTCATCTGAAAGTAATCAAGTAGGAAAATTTGTCTAGTATGAAGCAATATATACTGCCGTTAATCGTTAAAAAGGTCGTTGTAAAAGAGCCGCACCCAATTGTTATATTAACGCAGTCTCGATAGTGGGATGGTGGATATGAAATAAATTACATGATATTGTGGAATTAGCTTCACAATTACACCACAGGATAGGGAGTGCATCCTAAAATGGAATGATCCGTTTTTTTTCCTGTGGACTAATTTAGGTGAGAATGTGAGTGGATTTTCCCCAAAAAAGTAGACACCGTCAAGCGCAAAGTTTCAGCTTCTGTCTTTCATAGTCTGAAGGGCATAAATAATCCAGTGTAGAATGTCTTCGCTGCCGATTATAGAAGACTTCAATATATTCAAAGATGGAATGTAAAGTATCATGATGACCTTCATATCGTTCATGATATACCAATTCAGTTTTCAAAATTGCAAAAAACGATTCAGCCACCGCATTATCCCAACAATCTCCCTTGCGAGACATACTCTGGATAAATCCATGCTTATTGAGCTCTTTACGAAAATCTGTGCATGCATACTGAACTCCACGATCCGAATGAATAATAAGCCCCTTTGCCGGCCGACGTCTTCTAACCGCTCGTTTCAGCGATGTTACCACCATCTCATGATCCAACGAGCTGGAAAGCGCCCATCCGACCACCATACGGGAAAACAGGTCGATGATCACCGTCAAGTACAGCCAGCCAGTGCGGGTGGCCAAATACGTGATATCCGACACCCATACCCTATCGGGAGCCTGGGCCGTAAAGTTTCGCTCAAGCAGATTCGGCGCTACCGGCAGTTTATGCTTGCTGTCGGTCGTCACCCTGTATTTACGCCGGATCTTAGATTGCAACCCGACATTGCGCATGCGCTTGGCTACACGGTTTTTGCCCACCCTGTGGCCCTGATCGCGAAGCTCCTGGGTGATCTTCGGACTGCCATAGCGTCCTTTGCTCTGATCATAGATTTCGCGTATCTTCATATCCAATCTCTGGTTGGCAAGCTGGCGTTGACTCGGTTTACGCTTCAACCAGCGGTAATATCCACTGCGAGACACCTCAAGGACTCGGCACATCTCCAAAACACTCCAAATGGTGCGGTGCTCGCTTATGAACCCGAATATCGATGCGGGTCCGTCGAGAAGATGGCCACTGCTTTTTTTAAGATATCGCGCTCCCGGCGAAGCCGCTCGTTTTCACGTTTAAGCTGCCGCAGTTGCTCATCGTCGGGCTTTAAATGCCCTTTGCCGGGAAAAGCCTGCTGCCCGTCACGTTTAAGCTCTTTTTTCCAGCGGCAAAGAACACCTTGGCCAATCCCAAGCCGCCTTTCCACATCCCGATTGGTCACTCCGGCCTCGCTGCCCATGACTGTAGCATCTAATGTGGCAAAAGCGGGATAGCCGGACGCGCCGGTCAGCTGAAGCGGCGAAGCACCAGCGACGCGTTGGTTCCGCCAAAGCCGAAGGAATTGGACAGCACCGACGTCGACCTGGCGCTTGCGCGCCTTGTGCGGCACCAGGTCGATCGCCGTCACGACCGAGGGATTGTCGAGGTTGAGGGTCGGCGGCACGATGTTGTCGCGGATCGCGAGGAGCGAGAAGATCGCCTCGACGGCGCCGGCCGCGCCGAGCAGATGGCCGATCGACGACTTGGTCGACGACATGCGATCTTGCCGGCGGCGTCGCCGAACAGGCGCTCGACCGCGCCCAGCTCGATCTCGTCGCCCAGCGGGGTCGAGGTGCCGTGGGCGTTGATGTAGTCGATGTCGCCGGCGGTCGATGCCGGCGCGCTTCAGCGCCATCTGCATGCAGCGAAAGGCGCCGTCGCCGTCCTCGGCGCGGCGCGGTGATGTGGTAGGCATCGCCCGACAGGCCGTAGCCGACGACCTCGGCGTAGATGCGGGCGCCGCGCGCCTTCGCGTGCTCGAGTTCCTCGAGCACGACGACGCCGGCGCCCTCGCCCATGACGAAGCCGTCGCGGTCGCGGTCCTAGGGGCGCGAGGCGCGTGTCGGCTCGTCGTTGAAGCGCGGTCGACAGCGCCTTGGCGGCGGCAAAGCCGGCGATGCGCGATGCGGCAGACCGGCGATTCGGCGCCGCCGGCGACCATGACGTCGGCGTCGCCGAGCGCGATCAGGCGCGCGGCGTCGCCGATGGCATGCGCGCCGGTCGAGCAGGCCGTCACGACCGCATGGTTCGGGCCCTTGCAAGCCGTGCTTGATCGAGACCTGGCCGGAGGCGAGGTTGATCAGGCGGCCGGGAATGAAGAACGGGCTGATGCGGCGCGGGCCGCGGTCGCGCAGCGTGTAGCCGGCCTCGTCGATGCCTGCGATGCCGCCGATGCCGGAGCCGATGAGGACGCCGGTGCGATCTGGTCCTCGTCGCGTCTCCGGCTGCCAGCCGGCGTCGGCGAGCGCCTGGTCGGCCGCGGCCATCGCATAGATGATGAAGGGGTCGACCTTGCGCTGTTCCTTCGGCTCCATCCAGTCGTCGGCGTTGAAGGTGCCGTCGGCCCTGTCGCCGCGCGGCAGCTGGCAGGCGATCTGGCAGGCCAGGTCGTCGACCTCGAAATTCGGTGATGCGGCCGATGCCGCTCTCGCCGGCGAGAAGCCGCGACCAGTGACGCATCGACTCCGCAGCCGAGCGGCGACACCAGCCCAAGGCCGGTGACGACGACGCGCCTCATCTGACTTCCCTGCATCCGAGCCGACGCGCGGCCGGGCCGACCGCGCCGTTCAGCGGCGCCGGTCAGGCGGTGTTCTTTTCGATGAACTTGATCGCGTCGCCGACGGTCAGGATCGTCTCGGCGGCGTCGTCCGGGATCTCGACACCGAACTCCTCCTCGAACGCCATGACGAGCTCGACCGTGTCGAGGCTGTCGGCGCCAAGATCGTCGATGAAGCTGGCGTTGTCGGTCACCTTGTCGGCATCGACGCCAAGATGCTCGACGACGATCTTCTTCACCCGTTCTGCGATATCGCTCATTTTCTCAGAACCTCGATGATTGCCTTAGATTGAACTATCCGATGGACCCCTTGCCCGGCAAGGGATCGACGAATCGCCCTGTGTTCGGAACGGGTAGAAGCGTTGAAAACCGCCGCGCTCCCGGCACCGGCCGGTGGCCCGTAACACACTTTGCAGACCTTTGCCAGCCAACGTAATCGCCTTGTCCGCCCCCGCCGCCCGGCCGGTACGCTAAATCGCCCGCGCCGCTCATATCATGGCCATGCCGCCGTTGACGTGCAACGTCTGGCCGGTGACATAGGCCGCCTCGTCCGACGCCAGATAAACGACGGCCCCGGCGACCTCGTCGGGCGTGCCCAGGCGCCGGGGCGGAACCCGCTCCATGATCGTCGCACGTCTGCTTCTCGTTGAGCGCGTCGGTCATCGGCGAAGCGGTGAAGC
>CAVQBT010000027.1:0-14568 GCA_963710795.1 uncultured delta proteobacterium
GTATAATTTCCGTGAAGAGATCCGCCAACTGCTCAAAACCCTGCACCGGGAAACCGCCATCACCGTTTTGATGGTGACCCATGATTTTTCCGAAGCTCATTTTCTGGCCCAGCGAGTCGCTGTCATCAATGCCGGCCGCATTGAACAGGTTGGCAGCGTTCGGGGGGTATTCCGCCGGCCCGCCACGCCGTTCGTTGCCCGGTTTGTGGGCATGAAAAACATCTTTGCAGCAGAATTCAACGACAGTCTGGCCCGGGTTGGGAACTTATCATTTCAGCTGGCAGGCCCGCCAAAAAGGACATTCCCGCATTGCATTTCGCCCTGAGGACGTGCGGCTTTTCAACACCCCGCCTGAAGGCCGCCCGGCCAACCTTTTCAAGGGGGTTATTGGCCGGATCAGCAATCAGGGGGTTTTCGCCGACCTGGTGGTGGATGTATCCGATCTACAAATCCAATCCATCCTGGCCACCAGCACCCTGCATACCCTGAACCTCATCCTCGGAAACCGCGTTTTCATAAAGGTGGCACCGGAGGACATCCACTTCATCTAAGCTTTTGACCCCGGCGCTGCAGGCCGTCTAAAAAAAGTTAGAAAAAATTAGATGTTGAAATCGAAATTTTTCTAACTTCAAGAGGTTGAGAGTCAAGTCTAACAAATGATTGATGTGATAAGGATCTGAATTATCAATTTTTATTTTTTACTGTCTTCAGCTGGCACGCAATATGCTTTGAAAAGTAATACAAAAAAGATTCTGCCAAAAAGAGATATGTGATGAAATCTTTAATTCTTGAGAAAGCCTCAAAAAAACCACAACCACCTGTGTGGCTGGCCGAGGCGCCGGACGCCGTTGGCCATCCCAATGATGCTGATATTGAAGTCTTAAATCATCAGCTAGCGGAATTGTTCGCCGGCTAATGTCACTAACGCTGCAATCGAGCGAAAACCAATGGCAAGCGATGGGTTATGACTTGAATTCGGCACCGCCGCAATTTTTTCGATGCGCGGGGACATGCCGTCAATCGTGCGGGGCTTGAAATCGACGATCAGTTCCGACCCCTTTTAGGAAACGGTCGCCGGGCATTTGAAAGCCTTTTTGCTGCCGGCTCAATCCTGGCCCATCAGGACTGGCTGCGATTGAAATGCGGCGCCGGTCTCGCAATTGCCTCGGCCTATGCCGCCGTGAAGTCCCTTCTAAAGCAACCCGTTTAAGAGACAGATTTCGCAAATTACACAGATTATCAGGATTGAACGGATTTCTTCAAGAAAATAAAAAAGTAACGGTTTACTTGCCTGCAATATTTCCCCCGGGATTTAAGGAATCCCTTAAGGGCGTCGGAGTTAAGAAGGTTGAAGTGAGTGATAAAGGTTGACAGCCATTTTTTCAAATTAAATGACGAGAACCAGAGGGGGGTAAAAAATGAAAAAATTTTCGTTTATTATCATTTTGAGTGTTGTCATTGTCCTAGGGTTAAATGCCTATGCCAAAGCGGATCAGGCTTTCAGCCTTGTAAATGTTGAAAGCCATCTGCGTTCCTGGAATGCGGGATTGTCAAAAGAGAAAATAGTTTCATTTGTCAATTCAGTATCGGATCCGGCAAGCAATAACTTTGTTCCTATGGAATCCCGCAGAGCATTTTTTGATATGGATGGAACCATCTTATGCGAAAAGCCCGATTACATAGAAGTGGCATTAACCAAACGCAGATTATTGGAAAAAGCAAGATCGAATCCCCAATTGGAGAGCATCGCTATTTACAGGGCGGTTCTTGATGGTGACGCGGCTTACCTCTACAAAAATATAAAGACGGCGATTGCCGAAGCCTTTGGCGGTGAGACGCTGAAATTCTATATTGATTACAGTCGACGGTTTCTAAGCACAGAAAAGCATCCAAGGTTTAATCAGGCTTATATTCAATTGTTCTATTTACCCATGATTGAACTGATTGATTATCTATCAGACCATGGATTTAAGGTGTACATTGTGTCGACATCACAACAGGAATTTATTCGCAGCGTATCAAAAGAAATCCTTAATATACCCAGGGACCAGATTATCGGCACCATGGTTGGTTTTAGTTTGAAATATGAGGGCAAAAATAAGGCCCCGATTTTCATCAGAAAATCTGCTTACTTTGAACCATATAATGCAGACGAAAATAAAGTTGTCAGAATTCGGGAGCGGGGAGTGTTATCCTCTATTTTTGCATTCGGAAATTCGAGCGGAGATCTGGCCATGTTGGAAGTTACGGCGGCCAGTGAATTGCTTACGATGGTCTGCATTTTAGATCATGATGATCCTGTGAGAGAATTTGAATACCACAAACCGAATCTGCTGAAAATTGCCGCAAAAAATGGCTGGAACATCGTTAGCATGAAACGCGATTTCAAGGTGATATTTCCTTTTAATCAATAAATCATTTCATTTAGCGCTCGGCGTGCGGTGCGATCCGGGCGAATATCTTTGACGACCCGGACGCGGATTGTGCGCCGATTATCCTGTAGAAAGAGCGTTTGTCCGGGGTTTAATTTTTTCCTGACCTTCACGAATCCGCAGCAAAGACCATGGGGGGTGAACCCTCTTGGTTGGTTGGGGCTTGCAATGCTGTAAATTTTGTCCTGATGTCGCCCGATTCCCATGTCCGTCACACAGGTCAAAACCGAACCAAAGGCGTTTTCGTCGGAATCGAGCACCACCGACTGGTCTGCAGCACATACTTTGCAAACATTGTCGCCAACAACGGGATAGGTGTATTCAGGTTGGGTCATATTCAAAGGCTCTTATCACCGATAAATTGCTTGTTGAATCGGGTTTCATCGGAATTAAACGGCAGGGCAAAATGCCAGGGATGGTTGATGAAGGGCCAGGCGCCGATATCCTGGTGGGACAGGGGGAGCACGGCGCCGGTCCTGAGGGAATCTCTGGCGGCCAGCCCGCAGGGAATCAGTTCGAATTCTTGGCCGCTTTCAAGGAGCAATTCCCAGACTTTAACTAAATGCAGCACATCGACGAATATCTCAAATCCGAATTCACCGGTATAACCGGTGCGGGAAACTAAAATCGGCGTTCCGTCCTTTAACGTCACCGTGGCTGGCGACAATGAGCTTGGCAGGTAGTTGCCTTTGAAGGAAAAGTAAAACATCTCTTCAAAAACAGCTTCCGGATTTAATAGCACCTTATTCAATATCTTACCGGACATGGGTCCCTGGAGGTCGATTTTGCCGATGCTGTCGGTCAGATCCATAATTTCAACCTCCCGACTTCCCTGGTAAATCGTTAAATGTTGAGCTATCCGGTTGCCCATACCGGCATTGACGACGGCCAGATAGTCATTTTCTTCAAGCTGGAATATGATCGTGTCGTCGATAACCGTACCCTGATCGGTCAAAAAGGCGCCGTAAACACAGCGACCGGGCGACAGGGGCTTTTTTTGCGGTCCGACACAGGCCGACAGGTCATTGGTAAAACAGTGCTGAAGAAGATCATAGGATTCCGGCCCCTTGACAGCAACAACCGCCATGTGACTGGTATCGAAGAGGCCGGCCGATCTAAGAACTGCCAGGTGTTCGTTTTTGGCAGAAGCATACCAGAGCGGCATGTCGTAGCCGCCGAAGGGGGCCATTTTTGCATGATGAGTCGTATGCCAATCATGTAAATACGTCTTTTTAGACAGTTCCGACATGAGCATGTCTAGTCCCTCCCCATTCCCAAACCCCTAATCCCCCGTACCGAATTCCTAATATCCAATACCAAATCCAAAATTCCTAATCCCTAACACGTACCCAGTACCTAATTATTAAAAGCAGGAAACATGCCAGCAATCACCAGATGGATAAATACATATAATTTCAGTAAGTTATTTTTTAGTCTTTTAGAAAATCGTCTTGGTTAGGGAAAAGGTTAGTAAAATTCCAAAATTGAATTCGAAGTTTTTCTATTTTGCAAGCCTTGCGAGTGGTGAATAGGAAGGCATCGGTATCGATAATATACTGAATTTTAGCCACTTTTTTTTGAAGGTACCCGACTGGCACGCAATATGCTTTGAAAGATTTATGATGACGCCATTGCACGAAAGGTCAGTCGAGACGGCACCATAAAAACGAAAAAATACCAGGCTTCCCGCATGTGCGTGCATCTTTTCTACCGGGCATCTTCTAAACATTGATTAAGGGTACTCACCCAAATAAGGACCTGCGTCGGAGAAAATAACGACATTTTGAGAAGCCTAGATACCGAAATGAAGCAAAGGTTTCAGATGAAGGAAAATACGCTAAATAAATTGAAATCAGTATTATTGAAGCGCCGCCAAGAAATGTTGCAGCAGGTTGCGCACCTGGAATTTGAGCGTGAAGAATTGGAACAGCACGCTATCGAGCCAATCGATTCGGCTCAAATAGAGAATTTGGCGCTGCTCATTCAAAAGTTGGATGATCGTGGCAAAGAAGAGATTGGAGAAATAGAGCTTGCCCTCACTAAAATGAGCTCGGACCGTTATGGCGTATGTGAGCTTTGCGGCAAGTCAATTCCGATAAAACGCCTGAAGGTTTTGCCGGCCACCCGTCTTTGCCGCAATTGCGCCCAAAAATATGAGAGCGCTCAAACACCGCGGAACCATCACCGGGATGAGATTATCGGGGATGAGCTGCTCGACGAGTATCGTCACCTGAATGGATGAGAACCCATCGCTTTTAAAAGAAGTTTCTTGAAAGGAGGTCGTCATGTATCAAACCATACTGGTACCGCTGGACGGGTCGAAGCGCGCTGAAGCAATATTGAGCCATGTTGAAAGCATTGCGCGAAGCAATGCTGCCAAAGTGTTTTTCCTCAAAGTTGAGGAGGAACCCATTATGCTGGAACGTGACGAAGTTATTGATATTGAAAAGTATCATGAAGTGTTTGATAACCAAAATGCGCTTTCGCAGGCATACCTGGATGACATCCAAGCCAGGTTTGATGAAAAAGGTATTCAGGCTGTTACACAGCTGGCTTTCGGATCGGTTGTTAAAGCAATATTAAATACGGCTGCCGAGACCGGTGCAAACCTTATTGCAATGGCCACCCACGGCCTGAGTGGTTTGGCCCGGGTATCTTATGGCAGTGTGGCGGCCGGGGTGCTGCAAGCGGCCGATATTCCAATTTTGCTGATCCGATCCGGTGACGACAAAAAATAGGAAACTTGTGGATGATGCCAGTTTCAACTTGTTTTCACCGCAGAGACGCGAAGGACGCAGAGATGATCTTTCTTGTTTTTTGCCGATGATCCTCCAAAAATACAGGCAGGCAAAAAGGACGGCAAAGAATAAAATAGCGCTCCTTCTATAAATAATTAAGCCTTTGCGTACTTTGCGTCTTTGCGGTGAATAAAAGGAGACTTATGATGCCGAAGAAATGGGTATATCTATTTGACGAGGTTGAGCAGGCCGAAAAGTATGTCGGCGGCGATTGGGAAAATGTGCGCGGTCTGCTCGGTGGCAAGGGCGCCAACTTGGCTGAAATGACGCGCCTTCAGGTTCCGGTGCCACCCGGTTTCACGATCACGACTGAAGCGTGCAACGCCTATCTGGCCTCCGATGAAACCTTCCCGGACAGAATGTGGGACCAGGTTATGCAGGCGGTCGCCGGGTTGGAAAAAGCAAGCGGGAAAAGGTTCGGTGATCGGAAAAATCCATTGCTGGTGTCATGCCGTTCCGGCGCCAAGTTTTCCATGCCCGGTATGATGGATACCATCTTAAATATCGGCCTCAATGATGAAACCGCCCAAGGGCTGGTCGAATTGACCGGCAATGAACGCTTTGTCTATGATTCATTTCGCCGTCTGATCCAAATGTTCGGCAGTGTTGTGATCGGGATACCCGATGACGTCTTTGAAGAAAAGATCAGTGAACTCCGTTTACGCGCCGGCGTTAAAACGGATGCCGAATTAAGCACAGAAGATTTGAAAGCCTTAACGCAAGAATTCAAACGGATTTTCAAACGCCACACAACCACTAACTTCCCCGGCGAGCCGCACGCCCAGCTCAAAATGGCCATCGAAGCGGTTTTCAAAAGCTGGAACGGCAAAAGAGCCGTCGATTACCGCAACGCATCCGCGATACCCCACGATCTGGGCACAGCCGTCAATATCGTCACCATGGTCTTCGGCAATACAGGCGACGATAGCCTGACCGGTGTTGCCTTGACCCGCAACGGTACCACCGGGGAAAACCGGATAGAAGGGGATTATTTAATAAACGCCCAGGGTGAAGATGTGGTGGCGGGTATCCGTCAGACAAATGACCTGTCACAGTTAAAAAGTGAGGTGCCCGATATCCATGCCCAATTTGAGCAAATTGTCAGGCGCTTGGAAACGCATTATCGCGAGATGCAGGATGTGGAATTTACGGTTGAAAAAGGCAAGTTGTGGATGCTGCAAACCCGCAGCGGCAAGCGCACGGCCCAGGCCGCGGTTCGCATTGCAGTCGAAATGGCCGAAGAAAAGCTGATTACCAAACAGGAGGCGGTTTTACGGATCACGCCGGAGCAGGTCGATTTTTTTCTACACCCCCAGTTTGAACGCGCAGCCGAAGCCGCGGCCAAGGCCCAAGGGGCCATGCTGGCCACCGGCCTGAATGTTTCACCCGGTGCCGCGGTGGGAATCGTTGCCTTCGATGCGGATTTAGCTGAAATCTGGGCCAAGGAACAGCATAAAGCCGTCATTATGGTGCGCCCCGAAACCAAACCGGATGACGTGCACGGTATGCTGGCCGCCCAGGGAATTCTGACCAGCCGCGGCGGACGCACCAGCCATGCAGCGTTGGTTGCGCGCCAGTTCGGCAAGCCGGCGGTGGTCGGCGTCTCGGAGTTGAAAATCAATATTAACAAACGCCAGATGCGCATTAACGATGACACCATTAAAGAGGGGGATTGGATATCCCTGGACGGGACGGCCGGTGAAGTGTACCGCGGAAAAATTAAAACCGTGGTGCCCGATGTTATGGATCCGTGGCTGATTAAGCTGCTTTCCTGGGCCGACCAATTTCGATGTCTCGGTGTCTGGACCAATGCCGACAATCCTGACGATGCCCGGCGCGCGAGGACTTATGGCGCGGAAGGAATCGGCCTGTGCCGCACGGAGCACATGTTTTTTGAAGCCCAAAGGCTGCCTTATCTGCACAAAATGATCATGAGCGATCTGCCGATTGAACGACGTGAAGCCCTGGATGCCCTACTGCCCTTTCAAAGAGATGATTTTGCCGGTCTTTTCCGGGCCATGGATGGACTGCCGGTAATCGCCCGGCTGATTGATCCGCCGCTGCATGAATTTTTGCCCAATCATATGGAATTATACCATGATCTCACCGATCTTAAAATTCGCCTCAAGCATGCCGATACCCTTGAAAAAGTCGATACCCTGTTGCAGCAGATCAAAGAAAAAACACAGGTTTTAAAAAGAGTTGAAAGTCTGCACGAGAGCAATCCCATGCTGGGTCTGCGAGGCGTACGCCTGGGAATTCAGATTCCGGAACTGACCACCATGCAGGTGCGCGCCATCTTCGAGGCCGCCTGTATGGTCACCAAAGAAGGCATCGAGGTGCATCCTGAAATAATGATTCCCTTGACCAGCCACGTCAATGAATTAAAAGCTCAGCGCGAAATTCTGGAGGTCGAGGCCAAAAAAGTGATGCGGGAGCAAGGCACTGAAATAGACTACAAGTTCGGTACCATGATCGAGATCCCCCGGGCCGCGCTGACGGCCAATCAGCTCGCCGAACATGCAGAATTTTTTTCATTCGGTACCAATGATTTAACCCAGACAACCTTTGGCATGTCGCGCGATGATGCCGAAGCCGGCTTTTTGATAAGATACATGCGCACGGGCATTTTACCGGAAAATCCTTTTGCCACGCTCGACAAAGATGGTGTCGGCCGGCTGATGGCACGTTGCGTAAAAATGGCCCGCGCCGTTAACCCTGACTTGGAATGCGGAATCTGTGGCGAGCACGCCGGTGACCCTAAATCAATTTCACTTTGCCATGCGATGGGCCTGACTTATGTGTCGTGTTCCCCCTATCGGGTGCCTGTCGCCCGTCTGGCCGCTGCCCATGCCGCATTGCTTGATAAATTTTAGAAGGAGGCAGATGCTATGTACCATAAAATTTTAGTCCCGCTGGATGGATCAAAACGAGCAGACAGGATCTTGCCCCATGTGGAAGAGCTGGCAAGGCGGTACCAAGCAAAAGTTATATTTTTGCAGATCGTCGAATACAAGACGGTCAGCACAACCGAAGTCGCCTTTAATAATTTGACGGACCACGAGTTGGATCAAGCGAAAAAGCGGGCCGAGACACACCTGAAGGGGCTCCAGGGAGAGTTCCGGGAGAAAAAAATCGAAAGTAAAACCCATGTCATCTATGGTCCGGTGGTGGAGGGGATATTAAACATCGCTGCCCAAGAGGATGTGGATCTGATCGCACTGGCCAGCCACGGTCGCGGGGGGCTTGCCAGAGTTTTTTACGGCAGTGTTGCCGCCGGACTGTTGCAGCGTGTGGACCGGCCCATGTTGATTATCAGATCTCGCAAAGCGGAATAAAAGGAGAATGATCATGCCGAAAAAATTGGATTTAATTTTGGTTCCGACGGATTTCTCCGGTCTGTCCTGCCAGGCCTTTTCGTGGGCCACACTTTTGGCCAAAAAATTTAATGCTAAAATCGTGATTGTGCATGTGATATCAGGCAGAGACGCCGAGGAAATGACTGCCCAACCCGCAAACCCCTGGGAAAGCGTTCTTGAACGGGAGGATCATGCCATGATCGAAAGTTTTCAACGCTGCCTCAAATCCGATATCGACCAAACGGTTGCCGTGCAAACCCTGGTTAAAGTCGGACCGGCGGATGAAATAATAGTTGAGGCTGCCCAAGAAAAAGCTGCTTCTCTGATCGTCATGGCCACCCACGGACGAACCGGCCTTTACCATGCCTTGATGGGCAGTGTGGCTGAAAAAGTGGTTCGACAAGCCCCTTGTCCGGTCTTAACGATTAGACCCAAGGGTGAGCTGCTGGTAGAAAATTTGACTCACTAATGAAGAAGATAGGGCATACAATATACTTTCATGGAAATGGATCCGGTCCGGATGGTGCTTCATTATGGGCAGGCTGATCGAATTCGAATAGAAAGACAATGCCGGTGGCAAGGATTTAACGGCTAATGATGAAAGCGAAATGATTTGCGACGGAAAAAACAAAAAAAATCGGTATTGGTTGCAAATGGCGACAACCAGATAAGAAATCAGCTTTCATCCATACTTGATAGAATGAAATATGACGTTTTTGTTGCAAGAAACGGTGCGGAAGCTTTAGATCTGTTTATTAAGAAACCATTCGAGATTGTCTTCACGGCGTTGAAGATGCCGGGTATGGACGGTTTAACCTTATCACTTCAAGTCAAGGCTACCGCGCTGAACACGCCTGTTGTTCTGATACTTGATGAACACGCAGAAAATATCATGAACCGGATAAAGGCCGGTCGTATTGATTGTGTCATGTTCAAGCCTTTAAGATCCGGGGAAATTCAGAAAACCTTGCAATATTTTTTTAATTGCTTATGGTTCCATGATATTGTACAGCATAAAATGTGCCAAAAAGGGGGGGGTGAGGCCATCGGGACGTTTTTCGAAGCCATGCCCGATGAATTTCCCAAGATCGGACGAAAAAATTTCGACTAAACGCCCGCAGAATCCACGAGCGGGGAGTCGCAAAAGATCGGATGTTGCTTGCCATGGAGCACGTAATGGAAAAGGAGTAACGTATGACCGGCACAAACGATTCCGGCTTCGAAAAAACGACCGCTGGCCAAACGCTTCGCAAGCGGGTGGAAGTAGAAGTAGAGGCGAACGATAACCGCGCTGCAGAGATGTCGGCCTCCGAGATGTTAAGGCTCGTTCATGAGTTGCGTATCCGCCAGGTTGAGCTGGAGATGCAAAATGATGATCTGAGAAAAAACGAACAGGAGAAGACGGCCATTCTCGACAGCCTGTTGGAGCACGTGGTCTACCGGGATAGAGAGATGAAGATCCTGTGGGCGAACACAGCCGCCTGCGAATCAGTGCAGATGAAGCGCGAAGATCTCCTGGGCCGGCACTGTCATGAGATATGGGCCGATCGCCGGAGACCCTGCGAAGACTGCCCGGCAAGAAAAGCGCCTGACACCGAGCAGGCGCAGCACCATGAAAAAATGACCCCGGACGGACGGTGGTGGTATATCCGGAGCCATCAGGTCCAAGACCATAACGGCCATGCCCTGGGTATGACGCAGATTACCTTGGATATCACCGCCCGCAAGCGGGCCGAAGCGGCACTGCGCAACGCCAAAGATGAATTGGAGCAGCGGGTGGAGCAGCGCACCGCCCAGCTGGCTAAAGTCAACCGGAAATTGATACAGGAAGTAGAGGAGCGCAAAAGGTCGGAAAAGGAACTGCATCAGACAAAAACCCTGCTTTCCAATACATTCAACGCAATCCAGGACATGGTGACCGTCATCGATAGGGAATTTCGGGTCAGAATGTCGAATTGGAAAGGTCATAATTACATTTCAGAAAAAGATCGCCGGGGTTATCCCTTTTGTTATGAAGTGTTTATGAACCGCACCAAACCCTGCCGTCCCTGCCGCGCCGGGGAAGTCTTTGCGGCCGGTGAAATAAGGCAGTTTGAGGCTACAAACCCGCAAGATGGAAAGACCCGGGACACCCGCATGTTTCCGATGTTGGATGATAACGAAAAGGTGGTTGCGGTGATCGAACACATGCGTGATATTACCGAGCTCAAACAAGCGGCGGAATCACTGCGCACAAGCGAAAAGCGCTATCGGGACCTATTTAACAGTATTCCGATTGGACTCTACCGCACCACACCGGAGGGCGCGATCCTGGATGTCAATCCCGCCATGCTGGATATTCTCGGATATCCGGATCGAGATCGCCTGTTGCAGGTCAAGTCTCCGGAGACTTATATCGATCCAGATGACCGCAAGCGATTCCAACAGCTGCTGGAAGAAAAGGGTTTTGTTCACGACTTTTCGGTTCGACTTTACCGGCATGACGGAAAGCCCGTCTGGGTCAGCATCAACAGCACTACCGTCCATGATCCCGACAGCCAGACCACTTATTACGAGGGTGCCATATCGGATATTTCAGCCCGCCGAGCGTCCGAAGATCAAATTCACAAATTGTCACAACAATTGATACAGGCCCAGGAAGATGAGCGTCAATTGATTTCACGTGAGCTGCACGATACGGTTGCCCAGGACCTGTCAGTCGCCAAAATGAAGTGTGATTTGATTTATGCTGAACTGTCAAACAAGCAACTGCCGGAAGCCCAACGGGTCCGGGAAATTTGCGACGCACTGCAGAAAACCATCCTGGGCGTGCGCAATATGGCCTATGAATTGCGTCCCCCTGCGCTGGAGGGCCTGGGGTTAGTCGAGACGATTTACCGGTTCTGCGAGGATTTTACTCAAATGTGGGGTGTGCCGGTTGATTTTCAGTCCGCCGGATTGAAAAACTTAAAGCTGAATCACGCTGTTCAGATCAATCTCTACCGGCTGGTTCAAGAAGGCCTCACCAACATCCGCAAACATGCTGCGGCCGACAAGGTGACGCTGAAGCTGGTCGCCGCTTTTCCGAACATTATCCTTCGAATTGAAGACAACGGCCGGGGCTTTGATATGCAAGCGCGGGCGGCCGTCAGCAGTCAGGAAAAACGAATGGGCCTGCGAAGCATGCAGGAGCGGGTTACCCTGCTGAATGGCAAGATGAAACTGCAATCGAAACCGGGGCAGGGTACAAAGGTTTTTATAAAGCTGCCCCTGGGGGAGCAAAAGCGTGACGCCCAGGAAAACCATCTTGATCGTTGACGATCACCCCCTCATTCGGGAAGGTTTGAAATCGATCCTCGACACTGTCACGGTTTATGAGGTGGTCGGGCAAGCCGGCAAGGCGCGGGATGCCATTCAAATGGTCAAAAAGCTTAAGCCGGATTTGGTGCTGTTGGATATGGTGCTGCCGGATAAAAGCGGAATTGAGGTGTCCCGCGAAATCCGAAGCATTTCACCGCCAACGCGCATTATGATTATCAGCATGCATTCCAAAGTCGAATACATTGTCAAGGCCTTTGAGGCCGGGGCCACCGGCTATATGACCAAGGAATCGGCCACCGCAAGGCTCCTACCCGGGATCGAACACGTGCTAAACGGTGAGTATTTCATGGACGGCAGCGTCTCGCATAGCGTGGTTGAGAAACTGATGCAAACTCCGGAAAAGGAAATGAAAATCACGGATACGGCTTATGAGACCCTAACGCCACGGGAGCAGGAGGTTATGGTGTCGCTGGCCGAAGGGTATTCAGCCAAAGAAACCGCCGCCAGGCTTTTTATCAGCCCCAAAACCGTTGAAAATCATCGAACCAACATTATGAACAAACTGGAGCTTCACAGCTCCCTTGAATTGGTGCGCTATGCCGCCCGGCTGGGTCTTGTCGATGTCGACCTCTGGAAGGAATGAGGCGTTGCGGGTATATTATAGTTGATTGAGTAAAAATAAAACCTGACATCTGTCTCCCAATCATTCCGACTTCAAGCTTCTGTCCTCTGTCTTCCACCTGATTCGGGAATGTTCCGAAGCATCCGACTATTAAATTAGCCACAGACCCACCCAGAAATACACAGAGGTCTTTTTCTTCTCTAACCAATTGCCCGTGTGAGTTCGTGTGCGTCTGGGGCCAATCAAGGTTACTTTTCTTGCGTTGATCTTGCCCGTAGACTATTCAATGAGCCACAGCCACACAAAATTCACAGATGCCATTTTCTCCCTAAACAAATTGTCAGCGTGAGTCTGTGTGTGTCTGTGGCCAATTATCCCAGCAGAGTCCGCCGCCGTGCCGGCTTTTAGCGTGCAGCCACGGTGGGCTGTGCTACTTCAATCTCTTAATCATTCTACCCTTCTTATTTTCTACCCTTCTCGCTTTCAGCATATTTCCCGAACATCCCGGACAATTTCCCGTCAATAGGTAATTCTCCCATTAAAATGAGGCGGTCGTTCTATGGACAAACGCGATTTTTTTAGCAACAGTCGAGTTGTCCCAAATAGCGATCGTCTCCATTTTAAAATTGGGCTCAAATATCTTCAACCGAGGTCCGGGGAAATTATCTGATCATGGAAACTCGCGATTTAGAATACTTTCATGAAGTTTAGCTTAAAAATACAGTTGCTGGATAAAATGGGAAGCAAGGGGGCTTTTAATTCGAAGCCGAATTATGTTGATTTAGTCAACCTTGTTAGAAGCATTCAGCGCGCTGAAGGCAATCTTGACTGCTATCGCAGGAGCCGGAAACAATGTGACCGGATGGATTGTGTCTGGCGCGATCATTGTCTCAAGGTGCCTGAAGGGCCTTCAACGGTTGGTAGTGAATCGCCGGAACACTAAATAGCAGAAAATTCGAGGCAGGAACAGGATCGCTGGCACTAAAAACCTGAATCGAAAGGCTAACGGTGAAGAAAATCGTCATTATTTCAAATTGAAATTTTGCGAAACTAGTATTTCGAATTTTTACTAAATTTTGATTATCAAGCGTCATGCTGTTGCGTGCGAATGCAGCTAAGTATCTGTAATTATATTAATTAGTTAATGTTTTATTGGATGGCACACGTTATGCATTTAGATGGGAATAAGGAATTCGCATCCGGTTTGTCGGTCCCGGTGCGCTGCAGCTGGCTCCAACCGAATTCATAACCAATGAGGGGTCAATATGAAGAGCAATGCAGAAAAAAGAGCCTGTGAACGGCATGGCTATGCCGCCGATATTGCCTTTTCATATTTCAACAAAAAACATTCTTATAATGCTGAGATACTGAATCTTGGCGCGGGCGGTATGTGTTTTAAATCAAATTTAGCCCTTCAACCCGGGGCAACCATTTGTGTCCGCCTAAAAAATAATTATCCGGATGGCCCGGCCACCGGCTATTGCGAGGATATAAGGTTAGTCGCCGTGGCGGACGTCAAATGGTGCAGCGAAATTCCCGGTACATGGCCTTCGTCGTACGGTGTTGGCGTTAAATATTATGGACCGGATTATTGACTGTCCGGCAATAAGACAGCCACCAAGACAACAGGCCACAAGGACCAAGGTGAGCGACATGAATAACTTTTATGTTATCAGCAAAGACGATCCATTCCAACTGATAGATGATATCGAGCTGATTGATGATTCACTGCCGCTGGTTTTGGATGACTCGCAGCGGAAGAAGCGGGTTGAGCAGCGATGCCACCAACGGTTTCAACTCAAAAAGGATGCATTTGCCCTGATCAGGTCAACTTTTACCGGGCCGCTGAAAATTCAAGGTAAGAGCATGGGCTGCATCGCCTGTGCGGTGTTCAACACCAAACCGGTCAAGCTTGGCAAAATCGATAACATCAGCATGGGCGGGCTTATGTTTCAGTATGCTTTTAGCAATACAAATATAAGCCGGGCACTTGTGCTGGATATTTTATTGGCCGACTGTGGATTTTATTTGCCTAATGTGCCGTATAAAACCATATC
>CAVQBT010000028.1:0-29248 GCA_963710795.1 uncultured delta proteobacterium
GTATGATTGACGTCGAGAATTTAACTGTCCGCTTCACCGGGTTTACCCTGGATGGTATCTGCCTGACGGTCGAAACGGGAGAATTCTTCTCGCTGCTCGGACCGACCGGGGCCGGAAAGACGCTGATCCTGGAAGCAATTGCCGGTTTGGTGCCGCCCTGTGCCGGCCGTATTTTGATCGGTGGCCGGGACGTGACCCGCCTGGCCCCGGAAAAACGCGGTGTCGGCATTGTCTACCAGGACCATGCCCTGTTTCCCCATTTAAATGTGCACCGCAATATCTCCTTTGGTCTGCGGTATCATCGCAAACCGGCGTCCGCCGGAAACGTATCGCTCGACTCGCTGGTCAACCGTCTGGGCCTGGTCCACCTGCTGGAGCGGTCGGTTCAGGACTTGAGCGGCGGCGAGAAACAGCGTGTCGCCCTGGCCCGGGCGCTTGCCATCGATCCGGCGGTTTTGTTGCTCGATGAGCCCCTGTCCTCCCTCGATCCCAATTTTCGGGAAGAGATCCGCCAGCTCCTCAAAACCCTGCACCGGGAAACCGCCATCACCGTTTTGATGGTGACCCATGATTTTTCCGAAGCTCATTTTCTGGCCCAGCGGGTCGCGGTGATCAATGCCGGCCGCATTGAACAGGTTGGCAGCGTTCGGGGGGTATTCCGCCGGCCCGCCACGCCGTTCGTTGCCCGGTTTGTGGGCATGAAAAACATCTTTGCAGCAGAATTCAACGACAGTCTGGCCCGGGTTGGGAACTTATCATTTCAGCTGGCAGGCCCGCCAAAAGGACATTCCCGCATTGCATTTCGCCCTGAGGACGTGCGGCTTTTCAACACCCCGCCTGAAGGCCGCCCGGCCAACCTTTTCAAGGGGGTTATTGGCCGGATCAGCAATCAGGGGGTTTTCGCCGACCTGGTGGTGGATGTATCCGATCTACAAATCCAATCCATCCTGGCCACCAGCACCCTGCATACCATGAACTTCGTCCCCGGAAACCGCGTTTTCATAAAGGTGGCACCGGAGGACATCCACTTCATCTAAGCTTTTGACCCCGGCGCTGCAGGCCGTCTAAAAAAGGTTAGAAAAAATTAGATATTGAAATCGAAATTTTTCTAACTTCAAGAGGTTGAGAGTCAAGTCTAACAAATGATTGATGTGATAAGGATCTGAATTATCAATTTTTATTTTTTACTGTCTTCAGCTGGCACGCAATATGCTTCGAAAAGTAATACAAAAAAGATTCTGCTAAAAGGAGATATGTGATGAAATCTTTGATTGTCTATTCAAGTCAGACCGGTAATACCCGTAAACTGGCCCAAGCCGTCTTTGAAGCCTTGCCCGGTGAAAAAGCACTATATCCGGTTGATGAGGCCCCTGATCCATCTGATTATGGCTTTATCGCCGTCGGCTTTTGGTTTATGCAAGGCAAACCCGATCCGAAATCCGCTGAATATCTTGGCCGGGTCGGGAAAAAGCCGCTTTTCCTGTTTGCGACCCATGCAGCCGCGCCCGGTTCGGACCACGCTATCCAGGGTATGGAGACGGCAAAATCACTGGCAGCGGATTCCGATATCCGGGGCACCTACAGCTGCCAGGGCGAAGCGAGTGCGAAAATTCTTGAGAAAGCCTCCAAAAAACCACAACCGCCGGTGTGGCTGGCCGATGCCCCGGACGCCATTGGCCATCCCAATGATGCTGATATTGAGGTCCTAAATCATCAGCTAGCGGAATTGTTCGCCGACTAAAATTTTTTACTCCACAACGGCGTGAAGACCAATGAGGAGTTATTTGTTTCTAGTTAGGCCCTTATTGTGTTTTTTCTGACAACATGTTGTAAGTAGCTGATGGTTTTCCGCCGTAGGCGGATCAGGTTTCAGGTGTCAGGTAGTGATGGTGCTGAACACTGACACCTGAAACCTAATGATTTAAACTTAGCAGCACGTTCGCTGCGCCAACCGGCGCCATTACTTCAAAGGCGTGATTTTGCATAGCTTACCAGGGCAAAGTTTAATGAAAAAAATTGAGACCCAGATTCTGATTATTGGCGGCGGTATCACCGGTACCGGCCTGGCACGTGATTTGGCGCTTCGTGGTCTCAAGTGCATCGTGGTTGAAAAGCAGGATATAAATTCGGGCGCTTCCGGGGCCAACCACGGACTGTTGCATAGCGGTGCCCGTTATGTCTCCAGCGATCTTCAATCCGCGGCAGAATGCATGCGAGAGGCAGTCGTATTAAAAAGAATGGCTCAAAGCTGTATCGAAGACACCGGCGGCCTGTTTGTTGCCGTTGAAGGAGACGATGAAAATTACATTGCCGATTTTGCCTTGCTATGCGAAAAGGCCGGTATCCCGGTTAAACAACTGGATCCCCATGATGCGCTTGAGATCGAACCGGCGGTATCAAAAAAAGTCATTGCCGCCTATGCTGTTCAGGATGCATCTATCGATCCGTTCAAGTTGTCCCTTTTAAACCTTGAGGCGGCACGCAGACTGGGCTGTAGGTTGCTCCGTCATACCCGGGTGGAGAATTTTGTCATCGATCATCATTGTATCCGTGGGGCAAAACTCCGCAATACCCTGACCGGTGGCGTATCCATCATTGAAGCCGAGCAGGTCATCAATGCTTCCGGTGCCTGGGCCAAGGAAATCGCAGCCTTAGCCGGCATTTCTTTTGACTTGACGTACTCGAAAGGAAGCCTGCTGATCACCCACAACCGCATCGCCCAAAGGGTCATCAACCGTCTGCGCCCTTCTGCCAACGCCGACATCCTCGTTCCCGGCGGCACGGTCTCCATCCTTGGGACAACCTCGGTCACTATTGACTCCCTGGACCAAATATTTCCCACCGTAGCGGAAATCGATCTTATTGTAGCCGAAGGATCGGCCATGATTCCGGTGTTGGAAAACACCCGGTTCATTCGGGCTTATGCGGGTGTCAGGCCTCTTTTCGGTTCCGGTAACTCATCCGACGACCGTCAGATCAGCCGCAGCTTTGCCCTGCTGGATCATGCCAAAGACGGTGTTGAAAACTTCGCATCAGTTACCGGCGGAAAGCTTACCACATACAGACTTATGGCGGAAAAGACCGCGGACTTAATCTGTCGCCGCATGGGTATCCGGGTTCCATGCCGCACAAGGACCGAACCGTTGCCGGCGACCTTATCCGCCGGCTGGACCCAGCCGGGTTTGGCACCGAAATTGTGGATGCGGGAAAATAAGTCGAAGGAAATACTGCTCTGTGAATGTGAAATGGTTTCCCGTAGTATCATCGACAGTCTCATGGAGTCCATTCGTGAACAACATGGCAAGGCCGATCTCAAATCCCTGGGTGTCCGCAGCCGAATCGGAAAAGGCGCCTGCCAGGGAACGTTCTGCAGTATCCGAATCACCGCTTATCTTTATGACAGAGGCGAGTTGAATGACGACCAGGGCATCAGCGGACTTAAATCTTTTTTAACTGAACGCTGGCGGGGTGTACGACCCTTGCTGTGGAAAGAATCTCTTAGCCAGGCAGAACTTCAGGAGGCACTTCACTGCGCTATGTTCGGATTGGAGCTTTATTAGGCCATGAAAACATCAGAACTTCACGCTGATTTAGTCGTCATCGGTAACGGACTTTCAGGTATGGCAGCTGCTCTTTTCGCGGCCAACCGCGGTATTCGGACGATTCGTGTGGGTGGGGTGGCTGAGATCATTTTTGCCAGTGGCCTGATTGATCTCATGGGTGTTCATCCTGTCGGCGAGGGAATCTTGTGGGAAAATCCGTGGGATGCCATTGATGCCATGATACAGGACCTCCCGGTCCATCCTTATGCGAGAATTGGAAAGGAAAGCATCCACGCGGCCATAGATGAGTTTATCACCAGCCTTAAAACCGCGGGTGTTACCTATGAAAGACGCCATGACCAAAACGTCCGGGTGATGATGCCGATTGGCACCGTCAAGACAACCTATGCCGTACCCAAGTCCATGTGGAGCGGGGTTGCGGCAATGGATAAAAAATACCCGTGCTTGATCGTCGGCATCAGTGGACTTCCGGGGTTCAGTTCACGTCAAATCACGGAAACCTTGAAATCGACTTGGCCGGAATTACGCCACACGACGATATCATTTCCCGGTCTCGATCAATCTTCCGTGGTTTATACCGAACCCATCGCCAGATCACTGAGTCTTGCTGAGACCCGCGCGCGTTTAGCAGACGGCGTTCGCCCTTATGTCAGGGAAGCTAAGGCCATCGGTTTTCCTGCCATATTCGGTATACAGAACACCGATATTATTATTTCCGAGATGCAAGACCGGCTGGGGAGCCAAATATTTGAGATTCCAACAATGCCGCCGTCCATTCCCGGGCTTCGCATTAAGGAAGCAATGGATACGTTTCTCAGGGAAGCTGGTGTTCGGGCGCTTGTACCTAAAAAAGTTTTGAATGCCCGGCCTAAAAATAAGGCGTTTGTCCTTGAAATCGGTGATACGACTGTCGAACATACTGTCCGGGCTGACGCGGTGATTCTAGCCAGCGGCAGATTTTTGGGGGGTGGGTTGATCGCGGAGAGAAAACAGGTTAGGGAAGCCATATTCGATCTTCCCGTTTGTCAGCCGGAAATCAGACCGGTATGGCACAGCCAGGAATTTTTTGACACTCGCGGACATGCCATCAATCGTGCGGGCCTTGAAATCGATGATCAATTCCGGCCCCTTTTGGGAAACGGTCGTCGCGCATTTGATAACCTTTTTGCGGCCGGTTCCATCCTGGCCCATCAGGACTGGATGCGGATGAAATGTGGCGCCGGCCTCGCAATTGCGACGGCATATGCCGCCGTAAAGTCCCTCCTGAAGCAACCCGTTTAAGAGACAGATTTCGCAAATTACACAGATTATCAGGATTGAACGGATTTCTTCAAGAAAATAAAAAAGTAACGGTTTACTTGCCTGCAATATTCCCCCCGGGATTTAAGGAATCCCTTAAGGGCGCAGGAGTTAAGAAGGTTGAAGTGAGCGATAAAGGTTGACAGCCATTTTTTTAAATTAAATGACGAGAACCAGAGGGGGGTAAAAAATGAAAAAATTTTCGTTTATTATCATTTTGAGTGTTGCAATTGTCCTCGGGTTAAATGCCTATGCTAAAGCGGAGCAGGCTTTCAGCCTTGTAAATGTTGACAGCCATCTGCGTTCCTGGCAGGCGGGATCATCCAAAGAGAAAATTGTTGCCTTCGTCAATTCAGTATCGGATCCGGCAAACCATAACTTTGTTCCGCTGGAATACCGTAGGGCATTTTTCGATATGGATGGCACAATCTTATGCGAAAAGCCCGACTATATCGAAGTGGCATTAACCAAACACAGATTATCGGAAAAAGTAAAATTGGATCCCCAACTGGAGAGCAATCCTATTTACAGGGCGGTCCTTGATGGCGACGCGGATTACCTCTACAAAAACATAAAGACTGCGATTGCCGAAGCATTTGGCGGTGAAACGCTGAAATTTTATATTGATTACAGTCGCCGGTTTCTCAGCACGGAAAAGCATCCAAGGTTTAAGCAACCTTATATTCAATTGTTCTATTTACCGATGATTGAACTGATAGATTATCTATCAGACCATGGCTTTAAAGTGTACATTGTGTCGACATCGCAACAGGAATTTATTCGCAGCGTATCAAAAGAAATCCTGAATATACCCAGGGACCAGATCATCGGCACCATGGTTGGCTTTAGTTTGAAATATGAAGGCAAAAATAAAAAACCGGTGTTCGTCAGAAAAAAATCTTACTTTGAACCTTATAATACCGATGAAAACAAAGTGGTCAGAATTCGGGAGCGGGGCGCATTATCCTCTATTTTTGCATTCGGAAATTCGAGCGGAGATCTGGCCCTGCTGGAAGTTACGGCGGCCAGTGAATTGCCGAATATGGTCTGTATTTTAGATCACGATGATCCCGTGCGAGAATTTGAATACCACAAACCAAATTTATTAAAAATTGCCGCAAAAAGTGACTGGAACATCGTTAGTATGAAACGAGATTTCAAGGTTATCTTTTCTTTTTAAAGCATTTCATCTATCGATCGACGGGCGGTGCGATCCGGTCGAATATCTTTGGCCACCCGGACGCGAATGGTGCGCCGATTATCCTGCAAAAAGAGTGTCTGCCCGATTTGAAGTTTTTTCTCGACCTTTACAAAACCGCAGCAAAGACCATGGGGGCTGAAGTCGGTTGGTTTGTTGGGGCTCGCAATGCTGTAGATTTCGTCCTGATGCCACCCGATTCCCATGTCAGTCACGCAGGTCAATACCGAACCAATGACATTTTCGTCGGAATCGAGCACCACCGACTGGTCTACCGAACCTACTTTGCAAACATTATCACCAACAATGGGATAGGTGTATTCAGGTTGGGTCATGTTCAAAAGGCGCTTATCACCGATAAATTGTTTGGTGAAGCGGGTTTTATCGAAATTAAACGGCAGGGCAAAATGCCAGGGATGGTTGATGAAGGGCCACGCGCCGATATCCTGGTGGGACAGCGGGAGCACGGCGCCGGTTCTGAGGGAATCCCGGGCGGCCAGCCCGCAGGGAATCAAGCCGAATGCTTGGCCGCTTTCAAACAGCAATTCCCAGACGCTAATTAAATCCAGCACATCGACGAATATCTCAAATCCGAATTCACCGGTATAACCGGTGCGGGAAAGTAAAATCGGCGTTCCGTCTGCTAATTTCACGGTGGCCGGCGTCGCTGAGTTTGATCGGTAATGTCCTTTAAAGGAGAAGTAAGGCATCTCTTTAAAAACAGCTTCCGGATTGAATAGCACCTTTTGCAATATCTTAGCGGACATGGGTCCCTGGAGGTCGATTTTGCCGATGCTGTCGGTCAGATCCATAATTTCAACTTCACGATTTCCCATGTAAATCGTTAAATGCTGAGCTACCTGGTTGCCCATACCGGCATTGACAACGGCCAGGTAGTCATTTTCTTCAAGCTGAAATATAATCGTGTCGTCGAGGACCGTACCCTGGTCGGTCAAAAAGGCCCCGTAAACACAGCGGCCGGGCGACAGGGGCTTTTTGCGTGAACCCACGCAGGCCGACAGATCATTGGTAACACAGCGCTGAAGAAGTTCAAAGGAATCCGGGCCCTGCACAGCGACAGCCGCCATGTGGCTGGTATCGAAGAGGCCGGCCGAATTCAAAACAGCCAGGTGTTCGTTCTTGGCGGAAGCATACCATAGCGGCATGTCGTAACCGCCGAAGGGGGCCATTTTGGCATGATGGGTTGTATGCCACCTATACAAGAATGTTTTTTTAGATAGTTCTGACATGAGCATGTCTATTACCTCTCAATCCCAAATACCCATTCCTCAATACCTAGTACCCAATACCTAATTCCCAATCCCTAGTACCAACTACCCAGCCCCCAATAATAGCAGGAAACATGCCAGCATCCGCTTGAAAATTAAATATATATGAATTCAAATAGTTATTTCTTAACTATGCTGAAAATATTTATGGTCGGGGGTAAAATTAGCAAAATTTAAACATTGGATTCGAAATTTTTCTATTTCGCCAGGGTTGTGAATGTTACCAATCAGATCGTGGATTGGATAATAAATTGAAATTACACAATTTCTTTTAATTATAGTTAACTGGCACACAATATGCTCTGAAACGAGGTAGGGAATTAAAAACATATGGCTTCCCGGATGCGCGTGCATCTTTTTTACCGGGCATCTTCTAAACATAGATTACGGATAATTTAAAAAAGGAAATACGCCGGAGAAAATAACGGCACTCTGAGAAGCCAATGCACCCAGATGAAGCAAAGGTTTACGATGAAGGAAAATACTTTTAAAAAAATTAAATCACTATTATTGAATCGCCGCCGGGAAATGCTGCAACAGGTCGCGCACCTGGAATTTGAGCGCGAAGAATTAGAACAGCATTCTATCGAGGCAGTCGATTCGGCTCAAGAAGAGAATTTGGCGCAGCTCATTCAAAAGCTGGATGAACGGGGTAAAGAAGAGATCGGAGAAATAGAGCTGGCACTCACTAAAATGAGCTCAGGCCGCTATGGCATATGTGAGCTCTGTGGCAAGTCGATTCCGATAAAACGACTGAAGGTCTTGCCGGCAAGCCGTCTGTGTCGCAATTGCGCCCAAAAGTATGAGGAAGCTCAAAAGCTGAGGCAACACCAGCGTGATGAGATTATCGACGATGAGCTGCTTGACGAGTATCGCAGCCTGAATGATGAGAGACCGTCAATTGGACGCCTTAAACTTCCTGATGAAAAAAACTTATTGAATATGGAAGAAGTATAGACCTTTCATTAATAATGATAAACTCTTTTTTTGGAATAGCGCTGCAATGAATCAACATAGCTTGCCGAAAGAAGGACAAAATGTTTAAAAGCCTATTGGCTGCCACAGAACTGGTAGACTTTTGCGATGCACCGGTAGTCACGGCTTTGAGAATCGCTGAGCAAAATGATGCGCAATTATCTATCCTGCATGTGCTGGAATCCGAGACCACCACGGATCGGCGTTTTGTGAAACATTTTCGAACAGGAGAAGACATTGTTGCCGGCACTGAGTATGAAAAAACTGTTAAAAAAGAAATACATAAAAGCTGTGCCGACCTTATCAAGTCGGATGTTCGGTATAAAATCAAAGTAATTCCCGGTTTTCCCTGGAAGGGAATTTTACGACTGGCAAAAAAAGACAAGAGTGACCTGATAGTGCTGGGTCCCCATACCGGACGGGCCAAAGAGCTGGGTGTCGTTCGCATCAAAGGTAAAATCGGAAGCACTGTCCAGGAAGTGATTCGGCATGAACGCTGTCCGGTAATGATTGTCAATCGTACCATACCGGAAGAAAAACTGAAATTTAAAACGATCATGGTCGCAACCGACTTTTCAGAATCCTGCAAAAGTGCGCTGCTGTTCGCGATCAGACTGGCCCAACAGCATGGCTCAAAAATCTTTGTTTTTCACATGGCGCCGGTACCGCCCAGTGCCCAATATTCTCAAGCCGATTACGACAAGGATATAAACCGGTTAAAGGGAAAACTTGACGACTTTTGCATGGTGATCCCGGCCGACATCGACCATGAATTTAATGTGTGGGGCGGAGCGTTTCCTCATCTGGAAATTTCAAACTTTGCCGGCCAAAAAGATGTTGATCTTATTGTGATGGGATCGCATACCAAAGAGAAGGGTGGGAAATGGTATGTCGGCAGTGCGGTGGAGCGCGTCAGCTATCGATCTGTCTGTCCGGTGGTTGTTGTAACCGATCCCCAAGTTCTGTTAACCATGGATTAAGGAAATTTTTTGAAGGGAGGCAGCAATGTATCAAACCATACTTGTACCGCTGGACGGGTCAAAGCGAGCTGAAGCAATATTGAGTCATGCTGCAAACATCGCCAAAAGCAATAATTCCAGGGTATTTTTCCTCAAGGTTGAGGAGGAACCCATTATGCTGGAACGCGACGAAGTTATTGATATTGAAGAGTACCATGAAGTTTTTGATAAACAAAATGCCCTCTCGCAAGCGTATCTGGATGACCTGCGGGCCGGGTTTGAAGAAAAAGGAATTCAGGCGGTCACAAAATTGGCTTTTGGATCGGTTGTTAAGGCAATATTAAATACGGCTGCCGAGACCGGAGCGGACCTTATTGCAATGGCCACCCACGGTTTGAGCGGTCTGGCCCGGGTATCTTATGGCAGTGTGGCGGCCGGGGTGCTGCAAGCGGCCGATATTCCAATTTTGCTGATCCGATCCGGTGACGACAAAAAATAGGAAACTTGTGGATGATGCCAGTTTCAACTTGTTTTCACCGCAGAGACGCGAAGGACGCAGAGATGATCTTTCTTGTTTTTTGCCGTTGATCCTCCAAAAATACAGGCAGGCAAAAAGGACGGCAAAGAATAAAATAGCGCTCCTTCTATAAATAATTAAGCCTTTGCGTACTTTGCGTTTTTGCGGTGAATAAAAGGAGACTTATGATGTCGAACAAATGGGTATATCTATTTGACGAGGTTGCGCAGGCCGAAAAATATGTCGGCGGCGAATGGGAAAAGGTGCGCGGTCTGCTCGGCGGCAAGGGCGCGAACCTGGCGGAAATGACTCGGATTCAGGTTCCGGTGCCACCCGGTTTCACGATCACGACCGAAGCCTGCAACGCCTATTTGACCTCCGGGGAAACCTTCCCGGACGGAATGTGGGACCAGGTTATGCAGGCCGTCGCCGGGATAGAAAAAGCAAGCGGGAAGAAGTTCGGTGATCGGAAAAATCCGTTGTTGGTTTCGTGCCGTTCCGGCGCCAAGTTTTCCATGCCCGGCATGATGGATACTATTTTAAATATCGGCCTCAATGATGAAACCACCCAAGGGCTGGTCGAATTGACTGGCAATGAACGCTTTGTCTATGATTCTTTTCGCCGTCTGATTCAAATGTTCGGCAGTGTTGTGACTGGGATACCCGATGAATTCTTTGAAGAAAAGATTCGTGAACTCCGTTTACGCGCCGGCGTAAAAACGGATGCCGAATTAAGCGCGGACGATTTGAAAGCGTTAACGCAGGAATTCAAACGGATTTTCAGGCGCCGCACAACCACCAGCTTCCCCGGCGAACCCTACGCCCAACTCAAGATGGCCATTGAAGCGGTTTTCAAAAGCTGGAACGGCAAAAGAGCCGTCGACTACCGCAACGCATCCGCGATTGCCCACGACCTGGGCACGGCCGTCAACATTGTGACCATGGTCTTCGGCAATTCCGGTGACGATAGCTTGACCGGCGTTGCATTGACCCGCAACGGAACCACCGGGGAAAACCGGATAGAAGGCGACTATCTGAACAACGCCCAGGGTGAAGACGTGGTGGCGGGTACCCGTCAGACCAATGATCTGCCGCAGCTAAAAAGTGAGATGCCCGATATCTATGCCCAATTTGAGCAAATTGTCAGGCGCCTGGAAACGCATTATCGCGAGATGCAGGATGTGGAATTTACGGTTGAAAAGGGTAAGTTGTGGATGCTGCAGACCCGCAGCGGCAAGCGTACGGCCCAGGCTGCAGTTCGCATTGCCGTCGAAATGGCCGAAGAAGAGCTGATTTCCAAACAGGAGGCGGT
The DNA here is from genome assembly GCA_963710795.1 of uncultured delta proteobacterium. GTDB lineage: Bacteria > Desulfobacterota > Desulfobacteria > Desulfobacterales > JAFDCJ01 > JAFDCJ01. The sequence continues at coordinate 11,113 of CAVQBT010000028.1, forward strand.
CTTACGGATCACGCCGGAGCAGGTCGACTTTTTTTTACACCCCCAGTTTGAACGCGCAGCCGAAGTCGCGGCCAAGGCCCAAGGGGCCATGCTGGCCACCGGTCTGAATGTTTCACCCGGTGCCGCGGTGGGAATCGTTGCCTTCGATGCGGATTTAGCTGAAATGTGGGCCAAAGAACAGAATAAAGCCGTCATTATGGTGCGTCCCGAAACCAAACCGGATGATGTGCACGGTATGCTGGCCGCCCAGGGGATTCTGACCAGCCGCGGCGGGCGCACCAGCCATGCAGCGCTGGTTGCGCGCCAATTCGGCAAGCCGGCGGTAGTCGGCGTCTCAGAGTTGAAAATCGATATTAACAAACGCCACATGCGCATTAACGAGGACATCATTAAAGAGGGGGATTGGATATCCCTGGACGGGACGGCCGGTGAAGTATACCGCGGGAAAATTAAAACCGTGGTGCCCGATGTGATGGATCCGTGGCTGATTAAGCTGCTTTCCTGGGCCGATCGATTTCGAAGTCTCGGTGTCTGGGCCAATGCCGACAACCCTGACGATGCCCGGCGCGCGCGAACTTATGGCGCTGAAGGAATCGGCCTGTGCCGCACGGAGCACATGTTTTTTGAGGCCCAAAGGCTGCCTTTTCTGCACAAAATGATCATGAGCGACCTGCCGATTGAGCGGCGTGAAGCCCTGGATGCCCTGCTGCCGTTTCAAAGAGATGATTTTGCCGGCCTTTTCCGGGCCATGGATGGCCTGCCGGTAATCGCCCGGCTGATTGATCCGCCGCTGCATGAATTTTTGCCCAATCATATGGAATTATACCATGAACTGACCGATCTTAAAATTCGCCTCAAGCATGCCGATACCCTTGAAAAAGTCGATACCCTGCTGCAGCAGATCAAAGAAAAAACACAGGTTTTAAAAAGAGTTGAAAGTCTGCGGGAGAGCAATCCCATGCTGGGTCTGCGAGGCGTACGCCTGGGAATTCAGATTCCGGAACTGACCACCATGCAGGTGCGCGCCATCTTCGAAGCCGCCTGCATGGTTGCCAAAGAGGGGATCGAGGTGCATCCTGAAATAATGATCCCGCTGACCAGCCACGTCAATGAACTAATAGCCCAGCGCGAAATTCTGGAGATCGAGGCCCAAAAAGTGTTGCGGGAGCAAGACACTGAAATAGACTACAAGTTCGGCACCATGATCGAGATCCCCCGGGCCGCGCTGACTGCCGATCAGCTTGCCGAACATGCGGAATTCTTTTCATTCGGCACCAATGATTTAACTCAGACAACCTTTGGCATGTCGCGCGATGATGCCGAAGCCGGCTTTTTGATAAAATATATGCGCACGGGCATTTTACCGGAAAACCCCTTCGCCACGCTCGACAAAGATGGCGTCGGCCGGCTGATGGCACGTTGCGTAAAAAAGGCCCGCGCCGTCAATCCTGATTTGGAATGCGGGATCTGTGGCGAGCACGCCGGGGACCCCAAATCAATTGCACTGTGCCATGCGATGGGCCTGACGTATGTGTCGTGTTCTCCCTATCGGGTGCCTGTCGCCCGTCTGGCCGCTGCCCATGCCGCATTGCTTGATAAATTATAGAAGGAGGAAGATGATATGTACCATAAAATTTTAGTCCCGCTGGATGGATCAAAACGAGCTGAAAAGATATTGCCGCATGTGGAAGAACTGGCAAGACGCTACCAGGCAAAAGTCATATTTTTGCAGGTCATCGAATTCAAGACAGTCCCCACAACAGAAGGCGCATTTATTAACTTAACGGACCGCGAGTTGGATCAAGTGAAAAAGCGTGCCGAGACACACCTGAAGGGGATCCAGGGAGAGTTCCGGGGAGAAAAAATCGAAAGTAAAACCCATGTCATCTATGGTCCGGTGGTGGAGGGGATATTAAACATCGCTGCCCAAGAGGATGTGGATCTGATCGCACTGGCCAGTCACGGCCGTGGAGGGCTTGCCCGAGTTTTTTACGGCAGTGTTGCCGCCGGGCTATTGCATCGTGTGGACCGGCCCATGTTGATTATCAGATCTCGCCAAACGGAATAATCGCATTAGTTCTAATGCGACATGGACAGAGCCTGAGCCATTTTGAGATCAAACCTACAGACCGGACAGATCCGGATTTTTACGATATGGATACGAAAACACTCACAGCGCTTTCCTGTGATAAAGAGGCAGAGATTGTTTCAATTCAGGGGGGCTGGATCATGCAGGCTCGTCTAAAGGAATTGGGCATTGCCAAGGGGCAGAAAATCAAAAAAGTTTCGTGCATCGGACTAAGAGGTCCGGTGATTGTGCTTGTGAATCGCGCCCAGGTAGCCATTGGCGCCGGCATGGCCTCCCGCATCCGAGTCAAAGCCAAATCCTGATTGATCTTAAATTAAACAAGGTTCAGTTCGATGGCGGGACCCAGAGGAAATTCTAAATATAAGAAAGTCACATCTTCAGACATTCTCCTGGTCGGCCATCCCAATGTCGGTAAAAGCGCCCTGTTTTCACGAATGACCGGCGTACGCACCATTGCCTCGAATTATCCCGGAACGACCGTCGGTTATACCAACGGCCGGATGCGCTATGGCGATCAAAACTTTACCATCATCGATGCGCCCGGCACTTATTCACTTGAGCCCTTGGATGAGGCCGCCAAAGTTGCAGTGGACCTGATCGATCAGGCCCAAAGAATTATCAATGTGGTGGACGCCACCCATCTGGAACGCCATTTGCCGTTGACCCTTGCGCTTCTGTCTCTGGGGAAACCAGTGGTTGTGGCCCTTAACATGAGCGATGAAGCCCGGCACCGAGGTATCGAAATCGACGTCGGCCATTTAGCTGATAGACTCGGCGTTCCCGTGGTATCCACGGTGGGCCCTACAGGGGTAGGTGTAAAACGATTAATTCAGGCTGCCGTATTGCTCCCGGAACATTCACCGGTCCTTGATTCGGGGCAAACAGCCCCCCCGGCCCACAACCCGCATATCCCGGGCCATTCCAAACAAGAGGGAATATATGGTCATAAACAATTTGAAGGCATGGATGTCTGGTTGCAGACAGGCGCTATCGTCAGCGATGTTCAAATCCTGCACCACCACCACCATACGTTCGGCGAGATGCTTGAAGACATCAGTGTCCATCGGGTATGGGGGGGATTTGCGGCCGCGTTTGTTCTTGTTTTAGCGTTTCTTTTTGTCCGCATAATCGGCGAGTTTCTGATCGGGGGCGGCCTTGGCATCTTCGGAACACCATGGATCGCGCTGCCGTTCGGAACGGAGCTCCTTTTTGACATTGCCTGGAAGCCGCTGATGATAAAGCTATCCGACCTGCTGCAAGCGGGTGGGTTCTTGCATCAACTTCTTATCGGAACCCTTGTCAATGGTGAAATTGACTTTAATCAATCCTTCGGTCTTTTAACTTCCGGGCTATTTCTCCCCCTGGGAGTGGTGCTGCCCTATATTGTTAGTTTTTATTCCAACATTGAAAACCTGGTCCTCAGGGCCAGGTCAGAGATTAATGGCTCTGCCCGTATAAATCAACCGGAGTACTGGAGTATTGGAGTGTTGGTTTTAAAAAAAGAGCCATAAACTTTCAGGTTTTCTTCAGGCGTCTGTTTTCTGAGAGCGATGGGAAAAGGGGGTTCTTCCATTACTCCATCACTCCAATACTCCAGTACTCCGTAAATCGTCAAATGCCGGTAAACTAAATCCCCTCCGGGGATAATCAAAGCCGGGCCCTCTGGACCCGAATCTTTACTTCGTTCTTGCTCTTCTTGAAGATAGCGGCTACCTGCCGCGTCTGGCGATATTTTTGGATAGTACAATGCATCGGCTCGGCCTGCACGGTTATGCGATCATCCCCACCCTGCTGGGTCTAGGCTGCAATGTGCCGGTTGTCATCGGCGCCATATTCGTTGTGAACATTTTATACCATCTCAATCTGTTTGAATATATTGCACACGCTACTGCACCGGTCATTACTAAGCTCTGGGGATTACCGGAGGAAGCGATTGTGCCGCTTCTAATCGGCATCCTCAGAAAAGATGTCGCGATCGGCCTGTTTGCTCCGCTTGAGCTCACAACCCATCAACTGGTCACCGGAAGTGTTGTCCTGGCGATGTTTTTTCCCTGCATTGCCACATTTGTCGTGCTGTTCCGTGAATTAAAATTTTATGACAGCCTAAAGGCGATGGGAATTATGTTTATTGCTGTGCTTCTGGTTGGATCGGCCGTAAATTTTTTTCATAGTTTAGAGATTTTTAGAAATGCAATTCAAATTTTTTCTAAATTTTAATCTCGGAAACTGTTCTTATAGTTAAATAACCACTGTAACCAATTGAATTTATATATAAATTTTAAATCAAAATTGCTGGCATGATTTATGCCGGCAAAAGAATGATGACAAAGACTAGTAAGTGAGGGCGTTATGGGAATACAATTTGAGTGTGATGTATGAAAAAAAAGGAGATAGCGCCGGAGCAGCTGATAATCCAAATCGCAGCTAACTGGCATACCTTAAAAAGAAACCTGAAAGACACTTCCCCTTGTTTTGAGATTTTTAATCTTTATATGCATAAAGAATGTGCAGATAGATTGTTGAAAAAGTTCAATGAAACAGTGAAATCATTTAAAAATGCACAAATCCATAACGAATCCTTTTAGATTCAGAGAAAAGGAGGGCTACTCATGTTAGTCGAAACCTGGATGAGCAAACCGGTTATCACTGTCGGGGCCGATGATTCCATGCAAAAGGCCACCGCGCTCCTCAAGGAACATCATATCCGCTCGCTTCCGGTTATTGAGAATGGAACGCTGGTGGGAATTATCACGGACCGGGACTTAAAAAGGGCATCCGCTTCGGATGCCACAACGTTGGAGATTCATGAGCTTGTGTATCTTCTTTCCAAAATAAAAGTCAAAGAGATAATGACCAGAGATCCGATCACAGTCCCACCGTATTACACCTTAGAGGAGACGGCCAGAGTTCTCCTGGAGAATAAAATATCCGGTGCTCCGGTAGTGAATGATAAGGGTAAGGTGACCGGCATAATAACCCGTGATGATATGCTTAAAGTTTTGGTAAACATGACCGGTGTGGATAAACGAGGTATTCAATTCGTTTTCCAAGTGGAAGATCGACCGAATTCTATCCATGAGCTAAGCGATGTTATCCGCAAATATGGCGGCCGTTTGGTCAGCATCCTGACCTCCCATCAAAAAGCACCGCCGGGTTATCGCAATGTCTGTATCAGGGCCTATCGAATTGATCGGAAAAGTTTGCCCCAGCTTTTGGAAGACCTGGAAAAAAAAGCAACTTTGCTCCATCTCGTGGACCACAGAGAGGACACAAGGGATATTCGCTATAGTTTTGCCTAGTTTAATCAATTAAAAGGAAGAAATTTATGAGCCTGGTAATCGCTACCAAGGTATCCAAAACATATATAAGCGGAGAGGTAGAGGTCGAGGCCCTAAAAGAGTTGAGTTTTGAAATCGAACCGGCCTCTTTTGTGTCCTTCGTTGGTCCCTCCGGTAGTGGCAAGACCACAATTTTAAACCTCATCGGCTGCCTGGACAAGCCGACCAATGGTGAGTTGGTGGTAGCCGGCAAAAATGTGATTGCCTTAAACCGGAGGGCGGCCGCGGCCTTTCGGGGCTCCGTCCTGGGGTTTATTTTCCAGGCCTTGCCGGGTCATTCAAGGCCATGATGATCGGACAAATTACGGATTCCAACTTGGCCCCGATGCAGATCCATAAGAAAGGATACCTCTCCTCCATTGATAGCCTGCCATTGCATTTAAACTTAACCCGCAAGGCCTACACGAAAATCGAAAATATTCTCAAAAAACATCCCCAGGTGGAGGCCTACGCACCCAGGATTAAACTGGGTGCCATGCTCAGCAATTTTACGGATACCACCAATATCCGGCTGAACGCCATCGATCCGGCAAAGGAGGTTAGGGTGTGCCCCGCCGTTGGAGAGCGGATTAAATGGGCGGACGAAGACAAGCGAACAATCCTCATAAAAGAAGGAGAAATTATCATCCCTGAAAAATTGGCCGCAGGCCTGAAGATCAAAAAGGGGGATGCTGTAGTGCTGGTGGCTCACAACGCGGAGGGTTCGGTCAATGGTCTCAATTTTTCAGTGGGAGGGATCATCGGGGATGTAATAGGTCCCCAGGGAAAAGAAGGCTATGTGCTTATTGATGATGCGCGGGCTCTACTTCGCATGCCGGCGCCGGAAGTGACGGAGGTTGCCATTCGGGTCAAAGACTTCAAAAATCTTAATTCCGTATTCGCCGATCTAAAATCGAACCTGACCCAATTCAAGAATCCCAAAGGGCAGCCTGCTTTTGAAATTCACACATGGGAAAAGCTGTCCCCATTTGTCAATATTGCGAATATGATCGATCTTATGACCGTTTCCATGAAACTTATCATGATCGCGATCGTGCTTATCAGCATTTTAAATGTCATGCTGATGTCGGTTTATGAGCGGATTCGAGAGATCGGGACCATGTCCGCCATCGGCACGCTTCCGGCAAAAATCATGGCCCTGTTTCTGGCGGAAGGATTTACCCTTGGTTTGATCAGCGCCGGGGTGGGCAACGTTATCGGTCTTGCAAGTATATATTTTCTGAATATCTACAAGATTCGATTTTCTTTCGGCCGAATGGAAAACCTGCTGCTCTCACCGACGGTTAATTTCTCTGAACTGTACTGGGTATCCGGTATTGTGGTTTTGGTTTCGGTTCTGGCCGCCCTTCAGCCGGCCTACAAGGCTTCACGAATGGAGCCGGTTGACGCACTGGGACACGTGTAAACCAAAACGACTGATGAGGAGAACTATGAATAGGCTTATTATTGCCGGTATGCTAATTTTTGGAGCGTGCGTGTCGCCGTCCTTTGCCCTAGACGGCACTGAGCTGCTGAAAACGATAGATGCCAACCTCAACCCCGAAAGTTTTGAGATGTACCGCAAGCTGATCAATGTTGAGCCAAACGGCAGAAAAAAAGAGTTCATCATGTATTCAGTCAAAAAAGGAAGGGACAAGATTGCATCCGTTTTTTTATCTCCCGCCAGCGAGAAGGGCCGCTCGACCCTTCGGGTGGGAGAAAACATGTGGCTGTACATTCCCAATGTGGGCAAACCCATCCGCATCACCAGTCTACAGTCCATAACCGGGGGTATTTTCAACAATGCGGACATCATGCGGCTTGACTACAATCAGGAATATAATTGTGAAAAAGTGGAAAGCGGTGAAGACGGGTACCTGCTTTATTTAAAAGCAAAGACGAGGGCTGTGGCTTACGACCGGGTCAAAATGTGGGCCGATGAAAAAAAGTTGCTTCCTTTTAAAATCCAATGTTATGCCTCCTCCGGGATACTGCTCAAAACCCTGCATTTCAAGGAGACCAAAGCCTTTGGCGGCGGCATTGTGCGCTCTTCCGTCATCGAAACCGACAGCCCCCTGCACAAGGGCTACAGGTCGATCATGATTTTTGCAAAGATTAAGGCGATGAATCTTAAAGATGAGGTATTTACGCTCACATTCATGCCCAAGCTGGAGTCGCTGCGATAATTGGGATAGCGGAAAAAGGAAATTATTTAAGATATTGCTGATCATTTTTATGCTTTCCCCGCAGTTTGTCCTTGCCCGGGAAGAGTATTCCTTTGACGTGGCGGAAATAGAAAAAGAGATCGAAAAAAAACCTTACAGCATTGGTGGGTTTTTAGAATTTCAGCCCACTTATTACCGGTTGGATGATGACGCGGCTTTTTATAAGCTCGATTTTTATGATCATTCCAATAGAAGCAGCTTAGATGAATATAATTTCAGACTCTTGTTGGATGCCGGTTATAAAAAGGGGATGGGGGGCTTTTTCCTGAGGACCAATATTGACGCGGTAGAGTCTGACATCGAATCAGATGTTGAGGCAAAAATTTTCGAAGGGTATGCGTACCTGAAACCTTCGCCGTCTTTTACGGCTGATCTTGGCAAAAAGACCTTATACTGGGGTAAAGGCTATGCTCAAACCTTTGTGGGCTTTGTGCAAAGGCCGAAGGACCCCGAGGACCCTAACCTTCCACTTGAAGGATTTGTCATGGCAGCGGCGGACTACATCAAGAGTTTTAATGGGCCTTTGCGGACTGTCGCCCTTACGCCTGTTCTGGTCCCGGTATACGAGAATATTAACGATGATTTCGGAGAGATAAACAATCTTAACCTGGCCGTCAAGCTGTATGCTCTTTTTTATGACACTGATATTGATTTTATGTTCCTGACCGGTGACAGCAAACCGTCCAGATTCGGCTTGGATTTTTCACGAAACCTCACCCCAAATTTAGAATTGCATGACGAATTGGCCTATATAAATGATTTCAAAAAAAAAATTGTCGACAACGATGGGAATTTGTTTAACGAAACCGTTGATGCCACCAGCTACCTGGTCGGTATGAGATATCTGACACCTTGCGAGACAACGTTCATCGGCGAGTATTATCGGAACGGAACGGAATTCACCACCAATGAAATGGAGGATTTCTATGCCTTTGTAGATAAGGGCTATGATATATTTCTCGCTTCAGGCGATGACAGCCTTATACGAAAGGCCGCATCCGTGGCTGTAAGATTAAGAGCAGGAAGACAGAAGAAAAGGAGTAAAGACATAAGTATTTGCTTTTTGAAGAAAAATTTATGTCAATAGAGAGGCTGCTGCGCTTCCGTCTTATAGATTGTTTCGGCAAAGGAGTCGCGCAATGCCAAACCATATCCTCATTTTAAAAAATTGATGCATTGGATAAGCAAAGGTTCTTTGAAATCAGCCAATGCTTCAGGATTTTGTTCGACCCGAAAGATTAAGCCCAGGGTAAACCACCGGGTGGTGGTAAAAAAGCGACATCTGAAAAAGGGAGGTGAGAAAAATGCCCAGAGGAGATAGCACCGGACCGCGGGGCCACGGCCCGATGACGGGAAGAGGCCGCGAAAAATGCAACCCCAAGGATAAGGCATCTTTGCCACAAGACCAGGACGGCTTTGGCCCAGGTTGAAACTGCCAAATGGGTCAAAACCTATTATAACCAAAAGGAAGGCGTGCGTTTTTGTGTGTGGCTTGCCCCGGATATGGAAGAATTGGAAAAGACTTTTTCTGATATGGAGGTATCCTGGGAATCAATTTATGAGGTTGAAGAAACGAAACCGGATCTGTGGGGTGAAGCGAAGTGGAAAGAACATCTCGAAGCAGAAGCAACAGCGGATACATCGGGTGATTGATCTCACCAGAGCAGGGGAGACAGGTCTTGATATTTTCACTTTGCGGGGTGGCCGTATCCCATCCGATTTGAATCCGGGCAATTACAAGTGAGATGCTCTGTTAATGTCATAACAGACATCCTCCCGGCAGCCGCATGAGCTTCGCCACCTCGTGCGGTTGCCCTTTCTGTTAAATCATCATTATTTTCCTGCCCATAACGCTTCGCCGCTTTTCAAAAACAGATTTCGCAATTTTTCTAAATCAAATTTAGATATAATAAACCATTCTGAAAACGTATCAGCTCAACCATCTGAAATTATACAAACTATATATATAACCAAAAGAATTGGCACACATTGTGCTCCCTATAAAAAGTAAAATGAAGACCATATTACTAATGATTCCCTTGACACCGACGATCATTGCGCTTTGCAATCTAATTTTCTTTTCTCATTCGATGGGGGCCGCCACCATGAATCCGGCGTTTAACGAAATTACTTCAGTAGCAATCAAAAACCTGAGCATCACCGTGGTCTACGACAACAACCCCTACAAGTCAGGATTGGCAACATCATGGGGTTTTGCCTGCGTCATCAGGGCAGCCGAAAAAACGATCCTCTTTGATACGGGCGGGAACAGCGCCGTGTTGCTCAATAACATGCGGCAGTTGGGAATTGATCCTCAAGAAATCGATGCCGTGGTGTTGTCCCACTTTCATGGCGATCACGTGGGTGGATTGAATGGATTTCTTCATGAAAATATTAAAGTAACGGTTTATTTGCCGGCAACATTTCCCCCGGGGTTTAATGAATCCCTGAACCGCGCCGGAGTTAAAACGGTTGAGGTGAACGATTCTGCCAGGATTGGCATAGGGGTTTATTCAACCGGAATTTTGGGGACCATGATCAAAGAACAGGCCTTGATGATTTCTACCGACAGGGGGATGATTGTTATCACCGGCTGTGCCCATCCGGGTATCGTCAATATCCTCGAAATCGCCAAAGACATACTTGAAGAAAAAATTCAGCTGGTAATGGGAGGATTTCATCTGGCGGCCATGCGCAAGCCCGAATTGGAAGAAATCATTACCGCCTTCCGGAAGCTGGGAGTTGAACGGGTTGGGCCTTGCCATTGTTCGGGCGAACTGGCCAGACAGACATTTAAACAGGAATACGGTAGTAATTTTCTGGACGTGGGTGTCGGCAGGCTGATCGAATTCGAATAGAAATCCGGTCAACGGACTACTATCTTTTGGTGCTTGAATATTGAAGCAATCATATCGATCGGATGATTCGCATGGTTTTTTCAAGGATTTTTTTCAAGGATGGTTACCCATGCCATACACACTCAGTAAAGACAATGCCGGCAGCCCGGTCTTAGCGGCCGCTGACAAAAGCGACGCGATTTACGACTGGAAAAACCAAAAAATCACGGTATTGGTGGCAACTGGTGACAAGCAGATCAGAAATCAGCTTTTATCCATAAACGGTGCAATATTTTTTTAGGCAAAGGAACAATGATTTATGAAAATTATGATTTCGGCCGCGGGACCGGATCTAACCGCCCGGGTCGGGCACCGCTTCGGCACCTCTCCTTATTTGATAGTGGTCGATACCCAAACCATGGCATTTGAGGCCGTATCGAATCCGGCCGCGGATAATCTTCAAGGCGGCGCCGGTATCATGGCGGTGGTGCTGGCCATCAGCGAAAAGGTCGATGCGGTATTAACCGGATATTGCAGTCCGACGGCCAGGCGATACCTGACTGAAAATGGAATTGAGGTTATGACCGGAATCAGCGCAAGCGCGGCAGATGCAGTGGCGCAATACCAAAAGCGGGAACTGCCTGGCATCGGGGACGCCGTCGGAAAAAATAAACCCGAAAAAACGCCGGTCGACAGAAGCGCCCTGCTCCAGGCCATAAAAAGTTCCACCCGTCAGTTTGCCAACCTGGTACCCGTCTGCATGGCGGTCATTCTCAGCATCGGGTTGTTTACGACCTTCATGTCGGAAGAGATTTTGTCTTCCATTCTTGCAGGCAATCCCGGAACTGATACCTTTTGGGGAGCATGTCTGGGCAGTATTTTTGCCGGCAATCCAATTAACAGTTACGTTATCGGAGGAGCGCTGCTCGAATATGGGGTTAGCCTTTTTGCAGTGACGGCCTTCATCACAGCCTGGGTGGCGGTTGGTCTGGTACAGCTGCCGGCTGAAATCGCCGCCCTAGGCAAAAAGTTTGCTCTGGTCAGAAATGGGGTCGCTTTTGTTCTGTCGCTGGCGATCGCTATTTTAACGGTAACATTGTTTACGTATTTTATGGTGTAATCCCGGTGGGTATTGACTCAAATTCTAGCGGTGGGACGAACGTCGCGCCAAAGAAAAAACAGGGGCGGTGGATGCGCTTCTGGCCGGCTTTTATGCCGGCTATTTATGGGGTTCTCCTAGCCGTTGCGCCGGACAAGGCCATTGAGGCGCTCGGCAGGAGCGGTAAAATTCTTCTCAACATCACCGTCCCCATGGCCCTGGTTTTCTGCCTGATGGTGGTCATAAATCTTTATCTGAAACCGGCTCATATCGCAAAGTTTCTCGGAAAAGGAGCCGGCCTTAAAGGGATCTTGCTTTCAGCTGCAGCTGGAATCCTCTCAATGGGGCCGATTTACGCCTGGTATCCGCTTCTTAAGAATTTGCGGGAAAAAGGCGCCGCAAATTTTTTGATTACCATTTTCCTGGGCAACCGGGCGGTCAAGCCGTTTCTGCTGCCGATCATGGGTTCATATTTTGGTTGGCTGTATGTGCTGATATTGACCCTTTTTACCATCACGGGATCAGTGGCAGCCGGATACCTGGTCAGGCTTCTTGTCAAAGAGTAAGCCCGAATCTTTTTATTGTTTATGGTTGCGTGTTATTGTATAGCATAAATCATACCAAGAAAAAAGGAGGAGAGAGGGAAAATGAAAATGTCGAAAAAAATAGTTTTTTATATTCAAGGATAACGGCCAGGCGTACGCATTGTGTTCGGTTGAAGCCTATAAGATATGTGGAAGTTCAGAAAATCGTGCAATATTTTTTATTGAGATAGCTCATGAAAAAAGCCGGAACCCAATCACGCCGCTTAAATGCTTTACGCCGTCGGACCGAAGCATTACTGCATAAAAAACCGCAAGCCCTTAGCGAAATTCCACCGGAAGATATCCATCAGCTGATCCATGAATTGCAGGTACAGCAAATTGAACTTGAAATGCAAAACGATGAGCTTCGCCAGGCGCAGCTGCAGCTGGCGGAAGCGCGCGATAAATATATTGACCTGTATGACTTTGCGCCCCTATGCTATTTTACCCTGGACTCAATGGGCCGTGTGGCGGAGGCTAATCTTAGCGGTGCCGATCTGCTGGGCGTGGCAAGAAGTGATTTGGTCACAATGGCCTTTACGCGCTTTATTGCACCGGAATTCCAGGACAGTTTTTATTGTCACCGCCGGCGTGTTGCCGAAACTGCAGTCAAACAGGCTTGCAAGCTGAAATTATTGAAAAAGGACGGCACCGAGTTTTATGGACTTGTGGATAGCATCGGCGTGCCGGATGCCGAGGGGGCTTTTAGTGGGCATAGAATGACATTGACTGATATCAGCTCGCAGCACCAAACCGAGCTGGAGCTTCGTGAGAGTGAGGAATTCAGCCGCAGCTTGCTGGCAAACGTTCCCAATCCCACCCTGGTTGTTGGGCCGGATACTTCCGTGAAATATGTAAACCCGGCATTTGAAAAATTAACCGGCTATCTTTCTTCAGAAATTTTAGGTGCCAAGACGCCCTATCCCTGGTGGATCGAAGAGTTACAATCTCAAACCGCTGAAGATTTCAATCAGGGTTTTGAGACCGGGGTTGTGGCCTTGGAGGGGAATTTCCAGAAAAAAAATGGTGAACAATTTTGGGTCGAGATTTATTCAAAGCCGGTCATAAAAGACGGCGAATTGCTGTATTGCCTCTTAAGTTGGGTTGATACAACCGAACGCATCCGAATTCAAAAGGCCCTGCAGGAGAGCGTGCGGCACTTTAAAAGTATTTTTAACGATGCCCCCATCGGTTTTTTCCGCACCACCCCTGACGGCCGCATCCTGGATGCCAATCCGGCATTAATTCAAATGCTGGGATATTCTTCCTTTGAAGAGCTGGCGGCTGTCAATCTTGAAACCGATGTCTACCACCCGCAGTATCCGCGACATCAATTTCGTGAACGTATCGAGCGTGACGGCGTCATTAAGGGAAAGGAATCCTTGTGGGAGAAATCCGATAATACGCTGATTTACATACGTGAAAATGCAAATGCCGTTCGCGATGAGAATGGCGCGGTCGTCTGCTATGAAGGCACCATTGAAGATATTACCGATCAGAAACAGGCACAAGAACATATTCAAACGCTTACCCAGCAGTTAATGCAAGCCCAGGAAGATGAGCGCCGGATGCTGTCCCGGGAACTGCATGACACGGTGGCCCAGGAGCTTACTGTGGCTAAAATGGCGTGTGACCTGATCTATAATGAACTGCTGAACGGCCGACCACCGGAAGCCCAGCGGATCCAAACCATTTGCGATGCGCTGCAAAAAACGATCTCAGACATACGCAATATGTCTTATAATTTACGTCCCCCCGAGCTGGAGGAACTGGGACTTGCTGAGACGATTTACCGGTTCTGTGAGGAGTTTACTCAATTGTGGGACGTGGCGGTTGATTTTCAGGCCGCCGGTTTCAAAAATTTAGAACTGGGTCTTGAAACTCAGATCAATCTCTACCGCCTGGTCCAGGAAGGTCTCACCAACATCCGCAAACATGCTGCCGCCGGCCGGGTAACGTTGAGGCTGGCGGCCGCATTTCCAAATATTATCCTTCGAATCGAAGACAACGGCCGGGGCTTTGATGTGCAAAAGCGAGCGGCCATGCTCGGTCAGGAAAAACGTATGGGTCTGCGTAGCATGCAGGAGCGGGTCAATCTGCTGAATGGCCAAATGAAACTGCGATCAAAACCGGGCCTGGGCACAAAAGTGACCATCAAGCTGCCCATTGAGGAGAAAAAGCGTGACGTCTAAGAAATCCATCTTGATCGTTGACGATCATCCTCTCGTGCGGGAAGGTTTAGTATCGATTCTCAAACCCGCTGCTGAATATGAAGTGGTCGGGCAAGCCGGCAATGGCCGCGATGCCATCCAAATGGTCAAAAATCTTAAGCCGAACTTGGTGCTGTTGGATATGGTGTTGCCGGATAAAAGCGGAATTGAGCTGTCCCGTGAAATTCGACAAATTTCGCCACCAACGCGCATTTTGATTATCAGTATGCATTCCAAAGTCGAATACATTGTCAGGGCCTTTGAGGCCGGGGCCACCGGCTATATGACCAAAGAATCGGCCACCGCAAGGCTCCTGCCGGGAATCGCGCACGTGCTAAACGGTGAATATTTCATGGACGGCAGCGTCTCGCATACAGTGGTTGAAAAACTGGTGCAAACTCCGGAAAAGGAAATGAAAATCACCGATGCGGCTTATGAGACCTTAACGCCGAGGGAGCAGGAGGTAATGGTGCTGCTGGCCGAAGGACATTCGGCCAAAGAAGCCGCCGCCCAGCTTTTTATCAGTCCCAAAACCGTCGAAAATCACCGCACCAACATTATGAGTAAACTGGGGCTTCACAGCACCCTCGAATTGGTGCGCTATGCCGCCCGGCTGGGTTTGGTCGATGTCGACCTTTGGAAGGACTGAGGCGTTGCGGGTTGCGGGGTGCGGGGGATGGGCAGAGGGCAGGGAGCATAGCGCATAGCGTAAAAGAAAGGCGCGGGGTGCGGGGGGATGCACTATCCGTGCAGGCTCAAAGCTCAATCTCCCGACTTTGTCACGCCTGAGCTTGTCGAAGGCCGCATTCCGACTTCCGAATTCAATTATCTGTCTTCCAACTTCAAACTCTTCTGCCCTCTGTCACCTGCCCTTTGCCTTCCACCTGATGCGTGAGCAATTCCCAAACATCCGGGACAATCTCACATCCCCCGGACATTACCCTATAAAAATGAGGTGGTCGCTCTATGGACAAATTCGATTTTTTTAAAGATAGTCGATATGTACCGAATAGCGATCTGCCCAATTTGGAGTTGGGGTCCACTATCTCCATCCACAGCATGGGAAAAATCTAATTATGGAAACCCGCGATTTAGAATATTTTCGTGGAATACTGAGTCAACGCATGGATGACCTTCTAAAAAAGGAGGATGAGGCGGTCTCCCTTCTTTTGGAATCAACATTGGATTCGTCCGAATTCATCGATCAAGCCACCCATGAAACAGAACGAAGCCTCAGACTCCGAATGCAAGACCGGGAGAAAAAACTGATCCGAAAAATTGAGCAAGCCCTCCTGCGGATCGACGAAGGTACTTTCGGGATTTGTGAATTGTGTGGCGGAGACATCGCAATTAAACGGTTAAAAGCCAGACCGGTCACGACATATTGCATTGCCTGTAAGAATAGAATGGAAGCCATTGAGAAAGTGGCCGGAGTTTAGCTCCTTAATGCAAGTTAGGATTAAAATCCAGTTGCTGGATAAAATGGAAAGCAAGGGCGTTTTTAATTCACAGCCGAATTATGTTGATTTAGTCAACGTGATTAGAAGCATTCAGCGCGCTGAAGGCAATCTTGACTGTTATCGCAGGGGCCGGCAACAATGTGACCGGATGGACTGTGTCTGGCGCGATCATTGCCTCAAGGCGCCTGAAGCACCTTCAAGGGGTGATACGGAACCGCAAGAACCTAAAAAAGCAGCCAGTCCGAAGCGGGAACAAGACAGCTACCACCAAAAACCGGAATTGAAAAGTTTACGATGAAGAAAATCGTCATTATTTCTCAGCCGGGGCGGATTAACCACGAGTTAATTGCGTTGCTTACCGCCCTGTTTCCGGAATGCGACATCAGTATTGCCGCGCCTGGCGGGCAGGATTTGGAGCCATGTCCGGCAGGCTCCCTTTCCAAAACAGAAATGACCGGCGAAACGGGGACGCAACCATGCCCAAAATATTAGTGTTGGGTAAACAGCCGCAGTTTCGGACGCTTCTATCAGAAAGCCTGTGGCTTGAGGGTCACCTGGTCGAAAGTGTCGTTGATGCAGCCATGCTTTGGGACCATCTCGGCAATACGCAGCCGGACCTGGTGCTGCTCGACGCCAATTCGGACGGGTTTGGCACCATGAAACTTTTCCAGGACCTTAAAGCGCAATTTCCAGACCTTGGCGTCATTGTTTATCAAATCAGAAATTACGGCGATGTGGAAAGAATCAAAGGGGCAGTCGATGGTGCCCTGGAGAGCAACACGGCCCCTGAGCCGGAGAATATGTTTGGCTCCAAAGGAACAACTATCGATATTTAGCCGTCGGCAATCTATGCCGCACAAATGAACATTATTCGCAATATTACAAAACAATAATTAGAGATTTTTCTAAATCTGATCTTTTTAACAACCGTGATGTGCATGCGAACTCAAATAGCTGACTGTAATTATACTGGTTATCCATACTATTGTGGGTTGGCACACATTATGCTTTCAGCTAGTAAATAAAGCAGCAATTACTCCAAAGCATCAGGTTACTTGCTAAGACAACGTGGGCCGGGCTCAAATTGGGTGGCATTTGTTTCTTTGTTGGAGGTAAAAAAATGGCACACAATTTCAAAATTAACATTCATCGAACAACCGATAATCTGTACATTCGATTGATGGGTGATTTTGACGGCAGCTCGGCCTTTGAACTGTTTAATGCGCTAAAGGATAACTTGCACAGCGCCAAATGCATCCTGATCGATACCAATAAACTGAAGGCGGTCTATCCGTTCGGACGGGAGGTTTTTAATTATAATTTTTCTAAAATGAAGAATCGGCGAATTCGCATCCGGTTTGTCGGTCCCGATACCCTGCATGTAGTCCCGACCGAATCCATGCCCCATGAGGGATCAACATCCTCAGATACGCAGCACTAAGAGATGAACTTGAAAGGGGGTCAAATATGAAAACCAGTGCAGCGCAAAGAAATATGAAAGCCAATGCAGAGCAAAGAATTTTTGATCGTCACTCCTTTAGCGCTGATATTGCGTTTTCGCATTTCAATAAAGCACAGTCTTATAATGCTGAGATACTGAATCTCGGCACGGGCGGCATGTGTTTTAAATCCAGTTTATACCTTCAACCCGGAGCAATGGTTGCTATCCGCTTAGGGAAAGTTCATATGAATGCTTCCGGCACCGGCTCCTGCGAGGGATTGCGCGGTTTAACCCTGGCAGAGGTAAGATGGTGCCGTAAAGTACCCGATGGCAAGGCTTTGCCATACGGAGTCGGCGTTAAATATTTTGAACCGGCTTACTAATGATCCGGTGGTAGCATGTTAGCCGCCAAGACACCAAGTCACAAGGAGCATGGTGAGCGACATGAACAACCTTTATGTTATCAGCAAAGACAATCCCTACCCGCTGGTGGATAATGTCAGGCCAATTGACTACAGGTACGATTTAGCGGGATTTGATGACTCACTGGCGCTGGATTTGGATGACCCGGACGGAAAGAAGATCGTTGGGCATCGCTGCCACCAGCGATATCAACTTAAAGAAGATACATTCGCCCTGATCAGGTCCATTGCTGCCGGGCCACTGAATATTCTGGACAAAAGCATGGGCGGCATCGCCTGTGCGGTTTTCGATGCGAAACCGGCCAAGCTTGGTAAAATAGATAATATCAGCATGGGCGGGCTAATGTTTCAGCATGTGGATAATAAAGCACAACTAACCAGTGAATTGGTGCTGGATATCTTATTGGCGGATTGTCGATTCTACCTGGCCACTATACCATTTAAAATCATAA
>CAVQBT010000029.1:0-12420 GCA_963710795.1 uncultured delta proteobacterium
AAAGTCATTAACGAGCGTTAGTGCTCGATGTTAGTTTTTTGTGGTTTATTATTTAAAATAAGGAATTAGGCCTGATTTTCAAACCCATTTTACCGATAGCCAGCGCACAGCAAACAACTTACAACTCACCACACACAACTTACAGCGCAATTAGTCAACTCAATTTTTTATGCCCATGAACTAACGTTTCGTAAATAGTGGAAAAAGTTGTCATTGGGAGTAAATCATGGAAAATGTAGCCATCCTTATCGAAACCAAAAACGGTGCCATCAAAAAATCCAATTTTGGTGTGATCACCGCCGCTCATGGAAATGACCATGAACTATATGCTTTTTTAATGGACGGCAGCGGGGCCGAGCATCAAGCAGCCCTTGAAGCCTATGGGATTCACAAAGTCGTCGAGATTGCTTCTGGTGAGGGATTGCTTTCCTGGAACCCGGTCATCTGGTCCAAGGCTGTCATTAATGCCATGCAGCATTTTGGTATCAATACGCTGTTGGGTCTCACCAGCGCCCGGGGAAAGGAATTGCTGCCCCGCATCGCCGCCCGGCTCGAGGCACCGCTGGTCATGGACTGCATTGCAGTGAAGTTAGCCGAGCATACCGCGCAAAAATCCCAGTACTCCGGCAAGACCATCGCCACCATAAAAACCCACGGATACCACAGGATATACGGCCTACGACCCAACGTCATCGCGCCGCAAGCCCGCCCCGCAGCCGCCGAGCTGATATCTTTTACAACGAAGGTCGATAGCCGAGCGCTGACCGTCAAAGCAATCAAACAGGCCGCTGCCGGCGGTATTGACTTAACCGAGGCCGATGTCATTATTTCCGGGGGCCGGGGGATGGAAAATTCGGAGAACTTTCGTATCCTGTGGGAGTGTGCCGAACCGATCGGGGCGGCCGTCGGCGCTTCGAGGGTGGCGGTCGATGCCGGCTGGGTGCCGCATTCCATGCAGGTCGGTCAAACCGGGGCGACGGTCAGCCCCAAAGTATACATTGCCTGCGGTATATCCGGATCCGTGCAGCATTTTGCCGGCATGAAAACCGCGGGTATGATCATCGCCATCAACACCGATCCGGATGCGGCGATCACCAAACGCTGCGATTATTTTGCGGTGGCGGATTTATTTGAAATCATTCCACTGCTAGCCGGCAAGCTCAGGGGCAGGGCTGATTGAGTTGATTGTGTTGATTAAGTTGAATAAGTTGATTGTGTTGAGTCGTGATCCGCCCTGCTTTACTTAACACAGTCAACGTAGAAGGGTGGGCATTGCCCACCGTTGATTCTGGAATTCGCAAAATCCTTGTGGGCAATGCCCTCCCTACGATAGCAAATGCCGGCAACTTGCTCAACCAATCAACTATCACCCACGGTATTGACCGTCTTAGAGTAAAGATCCGGCCGAAGATCTTTGAGGACCGGATTCGTTTCTCTTTCCGCTGCGATGGCCTTTTTATCAATATCGGCGATTAGCAGTTCCTCGGATACACCGGCCCTTATAATATCTCTCCCATCCGGACCGACAAGACAGCTGCGGCCGCAATAAGTCAAATCACCCTCTGAACCGCAGCGGTTGACATAGGCCACATAGATTTCGCTTTCATAGGCCCGCGCCGGTACAACGTGTTCGGCTACCCGGCAATAATCTTCCATCAAGGCCGTTGGAACCGCTATCAGATCGGCTCCAGCGTAGATCAGGGCCCGCACCGCTTCCGGGAATTCGACATCGTAGCAAATCAAAATTCCGATGTTCAGACCTTCCAGTTCCGCGATGATCAGCGCATCCCCCGGTTTGAAGCAACTTTTTTCATAACTTCCGAAAAGATGGGTTTTGCGGTAGTTGGCCCGTGTATTGCCATTTCTATCGATAAGCAGGGCCGAGTTGTAAACTTCCGTATCCAGTTTCTCCGGATAGCCGTATAGGATGGCTAGATTGGCTTCGCGTGCGATTTGGGATGCCTGTTGACAGGCCGGGCCGTCCGCCGGCTCTGCCAACTCTTGAACCGTTTGGCCGATGTTGTAGCCGGAGAGAAATAATTCCGGGAAGATGATCAGATCGGCGCCCTGTTCGGCGGCTGCATGGGCTTGATGTTCAATGGTGGCCAAATTTCCGTTAACATCGGCAGGCTTGCCCGCTCCCTGGTATAGTGCGATTTTCATTTTGAATGGTTCCATTTAAGATTTGGGACACAGATTTACACAGATAGACACGGATAAAATAAATACTCAACGCCACCCATCAAATACTGCATGCTACATTCTATCGATGCTAAAAGCTAAAAGAAAATGCGAAGCATGATATAATTAATCCGCCGCTCCTGCGTTCTACCAAGTTTTTCAGTTTGAATAGTCAATGTGCTACTCTGCAAAGATCTCCGTTAGAGGGCGGATTAATTCGGATTTATTAGGAGTAGCGAATAGAATCCACCGGATTGATTTTGGCAGCCTGGTGCGCGGGGTAGAGCGTGGCCAAAAAGCAGATTACCAGGGTCGCGGCGATGATGGCAATAATGTCTAAAACATCAAGTTTTACCGGAACCGAATTGATCAGATAATAGATGCCGCCGGTTAAATGCGAAATATCATAGTGCTTCAGAATGGTGCTCAACAACAATCCTAAGCTAAGCCCTAAAAAGGTGCCGATCAGACCGATTACCATCCCGTTGAATACAAAAATTTTGCGAATGCTTTTATTCGTGGCGCCCATGGCTTTTAGTATGGCAATGTCGCGGGTCTTGCCAAGGACCAGCATAATCAGGGTGCTGGCTATGCTGAAGGTGGCAACCAGAATCGTCAGGGTCAGAATAATAAACATCACCCGCCGTTCGGTTTTCATTGCCTTAAATAAAGATTGATTCATCTGCATCCAATCCTGGGCCCGGTATGGCAAGCCCAATTCGGCGTCGATCCGCTGCGCAATTTTGTTTGCCTTATAAATATTTTCCACCCGCACTTCAATTCCGGTAACCGCATCTCCCATACGCAACACTTTTTGGGCATCCTTTAAATGGATATAGGCAAATGAGTTGTCATATTCATACAGGCCGGATTTGAAAAAACCGCTGACTTCAAACTGCTCCATCACCGGGACCTGAAAGACCGTCGAACGCGATTTTCCGGGTGATATCAAAGATATGATATCTCCTTCTTTTACACCTAAATTCTTGGCAAGCTCCTGCGCCAGGACGATGGCCGGCAGTTTAGGCTGATCGCCCTGCCGGCCGGTTAAGCCGGCATCGTTCGGCAGGGAAACGCCTTGAAGGGTTTTTATCACCCGACCGGCGGTTGCCGGATCGATTCCTTTTATCTTGGCCGGAGAGATGCTGTATCTGGAGCGCAACACTCCCTGAACATCAATAAAAGGCGTCGCGGCTTCAACGCCATCTAATTTTTCCACCTCTTGCACAAGCTGCCGGTATCCGGAAACCGCTCCGTCCTCGCTTTTTACCACCACATGGGACTGACCGCCCAGGATCCGTGACCGCAGGTCATCCTCAAAGCCTTTCATGACCCCGATGACAACGATTAACGCCATAACTCCGACCGTTATCCCCGCCATCGAAAGAAGGGTAATTAAAGTAATGAACGCCTGTTTCTGCCGGGCCTTGAGGTAGCGGCCACCGATGAAGTATTCGAATCCCAAATGTTATTTTCCCCAATTAAGATAAATTTTGATTTAAGAGGTTACCATATCGGAACGATATTATGAGAAACGCTCAGACGGGAAAATAACATATGCATAAATGCTGTGCAACAGCATTTATCCGTCTTCCGGATTCATGGCCCCCAGCAGTTTGGGAAGATCACCGAAACGTCCGATCAAGCCGAAAATGATGGCGGCCAACAGGACGAATACGACGGTCACCGATGCCATCACCGGTGTGTAGCCATAGCGCAGGGAGTTAAATATCTTGATCGGCAGGGTTTCAACGGTGAAACCGGCCACCATATAAGCCACGATGTACTCGTTGAGGCTCAGGACAAATGCAAATGCATAACCCGAGATCATGTAGGGCCGAATCATGGGGAAAATGACGGTTTGAAAAACGGTCCTGGAGTCGGCTCCCATGGTTTCAGCCGCTTCGACAATTTCATGATCAATGGATTCAAATCCAAGTGATACCGTCACCAGCGGTAGGGTCACGAAGAAAATAGCGTGTGAGATCATGGTGGCGATCATCTTGCCGTAGAAACCGATGGTAACCCAAAAAGAAAGAAACCCCAGGGCGGTGATGACCGGCGGCAGGAGAAATGGTGAGATGCCCAGCGTAAACAGCGCCCGGGCGTAGAAAACGCGATAGCGCCACAGGAAATAAGCGAGGGGCATTGCAATAGACAATGCAATCAGACTGGATGTCGTGGCGATGGTCAGGCTGTTTTGCACCGGAATCAACCAGCTTTTTTCAGTCAGCAGTTCCTGGTACCAGCGCAGGGACAAGCCTTCCGGCGGGAAAAAAAGGCGCTTTTTGGCATTCAGCGAAACCCCGGAGACAACCACCAGCGGACCGCAAAGCACAAAAAGAATGATACCGAGAAAAAGTATACGCAGGGTCTTGCTCATAGTATATTGCTCGATATTTGAAAGTTGCCGCGCAGCCTGAGGCTTGGAAGCTTGAAAGCTTGCAGGCTTTTAACCCCCAAAAGCATCCCGGCTTTCCAGCCTCCCAGCCTCCCAGCCCGTTCGATTCTTGGTGAAATAACTATCGCTTGCTGCTCATTCAATCCTTTTCCCCTTTCCAATGGCCATGGTGAGTGCTACCAGCAGCAGACTGACCAGCATAAAAAATATCGCCATCGAAGCCGCCATGGGCATATTGGTCTGATAGATAGCCTGGTCCGTGATCAATACCGACAGGGTCCAGTGGTGCGGACGACCTAATATCTGGGGCAGGAGATAGACCCCAAGCGTGAAGACAAACACCATCACGAAAGATGCGACAATGGCGTTGCGCAACGAACCCACGATCACGGTAAAAAAAGTCTTTATCGGGGATGCGCCCAATGTTTGGGCAGCCTCCGGCAGCGCCGGATCGAGACGGGACAGCGGCGGGTATAAAATCAGCACCGTATAAGGAAATGCAAGATAACAAATTCCAAACAGCAAGGCCGTGAATCCCGGATACCACGCCACCGGCTTATCCATTAATCCCAACCAGACCAAAAGGTTTGACAAGCCGGCGGTTCTCGACAGCAGCAGCGACCAGGCAAAGCCGACAATGACCTCCGACAATGACAGCACCGACATCAAAAAGACCAGCCAGACGACCTGGGCCCGCCGGCGCATGCGGGTGATAAAATAGGTAAAGGGGAACCCGATGGACACGCAAACCCCTGCCGACAGCCCTGCAATAAAAAGTGAGAACAGCAGGGTGCGTCCAAAAAGCGCAGTATAGAGATTGCGGTAGTTGGTAAACTCGAAACCGGGGATGTAAAAGCCGCCGGGCTCCCGGTGAAAAAAGCTGACAGCAATCATAATCCCTAAAGGTATAACAAAGAATATCCCCAGCATCAGGGCCGGGTAAATCAGTGGAATGTGTGTGCGAACGCCTTTGGGTTTTTCTCCGATCATGATTTCAGCACAACGCAGGCAGCCGGCGGAAGAACCGCAGTGACCTTGTCACCCCGTTGGACTTCCGGTCTGCTTTTGGGTGTCGATTGACTGATGATCTGAACGCCATTGCAATCAAGATAGATCTCGACGCTGGAGCCGACATCCCGGATGAAACTGACGGTGCCGTACAAGCGGTTATCTTCTTCTTGAATGCCCGGCAATACAAGTATATCTTCTGGCCGCACCGATACGGTAACCGCAGAACCGGATGATAGATTTTCCGGCAAGTCATCCATGACCAGACGAGTTTGACCGATTTTGATCGCATGCGATCCAATGCATGATCCGTCCAGCAAATTGCTGGAGCCAATAAAGTCGGCCACAAATGTATCAGTCGGATTGCGATATATATCAAGCGGTGAGCCCATCTGGTGGACTCGATTGTCCGGGCCCATGACCACCACCTGATCCGACATGGTCATGGCTTCTCTCTGGTCATGGGTAACCAGGATGGTGGTCACACCAAGACGCTGCTGCAACACGCGCAATTCAAGCTGCATACTTTCGCGTAACTTGGCATCCAGGGCCGACAACGGTTCATCCAGCAAAAATAATTGCGGATCGATTGCCAGGGCGCGGGCAATGGCGACTCGCTGGCGCTGGCCGCCGGAAAGCTGGGCAATGTGCCGGTCCATAAAACCTGACAATTGCACAAGGTCCAGCAATTCTGCGGCTCTTTTGCGCTGGGTCGCTTTATCGACATGGCGCACCCGCAAACTGTAGGCGACGTTTTCACCTACGGTTAAATGGGGAAACAGGGCCAAAGATTGAAAGACCATGCCGAAATTGCGCTTGTGGGCCGGTGTTGCGGTGATATTTTTTCCCCCGAGCAGAATACGTCCACCGGTCGGATTTTCCAACCCGGCGATGAGTCGCAGCAGGGTTGTTTTGCCGCATCCGGAAGGACCTAAAAAACAGACAAACTGACCGTCAGGCAGATCCAGATTCACATCCCGGGCGGCGACGACTGAACCGAACTTTTTATTGATATCTTCGAGGGTTAAACCGGCCATACTTAAGGTCAAATAGTTGAATGGTTGAATAGTTGATTAGGTTGATCGGCAAAATCCGGCAACTCAAAAAATTCAGGAAACTCAACAAACTCAATCAACTTAATATATTAATATAAACAGTCGGAACCGGTTAACGGCTCCGACTGTGAGGATACAGCTACCTATAACTATTGTATAAAATCTCAGGATCCAGGAAGATCCGGAGTAGTTTAACTGTTCCGGGAGGACCAATATCCACCGGATAGTTGACTGGTTGATCAAGTTTAAAGGATTTAATTCCTTTAACTCAATTAACTTAATCAACCCAATCAACTTAACCACCCGATATAATGTGGAAAATTGGATTACGCCTTAGGCGGAGCCTTCCTGAAACAACCCGCTATGCGGATGGAGCATCACTCGGTAACCATTTCAATCCACTTTTCATTCACCCAGTCACTGAGCTCACCCGTATACAGGTCATAGCGCGGAATGATGGGCGTGATATCGCTGGCAACGGATGAAAATTGTGCATCGGTAAGACCGATAACTTCACGCTTAACGGTCGGTGCCGTGCCCACTTTGAGTGACAGTTTAGCCTGAATTTTCGGCTGGCACATATAGTTGATAAACAGGTGGGCTTCTTTTGACATCTTGGAAGCCTTGGAAACGGCCCACGAACCCGAATCCAGCACGCCGCCTTCCCTGGGGAAGGTGGAGCGCACCGGATGGCCGTCGGCCGCTGCCAATCCGGCGACATCGTGGTAGTATTGCCCCATGGGGATTTCGCCGGATTGCAGTGCCTGCTGAAACTGGCCTTCATCGCGGTACCACAATTTTACATTGGGCTTCAGTTCTGCGATTTTTTCCAGGACTGTGAGAATGCCTTCCTTGGAATTGAGGATATCGTAGCCCCCGAAGAATGTTTTGGCCGTAATTTCCAGCAGAAATGAATTGGAGGCCAGCGCCAGCAGGCCCAGTTTGTTCTTTTTATCCGCCTGCCACATGTCGGCCCAGGAGGTCGGTGCCGTTTTGAACACATCGGTATTGGAAACCAGGGTAATGTACCATGACACCGCCCCGATTCCATCCACCCGGCCATCGGGGTATTTGTGAACATGCTGCGGCAGCAGGAACTTGTGATTGGGAATCAGCTTGAGGTCCAGCGGCATCCAAATCTCGTTTCGTTGACCCCTCAGCATCGGACCCTGAGCAATCATGGACACATCCGCCGGCGCCATGCCGGCCCGTGCGGCCTGCTCCAACTGCACCAGCCAGGCTTCGCCGGTGGGTTCGGCCACAGATTCGACCTTAATTCCGGTTTCTTTGGTAAAATCCGGGAATATGTACTTATCGAAGGAATCTTTAAAGTAGCCACCGTAAGCGCCGACTTTCAGGACGCCTTCGGCTTGGGCCGCAGGTACACCCAATCCCATGACAGCCACGCACAGTGCCGTCAAAACGCCGATAAACAGCATGTGGTGAGTTGCTAAACTAAATTTGATTTTTCGTAACATGGTTCACTTCCTCCTTTTTTTGGTTCAGGTTGGTATTTGCGGCGGGAAAATTGTTAGATCGGTTTGGGGCTCCGCCCTTCAGGCTTCGACCCCACAAGCAGGGTTTAGGGATCAAAGGTTGTACTCAATGTGCATTGCCGGCTATATTTACCAGAAATCACAATACCTGACCTCTCCTTTTGGGTGTAGTGGTTTCTTAAACGCGATTAAGAAAGAATCTCTTTTCTATGGTTGCCCCTGAATATCTCGATCCGGGACGCGGAACCCAAAACCTTTCAACCTAAATCGTAACAGTCAATACATATGTCAAAAAGTGGCATGCCTGTCAAGCTAGTAACGCTGATTTCGGGTTGGGTCATTCTTTCGGAAATCGCCACAAATTGACCGCATTTATGCTAAATTCAGGTCTTGCAACTTACTTTTAAATTAAACAAACATAATATGCACAAATACTTTGACGTTGCGCTGCTTGCCGATTTCGGATTGACAAAAAGTGCGGAGCCCAATAATGTTGAGCGACCAGGCGCCTTGTTACGATAGAATATTCAATTTACAATCTTCAATATTCAATCCCGACTCGACCGGATTATGATTAGCGGAGGGAAAATGACTGATTTTTTAGACCTGATCATCGAGGGCAACATCCTGACCATGTCGGATGCTCAACCGCGTGTGGCGGCGGTTGGTATAAGCAATGGTATGATTGCCATTGTCGGCGACCCGGCGGATGTGGCGCAAAAGGCCGGCAAAAATACGCAGTATCTTGTTCTTAAGGACAAAACGGTTATTCCCGGGTTTATTGAAACACACATGCATCCGACCCATGTCGGCCAGGTGCTGTTAAATGAAGACCTATCCTGTGCGGTATCCATCAGTGATATTCTGCGAAAATTGGAGAAAAGAAAGAACAGCAGCCCTGCCGGAGAGCCCATTTTAGGATTGAACTTTAACTACGATATCGTCAAAGAGCGTCGGCTGCCGACTCGCGAGGAACTGAATAACGTATCGACAGCGCACCCGATCATGGTTCTGGTGTATGATGTCCATTCGGCAATGCTCAACACGCCGATGCTCGACAAAATCGGCTTGCCGGAAGATATGGCGGGTATTGTCAGGGATGAACATGGGCTGCCGACCGGATTAATTGAAGACCCGGCGATAGCCCTGGTGCTGCAGAAATTGCTGCCCGAAAATGAAGATGACATCATCACGGCGGTCAATGCGGCGATAAAAGAGGCCTTAAGCGTGGGGATCACGACGCTGCACATGAAAGAACCGCCTGCTAATTTGGCGGCGATATTTAAAAGCGAACCGAACCTGCCGATTCGAGTCAAGCCGCTGGTTGTCAGCAAATCACCGAATCATGAAGATCTTCCTGAGATTCTCCAGTCTGAAACCTATCGTGCCCGATCGGCGGTTGCTTTTTTTGCCGATGGGGCGCCGGACAGCAAAACCGCCGCCTTTTTTGAGCCCTATTGCCAGGACTTAACCAATTTCGGCATGCTGTATTACCAGGATGACGAACTGGAACATCTCATGGAAACCACCCACCGGGCAGGCTTTCAAATATCAGTTCACACCTGCGGTACCCGGGCGACCGAACAGGTGTTAAACGTTTACCGGAAAGTTCTCCATAAATATCCAAGATCGGATCATCGCCACCGAATCGAGCATTTTGAAATGCCCCTGGGTGATCAGATCAAGCGGGCGGTTGATCTGGATCTGGCGCTTGCCATGCAGCCGATGTTTCTATATTTAAGCGGTGAAGAAACTTTTGAAAATATCCGGTCGCTTTTGGGGAGCGACCGGGCTCGCCGCTGGAAACCCTTACGGTCGATTTTAGATGCCGGTGGATTGGTTGCCGGCGGCTCCGATGCCCCGGTGACCAAAATGAGTCCATTAAAAGGTATCCAGGCCTGTATGCTGCATCCCAATAAACACGAGCGAATTACCCTTTTCGAGGCCTTGAAACTGTTCACCATCAGCGGTGCCCGCATTGGGTTTGAAGAACATTTGAAGGGGTCGATTGAACCCGGCAAGCTGGCGGATTTCACGGTTTTAAGTGATAACCCGTATTCTGTTCAGCCTGGCGAAGTGGGCGAAATTAAAGTGGCGATGACAATCGTGGGGGGCAACATCGTCTATACAGCTTGAGAATGGCGTTCAATTTAACCTGCAACCAGTATATGGAGTGATCAATATGAGCGGAAAATACGATGTCATGGATGAAACGTCGCGACTTATTTTACATCGAACGCCCCGGGAGGATGTCGCAAAAGGGATAACCATCATGGTCAAAGGTGAAGGAGTGCGGGTGATTGACAAAACCGGCCGGAGCTATCTGGATATGGTCGCCGGTGTCACCCGGCCGACTCACATTGGCTATGGGCGCGAAGAAGTCGCCCGTGCAGCGTATGACCAGATGTGTAAGCTCCATTATTTTTCGCCGGGAGGTTTTGCCAATGAGCCGGCTATGGAACTGGCGGATCTGCTGGCTGAAATCACCCCGCAGGGAATCAACCGCTTTACGTTTGAGGGTTCGGGATCGGAGGCGGTCGAGTCGGCCATGAAACTGGCCAAACATTACCATTACTATTGCGGCAACCCGGCTCGATTTAAAATAATTTCACGCAAAGGCGCTTACCACGGGGTGAACGGCTATGCAATCAGGGCCCTGGGAACCGTTATGCCCATGCGGCAGATTATGGAGCCGGTGGCGCCCGGCGCGGTTTATGTCGAAGCGCCCTATTGTTATCGCTGCCCGTATGGATTGACATACCCGGATTGTGAGATCAAATGCGCCCGTGATATTGAGCGTTCCATTGAGTTTGAAGATCCCGCCCTGATTTCAGCTTTTATCGGGGAGCCGATTATGCAGGGAATGGGCGCTCTGGCACCTCCCCCTGAGTATTGGCCCATCGCGCGCGCGATATGCAGCAAGTTTGACATTTTGGTGATTATCGATGAGGTGATTTGCGGCTTCGGGCGCACCGGCAAAATGTTTGCCACCGAGCATATCGGCGTTCAGCCGGATTTGCTGACCATGGCCAAGGGCATATCAAGCGGCTACGTTCCCTTAGGGGCTGTCGGCTGTACCGATAAGGTGATGGAACCTATCACGCACTTTATGCATCTGCACACATACGGCAACCATCCCGTGGCCTGTGCCGCGGCTATTAAAAATATCCAAATTCTGCAGGAAGAAACGCTGGTCCAAAATGCGGCTGACATGGGGGCATATTTTCTTGAGGGTTTAAAAATCCTCGAAAAACATCCGACGGTGGGTGAGGCGCGCGGTACCGGGTTGTGGCTGGCCCTTGACTTTACCTCCGACAAGAAAACCCGGGCGGTTTTTCCCGTTGCGCACGTTAATAATATTATTACCCGGGCCAGAGAGAACGGACTGCTAGTTAAAACCATGGGCGCTGCCCTTGAGATTGCCCCGCCCCTGATCATCGAAAAAAGTGATATCGACCTTGCCCTGAAAATATTGGATCAATGCATTTCCGAAGAAGAAAAGGCGATGGGAATATAGGGGGGCGGGAATGAAGAATTGGGAAAAGGAACATAAAATGAATGTTATCGATCTGTCGCATACCATTCACGATGGAATTCAAATCTATCCTGGTGATCCACAGCCTTCGATCAAGAGGGGGTTGACCCATGAGAAAGACTACTGTCACGTCGATGTGTTGACCCTGGGGTCCCATACCGGAACGCATATCGATGCGCCCTATCATTTTCTAAAAGAAGGAAAAACAATCGACGAACTGCCGGCTCAGCGTTTTGTCGGCGAGGGGGTTCTGGTCGATGTATCCGCTAAATCAGACCGGGAATTGATTGAACCCGGCGATATTGAGCCCCATGAAAATGAGATTGCCCAAGGCGATTTTGTGATCTTAAAAACCGGGCGGGATAAATACTTCGGAACGTTCAAGTACTACCTGCACCCCTATCTGAGCGCGGAAGCGGCGCAGGTTTTGTTGAAAATGGGAGTTTCTTTGGTCGGCATAGATGCCCTGAACGTTGACCCCACCTACTATGGGAGCATGGATTCCGATTCAGCGGCCAAAGACCTGCCGGATGAAGCGGAATACGGCTATCCGGTTCATGATATCCTTTTGGGAAATGATATCCTGATCGTCGAAAACCTCTGCAACCTGGATCAGATCAAACCGGTCAAAGGTGTTTATTCGTTTTTACCGCTTAAGCTAAAGGGCTCGGACGGCTCCCCGCTCAGAGCCGTTTTTATGGGAAAATCCCTTCAGGTTGTTTAGGGCAGGGCGGCGATAACGGT
>CAVQBT010000030.1:0-41183 GCA_963710795.1 uncultured delta proteobacterium
TAGGTGAGTCTGTGGCTGATTTTCTTTTAGTTTTAATCTATTCTCAGCGCTCTCGGCGATCTCTGCGGTGAATTCTTTACTTTGAGCATTCAGCTTTGAGCCCCAATTGCTCTCAGGTTTCACCTTCTCACCTTCCCACCTTCTCTCTTTTCGCTCTCTCGTCTATCAACCTCCAGTCCCTCAAGCTTTTCGCTATGAGCTATAAGCTATGAGCTTTCCGCTTCTATTGCCTTGAGCTTCCTTGCCTCCCAGCTTCCTTGTCCTTACGCGCGATGGCACTTTTTGCATGTCGTGGGTGCGGTTTTCTTCCCGGTCGCCTTATTGATTTTTTTGTGACACGCCCTGCAGTTTTCGTGCAAGGCATTGGCATGGTACTGGCGTTGTTCTTTCTTTGGCAGCTTTTTGGCCTTTTTGCCGTCGACATGCTGCGGTGTTTTGTGGCACTCGATGCACTTTTTGACTTCCATCCCCGCTTTCAGATCCCGGCGCGGTTTGTTGTTCTGGTCGTGGTGACATTCGCCGCAACTGTTTTGATAAAAATCCGGGTATTTCTGCCGGTAATCCTGCTGATGCTTACGATGCTCGAACCTTACGATTTTTTTCTTGTGATTGGTGTATTTTGCGGTTTTCAGTTCAATGACATTTGGCACATTTGTGCCGGCATAAATTCCAGCCGTGATGAATAGTGTCGCCATTACGATAAGGCCTGTCGGCAACAAACATTTTGTTCCCATCATTTTCTTCTAGCCCTCCCAATATGGATTGAATATTTTCGATTGAAAGTCAATTCTCCGCCTTGGCGGATCTGGTTGGGGCCTAAATTTTGCAATTTCCCTGCCACATAGTGACATCATGGCAAAGTCACCCGCAATTCAGGTTCTATTGAAAGATATTTCAATCGGTTAGTTTTTCAGGCAATCAGACGGGCTGAATGGTGGATTGGGATTTCAGGTGGATTATAGCAGGGGTTTTCCTTCACCCTGTTTTAATAATTCATACACGGTAGAGAAAGGCTTGGGGGTGAAAAAGGTTAAAGGTCAAAGGTCAAAAATCAAATAAGTTTAGGGTAATGTTATTATTTTTGTTGCATACCGCAATGGTCTCATGATAAATTATACTACATTGTGGCTGCACTGAAATTAAAATGAACAAGGAATAGACCGGATGAGCAAAATTTTAGTCGTCGATGACGACCGCAGCGTCCTGGAGGTCATAAAATCTCGCATGGAATTTGAAGAATTCCAGGTGTCATGCCTCAAAAGAATATGAAGCTGCCGTGCATTCAGCCAATAAGGAAGCCTTTGATCTGGCCCTGGTGGATCTCAAACTCGACGGCAAAAGCGGCATTGATTTGATGGAAGAACTGCATCGAATACAACCGGAGCTGCCCATAATTATTCTCACGGGCTTTGGCAGCGTAGACAGTGCCGTGGATGCCATGAAACGAGGGGCTTGCACTTATATTACCAAGCCTTTCGAATTCGAAGAGCTTTTCTTGCATGTGCGCAACTGCCTGGAGAAAACCGAGCTTTCCAAAGAAGTCAATCGGCTCAAGGATATCGTCGGGGAAAGATTCAGTTTTAATAATATCCTCTGCAGAAGTGCAAAGATGCAAAAAGTGATGATGCAGGTTGCCCAGGCCGCAGATTCGGATTCGATTGTGTACATCAACGGGGAGAGCGGCACCGGCAAAGAGTTGATAGCAAAAAGCCTGCATTTGGAGAGTCCCCGCAAAGACGGTCCCTTTGTCGCGATTAATTGCGCCGCTATTCCTGAAACGCTGCTGGAAAGTGAACTGTTCGGTTTTGAAAAGGGGGCTTTCACCGGAGCTGAAAAGCGCAAGACGGGGCTTTTCGCCAAAGCTCACGGCGGTACCTTTTTTCTCGATGAAATTTCCGAGATGCCGTCAAATATGCAGGCCAAGCTGCTGCGGGTGCTGGAGGACAGAAAAATTTTTCCGCTGGGCGGCGGCGGAAAGTTTCTTGAATTCGATGCCAGAATCCTGGCTGCATCCAATAAAAATCTGGCGCAGGAAGTCGAAAACGGCAGGTTCCGTGAGGATCTGTTTTACCGCATCCATGTGATTTCAATTACCCTGCCGCCGCTAAGAGACCGCCAGGAAGATATCACGCTGCTGGCCAAGCATTTTCTGGCCCAGCATTGCGAGGCCATGGGAAAAAAAATCAACGGGTTTACTTCAATCGCCCTGCGCAAGCTGGTTTCTTATGACTGGCCCGGCAATGTCCGCGAGCTCGAAAATGCCGTCGAGTCGGCGGTGGCGTTAAGCGACCGGGACATAATTACCGCAGACCTGGTTCTCCCCGGCCGGACCGAGACACCGCAAGAATTTCAAACTTTAAAGGACGCCAAAAAGGACTTTGAAATAAAGTATCTGCGCCAGCTGATTGAATTTACCGGCGGCAATGTGACCCGGGCCGCCAAACTGGCCGGCAAATACCGCGCGGATCTTTATGAGCTCTTGAAAAAATACCAGCTAAGCTTGGATGATTTTCGCCAGAAATAGCGCATCAATATGAAACTTCACGAAATATGATTCCATTTCCGAGAAGCATGCCACATCAGCGCACACGCAGATCGCAATGAGGATTTAAAATTTTCTTTCCCGGCCATCCCCGCTACCTCTATTTGCAGAAAAAGAAGGGACGGCCGCTGGGCCGTTTTTGTCAGGACTTCCACTCTCATCTGAAACACCCCCTCTCAATTTCATCCCATTAACCGGACACAGGATTAACCTGGATTTTGCACGAGTTGGAGGCATACATATGCAAAATTCAGGTGTAGCATTTGAAGCGCTGCAGCTAAACCATATTTTTTTCGTTTGTCGACAGACGGCAGCCAACGCAAAGCATAATGCAGCCTTTTTATCGCGGCGCGAACGTATAATTAATTGAACATCGGGCGCAGGAAAAATCATACGGAAAGCGGCAGGGTACCGAACGCCTAATTTCAATATATTTAATAAATACCTGTAGTTATGTTTATTATTACAAAGTGGTACGCTATTTGCTCCTCAACTTGTTGAAAATTAATTTCCGGAGCTGATTCTGAAAACAGCGGATATTAAAACCGGTTCATTCTTTTTTTATACAAGGGGGGGTAATTTAGCAATGAAGGATATAACACGGCCACGATAAAAAAGATGGCAACAACCTAAAAATAGCATAATATTCTCATCATATGCTTGTCGTACCGGCTTTCATTGCCGGCACCCATAAAGCCGCTGATGCTAAAAGTGGCTGGACCTCCACCTTTAACAGTCAATATGGGACCAGCGGAACCAATGGCGGCACCACGCTGGGAAGCTGCGTTACCTGCCATGTCCAGTTAAACGGAAGAGGCGGTCTTAACTCATACGGCTTCGGATTCGAAAAACGCCGGCATGAACAATGACGTCGTCGGCGCCCTGATTGCCATTGAAGCCGCGGACTCGGATGGCGACAGTTTTTCAAACACTTGATGAAATCAATGCCGACACGTTTCCGGGTGATGCCGAGCAGCAAACCGGCTGCCCCCGGTTCCCCCCCCGTAGCCAATGCCGGAGTCGATCAAACCGTGCAGGAAGGCGCGTTGGTTACCCTGAACGGCGCCGGTTCCAGCGATCCGGACAACGACATTGTGTCCTACCAGTGGAGCCAGACGGCCGGGACCGCGGTCAACCTGTCGAATGCATCGGCCGCCCAACCCACGTTCACCGCACCGGCCGGCGGCGGATCGGTAACCTTTGAATTAACCGTCACCGATAGTGACAGTAACCAGGATACGGATCTATGCGTTGTCGATATCGTTGCGATCGACTATCCGCCGACCGCCGATGCGGGGCTGGATCAAACCGTGGACGAGGGTACTCTCGTGACGCTTGACGCTTCCGGCTCGAGTGATCCCAATGGCGATATCGCTTCAATTTTATGGGAACAGACCGCCGGTGCCGCCGTAACCCTGTCCGATGAAACCGTCGAACAGCCCACCTTTACCGCGCCGGATGTCGATCCCGCCGGGCAATCCCTGACTTTCCGGGTAACGGTTACCGACAGCACCGGTGCCCAGGATTCGGATACCTGTATCGTCGATGTGGCCTGGGTCAATCTGGCCCCGACCGCCAATGCCGGCGACGATCAAACGGTGGATGAGGGCACGGTCGCGCAGCTTGACAGTTCGGCCTCTTCAGATCCGGATGATGGCATTGCATCTTACCAGTGGCGGCAGACCGCCGGCCTGCCGGTCACCCTTTCCAACCCCACGGCCCTGCAGCCGACGTTTACGGCCCCCAACGTCGGGCCGGCAGGTGCAGCGCTGACCTTCGAGCTGACCGTCACCGACAACGGCGGGTTAAGCGACACGGATGTGGCTGTCGTTAATGTGGCCTGGGTCAACCTGGCCCCCATAGCCAATGCCGGTCCGGATCAGAACGTGCAGGTGGGGGTCGATGTCACCTTAGACGGCTCCAATTCCTCGGATGCGGATGACGGCATCGCCGCGTTTCAATGGGTCCAGACGGGCGGATCCACGGTGACGCTGTCCGATCCCGCGGCGCAGCAGCCGACCTTCATCGCGCCCGGTGTCGGAGCC
Organism: uncultured delta proteobacterium; assembly: GCA_963710795.1. Taxonomy (GTDB): domain Bacteria; phylum Desulfobacterota; class Desulfobacteria; order Desulfobacterales; family JAFDCJ01; genus JAFDCJ01. The sequence goes on from CAVQBT010000030.1 coordinate 4,588, forward strand.
GGCGGCGCGGCGTTTACGTTTTCGCTGACGGTTACGGACCAGTATGGCCTGCAGGATACGGATACCAGCGTGGTGAACGTGATCCTGGATAACTTCCCGCCGACCGCCGATGCCGGGGCCGATCAGGCGGTGGATGAAGGCGATCCGGTTATTCTCGACGGCTCCAATTCATCCGATCCGGACGGGATTAACGATATCGTCTCGTATCTGTGGACGCAATCGGATGGACCCGCGGTAACGCTCTCCGACGCCAATGCGGTGCAGCCCGCTTTTACGGCACCGGATGTCGGCATCGGCGGCGTTGCGTTGACCTTCCAGCTAACGGTGTCCGACAGCGGCGGCTTGCAGCACACGGATACCAGTATCGTCAACGTTTCCTGGGTCAACATTCCACCGACCGCCAATGCGGGCACCGACCAGACGGTCGACGAGGCCGAATTGGTGACGCTGGACGGCTTGAATTCAAGCGATATCGACGATGGTATCGCATCCTACCTGTGGCACCAGCTAAGCGGCCCCTCGGTGACCCTGTCCAACCCGGCCGCCGTTAAACCGACCTTTACGGCGCCGGTTGTCGGGTCCGGCGGCGGCGCCCTGACCTTCCAATTGACCGTGACCGACGCCAATGGACTGCAGGATACCGATACCTGCATTGTCAATATTTCCTGGAACAACCTGGCGCCGACGGCCGATGCCGGCAGCGCTCAAAGCGTAAACCAGGGCGATACGGTGACGCTGGACGGATCACTGTCCGAAGATCCTGAGGGCGAAATCGCGGCTTTTCTCTGGAAACAGATTGCCGGCCCCGCGGTCACCCTCTCCGATCCGGCGGCGGTCCGACCGACCTTCACGGCACCGTCGGTGGGACTCGGTGGCGGATCGCTGACGTTCCAGTTAACCGTAACCGACAGCGGCGGTTTGGAGGCCACCGACACCTGCAATGTCAATGTAACCTGGCAGAATCAGCCGCCGACGGCCGACGCCGGTTTCGATCAGACGGCCACCGAAGGCACGACCGTCACGCTCGATGGATCGGCTTCAAACGATCCGGACGATGGAATCGCCTCATACCTGTGGGCCCAGACCGGCAATGGGGCCTCGGTAACCCTGTCCGATCCCGCATCAGCCACAGCAACATTTATGGCTCTCGCCGGTGGGTCCAGGCGGTGGCCACCTTGATTTTCGAATTAACCGTCACGGATGCGGGCGGCCTGCAGTCCAGTCAAACCGTCAATGTTCATGTAATCGACAATGGCATCACCGGTTTCCCGGACGAGGCATTGACATTGAACACTTCAGATGGATTTCCGGTGGGCGTCACGATCGCAAATGGCGGCAGCATAACCAAACTAAATACGATAGATCCATCTACCCTGCCGAATTCATCCGCGATGCCGCAGGACTTGACCTACGGGCTCTTCGATATCCAGGCCAAGCCGCAGTTGCCCGGCGAGCAGGTCACCATCACCGTTTATCTGCCCGAACCGGCCCCGGCCGATTATAGCTGGTATAAATTCAATCAGGTAACGCAATCAATGGGTCAATTACAGCTCGATGCGGGATACCGCGGGCGTTAGAGGTGCGACCTTCAATGCGGCCCGGGATCAGATAACCCTGATCCTGGTTGACGGCGGCATGGGCGACGACGACGGCCAAGCCAATGGAACGATTGAAGACCCTTCCGGTCTTGGGCTTGTGCCGGCATTTTCCATCGGATCAAATGCCTTTGGCGGGGGCAGCAGCTGTTTTATCGGTGCCTTTGCCGATTATGGATTGTTTCCGCACTCTATTGCGGTAATTTCAGCTTTATTATCGCTGGCGGTACTTTTCAGCTTTCCGGCGATAACTTTCTTTATAAAAAGAAAGCGGTGTTGACCGAAAATATTTCTGGTTGCTTAAATTTGGGTTGATACCCGGGTTCCCCCCGCCCGCCAGCGCGCGTACCTCCGGTGAGGCGGGCGGGGGATGAAATCGGGTCTCTGCAATCCGCTTTCGGCCCTCTCTTTACCCAAGAAGCAAAAAAAATCCCCTGTTGTTTGTCCTTTAGAGTCTTAATTGCTTAATCTTTGCATTTCATGATTGATTTTTTTGGTTCCGGCTTGTCCGGGTTAGGCTTTAAGCTACGCCTCCAGCCGCCGCCTGGCGAGCTGCTTTCAGTTGCCGACATTTCGCTTCGAGCTTTCTGCGACTAATTGGTGGAAGAACCCAAAAGGTTCAATAAACTTGCGATAGAATGCTTTAAGGGGATTGGGCCGGTGCGGACAACTTCCTGGAGTCGTGAAAGCCCGACAGCTTAAATGATACACATGTTTGGGACAGTGGGGCGGGCCGCCGTGCCCGTCCCGCTATCAGCGGGATCGGCACGGTGGCCGACCCTACGACAGCAAAAGATCAAAGTTTTTTTTCGATTTGACTGGACACACACGGTCAGCGGCGACGCTTTTATGAACCGTTAATAAGTATATGCCGGACTGGCAAACCGCTATCGCAGCTAATGCTATGGGTTTGGATATCCGCCCATCAGTGTTCTCCACGGATGGGGTCGATTTTGCCTGATTGTTTACTCTGAAAACAACGCGAAAAGCCGGAGGACTTCATATCCTGCATTGTTCCGCCTGCGGCCGACGGTCGGCAGTCCTCCGCAGGCGGCCTTCACCCTTGACGCCCCCGCTTTGCGGGATGAAGCGTATATCTTTATCTTGCTATGGGCTCCTCTTGACTCTGAAGCCCCCCGACGTTAGCCTCCGTGGGGGGTATTGAATCTGAATCGCCAAAAGATTGACTGCGGGCTATCGACTATGAAAAGAATCATCGATGCGGATTAAAATTTATACATCATTTTCAGGTAAAGAATTTTAGCATCATAGTCATGCCACAGGCTGTCGGCCAGCACGGCACCGTTAAAGTTGCCGCTTTCATCGGTGGGGACATTGGTAAAACCGTCCCGGTTATAGTCATTATAGTCAAATTTTTCCCATAGATAGCCCAGGGTCACATAATAGCCGCCCCAGATATTATACTTGAGTTTGGCATCCAAAGTCTGAAGCGTGCTGTCATCCGCGTCGTCGAAACCGGGGACAGACCCATTGGGAACCGAAAAATCGATCTTTCCGTTTACTTTGGAATACGAATATTTAAGATCAAAATCGAGCCGTTCGGCCAGTATGGCCCACCTGAAGCCGCCCCCGAAGGTGTTGACATCATCGATGCCTTTGGCGCTCCAATCGGTTAGGGTAGATATTCCGTCACCGTCTTCATCGAATTCACCGCTCGCCCTTTGCTTGTTTTCATATTTCTCGAAAACGTAAAAGGCATTTAAATTTAGCCGGTCGGTGAGGGTATAATCTCCATCGATGGACCAGGAATAGTAATCGGCGTCCGTTAGTCCGAAGGAAGAGTTATCAAAGTCATGTTTGGCGTAGATAAATGAACCGCTGAAGGCCAGCGGTTCGATGGGGTATACATTGGCCAGCAGCTGAAATTTGTCAACAATAACGTCGGCCTGAGAGTATTTCCGCAGACCGGGCAACTGGTTAAGATCCTGCCCGCTTTTCAGATATATGTCAAAGTCGTAATTGTCGATATCCGTGTCCGTCCGTTCATAGGAAGCTCGCAAATCACCCCAGTCAACCGGGTTGGTGTCAATCGATCCGCCGAAAATGTTGGACGTCTGCTTGTCAACTTCGCGATTGTCGCGGTCGGTCTTGTCATAGGCGTAATCGAGGTTCAAGCGGGTTCGGGTCCAGATATCGAATCCCAGGTTCAGGTCGCCCCTGATTTTATCATAGCTCGTGGGCAGGGTGGAGATCGGAACACCGAGCTGGGGGGTCTCGGCAAAGGCATCCGTCTCCACGTAGCCGTCCGGGAACAGGACCTTGTCGGTTTTATTATCGTAATCGTAGTAGCGAAATTTGGCATTGACGCGCATAAAATTTAAGGGCCTGGCCGTCAGCTTGGCATTGACAAGGGTGGTATCGACTTTAACGTCGGCCTCACTGGCCGGCAAATTGGCGGGATCAGAGTAATCAATCGGAGTTGGTCAGCGCAGGATTGACGGTAAACGGCGGCAGATCATCGTCCTGCCGCATCCAGCCCCGGGCGGCATTGACCGATATGCGGGAATTGAAAGGCAGCGCCGAATAAGACCCCGCCACGGATACGTTCTGATAGTGGTTGTCGGGGGCCAGGTCGATCAACCCCTGGGACGGTCCGCCAACCGCATCGTCAACTCTGAAAGGATTGTCAAATAACAAGGCGCCTTCCTGGTTGTCAAAATGTTGATAATAATAGGTAGCGTTTAGTAGATATGATTTTTTGGCAAACTCGGCAATCAGCTTGATGGTCCAGGTGTCATTGTCGATGGGTTCAAACAACTCAATCGCATTGTCGAGCCCGAACGATCCGATAAACGGGCGGGTGCCGCCGTTCTTTTTTTCCCGGCTGAACTCGGCCCGCAGGCTGAAGGGGTCAAGGGCCACGAAATCAAAATCCCCGGACAACTTTTTTCTCTTAATTTCGGGATTCCCGCTGTCGGCACTGCCGAACGCCTGCTTGAGTACGTCCGCCTGGGCCGCCGGATCGGCGCTCAGGCCTTGAAGGGTGGTTTGGAGATTGTTATCCAGGCTCAGCGAGTCGGACCCCACACCGGAATAGAGCGTCTTTGAGTCAAAAGCAAAGCGGTGGGGAATCTCATCGTAAGTGATGCTGCCTTTCCATTTGCCATACCAGCCGCCGCGCAGGTTGACATTGACATCGTCCTGGCCCAGATTTTTTCCGTCGGTCTGAAAAAAGTAGCGGTTTTCTGCCACATATTTTACATCAAACTCCCCGGTAATCTCATTGAAATCCCTGTATTGCAGGAAAAAGGAATCGGACTTGGCGTCATCGTTGCGGTACCTCCCAATCACCCCAAATTCACCTGAAATCTTATTCCCAGAAGGTTTTAGCGGCAGATTCCTCCTGGTTTTCGTCTTCCGGCGGCGCGGCCTGCCGAGTTGCGGCTGCCGTATCCGTTGATCGGACGGCCGGTTCACTGCCGCTGGAGCTGCCTTAGCCGTTGTATTATGCCGGCGCGGCTGCGGCCGATGCTGCAGCGGCAGCAACTCCGGCCGATGCAATTGGAACCAGCGCACCGGGGCCGGTTGCGGCGCTGCCGGCGGGATAAAAATCCAAAACCAGCCGATAGGCTGCTGCGGGATCCTTGTCCTGCATATAAAAGTGTTTGACGGCCGTGTTGGCGCTTGTGAAGGTCACCGTGATCACGGAGCGATTTCCCTCGCGCCGGTGACTCGTCTTTGCCACGGCTCCTTCCATCTCACGAATGATCCGGGCCGCCCGGCTGCCAAACTCTAATTGCTCATAAACAATCTTGAGCTGCCGGGCGGTAGCCGGACCGATTTTAAGCGGCCGGGCCCCCTCAGAGTCGAATACAAGGCGGGTATACCCGGAATGCTGCCCCAAACGAATATTATTCAATTTCGTCGCTTGGGCTGCCATGCCGCCATAAGAAAAGGCCACTACACCCAATACTGCTGCAATCGATATGGACACGTATTTTCTGATCATGAAACGCTCCTTCTTTCCCATTGCTCTATCTCAACAAGCTCTTGCCGGATGGATGGTTGCTGCCATGAACCTGAAGATGGCAGTTCAGGCAGCCCCGGTAGAATCCTCTGTTGTTTAAAGCCGTGTATACCGACTGGCCGGACTGTCGCCTGTTTTTCGCCTGAAGCTGGCTGGGATGATCCACATTGGAATGACACCGCTGGCATAAGTACGGTGCCCTTCCGCTCAATAGAAAAGCGCGCGAGGAGCCGTGAGGAACATGGCAGGCAAGGCAGTTTTCGACCGCCGGCGGATGTTCCCATAGATACGGTCCTCTGATGTTGGCGTGGCATTCAAAGCACTTTTCGTTCACATATTGGGCATCGATCAGCTTATCGGCTATGGTTCCATGGCTGTTGTGGCAATCGGAACACTTCATCTTGCGTTCACGAATCGGATGGTGAGACTGCCGCAACAGCTGCGGGGTGACGGGTCGATGACAACCGGCGCAGACTTCGGTCTGGGTGGGTTTTGCCAGGTATTTAGGATGATCCTGATGAACATTGTGACAATTGGCGCAGGAAAGGGACCTGATTTCATGCTCGCTGGCGTGCCACATGGCGACTTTGCCCCTGTTGTGGCATTTCAGACAAACGTCATTCTTTTTTTGCGGTGATTCGGACGACCCGGCGCTCAAATAGGCAATATCGCCGCCTTCACCCTCTTCGGCGTGGGTTGCACCCGGTCCATGGCATGACTCGCAGACAAATCCCTCATAGCGACCCGCCGGCGATCGCGGGTCCCCACTGACACCATGGGCGCTTTGCCAAAAATCCTGGTAAATTTCTTCATGGCATTCCATGCAGGTTTCGTCGCCGGCAAATTCGCCGTCTTCCTGGTTGCCGTGGACATTCAACGCTAAAATTAAAACCATCCAGAGCGTGTAAAAAAAGATAACATTCGATTTGGGCACCATATAGTTTGTCTCCTGGGGCTGAATTTAGTCTTAAAAAAATATTGCTAGCGCTACGAAAATTCGAAGTCGATCAAAGTTATTTAAAATAGATGGACTAATCCGCCTGATGGAATAAATTGTTTGAAAACTCTGCAAATTACATTCCAAATCCAAAAAGTTAAAAAAAATTTTGGTTATTTTATCGCCCGACAGGGCCGCTTTCGTGCTATAAACGCGCTTGTATTTCAAAGGTCATGCCTGGACCACACCGTGGCAGTCTGCGCATAAAACACACAATTCCGACTTTTAGGCCTTCAAAAATTAGTATGGTGTTTATTGCGGTAAAAAAATTTTAACGGGCTATTTTCCCGACCTTAAGATGCTTGAATATCGGTGGTGGTCCACCGCCGGCGGATCAATTTCATAAAGACCATCAAAAAAATGACGGAGTCAATCCTGCTAAAATGTATGATATTTTTTACAGCGACTGTAGGAAAAATCCTTCCCATTCAACCCAAACGGCACACCATCCCGCGTGTATTTTATAACCCTGTCCAGTGCGGCATTACCGGCAAAATTGCTTCTTGATGAGATCATCGTTGATACTGAAGGTAGGTTGCAATCGCATAATCTCGATTCTAGCGGCGCTATGTAGTCTTCCGCTATACTACTTGACTTGGTTTAGCGTTTGTTGATACGGGAAAGTGAGTCAATGCAATATCCCTAACCCGTACCATTCGGTAATGATTAGTCGATATTCATTTGAAAGTACTCAATCAGCTGGAGGAGGTCTGTGTGACTAAATTTAGCGGATTTCCCAGGGAGTTCGTTTCATTTTTTCAATTAAAATGAAATGGTCGTTCCGGCCGGTATAAAAAGAGAAAAAATTAACGAATAAAAGGAGGGCAACATGACGATCAATCTCAACGCCGTGGACAAGCTGGAAATACTGACCCTGCAGGATAATTACATCGATGTGGCGGCCATGGACAGCACGGAAATGGTGCAGCGGGCGATGCCGCTTAAAGATGGCGAGATTAAAAACAGCATCCTGGCCGAGCACGGCTTTTCCGCTATTGTTTCTGTATCCACCGGCGGTGAATCCCGCAGTATTCTTTTTGATTTCGGCTTCTCCAAGCAGGGTGCGGCGTATAATGCGGATGCCCTGGACGCCGATCTGTCCCAGGTGGAAGCCTTGGTTCTTTCTCACGGCCATATGGATCATTTTGGCGGATTCCTGTCCCTGGTTGAAAAGGTCGGCAAAAAAAACTTGGAGCTTTTTGTGCACCCGACCGCCTTTAGGAAATCTCGATATATCAAAGTCTCAGACGATTTTAAAATCAGCCTTCCGCCGTTAAAAAAAGAAATGATAAACAGGGCCGGCGTAACGCTGGTTGAATCAATGGATCCCAGATTGCTGGTAGATGGGCAGCTGCTTTTTTTAGGGGAAATACCCAAGAAGACAAGTTTTGAGAAAGGTTTTCCACGAATGTACTATGATGAAGACGAACATTCACGCTGGGATCCAATAGAAGACGACAGCGCCGTTGTGGCCAACGTCAGGGGCAAAGGCTTGGTAATCCTTTCCGGTTGCGCGCATTCGGGAATTATCAACACGGTCGAATATGCCCGGGAGATCAGCGGGATTGACAAAATATACGTGGTGATGGGAGGCTTTCATCTTTCAGGAGCGGATTTCGAGCCGATCATCGATCCTACGGCCGAAGCCTTAAAAGCGCTGGACCCTGAATATGTTATACCCACGCATTGCACCGGCCGTAAAGCAACGATGCACCTGGAAAATGAAATGCCGGATCAATTTCTTCTGAATATGTCGGGAACCAGAATGGTCTTTGAGGGCGAAGCGGCATGATCCCTCGGCGGTGATCTAAGGTATATTTTATGACGGCGCTGCGGAAAACAATTCTCAAGAAAATGGTAATACTCCCGATATACAGTCAGATAAATATAAAAAAGCTTCTTGTTTTCGGGTCTGTGAGAGAGACAAGGATTCGGCCCTGGCATAAAATTACGGTTCTGACTCTTATAATTTAAATTTTCAACTTTAGCATTCTATGTTCAATAAGATGTTCATATGGAAAAAGAACGAAAAAGTTATAAAGTATTCCTCTGGGCAGATTCGGTGCAAATCATCCAACTCGTGATTGATCCCGGTCAAACGATCCCAGCCGGGGTTATTTTTGACAAATGGATTGATGAAGGCATTACCCGTGAAGCGCAGGGGGACCGAAATGAAAATCCGGCCCATGGTGTTTTTGGAAAGCTTTTGGATTCCGGAGTAAAGAAGCTGAGTCGCGATCCTCATCCGGTAACTTATTTTACCAATCCGGGCAGTGCCAGCAAAAATATCGCGTTTGCGGCTCCCGTTGAACGGCAGATCTTACCGATTCATTTATATGAGGAAGACGGAAATTTTTTCTGCCATAAAGAAGCGTTTATCTGCGCTGAATCCGCCATTGAGACGATATCCCAAGCCGGCAGTAAGGCGAAAACTAATTTGCTGGGATTGGGAAAATCCGATTGGCTGGCATTTCGCGGCGATGGAATCATTTTCGTTCATGTCGGAGGGACGTATAGAAATAAACAATTGAAAAATCAGAGTTTGAAGCTTGATCGACGCTCCATTGTCGGATTTGCCGGCGGCATTACTACTGATCGGCAAATTGCTGGCGCTTCCAGGCTAAATCGATCCGACATCAAAGCATATTTTCAAGTAAAACTTTCCGGCAGCGGCACCGTCTATTTGCAAAGCAAACCTTTTAAAATGCCAAAGCATGCCCAAAGCCTAACGCGCGATATCGGTGAGCTCGTGAATTCTAAAGCTTTAGGGCTGTATAAAGGTAATTTGAAAAAATTCAAAAGCTTCCAGTGGTCATCGCTGCAGGCTAGAATTAAAACGGATATTTTACAAAACACCCTAAAAATTAAAAGTATTCTTCCCGGTAGAACCAAGAAATTAACCGCCAAAAAAGGCTGACGAATTTCCAGCTATTATACCGTGGTGGTCATATCTGCAGCGCCGCTGTCCGGTCAAACCTTATCCGACTAAGTTAACACCCGTCCAATTACTTCCAACGCTTGAGAAACCAGATCGACATCCGCCTGGGTCCCCATGTGTCCTAAACGAAAGACTTTGTTTGTCAGCGGCCCGTAGCTTCCAGCGACCACCAACCCTTCGCGGCGCAGTTGGGCATCGAATTCCGGCCAGGATAATCTCTGCGGGACATTGACGGCTGTGATCGTCGGCGCCGGTATGGCATCTTGGGCCGCAAAAAGGGTCAGGCCCAATTCCCTGATTTTAGCGCGGCATAATTGCGCAACCTTTGCATGGCGGGCAAAGCTGTGGGACAGCCCCTCCGCTAAAATCAGATCCGCGCCGGCTTTGAGACCGGCAACGCCGTGCCAGTTGGGGGTGCAGGGAAAATAATGCTCGGCCTGGGCCGTGCGAAACGGCTCCAAGGCGCTGTATCCGGCATAGTCGACCTGATCGATGATCTCCCAGGCCGTCTCACTGACCGACAAAAAGGCCATGTCCGGCAGTGATGACAGACATTTTTGCGATCCGCCCAGGCATAGGTCGATATTCCACTCATCCGTCATCACCGGGGCGCCGCCGATACTGGAAACGGCGTCCACATAGAGCAACGGGACGCCCGTCTCTTTTTTTAGCTGACCCAGTTCTGCCAGCGGGTTCAAAGTCCCTGACGGCGTTTCACAATGGACCGCGGTAATCATCTTCGGTTTAAATGAATCAACCGCTTTTTTGATTTCCTCCATATCGCAGATGGTCTCATCATACGGCAGACTGATCTTGTGGACCTCGGCGCCGATGGACGCGGCCATATCCCCGATGCCGTCGCCAAATACGCCGGTGGCGATGGACAGCACCCGGTCTCCCGGCACCAGGCAGCTTTTCAGCGCACTCCAAAGAGCCAGCATGCCTTCCCCGGTTTGAATGACGACCTGGTTTTGGGTGCTTAAAATCGTTTTCAGGCTGGCTTCGGTGTGATTATATAATTCGAGAAATTCAGGTTCCATATCTCCCGAACCATAATTTATTTGATACGCATCCAGCACTTCCTGCGCCACTTTTACCGGACCCGGTACCATCGGAATGGGATAAGTTTTCATACAGTCCTCTCTTTTCTGCTCAATAAAAATCCGTTTATATAATTTTGCAATCTAATGAAGCAAAATTATCTTCAGTTATAAATGTTAATGCCGGTGATTGATTAAATATACAATCCGTGGTTTACTCCACGCCTGCGACGTCAAACCACTAAAAAAGTATCAGAACCATAGGCGCGGTGTCAATATTTCCATTATTTTCATGCAATTTTCAGGGGATAAAAAGGGCCCTCTGCGCAAGGCACCAAAAATGAATGACAACTCTCACTCAAAAATCGCAGAAAGTCAGCAGCCGGAAGCTCTTCTCACTCCGCGAAGCAGAAATTTTTTAATTGTTGCCTCGCTCCTGGCACTATTTCTGGGCGCCCTGGATGCGCTGGTCATGTCGGCCGCCACACCGACAATTGTTGCCGATCTGGGGGGGCTGCACCTATACAGCTGGGTATACTCGGCCTACTTTCTGGCCCGGGCCGTGGCCCTGCCGGTGTTCGGCAAGCTGGCCGATATTTTCAAATCCCGCCGACTCTACATTATATCCATCTGCATCTTCATCCTGGGATCGATTCTGGCGGGACTGGCCCAGAGTATGGCCCAGCTGATTTTATCCCGCGTGCTGCAGGGGATTGGTGCCGGAGGGAATTTTGCCCTGGTTTACATTGTGCTGGCCGACATCTCTTCACCCGAGCAGCGCGGCAAAACGCTGTCCCTGGGAAGTTTTATCTGGGGCTTGGCCAGTGTTCTGGGACCGACGTTTGGCGGCTTTATCGTGACATACTTCTCCTGGCGCTGGATTTTTTTTGTCAACGTGCCCCTGGGAGCGGTTTCCCTGCTGGGTATTGCCCTGTTTCTGGTCGATGTACGGGAAAAAAAGAAAGAGGCCGCCATCGATTATTGGGGTGCGGTAACCCTTTCCACCGCCATCCTGGGTTTATTGACCGTATTTCTGATGGCCGGCCGCTCCTTCGATTGGGTGTCCCCTCAAATCATCGGCCTGTCTATCATTACGATTGCCGCGGGTCTTGCATTCTACTATGCCGAAAAAAAAGCCCGGGAACCGATTCTTTCCCTGGATTTTTTCGGCAGCCGGGGATTTAGCATCGGCAATGGCTCCGCCTTTCTGGCCAGTTTTACCATTTTTTCCCTGTTTGCCTACAGTCCGCTATTTATTCAGGGTGCGCTGGGCAAAACACCGCTGCAGATGAGTGTGGCGATGTTGACGATGAGCCTGGGGTGGTCGATCGGTGCCCTGGTATGTGGTCAGATGGTCAATCGATTGGGCCAGAAACCATCGACCATCTTCGGCAGTCTGTGCCTGGTTGTCGGCGCTGGTATTATGATTACGTTTTCGGCCGACACGACTTTAACGGTTTGTTCGATCGTTTTGGGAATCAGCGGCGTCGGTATGGGCTTTGTATCGATGGCGACCCTGCTGGTGGTACAAGACAGTCTGGAAATATCGGACCTGGGGGTTGCGACTTCCTCGCATCAATTTGCCAGAACCCTGGGCGGTACCATCGGTGTCGGCATATCGGGAAGTTTCGTTACCATGAAAATTTCAAATGTTATGGAATCGTTGATGAACTCCGATTTGAAAAATCTACCGCCGTCATTGCATATCGAACTCAAACAGAACATTGAAAATATTTTCCGGCCGGAGATCCAGGCCTTGCTGGGTCCGGAGGTTCAACAGGCCATGCAGGCGGCGGTGGCACGGGGCGTTTTGACGGTGTTTTGGATAACATTTTTTACCTCCCTGCTATGCCTGGTTTTAGTCGTCCTGATTCCGGTGCGATCCGCTCCGCAGCCCAAAAGCGGGTAGTTAATCCGGACGTTGACAATCTAGCAAAAGGCCTCATTTTATTGAGCAATACCTAACCCGGATAAATCTGAATGAATTGCCACACAGACACTAAGACATAAAGTGAAACTATTGATTAATATTTTTCTTAGTGTCTTTGTGCCTTAGTGGCGATCCGCCTGAGGCGGATTTCATATAATGCAAATAATTCACAATTAAGCGCCTAATATTCAGTAATTCATAAAAAGGAGTAAAGCGATGATCGTTGCGAATGAAAAAAATGTACCTGCGATGGTAATGGAGAGCCCCGAGGTGAAAGCGGCCGCCATAAAAGCCTTGATTTCACCGCAGCAAGGCTGGGAAGGCTATGTCATGCGGGTGATCGAGTTGGGTCCAGGCGGATATTCACCCAAGCACACCCATGACTGGCCGCATATCAATTATATCCTCGAAGGCAGTGGGTCGCTGCACATCAACGGAAAAGACAGTCCCGTTGAAGCCGGGTCCTATGCTTATGTTCCGGCCGGCAGTTTGCACCAATACAAAAATGAAGGCAGCGGCATGTTCCGATTTATTTGTATCGTGCCGCAAGAAGGACACGTGGTTTAGCTGATACGGAATATTATCTAATATCGTATATTCGGTTTTAATGAAAATCGCAAAAATTCCAAGCACCAAAAATCAAAACTCAAATAAATCCCAATAACCCAAATTCAAAATTCCAAACTAACTTACCGATAGTCGTTAGATCCAATTGCATCATTGCCGACTGACCGATATTTATGCGACGATGCGATGCAGTGGCGGTAAATGTTTTGGTCATTGAACATTGAAATTTGAGATTTATTTGTAATTTGGTACTTGAGATTTGGGATTTCATGGTCTTGTCGGCTAGTATATACCCGGTTGACGGCGTCGCTGTGTATTATTCAACCAACTGGCTCAGTTCGCCGGCCCGCTTGATGGCGCTGTCGATTGCCGCCATCAGGGCCGCCTTGAAGGCATACTTTTCCAGGGTGAACAGGCTTTCGATGGAAATTCCGCCCGGGGTGCTGGCTTCGGTCAGCAGCTCGTGGGGTGTTACATCGCGCTGTTCCCACACCGCCATCGACCCGACGATTGTCCGGGATACGATTTTGGCAGCAGTCTCGTGGTCGATGCCGGCCCGAATGCCGGCATCGATCAACGATTGAAAGAGCATGTGTGTAATGGCGGGACTGCTAAGCGCCATCACCGCGTTGACCAGATCTTCCCGAACGACCACGTGGTCGCCCAAGCAGGCGAAAAGCTCAAAAATATCCTGCTTTTGATCATCCGTGACATGCGGATTAAAGGCTAAGGCCGCGATGCCCTTGCCGATCTGGCTGGGTGGATTCGGCAAGGCCCTGACGACCGGCAGGCATTCTCCCAAGGCCTCATAGGTGGCCATCGGAATGCCGCCGGCCACGGTGATGATGACTTTGCCCTTGGGAAATCCTTTTGTTCTGAACTCTTTGACCACGGCGCCGACAATGTTGGGCAGCACACTGATAAACACAAAATCTGCCCTGGAAACCGCTTCAAGGTTGTCCTTAGCAATTGAGATGCCGTAATTTTTCTGGAGTTTCGCCAGTTTTTCGGCAACCGGATCACTGGCAATGAGGTTGAGCGGGACAATATTGTCCGCCTTGGTCAAATTGGAGACCATAATTTCGGTGATGTGACCGGCGCCGATAAATGCGATGCTGCGTTTTTTTAAAGACATATTCTAATCCTCCCGAATCCGCTTTAGGCGGGGAACAAATGTCACAAAGGCACTAAGACTCGAAGAAGAACATCGGTGAGATTTTAGCTTTGTGTCTTAGTGACCTTTGTGGCGAAAATGATTTTTCACGATATGCACAGAGTTCACACTCAAGAGACTATTCATCGCCTTTTTTATCTTTGAAATTATATTCAAGCAGGTTGCTAAAATTGTTCTCCAGCCTTGGACAGGGCAGAAAATCCAACGCTTTGATACTGCTGGAAACATCGATCGGCAAGGCCTGATCCGCCACCTTTTGATTCAGGATACCTCCCATCACAACCGAAACGTTAAGCCCCTGTTGAGCCATTTCATCTTTGAGGCGCCGCGCATAATCCAACGCCATTCCGTTGTGGGTGCTGATCAGAACAGCCTCCGCACTGTTGTCACGGGCCGCGGCAACTACCTGATCCGGATTGGTTTCTGCTCCTAAATTTATCATCTCGGCACCCGCTTCCGCTAGCAGCTGATGGATAACCATAATGGCGAGTTCGTGAACATCGGTCGAGGCAATCAAAATTCGACGGCCACGCAGCATGTGTTTGGATCTGGAACTGGAAAACAAGTTGCGGTTTTTTTCAACCACCGCATTGGATAAGTCATACACATCGGTCGGTATGACCGGCTTTCGGCCGCGCGCTTCGGCCGGGTTGAGCTTGCCGGCGCCAAACATCTCTTCAAAAATAGCCGGCCCGAGTTTTTTGAGCACATAAAGCAACTGGATCGGATCCTCGGTATCAACATCGGCTTCCTTTAATCCGGTTAGCGCGTTGTTGAAAACCTCCTTTCCGGCGGAGACAATTTTATCTGAAAAATTGTGCGCCGCGCTGAAATCCATGTGCGGCAGCAACCTGCGGGCCGTTTCCTCCACCCGGCGCCCCAATATTTGAGCTTCGGCAATTTCCTCGGCCGCCGGCACCCTCAGAGCCTCTGTGACCGGAAGCGGCAAGACGGCATGTCCGGTTGGACAATGCAACTGGGCCATGATGTCCCACAGCAAATACTCACTGACCAGGGCGCGATTGATGGTGAAGTCTAGGGTAAAGGACAGCGTGTCGCCATAAATCATGGAACCGATGCAATGGCGGTCATGGATTTCCTGGAGGGCAAAAACCCATCCGGCGCGTTTTACCGGATCGGTGGTCAGCCCCCCGATACAATGGGCCAGTTTTGCGCCCAGGAGATCTTCGACGATATACGTTTCCAGATACGCCCAACCGGCCACCGTGGCACAATCGCAAAAAAGGGCACCAAAGCCGTCTTCAAGGTATGAGTGCATCAGGGTACCCTGCTTGCGCAGCGCCCCCATGACGGAAATTGCCTTTACCGTTTCAACCGTTGTGGTAACGGTGTCCTGCCAACCGGGGACTTCGTGGGAAAAAAACTGCGATAAATTGCCGATTGTAGTTACGCCGGCTCTTAGCGCATGCAGCGTGTTTTCAACAGCAGCCGGAAATCCGATCATGAAATCACCCATGTGGGGTTGAATCGGAACGACCCGGCCGATTTGCATCCACTCTTCAACGGTTTCCAGCAGGGGACCGGTTTCAGAGGGGATGTTATCTCTGTGATCCTTCGGCAGTCCCATGCGGCGGTCCAGGCAGATACCGGCTCGATCGACGACAATGTCACAATCCCGGGCAGCGTTATACAAATGAATCAGCGCGTCGGCGGTTGCTTTCCATGAACTCATACCGATATGGGCGTGAAACATGATTTTGTGGTCTTTGATACACTGTTCTTTGTACTCCCGCTCTGAGTCAACGCCTATTTCTTCCATAAATGCCGTCCGGCCGATCTTGATATTGCCGGCAATCTTACGGCCTTCGTCAGCAATCGATGCCCCTGGACGGCAGATCAACATCCAGTATCTGCCGGATCATTATGGTGAAATTCAGAGAAATTCATCGGCCTGCCATTTCGCATTATTATCCATGCAGGATTCAGGTAAAAAAATGTGAGGGTGTCCTGAGGTTGCCTGGAAGTGGAACTGGCCGTCCCGATGTCCGGCCCATCCCGTGTTTTTAATTAGGTAAAATTGCAGCAAGCTCACCCTCTTATCCTACAATGCCGGGAAACCGGCTTATTTGTAAAGAAAAAAATAAAGGGCAGGTTCGGATGTCAGTGGGTATTGTTGTGCATTTTGAGGCAGAATGGACACTAATAAAATTGTATCTCGAGTTTTTGTACAAAGGCTTCATATTTATCCGGCGAAAAGTCCATTTGTTGATCTACCGCATTGAATTTTAAATAAAGTTCGTCGACCTGGCTGGCGGAAAGATTCCGATCCATCCAGGGAAATAAAATCTCATCTTCTTTTTTAATGTGTTCGGTTAGCAGTTCCCGATAGGCCAGCAGGTGTTGGCCAAGTGTCGCTTTATCTTTGCTTTCGAGGGCTTCCAGCATGGCCTTGACATGCCCCCGTCCGGTTGTGTGATCTTCGTACATGACCTGCAGAATTTCAGAATTTTCGTCAAAATATTTGAATAAAATATCTTCCTCTTTGGCATGATGGTATCGGTCGGCATAAAATCGGATCAGGTCGATCCCGTCCGATATCAGTTGGCGGCCTTCTTCTGTTGCCAGGTCAAGGTTTTCGACAACGGTTGGAATCAGTGCAATCCATCTTTTGATCAAGACATGCTCGTCGACCAGTTTTTTCATTGGCAAAGAGAATTTTTTATTTTCCTTGACTCCCGGTTTTTTCTTTTTACTTTCAGGGGGTTGGACATCCTGTCCCGGATAGATTACCGCGGCGATTTTATGCATCAATTCCTGCTCCTGTTCTGCCGGCAGGTTGTGGATGTCGACAATATCTTTAAGCTCGCAAATGCCGACACTGCAGGGGCCGCACCCGATCCCGTATTCATCTAAAATTTTTTCCACTTGTGGGAACTGATCGATGATTTCTTTGATGCCTTTATTTAGATATTGTTCCATTTTTTTAATACCTTTTGTCGTGGTTGAGATGCTTGGCTCGTCAGAATTGTTGATTGATTAGACAGTTATCAATTCAGTTTTGCGCAAAAAGCGCAAAATATTTTTCAGTTTGTTTGTAAACCCTTGGTATACAGGCGTTTACGAATAAAAATTTTGGCGTCAACTTTTTAAATACGATAAAAGTTAAACGATCGATTGTCACATAATAGGCAGAGCGAAGCGATACCATAAATCTTCAATCTTCAATCTGCAATATTCAATTCCGGCTTGTCCGGGTTGGGGATTGACTGTTTACAACCCAGATTAGCTGCCTTATCTATAACGGAATCTATATGGATTTTGGTATCCTATCAATGACTTAAGTCAAAAGGGGGGCTGGCTTCAAATGAAAATATTTTTTGGTGCAGCGATTCAGGGTGCCGGCAATCGGGAGGAACGGGCGGCTGTTCACAGGCTGATAATAAATGCGATCAAAGGCTGCGGTTGCGAGGTTCTCAGTGAACACACCACCGGAAAAGATTATGATGCCACGGCCAATTTGCTCGAAAAAACATTAGGCTCCCTGCCGCCGAAAGGCTTGGAGCGAACGGTGTTGATTCGCAATAAAATGATTGAACTAATCGAGGGCAACATCGATGCTGCCGTATTCGAGGTCTCCACTCCCAGTCTGGGCACTGGCATTGAAATTGCCCATGCATATTTGCGCCCAAGACTCGGGTTAACAGCGATCCCGGTATTTGCTCTTTATCAGAAAAACTACTGGCCCAACAATCTGTCCACCATGATCCGCGGTATCACAAACGAGAAGGTTCCTGGTTTTGTGGTTAAGGAATATGATGAACCCGGGGATGCGGCCGAGTTTATGCCGGAATTATTTGGGAGGCTGGTAAAATAATAGAATAGATTGAGTAAAATGTAACATTTTTAAAAATATTCTTGTTCATTCCAGATAATCGGGTAATAAAAAATGAAAGTGCATAGCGATTCCACAAATCCGAAATCCACAATCTAATATCCCAAATTATAACTCGTGATATCATAGGAATAAAAACGGGATGAATTTGTAAATGAAAATTTGGCATTTATTCGCCATCCCAGATTTATGCCCTGTTATTTTCGGCAATCCAATTTTTCACTTCCAAAAAAGGATAACTCTCAAGAATACCGAATTGGGGCAGCTGCTTTATTTTCAGTTTTGAGAAAACAGGCGTATAAATACCACAAAGAAATTTCGATAAATTGACCTCGCTAAACTGTTCTCCGGCGGCTTGGTTAAATTCAGCTGTGATCTCTTTATATTCAAATTGTGAAAGGGGCTTTAATTCGGTCGTGTTTAGCCGAACCGCTTTTCCGCTTTTGCAAAATGAGCAATGCCCACAGCGTTCTTTTTGAAGATGTTCGCCAAAATATCCGGCCAGTTGTTTGCTGATACAGGCGTCACTTTCAAAAAAGCCGACCATATCGTGTATTCTTTGAATCTCGAGGCGTTCCTTTTTTTTAAACAGCGCATACATTTTTTCCGCCAGGTCATCGATATTAAATGCCTGGGTCAGAATGTCAAACACTTCAACGGCCTGTTTGGACTGCAGATCGATCCAGCCTTGCTCGTCAAAGTAATCCAGGGCCGCGAGGATCCGTGGCCGATCCGTTTTATAACTGTTAAGGATTTCCTGGATATCAACGGTTGTCCATATTTTCCGGGTATGACAATGGTCGATGACTGCGCTGACAAACTGCTTTCTTTCCCCTTCAAATCGGTTGATGATCTCGCTTGGCTTTATCTTATACTTGAAAGAATATTCTGCGAAATAGGTCATTTTGGGCCGGATAATTTTTTCCAGCGCCAGATAGACCAGCAGTGTTTTAAACGGCAGAAATCGGATATTCACGGCATTGGAGAGCGCCAAAGATTTGATTTCCCAGATAAAGCCATCGTTTTCCTTTATGATTTGGAGCAGCTGCATAATCGAAGGCTTTTCCGGCGTGTCGCCATAAATAAAATTTTCTAAAACATGAATATTGTCCCGGTTGGCCAACATTTCGCATAGCGCGGGTATTCCGTCTCTGCCGGATCTTCCGATTTCCTGGCTGTAGTTTTCGATTGACTTGGGCAGATCGTAGTGGATAATTCGGCGGATGTCTTTTTTGTCGATTCCCATGCCGAACGCGATGGTTGCCACAACGCAAGAAAGCGATCCGGCCATAAAATCGTTTTGAATCTGCTCCCGTTTCTCGTTATCCATTCCGGCATGGTAGGGATGCGCATCAATTCCATTTGCACCCAGGAATGCGGCAACCGCTTCCGCTGTTTTCTGCAGGGTGACATAGACAATGGTCGGGTCTGTCGGTGCCTCACGGATTCTTTGCAGCAGGCGCTTCTTTTTTTCAGATGTTTGCGTCGGCGTTACCTGCAGAAAAAGATTCTCTCGATAAAAGCCGGTAACAAAAACATTTTCTTTAAGAATATTGAACTTGGCGCACATATCCTCGATTACCCGCTCGGTGGCGGTCGCGGTCAGCAGCAGCGTTTGCGCGATATTGAATTCTTTCTGGTAATCCGGCAGCTTCAGATATTCCGGCCGAAAATTATGCCCCCACTCGGAGATGCAGTGCGCTTCATCCACCACCAGCAGGGTGACGTTCATTTTTTTTAGTTGGGCGCGAAACCGTTCATTTTTAAACCGTTCGACCGAAATCATGAGAATTTTTAATTTCCCGTTTTTGGCGCTTTCAAGAATCGTGTTATATTCGGTTTTGGCAAGGGTCGAATCCAGACGCGCGGCCGGGATATTGTGGGCCAGCAAAAAGTCCAGCTGATCCTTCATCAGCGAGAGCAGGGGCGATACCACCAGCGTCAACCCCGGCAATAGCATTGCCGGCAGCTGGTAGCAGAGGGACTTGCCGGCACCGGTCGGGAAAATAGCGGCCGAGGATTGATGTTCCAGGACTTTGCCGATGACATTTTCCTGGCCCTTTAAGAATGTATTGAAGCCGAAATGTTTTTGTAGTTGCTGTTTTAACATGTGATGGCCTCCTTCATTGTTTCTCTGAAATACATCGATAATTCACGGTTTGCAAGCTGGCCGGGGCTTTTGTCAGTATCGTTTTCTCGCCCTTTGCCTTGAGTGATACAGCTTTTCGGTAAAACCGCCCTGTTCTAAAAACTGCTTTTCAAGTTGTCTCAGTTGTTGGTCCAGCAAAAAGTTGGTCTGATGAATCAGACAGAGCAGGGTATTGGCGGCAACTCCGGGTGGAGAATCTTCAATATAGGTCCTATAGGTCATATAGGACCTATTGCTCGCGTATGCGAGCTTGCGGATCATTTGCGCTTTTGGGTGGTTTTTCCCCCAGCGCGGCAGATTGCGTTGCCGCAAAAAATCCTGATAATCGAGCAGCAGCTCTTCCAGGCTGGCGCGGGCCACACTGACCAGTCTTAATTCGAACTTTTTAGATGTGCCCGAGGCCATGCTGCCCTCGGCAATGTTCTGCTTGCCGCTGCGGGCGGCCTGCACCATTTGGTCATGGGTGCGGGAGCGGCGGCCGATCCAGCGGTCGCAGAATATTGCAGTCGCGTCATAAACAATTTCTGACATCTGGTATGACTTTAGATTGCGAAATCCGCCGTGAGAATCGATGAAGCCGTCAGGTTGATTCATTTTTAGTGCTCCTGTCAAGTGCGGGTGGCATTGGAATGTGCCACCGGTGATACTGCTTCTACTGAATTCGATTTCGAGTCAATTGGTTTGGGCAGGATTTGATGGCACATGCTCGCTTACCGCCAATTTGATCTTTTCGGCAATGTTTTTTCCGATACCGTCTACGGTTTGCAAGTCGTCAATGCTGGCAGAAATCACGGCCTCAACACTGCCAAAACGATCCAGCAGCCGATCTGCCCTTTCACGACCGACTTCAGGCAATCCCTGCAAAATATAAAGTTGCCTGTAGCGTAACCCTTTCGGCCGATAGCCGTGCCGTTGGACGCCGCCGTCTGGCTATCGATTCTATCTGGCGGCCGATATAGACTATTAAGTCTGGCGGTTTCAGAGGGATGTTTGGATCGCAGGACCGGTAATCCCAATATCAGGGAAACTGTAATCAGGGCCCCCTGCATGGCTTCTCTGGTCATTCCGATATCGGCGATATCGCCGGCCGTGCCCTCAAGAATCAGAACCCCTTTAGCATTAGAATTTGCCAGGCCGAAGCATTTGTTTAAAAAGCCTGCCGTCAATTATCGATATTGCAAAATCGTTTAAGGTCTTTCTTTCAACAATCACGCCGGTTGTCAATCTGATAATCACCAAGAGAAAGCCGCTGGATTTCTACCTCAACATTCTCAATTTCCAAGAGTGATTCAATCACGTCGCTTTTGCGTTCGCGGTCGTCGGCAACGATATGGACAGGTTCGGTATGCTTCTGCAAATCAGCAATTTCGCTTTGTTTCTGTGCCTGTTCAATATGCCGGTTGCTCTGGTAACTTATTGCATTGTTCACAGTCATATTACCCCCTCATGCATAGACCGATTGGTTGTATCCCCCAATTAAGTTTAAACATTAAAGCCGTTTTAAAAGTATCAGAAGTGGGTCCCTGGGTCATTTATTCGATTTAATCCCTGTTAATTTTTTGCAATATAAAATATATTGCGTTAAAAATTATTTTTGTCAAGTATTATTTTGCAAAATATAGTATATTGCAAAATAATATTTGTATAAATCAAAATATTATTGCAGTTAAATGTATACTGTGCTATCAAAAATTTATCATGGAACTTAAAAAACTTGCAAAAATCCAAAGCGGATATATCAATCGCGGGAAAATCGATCCTCAAGACGACGGCACCTGTTTTTTACTTCAGGCAAAGGATATTGATGCGGATAGCCTTTCCTGTCGCGCAGATTCTTTGGTTCGTTTCATGCCCAAATTGTCCAGTAAAGACTGGTTTTTAAAATCTGATGACATTCTGTTCATGGCGCGCGGAGCCCGAAACTTTTCAGTATTGATTGATAAACTGCCTGACAACGTCCTGGCCGCCGCCTGTTTTTTTATTGTGCGGATTTCTGATTTTGAGATCCTACCGGAATATTTGTGCTGGTACCTTAACCAATCACCCGTAGAACGATATCTCAAGCGTTTCAGCGGTCGAGCGGTTCACATGCCGGTAGTCAGACGGGCGGTCCTGGAAAGTATCGATATCCCACTTCCACCGATTGAGACTCAAAAGCGGATTGCAGATATAAATGCCCTAATGATGAAAGAGCAGGACTTATACAAAAAACTGGCTGAGAAGCGAAAATACCTGATGACTGAAATCTGTCTCAAATCGATTCGGGAAAGCAAATAAAAGAAGACGACGAATATGAACCAACAACAAAGAAAAGCAGAAATTTTCAATGCGGTCTGGAGGGCCTGCGATACATTCCGCGGTGTTATCGACCCTGCCAGTTACAAAGACTATATCCTGACCATGCTGTTCGTGAAATATCTCAATGATATCAGAAATTACAAACTGGCCGAATATGATAAAAAGTATGGCGGTGACAAACTGCGAATCGAACGGGCCATGGCGCGCGAGCGCTTTATTGTCGATGAAAACGCATCCTTTGATTATCTTTATGCTCACAGAAATGACAGCGATATCGGTCAGATGATCAACACCGTTCTTGAAAGTATCGAAGATGCCAACAAAGCCAAGTTGCACAACGTGTTTCGCAATATCGATTTCAACAGCGAAGCCAACCTGGGCCAGGCACGCCAGCGCAACAACCGCCTCAAAACCCTGCTGGAAGATTTTGCGGCCCTGGATCTGAAGCCTGACAATAACGGCGATATGGACATCATCGGTGACGTCTATGAATACCTGATCGAAAAATTTGCTGCCAGTACCGGTAAAAAGGCCGGCGAGTTTTATACCCCGGCGGAGGTTTCCGAAACCCTGGCCCGGTTGGTGGCGCCGCAAAAAGGAGACCGCATCTGCGACCCGGCCTGCGGCTCCGGCTCTTTGCTGATTCGGGCCGGCAAACAGGTCGGCTCAAATGATTTTGCCCTCTACGGCCAGGAAATGAACGGCAGCACCTGGGCCCTGTGCAAGATGAACATGTTTTTGCACGAAATCGACGCCGCCCATATCGAATGGGAAGACACCATCCGGCACCCGCAGTTTATCGAAGACGACGCCCTGATGAAGTTCGATATCGTGATTGCCAATCCGCCTTTCTCCCTTGACAAGTGGGGCCAGGAAATAGCTGCCGAAGATCGGTACGCCCGTTTCCAGCGCGGCATCCCACCCAAGAGCAAGGGCGACTGGGCCTTTATCAGCCACATGCTGGCCACGGCAGTCGAAGGCACGGGACGCGTCGGGGTGGTCGTTCCGCACGGGGTGCTGTTTCGCGGCGGTCAGGAAGGTAAAATTCGCGAAGCGATGATTCGGGAAAATCTTTTAGACGCCGTCATCGGGATTCCGGCCAATTTGTTTTACGGCACCGGTATCCCGGCGGCCCTGATGATGTTCGACAAATCCCGCAAGCCTGGCAAAGACATCCTTTTTATCGATGCCAGCCGCGAATTCGAGCAGAGCACCAATCAGAACAAGCTGCGGTCCCAGGATACCGAAAAGATCGTAAATACTTATCGGAAAAGGTTGGAGGTCGAAAAATATGCTTACCCCGCTAATTTTAAAGAAATAGAGGAAAACGAATTCAATCTGAATATCCCACGTTATGTGGACACCTTTGAACCGGAGCCGGAAATCGATATTGCCGCTACGCAAAGAGAAATCGAGCAGATTGAAGCCGAGCTGGCCGAAGACTCAGGCTAAGATGAATGCGTATTTGAAGGAATTGGGCTTCTGAACCACGAAACACACGAAAAGCAAATTGTTTTGTCGCAAAATTTATTGATATTGGGTGATTTCTGGTTGTCAATAAATGAAAGTGAAACGGAGGCGAGTTGAATACAACAGTATATCCCCAAATTCTTGCAGTTAAAAAACTCAAAAAAGCTCAATTGGAAAGTTCGTGTCTTTCGTGTATTTCGTGGTCGGATTTATGAAGGAACTGGGATGATGACTGAAAACGGGCAGCTATCTACTGAAGAACCTAAAGGTGAATTGCTGATTTACCGGAGTAAGGAGGGACAAATAAAGCTGGAGGTTCGCCTTGAAAACGAAACAGTCTGGCTTACCCAGAAGATGATGGCTGAGCTTTTTCAGGTCGGCGTAAATACAATTAATTACCACATCAAAGAAATATATGAATCTGGAGAGTTGGACCGGGAGGCAACTATTCGAAAATTTCGAATAGTTCGATTGGAAGGCAATAGGCAAGTAGCCAGGCAGGTCGATTTTTACAACCTTGATATGATCATCTCAGTCGGATACCGGGTCAAAAGCCTCATTGCCACCCGCTTCCGCATCTGGGCTACCGAAAGGTTGAAGGAGTACATCGTCAAGGGTTTTACGATGGACGATGAACGGCTGAAAAATCCGCCGGTTACCGGATCTTTCGCACCGGATTATTTCGACGAGATGCTCGAGCGCATCCGGGATATTCGGGCGAGCGAACGCCGGATGTATTTACGCGTTCGGGAAATTTTTGCCATGGCCACGGATTATGAACCCTCGTTTCCCGAGACCACAAGGTTCTTTAGCATTATCCATAATAAGCTGCACTACGCAGCCACCGGCATGACTGCGGCTGAACTGATTACCAACCGGGCCGACTGCAAGCAGTCCAATATGGGATTGACCTCTTGGAGAGGTGATGAAGTTGGTTTAACCGATGTGACCATAGCCAAGAATTATCTCAAAGAACATGAAATCAACGAATTGAACCGCATCGTGGTGATGTGGCTGGACTACGCCGAGGATCAAGCCAGGCGGCGCAGGCGGATATTCATGAAAGACTGGGAGCAGAAGCTGGATGATTTTCTGCATTTTAACGAACGCCAGGTTCTTCCCCATGCCGGCAGTGTTAGCAAACAGGACGCCCATGACCATGCCAGAGCTGAATATGATGAATTTTCTGCCCGTCGCAGGCAATACGAGGAAGCCAAAGGAGAAGCGGAAACCATAAAACAGCTTGAGAAAGCCGCGAAACTTTTCCCGGAACCTCGAAAAGGGCGGAAGTAATGATCGAGCGGAACGAAAACCGCGGAAAAAATGAACCATCAAACACACGAAATACACGAAAGTGGTTTAAATTCGTGGCTTGAATAGGAGTTTCCCATGGAAAACCAAACCCCATTCGGCACACCTGAGCACGAGCTGCCCAGCTACCTGGAAAAAGTCCAGTCCCAGCTGCCGGCATTGCACCTGTTGATGCAGATGGGCTGGCAGTACCTGACCCCGGAGGAAACCGTCACCCTGCGCAACGGACGGTTGGGTGCCGTCGTATTGGAGCCGATCCTGACCAACCATATCCGTAAACATTGCCGCTACCGGTTCAAAGGGGCTGTTCACCCCTTTACCGAAAACGCCATTCAGAATGCGGTGCAAGCCATCAAAAATTTTCGGGCGACCGGTGCATTGCACGAAAACGAGCAGCTCTATGATCTGCTTTGTCTGGGAACCAGTGTGCCCCAGACGGTCGAAGGCGATACCAAAAGCTTTAGCATCGACTATATCGATTGGAAAAATGCGGCCAACAACGCTTATCATTGCACAGCGGAGTTCAAGGTCGAGCGGGTCGGTCATGACAAGCACTACATCCCCGATATTGTGCTGTTTGTAAACGGCATCCCGCTGGTGGTGATCGAATGCAAACGTTCTGCTTATACCCAGGTTAAAAAAAAGCCCATCGAGCTTGCCATCGACCAGTTATCTGATTATCAGGCCCGGGGCGGCATTCCCCAGCTTTTTTTATACAGCCAGCTTTTGCTGGCATTGGCGCGGGACAAGGCCTGTTACGGCACCACCGGCACCCGGCGGCAGTTTTGGACTTCCTGGCAGGAAGACCGAATTGACGCGGCAATCCGCAGTCTGGTGGAAATGCCCTTAAGCCAGACGGATATGGAAAGATTGGTATCCGGACCCTTTGCAGATGTAAAAAACGAATACCGCAAGATCCTCGATCAGGGTCGTGAAATTTACGAGCAGGACCGTTCCCTTTTTGCGCTGTGCCGGCCCGAGCGCCTGTTGGAGCTTTCCTATAAATTTATTCTGTTTGACAACGGCACTAAAAAGATCGCCCGTTATCAGCAGTATTTTACCGTTCATTCAATCACTAAACGGGTTCTGAGTGAATATTCAGCCGGTCCCCGGCCAGGTGGGGTGGTCTGGCACACCCAGGGCAGCGGCAAATCATTAACCATGGTCATGCTGGCCAAATCCCTGGCCCTGCATCCGGATATTGTCAACCCCAAAGTCATCCTGATAACCGACCGGATCGATCTGGACGATCAAATCTGCGGCACTTTTCGCGCCTGCAGCCTGGAGCCGGAGCAGGCCAATACCGGCAAGCATCTGGTTGAATTGCTGCAGGATCAGCGAATCCAAATCATCACAACCCTCATTCACAAATTCGCGGCGGCCACAACCAACAAAAAGCTGCAGGCCGATCGCAACACATTCGTTCTGGTGGATGAGGGGCATCGCAGCCAGTACAGCGAACAGCACGCCCGCATGCGACTGGCCCTGAAAGGCGCTTGTTTTATTGCCTTTACCGGCACGCCCCTGGCCAAGTCGGCAAAAAAAAATACTTTTGCCCAGTTCGGCGATCTTTTTCAGCCGGCCTATACCATTTCCCGGGCCGTAAAAGACGGGGCCGTGGTGCCGCTGTTGTATGAGGCCCGCCACGTGCCCCAGGAAGTTGACAAAAATTCTATTGACGGCTGGTTTGAAAAAATTACATCGGCCTTGACCGATGATCAGAAGGCCGACCTGAAAAGGAAGTTTTCCACGGAGCGTCAACTCAACAAAGCAATCCAAAAAGTGCGCATGATCGCCTGGGATGTGGGCCTTCATTACAGCATGTTTTATCAGAACACAGGCCTAAAGGGACAACTGGTGACGCCGGATAAAAATACGGCGATTGCCTATAAGCAATTTATGGATGAGTACAATCTGGTTTCCACCGAAGTTTTGATTTCCGCACCTTCCCAGCGGGAGGGCGAAAGTACCGGACGCGGGGCCGTCACAGACGGAGAAAGATTTCTGGCAGTCGATGATGGATCGCTATGGGTCCGAGCAAAAATACAACAAGCAGTTGATCAATGCCTTTAAACACGGCGAAGCCCCGGAGATCATCATCGTGGTCGATAAACTGCTGACCGGTTTCGATGCGCCGTGCAACTCGGTTTTGTATCTGGCCCGCAAACTAAAAGAACATACCCTGCTGCAGGCCATCGCCCGGGTGAACCGTCTGCACGAGGGCAAGGAAAACGGACTGATTTTAGACTACAGCGGCGTGATTGAGAACCTGGATGAAGCCATCGATTTCTACAGTCAACTGGCGGATTATGACCGTATCGATCTCGAGGAAACGGTGACCTATATTGCCGATCAAGCTGTAAAGCTGCCCCAGATGCACTCTAATCTGTGGGAGCTTTTCACTCAAGTGAGAGGTTCCAAAGATCCCGAAGCCTATGAGATCCATTTGCGGGATGCCGATCTGCGAAACCGGTTTTATGAACGGTTCAGCCTGTATGCACGAACACTGGCACTGGCCTTGTCATCGAGTAAGTTTTTGGAGACTACCAAACAGGAAACCATTGAGCGGTACAAAAAAGATCTCAAATTTTTCCAGAATCTCAGAGCGGCGGTCACGCTCAGATACCAGGAAGTCGTCGATTTTGCCGAATATGAACCGAGAATCAAAAAGCTGATCGATACCCATGTCGGTGCCGGTGAAGTGGAGCAGCTCTGTGAGCCCATCAACCTGTTGAATGAAAGTGACCGCCAGCGGATTATCGATGAAAATGGCAAAAGTCCGGGTGCCAAGGCCGATATGATCGCCTCCGCCACCCGCCACACCATCGAGCAGGAAATGGGCAAAGATCCGACATTCTATAAAAAATTTTCAAAGCTCCTGGAAGAGGTAATCGAGTCTTACCATCAGGGCCGGCTGAACGCACTGGAGGCCCTGGGGAAAATCAAGGAGATCTCCACCAAGGTCATCACCCACACCAATGACGATATCCCGGATGGACTTGTGGGAAACGATATGGCTAGACGCTATTTCGGGCAGGTTCGCGAACGGATTTCAACCTACGGCACGTACAACGAAAACACCGGGGCAGAGATCGCCCTTGAAATTGTCGACCGAATCGAAAGACATAAAATCCGCGACTGGCGGACCAACCCGGACGCCATCAACAGAATGCGGGGTGAAATTGACGATATCCTGTTCGACATGGAAAAAAAGCAGGGCCTGGACCTGTCACTGGATGACCACGACGCCATCATCGACCGCTGCATAGAGGTGGCCATCGCGAATGAGGACGGATAAATTCATGTAGGAAATTGCGTTCGGCACCCGCAAGATTACTTACAGCCTTCATCGCCGGGACCGCAAAAGACTGCGTATCGTTGTTTCGCCGGAATTGACCGTCGATGTCTTTGCGCCTATCACCGCCAACGAAGAGCAGATAGAGGCTGCTTTGATTAAAAAAACAGCCTGGATCGCCGGCAAGCTCGATGCATTCGAAAGCTATCACCCGTTCCAGGTTCTTTTATTCTCTGTTGACACACTGCCAGCCGGACTGGCGCAACCGGAAGGAAATATTGGATAAAGTGGTCATTTTTTGAGATTAGCGAGAACGCTTTCGTTTTCATTTATTTCATCGATCGTTCAGTCCTGCCTTTTGCACCCGACTCATGAAAGACACTTTGCGGTGATGGGCTTGACTGAGCGTTATCAACTTTTGTTTAAAAGTCTTTTCATTGCCGGACTTTTTACTGAGATCCCGCAGATCAACCAATAGCTTTACCGCTTCATCGTATTTGGCCGGCTGCTTTGTAATGATGAGATCGTTCACATTTTTCCAAATACTGTCTTCAAGACCGGCAAGGCTTTCCAAATATTGTTGGCGGGCAAGCGCTTTTTCTCTTTTTTTCCGCGCTCGCTCCCTGGCTTTTTGTTCTGCAGCTCGACGCTTTCTTTCTGCAGCGAATCTTTCTGCCTTTGACAGCAGATCCTCAACGCTGCGCAGTTGCTCGTCCATATTTGAGTTCGCCTTTGTCGAAACTGCCTGCTGAAATCGCTGCCTTAATTCAATCCCGACATGAGGGCTTGGCGCTTCGACTAAACGAATCAAGATCTCATCTTTTTCGCTTTCCGGAAGATTTCGGACCCAGGTTTTCAAAGCTTCGGGATCATGTTGCAGATCCTCGGAAACACTTTTTTCAGCTGCAACTGCGATTAAATCGGTGTCGATTCGCATAAAGTCGACAAAGCTATACAACGGCGCATTGAGATCAGCCAAATTAGGCGCAACAGGCGGTTCCAGCTCATCGTCTTCCATTTCTCCCATCTGGGCACAAAAGAGCCAGGCCAAATAAAGAGAACGGTAATCGCCACGAAAAATATCTGCCCGCAATGATATCAGCGATGACAGCCACCCTTCGCCTTCCTCCCAATCATAATCTTCGGTCTGTGAAGTAAACTCGAAAATGATATTATCCCCCTTTTCATGGATGCGTGCGCTTTCTCCGGGACAATATCTTCGGACCAGATCGACATCGACTAATTGACGCGGCACCTTGAGCATGAACCAGTGAGTTCCCCAATTGGCCACATGTAGAAAGGCATCAAAATAATCTGTCATCAATTTGAGTGGATCACCTTGAAAATCGCCATAATTATAAATATTTACAAAACTGGTGGGCGTAATCCGCGCCCGTGAAGACAGGTTTTCGAGTGCCTGTATATCTTTTTCGCTTAACGGTGTATCAATCGCTGTAAATTCATAATATTGGTATTCGCTCATAGTTGCTCAATCCTTTATAATTCAGCAGGCCGGGCATTTGGTGCCGCACGCGGGGCATAGGATGTGAAGGTGATCACAAAAACCGATGTTGTAGGTGCCGTCGCCGCAACCGTCACAAACCAGGGGGTCCATCGATTTGGTAACCGGGTTGTAAATCATCGACAACTGTTTTTGTCTCCTTCCAAAGGATGTCTGATAAAGTATCTTTACGGCCGGGGTGCGGATCTCTATGCCGCCACAGAGCTCAAGCTTGACTCTGATGCTGTACTTTTTAAAAAGATCCGCTTTTTTTCTTGCCAGTTCGTCCGGAATCAGCCTTATTTTGGCTTTACGGTCTGACATCAGCTGGTCTGAAATCCCCGGGCGTTTAAGGCTTTCCTCCATCTCCTGCTTCAGGTCCTCATAATATTCTTCGAGGCTGGCCACATCTCTGCGAAATCTTCTACTCATGCTGTCCTGAAAAGGTTCGATTTCTCTTTCAAGAACCTTGCCTGCCTGACGTTGAACCCATGTCAGGATCGCCTTGATCTTGTCATCGCCTAAACGCATTTGTTCGGAATCGGTCTCAAATGTTCTTTCAACGGTGTCGAACATTCTGCCCATCTCCGAAACCGCTGCGCCGGTTTCAAGATTAAATGCCAGGGGGACAAACCCTTCTTTCTGTTCGTCGCTTTGAGCCAGATAGCGGCAGGTCAGCAGCAGATATTCGGTTCGCACCTCGGCGGCACTTTTCACTCGGCCCACACAATTGCGGAAAACAAACTGATTCCGGATCAGCCGGTCAAACCCCTGGCGTTTAATATAATTAAAATCCAGGCGGCAGCTGATCAAAGGCGCCGTATCGCAGGCCGTATCCACTAATTTTTCCAGGAAGGGAGAGCCATAATGGATGGAAAATTTTTCATTGGCGTTCTCTTCAGTTGCGATATGTATATATTCAGGCGTATTCAGACGCGCGGCCAGATGCTCCGGAAGGAGCGCTTCCAGTCCGTTGGCACGTTGCTCCATCACCGCGCCGTTAAACTCAAAAAAACGCTGGACGAACTGCTCCAGGGTGCTGTTGGAATTAAAGTTCATAATTTTCCCCAAAAAGTTTCTCATCCAGCTCCCTGGTTTTACTGTATTGGGCTTTGGAGCGTTGAATCCGGGCAGCAAGCCGGTCAAAACCGTGTTCCCGTTCTTTTTTTGAGAGTGAATTTGTCCAAATATCGTAGACCATATCCGAAAAATCCTTCTCATCCCGGATACGCCCCAAAATCATATCAATCTCGCCGATAACCATTTCAAACATATTAATTTTACGGTCAAGGATATCCAGGATGTATTCCTCAATACTCTCGGCTGCGCACAAATTGTAAATCATCACCTCATTCTGCTGCCCCAGGCGGTGGATTCGGCCGATCCGCTGTTCGATTTTCATGGGATTCCAGGGAAGGTCATAATTTATCATCTGGTGGCAGAATTGAAGATTGCGGCCCTCACCGCCGATCTCGGTGGTAACGAGAATATCCTTTGCTTCACGAAAACTTTGGATCGCCGCATCCTTTTGCCGGCTATTCTTGCGCCCGTCAAAAACCGCATGGGGAATATCATTCCAGGATAAAAACGTCGACAAATGATCCAGCGTGCCGAGATATTTAACAAAGACGATCTTTTTGCCCTTTGTTGAACGGATCAGATTAAGCAGCACTTTGTTTTTTTCGGTATCCCCCATGGTGCGGCACAGGTTGTGAATAGCCCGTATCTCTTGTTCATGGTCCCATAAAAAATCTCTTCCTTCCAGAAGGCGCTGCAAGGTCAATTCTACCGCCAGGGGTGATGATCCGGCTTCGGCCAGCAGATTTTTGAGCAAAAGCTTGTTGCTGTTCCGGTCGGTTTCATTAATATGATGAACCAGGTCAGTAATTCGGGTATAAAGCATCATTTCGGTGGCACCCGGTTTTACCCGTATGGTCTGTGAAAATCTGGGCGGAATTCCGATTTTTGCCAGCGCCCGGGTGTTTCGAATCATCACCTGACCCAGAAGTTCCTTTAGCCGGCTGCGGTTTTGCGGCCCCGTGGGATCGCCTTTGGTCATAAATTCATTGCGAAATGCTGAAGCGGTTTTTAACTGTCCGGGTTTTAACAAGGTGATCAGATTGTACAGCTCCATTAGGTTGTTTTCCACCGGTGTTGCCGTCAACAGCAGAAGAAAGCGTTTTTTCAGGGAATTAATTAGCTTCCAGTTCAACGTGTTCCTGTTTTTAAGATGGTGGGCTTCATCGACGATCACCAGGTCATACTCGCGCTCTATGACCGCGGACATATTGCGCTTGGACTTGGCTTGATTGATGGATGCCAGGATATAGGGGGCTTCCCAAAATTGCAGGCCCTTTTTATGAAAATCCGGATCATCGGTGGATTGAAAATTAAGCCTGAATTTAGTCTGCAGCTCTTCCTGCCACTGACTGACCAGCGTTGCGGGTGTCAGGATCAGCGCGTTCTTGACGATGCCTCGCTGGATATATTCTTTCAGGATTAGCGAAGCTTCGATGGTTTTCCCCAGGCCGACCTCGTCGGACAAAAGGGCGCGGCCCCGAAAGCTTTTGAGCACTTTGCGGGCCGTCTCTTCCTGATACCACAGCGATCGGACGTCCTGCAGGCCGGATAGACAGATAAGGTTCTCGAAGGAATCCCTGAATCGAATTCTGTGTCCTTCCAGGGCAAGTTCGTATTGTTCGCAGCTCATGAATCGACCACTGGACAGCGGAATATGAAAGGATGCGTCATCCATTGTAATGACAACCGGAATATTTGGAACGGAGGTTTTTTTTTCTTTATGTTCCTGAGGAGCAGGACTGCCACGCGGATGACCGGGCGTCTTATTTTTGGGAGGAGAAGGTCGTATCGCACCTTTCTTGGGAGCAACTTTTTTCGCCTGTTCAAATTCCAGTTGATAACGGCAGTATTTCTGAATTTGGATTGTGACCGTCCGGATTTTTCGCTTATTCACAAGCTTCATTCCTGCCAGGCGGGGAAGCAATATTTCAGCAACATTCAGGGCCTGCTGATACTGTCCGTCTATAGCCAAAAGGTCTAAAAAAGGGGCAGGTGCTCATCTTCCAGCTGGTCGCTATCGTAAAGTTGCGAAAATCCCGACAGTTGAACTTCGCGGCTGGCCATATCATAGCCCAGCTGGACCATTTCTTCGAGAAACATTTTATTGCCGGGGTCCAGTTTGAGGGCTTTTTTTAAAGACACCAAAGCTTTATCGTGGTTGCCGGTTGAGCGAAACCACCCGTATTCATAAAAGAAAAATTCAGCTTTTTCCAATCGAACAGCGGCCGCCGTCGATTGACGTCTTGCTTTTAATTTGACCTTTCGTTTGGCTTTGCGTTTTTCAGTTTTGGTTTTGGCCATAATAATCTCAATTCAGGAGTGAATGATTGTATGGCGTGCATTTCTGCAAATGCTATTTTTTCAGGTTAACCGAATGAAATTGATAGGTAAGATAGCGGCAAAGCAGGGGAAAGGTCAAACGATTTTCGAGTTGAAGCTGATGATTGAAGATTACGATACTTACAGTTCTTTTGACAGGACTTTTTTAACCGAATCCACAAACGTTTCGGCATTTTTCAGAGTTATTTCGGCATCTTCCGGGGAAGCGTGATATTCTGCAGCATAATCAGAGCGTTGTCGTAAATCGAAGGCATCGTGCAGCCATCGGGAATAATTCTTTTTAAAAATACCCTGCTTGACAAAATCCCGGTCAAAAAGCGCAATTGCGCCGCTATGTTTCGAGGTTTCTTTCTTTCCCTGTGCAAGAAGCGCCAGCACTGCATAGAACATGGCATAGTATGCCCGATTTATAGAGGGTCTGATCAGCTTTTTAACAAGTAATGTCCTTGCTGCCTCCAGGGATTCATCGGCTTGTTCAAGTCGGTAGGTTACCAGGGCTTGGATGTTTTCGGTCATCATGCGCTGATTCCTTCTCGCAGAATATTTTCAACAATGGTGCTCTCTGACATGGGGCCATGTTCGAATTGAACTTTATCAAGCAAAATTGTTGTAATAACCCGATCGTTATTGAAACCGACTTCCCAGGCGATGTCGCGTATCCAGCGGTCTATATTCTGATCGACTTCGCTTAATACAATAAGGATATCAAAGTCGGACTCCCATGTCGCTTCTCCTCTCGCCCGTGAACCAAAGGCCCAGACACGCGCATCCGAAAACCGCTCATGAACGCGACCGGCAAACTCTTTAAGAATTTTATGGTCCTCTTTGGACATCATTTCAAAAAGTTCTTCCCTTCTCCATGCTTAGATCGAAGTAGTCTATCAACTGCATTTCCGAACGCAAAGCAAATACTGGAAGAATAGGTAATTTTGGGCTTATTGTAGTTGAAAAATATAAAATAATCAATTCGGATAGGGTATTGAGAAATTTTAAATAATTTCAAACTGGATTTATTCGAAATTATGAAAATATCTGCGGTCATTTTCTATTCGATTGATAATGGACGGCTACGTGCAATAAGGTATTAGAATTCATAATATTTTTCTAATGTAAATTTGTGTCGGCGATATTTGATCAAAAGTTGGCGGTGGTCAAAATATTTGATTCGGCCTTTAAACCGGGAGAGGTGAATGAAAATCTTTTACACCGACACCTTTCAAATTCCGCTGCCGGAAAACCACAGCTTTCCGAAAGACAAATATTATTTGCTGAGAAAGCGCATAGTAGAGGAACTGAGTGACCGGCCGGTTGATCTGCTGGTTCCCGAACCGGTTAGCGATGAAGATATTATGCGCGCCCATGATCCGGCATATGTAAAGCGCTTTTTAAATGGCGAACTCACCGATAAAGAAATCCGGCGCATCGGTCTGCCGTGGTCGCCGGAGATTGTGCAGCGCACACGCTATTCAGTCGGCGCCACCATTGCCGCCTGCCGGGCGGCTTTGACGGAAGGAATCGCAGTCAATTTCGGGGGCGGAACCCACCATGCTTTCGGTGATCACGGCCAGGGGTACTGTTTCTTAAACGACAGTGTGATTGCCGCCAGAGCGATGCAGGCCGGGGGTCTGGTTCGCAATGTCTTGATCATCGACTGCGATGTCCACCAGGGAAACGGTACGGCCGCTATTCTTAAAAACGATCCCACCATCTTTACCTTCTCCATCCATGGCAAAAACAATTTTCCCTTTCATAAAGAAACCAGTGACCTGGACATCGAATTGGAAGACGGAACCGATGATGCCGCCTACCTGGCAGCTCTTGAAAAAGGAATGACCCAGTCCCTTGATGCCTGCGATGCAAATCTGGTCATTTACCTGGCCGGTGCAGACCCGTATAAAAAAGACCGATTTGGCCGCCTTGCGCTAACCAAGGTCGGTCTAGCCGACCGGGATCGACTCGTTTTGCGGCAGCTAGGTCAAGCCGGCATGCCGGTGGCAGTTACCCTGGCCGGCGGTTATGCAAGGCAGGTAATGGACGCTGTTGATATCCATTTTCAGACCGTAAGGGCGGCAGTCGAATTTTATCACAGTTATGAAGTGGGAGTAAAAAATTAGGCGCGTCGCAATATCATATCGACAATATATGGTCGATATTAACGCGTGCTATATATTGGAGGTTTCAGGTGCCAGGTGTTCCGCCAGGGCGGACCGCTGGCCGCGAGCGTCCACTCTAATCAAATAAAAACTATATAATTTAAAAGAAAAAGAGGAATGGATTCTTATTGTAAGGAAAATAATTGGACAGGATCAACAGGATCGTTAGGATAATGCGGCCTTCGGCCGGAAGGCCCCTCGCCGCAGGCGAAAAAATTACTGATAATCCTGCGTGCCGGGGCGCAGCGGAGCGAAGACTGGTAAATCCTGTCTAAATAAAAATAATAAAAATCGAATCCATTCCATAAACCCATAAATTTCGCTATTGCTGCCCTGCCGGGGCCACTTCTTCCGAGCAAAGTCTTGAATAAAGCATTGGTCATAGCCGTCACTATTAACAACAGAACTTGTCAAATATGTGGCACATCAATCCATTTTTCCCTCGCTTGCTTGCCCCACAAAATAATGGATCGCTCCCTTCTGTTTCTAAAGTGGATAATTAATCCGTCCAAGACAACCGCAACATATTTTCCTCAGATCTCAAACAATCCCCGTGTTTTATCCGCACCCGGTGCTGTTATTTTCAGGGCGATGTAAATTGGTAAAAAGATTCATTACTCATTACAAGCCTTTAGTCCTGCCAGCCCTGGTACGACAATTGCAAAAAATCTCCACTTGGTAGTAGTCCAGACCAAACAGACCATATTTATGACAATCGGTATAATGGGAATAATGGAGAAATTACATTCACAGAAAACAAACCGACCGGCAGTTGCCAATGCCCGCTACGATCGGATACCCAATAAACTTTTATCAACCAGAAAGTGGCATGCTCTGATTGCTGCGGCAGCCATGATTTTGCTAATCTCTGCCGCCGGGGTCAATTATTCGATGTCACCGGATATGGCATTGATTTC
>CAVQBT010000031.1:0-19355 GCA_963710795.1 uncultured delta proteobacterium
TATAATCGTAACATTTGTCCGGATCAAAAATACCCACGTATTGAGCCGCCGCAAAATAGCAGGTACCGACATTTATGCCGCCGGTAATCACTCCATCTTTATATCGCCCCTTACAATCGCCGCCATCTGCTTGATCGTTGTAAGCGGCACCTTGCATAGGCGTTTCAATCGATAAATCGAGCAGCACGTTGGCATCAACGCCCCTGGATACAAACGGCGGTGCGGCGGCGTAGTCCGACATGGCGGCCATTGCATTTACAGTCAACAATACCAGAACTGAGTTGATGATGAATAGTATCTTGGTGCGTTCAGCTATCAACAGGCTTGACCTTAATATTGGTAGATTGGGTTGCTTCTATATTCTGCCGGGAATACCATCATAGAAATCTTAGGTGACAATTGATGTCCGGACCTACAGAACATGTCGCCAGAGCAGGTAAATTCTGGCTTTCGTGTTTCTGGCGCCAATATGCTGGGAGCGAACATCGTACATCAGCCAGACTCCGCCCCCCTTTCCCTTGCCCTCGTATCCTGAGGCAATCATAGCGGCACTGCCGGTTGAGAGGGTAACGTTGTTGAGTACTTTTAGATTGGTATGCGCCTCGCCGCTCGTGTAGTTTCCAGGAATACTGACATCGCGAATTGGTATCTGTCGGAATGGGATTTGGTGTATTGCTTTCTGTATTTAATATAAAATTACCGTTTATTATCGCTGCCTCGCCGTAGGTTTCATTATCATTCCAACCTCGGACTTCAATCCCATCCTCAATGAGCACCATGCCGGTTTCGGCGCCGCCATCCGCTTTATAAAAGACGATATTGTGAAGCTGTTCATTGGCGGCGATGTGGCTTTCCATAATACTGGTGTGAGAGGATGAAAGGCCGATGATGGTTAAAAGTGCCAGCATTATCAGGGCCACTATTATAATCGAGCCGTTGTCACCCTTCAATATGGTATTGGTTTGCTGCATGGCTTCTGATTCGTTAATTTCTTTAAATAGCGATTAATACTTTTTCCGAGACTGCGCTCAGCGGGAGTGCCTCAAATGGACGGGTTTTAAGCAGTTTCCCATATTATAAATCTAAAGGTTTCCTTTTATAAAAGTCAGAGTGACTTGTCTTCTGCCGGCCAATGCGGTGGTTCGATTGACTGTGACCTCAATGGTTTTCGTGTTCGGTATCGGTTTTCGTTTCCTGAACATTCCAGGATACGGTTATAAAACCGGCTTTCTTCGTCTTCGTCTACTCGGCCGTCATTATTATTATCGATACCATCATTGTCCTGGGTCAGGTTGCCGGCAGATAGTCGAATGTTCTCCGGCCGTCAATGCCGGATCATTGTAGCGACAGCGTCATCAGATGTTCGACTAAAATCTTTGGCAATGGTGGATTTGTCGGTCACATCGCGTGCGATAGCAATGGTTTTAGTGGCAGTAATCTGAATGGCACCGATTGCCAGGATACCGATCGCAAATATCGTCATTGCGATTAAGATTTCAA
Organism: uncultured delta proteobacterium; assembly: GCA_963710795.1. Classification (GTDB taxonomy): domain Bacteria; phylum Desulfobacterota; class Desulfobacteria; order Desulfobacterales; family JAFDCJ01; genus JAFDCJ01. The sequence goes on from CAVQBT010000031.1 coordinate 1,501, forward strand.
TCAGCGTAAATCCGTGATTGGCGGCAAGCGATGACGGCGTATTAATATGCGGCCGGGTCATTAAAATAATTCCTCAATCAAGGGTTCAGGTTGCGGAATTTTACTTTGGTGGCCACAAGGATCCGCCGGAACCCGTCATTGGCAGGTCCGAAAATGGCAGTCCCTTGCGGGTTGTAATAGACTTTGTTGTCAGTATGGTCCGTATGCCAGTGCCAGAACATTTTTGCCTGAACGGGCTAAAATCGTGATCTCAACGGAGCGGATCATCGGGATGCTATTGGTGACGTTACCGCCGGCATCATCGAGCGGGTTGCCGTCTTTATCCAGGTAAACAAAATTTAGGGCATCGATGTTGTAGGCGGCCGGCATAAGATTCCCGTTTTCCCCGGTAGCTCGCCCCAAGTTGCCGCTGGTGTTGATGGCATAACGGATGTGTTCGTTTGAATCATCACATGCGCCGTCACTGTAGCGGGATTCGTCGGCTTCATCAAACTCGTCGATCAAGGTGTCATTATCGTTATCCACGCCGTCTTTTTCCTGATTTTTTGTGTTTTCATCGGCTATACCGTCGCCGTCATTGTCTATCCCATCCGAATCTCCGCCACCAATATCCATGGTAAATTCAATTGAATCCGCACTTGCCGTCAGGATCGCTGCATCCGCGGTACCTAATGGATCGTACCCGGCCATCCGGATCTCCCGAACCATGATATCCAGTCCGGCCCGGATATTTTGCTGCATTTCAGCCGTTTGTTTTTGAATCATAAAAGTTTTGAGCTGAGAGCGATAGGCCGAGTACATTCCTGAAACAGCAATACCTAAAACCGAGGTTGCTATCATCAGTTCGATTAATGTGATTCCTTTCTGATTGCGGAGGAAGTTGGCCATGTGAAGACCCCCTTAGTCTTAAGCTGTCGTTAAGAAATTGCTGCGTCCTAAAGAATATATATTATTCATACCAGGTTGTGCCATCGTTGCTTCTTCGAATTCTGGCACTTCCGGTAATCGTTAGGGTGATATTTTATAAAATCACCCGGTTTGCCCTGAAGGTATACGTGGCCGATTATCCACTCGGCAGACCCTTGCTGTTGAAGTAAAAGTAAGGATTCGAACTGAATTTAGCTTCATACAAATCGACCCTTCCCGGCATTGAACCGCTGAAAATGGTGGTTTCATCCGTATCTTGAATCATATTTTCGGCGTTGGTACCGGAACCATTATCCACGAATGCCATGTAGCTATCTTTAGCCGGGTCAAAGGTAACGACGACATTGGCGTTTTCCTTGACGGCACGAAATTTTGCCTGTTGCACGATTGTAAATATCTTTCTTGCGGCACTTTCCAATCGATATTTGGGAAGCCAACCTATAAAATTAGGTATTGCGATGGTCGCCAGGACGGCCATAATCCCGATTACCATCATTAATTCCAATAATGTGAACCCTGAGTTTTTACGTACGGTCATTATATCCTCTTATTACAAATACTGCGGTGATCTTTGTCTCGTGCGATGTCGGTTGTCTTATCAAAAGGGCCTTGTCAGGGTGAATAATTGATCGAGCTAAAAAAACAAAAAGCCGGTTTACCCTCATTCGCAAGGCAACCCGGCTGTCTCATGCCAACGACTCGACAATTTAATTATTTATAACCAAAAATGAGATCCGTGGCTTTCCGTCCCCCAATTGCTTGGAGTTTGGCTTTATCATGGAAAAATTTAACCCCCATAAAACAAACAAATGTCCCTCTGGAGGTTTCATTGCAATTCGTCGGCTGCACCATTTCCGCAGTGCAATTGTTAAATGACAAGGCCTCAAGAGAAACAGTCATTCCAACGATCTGATTTTTAATGTAGTTCTTATATAGGTGTCAATATAAAATCTACAATAATATTCTAACCCGGCTAGGGAATTTTTTAGAAGCTTCAATATATTGTAGGTGAAATTTCTATAATAGCTGTATTCGATCAATATGTTGTGGTTTGCCGATACCTTTATCGACAGGCTTGTCTGCCCATGATTTTTGTGATATCCAGAGGGCCTTAATGGAGGATGAATGTTTTCAGGTATTCAAGAAATTCTGGTGCTGGTAATCATAATTCTGGGCATTTTGTTTCTACCCAGAATTTTGAATCGAGGTGGGGAAAAATCACCGGCTGAAGTTAAACCGACAGTCGTGCTGACCGGCCGGATGCGGTTGGCTATTGCCGCCTCGGTGCTATGGCCGGCCCTGATCGCAGTGTATATGCAGCCCTGGAAACAAGAACCCACCCCTTACCTGTATCTCGGTATCGGTCCGGTGGCGATTGTCTGGATACTGTATTGGGTCCTGACCGGCTTCAGAAAAAGTTAGGTGAGGCATTGGTTGCCGAAGTACATTGGCGCAAGGCATAAGGTCAAAAAGGAATTTTAATTCCTGGTTTTTTTGTCCTCATTTCCACCTTCCACCTTCCGCATTCCGCTTTCCCACTTCTTAACCGTTTCCCTTTAATCCGATTTCTTCGGCCACCTCGCGCATGCCCATAATCGTATCATTAATTAAGTCCGGGAGCTCTATGCCCAGCATATCCGCGCCTTTTTCAATGATAGAGCGATCCACGCCGGCTGCGAAACGCTTGTCCTTCCATTTTTTTTTGACGGATTTGGTCTTAACGTCCAACACGCTTTTCGACGGACGCACCAGGGCGGTGGTCACCACCAGTCCGGTTAATTCGTCAATGGTATATAAGACCTTTTCCAATTCCGATTCGGGCTTGACCTCCGTACAGATTCCCCAGCCGTGGCTGACCACCGCCCGGATATATTCTTCCGGCCAGTTGTTTTCGCGTAGAATTTCTTCGGTTTTATGACAATGCTGCTCGGGAAATTGCTCATAATCAAGATCGTGAATGAGGCCGATCGTTCCCCATTTCTCCTCGTCTTCTCCGCGCTGGCGCGCAAAATAGCGCATGACACCCTCCACTGCCAGGGCATGTTTTATCAGGCTATCGCTTTTATTGTATTTTTTTAGAAGCTCGTAAGCCGCATCACGGGTTGGAACATTTTCACTCATTTGAAGGCCTCCTGTAACGAATGGATTTTTTTGACGATTGATAAACTAACTATCTGTAAATAATTGAAAAAATTTAGTCGATCGTAGGGCATCTGCGTTAACTTGTCAAGCAAAGATCCTTGACCATGCGCGCATTTTCTCTTGATCATGTTGACTGTGGTGGTTATTGTCAGGTATCATTGGTCTCCTGGGGATTGAATCAAAATCGAAATTGGAATCTATGGCTGACACACCTCGTTCCAAATCAGGATTAACCGGACTATATTTACGCAATTTCGCGGCGAATTTAGCCGGCAATCTGACTATTGTTCTGCTTAATTTATTCACACCCCTCGCGGTATTTAAAGATTGGCAATCATTTTTGCGGCAGGGCGGCTGGATTTTTCTGGCCGTAGCACTGCCGCTGATATTTTTAACTGCAATCATATTGCAGTATTTAATCCAGCGTCCGATAGCGGATTTGTATAAGCAAATTTCAACCGGACAAAAAATTGATGCCGCTCTTCAACAGCGCGCCCGGACAAGACTTTTGAACCTGCCGTTGACGCTTGGTATGGCTAATCTTGCGCTGTGGATTTTTGCAACGGCCCTGCTCGTCCCCTTTATTTACTATGCAAGAGATATATATTTAAATGACTTCGGAGCGGCCACGGGTCTCTATTTGTTCTTCAGAACCATTATTCTGGGCCTGATGGCCGCCTTCATTTCTTTTTTCCTAATCGATGATTATTCCAGAAGTAAGCTGGTACCATTGCTCTTTCCCGAAGGAAAATTGGCAGCAACCTCCGGCACCGTTAAGATTTCCATTCTAAGGAGGATCCGAGTTCTTTACGCGGCCGGAACCGGTGCCCCGATGCTTATTCTGGTGGGATCGCTTGCACTGGTCTTATGGGAAATGGAGGATAAACGGGTATCCGCCGCCGGTTTCGGCAAGGAAATTTTCATCTTCATCATTGTATTGTACATTGTTTTTGTGCCCCTTGCGGTAAGCTTGAACTATCTTGTTGGAAAATCAATTTTGCGTCCGGTTAAAGACATGATGGACCTGGTAAATAAGGTGCGTCACGGAGATTTCACGCATAAAATTCAGGTGGTGTCCAATGATGAGCTGGGGGTGCTCGGTGAGGGGATGAATGAAATGACCGAGGGACTTATCGAACGCGACCGGATGCGCCAATCTTTGTTTCTGGCCAAAGAAGTCCAGCAAGCGCTTTTACCCCGGATGGATCCCCAAATAGACGGCCTGGATATTGCCTCGACCAGTGTCTATTGTGATGAAACCGGGGGGGATTATTTCGATTATCTCGGCCGGGATGAGCCGGATTCCGGCAAAATCAGCATCGTCATCGGCGATGTATCCGGGCATGGTGTTCCCTCCGCGTTGCTTATGGCCACCGCCCGGGCGTTTTTGCGACAACGATCCGATCTATCAGGCGGCATTTCCCGGATTGTATCCGATGTCAACCGCCAGCTTACCCGTGATGTGGCAGAATCAGGCGGATTCATGACATTGTTTTATCTGACCATTGATGCTAAAAAGCGCCGTCTGCACTGGGTCCGGGCCGGGCATGATCCGGCCATTTTTTATGACCCTGCCAACGATGCATTCGAAGAACTATATGGGACCGGCGTGGCTCTGGGGGTTCAGGCAGAGGCCCGGTTTGAGGCAAACGAGAAGAACGATCTACAAAACCACCAAATCATCTTTCTGGGGACCGACGGCATCTGGGAGGCTCGCAATCCCCAGGGCGACATGTTCGGCAAAGACAAGATTTACCGCATTATTCGTCAACATCACGCAGCCGGCGCTAAAGAAATTTTGACCATCTGTTTTAATACACTCAGCCGGTTTTTGGAAGACCGTGCCCTGGAAGATGATGTGACGATGATTGTAATTAAATTAGATGATTGTAATTAAATTAATAGATGATTAGATTGGGCTATTGGCAATAAAATTATTAAATTTCGGGCCAATACGATCATATTGGGACTGATATGCGTCCGGTCCGAAAAATTCGAGGCGGGTAAAAAGCGCAACTACTTAGAAAAGGAGCTAAGATGGGACAAAAGGGTCATGGGATCGAGCAATTGAATGGATTTGCAACCGAATTCATCAAGGAGGCCGGAAAAAAGGCGCTGGCTTTTTATGGCAAAGGCAAGCCCCAGGTTAAATTCGATCAGGGAATGGTGATTGAAGCGGATTTGCGATTAACCGATCTTTTTCAGGAAAAACTTGCTGAGCGTTATCCTGAACACCATGTGTTCAAGTTTGATCAGATCAACGAAGACTATTCCCATGAAGGGAAAAGATATCTGTGGATTTTCGACCCGGTAGAGGGGGTGGCTAATTTTCAAGCCGGCATTCCGATTTGGGGAATGTCGCTGGCGTTGCTTGATAATTTTTGGCCCATTTTGGGTGTATTTTATATGCCATCCACCGGCGATCTATTTCATGCCCGGGCCGGACAGGACGCCTATTGGGGGAAAACGAAGATCAGAATAGACGATGGGCAAAGCATCAATGATGAGAGCTTGTTGTTTACCTTTTCGCGTTTTCACGAGCATTATCACTCGACATTTCCAGGCAAAATTCGCAATCTGGGATGTGCTTCCGCGCATATCTGCTATATCGCCAGTGGCCGAGCCGATGCGGCGGTGATCGCCAATGAGTCCTTCCAGGGAATGGCGGCAGCTCGGGTGATCATCGAGGCCGCCGGCGGCAAAATCTGTAAATTCGATGGGTGTGATTTTTATCTAAACGATTATCTGGACGGGCAAAGAATCGACGATCCCCTGCTGGTCGCCACACCGGATACGTTTATGCAGGTCAGAGATTATTTGCAGCCAAACACCTGAACCGGATCTGCCGGTGGTCATTGATGTTGAGCGCGCTGATTAATGAAATTGAATTTATCTTTACAACTTGCACCACCGTGGAAAACAAAACCGGCCTGGCAGGAAGCCAACCGCAGCATTGACGGCCTTATTCAGCGATACGCCGGCAAGCTAAATTCGGCCGTGGCATTGGCCGCTTTGGTGCGGGACCGGCTGGAGTGGATCTTTAACATACTCGATGACCTGTGTATCGAAACCTGCCCGCGATGTCCCGATCCATGTTGTTTGCATGCCAGTCCATGGTTTGATTATAGCGATCTGCTTTTTTTTCATCTCAATGCTGTGCCAATCCCCGCCAGTCAACCTATTGAAGTCCTGAATGCGACCTGTCGCTATTTTAGTTTCCGAGGCTGCACCTTAGAACGGATCTCCCGCCCCTGGATCTGTACCTGGTACCGGTGTCCGGTGCAGACGGGCAATCTAAATCTTAGGCGATCTGAGCAGAGAAAAGATTTAACATCAATGTTAAATGAAATTAAAGCGTTTCGCAAAGAGATGGAAGATACATTTATAGGGGTGATTGCCTGATGCGAAATACAATTAACCACGGGAGGGCCCAGATGATCAGGGAAGTACGATTGTTTTGACGACAGTTGTGCAATTCCTTGAAAAATCCGTAGTGAGAATATCCAGGTATGGGCTTGCTGAAAACATGGATATATGCGAAACTGTTTTTGTTTGGGTTCTCTAATGTTATCCAGGTGATCAACCTGAGAATCGGGTTTGATATCAGACTTTAAATGCTGTTTACTGAAGACCGATCCAGGTGAATATTATCAGGCAAATGGCAGATAATGACTTTGAAATAGTGTTACCCGAAAGTGACGACGTCTTAACATGTCCGAAATGTAAGACTGCCAATCCGCTTGAATCCAATTTCTGTTTGAACTGTGGAACGCGGCTGCTCAATCCATCCAGCAGCAATTCCAAATGGTCGTGGATTCTTTTTTTGGTCGTTTGCATAGCCGGCGTTATGGTCTATTTTCGTCTTCAAATTACAGAGCCTGAGCCGCAACAAAAAGTGCCGGCTGAAATTTCTAACCCTGAAACACCTGCTCCCCGCCTAGCCGAGGCCAAAACCCCGGAAAAAGAGGTTTCGCTTAAAAAAGATGAAGCCATCTCTCTGAGCACACCGTCTAATGTCAAAATTCCGGTCGGAACCGTTCTCATCAAAGATATTACCGGGAAGATAATCAATGAAATACCGGCGTCGGTTATTGGCGGCGGCTGGGTCGCGTTGCCGACACGGGCATGTCTGGGGGGCTCCGACTGGGTCCTAAAAATGGGATCTGATCTCGAAGTCAGTATTTGGGCCGGCATTTATAATGACTACGATAAGATCGGGCTCTGGCGCATTTCAGAAGATTTTATAATTGACGGGCCGCCGCTCCATCCCTGGTCCGGCGACCAGCCATTAACCTGGCTTTCATTGACCGCGCCAGACACTTCCGAAACCGTGGAGTTTGAAAATCCAAACGTGCAGGGAAATTTCACTGAAGGCGTTCTGACCGGAGATATTGCTGATCCCGGCGTTTTAATGCAGCAGGATCGGGCCGTCGGCTGGACCTTCGGCGATACGGTCAGCGGGGCGTTTGTCTGGCACGGTGATGAAGGCAGGTACCTGCAACCTGAAATCCGGGTGGATGATTTTTATCGAATTACATTTGCCAACAGCCGAGAAGAAGAATTTACCCGGGCGCTGGCCATGGGGGCCGATTATTCGAATATCGAACGATTGGAAGCCCTGGCGGGTGCTTTCCGTTATGACCGCAAGCTTTCCGACGCTCAAACTCCGGCGCATCTGCAAATTAAAGTTGTGTTGGAAAATATCAACAAACTGGTCGTGGCTGTTTCAAAAGCCGGCTTTAACCGGGAGGTGGCTAATATTTTCGAGCCTCAATTTCTGGTAGAAGCCGCCGATGTCGAATTATTACTGAATGTGTCCCGGGCGACTGCGCAAGGATATGGTTTTGAGGAGGCTATCGAACTGGTTGAAAATGTGGTCGATGGTTTACCGGTAATTAGTGAACCGGATTCGGTACGGCTGGCAAAATTTTTTTCGGAGCTCTATCAAAATTGGATTACGGTGTTATATAATCAGGGTAACCTGCAGGAAGCCTGGAGAGCCTATCGGCTCGGAGGCCGCCGGTTACCGGATGATGTTAATATCCATCTGTGGGGTGTTCAGCTGGCGTTGGCCGAAAACAACTGGGCTGAAGCCGAAGAACTTCTGGCAATGAAAGAGTATCCGGCCGCGCTAAACGATAAAATCCAGAATTTGCAAAATCAAATCTCCGATTTGAAAGGGCAGCAGGGCAAGATCGTTATAAATTTTAGCCCGGGGTCGCGTCAAATACCGCTCACGGCTGTCTTAAACCGGAGCTCATATCAAAAGTTCATTGTTGATACCGGAGCATCCATGGTAACCATACCGCGTTCCACCGCACAGGAGCTTGGCCTGGCGATTCCTAATCCCAAAAGGAAAGTCTTCACCGCGGGCGGAGTTCAATACGCACCGGAGGTGATTATTTCTTCGATTACCATCGAGGGCTGGGAAGTCAATAATGTCAAGGCGTTGGTGTTGGATATTCCGAATCAACCCGATTGGGGCCTGTTGGGGCTGAATTACCTGCAGCGATTTCGCATGGACATGAATACGGAGGAGGGTGTACTCCTGCTTGAACCGCGTTAGATCAGGTTTTACTTCTGAAGTTAAAAACAGCCTGTATCTGGATACCCTGAGTGTCGATCTAAGCAAACTGAAATAAGTCCTTGCGCAAATATACGTCAGGCCTTGCCGGCTTGATTCACTTGTGTTTCTGGTAACCTTTATAATTATGAGGAAATTTTTTCTTCCTTTTTTTATGGTGCTCGGTGCGCTTGACTTTTTTTACGGCGTCGCATTCGGTGATAGAATCAGTATGATTGCCGGTGGTGCTATTGTGGCGATTACCATATATATATGGAAAACGAAAGGTAGGGGTGCATAGTTAGACAACCTTTGAACGGTGAACGCTGAACCTTATATTTAGAAGTCCTCAATAATACCTCCTTTTTCGACAAATGCATTCACATTGGATTGGGCATTTGCCATTGCCTTTATGGCAGTTGCCAGCCTGATGAAAAGCGGATCATCTTCTCCCAGAAGCGATTTGGATTTCCGCAGAATTTTCAAGCCGTTCGCCAGATGCTCATCCATATCACTTAATATCTCTTTGCGTCTTCGATGTCTTTCCCGTTCCTGGTCAATTACCGGCAACAGCCGCTGAATTGAATATTCCACCAGTGCATCGCGCGGGGTCTGGAACTGTTTTGAAATTTCATCAAGACTGGTAAGGGTTCGGCGGCTGATCACAAATGTTTTCTGTATTCGGCTTAACGTGCGAAATTTTTCCGATTCTATTTCCCGGGCGATCTGGCTTAAAGACTGTGCATCTTCGATTAAATGATCGAAAAGGGATTTTTGTTTAATTCCCAGATGAACCGATACAATACTCATCGCTTCTATGGCTCTGGCTGATAACTTAAATGTCGCCCGCACTGACTGACGTCCCCGTAAATCATGCGGGGATGGCTGCAGCAAACCATCACCATCCATCCGATGCTTATTTTCATTTTCTCCCATTTTATGCCACCTTAATAGATTTTCCATTACTGATAAAAACAATCACTAAAAGTAATATTCCAAAATTTGTCGTTATCACATTTGAATAGAAATGTAAAATGCAAAAATGGTAATTGACGAAGGCGCCAAGGTTTGATAAATTAAGTCCATTAGTATTTATTCCATTTGAATCCATGATAAAGCCAAACTTGTCGCGAGGCAAGGACGGAAAGCCAACGGGCCTTACAATGAGGTGGCCGGGGTTGCCAACGGATTGGGCTGAGATAGCCGGGTAACCTGGTTTGCCCGGCTTTATTTGTTGGTGGACTGAGTTTTGCAATAAGCTGCGAGAGGATCCGGCGCAATGTTGATGTTTTCCATGCCTCTGTACGAGGCCAAATATAATGAAGCCGACATGTGGCAGGAGATTTCCGAACTTGAACTTATGGATGAACTTTACAAAACTTATCGGAAGGTTACACCGGCAATCAAAGAAATGATAATGGGCAATGAGGTAAAAACCCCTTATGGACTTTATCGGCTAAAATTAAAAGGCGGTGAACATGGTGGAGAACCGGTCGAGTAGTCGGCCGCTTGATCGATTTGGGTTATATTGGATAACAGTTAAAGTTCTCTCGGCGCTTGCCGCCAATTTTTTTCCGTTGTCAAATTATTGACTTTCCATTTCTCCAATTCATATCCATAAAATCTTGTAACCCTTTAAAATCATTTGATGAAAAAAATAATCTAAAATACTGTCTCTTGGCATAAACATTGCTGCCTATTTTGGATCGATATCGATATTAACAGTGGCCGATTTACTTGTCCAGTATTTGACTTGAAATTCCTACCTGATCGAGCTACCAGAAATGAGGAGGTGCCTTTTTGATCTTTGATCAAAATAAAGAAAAATTTCAACCGACTGCGTCATCAGGGCAGCCCCAGGAAAACCCAAAACCTCTATCCGAAATGTCTTCTGCCGGTCCTGAAAGGCAAGAAAAAACGTCCGCGGTAACCTATCTGCCAAAGCCGGACACAGCGCCCATGCAGCCGGTTGAATCGGCCAAGCCTGTCCCCGAACCGTCTCCCGTGAAAATTGCCAAACCGTCGGAAACAGCCCCGTCTGCCCTTGCGGGGACCGACGATGAACAGACCGGGTCCTGGCAGGTGGATAAGTCTTCAACAGAATCTTTAATGAACGTGATCGCGCCGGCCAAAAAATCTCAGACTAAACCGCATGCGCCAGTGGTCAATCAAAGCAACAAAAAGATTATTGCGGTGGGAGGCGCCAAAGGCGGCGTCGGCAAATCCATGCTTGCAGCCAATCTGGCGGTCGGCCTGGCTCTATTAGGCCAGAAAGTGGTGCTGGCGGATCTCGACCTGGGCGGCGCTGATGTTCATCTTTATACCGGTGTCAAATCTTTAGCAAAAACCTGGAACGATTTTTTAGATAAAAAAGTAGAGTCGATCAAAGACATCCTCACGCCCACGGCGTTCCAGGGATTGTCGTTGATCGGGGGAGATTCTTCGAGACTGGGCAGCGCCAATCTGCCTTACTCACAGAAGCTAAAAATCGTGCGTCACCTAAAAGAACTGGAGACCGATTTTTTGGTTGTCGATTTGGGGGGGGATACGACCTATAACGGGCTGGATTTCTTTTTGCTGGCAGACCAAAAGATTGTCGTTTCCGGCACGGAACCGGCCTCGGTTTTAGACAGCTACACCTTTGTGAAAGTTGTTTTTAACCGGTTATTAGAGCGGTTTTTTTCGGAACATAAATCGCTCAAGAAACTGGCAGAGCAAATCAGGGACGGTTCACTTGAAAAATCAGAAAATTATTCGCTTGAATTTATCTATCAGCAGGTACGAATCCGGGATCCCCAGGCCCTGGTTAAACTGAAAAAGCAGTTTGACGAATTTCGCTTATCCATCGTCCTGAATATGACCGAAGGCAGCCAGGATCTGCGGATTGCCGAGACAATGCAAAAACTGGTAAAAGACAAGTGCTTTTTAGATATCGGGATTCTGGGAACCATTCCCTTTGACAAAGTGGTGCGCAAAGCCGCCCGGGGGTTTACACCGATTGTGGTGGAAAATCCGAAATGTCAGGCCAGCCGCAATATACACCAGATGCTGGCGGCCATAATTTTGCATAGCGAACAGGATGCCACCCGGGCGGAGCTTCTCCAAACGACCAGCCGCATTCGTCGTGAAGCCAAAGAGCAGATCGATTCGGGCAATATGACGCTGGATGGTTTAACGGTCGGACAAATCAACTCTGTTTTTAACAATACCCCCCGGCTACGCCAAAGCTTTCAGAAAATTCTGAGTATTATTACCGGATAACGCGTATGTCATAATCATGCTCCTGCACCGGCAGATTATTGAACCGGCTTTCGCTGGCTGCTTTTTGACAAGCAGCCCATTATCACCACAATGTTTGAAGCGACAGGCGGCAGGATTCGATCCTGCCGCCTGTTTTTATTGCAGCACCTGATTAATTGACTTCTTCGTACTCGGCATCAACGACCTCTTCATTGCCGGCCGCTGAGGCTGATCCGTGAGCCTGGTCGGCACTATTTGCGGACTGCTGCCCGGCCGCAGGGCCGGTCTGTTGATACATTGCCTGGGCCATCGCGTGCGAGGCCTGGGTCAGGGTTTCGGTCAGACGCTTTATTTCAGCGACGTTGTCACCTTCCATCGCACGCTTCAGGTCTCCGGCAGTCCGTTCGACTTCGGCTCTGGTATTGGGATCAAGCTTATCACCATGTTCAGCCAACGATTTTTCCGCGGTATAAATTAGTCCATCGGCCGCATTGCGGGCCTCCACCAGTTCTTTTTTCACGCGATCCTCGCTGGAATGAAGCTCGGCATCCTTGACCAGGCGATCAATTTCCTCCGGCGACAGACCCGAGGAGTGGGTAATCCGAATCGATTGCTGCTTGCCGGTCGCCTGATCCCTGGCCGATACTTCCACGATTCCGTTGGCATCGATATCAAAGGTGACCTCGATCTGCGGCATGCCCCGGGGTGCCGGGGCTATCCCGGTCAGCTCGAATCGCCCCAGGGTTTTGTTGCCCGGATGCCATTTCACGCTCTCCCTGGAGCACATGAACCGATACCGCCGGCTGATTGTCTTCGGCGGTTGAAAAGATCTGGCTTTTTTTCGCCGGAATGGTGGTATTTTTTTCAATCAGCTTGGTCATCACGCCACCCAGGGTTTCGATGCCCAGAGACAGAGGCGTCACATCCAGCAGCAGAACATCCTGCACATCACCTTTCAAGACCGCGCCCTGGATGGCGGCCCCCATGGCAACGACTTCATCCGGATTGACACCCTTGTTGGGCTCTTTGCCGAAAATCTTTTTCACGCGCTCCTGGACCGCCGGCATGCGGGTCATTCCACCGACCAGGATCACTTCGTTGATTTCGCCGGCGGAAAGGCCGGCATCCTTTAAGGCGGTCCGGCAGGGGGCTTCCAGCTTGTCGAGCAAATCGCTCCACCAGATTTTCCAGCTTGGCCCTTGTAATTTTGATGGCCAGATGCTTGGGACCGTTGGCATCGGCCGTGATAAACGGCAGATTGACTTCCGTCTGCATGGAAGTGGACAATTCGATTTTGGCTTTTTCAGCGGCTTCTTTCAGGCGCTGCAGTGCCATTTTATCGTTTCTGAGATCGATTCCCTGTTCTTTTTTGAATTCATCAGCCAGGAAATCAATCAGAATCAGATCGAAATCCTCTCCGCCCAGATGGGTGTCGCCGTTGGTGGATTTGACTTCAAATACACCGTCACCGATTTCGAGAACGGAAACATCAAAGGTGCCGCCGCCCAGATCGAACACCACAATTTTTTCATCTTTTTTCTTGTCCAGCCCATAGGCCAGGGACGCGGCCGTGGGTTCGTTGATGATTCGCAATACATTCAGACCGGCAATTTTTCCGGCATCTTTGGTGGCCTGCCGCTGGCTGTCGCTAAAATAGGCCGGCACGGTAATGACGGCATCCGTAATTTTTTCACCCAGGTATTCTTCGGCTGACTTTTTAATGTTGGCCAATATAAAGGATGAAATTTCCGCCGGGCTATATTGCTTTGACCGCAGGTTGATGCGAACATCGCCGTTGGATGCTTTTTCGATTTTATAGGGCAGCACCTTGATGTCGTCCTGCACTTGCTTTGAGTCCCATTTGCGGCCGATCAGGCGTTTGACTCCAAACACCGTGTTTTCGGGATTGGTGATGGCCTGTCTTTTGGCAATTTGACCGACCAATCGTTCTCCATTGTCTGAAATGGCAACCATGGAAGGGGTTGTGCGCCCGCCTTCGGGATTGGTGATGACATTGGCATCGCCACCCTCCATGATGGCCACACAAGAATTGGTTGTTCCAAGATCTATTCCGATAATTTTACTCATGTTGTTCCTCCTTGTGGGTATAAACACTATTTTTCTGGTTCCGTTTCAGGCCCCGAAATTTTCATTACTTCAAATTAATACATTATTTAAGTAATGCAATAAAAATATTAAAATATATTATTGACAAAACATATTTTATGGTTAAATTAAATTTAACAAAACATAAGTCGGCATAACTGAGACAATGTATTTCAGTAATTCAACGATCCAGTTGGCCAACCAAATAACGAAAACCTAAGGAGGGAATTAAAATGATGAATTTAGTCAGATGGAATCCATGGAGAGAAATGCCGCCGGTGCACAATCGGTTAAACCGCTTTTTTGACGACCCCTTTTTCCGCAGTCGGTCGCTATGGATGAAGGGCCGACCTGGGTCATGTGGAATCCGGCCGTCGATCTCTATGAGACGGACGATCATTTTGTGATCAAAGCCGAGCTTCCCGGAGTCGACAAAAACGATATCAAAGTTGATCTGAAGGATCGCGTGCTGACCCTGTCCGGCGAACGCACCTATGACAATGAGGTTAAGGAAGAAAATTACTACCGCAGAGAAAGATCCTACGGGAAGTTTCAGCGGGCCTTTACCTTGCCGGCGGATGTGGATTCGGATAAGATAACCGCCGAATTCAAGGACGGCGTGTTGCAGATAGAAGTACCGAAGCCGGAGGAAAAAAAGGCCAAGCAGGTAACGATCCACTAACATCCGGACGGTTTATTTCTCAATAACTTATTCAAGCGGGGGTGACATTAATTGATGTCACCCCTTTTATTTGTTGCAATCAGATATATATTTTGCATAAAGTTGACTGCAGCGTAAAAAGTCGGAACTTACCATTTATCTGGATATCCACTTTGAGAATTTTATTCTTGCTTTTTGTCCGTGGAGATCGGTGCAAATCTGGGTCCTGTTTTTTCTATAGGTGTTAAATTATGAGATCGTTATTTAAGGCTATCGGTTATTTGTTCAGCGGTTTTTGGCATGGGCTTTCGGTCTTTCGCGTCGTTGTGGGCAATTTGTTATTTCTGGCGCTGATCGTCTTGCTGCTTTCGATATTCTTGCGTGGTGGCGATGAGAATCTACCGGATCGGGCGGCGCTGGTTTTGTCGCTGCGAGGCAATATTGTTGAACAAAAATCCGCAACGGTGCTGTCTAATCGCCTGTTTGGTGAAGCGGCCCAGCAGGAAATTTTACTCAAAGATGTCATCGATGTGATTGACTATGCCGCCGAGGATCAGCGCGTTCACGCGCTGGTGCTGGACCTGCGCCACTTGGGGCGAGCCGGAATCAGCAAACTAATGGATATCGGAGAATCGTTGGAACGGTTTAAATCCAGCGCGAAACCGGTATATGCATTCGCTGACTTTTTCGACCAGCGTCGCTACTACCTGGCTGCGCATGCCGATCAAATTAATATACATCCGATGGGCGGGGTGATGCTCACCGGGTATGGTTTGTATCGCAATTATTTCAAAAGCGCGCTGGATAAATTATTGATTCAGTTCCATGTTTTCAGGGTTGGAACCTATAAATCAGCTCTGGAGCCTTTCCTGCGCGATAATATGTCCGAGTATGCCAAAGATGCCAATTTGACCTGGTTGAATGTTTTGTGGGGCGCATATAAAACCAAGGTTGCGCAATTGCGTGGTTTGTCGCCCGAGGATATCGATGACTACATCAACAACGGATCTGAACTCCTGGCGCGCGTCGGCGGGGATGACGCGCAACTTGCGTTGGATCTGGGTTTAGTCGATGCCCTCAAAACCAGGGATGAAGTGCGAGATGATCTGATCCAGTTAGTTGGTGAGGACGAGGATAAAAAATCGTTTAATCAGATCGATTTTAATGAATACCTGACGGCCGTTAAACCCAAATTTTTGCAGACCCACGCGGATCGATCAAAAGTGGGGGTTATCGTTGCTCAGGGGATCATCCTGGATGGTAACCAGCCGGCAGGCAGGATTGGCGGGGATTCCCTGGCCGATCTAATTCGGCAGGCGCGTCAGGACGATGAAATCAAGGCCGTGGTTCTGCGCATTGACAGCCCGGGCGGCAATGCGCTGGCCTCGGATATCATCCGCAGAGAACTTGAAATTACCCGACAATCCGGCAAACCGGTAATTGCCTCAATGGGCTCAGTGGCCGCCTCCGGCGGTTACTGGATCGCCTCGGCGGCTGATCAAATCTGGGCTGCGGCGACTACAATTACAGGGTCTATTGGAATATACAGCGCCTTTCCGACGGTTGAAAAAAGTCTCGCTTATTTGGGAATTCATAATGACGGCGTCGGGACCACTCGCCTGGCTGATGCCTTTGACACCACCCGTCCGCTTAATCCACTTTTAGCGGATGCAATGGAGCAAATGATCCAGCATAGCTATTCTCGATTTATCGAAAAGGTAGCACACGGCAGAGACATGACGCCCGAGGAGGTTGAAAAAGTTGCCCAGGGACGCGTGTGGGCCGGCCAAACGGCTAAGGAGCTGGGACTGGTCGATGCCATCGGCAACCTGCAGGATGCCATACGATCCGCCGCCGAGATGGCCGCTTTAAAAGATTATGATGTTATCTATGTCAAACAGCCCCTGACAGCCAGGGAAAAGATGATCCGGCGGCTGAATCGGTATCTAACCGCTGCTGTCAATGGTATCCGGGGCCAGACCGTTCCCCGGGCAGTTCAGATGTATGAAAAATTTGGCTCCGAGTTGGAGCATGTCCTGGAGTTAAACGATCCCAAGGGGGTTTATGCTTACTGTTTGGTCTGTGAAATAAATTAGCTCAAAAAAAAATCCCGGGAGAATCCCGGGATTTTGTAATTTCATTTTGTTTGGCCGTCCTTTTTGAAACGAGTTATTTCACCCCATCGTTGATCAGGCCTTCTCTGATCATCTTACCGGCAATTTCATCGGCGCCTATTTGGTAGGTGCCCGCTTCAATTTCTTTTCTGAGCTGGGCAACTTTTCCTTCGTCCACATCGGGAACCGCGTCCAATTGATTTCTGACCTCTTGAATTCGTTTCGCGGCATCAGAAATCACAACGGTATCTGTTTTGGCCGCCGTTTTATCAGATTTGTTTTCAGAAGGATCGACTTTATTTTTATCATGAACCTGGTTTACATAGGCGTCGATCAGCACGCCTTGGTTTTTTTCTATTTCCATGCTTGCTTCTCCTTAATCCGAATCTCTGTTAATAAGCTTAACCCAGTATCGAATACGTGTCAAATTTGTTTGCAATTATATTATCGGCCATTTAGGCCCAAACTTTAGTTATTTTTGTCAAACCCAGTGTCTGCGGTCATTCATAAGCATTGTTCAATTGTTTTAAACGCACAGTGCCCCAATGGCGAATAAACGGAATTTTACGTAATCGATCTTGCAGCTGAAGACTTTGTTAATTATATTACCAGGTGGTGCTACGCTAAACAACATTATGTCCTGGGGCTTCTGATCTGTTGTTGATGGCGTTGATTAAAACTAGTAAAAACTTAATCAACTAATAATCCAGTGACAAGTGACCATTGCCAGTGACTTACAGCCAAAAACCAAAAACTAGCGATAACCCCAATATCTTATTGGGCGGCTACCCGAAGGCGCTCAATACCGCCCTGCGTATCCTGACCGGCCGGGACCACTCAAAATCCGAGCTTAACCGGAAACTGAAACGGCGGGGCTTTAGTCCGGAAGATATCGAAAAGGCCGTTTCGGAATGTGAACGGTTGGATTATATTAATGATGAACGCACCGCCCGCGTATATATCAACCAGATGATTCGAAAAGGCCATGGGCTAAACCGTATTCGCCACGAGATGAACAAGAAAGGACTCAAGGGCCAACGGATTCAAAATATTCTTGGCGAGATCGAATCCGACATTGATGAGACGCAAGGCGCTGAGCGGG
>CAVQBT010000032.1:0-206494 GCA_963710795.1 uncultured delta proteobacterium
GGCAGCCTTGTCGGTGCTCAGCGCAATGACGCGCTCTATTTTTTGATCGATGGCGACATCAATCACGTTTTGTGCGCCTAAAATATTAGTTTTAACGGCTTCAAAGGGGTTATACTCGGCCGCCGGAACTTGTTTGAGGGCCGCCGCATGAATGATGTAGTCAATACCTTGAAAGGCCCGGTATAGCCGTTGCCGATCACGGACATCGCCGATAAAATATCGAATGCAGGAATGATTCTCCCTCGAGAATACCTGGGACATCTCAAATTGTTTGAGCTCATCACGGCTGAAAATAATCAGCCGGCGGGGCTTGTATTTTTCCAAAACAATTTCCGTAATCTTTTTCCCAAAAGAGCCGGTACCGCCGGTGATCAATATATTTTTATCATTTAGCATTCTTTTTTTCCTGTGAAGTTTGCGTCAACTCGCTTTTTTTAATCGCTTCCCAAATCAATATGTGCGGCCTTTTCTCAAGCTCAGGTAAAAACGATTTGTATTCACCATTGCTGAGTACTAATGAACGTATTTTTCGACTTATATAGCGTTCAGTTTTTCTGCTCAAATCATTGAGATGATACTGATCGATATCTCCCACCAACATAATATCAATTATTCCAGTATCTTTGCCTTCGGCGTAATCATCGATCAGATACGCCCGTTCCAATTCTCCCAACCGGTTGACAATATCGTCGATGACACGGTCGATCCCCATCACTTTGCTGACCATGGATTTTAATTCCGGATAAAGGGAGTGTTCCGTATTGGCCATGTAATAGACTTGGCGGCCGCCTTTTTCGGATTTGAGCAGGTTGGTGCTGGTCAGCTGGTTAAGTTCCTCGCGGACGGCGTTGGTTGAAACATTAAACTCTGAGGCCAGCTCCCGCAGGTAGGAGCGCGTCCGGGGATTGAAAAAGAATCGCATCAGCAATTTTATCCGGGTTTTCGATGCGATCAGGCCCGATAATAAATTATTCAAGTTAACCTCTATTATGAGTAGTTTTACTGTTCATTATATCGCTGATTTTTTATTCTGTCAAATAATTATAGCCGGATATGCCAAATGAACAAAAGCGGCTATCCAGTGGGCCGAAACTTCCAATTAACCCGGATTTGCTGCACAATCAGGTAGTTTTAGTTGCAAAAAATGAACCATTTTTATTGTCAAACTTCAGATTAGCACGGCCAACCGAAGTTTGATAAAATGTAGCACCCGATCGATCTTGAAATTAAGATCAAATTTTTTAATTCGCGGTGACATAATTAAGATATCAGGCTGTTGCGCCTCGGTTAATTAAGCCACCCTGAAATATAACAATACCAGGTGTTGCATCTAATCCTTTAGATGTACTATGTAGGTTACCAACCACAAAACGATACCGTTTGGGGTGACATTTCGCACCGCGGGCGGTTTATTTGCCGTTGGAAATAGGCCGTTTTTTTTCATAACGCATGGGGCAATTAAAAAAAAATATGGCTTGATAGAGTAATGAATCATTAAAAAAACAGGATGAGGAGAAAACAGATATGGCAAAAGGCGTCAAAATTTTGAATTCTTCCGGCAAACTTGGCGTACTCCTACCCGGCATGGGTGCTGTGGCAACGACCTTTGTTGCAGGTGTATATGCGGTTCGCAAAGGTCTATGGCAAACCGATCGGTTCCCTGACCCAAATGGGTACAATCAGACTCGGCAAACGCACGGAGAAGCGCATGCCGATGATCAAGGAATTTGTCCCGTTGTCAGATCTTGAGGATCTCGTATTCGGCGGCTGGGATATATTTGATGATGATATGTATTCGGCCGCCGTTAAGGCCGGTGTACTTGAACGAAAAATGCTGGATAGAATTCGGCCTGAATTGGAAAGCTTAAAGCCGATGCCGGCCGTTTTTGATCAGAGCTATGTTAAACGGCTTAGCGGGACTCATATAAAAACCGGCAAAACCAAAATGGATCTTGCCGATCAACTGCGGCAGGATATTCGAAATTTTAAAGCTGCACACCAAATCAGTCGACCGGTCATGATTTGGTGCGGCAGCACGGAGGTTTATATTGAACCCGGACCGGTGCATGCAAGTCTGGAAGCCTTTGAAAAAGGACTGCGAGAATAATGATCCGGCTATTGCGCCCAGTATGATTTATGCCTATGCGGCCCTGTCTGAAAAAATTCCTTTTGCCAACGGAGCGCCGAATCTTACCGTGGATATCCCGGCCATGATCGACCTGGCTAAAAAAAATAAAGTCCCGCTTAGCGGTAAAGATTTCAAGACCGGCCAGACTTTGATGAAAACGATTCTGGCGCCGGGGTTTAAATCGCGCCTGCTGGGCGTATCGGGCTGGTTTTCCACCAACATCCTTGGCAACCGGGACGGTGAAGTGCTGGATGACCCGGAGTCATTTAAATCCAAAGAAGTCAGCAAACTCGGGGCATTGGAATATATCCTGCAGCCGGAACTTTACCCGGAGTTATACAAAGATTTATACCATAAAGTCAGAATCAATTATTACCCGCCCAGGGGGGATAACAAAGAAGGCTGGGATAATATCGATATTTTCGGCTGGCTGGGCTACCCGATGCAGGTAAAAGTGGATTTTCTCTGTCGCGACAGTATTCTGGCAGCACCCCTGGTACTGGATCTGGCCCTGTTCATGGATCTGGCAGCGCGCGCCGGAATGTACGGTATTCAGGAATGGCTTTCTTTTTATTTTAAATCGCCCATGGTCGCCGAAGGTTTATATCCGGAGCATGACTTGTTTATCCAGTTAAAAAAGCTGAAAAACACCCTGCGCCATTTGATGGGAGAAGATTTGATTACGCACTTGGGCTTGGAATATTATGAGTAAAGCCTCAATGAGGGTGTCCGTGGTTAGTTGTCTGTTGTGGGTTGGAAAGGATTGGATTCTAATTGTATAAAAATATTAGACAGGATTTACAGGATCGTTCCGGTTTATCCGGGTTAGGGAGAGAGATCTAAGTGCCCGGTTTCAAAGTTGAAAGAGATGGTTGCCAGGGCGGATAAATTAGAAATAATAGATCAGCCAAAGATAGGCATTATTCGGAGATTTGGTGCGAATGTAGCTGCCGGGCAGGGTAAATCCGCCGTATTCAGTTCCTTTGGCCCCATAAGACACGTTCACTCCGCCGGTCATTTGCCAATTTTGGGTGATGTCCCACGTGGCATAGGGCTGGAGGATGCCTGAGGGGTCTGCGACGTTATTAATGGAAGTCAAGAAAATCTTAAACAAGGGATGCAATTCCAGTTGAATATGCCCACTCAAATAATTGCGACCCAGCGCAAACAACTCGCCGCGGGCCACGCGTTCGACAATCGCCGGATCCTGCACGGCATCCTGATAATCGTCGTTGCCAAGTCCGTTGAAATAGTATTCGACAAAGCCATAAAAATTTTTATCAAACCAAATCCACGAGTAATCCATGTTTGCCACAAGGGAAAGATAGTCGTCGGCATCATTCGAAAATGTCCAGGTGCCGTCCACACGCCAGGCGGCATCGCCGATGTATCCCGCCGTGCCGACACCAGCGACATAATCTGTGAATTGTTTGGCACCCATGAAATCGAATTCGGTGGTGCCGGCGGCCACGTGCAGCTTTGCGGCCGCCGATGCCTGATCCGTTGACACGCTGCCCGTGTCCGGATCCCGCCTGGCAACATAAAGCCCCTGCAGATCACCTATTTTGGGAATTGACGCCTGAACGTTGAGCATGTCGTCACCGACCTTGTAATCGCGATCGATGGCGCTTGGGGGAAACGGGTTGAATAAATCAAAGGGATTAAAGACAAAGCCATGGCCCCAGGTGATCGCCTGACGACCGATCTTAATCGATCCCCATTGCGGCATCCAGGCCAGGTAGAGCCGATCCAGCCGCTGAACCAGGAAATGGCTGTCCTCGTCCACGATGGTATCGGTAAGGTCCATCACCCGCGCATCATCATTTAAGGGCGTGCCGTAAACAAAGATATTGGCGGGAAGATTGGGATATAGTTCTTTTAATTCATTGGTTTTGCGGACGGTATCGCCGCCGGCACCGCTTAACTCATAGGCGATGTCCGTGAACACCGAATCTGAAAAAAAAGTTTCATTGATGAGACGAAAATTGAAGCTGCCGTCCCAATAGGTTCCGGTTCCAACGGGTTCAAATATCGTGTCGTCATCGGTTTGGGAAACCCGGCCGCTGGTTTTTAACCGTCCGCCCCAGTGAGTATCGATTTTACTCCAAAATGATGGAATTTCAGGACCATCGGAAGGGGAGGGGAGACCAGGGTTGGATGGCGTTTGAGCAAAAATTGGCCCACAAAAAAAAACGATGATTGCGAAGATACACAAATAAAATCGAATCCATTTTCTATTTAGTTGATAGCGAACATTCAGTTTCGAACTGCGCATTGCCTGTTGTTAGTTGCCCGTTGCTCTTTGTTTTCAAAGGAACTCATTCGTCTCAATCAACCCGCCTTACTTAATTTGATCATCTTCAATTGAACCATCCCGGATCAGGACCAGCCGCCGGGCGTAATCCATCACCATTTGATCGTGGGTAGAAAAAATAAAGGTCACATTTTTTTCCTGATTCATCTGCTTCATCATATCCAGCAGTCCGTCTCCGGTTTTAGAATCCAGATTGGCGGTCGGTTCATCGGCCAACACAATGGACGGATTGGAGACAATCGCCCTGGCCACGGCGACCCGCTGCTGCTGTCCACCGGATAACTCGGCCGGTCGTCGATCGTATTTGCCCGCCAGGCCGACGTCATTTAAGATCGCTTCGGCTCTTGCGCGGCGCTCATCGGCGGCAACCCCTTGCAGCAGCATCACAAATTCGACATTTTCGGCAGCCGACAAAACCGGTACCAGGTTGTAGGCCTGGAAAACAAATCCCACCTGGTGCAGCCTTAAATTGGCCAGCTGGGATTGTGACATTTGATCAAAGGCCTGGCCGGCGACAACGATGCTGCCGCCATCGACCCGATCCAGTCCGCCGACGAGATTTAGCAATGTCGTTTTACCGGAGCCTGATGGTCCGGCCACGGCTACGAATTCGCCTTTGGTGATCGCTAGATCGATATTTTTAAGCGCCTGAATTTCGATCCGCCCCTGGTGATACGTCTTGCTGACATCAATGCATTCGACGATATTCATATTGGATCTCCAAGCTCCAAATATAGTTGATTGGTTGATTAGTTGATTGGTTAAGTGGTTGTGAATATGAATTTATCCTATTCAACGAGGTCTGATCATAGTAATTTGCGATTCTTTTTAAATTAAATAGAGAGAATTCATTAATTTTAGGCAGTTTAGGCAATTTAGTCACTTTTGGCATTTTCATTAGTTGTGAATCAGCGCCTCCACCGGTGTAAACCGCGCCGCCTTAACCGCCGGATAGGCGCTGACCAGGATTCCCAGAAAAAGAACAATAAAATTGGACATCAAGACGTCCTTGATCTCGATTGCCGGATAAATCACCCGGGTCATCCCGGCATATTCCGCACCGGCTGCCAGAGCAGACAGATCGATGCCGCTGCTCCCCAGGGCATAAATGCATAAAAATCCCAGAAAATTACCAATGGCCATGCCGCTGATCAACAGCAGTAATGATTCAGTCAGAACTTCCCTGAGAATCCACCAGGGCTTCATTCCCAGCGCTTTCAGCAGGCCGAATTCCCGCATGCGCTCATACACCGCCATGAGGGTCGTGTTGACAATTCCAAAGCCCATGGCCACAAATACCACCAGATACCAGATCCACATAAACCCATCGAGTATCTTTAAATACGCCATCTGAAAGGGCAATAATTCGCGCCAGGTGTGGACTTCAAAATTTTGAGAGGATAAGGCGCGCTTCAGGGCCTGATACGCGTCAGGGTGATCCGGTTTATCGGGGAAAATGATCGATATCTCGGATATGCCGTTTTTCAACTTCAGCATTTTCTGGCTTTCCGTCCGATTGACAAAGACGTATTGTTTTTCCGTCGATTCCATTTCGGCTTTAAAGACCCCTACAATCCGAAAGGCCCGGGAGGCGATTTCCCCCTGGGTATCCTGGGACATCAGCACCAGTTTGCGACCGAGTTTGGTCTCAAATTTATCAAGCAACGCTTCTCCGACGATGATGCCGTTTTTATCATCCGGACTTAAATACTTCCCCCGGGACATGGCCGAGCCGATAAACGAAATTTTGGCTTCGGAAGCCGGATCAATACCCACCAGGGTCACACCGGCCGAGTGTCTGGCATTGCTGGCAACCGCATTCACTCTTACCCGGGAACTCCACCGGGCACCTGCCGGCAATTCATTTTGGATCGCCTGTGACCACCACTTCGGGATCGGGGATGCTGTTTTCGATGGCCGGATCATTGCGATAGCCTTGGTGATGGATCTGAAGGTGCCCGGTGAGCGTCGCAATACCGTTTTTAATCATGCCGGCGGCCAGGCCCCGCATCAGAGACCCCAACAAGACCATACTCCAGATGCCGATCACCACAGCCGTCAGGATAATGGCAGTACGACGTTTATTGCGCCAGATGTTGCGCCAGGCCAGTAGGAAATACATAGTAATATAAGGTTCAAAGGTTCAGGGTTCAAAGGTTCAGGGTTCAACGTTCAAGGTTATCTTTATTCAGTTCTTTCCGACTTCCGCATTCCGACTTCCCACTTCATTTCATTCCCACTTCCAATCTACTCTCTACTTGTTTCCCACCTTCCCACCTTCCCATCTTCCCAGCTTCTCAACTTCTTATTTTCCCACTTCCGCATTCCGACTTCCCACTTCAATTTATTCCCACTTCCAATGCTTCACGACCTTCCCACCTTCACTTCTTCAACTTCCGCATTCCGACTTCCGAATTCTTATGGCTCTCATCGCTTCCACCGGTTGCAAGCGCCGAACTTTCAAGGCCGGATAAAGCGCCGCCAGAAATGTAATGACCCATACCGCCAACGGACCGCAGGTCGCTGAAAGCAATGACAGTTTAGGATACATGCGGCCGGTGATGCCGAACTGGCTGAGCAACTCGGAGGCCCCTGACAATTCAATACCGTGGGCCTGGAAATATAGTGTGATCAGGCTGCCGATAATAATTCCGGCCCCAATTCCGATCGCGGTCAAGGTCATGGATTCGATCAGCAGTACTTTGGTCAGGCGTCCGGGCCTGATGCCGATGGCCATTAAAACCCCGAATTCCCGGGTTCGCTCAAAAATAGCCATTAAAAACGTATTCAATATGCTGAAGGCAACGACCAGCACCAACAGCAGATAGAAAATAAGTCCGCTGACCAGATCCATCTCGATACTCTGGCGCAGCCCCGGCATCAGGTCATTCCAGTCCAGCACGGTCAGCGGTTTCTTGCTTTTGACGGCCGGAACTGCGGATTTTAGGGCGGCTTTTATATCGGCGACATCGGCCAGCGAGGCCGCAATCACGACCACCTCGTGGATGGCCCCCTGCATGCTGTACACTGCCTGGAACGTTTTCAAGGGAATGTGCAGGGATGATCGATCAAAATCATCGATGCCGGAGCGGTAGAGGCCTTTGATTTTAACAACTGTGGCGGCGATCGATCCATCCCGCCCCTGTCCCAGGAGGGTTAATTCATCGCCAACGTCCACCCGCAGGTTGCGGGCCAGAATTTTGCCGACCAAAGCTTGATTGGAATCGTTCTTCGTTTAAATAGCTGCCTTTGCGGATCAGTGATTTCAACCGGGACACCTTAGCCTCGCGGGCCGGATCGATTCCGGTCACCAGAACGCCGTAGGTACGCGCTTTGGAGGAAACCAATGAAAAGGCTTGCCCGCGGAAGGTATAAGATTCGACCTGGGGGATTTTTTCAAGAATAGCTGCCAGTTCGGCGGGCGCGTGCAACCACCAGCCGGATATCTTTTTGGGCCAGGTAACCTTGAGCCTGAATTTGTAAATGACCGGTATGGATTTTGACTGAAGTATTGATCATGGTCTCGTAGCTGCCGAATTGAAACGACAGCATAAAAACCAGCAGCAGACTGGCGAACGCAATCGCACAGATGGTCAGGATCGAGCGTCGGGTGTTGCGCCAGACATTGCGCCAGGCCATTTTGGCGTCGATAGACAACTTCCTACCTCCGGGCCTTCCTTAAACTTGTGAGGGTAAACAGGCTGTCGGGTAAATCCGGTTTAAATTCGAGCGACTGGTAAGTCAATTCCGTATAGCGGTCGGCGGTGTCGACTTTCCGCATGCGCCAAACCTTGGGATACAGCTTGCCGCCGATCTTTTGAATTTCAAGGGTTTTCATGACCTTCACGGCGATAAGATCTTCATCGAAAAATTCCTGGCTCAGCCAGATCAGATCCTGCCGGATTTTAAGCATCTGCATCCCCCATATGACCGGTGCATCCGGTTTCGGCATGGATTTAATCACATAAACTTTTTGGCCTTCGTGGATCTCGCTGTCAACAATCGAATGGGTGTAGTCCTTTAGAAAACTGTCGCTTTTGGCCAAATCATTGTTGGAAAAATCCGATCCCATCCAGGACTGGGACATCATGGAAGGCGGGACTTTGATAACCCGGTTGATTTTGGGGTTATACATCCACATTTCGCGCGACTTTTTCAACGTACCGTTGCCGTGATCTTTGGGAGGGGCTTGGATATAGAAGAGACTGTCCTTTTTGCCCCGGGTCCAGGCCTTGATTGTCATTTTTCGTTCCCAGTCCGGACGATGGATGGTCATCATCACCGTTGCGATGGAGGCATTGCCGCGCATATACTTAAAACTATTTTCGACCAGGGCCGCGGCATGCGGGGTCTCGGCCGCCAAAGCCTGCAATGGCATCAGCAGCAGGACAAACCAGGCCGGTCTAATACGTTTTAGGATCATCACGATCTCCTGGATAAGCCGTTTATTAGAATTGATAGAAAATCCTGGGCAATCGTCAGCGGATCAAAATCATCTTCAAACCAGGCCTGCAGAAAGAGGGCATCCCAGGTCCCCACCAAAGCGGCTGCCACGGATTCAGGGTTTATATCCGATCGAAATTCACCGCGTTCGATGCCTTCCCGGAGCAACGATTTGACAATATTTCTGAATTCCTGGTAGGTGCTGCGAAAGTTTGCTTTAAACCGATCCCGCATTTGAGACGAAGACGAAGCCGCCCAGAATTCCATGGTCAGCGTAAATACATCCTTAATTTCCGGCCACATCCCCATGAGGGAGTCGGACAAAGCTGCCAACCGTTTGGCGGCTGATCCGCCCAGCACCGCAATGTTGACCCGGGCGGCATCTTCGGTCTGCATTTTAAACCACTCGAATACGGCGAAAAACAAGTCTTCTTTGCTGTCGAAATATTCATAGATGGTACCTTTTCCGATTTGGGCTCCGGCCGCAATGTCGGCTACAGCAGCACCGGCATAACCTTTTTGAGCAAAAACCTGGGCAGCGGCTTCGATGATTCGATTTTTTTTGTCTATCTGGGATTGATGATTGGAGAGCATGATCCGATTTCCTCTAAACAGATCTTATTAGTCAATTTATAGTTATTCGATATAAATAACAAATTATCGAAATTTTATATTTATAAATACAATGACCGACCAGTCAGTCAATTATTGAAGTAACAAGCTGTTATTTCGATGTCAAGCAAAAATATCGTGGAAAAAGTGAGGGTAAACAACTTGACAGAGACTAATATAATATAATATATTGGTAAAAAAATGATTCAATCCAAACTCGATAGGAGCGAAGCAATGGCAACAGTCGGATCACAAAATGACAAGTCGGCGGCCGGCAAAAACATCAGTGTCTATTTGAGCAAAGAGTTGCTTTCATTGGTCGAATCATCCGGGCGCCCGCCATCTAAACTCGTTCAGGACGCATTGCGCAAATATTTCATGGATGCGAACCGAAAAAAGGCCACCCAAGAGGTTGTTAAATTTGCCCAAATCTTAGGCAAATCGGAACGGTTTGCGGAAGCGGTCTCTGAATGGCGGCGCGGTCGGGAGCAAGATCGATGGTAGGTATAGACACCGGTTTTTTTGTTGGGTTGATGAAGGGCGATTCAAAGCCACTTGAATTCTGGACATCTTTGGCTGATAGCGATACGTTGCCGGTTATCTCCATGCTGACGCTGGGTGAATTGCTGTATATCTCTTTTCGGATAGGGCAACCGAACCAGGGTAAGGAACTGGTGGACAGCATCGATAAATCGGCCCGGATACTACCTGTGGATCGACCAATAGTTGAAAAAGCCGCTTCCTTAAAAGCAGGTCGGGGCATTCCGTATATTGATTCTATCATTCTAGCCACATTCATGCTTTCCGGCTGCAGGGAGATCCACACAACCGACCGAAACCATTTTGACGAAATAAAAAATAAAGGCATCTCGTTTGTTTTTTATTAACCGTGCAATAATGATGAATTGCGATAACATGTCAAAAATTGAGAAACTGATTGAAAAAGGTATTCAGATCAAGCAACCCGGCAGTGTTGAGATCGGCGATGAAGTCGATCTCAGTCGTATCTCCGCCGATGGGGTTGTCATTTATGCGGGATGTAAAATTTTCGGCGCAGACACACTGATTCTTGCGGGCGTAAAACTGGGATATGAAGCACCGGTTACAGTGGATAGTTGCCAGGTCGGACCTGATGTTGAACTTAAGGGAGGATATTTTAAACAAGCGGTTTTTCTGGGCAATAACCAAGCGGGTCTGGGGTCCCATGTTCGCGAAGCGACGATTCTGGAAGAACAGGCCAGTATGGCCCACAGCGTGGCGCTCAAACAGACGATTTTGTTTCCCTTCGTCACCCTGGGCAGCCTGATCAATTTTTGCGATTGCCTGATGGCCGGCGGCACCAGCCGCAAAAATCATAGTGAAGTCGGCAGCTCCTATATTCATTTTAATTTTACCCCCAGCCAGGACAAGGCCACGGCCTCTTTAATCGGTGACGTTCCCCGGGGTGTCATGTTAAATCAGAAACCGATATTTCTGGGCGGGCAGGGCGGGATGGTGGGACCCTGCCGACTGGGTTTTGGCATCACGGTGGCGGCCGGCACCATTGTTCGCAAAGATGAAACCAGATCGGACCGCCTGATTATGGGCGGAGCCGGCAAGGGGGGCAACGTCGCCTTTACGCCGGGTACGTTTCGCAGCGACAAACGGATTGTCGTCAATAATATCCACTATATTGCCAACTTGATTGCGCTAAAGCAATGGTATGACCAGGTGCGGCGGTTGTTCCTATCCAAGCGTTTTCCGCCTGCCATGCTGCAGGGCTTGCAGGAAAAAGTTGATCTGGCCATTGGGGAGAGAATCATGCGGTTGGAAGCGGTTTGCCTGAAAAAGCCGGCCGGTGCCCGCCAGGGCCAAGCGTCCGAATCATCCAAACAGAATCGCGACCTCGATGAACTCTGGCCCGCAATAAAGGAATCATTGAAATTGCAGCCGGCCAATTCAGCCACGGCGCTTGCGCAGGATCAATTTTTAGAATCCCTTTTTCAGGGGATTGCAACTTCCGGCCAGGATTATATTCGCGTCATTCAGGGACTTGATCCGGCCGATTGCGTTAAGGGGATTCGCTGGCTGCAGGGGATCGTTGACGGTGTCCTAGCCGGATCCCAAAAAATACTGCCGACTTTCTTTAAGCGCTAAAAGACATAATTGCGCCAAATTGATGGATTAAAGGAAAAACTCAAAAATGAAAAAGCTTTTTGGAACAGACGGTATTCGCGGCGTGGCGAATCAGTATCCCATGACGGCGGAAATGGTCTTGCAGGTCGGCCGGGCGGTTGTGTCCTATTTCGCTAAAGCCGGCCATGCCCCGAAAATCGTCATTGGCAAGGATACCCGGTTATCGGGAGACATGCTGGAAGCCGGAATTGTTGCCGGCATTTGTGCTGCCGGCGGCCATGCGTATCTCACAGATGTGCTGCCAACGCCCGGCATTGCCTTTGTGACATCCTCATTAAAGGCCAGCGCCGGAATTGTCATTTCAGCTTCACACAACCCGTATCATGACAACGGCCTTAAGATTTTCAGAGGCAACGGTTACAAGCTTTCCGATGAAACAGAAATTGAAATTGAGAAAATGATCCTTGCTGAAAACAGTTTTGCTCGAAAACCCGATTCCAGCAAATTGGGAACGGTTCAGCACCACCCGCGCGCCCAAGCGGATTACCTCAGATTTTTAAAAAACACATTATCCGGTGATAAACGTTTTCAGGGACTTAAAATCGTTCTGGATTGCGCCAATGGCGCCACCTACCGGATTGCCCCGCAGTTGTTTACGGAACTCGATGCTGAAGTTGAATCTTTAGCCGCTCAGCCCGACGGCCTGAATATCAATGATGGCTGCGGTTCGCAGCATCCTGCAGCGCTGATCCAGCGGGTTCTTGAATCACAGGCGGATATTGGACTGGCCTTTGACGGGGATGGTGATCGGTTGATCGCCGTGGATGAAACCGGCCGGGTGCTGTCCGGTGATCATATTCTGGCAATTTGCGCCAGGGATATGAAGCAAAGGGGCACCCTGAAAAACAATCTGGTCGTCACCACCGTGATGAGCAATTTGGGATTCGGGATCGCCTTAAAGCAGATGCAGATCGGCCATGAAGTGGCCCAGGTTGGCGATCGTTATGTCATGCAGAAGATGATCGCCTGCGGTGCCGTGCTCGGCGGAGAAGATTCGGGCCATATGATATTTGCCGATTACCACACCACCGGTGACGGCATGTTAACCGCACTCAAATTGATCGAAGCCATGCAAAACGAGAACAAACCGCTTTCAGAGCTCTGTGCAATCATGACGGTGTTTCCCCAGGTTTTGATTAATGTTGAAGTTGACACCAAACCGGAAATCGAAACCGTCCCGGAGATTATGGCGGCAATTCGATCGGCTGAAGCTAAGCTGGGGGAGAAGGGCAGGGTACTGGTTCGCTACTCCGGCACCCAACCGCTGTGCCGGGTCATGGTGGAAGGGCCGGCCGACGGTGAAACTCGACGGATTTGCCAGAAAATAGCTGGTGTCATTGAGAATACTATCGGTGCTTAGACTAAGTGCATGTATTCACAATTATTGGTACGTTTTCCGGGACTATTTTTGTTCACCGCGGAGCTCGCTGAGAGCGCAGAGAAAAACAAATAGTAAGCTGGCTGCGCCAGAAAAACTAAAAGTGTAGCTTGGGCCTTTACACTTAGGGTACAACCTCTGCGTGCTCAGCGGTCTCTGCGGTGAGATTATTATACGTTACCATATTTATGAAATCGTGTACTAAGGGGAATTGGGAAAAACAAAAAGTTGTGCGGTGAATGGGTGAATCGGCGAGCCGATTCTCCCATCCACCGCCCAAGTTTTAATTGCGGCTGCCGCCAAATATTCTGAGCAGCATCAGGAATAGATTGATAAAATCAAGATATAATTTCAGTGCGCCCATAATAGCGCCTTTGCGGATCACAGCGCCTTCCAGCCCATCCGGCTGTGAAAGGGCCATATTTTTGATGTGCTGGGTATCATAGGCTGTCAGACCGATAAATACAAACACCCCGATGTAGCTGATAATCATATGCATGGCTGAACTGCGGATGAACATGTTGGCAACTGAGGCAATGATGATCCCGATCAGGCCCATGAAAAGGAATCCGCCCAAAGAAGTTAAATCACGTTTCGTGATCCAGCCATACAGGCTGCACGCTACGAAAGTTGCGGCACAAATGAAAAATGTAGACACAATGGACGTGCTCGTATAAGCCAGAAAAATCATCGAAAGTGTCGCACCATTCAGCGCGGCATAAAGGACAAACATCGCCGTTGCGGTTGATGCTTGCATTTTTTGGACTCTAGCGCTAAGGATGAACACAAGGGCCAGTTCGCCGATTATCAATCCGTAAAAAAGCATCGTCGGCCGCAACTGGTTGCCGGCTACATGAAAAAGCAGGCCCAAAATCGACGCGTTGTTCGCCACAAAATAGGCAATGAAACCGGTCAGTGCCAGTCCGATTGCCATCCAGTTGTATACGCTGCGGACAAAATCATTGACCCGTACCTGGACCTGGGTCTGCTGTTTAAGGGGTACTGATTCCATCATTTCCTCCTAAGTTAAGTTTTAGTTTAGCATAACATCATATTATATGATGACCTAAATGATGACCTAAGCATTTTTTGGTGACCTAAATATAACACAAGCGCCGCTTTTTTCAAGATCAAGATGCGGTTAATTGGGTGAATTCTGAATGTTCGCAAGGAACCGCCAATCCGCACGTCTTATCACGAAACTATTTTTTTGATTGTTCGTCTTTATTCGTGTCAATGCGCGGCTAACTAATTGATAACTTATAACGGCTAAAATCATAGACTGAAAGTTCAATGAAACCGGAACAAATTTATCAGGAACTTAAAGATTTGGCTGAAAAGCTGGGCATCCATGTTTCCGAGCAGAATTTGCGGAATGCCGGTATCGCAGTTAAAAGTGGGTTATGTAAGGTCAAAGGCCAACGCATGTTTATTATGGACAAACACAAATCGATTCGGAAAAAAATAAAAATTCTGGCTTCTCATCTGGCGCAAATTCCCCATGAAAATGTTTTCATTGTACCGGCTATCCGGGATTTGTTGGAGAAAGAAGCAACAATAGTAGATTGCAAATTGCTAAATTGTCTAAAGTTAAGGTATTCTGTCTGTTTAAAATGATAGGAATCCAAAATTTTAGATCATTTTAGTCATTTTAAATTTTAGTTCATTCGTAACTTTAAAATAAAGCATTAATAACTCGATACCGTATATTGGCAGCGGCGCCATTAAGGGCCTAAAGGGTGGATAGGGCACCCAAAACGATTTCTTATCAACCTGGCGTCCCGATTTACAAGCCCTGGATTAAAAGTTTACATAATATATCTTATCAGACGTTAACAAAAAAATACCGGAATCAGCGATGTCCGAAGATAATTTTTACAACCTAACAGACAACAACAGCCGCCAGCGTAAAATTTATTCGATTTCTGAGCTGAACGCCGAAATCAAAACCTTGATCGAGGAAAGTTTTCCATTTGTCTGGATCTTCGGAGAAATTTCCAATTTCCGTATCCCGGCTTCCGGTCATTTTTATTTTACGCTAAAAGACAATGCCTCCCAGATCAGTGCCGTGATGTTTCGCGGCCAGCAGCGACAGTTGAAATTCACACCTGAAGATGGAATGAGCGTCACCGGCATGGGCCGCCTGGGTGTTTATGAGCCGCGTGGGACCTATCAAATTATTCTGGAATATTTGGAACCTTCGGGCATCGGTGCCTTACAGATTGCCTTTGAAAAGCTTAAAATGCGCCTGGCCGCCGAAGGCTGCTTCGATGAGCGGCATAAAAAACCGCTTCCATTTTTGCCTAATCATATCAGTGTGATAACATCACCTACCGGCGCAGTTATCCATGACATTTTAAACACCATCAACCGCCGTTTTGCCAACTGTCAGATTCAGATCATGCCGGTCAAAGTTCAAGGCTCACGGCGCGGCCGAGGAAATTGCAGCGGCCTTGGAGCTGCTCAATGCCCGGGATCAAGCCGATGTTGCCATCCTGGCCCGGGGCGGCGGTTCCCTGGAGGATTTGCAGGCCTTTAACACGGAGTTGGTGGCTAGAGCAATTTTTGCATCCAACATTCCAATCATTTCAGCTGTCGGCCATGAAACTGATTATACGATTGCCGATTTTACAGCTGACCTGCGCGCGCCGACCCCGACCGCAGCCGCTGAACTGGTAGTTCCGCAAAAATCTGATCTCCAACGCCGCTGCAATGATGTATCAATGCGCCTGCAATCAAAATTTCTGCATTATTTCGAGAGGTTAAATTTACGCTTAACCGAAATTTCCAACCGTTTGATCGATCCCCGGCGCAGATTAGAGGATTATCGACTTCGGCTGGATGACCTTTGCGCGCGCTTTCACCGGATCCTTCTCCTCCGGATGCGCCGGGAACGCAAATACCTTGATTTCTGGCAAAACCGACTGGCAGCCAACAGTCCCCGGTTCTTGTTGGCTAAAATTAATAAAGAACTTGAACAAATAAATGACAACCTAATTAAATCATTAATAATATATAATCATTCAAAAAGAATAAACATTCGCGCATTGACGGCGACACTGGCGGCCTTGAACCCCCTTGCAATCCTTGCCCGGGGCTATAGCGTCACCCGCACGATTCCGGAAGCAACGGTGGTAACAGATCCGCAGACGGTTGCCTTGGATCAGGAATTGGAGGTCATGCTGGCCAAAGGCCGTCTGATATGTCGTGTAAAAGGAAAACTGAACCATGGCAAAAAAGACTTTTGAACAGGCAATGCAACAACTTGAACAAATCGTTCAGGAGCTGGAATCCGGGGACATGCCGCTGGAAAAAGCGATCAAAAAATTTGAAGAGGGAATCCAACTATCAAAATATTGCACTGAAAAATTGGACGAATCCGAAAAGAGAATTACTATTTTAATGCAGGATGCGGCCGGCAATGTGTCCGATATGCCTTTTGGTGAACCGCGTGAAAATAAATTGAATATTGAAGATTGAAAATTGAAGGCTGGTGGATGTCGCTTTGCTCCGTCCTTTATACAACGACCAGTAACCAGGATTCTCAGCCAGTATCCGGAAACCAGAAACTAGTATCCAGCAATATGTTTGACCTCAAAAAATATGTCCAGGAAAAGTGTCAGGTGGTTAACGACACCTTAGATCAGATGCTGCAAAATTTTCAGCCGGACGAAACGATTAACAACGCCATGCGATATTCGTTGATGGCCGGTGGCAAACGAATTCGCCCGGCGCTGTGTCTGGCTGCCAGCGAAGCCGTCGGCGGCAATCCGGAAGATGCGTTGATGGCAGCCTGCGCGCTGGAAATCATTCACACCTACTCGCTGATCCACGATGATCTGCCGGCCATGGATGATGATGAATTACGCCGGGGAAAACCCACCTGCCACGTTGCCTTTGGTGAAGCAACCGCCATTCTGGCCGGCGACGCACTGCTGACCATGGCTTTTGAGATCCTGGCATCGGTCCCGATTGAAAACGGCGACCAGTCTGCCAAATGGCTGCAGGTCATTCAAATCATTGCCGTTGCCGCCGGTGCGCGGGGCATGATCCAGGGCCAGATGCTGGATATTGCGGCTGAAGGCCGCCGCTTAACCGTGAATGATCTCGAATCCATGCATTCGCTTAAAACCGGTGCGCTGATCGAGGCTTCTTTGCAGTGCGGTGCATTGCTGGCAGAAGCTGATCAGGCTCAACTGGAGCTTCTCAAAACCTATGCCCGCAAAATCGGACTTGCATTTCAGGTCGCAGACGACATATTAAACGTCGAGGGTAATCCGGCGCTGATGGGCAAAGCCGTCGGAACCGACCGCCTTAACCAAAAGAATACCTACCCGGCCCTTTTGGGCCTTGATGCATCCAAACTGTTTGCCCGGAAATTAATTCGTCAGGCATTGCAAGCACTGGAAGCTTTTGATAATAAGGCAGAACCCCTGCGCGCATTGGCAACCTATATTATCGAAAGAAAAAGATGAGGAAAGATTAATTGAGGTATTTAGGAATTTAGGGATTAAAGAATAAAATTAAAAAGATAGAATTCCTAAATTCCTGAATCATAGTCCACTTATAACATTAAAATATTACAACTTGTTCAACATCGAATGTAAATTGTCCATGAGCCTACTAGAAAAAATCAATTCTCCCGCCGACCTTAAACAACTTTCAAGAAAAGAGCTTCCAACCCTGGCTGCTGAAATACGGCAGACCATCGTCGATGTGGTGTCGCAAACCGGAGGCCACCTGGCTTCCAGCCTGGGTGCCGTTGAATTGGCGATCGCCATCCATTATGTATTTGACACACCCCATGACAAGCTGATCTGGGATGTCGGACACCAAGCCTATGCGCACAAATTACTGACCGGACGCCGCGATCAATTCCATTCCTTGCGCCAGCACCAGGGTATCGCCGGTTTTACCCGCATCGGCGAAAGCCCTTACGATACAATTTCGACCGGTCACAGCAGCAACTCCATATCGGCCGGCCTGGGGGTTGTCCATGCTAAATATTTAAAAAAAGAAAATTCCAAGGTAATTGCCGTCATCGGCGATGGGTCGATGACCGCCGGCATCGCCTATGAAGGACTCAACCAGGCCGGGGATAAATTTAAAAATCGGGAACTTATTGTAATCCTGAATGACAATGATATGTCGATTTCGCGCAACGTGGGCGCCCTATCCTCTTTTTTAAGCCGAACATTTTCGGGCAAAAGGCTCCAGGAAGCCCGCAAAGAACTGGGGGGATTTCTCAAATCACTGCCCAAAATCGGGGATGATGTTTATCAGTTTGCCAAACGAACCGAGGAATCTTTCAAAACGTTTACCACCCCGGGAATGTTGTTTGAAGCATTCAATTTCGATTATTTCGGTCCCATCAACGGTCACAAGCTAAATCACTTGATTGATATATTAAATAATATAAAATATTTAAAAGATCCGGTCCTGCTGCATGTAACCACTCAAAAAGGCAAGGGTTATCCCCCCGCGGAAAAAAATCCGGTCTATTTTCATGGCTGCGGCTGCTTTGAAGTTGAGACCGGCACCTGCCTCGACCCGGCCAATGAAGTACCGACGTACACCCAGGTTTTCGGCCAGGCCCTGATCGAAATGGCTGCCAAAGACGAGCGGGTGGTTGCGGTTACGGCGGCGATGCCCGAAGGAACCGGTTTGGCTGATTTTGCCGAAATTTATCCGGACCGATTTTTTGATGTTGGTATCGCTGAACAGCATGGTGTCAGCTTTGCGGCCGGCATGGCCACCGAAGGGTTAAAGCCGGTCGTGGCCATCTATTCGACCTTTTTGCAAAGAGCCTTTGATCAGATTTTGCATGATGTGTGCATCGATCGACTGCCGGTAACCTTTGCCATTGACCGGGGCGGCATCGTCGGTGAAGATGGAGCCACCCATCACGGGCTTTTTGATCTCTCCTATCTCAGGAGCCTGCCCAACATGGTTATTATGGCACCGGCCGATGAGAATGATTTGCGGTCCATGCTGGCAACCGCCCTGCGCCATGACGGCCCCATTGCATTTCGGTATCCGCGGGGGTCGGCAACGGGGGTCGCGCTCGAAAAAGTTATTAAGCCTCTAGAGTTGGGAAAAGGAAAGGTTTTGCAAGAGGGCGACGATGTTCTGATGCTGGCCATCGGCAAATCGGTTGGCGATGCCCTCGAAGCGCGTGAAACCTTAAAAAAAATGGGAATCGCGGCAACGGTGGTCAACTGCCGGTTCGTCAAGCCGCTGGACGTCGAACTGATTTGTTCTCTGGCAACTCGGATCCCGCGCGTCATCACGATTGAAGAAAACGTCCGTCACGGCGGATTTGGCAGCGCCGTGCTGGAAGCATTGAGTGATGAGGGGCTTACCGGGGTTCAGGTTGAGCGGATCGGTGTTGCCGATACGTTTGTCGAACACGGACCCCAGCAACTGCTGCGG
Source organism: uncultured delta proteobacterium (assembly GCA_963710795.1). Lineage (GTDB taxonomy): Bacteria > Desulfobacterota > Desulfobacteria > Desulfobacterales > JAFDCJ01 > JAFDCJ01. Next base: position 19,483 of record CAVQBT010000032.1, read on the forward strand.
TCATTGTACGGCCTTGACCCACCGGCCATTGTCAAGGCTGCCGAGCGGTTGATGAGCAGGAAATAAAGGACCTAGTTTGTCGGTAAAAAAACAAAGACTTGACCGGCTGCTTGTCGACAGAGGGTTTGCGCCCAGCCGCCAGCGGGCCCAGGCCATGATTATGGCCGGCAAAGTCCTGGTAAATAACCGGCCCGTGGACAAGGCGGGCTATTTGGTCGGTCCAAATGACGGCATCGAATTAAAAGGAAAGGATATCCCCTATGTCAGTCGAGGAGGCTTAAAACTAGAAGGCGCCCTGCAATCCTTTGAGATAAATCCGGCGGGCCTCGTCTGCCTTGATGTCGGCGCGTCCACCGGAGGATTTACCGATTGCCTCCTGCAAAATGGTGCGGCCCGCATCTACGCGGTTGATGTCGGCTATGGCCAGCTGGCCTGGAAACTCAGACAGGATCCACGCGTGGCGGTTATCGAGCGCACCAACATTCGACATATGCAAACCGATGCAATCGCCGAGCCTGTCGATCTGGCGACCATTGATGTCTCTTTTATCTCCTTGAAGATTGTGGTTCCGGCGGTTGCTGGTTTTCTGAAAAACGGGGCTCGGATCCTGGCCTTGATCAAACCTCAATTTGAAGTCGGCAAAAATCAGGTCGGAAAAGGTGGGGTGGTCAGGGATGCGAACCTTCACACCCGCGTCATTCAAGGCTTGATCGCATTTTTTGTCGAACTCGGCTTTATAAGCCAATCGGTCAGCCCGTCCCCGATCCTCGGGCCCAAGGGAAACCATGAATTTTTTATTTTGCTGCAACACCGACCGGAAAATTAGCCCTGATTTTGGACTTGCTTTTTTTTAGTTTAACAGTTAGAGATGTCCTTTTATCAGAATAGAGAGGAGCTTACATGAGTGAAAAAGTTGAAAGTTTAAGAAACATTGCCTTGGTTGCGCACAGCGGATCCGGGAAAACATCCCTTGCAGAAGCCATGCTGTACGACGGTGGAATCACCAAACGATTGGGTCGGGTGGAAGATGGCAACACCGCGATGGATTTTGAACCGGAAGAGCTCAAACGAACGTCAAGTATCAGCTCCGGGTTCCATCAAGTCGAATGGAAAAAGCACACGATTAATATTATTGACACCCCCGGTGATCAGAATTTTTTCTCCGATACCCTAAGCTGTCAGCAGGCAGCCGATGGAGCGCTTGTCGTCGTCGATGCGGTCGATGGTGTCAAGGTTCAAACCGAACAAGCCTGGGAATTTGCCAAGGATTTTCAACAGCCGTGTATGATTTATATCAATAAACTCGACCGCGAACGAGCTGATTTTTCCCGCGCCTTTAAAGAAGCCAGCGAGATTTTCGATCCCAAACCGATTATATTGCAGCTGCCCATCGGTGCTGAAGAAGATTTCAAAGGCGTTGTCGATTTAATCAGCGGACAGGCTTACATCTACAACGAAGGCGGCAAAGCGCAAAAAGGCGAAATCCCCGCCGATATGCAGGATGCGGTCGCTAGCGAAAAAGAAAATCTGATCGAAAATATTGCCGAAGCCGATGATGATCTCGTCGAGCGCTATCTGGAAGGGGAAGAACTTACCGAGGAAGAATTAAGAGGCGCCCTGAGAAAAGGGACCCTGGCCCGCACATTTGTTCCGGTCGTCTGTGGCTCTGCCACCAGAAATATCGGTATCGATCTTTTAATGAACCTGATCGTGGATGCTATGCCGTCGCCGCTGGATCGCGGACCGCGAGTCGGTACTGATCCGGCCACGGGTGAGGAAATCGAACGGGCACCGGAGCCGGACGGCCCCTTTTCGGCTTTCGTCGTAAAAACCCTGGCCGATCCCTATGCCGGACGGCTGACGATTTTCAGAGTGGTTTCCGGCTCCCTCGGATCCGACGGCACCTTTTATAATGCCAGCAAGGAGACCAAGGAACGCTTCAATCAGCTTCTGACCATTACCGGCAAGGAACAAAAACCGGCAACCGGTGCCGGACCGGGCTCCATCGTGGCCATGGCCAAACTCAAAGAGACTCTGACCGGTGATACCTTATGTGACGAGGGTGCCAAGATTCTATATCCATGCGTCGATCCCCTGCCCTCGTTGATCTCTTTTGCAATCAGCGCCAAATCCAAAGGGGATGAAGACAAAATTTTCAGCTCCATGGTCAAACTGCTGGAAGAAGATCCCTCTTTAAAGCTGGATCGAATTTCCGAGACCAAAGAAATCATTTTATCGGGCCTGGGGCAGATTCATATCGAAACCACCGTTGAAAAGCTCAAAAGAAAATTTAATGTCGAGGTGGTGTTGAATACGCCCAAAGTTCCTTACCGGGAGACGATCAAAAAGAAAGTACGCGTCCAAGGCAAACATAAAAAACAAACCGGCGGCCACGGCCAGTTTGGTGACTGCTGGATTCAACTGGAACCATTGGCCAGAGGCAAAGGTTTCGAATTTGTGGATGCGATTGTCGGCGGTGTGATTCCCAAAACTTACATTCCCGCGGTTGAAAAAGGCATTGTTGAAGCATCCCAAAAAGGCGTGCTGGCCGGATTTCTCTGCGTCGATTTCAAGGTTACCCTTGACGATGGGTCTTTTCATGCGGTGGATTCATCTGAAATGGCCTTTAAAATTGCAGGCTCCCTCGCGTTCAAAAAGGCGGCCGAACAGGCAAACCCGGTCTTGTTGGAGCCGATCATGAATGTTACCATTACCACCCCGGAAGATTTTATGGGCGACATCATGGGGGATCTCAACGGCAGACGGGGCAAAGTTCTGGGGATGGACAGCGCCGGAAGAAATCAGGTCATCAAAGCCAACGTGCCGATGGCGGAGTTTTTGACCTATGCCCCGGATCTTCGATCAATGACCGGCGGCCGTGGTATCTACACCATGGAATTTTCCCATTATGACGAGGTGCCGGCCCAAATGACAGATAAAATTATTGAAGAAGTCCAAAAAAACAGGGAAAAATAGAACTTAGAATTTGTTAAGCAAGGTTTCAGGTGTCAGGTTTCAGGTGTCAGCAACATAGGTTCGGACCGCTGAAACCTGAGCACTGACACCTGGATCTGTGCACCCTGCCCCAGGCGTAGGCGTTACACTCTGCTCAATAGCTCCAGAATTCCTTGATGCATTTCCTGGACGGCGCATACCCTTGCTGGAATGCGTCCCATTTGCTGGAAAATTGAACCTTACTTTTAGACTTTATTTTATCGGCCAACGGACAGGAAGCCGTGTGGAACCGCCGGGAGTGCCGGTTACCAATAAGTTTATCCTCTTTTTCGCGCCAGTTGCGCCACAATCCTTTCTTTAATTGCATGGCTTCCTGCTGGGCTTTCAGCAGAGATTGATCGTATCTGACATTGGGTGGGTGATGCAGATAAAAAGCCATTCCCTCCCGCAGCAACCGCGCGTTTAAAAAACTGCCGTCTTCAAGGAAAAGGTAGGCCAGCAATCGTCCATACCGGTCAAAATGCTCGACATCATATTCAAGTCGAATTCGTTTATCCTATTTCTTTTTAGTTTAAGATAAATATAGAAGTTTGGATAAATGTGGTTTATCCTGATACATGACTCGGTCTTTGCCGATCGCTATCCTGCAGAATCTTCATTCTTCAATTTTCAATATTCAATGGCCTCACCTCGCAGTGCCGCATTGCCTGCTCATCCAACATGCGGTCAAGGCCTCCTTTTTCGGTCGCCGTAAATCCCATGGATTTTTGCCAAACTTCGTCATCTTCCATGCAAAAATAGATAAAAACCTTCGGCGCGTAGTGACGAATGCAGGCGACTATTTTTTGATACACCTCGATGCGAATAGGTTTGAAATATCGCATCTTTCCGTCGAGTCCGGTAATAAACTCGCCATAAATAATTTTAGAGTTCGGAAAGCGTTTCTGAATCAGCGGTTTCAGGGACGGCATAAAACGAAATGTTCCCAAACTGATCCACACAATGTTGTCCGGTGAAACATTGGAAAATATTTTTTTTATGACGCGTTCATAAGCGGCTTCGCAGCCGTCATAGATCACGATGGGATCAAAATGGAATGCCAGTGGATAGCCCCAGGATTCGCATTTGGCGGCCGCTTTAAGTCTGGCCGAAAGTGAGGCCGTGCCTCGTTCTTCCTCTGCAATAATCCGGGGAGTGTTAACCGACCATGAGACAATGGTTTTTCGATTGTGCGATAGGTGCTGCAATCTGTCAATCGCAGTCGTTTTGGTTTTCAGTTCCAGCACCGCCCGCTTCTGACCGGCAAACGCCGGAACCAATCTTGCGCTAAAACCAGTCCACAATTCCCAGATTAAGCTGTCGGTGTATTCTCCCGTCCCGATTCGATGAATTCGGTTTCCGGCAAAAATGCCGTCAAGTTCCTTGAACAAATCCGTATGGTTGACGAAAAACTGCATCAGGGGCGGATGAAAATATGACTGCAGGATGCAGTAAGTGCAGTCCATGTGGCAAAATGTGCCGATGTGCAGGATCTCATAACCGCAGCAAGTATAAGATCGGGTGCCCGGACATTTTTTTATAAATGCGCCTTTATTGCGCGTCAAAAAAAGCACTGTCTTGCCTTTTTGGATCGGATCCGGGGCACCGGCGATGCGGTCATAAACTTCCTGGCTGTTGGCCACAATTTCAGCCGGTACGCCCAGGCGGCGGGTGATCGAAGCCACTTCTTGATACTCGGCGATCTGCTGATCGATGTATAGGTTTTGAATAGACATGAGGAAATTACTTATATCAGAAAAATGCTGTCTCTTCAAACACGTAACGTCATGGGAAGTGACAAGGCAACATCAAGGCAAAAAATCCCAAATCACAAGCACCAAATAACAAATAAATCTCAATTTTCAATATTCAATGACCAAAACATTCACAGCAGTTGCTTCGTAAAGCTTGTTCTGCCTGTAATTTGGCCATCTGGCACAAAAATAGACTACGCCATCTATCAACAACGCTTGTCTATCAGGTGTTTGGAATTTTTGATTTTGGTCATTGGGATTTGTTTGGGATTTGGGATTTGTAATTTGTTTTTTCAGTATACGCAGTGGGGGGGGCAGTGTTGGATTAAGCATGACAGATCATCTGGTTATGCCGCGCGCAAATATTTCAAAAGCGACATCAAGCGTTTGCTTTAAAAATTTTTTCTCGCCATCAATCATGCGCTTGCTCTCTTCCCAGAGTACAACACCGGTAAACAGCGACCAGATGATATCGGCAACGGCAGTGGGATTTTTATCTAAAAAGTCATCCCGGCCGGAACCATCTTTAAATATATCAGCCAGGACATTTAGAGAGTTGCGGGAAAGCTCGGTAATATTATCAAGGAGGGGGGAAGATAAATTTTGCAGCGTTTCACTGGATTGGAGATGAAACATGTTGATCAGGATCATGGGATCAAACTGGTAGACATCATACAACGCGTCTTTGATGGCGCCTATTTTCTTTTGGAGATCAATGCCCTTTTCCTTTTTGACATCTTCCAGCCTGATATTTAAATACTGCAAAATTCGTAAGGACAAGGAGGCATATAAATCGTCTTTATTCTTGAAATAAAGATATAGCGTTCCGGGACTTAATTCAGCCTCGCGGGCGATGTCCTCCATGGTGGATTTTGAGAAACCCTTTTCAGAAAACACCCGTTTGGCGGCTACAATAATCTGCTGGCGTCTTCTTTCGCGTTCTCGTTGTTTGCGCTCCGGTATTCCCATAATCTTCTGAAGATAATTTATTTCGTGATCTCCACTATAATTGTTAGGATTTCTTTGTCAAGTAATATTTGTTCATTTTATGGCATGTGATCAATTCTCAGCAGTGATCTAAGAATTACGATCAGACAGGGAATAGCATCAGCATCGATGATTACCATAATAAATTGGATGTGGGCTAGTCGACTTGATCATCGACAATCTTTGCGAAACTGGGGTGTTGAATCATTTTGTCCAGCATCGATTGTAGTCTTTTGAGGTGGGCAAGGTTTGTGAAGGTTAAATTCAATGTATAGGTGCGGCCTTCAAATTCTTTGGGGGGGATTAATTTGATATCCGGGTTAAGTTTCAATTTTTTCAAATGGGCATGATAATTTTGTTCAACTTTTACTAGGCGGGGAAAACGCCGCTGCCGCAGAAAAGAGCGGATTTTTCGCCCTTTTTGTCCACGGTCAAGATTTTCATCTGCTAAAATCTGTTGAAAAGTATCACAAGCCAACACCCGGCGGATTGAAGTATCTTCGCGGCGAGCGATCTCATCGATCAGCGTAATGATCTCTTTTTGTTTGTTGAGGCTTAGCTTCAGCTGCTCAAACAGGCGGGCAAAATCAACGGCGGTATCGGGTGCATGCCCTGCCAGATCGTTGGCCATGGTCAGCGAAATGGTTTCGTTTAAGATACTGTGTTGAATGGGCAGCGGCAGCAGGCAAAGATTTTTAATTTTATCGATAATCGCGGGATTTGTGGGCAATCCGCAGGATGATGCCGTTTCGGCCAATGCGTTAAGGTTATTTGAAAAAACAGACAGTTTTTGAAGGGCCCGCGATGTTTCAATCAAGTTAAGCGGCCGCTCGAGTGCATTGGCCGCAATGGCCAGCCTCAAACAAGCCAGCTGACTCAATTCGGGTTCCAGGATGCGGGCCATGATCTCCTGCCATCCCAATTTCCGGCAGGCGGCAATGCGGCGAAACCCGCTGACGATTGTAAATCCGCAAGTTTGTTTGATCAATACCGGTGGTGATATGAGGCCGGCATGCTGGATGGAAGCCGCCAGCTGATCGAGATCTTCGCGGGTGGTGATGCGAAAGTCATCATTTTGGAGGTTAATGCGAGCCAGAGGGGCGATTTGATATTGAGCGGGTAAAATGGGTAGCGGCAACATTTTGTTAGATTGAATAATGAAATATTTAATTAAAGCCCGTGGCTGTCGCCGGTAAGTTGGGTGAGCGCTTCCAGATATTTTTTGCGTGTATTTCGAATGATGTCTTCCGGCAGCGTCGGCCCCGGCGGTTGCCGATTGTAGTTAATGGATATCAGGTGATCTCTTAGAAATTGTTTGTCAAAGCTTTGTTGTGACCCGCCGGGGCGATAAGTGTCTTTGGGCCAAAAACGAGAGGAATCGGGAGTTAAAACCTCATCGATTAAAATCAGTTGATCGTCGATCCGGCCAAATTCGAATTTGGTGTCGGCGATTATGATGGCCTTATCAAGGGCCATTTCAGCACCTTTTTTATATATGGCAAGGCTCAAGTCTTTGACTTTTGAAGCCAGATCAATTCCGATTCTTTTGACAGTCTCGTCAAAATCGATATTAATGTCGTGGGCACCGAGTTCCTCCTTGGTCGAAGGAGTGAAAATCGGTTCCGGCAGCTGGTCGGATTCCTTCAAACCAGGCGCCAGGTCGATGCCGCAAACCGTCTGTGATTCCTGGTATGATTTCCAGCCTGAACCGGATAGATATCCTCTGACCACACATTCAATCGGCAATGGTTCCGCCTTTTTAACCAGCATGCTCCGACCGCGCAGCGTATCCGCATAGGATTGGCAAACTGCCGGATAGTTATTGACGTCGGCGGAAACTAAATGATTTTCGATAATCGGCTGCATGATTTCAAACCAGTAAAGCGAAATCTGAGTCAGGATGATTCCCTTATCGGGTATCGGATCCGGCATGACGACATCGAATGCTGAAATGCGATCGGTTGCCACCATTAATAAATTTTCTCCGAGATCGTAGATATCCCTGACTTTTCCCCTTTTGAGCAGATTTAAATCTTGAAAATCCGTTTGACTGACCGGTGCATTCATTCGTCCTCATCCTTTCAATTGCCTAAAGGCTATAATTTACCCTCTTTTACCTCCGACTATTTACTATTTTCGCCATCGCAGATATAAGCCTGCAACATTTTGGCTGCATTTTCATCCATCTCATCAAACTGGATTCCGATATGGTATTTACCCCCGTCAATGGATTGAACACGAACCGGTTTTCCTTTGATATCCAGCAGATCTTCTTTCAGACTGATGGTCAACCGGATTGTGTGGGTGGACTCAATCGGGAAATGGGTCTCCAGTAAAATTCCCGACTCGGAAATATTCAAGGTTCGGCCCATACCCTGTTTGACGATGTTATTGTCTTCATCTAGACAGATGTATGACAAATTGAGTGACTGGATTCGTTCGTGTTTTCTTTTGTTTTCAGAGGTCATAGCAGTTACTTTTTGGGGGCTAAGGGTTTACTGTTACCTACTGTGATTTCTTGGAAAATGATTTCTTGTAATAATCTGTTGCGATCAGCGTTGTCACGGATATGCTGGTAGCCAAATGCGCTAAAATATTCTGCAGCGTAGACGAAAGCTTTTCATGATCTTGCTGCAAAGCTTTGGGGTCCAGGGCGCTTAATTTGAGATCCTTGGATGCGTAGACTGACGCTGAATTGGGCTCCTGGCCCATATCCAGAAAGGGAATGTTACCGAAAAAATCACCGGCCTTAAGATGGGCAACGGGTACAATTCCCACATCAGTCTCCCGGGCCACATAGGCATCACCGGATCGTATGCGAAACAAACGATTTTCAGCCTGCCCTTGCTTGATCAGCGTTTTCTTGCCTTTAATGAGCCTGGCCGGCTTTTGACCGCCAGAATATATTTCGACGGTCATGTTGGTGACGCGCTTTAACCTTTCATCAAGGCTCTCGACAAATTCCCGGTATTCCAGTGAACAATTTGCCAGTTCACTTGTCATCAACTGGGCGTCCAACATGCCGAGTTGGACGTTGCCGTCCGCCATTACCGTGGCGCTGCGAACATTGTCCCCTTTTAGCAGGGATGCAATACTGCCCAAAAAGGCACCGTCACCGATTCTGAGCAGCTTTAATTTGCCCTTGGGGGTTTCTTTCTGAATTTCGGCAATACCTTCCAGGATCACCCATATCCAGTTTCCATGGTTGCCTTCATGGACGATTTCATCACCGTCATAAAAGCCCTCTTCGTCAACCACATATGAATAGTCGACCAGAGGACCTTTTAATAGTGGCAACGAACCTGATTTTGCAACGGGTTCTGACGGCTTTGGAGCATCAGCAGCCGGTCCCAGAACTTCCACCTGGCCTTCGTCCATCATCCTCAGGCCGTCGAGAATAATTTCCATCCGGCTTTTTTTAATGACCTTTTCGCAGGTGACGGCCTCCTGGATGAATTCGAATTGTCCATCTTTCCAGCCGAACAGGGAAAACAATGCATCAATTCCGGTTTTGGAACCGTTGGCTGGCATTGATCGGATTGCCTTTATCGATGTATATAACACCCGGCTGGGAGGCGTAATTGCTGCTTATTTGCACGACTGCCGGTGCCGGACGACGATACCGAGGAGCTGCAATAGTTCACCCAAATTAAGAAAACTTAAATTACCTGCAAATGCAACATTACCAGCCATTTTTAAAAATTATCCACCCAAATTCAGTTCTTTTTGAAGCGCTTTTAAAACCAGTTTCAGACAGGCATTCAGGGTTTTACCGACACCGTCCCCAATCAGGGCGCTGCCCGGCATAGCGGGAACCTTCAGCTGTCGATTGAGATCTCGCTGCATTTGTTCCAGCGGCATGAGCGTAATGTTGGCATCATTCAGATCTCTTTTATTATATTGCATCACCAGCGGCATTTCAAAAATACTGAGATTGTACTCTTTTAAGTTTTGTTGGAGGTCTTTAAGGCCAGCCATGTTTTTTTCTCGCCGCACTTCAAGCGAATCTGCCACAAAAATAATGCCGTCCGCCCCCCTGAGTACCAGCTTTCGAGTCGACGCATACCGCACCTGTCCCGGCACGGTATATAGTTGAACCCGAACATCACAACCCATAAGCTTGCCGAGCTCTAAAGGTAGAAAATCAAAGAAAAGGGTTCGGTCGCCATCCGTGTTGATCGAAACCATATTCCCCTTTTACTTGCTTTTTAAACGCCTTGTGAATATATTCAAGGTTAGTCGTTTTGCCGCACCGAGCAGGCCCGTAATAAACGATCTTGCACTCGATTTGTCTTTTCTTTAAATTAACAATCGCCATCTGAATTAACTCTTAAATTACAATAACTTATCATATCACAATCAGGCCGGATCCGAAAGACAAATTGAAAATTGTGTTCAACTAAATTATCTTATCCTATTTTTGGGTCTTCTGTCAATAAGTGCTGATCATATAAATTGGGTTGACAATATAAAAATAATTGTTAAATATCAATTTCTTCGGCTTATTGAGAGAATAGTGAATTCTAACACCGAACGCCTGGTGTTCGGAACGGGCTAATCTGCCTGATGCAGATTTCCCGGCCGGATGCCGTATGGAAACTCACCAGTACAGGAGGAGATCACCATGGACAAAAAAGTTACCGTAGTTGGTGCCGGTAATGTTGGGGCAACAGCAGCCCAGCGACTGGCTGAAAAACAAATATGCGATGTCGTGTTGGTGGACATTGTCGAGGGGGTTCCCCAGGGTAAGGCCCTTGATCTGACCCAGGCGGCTGCCATCGAAAAACATGACTCCCAGGTCACGGGGGCCAATGCCTATGATGACACCGCCGGATCGGATATCGTGATTATTACAGCGGGAATACCGCGCAAGCCCGGAATGAGCCGGGATGACCTAATCAGCACCAATGCCGGCATTGTAAAAAGTGTTGCGAAAGAAGTGGCCGCTCGGTCGCCTGAGTCCATTCTGATTATCGTCAGCAATCCGCTGGATGCCATGTGTCATGTCGCTTTCAACACCTGTGGATTTCCCAAAGAAAGGGTCATAGGCATGGCCGGTGTGCTCGATTCGGCTCGATTCAGAGCATTTATTGCTATGGAAATGAATGTTTCGGTTGAAAACACCCATGCCTTTGTCCTCGGAGGCCATGGAGATACCATGGTGCCCCTGCCCCGCTACTCCACGGTCGCCGGTATACCCATCACCGAATTGCTCGACCGGGAGCGTATCGATGCCTTGGTGGACAGAACCCGTAACGGCGGCGCGGAGATTGTCGGCCTGTTAAAGACCGGCAGCGCTTTTTATGCGCCGGCCTCGGCTGCTGTCGAAATGGCGGAATCGATTCTAAAAGATAAAAAGAAAATTCTACCTTGCGCCGCATATCTGCAGGGGGAATACGGCATACAGGATCTTTTCATTGGAGTTCCCGTAAAATTGGGGGCCGGGGGTGCCGAGGAAATTATCGAAATTAAGCTGACCGATGAAGAGAATCAGGCGCTGCAAAGCTCAGCCGCTGCCGTCCAGGAACTCAAGGATCTGTTGAAGACGCTGGGCTAAGGAGACAGGACCGAGATAGATTAGAAATAGGCTGGCTTAATATTTGATACCGAATTGGTAGATTAGATTGGTTTCAGGAACGCCAGCAGCAAACTGAATGCTGCAAATCGCTCGATTCAATCAACGACCTAATGCCGCCTTAACCGCTTCGGCCACCTTGCGATTGAATCCGGGCAGCGCGCAGATTTGTTCGATGTCCGCTGCCCGGATATTTCTGATACTTTTAAAATGCTGCAACAGGATCGCCTTTCTTTTCTGGCCGACGCCGGGGATAGAATCAAGGGCGGATTGCAAGGTTCTCTTTTGGCGGCGTTTGCGGTGATATGTTATCGCAAAACGGTGGGCCTCATCTCTTATGCGCTGCAGAAACAAAAGCAGGTCTCCTTCCCGACCGAACCCCAACGGATTGGCTCGGGCCGGTTTAAAAATTTTATCCCGGGTCTCGCCTTTTGTCTCATCCTTTTTAGCGATGCCGATTAATTCAAATTCTCCTGCAAGGTTCAAATCTTTAACAACCGCCAATGCGATATTGAGCTGCCCCTTACCGCCGTCCACCATTAGCAGGTCCGGATAGGGTTTGGACGCTTCACCTTTGCCAAAACGCCGTTCCAGCACCTCTTTCATATAGGCATAATCATCGTGTTCACTGACGGTTCGGATACGATATTTACGATACAAAGTCTTGTTGGCCCGGGCATTTTCAAAGACCACCATCCCGGCCACGGGTTCCGTACCGGAGATATTGGAATTGTCAAAACATTCAATTCGCTGCGGCATTTTACTCATCTTAAGTTTCTTTTGCAGTCGCAACAGCAAATCCATTTCGGCGGAACGCGAAGCAATCAGGTTTTTCAGCTCATTTTGTGCATTGTGCTCGGCCAGTTTCACCAGGTGCGCTTTTTCGCCCCGCTGGGGCCGGAGGATAGTGACTTTTTTCTTTTTGAGCGCTGCGCAGCCATTCTTCGGTCAAATCGGCATCTGCCAAATCGACCGAGGTTAACAATTCATCCGGAATGAACGCATGTCGCTCATAATACTGCCGCATGAAGGCCGCGATCATTTCCGGTTCGGTGGAGATGATCTCCGAAAAATCGTAATGGCGCGTTCCGGTCAGAAAACCGCCTCGCACGGATAGCACCGTGATCACCGAGCATTCCGTCGCCCCGGCGATGGCAAACACGTCCCTGTCTTTAAAATCCGTGGTTACCGCTATCTGCTTTTCAATGGTCCGCTGCAGGGAATAAATCTTATCTCTTAACCGGGCGGCCCTTTCAAATTCCTGGGCCTGGGCGCAAGCCGTCATTTGTTTTTTGACCTTGCGGATGAGATTCGGTGTTCTTCCCCTTAAAAACATAATCGCTTCCGTGACCTGTTCCTGGTATAGGGCCGGGTCGACATCGAGACAGCACGGAGCCAGGCAGCCTTCCATCTGGCAGTGGAGACAGGGCCGGGTTCTGTTTCTAAAGTCCTTGGCTTTGCATTTGCGCAGCTTGAAGGTTTTGTTGATGATCCGCAGGGTTTGGCGCACGGCGTAGGCCGATGCGAAGGGGCCGAAATACAACGCGTCATCCTGGCCGATCTTTCTAACGATCGAAAAATTAGGGTAGTCCTCGTTCAGATCAATTCGCAGCGATGGATAGCGCTTATCGTCTTTTAGAACAACATTATAGCGCGGCTTATGCCGCTTGATGAGGTTGGACTCCAGTATCAGCGCTTCTTTCTCAGTACGGGTAATGACGGTTTCAAAATCTTTTATCTTTTTGACTAAAATGTTGACTTTAATATCTAACTGACCGGAATTTTTGAAGTAAGAGGCCAGCCGTTTTTTTAAATGGCGAGCCTTGCCGACATAAATGACGGCTCCGGCTGTATCTTTCATCAGATAGACACCCGGCTCATTGCTGACCCGGCTTAGCTTATCTATGATGTCGTTTTCTGGGATGTCGTTTTCTGGGTTCATGGGTGATTAAAGAATATAGGTTTCAGGTGTCAGGTGTCGGGTGTCAGGATCCCAAGAAGCGAATTGCCTATATGAAACATAAGTAATTGTTTGTCTGCTGGAATCGCGTTGCTCAGTTTTTTTTAAAATAGACCGTTCGACACAGAAGCTCACGACAGGCAGAATACATTGTTCGATGTTCTATCCCAGCCTAAGGCGGTGCTGACACCTGACACCTGAAACCTTGACTTTTAACCAATCAACTGACTAGGCCTCCAACACGATCAATTTCTGCAAGGCCCGGATCTGGTCCCTTAAATCTGCCGCTTTTTCAAATTCGAGATCTCTGGCCGCCTCGTCCATTTGTTTTGTCAGCGTTTTGATGGCTTTATCGATGTCATCCAGCGACTTGTATGCGGCGATGGTTTCCGCAACCTGATCCGCGGCGGTGCCATCCTTTTTATCGCCAAATTCAAAGGTTGGCCCAATATCCTTTTGAATACTTGCCGGCGTGATATTGTGCTTTCGATTATAAGCCTGCTGAATTTTACGGCGGCGATTGGTTTCATCGATCGCGTGCTGCATCGATCGGGTTATATTATCGGCATACATGATCACCATACCCTGGACGTTGCGAGCCGCCCGGCCGCAGGTTTGGATCAAGGACCGGGCAGAGCGCAGAAAACCTTCCTTATCGGCATCCAGGATGGCCACCAGCGAGACTTCCGGAATATCAAGACCTTCTCGCAGTAGATTTATTCCCACCAGGACATCGAAACTGCCGATTCTCAGATCTCTGATGATGTCCATTCTTTCTAAGGTGCTGATATCGGAGTGCAGATAACGAACCTTAATCCCCAAATCCGAATAATATTCCGTGAGATCTTCAGCCATTCTCTTGGTCAGGGTTGTCACCAGTATCCTCTGATTGTGTTTCTGATGCAGCCGTATTTCTTCTAAAAGATTGTCGACCTGGTTTTTGGCACTGCGAACCTCTATCCGCGGATCAATCAACCCCGTGGGTCGGACAATTAACTCGACCGGCTTTTGGGGGGTATGCGCAAATTCATAATCCGCAGGTGTGGCCGAAACATAGACCGCTTGCGATATTCTGGCCTCGCTTTCTTCGAATTGCAGCGGCCGGTTATCCAGGGCGGAAGGCAGGCGGAACCCGTATTGGACCAGGGTTTCCTTGCGGGAGCGATCGCCACGGTACATACCGCGCAGCTGCGGTATGGCGATATGGCTTTCATCGATGAACAGCAGGAAATCATCCGGAAAATAGTCCAGCAAAGTCGGCGGCGGTTCTCCGGGCAACCGGCCGGTCAGGTGGCGGGAATAATTTTCAATTCCGTTGCAATAGCCGAGTTCCTGGATCATTTCCAGATCAAAATGAGTGCGTTCTTCAACGCGCTGGGCTTCGATCAATTGGTTCTCGTTGCGAAAGTATGCGATGCGCTCTTTCAACTCTTCGATGATCGTTTCCCTGGCTCTTTTAAGCGTTGTTTTTTTAGTGACATAGTGGCTGGCCGGGAAAATGGTAATATGTTCCAGGCGCTGGTTGACGGTCCCCCGCAAGGCATCGATTTCAGAGATGGCTTCAATTTGATCCCCAAAAAAATCGATGCGAATGGCCCGATCTTCTTCGTAGGCCGGAAAAACTTCAACCCGGTCTCCCCGTACCCGGAAAACACCGCGATGGAAATCCATGTCGTTGCGTTCATATTGCATCGCAATCAGTTTGAACAGAAATGCATCGCGCCCGAATTCCATGTTATTGTCGATGTCGATCCGCATGCCCAGATAATCTTCCGGGGCACCCAGCCCGAAGATGCAGGAGACACTGGCCACGACCACAATATCCCGGCGCGACAGCACCGAGCGGGTTGCGGAATGTCTCATTTTATCGATCATTTCATTGATCGAAGAATCCTTTTGAATGTAGGTATCGCTGGATGGGATATACGCTTCCGGCTGATAATAATCATAGTAACTCACGAAATATTCAACCGCATTGTTGGGAAATAACTGTTTAAATTCGTGATAAAGTTGGGCGGCAAGGGTTTTATTGGGAGCGAGGACTAAAGTCGGCTTGTTCACCCGGGCGATGACCTGGGCCATGGTAAACGTCTTGCCGGAACCGGTCACGCCTAGAAGTACGTTGTGACGCTCTCCGGCAGCCAAATTGCGCGTAAGCGCTTCAATCGCAGCCGGTTGATCGCCGGCGGGTTCGAAACTCGAAATTAACTCAAAATCGGACATTGAAGATATTAACCTTTTTAGAAAAACATAGCGCACCGGTACAGACCGATCATATCAAATTCAATCCGTAATTACATATTGGAGTATTGGAGTGCTGGAGTATTGGAATATTGAAAAAGGGACACATGGTTAACAGCATACCACGAATTTGACAGTAGCTTAGTATGATAACTTGCGTGGTAAAGATAGTTGAAAATAGATCAAACGGAAATCAAATGGATGAAAGGAGTTTAAGATGCTCGGCCGAATATCTGCGGACTTGTTTTTCCATTACTCCAATACTCCAGTACTCCCCGCGTTTACCTGGCAAGTCGCCGTTTTGGGCAATCCTGTCTCAGGTCCTGATTATGTACCCAATTCCCTCACTCCTTCAGCAGAGCCACACTCATGGCCCCGATACCCTCCCCTTTTCCGATGATTCCAAGACCTTCGGTGGTGGTGGCTTTAATATTAATGCAGTTCGGATCAACTTCAACTGTCGTCGCTAGTTTTTCCTGCATCAATTTGCGGTAGGGACCAATTTGGGGGGACTCGGCAAAAATCGTGGTGTCGATATTGCCGATGGTAAAACCGTTGCGGTGCACCATGGCATACGTCGCGGCCAGCAGCTTAAGGCTGGATATATTTTTGAAGTTGGGATCGGTATCGGGAAAATGCAGACCGATATCACCCATTGCGGCCGCACCCAGCAATGCGTCACATACGGCATGCACCAGAACATCGGCATCTGAATGACCCAGCAATCCTTTCTCAAAGGGAATCACGACACCGCCCAGTACGAGTTTGCGGCCTGGGACCAGCTTATGGACATCATACCCGATTCCGATACGCATCAAACATTCCTCATGATTTTAGATTATTATCTAATACCACAAAAACCATTTTGCGTAAACCGGGCACGGCTCAAAATCAGGGGAACATCGAAGTCTGCTCTAACGGATTCACCCAGAAAATAATTACGTTCCCGAATGTATTCCTGAAATTCCAAATCACAATACTCAAATTCCAAATAATATCAAAATTCCAAATTCTAATGACCAAAACAGTTCACTCACTTCTTGGATGTCAGAAGGTTATCCTGACCGTTTTTAATTCTGGATTTCGGTCATTGGGACTTGTTTGATATTTGGAATTTGGTGCTTGGAATTTTCATGATCCGATTAAGCCGGCAACTTTATTGATTCCAGGGAAAAAAATCTTTAAATTTATTCTGATTCCATGTATTTAAGTAATCTCACATCACCGTAAACTTGATGGAGGTTAACATAATGGGGAATTATCCCGCAAATTCTGAAAAAAATGCGCTGACGGATCTCGAAGCCAAAGATTTTCTATCTGAATTCGGCCTGGCATTCATCCCGCAAGCATACGTCGTTCGTCATTCGGAGGTTGCTGCCGCTGCCCGTAAATTTGGATTTCCGGTCGTGGTAAAAGGAGTCGGCAGAAACCTGTTGCACAAGTCCGATCGCGGCCTGGTGCACCTCAACCTCTCCGATGCCGCGGCAGTCGCAACGGCCGTTGAAGAGATTGCTGCTGAAGCAGCCGGCGAGTTGGATGGATTCTTGATTCAACCTCATATTAAAGGTCGACGTGAATTTGTGGCGGGACTGTTTCAGGACCATCAATTCGGACCGGTGATTATGTTCGGAACCGGTGGTGTTTTCACGGAAGCATTCTCCGATGTGACCTTTCGTCTGGCACCGCTGACTGAATCGGATGCAGGCGAGATGCTGGATGAAATCCAGGGCAAGGCCCTGCTGGGCCCGTTTAGAGGAGAGGCGGCGGTTAAGCGGGAAGAGTTGGTCCGCGCATTGTTGAGTCTGTCCCGCATTGGTCAAAACCATCCGGAAGTGGCTGAAATCGATATCAATCCATTGCTGGTTACCCCTGACGGCAGCGTGATGGCCGTGGATGCCCTGGTTGTCAAAGCACCCGGACCACCCCCAAATAAGATGCTGCCCCCGGTACCGCCGGATGCCATCGGCGCATTGTTTTATCCTAAAAGCGTTGCCATTGTGGGCGCTTCAGCCCAAATCGGCAAGTGGGGGCACTCGGTGATAACCAATACGATCAGCGGCGGATTCAAAGGCGGCATTTATCCCGTCAACCCCGCCGGAGGCCAAATTGCCGGCCGAACCGTCTACCGGTCGGTTGCCGAAATACCGGACAAGGTCGATCTGGCGGTTGTGACCATACCGGCCGAAAAAGTTCTGGCGCTTGTGCCCCAATTCCAGGCCAAAGGGATCCGGAACATGGTGCTGATCAGCTCCGGTTTCGGTGAAACCGGACAACAAGGCAAACAGCTGGAGCAGGATTTGGTCAATGCTGCTCAAAATTCGGACCTCCTGGTGCTGGGTCCCAATACCATGGGAATCTGCAATCCGCACATTAATATGTACTGCACCGGATCTCCGGTCATGCCCCGGCCGGGTTCGACTGCCATGGTGGCGCAATCCGGCAATATGGGCATTCAATTGCTGGCCTTTGCCGAGCAGCAGGGGATTGGAATCCGGGCTTTTTGCGGTTCCGGCAATGAGGCCATGATGACCATCGAAGACTACCTGGATGGATTTGAAGTGGATACCCTGACCCGCACGGTGATCCTGTATGTCGAAAGCGTTAAAAATGGCCGACGGTTTTTTGAAAGTGCCTCCCGGGTCGGCCGTAAAAAGCCGATCGTGCTGCTGAAAGGCGGTCGCAGCAGGGTCGGCAATCGTGCCGCGGCAAGCCACACCGGTGCCATGGCGTCCGATATAAAAGTATTCGATGCAGTTTGCCGGCAGGCCGGAATCGTCAGTGCCGATAGACCGATGGATCTGCTCGATTTGGCGGCCGCTTTCTCATCGCTGCCCTTGCCTGCGGGCAATCGGGCCGCGATTATGACTCTGGGGGGCGGCTGGGGAGTCGTGACAGCCGACTTGTGTGCCGAGTTCGGCCTGGAGGTCCCCGAACTTTCAGCCCAACTCCACGACACGATCGATGCGATGTTGCCGAGGTATTGGAGCCATTCAAATCCCATCGATCTGGTGGGTGATCGCGATCCCGCCCTACCGATGACGGTCCTGGAAGAATTAATGAAATGGGACGGATGCGATGCCGTGATTAATCTCGGCATTCTAGGCCGCAGAATTATGGTGAAACGATTCGCGGAGTCGGTCCTCAAGGCCGATTCCGGTTATTCGGCAGAATTTCTCAACCAGATAAACGCCCAATTCCTCGAATTTGAAGATGCCTATATCAAACATATCGTGGCATTAATGGATCAGTATCAAAAACCGATATTCGGGGTCAGCCTGTTGCCGGATGAGAAAAATCAAACCCTGTATCGGGTTGAAGGCAGTCCCTTTAAAGGCGTCTTCTATCCCACGCCGGAACGGGCAGTTAAGGCATTTTCCAAGATGGTGGATTATCACCGGTTTCTCAAAAGGACAACCGAATCCGGGCCGACCGGGCATGGAGAATGAAGATTGAAAATTGAAAATTTGTGGAAGTCGCTTCGCGCCTGTCTTTTAAAGCTGAAATGACACCTGGATGTTGTCTGAGTCAGAGGCTTTCATATGCAAGATTCAGGAAATAACTGATGAGTTGACCAGATCCGCCATCCTGGTATCACCGATCCATGAGTTGGCGGCGTACCTGAAAACGGCGCAGTGATTTTGACTTGTGCGCCCGCTAATGTTATGGTAGAAGAAACGCTTTTCTGGGTTTCGGCTGAAAGATAACCCATTAAGCTTGATCCAAATTTTATCTGAATCTATTGAAACATCTCAAAATGCCAAAAAAAATATTCAAATTCAAATACGATTTCGAAATCGGCTACCTGGTCAAAAGCCCCTGCAAAAAATGCATCTACCAAAAGACTTTTCCCAAATGTTCCGATCAATGCGAGATTCTGGATAAAATCCACACGGTGCTGGCGGAATCCGTCTCCTGCACCCGGCGTAAGTAATGAATATTGAAGATTGAATATTTAAGGTTCGCCTTCGGCGGATCAATTTTACAAGACGGAGCGTAGCGACATCCTCAAATCTTCAATTTTCATTCTTCAATATCTACCCCCCCAGCTTCGATATCACGGCACCCCAGGTTACACCGGCGCCAAGCCCCAGGAACATAACCGTGCTGCCGTCGCCGATCAGCTTCATTTCAAGGGCCTCATCCAAGGCGATCGGAATACTGGCCGCAGTCGTGTTGCCGTAGCGCTGGATATTGTTAAACACCTTGCCTTCAGGCAGTTTCATGGACTGCTGAAAAAACTGGTTAATGCGCAGGTTAGCCTGGTGTGGAATAAACAGATCGATATCCTCAAGGGATAGCTCGGCTTTTTTGAGCGTTTCACCCACCACTTCGGGAAGTTTCTGGACGGCCAGCTTAAAGATGGTCTTGCCGTCCATTTTGGGAAAATGGCGCCCCTCGTCGATAGCCTTTTTGCTGATTCGAGGGTTGTTGCGGGAAGCCCCCAATTCAACCGTCAGACTTTCGGCAAACTTGCCGTTCGCATGCAAGGCAGATGCCAGGACACCAAGGGGTTGATCCGAATCGACAGCTTCGAGGCAAACCGCTCCGGCACCGTCGCCGAAGATTACCGCCACATCCCTGCCCCGGGTGGAAATATCCAGTCCGGTACTATGCACCTCGGCGCCCACCAGAAGAATTCTGTTGGCCAGATTGCTGCGGATATAAGCATCGGCAGTGGTGATCCCATAAAGAAAACCGGTGCATTGCTGGCGGATATCTAGGGCCGGCGTTGCGTCCAGACCCAGTTTATGCTGCATCAGACATCCGGGTCCGGGAAAGAAAATATCCGGACTCAGGGTCGCAAAAATGATCAAATCCAGATCTTCCGGCTGCCACCCGGCACGCTGCATGGCGATGCGGGAAGCCGCCAAACCAAGATCGGATGATCCCACACCGCCCGCTTCGGGCACCCAGTGTCGCTGCTCGATTCCGGTTCGCTGCCGGATCCATTCATCGGAGGTGTCCATCCATTGCGTCATATCTTCGTTGGTAACAACTCGCGGCGGCAGATAGCGCCCGGTTCCTCGTATCACGGTTCTTTTCATCATCATAGCTCCATTCGTGCAAGTCCAAAGGTCTAAAGGTTCAGGGTTCACCGTTCAGGGCTACTAAGGCTGAGGAGATCTTCGGTTTTGTTATCGGTTAGAGTCACATAAAATCAGACTTTGAGAACTCATAAATTCTTTCATAGCTAACATGGGACCATGGATTGTCAAGTATTTTTTATAGCCTTCAAATCCAGTATTGAGCATCCAGTATCGAGTATCCACCATCGAGCATCTACTTCTCGCCATTTAGCCGGTATATAAAGGCCAGCACCTCAGCCACGGCCCGATACAATTCAGGCGGGATCTCGGTTTCCAGATCCAGTGCTTCCAGGATTTGAATCAGATTATTATCCTCATAAAGGGGGATATCATGTTCTCTGGCTATATCTATGATTTTTGCGGCAATATTGCCCCGGCCCTTGGCAATAATTCTGGGAGCCTTATCTTTTTCCCCATCGTATTTCAGTGCGACTGCTTTTGGCGATTTATCCATGCTTAAATCCGGACATCAACCCGTCTGTCGCTGGTGGTTTGCTCGTCTTCATGATCGAAGTCATTGATTTTTTTTTCAGACACAACCGTCCGCACCAGCAATTGATTAAAAAAAGGATTCAGAAATTTCTGCAACTCCGGGCAGTTTTCCTGAATTTTGGTCTTGGTCGACTGGTTTTTTACAAAAAAGGTTACCGTCAAATCCTTTTCCAATAGATAGAAGTCGGTACGCACCGCCCCCAGTCGATCCATGGACAGTAGCAGGGAAATTTGAAATCCATTTTTTGATCCGGGATTTTGTTTTTTTTGATAGTATATTTTTAGCTTTGCGGCCTGCTTTTCGGCTTCAAGGGGAAGCGCATAGGTAAAGACCTGCAAGGGTTCTGTTGAATCCAGTTGCTTGACTGCCCGGCCCTGTTGGTTGGTGATATCGGTCAGCAAAACATCGACCGCCTTGCGCATGGCCGTCATGGTGCGGGAGTCAATGGCTTTTTGCAGCGGCGCTTCATTTTCCACAAAATTTTTTAATATCAAGAGATTGGCCTTAAGATCACGCGCCACGATCGTTTGCACATCCGGATGGTTGGCCAGTTGCCTGGGTGATGCAGTCTCAGATTCATGCAGTATTTTTGCAATGACCGATTCAAGCATTTTTTCAAAAAAAATACCGGAATTATCCATATGAAATTTCAGGCGCGGCATCAGCTCAGCAATGACATTTTTTAAATCAAAAGCTTCAAAGTGAGCACTTAACATTCCTAATACATTAAGAATCGGAGTTGGAATATTTTTGGCGGATTGAGTCGTCAAGGCTTGATTTAGAATTTGTTTGATATCCTCTTGGACTCCGTTGAGAACCGCTTCAGAAAGATTTTCCAAAGGGCGGGAGCCTGAACCCGTCGATGAATTAGGCCCTGATCCAGGGTTGATCAAGCTAAGCTTGAGCTGTTTGCCGGACTCCTGCACTTTAACCAGCAGTTCTTCACCCAGGGTCACGGGAATTTTAATATCGGCAGTGGCTCGAAAGTTTCCAAAGTCGATCAGCGCGCGGTCACCTCTAAGCTCGAGGACTTTCAGCATGTGCCTGCTGCCCGGTTTGAAGGAACTCATGCTTAAACCGGATTGAAATAACTCGGGTTTGATCGAAACCGTTATCTGGGAAGTGAAATCCATTGTTCGTCACGGGATTGCATGAAAATTGGAGATCGGTCTAATCTAGGGATTCAGACAATTAGGAATTAAGGGATTTAGGAATTGAAGGAATTCTATCTTTATTAATTTATAGGTATTATCCGTTAATCCCTCAATTCCCCAATTCCTAAATTCCTCAATTTGGCACTATTCATTCTTCAATCATCCGATTTATCCCTGGTATAATACACGCCGGGAATCCAGCTTTTGTGAATTTTTGCTGTCTGGTCAGCGTCTGCTTTGTTTTCATCGATAAACTTGAAGTTGATCCATCCGATCCGGATAACATCATTATGGATTAATTTCCGGCGCCTGACTGCGTCACCGTTCACCTGAGTGCCGTTGGTACTTCCCAGATCATGGATATAATAATCGATCGGTACCCCGGGATCCGGGCTGTCTTCCTGCTCAATTACCGCATGCACGGTGCTGACCACGACATCATCGATAAATATATCGCAGTCCGAACTGCGGCCGATGGTTAATTTGGGTTGATCCAGCGGGCACTTATTGATTGCCACGCCATCATGCAGCTGTGCGATCAATGCCATATAAATTCTCCTTTATATTCGTTTCCAGCCTGAACCTCGAACCGATACTATAACAATATGGTTTTCGGCCATTTAGGCATTCAAGTTTAGGAGTTTATTTTGTCGCAGAAAACCTGGTCCTCTGGACCCGGATCTTTACTATATGAGACAACAACGCATTAATTAAAAAAGCGGGACGCAAAGCGATGAAATCGCATCTGGTAGTAACTGATGTTGGCCTGGATAGCCAATCTCGGATCTAAATTGGGGTTACTGATTTTTCCCAGCGAGGCCAGGTAATTGACATGCTGCCCAACCGACACCGGGCATCCCGGGACATGCAGGTATCGGGAGGATCTGTTTAACAGGGTGTGGGTTGCCGCGCCCATCATTTTTAGGAGCATATCATTGGATCGGGTTTTTTCCTCATTGACTTCAGAAGACGTCTGATAGTTGCTTTCTATGTTGACGGGTTTGCCGTCGATCTCTCCCTGCCAGCTCGTGCAGCTGCCGGCAAAAATGACCCGCTCATCATCTGCCAGGTTCAGGGGGCCATCCACTTTTCCAACGACATATCGAATCTTCTGCATCTGCTGATCCACATCCGGCAAAAAGCCTCTCATAATGTGCATGGCTTCCTGAAGCGCCCCCGGGCACCCCCCCCAGCAATAATCCGGCGAATGTTTTTCCGGAAAAGCACCGACGGTGCAGGACAAATTGGACGCTTCCCCGAAATAGTCGTCGATCCGCTCCAGACAAAATTCAAAATTTTTGGTCTTCGCCTGCACCTCAGCCAGCGGAAAATCGCCGCCGACATCTATTTGTTCAAGATCCATGGGACCGAACCCTCTTTCGGAAGCATAGCGCAGGTGAATTAGATCGTGCGGGTCAACATTGACCATGTGGCAGCCGACGGTATCCACCGCGCACGAATTCGTCCCCATAACAATGGCACCTAAATCGAAAGGGGTCGGGGTCAACATCATCCGTTGTCCGGCGGTGATGGCATCGATGGCGATAAATTTGGGTTGGATGACGGCCTGCAGGTCGGCAATTTTATGTTCCAAAAACTGGTTGTGATCCACCAAACGGTGGCGATCGTCCTGGATGCCGATGAAATTTTTCAGGCTGAGCGTCAACCGGCACCACGGATGCGCTTTAAATTTGGGCAGATTGATGAGGAAATCACAATCGACAATCGGCTTGGGCATAAATAGCTTATCTCGCAGCACCGCGTCCCCGGAGATTTTAACCGGAATTTGTTTAACCTCATCGAAATAGTGGGCCTTTATTTTGTGTTTTTTTAAAACAGCCGGATAGCCGGCATGCTTGAAACTGAAACGCGTGGGGATGGTGATTCCCGAGCGTTCACCCACCGCGATTTCCGCAACATCTTGGGCCAGTTCTTTGGTGGCGGCGATAACGCCATCGAGAAATTCGCTGCGCGTAAACGCATGCGGAAAAATTTCCGGATGGGCAAGGACCACGTTGGGCTTCAACAGAATTCTTTTTGAAGGAATTACCCCCAGTTCCTGCATGCCTTCTTTGACAATACGTGCGATTTTTGCCGCGTCGTAGGTGCCACAGCGCATGATGAGAACCTTATGATTCTTTTCCATACCGTGCTCCTTTCAGGCGTTGGTTTGTCTAGGATGTTTATTCGTTTGCGATGAAGTCCACTATAAATTTTATGCGACAAAACTGCTGGATTGTCAACTAAATACAATGTCCGGAACCCGCTGAGGCTGGTTTCCACTCGCCCATCGTCTTGCCGGGCGGATTGTTGGGTTCTGAAATTTTGCAATGCACTTCCCGGTAAGGTTTGACCGGCTGAATCTTGACATGGCACTGCAAACCGGTTATAAATTTGACGGGAAATGCAGCGGAACGCCGCTGAACGACCCGACTTCATTTGACTTGATTCCTGCAAAATTCAGGTTCCAGTACATGGGAGACTTTACCTTTGGGGAAAAAAAACCTGCCGACGCCGGATAACCCGGATGCGATCCACATCGTCGAATTGTTGCAGCGCCGCAAATTGACCGACAAGGCCTTTGAAATCGAACTGACCCGTCCGCCATCCTTTGAATTCAAAGCCGGCCAGACGATACGTTTCATCCATGAATCAATCGAAAGATATTATTCACTGCTTTCCACACCGGATGATCCGACCCTGGCGCTGTGCGTTTATCATGTTCCCCGGGGCAATTTTTCACCGGTCCTGGCCGATGCCGAACTGGGCACCCGATTTAACCTAACAGGTCCCCACGGTTATTTTACCTTTAATCGTTCCGAGCGACCTCCCGTTTTTGTGGCCACCGGCACGGGCATTGCGCCCTTTGTTTCCATGGGCCGTTCCGGAATAACCGATTTCATTTTGCTTCATGAAGTTGAATTCACTGCAGATTTTTATTATCAGGAACTATGCCGTAAGATTGCATCCGAGTACGTTCCCTGCCTCTCAGCGCCGTCATCTGATGAACCGCTGCCGCCGGGGACATTTCAAGGCAATGCCGCCGGTTACATAAAGAAAAACTTGCCGCCCGCAAGTTATGATTTTTACCTGTGCGGCGAGCGGGATATGACGCGTGCAGTTACCTTGCTGGCCGACGAACATTTTCCGGGCTCCTATGTTTTTAAGGAAGTGTTTTTTTAATTATTCCGCCCTGAGAAATGCCCATCCAGGGTTTTCAATGATTTTTTAAAATTGTAGATAATTTTCAGGCAGTTGCGCTGGCGGATTAATTACAATATGCTTCGCATATAATTTTATTGTTTTATATTATATTTCATATCAGCTATGAGTGTACTGGGAATATTAACCTGTGAAATTCTAGAACTCGAATTCGCCTATCTGTTTAATTCAGATAAAAATATCGCGCGGATAACTGTTCTGGATAATAGCCGCTCGGATCGACTGCTCGAGGCGCTTGAGTTCGCATCAACACCGAATCTCCATCGAATCGCCGACCTGGAATCATTTACGCCCGATCCGGCATGCCGTCTGGAAGTCTTGGTGCGTGTATTGGAGCTGGGCCTGCACAACCGCAAAAATCTCCTCCAACAGGGCCTGGTCGATGCAGCGTGCGCAATGGGCCCCCGGGTGGATGCGTTGCTGCTCGGTTATGGATTGTGCGGCAATGCGCTGGAAAAGCCGCATGAACGATTGTCCGGTGCCGGCGTACCGATTTTTATTCCCATGGATGAGGACCATCCGGTGGATGATTGTGTCGGGCTGGTTATCGGCGGGCGCCAAAGCTACTATGAAGAACAATGCAAGGTGGCTGGAACTTTTTTTATGATTCCCGGCTGGACCTGTCACTGGCGTAGGATGTTTGACAGGGAGTTCGGCAATTTAAGCGAGGCTATGGCCCGGCGGCTGTTTAAAAATTATGAGCGGTCTTTATTGATACCCACCGCGATCATGTCCGAAGAGACCATGAAACAAAACTCCAATGACTTTAATGCCCGGTTCGGCTTGCGTCAAGAAATCCGCCCGGGCACACTCGATATTCTGATTGATACCTGGAATACCGCCACGGCATCTCTAAAATTAAAATGAATTAAGTATCGACCATACAGGCAGACAGGTTTTTTAGAACTGCTTGGGGGTCGATATCCCACCCGATGAATACCAGTTTCGTTTGCGATTCGCCTTCCCAGGGTAGCCACCGGCTTTTGCCGCCGACGAAATTGAGCAGATCCACCCGGTCTGCGAATTGCACCGGGCCTTTAATCCGGAATACCTCCCAGGGCAGTTTGTCGATAAATTGACAAAAGCAATCTTCACCAATCACTTGGTCACTTTCAAACGCAAAGGATACATAGTTCGACGCATCGGCCGCCTGCCGCAGCCGGGTTGCTTCGGATCGGAGCTTGCGGAATGCACCATCCGGTTGATAAAATTGGATTGATTTTAATTTCGCTGTTTTTGGATTCACCTCGGCCCACAGGGTTTGCGGGTCGATTGCGCAGTGAATAGTCGGCACCACTTGGCAATCCGGCACGGTATGGTGAATTTCGGTTAAAAATTGAGAGGCTTGCCCGTCGTTAAGCAAATCGATTTTATTCAGCAAAATCAGATGGGCCATTTCCAGCTGGTTATAAAACAGCGTCCCGAATGCCTCCCGAGCCATCCAGAAATCCGCGTCCAAAACCGTGATTATTTTAGACAGCGTCATAAATTGCGCCAGTTCGGGTCGGTTGATTACGGCAGCCGTCGTAATTGGATCGGCCACGCCGGAAGCTTCAATGAAAATTCGGCGGGGACCGAATTGATTCCAAATCCTGGTCAACGACTGATGTAAACCGACGCTGAGCGTGCAGCAAATGCAACCGCTGGTGAGTTCAACAACGTCCGAGCCCGAATCTTTTAACAATGCGCCGTCAATGCCGACCTCACCGAACTCATTTACCAGGACAACGGTCTCCGAAAGATCGGTTTCCCAGGAGAGAATCCGCTTCAGCAGGGTCGTTTTACCGGCGCCTAAATAGCCCGACAATAGGACCACCCGGGCTTTATCTATTCCCTGAGGGCCTGGTTTATCAGTCATTTGCTTCTCCTGAAGTCATGGGGTTTGAAACCAGGGTGAATATACCCGCATTAGCATATGGTGTCAAATTTGGACAGCGACCCGTTGGATAGCAAATTTAAGATTTCAATCAAATTATGGCCGTGTTATGATCCGATTTATTCTCAGCGATGCAATCGCTGAAAGGGGCAACGAATGGGATTTTTCGATTGGAAAAGCGAACTGGCACGGAAAGGGCACAAAATCATATTATCCGGTCAGCCGATTGCAATGCACGGTCATCATTACAATATCAATCTTCAAAAAACCATCGAGGACAATTTGGGAACCGAGGGTATCGCACTTCTTTTTAAATCGGCCGAGGAGGCCAGCTACCAAAGCTTTCAACATCTGCTCAACCAATATCCGCAGATCACGACCGTAAAATCGAAATTGGAAATGGCCGGAATTTTATTTCAACACTGCGGCTTGGGTATCCTTCTTTTTGAACGGATCCAACCGAACGGCGGACACGTTGTGAGCCCTTCGAGTCACCATGTCACCGGGTGGCTTGCCAAGCATGGCCAACGGGACACACCGGGATGCCATTTTACCCGGGGCTGGGTGGCCGGGGCCCTGGAAGCGATTTACGGCCGATCTCCGGGATGCTATGCCGTTGAGGAGAAACGCTGCAAAATGATGCGGGACGAAACCTGCGCGTTTCAAATTGAGGAGGCCTGATTGGCAATTGACGGCACCAAAATTATTAATGCGGTCATGGAAGGCAGTCAGATAAGGGATTCCAAAGGGATTATTCCTCTTTTTGGGGTGTACCTGTCGCTTTTTTCAGTTCAGTACTACAATGCACTCAGCTTTGACTTCGAACAAAAACTCGGTGACCGCCACCAAGCCGAAACGCTTCTCATCAAAGCGGCCCAGGAGTGCGGTTATGCCACATTTCAGGGGATCCGCGATTCCTGGGAATGGACCGAAATCATTACCCCCATGATCGATAAAACGGATGATCAAATATCCGGCTTTGCCTCGGTCGCAGTGGCATTTGGCTGGGGCGGCCTGGAAGTAAAAGAGATTTTACCCGATCGAAAACTTCGCATCCGGGTGCCTGATTCCTATGAAGCAAGCGGCTATCTGGAACGCTTCGGTACCGCCCCGACCGGCAAATGTTATATGCTGCGCGGCCTGGCGGCGGCCTTCATGGATCTGATATACGGCGCTGATTATCCCGGCGGGTGCCTTGATTTTAGCGCTGAAGAACCACTCTGCCGCGCAAAGGGAGACCCTTACTGTGAGTTCGTTGTTAGAAAATCATCTAATCAAAATCAAATTTGACGGCCGCCGCACGGCCCACCAGATAAATTGCTGGGAGACGCTGGCGTGCACTAAAGTACTCTGCCCGGCCCACGGCAAGCCATCCATGGATTGTTGGCTCATACCCA
Source organism: uncultured delta proteobacterium (assembly GCA_963710795.1). Taxonomy (GTDB): domain Bacteria; phylum Desulfobacterota; class Desulfobacteria; order Desulfobacterales; family JAFDCJ01; genus JAFDCJ01. The sequence continues at coordinate 48,223 of CAVQBT010000032.1, forward strand.
AAACCCATTGCGCCAATAAGATCGAAGAGGATTTTTTCCAGAAGCTGTCTTTTTGCCTGGCCTGTTCTTATTTCAAAAAACAGGGCGAGCGGCATCCCCAGGGCTGGAATTATTTTTTAGCGGATCAAGTTCACAAATATAATACCAAAGCGCTGGAGCTTATCTACCAAAAAGAAGAAAGTTTTGTCGAGACCTTAAACCGAATTCCGGACGGACTCTTTACGATCGATAACGAGTGGCGCATCACGTATTTTAACCCGGCGGCCGAAAAAATCACCGGTTTTTCGGCCGCGGATGCCGTGGGCATGTACTGCAAAGATGTGTTTAAAAATTCGATCTGCGAAACGGACTGTGCCCTGAAGCGGGCCATTGCCGAAGGCAGAAATATTCAGAACCGGGAATACATGATTACCAGCATCGAGGGCAAAGAGATACCCGTCCTCTGCTCGACCTCTGTTTTTCGGGACGGATCCGGGCGGACTGCCGGCGGACTCGAAATTTTTAAAGACATTAGCGAACGCAAAAAAACGGAAGAAGAAGTCTGGCGGCGCAATCGCGAGCTATCCATTTTAAACAGCCTGGCGGTGACCTTAAATGATGCCACCGACCTCGAACAGCTGCTGAAATTCACCCTGGACAATGTGCTTAACGCCCTGCGATTGAAGTGCGGGGCCATTTTTTTAATCGACCCTGAGGCTCGGGAAGTGCTGCTGCAGGCCCGATCCGGACTTCCCAGTCCCTTCGCGGGTGAAAAGACGCATGTCATTTTCAAAGATAAACTGCTCAAAAAGTATTTGATTGAAGAAGACACCTATTTTGCCCCCAAACCGACGTTTCCTTCGTTCCAGGTCAGCTATCGGCCGCAAGGCGGAAACGCGGCACCCTGGCTGAGTAGTTTCCTGATTACCTTTAAAGGCCGGGGAGTTGGCTTTTTGGGACTCGATATACCCGCGTCACGGGTACTCAACCGCCATGAAGTTCACCTGATCGGTTCGCTGGGGAATTTTCTCGGGGGGGCGATCGAAAACACGAAACTTCTCGCAACCATTCGGCAGCATCGCCAGGAATTGAGTCAGCTGACCGAAAAGCTATTCCAGAGCCAGGAAGAGGAGCGTCGCCGGATCGCCCGCGAACTGCACGATGAAGCCGGTCAATCCCTGACTGCCATTAAATTGGGACTGGACCGTCTGGAGGAAAACCATGCTCCCAATGATGCGCTTCTTAAAGAGGAAATCGGCGAGATCCGCAAAATGATCAAACGAACTTCATCGGAAATCCGCCGGTTGTCCTACCATCTTCATCCGACCCTTTTGATTGATTTGGGCCTGGAGCCGGCTCTTGATCTGTATTTCAAAGAAATAGAGAATCACTCTGCGCTTGACATTGAATTTAACATGGTGGGGTTCGACCAGCGGCTGGCTCCTGACATTGAAACGGTTCTTTACCGCTTCAGCCAGGAAGCACTCACCAACGCTCTCAAACACTCCGGTGCGGAGACATTTGTACTGTCGATTATCAAGAGCTACCCTCGAATTATTTTTCAGGCTGAAGATGATGGTGTCGGATTTGATACTCAAATCGTCGGTAAAGACAAAAGAAGCCTGGGCATCATCGGTATGCGCGAGCGCGCAACCCTTCTGGGGGGATCGTTTCAGCTGCGCAGTTTTCCGGGTCAGGGCACCCGGATCCGGATCAAAATACCCTATTGCGAGGACTCGCAGCATGAGTAACGCAATCAGCATCCTGGTGGCCGACGACCACACTATTGTCCGGCAGGGTCTGGCCCGGCTGCTTGAAGAGCAGGCGGATCTCAGGGTCGTCGGTGAGGCCACCAATGGCCGCAAAGCCGTCGACCTGGCCAAAGAATTGAAACCGGATGTGGTGATCATGGATATCGCCATGCCCCGCATGAACGGCATCGAGGCTGCCAAACGGATTCGCAAGCATTTGCCCAAAACCAAGATCCTGATTCTTTCCATGTATTCCCACGAGCATTATATTCATGAACTGTTCGAAGCCGGCGTTTCCGGCTATCTGTTGAAAGATTCCAGCGGGCGGGACATTATCCATGCCATCCACGCCGCCATGAAAGACGAAACCTATTTAAGCCCCGTCATCTCCAAGGTTTTGGTGGAGACCTACCGTTCGCCCCGCCAAGTTTCATCCCAGGCCGAGCGCTACAAGACTCTGTCCAACCGGGAAAGAGAGGTTTTTCAACTGATTGCCGAAGGACATTCGACCCGTCAAGTCGCTGAGACCTTATGTGTCAGCATCAGCACCGTTAAATCACACCGGGCCAAGATCATGGAAAAGTTGGGGGTCGATACCCCGGTCAAACTGGTCCATTTGGCCATTCAGTTGAAGATTGTGGATCCGGAGCTGTAAGGATAGGTCCTATAGGGCTTATAAGTAATATAGGTCTTATAAGTCCAATAGGCCCTATTATTTATAGGTCCTATAAGTCCGATAGGTCCTATTATTTATAGGTCCGATAGGTCATATAGGCCCTATCCTGTAAACTCCCGCCCAAATTCATCTCCTCTCATCCAAAAAATCAACCTTTGGACGATTCCCAAACCGGAGCAGGTTCGTTATAACGTATTCGTTTTTTTAGAAAATGAATTAACGGCGGCCATGAACCAAATTGAGGAGGACGGGATGTTTCAATTGAACACGGAACAAAAAGTTTGTGAGGTGGGCGGTGTAAAATTCGGCGGGCAACCCGGCGAGTATCCCTGCGTGTGTGTCAGTTCGATTTTTCAGAAAGGCGACCGCGTATTTGACGGCAAACGCAAGGAAGGATTCAACGAGAAGCGCGCCGAAGCACTGCTTAAAACCCAGGAGCGCATGAGTACAGAAACCGGTGTTCCGGGTATGGCGGACATCGTCGCCAATACGGAGCAGGAATTCAAACTTTTTATTGATTTTGTGACTTCCGTCAGTGACATGCCGTTTTGTATCGACGCCTGGGTCATGAAACCCAAACTGGCAGGCGCGGCCTATTGCGCCGAAAAAGGATTGCTGGACCGCATGTTCTATAATAGTCTGACGGTCTGGGAACAGGATCTGGAAACCGAAATCCGGGAAATTTCTCAAATGGGCGTCAAGCATGTGTTGCTGGTGGCCTTTGATCAGGAAGATCAAATGCCCAGCGGCCGGGTCACCGGCTGCCAAAAACTGCTGGACGCGATTGAAAGGGTGGGCGCCGAGTTTGAAAGCATTTTTGTCGATTCATCGGTCATGAACGGCCCTGCAACGGCATTTTGCGGCGTCGCCAACCGGGCCATAAAGGAAAAATGGGGTCTGCCGACCGCCAGTGCACCCAGCAACGGATCCTACATGGATTTAAACCGCTTTAAGGAAAAATGGGGCTTTAAAGGCTGGTCGGCCACCGACGCTGCCCTGGAGGCACTCTCGGCGTTTTTGTATCATGACATGATTTTTTCCGGCCCGATGGCGGGTGCCAGCCGGATTTTTCCGGCGGTGGCCGAGGCCGATGCGTTTTTAGCCACAACGATGTTCGCTGAGACCCGGCAGTTTCCCAGGGATCCCGAGCATCCCCTTTTCAAGCTGTTCCCGGATTTTGTGGAACAGCTCAAATCTTTAACCGATTAACGTGAACTATCGGATCTCAAACATACCTCATATTTAATTGAGCTGCACAGTATCCGAAACGTTTAACTATTAACTGTAAAACATGGGAGATAAGAATAATGGCATCAAAAGAAGAGCTGTTGGAAAAATTAAAAACCGGTGTGGTTGAATTTCAGGAAGACGACGTCAGGCAGGCGGCCCAACAGGCCCTGGATGACGGCTACGATGCGCTTGAAATGGTTATGGACGGGCTGGCAGCCGGCATGGGTATTGTTGGGGACCTTTATGACAGCCACGAATATTTTGTGCCCGAGGTCCTGATGTGCGCCGATGCCCTGTATGCCGGTTTGGACATTCTGCGCCCTCATATTCCTGAGCAGGAAGACGGTATCAACGCCCAGGTCGTTATCGGCAGCGTCCAGGGAGACGTGCATGATATCGGCAAAAACCTGGTCAAAATGATGTTTGATGTGGCCGGGTGGAAAGTTCATGATCTCGGCCGGGATGTACCCCTGGAAAAATTTGTGGAAGAGCAACTCAATACGGACTCGGAGGTGGTTGCCATGTCGGCCATGATGACGACCACCATGCTGGGTATGAAAAAGGTCATCCAGATGATCAAAGAAAAAAATCCGAACGTGGGCATCATGCTGGGCGGAGCGCCGGTGACCCAGGATGTGGCCAACCTGTTCGGGGCTGACGGCTATGCCGAATCGGCCGGCAATGCGGTTTCAGAAGGCATCAAGATGATCGGACGGCTGAGAGAAATTCAGAATAAAGATGGATAGCTCTACTTTGTCATATTAATTTTTACTTCAGCCCCTTATTATAACAATCTGGTAATATGGTGGAAGAAACGAATGCCTAAAATGAACTAAATTGCCTAAAATGAATAGAATTAAGGAGTTTAAGCAATGTCTGAAAATAACGCAATGGTAATTTTCCAGCCGTCCGGCCGCCGGGGTGAAGTGACGAAAGGTATCACCGTGATCGAGGCCTCGCGATTGCTGGGAGCCGACATCGAAGCCCTGTGCGGTGAAAAGAAAGTGTGCGGCAAGTGTGTCGTGCGCATTGAAGAAGGGCATTTCGAAAAATACGGCATTCAGTCAAGCATGTCCCACGTCAGCCCCTGGCAGAGGGAAGAAGAAAAGTTTATCAACGCCGAACGCCGGGAAAAAGGATTCCGACTCGGCTGTGCGGCCACGGTGGAAGATGATATTCTGGTTTTTGTGCCGGAGGAGTCCCGGGCCGGCAAGCAGGTTGTCAGCAAAGCGGCCCGCGACATTTTGATCGAACACAATCCGGCCATTAAACTTTACTATGTCGAAGTCGACCCGCCGTCATTTGAAGAGCCCACCGGCGATTTCGAGCGAATCTGCCGGGGGATCGAACGGGATTACGGGCTGAATAACCTGACCATTGACATCTTTGCCTTAAGGCAGTTGCCCAATGCCCTGCGTGACGGTAAATGGGCGGTGACGGTCAGTGTCTGGAATGACAAGGAAATCATCCGGGTGCGGCCGGGCCAACATGAGCACGCTTACGGGCTGGCCATTGATGTGGGGACCACCACCGTGGCGGCCTATTTCTGTGATCTGACCACTATGGATGTAATCGACACGGTATCCATGATGAACCCCCAATGCAAGTACGGCGAAGACGTCATGGCCCGGATCACCTATCATATGACGACGCCGGACGGCCTGCAGCGCATGAGTGATGACATTATCGAGGGGGTCAACGAACTCATTGACAAGGCCGTCGCCAATACCTTTCCTCCCAAGAAAAAGGTTAAAAAGAAAAAGGGCGAAGAAGGACCCGCCGAATATGTGGAAGTTCCCGAAGAAGGCAAGACCTATCTGCGCCTGATGCGGGAAGATATCGAGGACATTACGATCGGCTTCAATACGGCCATGCACCACATTTTTCTGTCCCTCGACCCCGAGCATGTGGGAATGGCGCCGTTTCCGCCGGTCATCCATCACAGCCTGGATCTCAGGGCCCGGGACCTGGGCATCAAAATCAACCCGTCATCCTTCATGTTCGTGCTGCCGATCGAAGCCGGATTTGTGGGCGCGGACAACGTGGGCGTGCTGATCGCTGAAGAACCGTACAAGCATGAGGAAAATCAGCTCATCATCGATATCGGAACCAACGGTGAGCTCGTTTTAGGCAACCGCCACAAACTGATCTCATCCTCTTGTGCAACCGGTCCGGCCCTCGAGGGAGCCCAGCTGACTTTCGGTATGCGGGCCGCACCGGGCGCCATGGAGCGCATTGAAATCGATCCGGAAACCAAGGCGGTCGACTACAAAGTCATCGGCCGGGATGCCTGGCGCAAGTTCTCGGATCCCAAGGAAATGAAGGCCAAAGGCATTTGCGGCTCCGGTATTTTAGATCTGCTGGCGGAGCTGTACCGCGCGGGAATAGTTGCCAAAAGCGGTGCCTTCAATAAAAAAGCGCTGGAAGGCCACGAGCGCTTTCGCATCAATCCGGACACCAAACAGCCTGAATTCGTTTTGGCCTGGGCCGAAGAATCCAGCATTGACAAGGATATCGTGGTCACCCAGAAAGACATCCGCCAGATTCAACTGGCCAAGGGTGCCCTGTACGCCGGCTGCAAACTGATGGTCAATCGCATGGGGCTGAAAAAAGTCGATCGAGTCAAGATAGCCGGTGCGTTCGGCACCCATGTGGACCGTACCAAAGCCCTGGTTATGGGCCTCTTTCCGGATTGTGAGATCGAGATGATCGAAGGTGTGGGCAATGCCGCGGGCGATGGTTGCCGGGCGGCCCTGTTGAACGTGAAAAAACGGGTGGAAGCCAACTGGTGCTCCCGCAATGTGGAATACATCGAATTAACGGTCGAAGGCGACTTCCAAAAGGAATTTATGGAAGCCATGCAGCTGCCGCATATGACCGATAAATTTCCGCATCTCCAAGGCATTGTGCCGGATGAGATTTTGAACCAGTAGGAGGTTTCAGGATCTACCAAATCAAATTTCTGAAACCTGACGCCTGAAACCTTTAATTATAACGATAAGTTATACGACGACTACACGAACTATGGCCCTCAACAACGAAAAAATCAAAAGTCAGTCAAGTGATACCTGTGTTTCCGTAACTGCGGGTATCTGCGGTTTTGCCTGGTGCATAAAAGCATGGAAAATAGACAACAGCGCCGTCGGTCTGGAAATCACCGGATCTGAATGTCAACAGATCCGGCAGCTTTCTGAACGTCTGAGTCAGCTGACGTTGCAGGAGATTTTTGCGCCGGTGACCCGCAACCCGGTATACCTGGCCGCCGAACAGGCGGGCTGTCATCCTTCCTGCCCGGCGCCGGCGGCGGTGCTCAAAGCCGCGGAAGTGGCCATGGAAGTGGCATTGCCGCGTGATGCATCGATTCGATTTGAGCCGTGCCAGGAGGAAGCGGTTTAATCCAAAGATTTCGCAGATTACATAGATTACAATAAATGCGTGGCGGAGATTGCGAAATCTGACGGGTTTAATTCCCCGCAGCTTGCTGCGTTAGGATAGAGTTTATCATACATTGTTACCCAGCGGCTTGCCGCGCTGAAATTCATTGCAAGAAAAAGAGGTTAGGCTATCAGGCATGTCCGAAATTACCAACGTATATTTGATTACGGGCTTTTTAGGTTCCGGCAAAACGACGCTTCTCAATCGGCTCATTGATGCGTTTCCAAAAGATAAAAAGCTGACCCTTCTGGTGAATGAATTCGGTGAAATCGGCGTTGACGGCGCCCTGGTTGAAGGTGATGATATTGACATGCTGGAAATCAGCAAAGGCTCCATCTTTTGCGTTTGTGTTAAAACCGATTTTATCAAGGGCCTCTATGAACTCAGCCGCAAGGTGCAGCCCGATGTTCTGCTGATCGAGTCGACCGGGGTGGCCAACCCCTCCGACCTTAAAAAGGATTTAATGCTGCCCATTTTCAACGATCGCTTTCATTTTAGGGAACAGTTTTGTGTGATCGATGCGGTTCATTTCATGGAGGCCTTCGGCGTTTATGCCTCCCTCGAAAAACAGATCGCCTCTTCCACGCTATTTATTTTAAATAAGATCGACCTGGCCGACCCGGAAGCCATTGAGAATACCAAAAATGTCATTCGCCAATTTCAGCCGGATCCGTCAATATTTGAAACGACCTATGCCGATATTCCGCTGGAATCATTTTTTGAACCCGTGCTGTCTGAATCTCCCTACCCGCAGAAACACCCAGCGGGAAATGCAATTACCGCGCAGCTGTCGGATGCAGCCCTTGAGCAATTCATCGACGATCTCCTAAACACCTCTGATCTTGAGATTACCCCGCCGGACACCCTGATGTCGGTGGCATACCACTGGCTGGGCGACGATCTGGCCCAGATCAGCGCCCTGGCCCAAGCCCTGCCCGCTTCGATTGTAAGGGCCAAAGGATTCGTTGAACAAAACGACTGCCTGTATCTATTCAATTACGTGATGGGTGCCTGGACGGTGGAACCAACCACCGTGGCCAAGAATCGTATCCAACATAAAAACATGGTGGTGTTTATCGGGCCTCCCGATTCCATGCCGGCTATTGGACAGGCTTGCCGAACCGGAAATTGGTCCGTTAGAGGTCTTTTTCAACCGTATTTCCAATCCTGAAAATCGGCCAATTATATTGAAGAGGTAAATGGAAAAAACGAAATTATATAAACTCGACCGCCAAGGACTGGTTTGAAAAAGGACGGCGGCTGGCGCGAGATGGCCGTCACCGTGAAGCGATTGATGCCCTTAACCTGGTCATTGCAAAAGATCCTGCCTATGCCGAAGCCTATTTTGTGAGAGGGTCCTGTTATTATGCGCTGGGCCGCTACCACCAGGCCGGCAATGATATCGATGCCGCAGCGATATTAGGTTGCCGGGATGCTCAATTCTGGAGCAAACATTCAATCTATCCTGAAAAAAGCAGCGCGGATGGCCGGCAGGAATAGTGGGTCGTTAGATGGATGAGATTTTACCATCATCAAGGTTGATGACAAATAAAAATGAATTCAACTATTATTTCTGCCCGATTCCGTCCAATCACGTATCGCTCAGGTTAAACAATATTCAGCTATCCAAGCGGCTCCATACCGGTAATAACCCCGTGACAGCGGCAGGCTGTGCTCAGTAAAACAGGATCGGTGGCTCGTTCCACTTTTTCCCTCAATTCAAACAGCTGTTCGGCACGATAGCCCCCGATCCCCGGCCCCAGTTGGTGACTGCGTATGTTCAGCGGCTTAAACGGTTCCAAATGTAAACCGCCAAGGAGATCGTACATGTTTTGTTTTCGCAATTTGCGGGTAATCGTGCAGATATCCCGCGGTTCATCACAATCTTGCGGACACCTGAAATCGGCATGGCTGGTGTATAGGTTTCCTTCGCGACCCGTGAACGGATTGGGAACCAATTTCGCGAGTTCAGCCGGCAGCCGAACCCGTTTTAGTCTTGCCGGTCCCAGATGCAGCAGCAACCATTCGGCCGCCAGATGCAGCGGAAGGGCCGGTATGATCCAGTCCGGTTGGCGGCCCTGTTGCAGACATTTCGTAAGAAATTCTATGCCATCAGAAACTTCAAGCTTGGTGGCTGGGCTTTTGTACCGCCGGATCTTTTGCGCCACAGGGTCGACCAGAACAAAATGCCTGGCTTTGCCGGCCTTCGCCAACCGTTGATAAGCGCCGGATCCAAACCGGCCGACGCCGATAATCCAAATTTCTTCCATGGCGACGAGTCTAGCCCAAACGTCCCACCGCCGGGCTTGGTTTGCGTCCGTATTCCCGGGCTGTCTTTACGATGGCGCGCAGGTTTTCCTCTTTGATGTCCGGCCACAGGTCGCAGCCGGGCCAGACCGCATCCACCCCGCCGTCGATATTGACTTTAATCCCCTCGATCGCCTGCTCCACGGTAGTTTCTTCCTTGCAGGGCAGTGCGAATACATCGAAATTTCCGAACAGAAGGGCATCATTGCCAATTTTTTTGCGCGATTCAACCAGATTGTTTTTGATGTCGACACTGAGAGCATCGGCGCCGCATTCATTCATCATTTCGATGATCATGTCGGTAGCACCGCAAATATGCAGAACCTTGGGCGACTCCCAGGCCGCCAGGATGCGTTTGACGCGCGGCATGATCAGGGTCTTCCAGGTCCGGGGGCTGATCAGATCCGTGCCCGTACCCATCTCCCGCAGGGTAATAAAGTCGGCCCCGGCAGCCCGTTGCGCCAGGCCGATCTTGATGATCATATCGCTGATTTTATCCAGGGCGGCTTCCACCAGTTTTGTCTGCTTAAAAACCCCTTTGAGCATGAGCCCCAGTTCAAAAAGCTGGCCCGCCATGGTAAAGGGTCCCAGCAGCCAGGACCCGATGGCATATTCGGGTGCTTCCTTCTTGGCAAGTTTAATGGCTTCGAGGATCATGGGCATCCGTCCCAGCTCCAGAATATTGTCCGGAATATCGATTTCTTCCAGACCTTGCCAGCGCTTCTCGGGAATGGTCGGATAGAGGATATCCTCGGAATTTTCATAGAGGCTGATTTCGTTGCCCAGCGCTTCGGATTCGGCTGTCATATCATAGGGGACGACCACCGAGTCGAAACCAAACATGCGGCTTGATAAGACTGCCGATTGAACCATCATCTCTTTATTGGTGTGGATCTGGGGAAATCGGAATCCCAGTTCGGTGATAGCCGGCAGGACGACCATCCCGTAGCCGCTGAAAAAGGGCATTGTGTCAACCGGTTCTTTGCGAAAAACTCTCATTACTCTCTCTCTGGGGGTTAACTCTGTCATGAAACGTATTCTCCTTTCCCGATGGGGTGGCTTCGATATTCGCTTTTAATATTTATATAACATCCAGCAAAATCATATTTTAATTTTCGATTGCAGCACAAGGATGGTCTGATATCCGAGTACCTTTTGAATCATGGGCAGCCAATCCTGTCAATCGTCTTTTCGATGATTTTCAGTGCCTTTAGGGGTGAATTTGATTCAAACGTCGTGCAGATTGAGCAACCGATGGGCGGCGGCCGTGGGGGCGGTTTCGCCTTTTTCAACAGCCTTAACGATTGCAGGCAAATGTTTTTCAACCGCCGGATTTCTATAAAAGCGCTCTCTGAGGCCTTCTTCCACCAAAGCCCACAACCAGTCAAGGGCCTGTTTGCGGCGTTTTTCATCCAATTCACCGGAGCGCTCGAATTTTTTCCTATGATCCAGAATGGTCTGCCAGATATCCTCGATTCCGGCCATGGTGACGGCACTGCAAATCAGAACCGGGGGCGACCAGATCTTAGACGAAGGCGTTAAAAGATTCAGGGCATTTTCATATTCTATTTTGGCTTTTTCAGCCTTGGCGATATTGTCGCCGTCGGCCTTGTTAATGGCAATCGCATCGGCCAGTTCGAGCACTCCTTTTTTTATGCCCTGAAGCTCGTCTCCGGCCCCGGCCAGCATCAGTACCAGGAAAAAGTCGACCATTGATGCGACAGTAGTTTCTGATTGACCGACCCCTACCGTTTCCACAATGATGACATCAAATCCGGCGGCTTCGCAAACAACAATTGTTTCCCGGGTTCGCCGGGCGACGCCGCCTAATGTGCCGCCCGATGGAGAAGGCCGGATGAAGGCCCGCTGCTCAAGCGAAAGCCTTTCCATACGGGTTTTGTCTCCCATGATGCTGCCACCGCTTTTGGAACTGCTGGGATCGACTGCCAGCACCGCCACCCAATGGCCCTGCTGCACCAATTGCAGTCCAAAACTTTCGATGTAAGTGCTTTTTCCGACCCCCGGCACTCCCGTGATGCCGATACGCACCGCTTGGCCGGCATGGGGCAGGAGCCCATCGACGATGGCTTTCGCCATTTTTCGATGCGCGGGAAGAGAGCTTTCAATTAACGTGATGGTTTTTGAAATTATGCGCCTGTTTTTTGCTAAAACCCCGTCAATATAATTTTGAATTTGCATGTTCGTGTCTTGTCCCTATGCGCTTGCCATACTTGGATTGATATCATATAACTTTCCCAGCCAAAATGCTTTCGAGCAAATTTAAAATTATTCGAACAAGTCTAAAAGCTGATTTATCTCTCCCTTATCTGCCGGCAGCGAGCTAAAAATCAGAGCGGCACCGGCACCATATAAAAATTTGTAATCAGACCGGGGTATGGCACCTCCCATGACAATTTTGACATTTTCAGCATGCACGGCGTTGAGTTCCTTGGCCATGTCTGTGATCAGGCGTTTATAATTGTATTCAGTGCTTAAAAAACAAATTATGTGAACATCATTTTCAATTGCCATTCGGGCCGCACCCCGGGGTGTCTGGTGCAGCGGGCTAATGTCAACGTCAAATCCGGATTCGGCAAAAAAGGCGGCCAGCAGCTTGGTGTCATAGCCATGACTTTTTTGCCCCATATTGCTTACCAGAATCCGCGGCCTGCGCCCTTCCCTTTTTACGAACTGCTCAATTCGTCGTTTGATTAGAGCGTCTGTCATTATAATGGGTAAACCCGCTTGTTGGAGCTTTTCAGATCTCTATTTGGGAAGGAAGGCCGGCATAAACATTTTCGCCTGGAAAAAATTAATTGCCAAAGAGACAGCCGGCACCCGAAGATACCAGGAGTTTTCGAAAATAAATTGTCACTAGTATGTCGCGCTGCGCCTAGTACTCAATTCCCTTGCGGGCTCGCATGCCACTGTAATATGGGTGCTTTTCCTGCACAAGTTCCGTAACATAATCAGCCAGCGCCACAATTTCGGCCGGCGCATTGATGCCGGTCATAACTAGTTCAACCTTATTTTTGCACTTCTTCATCAGATCCAGCAGCTGGTCTTTTTCAAGAACATTGAAAATTAAAGCGTCTAATATTTCATCACAAACGAGAAGGTGGGTTCCTCTTTCGATCGCCTCAAAGGCAAAACTCAACGCTTTGGCGGCATGTTCGAAATGCTCCGGCAAGGGGCCGCGGGTCATAATAAACGGGTGTTTGCCGGGACACCAATACTGGATATTTGAAATTTGCTTGAAAATTGCCACTTCTGCCGAAGTTCCGGACTTCATGAATTGAACGTAATCCACCTGGAAGCCGCCGCCGGCGGCCCTCATTGCCAGACCCACCGCACTCGTGGTTTTTCCTTTTCCCAGTCCATAATAAAGATGGATTAGACCCAGGCCGACATCTTTGATCAATCCGGAACGTTTCTGATGATAAAAAATGGCTATTCCCTCCGCTGAAATTTGAGCAACATTTTTAAGGATAATGGGATTTTTTGTCAACCGATTAATTTCTGATCTAAAATTCTGGTCCTATTTTTCGATTCCGACCCGGGCCGGAACCCCTTTCTGGAAATAATGTTTAATCGGTTTCATCTCGGTAACCAGGTCTGCCTTCTCGATTACGCGCGCTGATGCACCCCGTCCCGTGATAACGAGTTCCTGATCAGGCGGTTTGTTAATAATTAATTTTAGCAGATCCTGCTCGCCAATAATTCCCAGCTTCGCTGCCACATTGGCTTCTTCCATAATGATGATGTCATATTCATCCGAGGCCATAACCGCCCCGACCCGTTCAAGCCCCTTTTGGGCGGCTGCGATATCCTCGGACGCCGGCTGGCGGTTGGCAAAACGGCCCAGGCCGAACTGCTCCACCGTAATCAAATCGGAAAATCTTGTTAAGGCCTTAATTTCACTATAGTCTCCCATTTTGATAAACTGGGCTATAAACACTTTTAATCCGGCACCTGCCGCCCGGATCGCCAATCCGATGGCGGCCGTGGTTTTTCCTTTGCCGTTGCCCGTGTAAACTTGCGTATATCCTTTCCAACTCTCTTTGCTCGCCATACGCGTTACCAGCCTCTCGGTTTAAATTTCCGGCTATTTTGCTAATTATCGTCAATTCCGCCTAAGCAGTGCTTCACTCCAGTGATTTTCAAAAAATTTCAAAGAAGAATTCAAATCTTCAAAGGAAAAGACTTCCAGGGATACGACTCCGGAAAATCTTTTTAATACCTCCAGCACGGCTGATGCCAAATTTTCAGACAGCCGCTCCAATGTCATGTGATCGCCGCCGTTTTCAACGCCGTGCAAATGAAGAACGCCGGTTTTAGAGCCGTATTTGTGATAAATCTTTATCAGATCATAGCCATATATCATCAGATGGCCCAAATCCAGACAGATCGCTAAATCCAGATCAGCGATGATATCTTCCAGCAGATCCAGGGGATAATCCAGGGTTTCAACAGCCATGGTATTTTTATTTTCCAACGCGGGCAGCATTCTTTCAAGGTTGATATAAACGCTTTCCCTCCATTTTGCGACCCTGGACTCGTCTAAAGCTTTTTCACCATATGGGATATGCAGAATCAGGGCTGAAGCGTCGAGGGGCTGCACCAAATCCATTACCCGCATCATCGTTTCCACGGCGCGGTTTTGTCGTGCAGGGTCCGGGTCACTAATGGATATATCGGTGGGCAGATGAACATTGTAGCCCAGATTAAATTCTCCCGCCAAACGGCAAAGTTCTGTAATGACCGCCCGGGAAGGAAGGGCATCAATCCCCTGGCTTTCAAATAATAAAAGCTCGATTTCATCCAGATACGGTCCCAGCATCTTCACATTCGGAATGTAGTGATCCGGATAGATAAAGGAGGTCGTGCAGATTTTGAAGGGATATAACCCTTTATGAGATTTGGTTAAAGAAGGATATCTATTTGGCTGATTTTTCATGGAAAATATGCTTTTTATTCCAACATTGAAAACCTGGTCCTCAGGGCCAGGTCAGAGATCAATGGCTCTGCCCGTATAAATCAACCGGAGTAATGGAGTACTGGAGTATTGGAGTGTTGGTTTAAAAAAAAAAGAGCCTTAAACTTTCAGGTTTTCTTCAGGCGTCTGTTTTCTGAGAGCGATGGAAAAAGGGGGTTCTTCCATTACTCCATCACTCCAATACTCCAGTACTCCGTAAATCGTCAAATGCCGGTAAACTAAATCCCCTCCGGGGATAATCAAAGCCGGGCCCTCTGGACCCGGATCTTTACTCTCGCGCAAAAATCAGGTATTGCGGAATAAATGAACTAAAATGAACTAAAATTTAAAATTGCCTAAATTTAATGATAGTTTAAACGCCGAACATTATGACGGCCCCTCCCCCCAGCAAGAAAATCAGCCACAGAACCGAGGACAGCAGCATCAGATCGCATGCTTTTTTTATGTGTCCGGGCAGCGTTTGACCGAAGCGCACGCCGATAAACGGCTTTTCCACCAGCTGACCCTGGTAATAATTAGGGCCGTTGAGTTTAAGCGCCAGGGCTCCGGCAAAGGCCGCCTCGGGATAACCGGCATTGGGGCTGGCGTGGTTGGCGCCCTCACAGACAGCGGTCTTCAGTGACCGTTTTCCGCAGCCGGACAGAATCTGGGCCGCCAGGGCAATAAACGGCACGGTCAATCGGGCCGGTACCCAGTTCAGAACGTCGTCGATTCTGGCGGACGCTTGGCCGAACTGGCGATAGGCCTGATTTTTATACCCCACCATGGAATCCAGGGTATTGGTCATTTTATAGGCCAGGGCCAACGGGGCACCGCCGATGGCGGCAAAAAACAAGGGTGCTGTGATCCCGTCAACCAGATTCTCCGCCACGGTTTCAACCGTAGCCCGGGCCAGCCCTTCTTTGTTGTAATTATTTATATCCCGACCAACGATCAGCGCGACTTTTTCCCTGGCCGCCGCAACCCTATTCTGGGCAAGACATTGCGCCACTTGCATCGCGGCGTCATCCAGCGAACGGATCGAAATACAGTAACAAATCAGGATAGTTTCAAGTAACATCTTAAAAAAGGGATGAACCTTGTGGGCCGCTGTTAAAGCCAGAAATGCCAGCAGCCAGGTCCCCAGGATCAGCACGACCGCAAACAGCGCACCGCTGTAAGTCAGATCCATCCGGATTTTGCGAAAGGGCGGCTCAAATCTTTCAATCGCCAGGCCCATCCAGCGCACCGGGTGCGGCAGACGGCGAGGATCGCCCAGCATGATGTCCAGCGCAAATGCCGCCGGCAGAATATACCGGCAAGTGTGCCAATCCATCATTCGTAAATGTTCCCTCCGTGACCGTGAATCATCCGATCCCTCCCGTGGAAACCAGCAAAAACAGGCCCGATTCCAGAATTTCCGTCATGGCGCCCAGCATGTCGCCGGTGATGCACCCCAGCCGTTTTTGATAGTACCGCAATAAGCCGGCCGTGATGGCGGCAAAACATATGACCAGCCAGATCGCCTGCCAGCCCAATAGAATCGAGAGCAGCACGGGTAGCGACAAGGCCCAGAATGCGGCTGGCTTCAGTTCATGTTTAAAAAAACCGGCTCCCGTGCCGCCCTGCGGTCGCCCGTAGGGCAGATATCGCATACCGAACAGCATGCCGGCCCGGGCATAAGCCGGAACGATGATCAGCAGCAGTGGCCGGTTTGCATCCAATCCGGCAATGCCGGCCCATTTTATGGATAGACCGGCCGCGATGGCCACCAGCCCCATCGTTCCCAGGCGGCTGTCTTTCATAATCGCCAGGATTTTTTCTTTGGGACGCTGTCCCAGGAGACCATCGGCCGCATCTCCCAGTCCATCGATATGAAAAGCGCCGGTAAGCACAGTCAAAAAAATAACATCCAGCAACGAAGCCACCGCCCTGCCCCAGAGGCTCAGGGCGACGTAATCAAACAATGCAACCAAAACACCCAGGACAATCCCGACAATCGGAAAATACGGAACCATCCGCTGCGGATCAAATTTTTCGGCTCCACCCCCCCAGGGGAGGATCGTGATAAATTGTACGGCGGAGATGAAGTTTTTCATAGTTACAATATGTCCTATAGGTCCAATAAGTCCTATAGGACCTATTATAGGTCTTATAAGACTTATAGGACCTATTTTGCACCTATAGGCCCTATAATACCTATAAACCGGTTCTAACCTAACGTTTAATCTCCACCGGAATTCCCGCCACCATCCAGACGACCCGGTCGGCCTGCCCGGCCACCGCCTGGTTGACGTACCCCACCAGGTCGCGAAACTGCCGGGCAAGTTTGTTTTCGGGCACGATGCCCTGGCCGACTTCATTCGATACCAGAACGATCGGGCAATCGGATTTTGTTATGGCATCGGTCAGACGCGGTATTTGCAATTCAATTTTTTCAGAGTCAGCCGAATCCATGAGCAGATTGCTGATCCAAAGGGTCAGGCAGTCGACAATCATGGCATCGGCGCGGCGGCTGTTTTCAAGGATGGCTTCCGGCAAAAGAATCGGTGCCTCTATGGTTTGCCAGGTCTGGCTGCGCTCTAGCCGATGGCGTGCCACCCGCTGTTTCATTTCAGCATCATGGGGAATGCAGGTCGCAATGAATATTTTATTGTCGCCCGCAAGCTTATGGGCCGCTTCCAGGGCATAGCTGCTCTTGCCGCTGCGGCATCCGCCCAGCACAAATATTTTCTTCTTCACGGACTAAATTCCTATTTTAATTATTTTTAACCTTTGAACCCCTAAACCCTGCCTGCCCTGCGCAGCCCGAAGGGCGAACAAGGGAACCTTGAACCCGGATATCCGGAACAGTGGCAAC
This sequence comes from uncultured delta proteobacterium, assembly GCA_963710795.1. GTDB lineage: Bacteria > Desulfobacterota > Desulfobacteria > Desulfobacterales > JAFDCJ01 > JAFDCJ01. Next base: position 65,436 of record CAVQBT010000032.1, read on the forward strand.
GATCCCGCCGACATCTATGTGCGATTCAAAATACTCGGCTAACCGGTCGTATTCTTTGTCTTTGGCTGCCAAACCTTCGAGCACCGAAGTTTCGACATGGGCCAGGCCGATACTATTTAGCCACAGCCTGGTAATGGTCGGATTTTCAAACAGGCCGTGAATATAGGTACCCATTATCCGTCGATCGGGCGAGACACAGCCATCGGTGTCCTCACAGGGGATATCGTTTCGCGCACGTATCCTAAAAAAGGATTCACCGTCATATCGTTGGGTTTGTCCCATATGAATTTCATAGCCCGTCCCGTGGGCATCCTCGCGGGAAAACCGGGTCAGCGTGGTCGTCTTGGGAGCCTTCAAAACGGTTTCGACCGGCAATAAATCCAAGCCCCGGCTCGTGCCCGGCGATCCTTCCAGTCCGTCGGAATCGTGCACGGAATTACCCATCATCTGGTAGCCGCCACAGATGCCCAGAACATGACCGCCGTTGGCCACATAGCTGGTCAGTTTTTCCGACCAGCCGCTTGATTTAATCCATTCCAGGTCAAAGCGAGTATTTTTAGAACCCGGCAGGATAACGGCTTTAAAAGCGGTCAGCGTCTGCACCTGTTCTAAAAAAAATAGATCCAGGCCGTCCAGGACAATCAACGGGTCAAAGTCGCTGAAATTTGAAATATGCGGTATCCGGATGACCGCAACAGCCGGATTGCCTGTATTTTCAATGAATACTTTTTGGGGATTTTCGATGACCACGGAATCCTCGGGGTCGATCCGGATGTGGCTAAACCAGGGCAGCACACCGAATACATTTTTGTGGGTCTTTTTTTCGATCCATTGGATGCCGTCTTCAAAAAGACTGATATCGCCCCTGAAGCGGTTGACGATGAATCCTTGGATGCGGGATCGACGGTCCTTTTCCAGGCAATCCAGGGTTCCGACAATTTGAGCAAATACCCCTCCCCGGTGGATATCGGCGACTAAAATCACCTGTGCGTCTGCGTATTCAGCCATTCTAAAATTGACGATATCATGGGGCATCAGATTCACTTCGGCACAGGATCCGGCCCCTTCCATGATCACCAGATCATAGTCTAAACGCAGTCGATCCAAGGCGGCACAGGCGGCGGCAAACAGACGCTCTTTTTTGGTGTGATAATCGCTGGCCGTGCAGTTTTCCACCGCGTTGCCCAGCAGAACAACCTGGGAGCCGACATCACTGGTAGGTTTCAATAAAATTGGATTCATATCCACGTGGGGTGGAATTTTAGCGGCTTCAGCCTGGACGATTTGGGCACGGCCAATTTCCAGGCCCTCAGGGGTGACGCCGGAGTTGTTGGACATGTTCTGGGCCTTGTAAGGGGCCACCCGCATTCCCTGGTTTGCGAACAAACGGCACAGAGCCGTGGTGATGATGCTCTTCCCCACATCGGAACCGGTTCCAAAAATTGCAATACAGGGAGCTTTGGTTGATTTGGTCATTTATTTGAATCTCCGCCTGGCTGGAACAACAAACCGATTGAAGGTCGAACATCGAACGCTCAACTTCGAACTTCCAATTATGTTCATTCGTTTTTTTCTGCTAAACTGGCCGCTTGCCGGAACCGGCGACGGTGTTGGCAGTTCAATCCGGTATATGGTCACTCTATCTGATATTTCTTGGCGTATCCCCTGGGTGTATACATAAAGTCCATATAGCGGCTCGATGTACTGCTGCCGATAAATACGGTGGTTTGCATATCGACCTCGGCGGTATGCATGTCGCCGAGGGCCACGAATTCAATATGCTGCTGCGCACGCATGGCACGCGAAACAATACCGACCGGGGTGTTTTTATCCCGCTGCCGGAGGATGATTTTCCCGGCTTTTTCCAGTTGCCAGTGCCTTTTTTTGCTTTTGGGATTGTAGATGACGATGACGAAATCCGCGCGCGCTGCCGCTTCAAGGCGCTGCTCAATGAGCTCCCAGGGCGTCAGCAGATCGCTCAGGCTGATGACGGCAAAATCATGGGCCAGCGGCGCGCCCAGCAGCGCGGCACCGGCACAAAGGGCCGGTATCCCCGGCACAACCTCCAGGATCAGCGCGTTTTTATCATCTGACTCCGTGGGGTTTGATCCCGGGGGCACGATGGCGATGCCTTTAATTTTGCAGGTTTCAAAGACCAGGCCGGCCATGGCATAAATTCCCGGATCTCCGCTGGAAACTATCGCACAGGATTTGCCGGAGCAGGCCTGTTCGATTGCGGCCTCGACCCGCACGATTTCCTGGGTCATGCCCGTACTGATGATTTCCTTGCCGTCGATCAGGGGACGGATTAAATCGATATAGGTTTTATAGCCCGCCACGACCTCGACCGAGGCCAGAACATCGCCGGCCCGTTTGGTTAAATGATCCGGACTGCCCGGACCTATTCCGACGACAAACAGTTGGTTCGCGCGATGGCCACCGTGACGTTTGGGGTCGACTGCTTGGGAACGATCAGCGTTCCATTGCGGGTTGCCAGGATTGCTGCTGCTTCGCATACGCTTTTGACTCCTACATGTTTTTCCACGATTTTCGATGGGTTTTTGATATTCTTGACCTGATTAAGATCCTGTTTACTGAAAAAGGTGAGCGGAAGTTTGAGATTGTCCGCCGCCATAATCAATCCGGTTTCGTCCGCTTTCAGATCGATGGAGGCGATGCCTTTCAAACTGGCCAGGGCCAGCTTGTTTTTAGCGAGCACATCTTGCAGATGGGCTGAAATTTCGCTTGCTTCCGTGTTGCGGTTGCACCCGATGCCGGCGATGAGACTGGCCGGACGCAAAATCAGCACGGCGGCCGGAAGAGCGACGTTGAGATCATCGACAAAAACATGGGCAACATTTTCAAAATCAATATGTTGACCTTCTTTCTTAAAGTGTTTAATTAATTCATCGGATGTTATTTTCTCAGCATCCGGCAGGGAATTTTTCAAAAAATTATAGGGATCACATACCATAATTTTTTTCCCCATTAGCAGCGCCATGTTCACAGTTTTGATGGCCCCAGGATTTTCGATTATAAGATTCTTCTCCTTGGCCAGCAGATCGATGGCCGGGACCTGATTGACATCGGTGGCGGTGGTAATAACAGGCCGGGCCCCGATCATCGCTGCAATTTGGCGGGCCAATTCATTGGCACCTCCCAGATGACCGGACAGAAGACTGATTGCATGATGGCCGCCGTCGTCTACCACCACCACCGCCGGATCTTCGGTTTTATGTTTGATCAACGGTGCAATCAGGCGCACCACGATACCGGTGCTCATGATAAAAATATGGCCGCTGTATCGATCAAATTCGTCTTTTATCCTCTCACCGAGTTTCTGAAACATAAAATGTTCAGACTGAATCTCACCGAGGTTTTGCGGTAAATATACGTCTGCAGCGGTCATTTTGCGACGGATGTTGTCTGCCAGTTCCTTGCCGTTGGGTGTTAAAGCCCAGACGGCGACATTATTAGTTTTAGAAGCAACCATGTATCCCAATATTGAAAACCGGGTCCTTAGCGCCGGGTCAGATATGACTTGCTCTGCCGCAAATGAATTCCACGGAATCTTTACTTTCTAAATTCATGCTTGAAATTTTTATCATAAAGTTTTGATTTATAAACTAATTTATTAGTACTGATCCCCAGGGTTTTACCGACCACGATCAATGCCTGTTTGGTTATCTTTTCGGTTCGAACTTTATCTGCCAAATCCCTCAGACGGGTTATGATAACTTTTTCTTCCGGTTGACTGGCCCGATAGACAACGGCGCAAGCCGAATCCTCGCCATAAGCCTCTGCCAGAATTCCGGCGACCTCATCGATCATGGATATGCTTAAATAAATAGCCATGGACGCTTGATGTTTGGCCAGAGACGCCAGGTCTTCTTTGGGCGGCACCGGCGTGCGGCCGGCCATCCGGGTTAAAATCAACGTTTGAGAAATTTCGGGAAGCGTATACTCAATGCCAAGGGCCGCAGCGGCGGCAAAAGCCGCGGTCACACCCGGAATGACTTTATAGGGTATTGCCCGCTTTTGAAGCTCCGCCATTTGCTCAAAAATGGCGCCGTACAAACTCGGGTCGCCGGTGTGCAGCCGAACCACCCGTTTGCCGGCCGACTGGGCCGCAGCAATCGCCTCGATAATTTGTTCCAGGTTCATGGAGGCACTGCTTAAACTGGCCGTATCAGGCCGCGTCCATTGCAGCAGTTCTTCAGGCACCAGGGAACCGGCAAAAATCACCAGGTCTGCATCCATCAAGGCCTTTTGGCCCTTTACGGTAATAAGCTCCGGATCCCCCGGACCGGCACCGACGAAGAGAACCGGGTTTTTGAAGTGTGAATTCGGAATGCGGAAGTCGGAATTGGTGGATAGATTGTCTTTTTTATCTTGTGATGGCATTTGTCTCAATTTTTGATAATTTTGTATACAGCCCAAGTGGCCATTAAATTGAATTTAGCGGAAGCGGATTTCAGCCGCGGCATAGTCCCAGCAGTTTGGGACGACGACGGGTCCGCATTCCCACTTCCGACTTCAATCATTTCCCACTTCCGCATTCCGCCTCCCGACTTCCACTGATGATCCACACCGGATTTTGAGCCTCTAATCTCTCGGCCCAGGGCATCTTGCGGCTGTGACTGATTTGGACCTGAACCATGGATGTTTTGAGGCCGCGCCCTGCCAGCGTCTCCATGGCCGCCAGAACATTCGGCATCAGCACGGTATTTATCACGACAATGCCGTTTGACTTTAGCGAATTTATGGCCGTTTTGATTATTTCCTTCAAATTTCGACCGCCGCCGCCGATAAAAATCCGGTCCGGCTGGGGAAGGCCCGCTAATCCATCGGGCAGCACGGTCTGCACGACCTCCATATTCGTGATACCGAACTGGTGCATGTTGATTTTAATCTGTTCGATTCGCGCAAGATTTTTTTCAACTGCAATGATTTTACCCCTGGGGGCGAGCCGGGCTGCTTCAATTGACACCGAACCGCTGCCGGCTCCCAGGTCCCAGAGGACGTGATCCGGCCAAAGCTGCAGTTTCGCCAAGGTTATCGCCCTGATTTCAGATTTGGTGATCAGACCCTTCTCGTGAACAAAATAATTATCCGGAACACCAAGATGGGGAATTGGATTTAACCGTTGCGCCTGGCTGTTTCTTTTTAAAACCACCAAATTGGGTTCTGAGTAGGTCATCTTGGACGCCTGTTCCAGGTTGTACCACTTAAATCGCTCAGCCGCGGTCCCCAGTGATTCGAGAACACACATCTGGAAATTGATAAACTCTTCCGCAATCAGCCTTTTTGCAATCCAGGCCGGATTTTGGGTCGGATCGGTGAATACGGCAACTGCATTGGCTTCGCGCAGAGCTTTCAACAAGGCATTGTCATGTTTGCGGCCATGCAGACTCACCACCCGAACCTCGCTCCAGGGTTCTTTGATGCGGGCAAAGGCAGCGGCGATGGAAGAAATATTGGGATAAATCACAACATTTTCAGAACCGAGCGCTTTGATCAGAATGGAACCGATTCCAAAAAAAAGCGGATCGCCCGAGGCCAAAACCACAACAGACTGCGTTGTCATCCGCTCTTTGATGAAATCTACCGCTTCTGAAATTTTTCTATCGATTACCTGTTTGCGGGCGGATGTATTTTTAAAATAGTCTAATAACCGCTGACCGCCGACCAGAACATCCGCAGACTCGATTATCCGCTGATGCCGGACCGTCAGATCTTCCGGCGAAAGCCCCATACCGATGACCGCAACCGGCTTCATTATTTTATCTCCTCCCTACTCCGGACAAGCCGCAAGCGAAAAATGAAGATTGAAGATTTCTGGATGTCCCTTCGCGCCGTCATATTTAAGCAAACTGAGTACCATCCTTCGTTATTCGATATTCACATTTTAAATAATTTCGCAAGACTGAGTCGCTTTTTCGATTGTTCTGACCGCTTTTCAGGCCAACGGCTGGGCCGATATTTGAGACCTTTTTTTAAAAACTAATTAATCCGCCCCGATACCGTTCAATAACTCGCGTAAGTCTCAAAATATTCAGTCTGTCGCACCAATATCTGATTATGCTATTTCCCAGGGCGGAGTAATTAGCGGATTAATTATCGGAATCAAAAAATATTTTGCCGTTATAATCAAAAATGACACTGCGGATTTTTAAACGGGAACCCGCAAATTTCCTGGCAGAGTCAACGATTTGCCAGCCGACATGAAATATAACTTCCGGACATGGCTGCTGAATCAGATCAAAGGCATGCCGGGCAGTGTTTGCCGCCAAAACCATTTTGGAAAAATCTTGATCGTCGGTAATTTCAAGCGTCCATTGGCCAAGTTGACGCATGGTCATGGCCGATTTGGCGGCATGGGTGTGCTCAACCCCCTGGGCCATTTTAAGGGCTTTGCCGAAAAATACGGCCAGCGTAATTTGGTCGAAGCCTTTTTTTGCCGCGCACTCCAAGGCCATTTTAAAAAAATCGCCGATCTGGACGAACGCCTCCGCCGATATCCGGGGCCAATGTTCCTGGGCAAAGCGCTCGCTGCGACGACCGGTGGTCAAAACCACCTGCGTTAACCCTGCGGCCCGGGCCACCGACAGAGCGGATTTTATGGTGGCAGTAAAGGCGTCATGGGACATGGGCCGAACAATTCCGGTAGTGCCCAGTATCGATATGCCGCCCAGAATACCCAGTCTGGCATTCAAGGTCTTCTCAGCCAGCACCTGCCCCCGGGGTACGAATATTTCGGTGCTGACGATAATATCCGGATCGTCTTGGCCCAGCACATCGCAAATTGCCTCGCTAATCATTTTGCGGGGACCCGGATTAATCGCCGCTTGCCCCGGTGGCACCTCGAGGCCCGGTTTGGTGACCCGGCCAACCCCTTTGCCGCCGCGGATAATTATCTGCGGTCCGGGATTGGGTCTTGGTCCGGCTTTGGATTTTGTCAGCATCACCCGGGCGCCGATTTCAGCTTTATGGGTGACATCCGGATCGTCTCCGGCATCCTTGATGACGCTGCATTCCGCCCGTCCCTGCCGGGCCGAGCGGCAGCGGTGAACCGGTATGGTAATGTAATCGCCGGTCAGCAACCTGATTTGCACTGCAGCAGGTTTTTTGCCTTCAACAATGAAGCGCAGTGCTCCCTTGGTCGCCGCCGCCGCCGCCGTACCGGTTGTAAATCCCGTGCGAAGTTTTTTTTTCATCGAAGCCTTACCCGGACAAGCCGGAATTAAAAAGGTCTCTGGCGAAGGCGCTGAGCTCCTCGATCCTGAAACCTGAAACTGACACCTGAAACCTGAAACCATCAGTTCCAGACAACCTGCTGCATGATTAAACCCGACAAAGGCCAATCAACTGATCCCAGTTTAGGCCACGAGATAATAAATTATTCCCACAATAATAAGGCTGAATATCCGAAACCCCTGCCCCAGCAACAAAAGTTGGGTGCCCATTTTGGGCGAAAAAATACCGATATAGCGCGGCAGTTGATGGCGCATAGCCCGCACGGGAAAGGCCAGGATGTTTCCGATCAACAAGGCCAGGACGGTTTGTTTAATCGTTAAAACCCCCGCTTCCAGCAAGGCACCGGCGGCGGCAAAGCCGGATGTGAATTCGGCCGCAAAACTTAAAATAATGACCGACAAGGACTCCATCGGCATAAAGGAGGTAACGACATATCCGGCCAATGCCTCGCGCAGCAGCTTGAACAGGCCCATGGCATTCAAAATAAAAACCAGCGCATATATGGGAACGACATACATCGTAATGTTGGTAATACGCCGCGGCAATCGGGATTTAATGCGCTGCCAGATCTTGCTCAGGGCATCCTTTTTTCCGGCTGGTGCCCGATCAGGTGGATTTGGGGCCTCTTTTTCCCAGGGCGGCAGCACCAGTCGGCCGAAAACCAGAAATAAAATGGTGCGCAATACCACAGCCAGAAAGGTAATTAAAAAATAAAGCCCGCCGGCCCAGCCGGTGAGCGGAATGACGATGAAAAAGGTCGTCGGCAAATGAAGAAAAAAAGCCGGTAATTGGTTGATAAAATTGGTTAAAAACAACTGCCTGCGGGTTATATGGCCTTCTTTGAAGAAATCCAGTAACATGGCATTGGCGCTTACACCCGAAAAAAAAGCTGCCGTAAAGGCGGCACTGCAATGATCGCCAAGATGGCCGAATCGAAACAGCGGGCGGGCTAATGCAGCCATGGTCCTGATCCAGCCGGAAGCCTCAATGATTTGTCCAATGAGCAGCCCCAGGGTAATGAACAGCATCAATCGCGTCAGGGGCCATAATAGCCGCGCTACAATTTTTTGAGCATCAATACCATCGATTAGAATTATGGCACTCAGAATCATGATGACCGAAATCGTCAGCGAGATGGACAAAGAGCCAATATTGGTTTTATCTTGCGCTTTGGCAGATGCGGTGTTCATTGATCTTGGGTGCCGTTATTTGTCATTTGCTTGCTGATAATCAACGTCCAGTAATCGGGCTTTTTATGACTTAATTCTCCGATATCCTTAATTATTTCTTCACTCGACTGCCCGCAGCTTTTGACACCCACGCAGTTCGGATATTTTCCGGTTTCATCAATGGCCGCTTTGATATCGGTTATATTCCGATAGGCTTTTAAAAACACCACATTCTCCGGTTTGCCGCACAGTTCCCGCAAACGATTACCGCCTTGTACGCCGGAAACCACCATCAGCGATTCTTCGCCTTCCACCAGCGGTGTATTCAGACGGGCGGCCGCTGCCTGGTAAGAGGTGATGCCGGGCACGGTTTGAGCTTCCAGATGGGGCGCCAACGTTTGGACGTACTTTAAAATATAGCCATAGGTGGAATAGGTCATGGAATCACCCAGGGTCAAGAACGCAACATTCAGTCCCTTTTCAAGCTCGGCAATGATCGTCCGGGCATGCGCTTTCCAGGCTTTTCGCGTTTCGTTTTTATCGCTGGTCATTGGAAATCTGAGCATTTTCACCGTGGTGCGGTCCGGGATGTGCGCGCGGGCGATATTCACCGCCAGACTGTGGTTGTTTTTAGTGGAAGCCGCTGCAAATACAAGGTCCACCTGGTTTAAAATCTTGGCAGCTTTAATGGTGATCAAATCCGGATCACCCGGCCCCACGCCAATGCCGTAAAGGATTCCGGCTGGTTTATTCATGATGTCCTCGGTTATCTTTGTTGGATAAATATTTTCGAAAAATAGGTATTGAATTTATTTTTTGTTATGATCACGCTGTCCCAACTAAATGCCTAAATTTAAAAATTGCCTAAAGTGCCTACTTCCGATTTCCCGCAACCCCCGGCCTAGTCACCCGGCGCTTTACCGGCCAGAATGGTCAGCGCATTGACAACACTGGCCGCCAGGTTTGAACCGCCTTTGCGGCCGATGTTTGTTATGTAGGGATAGTCCAGTTCCAATAAGGCCGCTTTGGACTCGGCGGCGTTCACAAATCCTACCGGTAACCCGATAATCAAGGCCGGACTGACCTTGCCTGCATTGATCAATTCAATCAGGCGCAGCAACGCGGTCGGGGCATTGCCGATAACATAGATACCGCCGCTCATATCATCCGCAGCCATATCCACCGCAGCTTTAGCCCGGGTCGTGCCGTTCGATTTCGCTTTTGCGTGGATCCGGGGGTCATTCATATAACATTTCACGGTAACGCCGAACTGCACCAATTCTTTGGTACGAATCCCGACCCGGGCCATATTGGTATCAGTGATAATCATTTTGCCGCTGCGAATGGCCTGGATCCCGGCGGCAATGGCTCCCGGGTGAATGCGAACCATATCTTTGAATTCAAAATCAGCCGTGGTATGAATCATGCGCCGAACGATGGACCATTGCGGCTCATTGAAATCATGATTTCCGACCTCGGCGTCGATGATGTCAAAGCTGGTGCTTTCGATTTCTTCTGGTTTCATAGATAAAGTCCCCTCGTTATAATTTGTAATTGCCGCCAAGGCACCCAGACACAAAGTTTCTTTTTTCCATCAAACTGGCCTCCCGGTGGTTGGCGGCTGGGCTGACACCTGAAACCTAAAACCAATGAACTTTGAAATTGCGGCCTCGCAGGGGTCACTTCTTCCAAACGTAGCCTGTGGAAAAGCCTAGATTCTTAGCTCCTGCCATGACGATACGTGCGGCAGTTTTCCACAAAATGGCCGGCAACCGCCGGTTGACTGCCGAAATGAAGATGATTGTAGCTTCCCAGAGTCCGGTTGATCTGATACCCCTCAGGCGGTTTGTCCAAACCGGATCTGTCCGAAATCTGATAGACCGTCTGAAAATCGGGCCCCAACCGGGTCAATTCTGAATAATGAAACTCGTGTCCCCGGATGCTTAGACCCCGCTTTCCGATAGCCGTGTCGCCGGTCAGGGTTATCTCGCGATACCCCAGGGCTTTGAGCCGCGGGGACATCTTTGTTGCAAACGGAAAACAGCCGCTCATCGGATAGCTCACGTTATTTAGATCCACCAGCTCCCGGCAAAGGTACATGAAACCGCCGCATTCACCGTAGATCGGCATGCCGTCCCGGCTTTTGCCCCTGATCCGATCACGCAACTGGCTGTTTTTAGAAAGTTTTCCGGCATAAAGCTCCGGATATCCACCGCCCAGATACAGCCCGTCAGCATCTTGCGGCAATTCACTATCCGTCAAGGGCGAAAAGGGGACAATTTCCGCCCCATGTTGTTCCAGTAATTCAAGGTTGTCCTGATAATAAAAACAAAACGCATTGTCCCGGGCCACGGCGATACGCACTTTTTTTTCTTGGGAACCTATTTCTTTTGCGCCGGGCCGGGGCAGATTTATTTGCGGCAACCCACCCAGCAGCCTGGCCAGATCGATGTTTTTTTCGATGATATCGGCCAGTGAATCGATGTTCTGCCGGGTCAGCGGGTGGTCTTCGCGGGTGACCAGGCCCAGGTGTCTTTCCGGTATCGTAATGCTTTCATTGCGAATCACGCCGCCTAAACAGGGCATTTGAATACGGTCCTGCATCGCATCTGCCAGATACTTCAGGTGCCGATTGCTGCCCAGATTGTTGAAGATGACACCGGCATAACTTAGCTGCTCATCAAAATGTTCGAATCCCATGACCACGGCCGCGGCACTGCGGGCCATGCTGGCGGCATCCACCAGCAAAATCACCGGAACCCCCAGCCATTTGGCCATCTCGGCGGTTGACCCCGCTTCCGATTTACCGTCATACCCGTCAAATAGTCCCATGACCCCTTCAATAACGGCAACATCGGCACCTTGTGCGGCCCGCCTGAAGCACTCGAGATTATATTCTTTGGACAGCATCCAGCCGTCCAGGTTTTTACTGACCGCCCCGACAATCCGGGTGTGATGTCCGGGATCGATGAAATCCGGACCGACTTTAAACGGAGCAACCGTTAAACCGCGCCGCGACAGGGCCGCCATCAGCCCCAACGCAATGGTGGTTTTGCCGCAGCCGCTTTTGGTGCCGGCAATGACAAGCGCTTTGATCGTTGTCCTCCCTTGAGCAAGAAAATGATCTAAAATTTGAAATGAACTAAAATGAGCTAAAATTGTGGATTAGTCATTCGATTAATCTGTTTAAGATCTTCAAAGCCCGGTCATCAAAATCATCCGGGTATAAATACTTTCCGATGGTATAAATCCCTTCCAGCAACCGCATGGTCGGCCGCGAGACGATTTTTTCATCCACGATATATATCTGATCCGTCGCCACCGCTTTGATGATGTTAAAACCGGGTTCCTGTTTGATGAGGGCGGCCGTCGGCCGGTTCATCGATCCGTACTGGGCCAGGTAGACATCAATTTCGGCGGCACGGGATAATAGGCGTTCTTTGCCGTAATAGGCGATATTGGTATTTCTGACCGGGTCGGCATCTGCGGCAATATTGATGCCGCCGGCGCTTTCCAGGGCAAACATGGCCATGGAATCCGGTGCAAAGGTCTTCATTTTACTGTGAATCGCTTCGAAATAGACCCGTTTCCGGCTGCTCCGTGAGCGGGTTAAATTTTTGAACCCATCAATTGAACTATTAAACTGGGAAATCAACTGTTGGGCCCGGTCCTGTTGGCCGGTCAAAATGCCGAGTATTGCCAGATAAGTCGACATCTCGTCGATGGTTCGCGGCTGCAGCGACACGACCGTGATCCCCGTTTTTTCAAGCATCGATATAAACTGCGGATAACCCCGATCGATCATGGGTCGAATTAAAACCAGGTCCGGACGGGCAGCGATAAATTTTTCAGGGTCATCATGATAAGAAAACACCGGTTTGTCTAAGGCCTGGGGTGGATAATCATCGTGCTGCGAAACCCCGATAATTTCATTGTCAAGCCCGAGGGAAAAGAGGTTTTCAGTGTGGGCGCCGTACAGGGAAATCAACCGCGTAAACGGCTGTTCGATCACGAGTCGACGGCCGGACTGATCGATGATGGTATTCGGTGACCGAATGCCGAAGGGACCGCTTGCCAAACCGGTGGCAATCGAAGCGCCCCCAATCGCTGCAACGATCAGCGCCTGGATCAGGCTCCGCTTTATCAGTTTAAACGATTGCATGGTTATATTACTTTCGAAACACAACTTGTAGTGAATCCGAATAGTTATCAAAGTAAACCTTTGCATCCACATTAAAAACCGTTTCGATGATCTCGGGGTTTAAAATTTTCCTGACCGGCCCGTGGTCCACAATTCGCCCTTTGGACATAAATATCAGATCATCGCAGTAGGCTGCCGCCAGATTGATATCCTGCAATACGGCAATGACGGTTTTGGCCTCTGCTCGAACCCCGCCGGCAGCAAGATTCAACAGGCTGAGAGAATAATTAATATCCAGATTGGATGTGGCTTCATCCAGAATTAAGACCGCCGTGTTTTGGGCCAGGGCCCGGGCGAAAACAACGCGTTGGCGCTCTCCTCCGCTCAGTTCGGTGACATAGCGGTCGGCAAAATTAACGATTTCGCTTTTGTCCATGACTTGCCGCACTACCTGCCAGTCGTCGGCTGATGGTGCGGCAAATCTCGCAATGTGAGGATAGCGCCCCATCATGACGATTTCCTTCACGGTAAATGGAAAATTGATATAAAAATTTTGCGGAACCAGGGCAATCTCTTTCGACAGTTCCAGCTTGGAATAGGATGCAAGCGTCCGGCCGCGGTAATAAATTTTTCCGCTCGTCGGCTGTCGGTGGCCGGCCAGCAAATCCAGGATGGTGGTTTTGCCGCTGCCGTTGGGCCCGATGATGCCGTAAAATTTTGCCGGTTCAAAACTGATGCTAAAGTCATCGATGACTTTTTTATCCGAATAATAAAACGTGATGGCATCCAATTCGAAAGGCAAAATTCAGATCCTGTAACTTACTTTTAAACTAAATGACGCGGTCTATAATTACAGTATTTTCCGGGTGCGTTGCTGTTTGCGAAACAGGTAACAAAAAAACGGACCGCCGATCAGGGCGGTCAAGACACCAATCGGTATTTCGGTCGGCAACACCGCCCGCGTTATCGTGTCGGCACTCAGCAGCAGGATGGCTCCGGACAGCAGTGAAACCGGAACCAGCCGCCGGTTGTCCGGCCCGGTAATTAATCGCATCATATGGGGAACCAGAAGTCCCACAAACCCGATGATGCCTGATACGGACACACAGATGGCCGCCACCAGTGACGCCGTTACCAGCAGCACCAGGGTCACCTTGCGGGTGTCGACTCCCAGCGACGATGCCGTTCGATTTCCCAGCGACATCAGGTTCATATCCCGTGCATAAAATATGAAAATTGCAAATCCGATACCGACAAATAAGAGAATAAGGCCCACATCGGTCCAGGTTTTTGAGCCGAAACTTCCCATTAACCAGAAAATGATGACTGAAACCTGTTCATCGGCAATATATTTTAATAAGCTGATCCCGGCTGACAAAATTGCCGCCACGATGATACCGGACAGTATCAAATTATTCGAAGAAAACCCGCCGCTGGAAGAAGAAAGATAAATTACAAACAACAGGGTCCCAACCGCACCGCCAAAGGCAAACAACGGCACGGAATACATGCCGAGGAACCCGATATTCAACAAAATAGCCAGTGAGGCACCAAAGGCGGCACCGGCCGACACGCCCAGCGTGTAAGGATCCGCCAACGGATTTAACAGAATACCCTGAAAAACAGCACCGGATATGGCCAATCCGCCCCCGACGATTGCCGACGATAAAATCCTGGGCAATCGCACATCCACCACTACGACCGGAAATATTGAATCCATGCCCTGGAGAAAATCGACCTGTCCGCCAATTTTGGCAGCAATGATTTTTAGCACGGCGCCGGCGGGCACTTTGATGTAGCCCATGCCGGTCGAGATAATGATGACAGCGACCATAGCCGCAGCTAATAGGATCAGTTGGACAAGCGTAGCTTCTCTTAAGCCTATTGTAAAACCTCCTATTTCTTTGCCAATAAAAAAACCCTTCAAGCATTTCGGCTTGAAGGGTTGCACCCAGTTTTCTTGGCCCTTATTTTAAATGTTGCCAGGCATCTGTCCCAACGCAGAGCTATGGCGGTCGGCTAAGGCAGGTCTTCTGGCTTCCCCGCCCTTTTAGCTACCTTCCCATAACGATCCATCGAAACAGTGGCATACCACGACTAAAAAGGTTCCCCTTTCATTCAAACCGAAAGCGGCGGGGTCACAGCGGCGGGACCACTCCCGAATTACACGGGATTCCCTATTAAGCTTGCGCACCTCAGTTGAACACGACTTATGTGAATTATGGTTTTTTGTCAATATAAATTTTTCCGCCCTGGATTTCATCAGGATATTGGTATGCGGTCTGAAATCCCAAATAAGTTTTGGCCCCCGGTCGGCGTTTTGGGGGCGGAAAAATTATTGGTTGACAATTTTTTTCAGCTAATCTATTTGAGGAGACGGTAAATCTTCAAGCGTATTTTACGCTTGAAGATTTTTTTTTGGCCGCCCGGCAAAGACTATAGAGGCCCTATTGGACCTATAAGACCTATTGGTCATAGGCCCTATTGGACTTATAAGACCTATAACAAAAATAAATAACAAACAGGAGGTAGGAAATAATGAATCTAAATGAAATCTTGAAAGGCATTGCGCCCGTCGATCAGCAATGGATTGCAAAGGCCCGGGAGAGAACCGCGCAACTGGTTATGCCGACGCGGGCCCTGGGACGGCTGCATGAGATCTCCGAGCAACTTTGCGGAATTCAAACGACCCTGCAGCCATCGATAAACCGTAAAGCGGTTCTGGTGATGGCCGGTGATCATGGAATCGTTAACGAAGGTGTCAGTGCCTATCCCCAGGGGGTCACGGGTGCCATGGTTCAAACTTTTCTGGCAGGCGGTGCCGGCATCAATGCCATTTGCCGGCATGTGAGCGCTGACGTTTATGTGGTGGATATGGGGATCATTGCCGACTTTGCGGACGTTAATATTCCCAAGAGCGACCGCTTGATTATTCACAAAATTGCCCCGGGAACAGCTAATTTTGCCCAGGGACCGGCGATGTCCCGGCAGGAAGCTGAACAGGCCGTGATGATCGGTTTTCGGGAGGCATCCAGGCTTTTTCAAGACGGTGTCGAAATAATCGGAACCGGTGATATGGGTATCGGCAATACGACCCCTTCAGCTGCCATCGGTGCCGTTTTATGCGCGGTCGATCTATCAGATATGGTCGGGCGCGGCACCGGTGTCGATGATGAAGGCCTTTCACGAAAACAGGCGGTGATCCGCCGCGGCATCGAGGTCAATGACCCGCTAGCGGCAGATGGTTTGGATGTATTGTCCAAGATCGGTGGTTTTGAAATCGGTGGGATTGCCGGGTGTGTCCTGGCCGGCGCCTATCACCGCCGTCCGGTGATGATCGATGGCTTTATCTCGACGGCCGGCGCTCTCATCGCCCAAGCAATCTGCCCCACGGTGACGGAGTATCTGCTTGCCGGCCATTGTTCGGAAGAACCCGGACACCGGCATATGCTGAAACAGCTAGATCTGAACCCGATTTTGAACCTGGGCATGCGTCTCGGTGAGGGAACCGGTGGCGCCATGGCTATGAGCATTGTGGAGGGGGCGCTGCGAGTTTTTAAAGAGGTAATGACTTTTGCCGAAGCCGGCGTGGCCGACAAAGATTGAAGATTGAAGAATGAAGAGTGAAGATTTATGGAATTCTATCGTTTTATATTTCTAGTTAGCGCTTATCCGAAAATAAAATAGACAGATTTCCTTAATTATGCATTCTTCAATTTTCATTATTCATTTAAAGGGGAATTCCTTAATTCGACATTCGTCAATCGACATTCCCATGGCTCATTCCCAGTGGTTGTCGCCCTTGTTTTCCAGATCGATGGTATCCTTGTCGATCTGTTTGCGGTGGCGGGTGTCCGGGCTGGCCGGGACGCCGCCTTCTGCCGTATTGGACATGATAGGAGACCCGGCCACGCTCATTGATAAACGAATTCAACAGCCAGCTGACCGCGCTGATAATCAAAGAGCCAAAAATCGCTGACCAGAAGCCATCGACGTCAAAGCCTGTGATCACGGCCGATGCCATTTTCAGCATCAGGGCATTAATCACAAAGGTGAAAAAACCAAGGGTTAATATGTTGATGGGAAGTGTTAGAAGAATTAAGATGGGGCGAAACAAAACGTTTAAGATACCCAGCATTGCGGCCGCAAAAACGGCCGTCACATACCCGCTTACATGGATACCGTCGAGCAGGTAGGAAGTAAAAATGATGGCGCCGGTTAATGTCAACCATCTAATTAATATTCCATTCATTAATGTAAGGCTACTGGCTGTTGATCTTATCTCTTAACAAATGGGAGCACCTGAAAGTCACCACGCAACGCTGCTCCAGCATCATATCGTCACCCGTGGCGGGATTTCTTCCTCTCCGCTCTTTTTTCCTTTTAACGCAAAATTTACCGAACCCGCTAATCAAGACATCTTCGCCGTTTCCCAGCGTGCTTTTGATTTGCTCCAGCAGGATTTCAATCAACTCAGCGGATCTGTTTTTAGGAAATCCGAGTTCATTGTGAACAGCATCTACTATCTTTGCTTTTGTCAGTGTCATTGATCAAGTCGCTCCTGTGCTTCGAAAACCGTTAATTTCTATGTCCCCCCAGTCGTCGACATGGGAATTGTCAAGATTATCAGTAAACCGGAAAACTGCCACGCTTCCGGTGTGTTTTATCTATGCATGTTTTATACCGAGCGCCCTAAAAATTTGCGCATGCAGGCCCAGCGGTTTATAATTTTATCCCCTGTCCTTAAGCACAGGGTTTTTTAACTGTAACTATCTGAATTTGTCAACTTAAAAATGATACTGAAGGAGATTTATTACCTGAATTTTGCGTGGATGCAGCATCTAAGGCGGTTTGAGGCCGGATTACTGCAATGGATTTGGGGCGATAATTGTCATTTAGAAATTGAGGAATTCAGGAATTCATCATTTGTCATTCTGAAACGGGCACCGCGGCTTTGTAAAAAACGGCTTTGCCGCTTATTTTATAAGCTTTCACGGCTGCCGGAATCAGCACCGAATCACCCTTTTTGATGTTTAGGCTGTGATTGGTACCCGTATTTTGCATGGCGGCTTGACCATCCGAACATAATAAGATTTCAGCGCTTCGATGCGTCGAACTAATATAGGAATTCTCCTTTGAAACGGATATCAAAGAAAGGACAAATTCGTCGGCCGGGGTGATAAATTGCTTTTCATTGAGGCCGCAATCCTTGGTCTCCAGGAGATCGACCCGACGGGGTTCAAAGTTGACCACTCTCAGCAACTCCGGGAGATCGATATGTTTGGCTGTAAGCCCTCCTCGCAGGACATTATCTGAATTCGCCATTAACTCGATCCCCAGGCCGGCCAGATATGCATGCAGCTCTCCAGCCGGCAGAAAAAGGGCTTGCCCGGGCTCCAGGCAAACCAGATTTAAGAGCATTGGCGATAAAACACCGATATCGGATGGATAGTCCTCTGACAGTTTCTTCATCCAAATAGCAGGATTTTGATCGTAAATTTTGTCTGTATTTTGCATGGCTTCGTCGACAACCCATTTTTGTTTGGCCGGCCCCATGGTCATCAGGGCCGTATAAAATTTTTTTAAACCATGCGAATCCGGCCTTGTCTTGAGCTGATCCAGTTCCCGGCTTAACCCCCCAGGACAGGCCGTTGTCATCAAACCGACGATTTCGGAAATGGCTCGAAATCCATATAAAGCATAAAATTTGGATAGTGCACAAATACATTCCGGCTTATGATTATCATCCTTGTAATTGCGCATCGGAGCATCCAGGGGAATATTGTGTTTGTTTTCTCTTTCAAATCCTTCTTTAGCCTGGGCCCGATCGGGATGGGCTTGAATAGAAAGCGGCTTTGCTGCTGCCAGCACTTTGAACAGGTAGGGAAGTTTGTTGTGATACCTTGCGGATATCTTGCGGCCTAAAATATCTTGCGGATACTGCCGGATCCAGTCAATTAATGATTGACGTTGTCCCTCACAGCTGATCCAGGATGGAGCCTTTGAATGGGCTCCCATCCAAAGTTCAGCCCAAGGTTTGCCGGATGGGTTTTCCTTATTAAGCAGCTCCGGAATGGCGCTGGTAGATCCCCAGGCATAAAATTGGATTGTATTTTGCAGCAATGCGATTATATTCATTACTTATCTCCCTAATAAATTGCTCATGTTTTTTGTTATAATGACGATATATATTTCGTATTCGGCCTTTGATATCAGTAATTTTTGAATATTGCAGCGCGTGCCGCCTTCAGAATTGTCTTTGCGCTTTCGTGAATTTGATTGAGAATTTAAAAAAAATATTGCCTGAATTCAATAATGGCACAGCAGTGTCCGAGAGGATAACTTAGCTTTCCTATAATACCCTGATTTTTTGACAGAAATTGAATATTGTTATATGATTAATAAATTATGCGACTAACAGCAAGTTATTTCGAGTTTTAACCCAACTATCCATCTTAGCAACAAATTATAATTATGATCGCAATCGAATCAGCCGGCATTACCGATGTAGGCAAGAAACGGAAAGGAAATGAAGATGCCCTGTTTCTGGATGACGCTCTGGGACTTTATGTCGTGGCAGACGGCATGGGCGGCCATCTGGCCGGTGAAATAGCCAGCCAACTGGTTGTCAAAACCATCAGCCAGTATATGAGACAATCCAAAAACAATGGGGACGCTGGGGAAAAAAATATTTCAGACAATGCGCTCTCCCAGGCAGCCAATCAACTTCTTTCCGGTATTCAACTATCCAACAAGGTTGTGCATAAAGCTTCCCTTGACAATGATGCCTGCCGCGGGATGGGTTCCACCGTTTCGGCCGTCTACTTTACCAACGGCACATTTATCGTGGCCAATGTTGGTGACAGTCCGATTTATCTGATACGGGATGGCAAAATCAAATTAATTTCTGTACTCCATACCGTGCTGGCTGAGCAGGCAGCAATTAATCCTGCAAACGCCAAAAAACTGGGCATGGAATTCAGACATGTGTTGACCCGGGCCATGGGCACAGAAAGTTCTGTAAAAGCATATATTTATGAAATTCAATGCTTTAAAGACGATATTCTGGTGATCAGTTCGGATGGTTTAAGTGATAAAGCGTCACCGGATGAAATTCTCAAGCTCGTCGATCAAAATGGATTGGACACGGCCTGTCAGAAACTCGTGAAACTGGCCAATGATCGCGGTGGTGATGACAATGTGACCACGATTTTGCTTAAAATCAAGACGCTAAAAAATGCCCGGATAAGTTTAAGCCGCATCAAGGCCATCACCAGTAGATATTTCTCCAGATTCTTCAGCAGCGCAAAAACTTAACCCAAGATTGAAATCCCGGTCCTTCCGATGGGCCGGAAAGCGAGACCGGGTAACAGCTAACTGACGCTGCCTTGGATGGATGCGATGGAGCATTAGAATGCCGATTTTAACTTTAAAATTCAAAGATTCAGCCATTGGTGAATATCAACTGCAAAAGGGTTTATCGCTGACCATTGGCCGGCGCAAAAATAATGATGTGGTGATCGAAAATCTGGCGGTTTCAGGGCATCATGCCAAAATTGATTCGGTGGGCGACGAATTCGTGCTAATTGACCTGCAAAGCAAAAACGGGTCATTTGTCAATGAGAAGATCGTCAATACTCACTGGCTAAATGACGGTGACATTATCAATATCGGTAAACATTCGCTGGCCTTCAATTATAGCGATGGTGAGCAGATACCCGATGCCGGTTCTGATAAAATTGAAAAAACCATGATAATGGATACGAGTCAATATCGGTCCATGATGAAAAAGAGTAAGCAGAAGGTCCCCGCATCGGTCATCAAAGATGATGACATAAGTTCAGAATGCGGATTGGCCTTTTTAGCCGGTGGGCACGGTAAAATCGATCTGTCCAACAGGATTACCAGAATTGGAAAACATCCGGAATGCGACGTTGTGATTAAAGGCATATGGGTCGGGCAAACAGCGGCAACCATCAGCAAAAGATCCGATGGTTTTTACATAAGCTATGTCGGCGGGATGTCCAGGCCCAAAATAAATGATAAAGCGATTAAACATTCCGTCATTCTCAGCGATCTTGATGTCATCGATATCGGTCCGGCGAAGCTGCAATTTCATGACCTAAGCCATAGCAAAACCAAAATGATAAAGATTGACAAAGAAACCGGCCGACCCGTGGCGGAGACCCAATAATCCATTCGCTGGTAAGGGGTTCCGGTATTTAAAAGCACAAATTTATCATCTCCCTATCATCGTCGGTCAGACGAAGTTCATAAAAATTCCAAGTACCAAGCACCAAATTTCAAATAAATCCCAATGACCAAAATTCAAAATTCGAAACCAAGTTACTTTGGCGAAGCTTTCTACCCTATTCTCCCCCATTGGAATCTTCGTTAAAATAGTGGTATAGCTGAAAGC
Organism: uncultured delta proteobacterium; assembly: GCA_963710795.1. GTDB lineage: Bacteria > Desulfobacterota > Desulfobacteria > Desulfobacterales > JAFDCJ01 > JAFDCJ01. Next base: position 86,422 of record CAVQBT010000032.1, read on the forward strand.
ATGAAAATTGCCTATCTGCATTATCACCTCAAAACCGGCGGTGTGACCACTGTTTTAAAGCAGCAGATAGCGGCCCTTGCCCGGCAGACTGAACCACTCGTCATTACCGGACAACCTCCGACGACGCCCTTGGAAGCCGCGACTGTCCATATTCCCGAAGTTGGTTACAGCAATGGCTTTCCTGCAAGTATTAAGCCGATTCGTGCCGCCCGGAAAATTATAAAGGCCATTCGTTCCAAATTTAACGGGCCGTGTGACCTGCTGCATGTTCACAACCCGATTCTGGCCAAAAATCGACATTTTTTGGCAATTTTAAAGCTGCTGCAGCAAGAAGGCCTCAACCTGCTTTTACAAATTCATGACTTTGCAGAGGACGGACGACCGCATGCTTATTTTTCCGACGCCTATCCGGCCGATTGTCATTACGGCGTTATCAATCGGCGCGACTATCAAATTTTACTCAAATCCGGTTTAAAGCAAGACGGCTTGCATCTGATGGAAAACACCGTCACCATTCCCGCCATTGCCCCACCAAAGCCCGGGATTGAAGATTCCATGGCGTTGTATCCGATCCGGGCGATTCGGCGCAAAAATATCGGGGAGGCCATCTTGTTATCCCTGTTTTTTGAGCCGGAACAGGCCGTGGTGATCACCTTACCGCCCAATAGCCCGGCGGATATGAAAAGCTACCGGGCATGGAAAAATTTCGTACGGGATCAGAACTTAAATGTCGCATTTGACCAGGGACTGGGCCACGATTTTGAGTCACTGGTGTTGTCGGCCGGATTGCTGATTTCAACCAGTATTACCGAAGGATTTGGATTTTCCTTTTTAGAACCATGGCTCTTTGGCAAATTGCTTTGGGGACGCAAGCTTGCCGATATCTGTCGTGATTTTGAGAGCAGCGGGGTGCGTCTCGAACATCTCTATGCCGGTCTTTATGTTCCCATTGATTGGATTGGTCTGCAGCAGTATCGGAACCGCTGGCAAGAATGCGTCCTAAAGGCCGCCGAGCTGTTCAATTTATCCATTGACGATGCCCGTTTGCGGAATGCCTTTGATTATATAACCTCGGATGCCCGAATCGATTTTGGGTTGCTGGACGAATCATCGCAGAAACGGGTTATTTTACGCGCGACATCACGCGGCAAGGAGTGGGCCAGGTTGATTCAAATTAATCCTTTTCTGGCAGCACCCGGCACGGTAAGCGCTAAAAATGATTTGATCAAAAATAATAAACAGGCTATTTTAAAAAATTACAGCCCGGGTATATACCGCAAAAAATTATTAGACGTTTATCGGAGAGTCAGCACCACACCCGTTAAACAAAAAATAGATAAAACCGTTCTGGTATCCTCATTTTTAAACCTGCAGAAATTCAGCCTGCTCAAGTGGAGCGATTATGCGGAGTAACTATCGCAGGCTTTTTCCTATACTGCACTTGCTTAAGTAGTCCAGCGGGGCAGCTATGGCACAGTTCATTGGTTTCAGGTGTCAGGTTTCGGGTTTCAGGGAACCCAGATGCCAAGTCCTGACACCTGAACACTGATACCTGAAACCATTCGCTGCGTGCAACATACAGTCAGAAAATAATTTTCTAAAGAGCCAAATGATCAGTAAAAACCTTATTCAAAAATACCTTCGCCCGCTGAAACCGATTCCGACATCTTTAACCCCGGCCGGCAATTTGATTCATCATATTCGGTGCGTACTCTTCGACATTTACGGCACCCTGTTTATCAGCGGATCGGGCGACATCAGTCCGGCCAAACAAAACTCGCCGCAAATGGAAGAAATCCGATTATTGCTGGCAAAGTATGAAATTGATCAAACGCCCCGGTCATTGCTGGATGCATTGCATCGCACCATCAAAGCCCGTCATGCTGCGCTGCGCGACAGCGGCATCGATTTTCCCGAAGTTAAGATCGAGCGGATCTGGCAACAGGTGCTGCAGGCTGATGATATAGCGAACATCTGCCAATTTGCAGCGGAATTTGAATTAATTTCCAATCCCGTATATCCGATGCCCAATCTATCCGACCTGCTGGGGGCCTGCCGGCAGCAAAATATATTGATGGGAATCATTTCCAATGCCCAGTTTTATACCCCCTGGTTGTTCAATTGGTTTTTGGATTCTGATCCGCAAGGTCTGGGATTTAGTCCCGATCTCATCTTTTATTCGTATATCTTCGCAATCGCCAAACCGTCACCGGCCCTTTTTAAAAAGGCAGCTGAAAAACTGAACGAAAAAGGAATTCAGCCCGCATCGATTCTTTACATCGGAAACGATATGCTCAACGATATTTATCCGGCCCAAAATGCCGGATTCAAAACCGCTCTTTTTGCCGGTGATCAGCGATCGTTGCGTCTGAGAAGCGCCGACCCCCGCTGCCGGGATCTGACCCCCGATCTGGTGGTAACGGATCTGGGGCAGCTTATTGGGCACATGAGCCGAACCAGGTAAAAGTGCGAATGTTATCTGAATAGGGCTTCTGCGGCAGTTTAAAAAAGATAGAGCGAAGCGAATTCCATCATTCGACATTCGTCATCTTCATTCCTAGTGCTGCCAATCAACCGGGATTCGCATTTTTTTATTGTTTCGATCCATGTAAATCAGAAATCCCTTTTCTTTGCCGTAGCAATAGAGGTCGTGGGTGATTTTGACATCCTGCCGGCAGTACTTGATAATCTCCAGGATGCGCCCCTCCTGCCACCATCGCAGGGCCTGCAGACCATCAGCGCTTTTGCTTTCTCCCAGGGTTGCCGAAGCCAAATGGGCCAGCGATAATCTAAAATCCAGATAGTTTTTGACCTCCTCCAAAATGTCCAGATTTTTCAGATTCTGGAAATTAAAATCAGAATATCCCCTGAGCACCTGATAGTCGAAGCGCTTGATGTTAAACCCGATGATCAGATCATAAGTTTGCAGGCGTTCAATGAACCGGTCGACCTGGTTTTCCATAAAGTCGATAAACCGGTCCTGCTTTGAATCGTAGAGCACGGCACAGCTGATTTTCATTAAATCGGCGCGATGCCAGCCGCCGACTTCAGCCGCAGAGCGCTGGGTTTCAAGATCAAATACCCCATAATGCAGAATTTTTGACGGCCTTGGGGCCAACCGGGCCGCGGGTTTATGGGGTTGCAACGGGTTCCCATCCGCCCTAAGGTCGGTCGGGGTCGTGTGTTTAATCCGGTCCAAAATGAAGATCGCCGCCGGTTTATCAATCGGCCGGTTGCCGGACCCGCATTTCGGCGAGTGCACACAGGATGGACATCCGCTTTCACAAGCGCATCCGGCAATGATGCCCCGGGTGCTTTCCAGCAAGTTTTCAGCATGGGCGAATGCGGCGCAATTTAATCCCGCCCCGCCGGGGATACCGTCGTAAATAAACACCGCCGCACTGTTTAGCTGCTGATGATAAAGGGTCGACAATCCGCCAAGGTCATTGCGGTCCGCCATCACCAGAAGCGGGAAGATGCCGATGGCGGCATGTTCCAGGGCGTGAATGCCTCCCATAAAATCCAGATTGTCGGACTCGGCGGCGCGGTATATCGCGCGGGGTATTTTAAACCAGAGGCCCTCGGTTTCAAAGATTTGGGGCGGAAGATCCAGATCTACCTTATTGATCCTTTTTTTGGTGGCGATGTGGCGGATTTCATATTCAGTGACCTGATCCGTTACCCTGATTTTTCCCGTATAGGCGATCGTGCCCCAGACCGGTTTACTGTCAGAAATATCCAGGATCTCGACTTCCTTGTACCCTCTTACCTGGGTGTAATAGTCCACATCGGCTCTAACAACGGTAATGACCCGGGTGTTCAAATCCAGGCTATCGACGATATAGCTGTCGCCGTGATGCAGATAGATGGCCCCGGGATGGGTTTCATGAAAGGCCCTGAACTCATCGATTTCTCCCCGGCTTTTCCCGCTGCCCTGATCAACGATTTGATAACGGCTGCCGGTCCCGCGAATATTCACATCGCGATGGGGTAATTTTCGCCGTGCATACAGTTCAGCGCCATCGGCACTGCGCAACAGGACGCCGGTCTTCTCGAGATATTCGATGCTCGCCCGGGTATCTTGGCTGCTGGCCAGCGGTTCAGCGGCATTCAAGGGCAGTTCTGCCGCCGCGCATTCCAAGTGCTTGGCCAGTATCGGTGAGTTATAAGGGTTGACCACAGCTGATTCCGGCCCCCGGTTTATAAACATGACCGGATTTCGCATAAAAAACTGGTCCAGGGCATCATCTCCGGCAATCAATATCAAGGCGGAATCCTGCCCGCTGCGGCCGACCCTGCCGCCCCGCTGCCAGGTTGAAACCACCGAGCCGGGATAGCCGACCAGGAGACAAAGGTCCAAATCTCCGATATCAATACCCAGTTCGAGGGCACTGGTTGAGATAACCGCCAGAAGATCGCCCCGGGAGAGCCGGGCCTCGATTTCCCGCCGTTCTGCGGGCAAAAATCCTGCGCGATAAGCACTGATGCGGCCAGCCAGGTCACCGGTCTGACTGCCGGCCCAGATGGCAATTAACTCGGTCATTTTGCGGGATTGAGTATATACGATCGTTCGAAGATTGCGGTGAAGCGCTGCTTTTAAAAGCAATATGGCCGTCTGGGCCGGACCGGCTGTCGGATTTATAAAGATTACATGGCGTTCGCCGCGCGGGGCACCGGATTCGGTTATTTCCACTACTTTGAGGCCGGTCAGTTGCCCGGCCAGTTGGGCCGGATTAGATACCGTGGCGGAACTGAAAATAAAGGTCGGTGTGGACCCGTAACGCTGACATATTCTCTGAAACCGCCTGAAAATTTGGGCCACATGGGACCCCATCACCCCGCGGTACGTGTGGACTTCATCAACCACGACCAGTTTAAGGTCTTTGAAAAACGCTTGCCATTTGCGGTGATGAGCCAGCAGGGAAAGATGCAGCATTTCAGGGTTGGTTAAAATCACATTGGGCGGGGCCTCGCGGATGCGCTTGCGGCGGTAGGCTGATGTGTCTCCATCATAAATTGCAGCGGTCGGTTTTATTTCACCGAAGTCGGCGCTCAATTGCTCAAATGCCCGCAATTGATCCTGAGCCAGTGCTTTTAAAGGAAATATATATAAACTTTTGGAGTTATGTTCTTTGCGGCATGCTTCCAGCGTCGGCAGGTTATAGATCAGGGTTTTGCCGCTGGCCGTCGGGGTGGCCACGATAACATGCTGTCCGCCTCGAATCAGCTCGATGGCCTGAACTTGATGCTGATATAATTTGCTGATTCCCCCGGCCTTGAGCGCGTGGCGAAGCTCCGGCGACCAATTCGATTTTACCTTCGACCAGAGCGCAGGTTTTTCAGGTAAAACCCGATGAAATACCACCTGAGATCCCAGACGCTCAGATTCAATGAGGGCGTGGATGTACTCAGTTACCGTGGGTGCGGGTTGATGATTGTTGCTCATGTATTCGTCGGGAAACTCAAAAGATTGAACGTCGAACATCGAACGCTTAACATCGAACGTCCAATAAGGATTGCGCTAGGTGTTTTCATTCATTTCCCACTTTGTCTCGCCTGAGCTCGTCGAAGGCCGCAGTCCGACTTCATACCTTCACCCTCTCCACATACGCCCCGGTGCGGGTGTCGATTTTTAAAAGTTCGCCTTCTTCGATAAACGGCGGCACCTGAAGTACGTAACCCGTTTCCAGGGTGGCCGGTTTCGAATCACCGGATGCCGTATCTCCTTTTACCCAGGGATCGGTTTGCTCGACCTTTAAATTGATAAAAATCGGTAGGGAAATTCCTATGGGATTGCCTTCAAACAGCAATATATTGCAAACCGTGTTTTCCTTGAGAAAATCTTTGGCATCGCTGATTTGGTCTTCGGTGAGAAATTCCTGGTCGTAGGTGGACGTGTTCATAAAGCAGTAACGTTCGCCATCCGAATACAGATATTCCATCTCCTGCTCTTCCAAATCCGGTTCTTTGAATTTTTCACTGGCGCGGAAGGTTCTGTCAAATTGAATATCAGTAACCATATTTTTTAATTTGCATTTATAAAGGGATTGTCCCTTGCCGGGTTTGGAAAACTCAAATTGAACGATGATGTAGGGTTCACCATCAATTTCAATTTTAGCTCCTTTTCGCAGATCACTACTTGTTAACATATTAGCTAATTCCTCTCTTTTTTTATGGTTCACCGTTCAAGGTTCAGCGTTCAAGGTTGACGAAAAGCGAACTGCAGAACGCAGAATATCTAATGTCGAAGTGTGGTTTCGCTCTTGGCCTGCGGAGAACACCGACCCCTTTGAAACCTTTTTGAGATCCCTTCCTTCGCCATTCGTCAATCTACATTCGACATTGCCTCGGTTTGCCGCGCGGCCTCGATCAACTGTCTGACTTTTAACGGATCTTTCTTAAACCGAATCGGGTGACCATTTCCATCCAGCGCGTTGGTCAGGGTGCAACTGTCCACTCCCGCCGGCCGCACCCGCCGAATACCTTCGGATACGTTGGCGGGTGATACACCGCCGGCCAGGATGACCGGAATCCGACTGGACGCCACCAGACTGGCGGCCGTGTCCCAGTTGCAGGTTTGTCCGGTGATCCCGACAAAGCCCTGGACGGGCTGGCTGTCATCCATTTTCACCGCTGGATTTACCAGCATCGTGTCGGTCAGAAAAAAATCGCTGCAGGACTCAAAATTTTTACTCAATTCAAGGGTGGGAATCGAACTGTCTATACCGGGTTGGGCAATCGGAATGGAACGCATGATCTTGATCTGCGAAAATCGCTTTTTAACTTCCTGCTGCAGGTCAATCAACTGCCGGCAGTACGACCGAACATCCCGATGATCCGTTATTGCTTCACAGAAGTGGACAATATCCGGCTGATAGTAATCCAGGGTGCGTAGAACCGAATCCGGATTATTAAATAGCGGAATCAAGCTGCTTTTGGCCGCGGCGGACCGCACAGCATTCAGCGTCTCTTTAATTTCGGAATTTTTCCATTCCGTTTCACTGACAATCACGCTGCCGATATGATCTACCCCCAGCTCGATCATGGTTAACGCTTCAACCGGAGTCTGAATTTCATAAATCTGAATGATCATTTATTATACACAGGTTGCGGGGTTCAAGGTTCAACGATCAGTTTCCAGTCAGCCATTCCACTTTAGAGTTGACTTTTTGGGCTGTGTCTAACATATTCAGCCTGTTTTCGCAATCCGTTTCCCGGAAGACCCTCCGGGTAATGAATATTGAAGATTGAAGAATGAATATTTATGGAATTCTGTCGATTCAATCATTTTCAATAGCTGGATAATCGGGGAGGCGAAAATAAATTAGATAGAATACCTTAAATCTTCAATTTTTACCGAAGGTAAAAAAGTATGATACTGATCATCGATTTTGGTTCTCAATACAATCAATTAATTGCCCGCCGAGTTCGCGAGCATCATGTCTATTGTCAAATCGAACCGCCGAATATCACGCCGGCCGCCATCCAAGCGCTCAATCCCGCAGGCATCATTCTGTCCGGCGGACCGGCCAGTATTTACGAAAAAAATAGTCCTAAAGCCGACAGCGGCATTTTTGACCTGGGTATTCCGGTTTTGGGAATCTGCTACGGTATGCATTTCATGATGGCGGCCCTGGGCGGGGTTGTGCACGGCACCGGCAAGCGGGAATACGGATTTGCCGAGCTGATAATCAAAAAAACCGAGGGTCTGTTCAAGGGGCTTAGCAAAAAAAGCACCTGCTGGATGAGTCATGGTGATTCCATCGACAAACTGCCCGCCGGGTTTAAAATTGCTGCTTCCACGGCCAGCACCAAGGTGGCGGCAGCCGTCCACCCTAAAAAGAAACTGTTTGCCGTCCAGTATCATCCTGAGGTAGCCCATACCCAAATCGGCAAAAAGATGCTGCGCAACTTTTTATATGATGTATGCGGCTGCAAGCGCTCCTGGACCATGAAATCATTTGCCAGAGATTCCGTCGAAGACATTCGCCGGACCGTCGGCGACAAAAAAGTCATCCTGGGGTTGAGCGGCGGTGTGGATTCTTCGGTGACGGCCATGCTCATCCACAACAGCATCGGTAAACAGCTGACCTGTATCTTTGTCGATAATGGCTTGCTGCGGAAAAATGAAGCTCAAAAATTAAAAGTCACCCTTAAACGGCACCTCAATATCAATATCCGATTCGTCAATGCCCGGACTGATTTTTTAAAGGCCTTGGCCAGGATAATCGATCCCGAGAAGAAACGCAAAATCATCGGCCGAATATTTATGCAGGTTTTTGAAGCCGAAGCCCGTAAGATAAAAGGTGCGGAATTTTTAGCTCAGGGAACCCTTTATCCGGATGTGATCGAATCCGTATCAGCCTTTGGCGGACCGACATCGGTTATAAAATCTCACCATAATGTCGGCGGACTTCCTAAAAAAATGAAATTAAAGCTCATCGAGCCCCTCAAATACCTGTTTAAGGATGAAGTTCGACTCCTGGGGCAAGAATTGGGACTGCCTCCGGAATTAAACTGGCGTCAGCCTTTTCCGGGTCCGGGTCTGGCCATTAGAGTTATCGGGGAAATTACATCCCGGCGGCTGACCATATTGCGCAATGTCGATGATCTTCTGCTTGAAGAGATTAAAAATGCAGACTATTATAACAAGCTCTGGCAATCATTTGCCGTGCTGCTGCCGCTCAAAAGCGTTGGCGTCATGGGAGATCAGCGCACCTATGAATATATCGTGGCCTTGCGTGCCGTAACCAGCAAAGATGCCATGACGGCGGACTGGGCCAAGTTGCCGCACAAGCTTTTGGGCCGGATATCCAACCGGATCATAAATGAGGTCAAAGGCGTTAACCGGGTGGTATACGACATTAGTTCCAAACCACCCAGTACAATTGAATGGGAATGATAAGAAATGGCTGGTAAAACCCCCTCCGAATTCAGGTTTAATGGTGACGACCAGGAACCGGAATCATATTATCAAGAAGAATTGAAGGATCTGCGAATTGAGAAATTAAGTCAGCGGGTGACGCTGCTGACGATTCTTTTGCCCTGCCTGATTGCGGTGGCTATTTATTTCGGTTACCAGAATTTGGCCGGCCGAGTCAGCCAGAGCCAAGATAGCGATTCCCAGGAGATTCAGAGGCTGACAAAAGAGCTCGAAGATCTGTCAAAAAATTTCAACGACAAATTAATCACGTTTTCGACCACCTTATCCACCCAGGATAAAGACTTTGGCGCGTCCATCGAAGGCCGGCTTTTTACTTTAAACAAAGATATCGGAAAATTGCAGCATAATTTTAAATCTTTAGATGAAGATTTAAAGCGGGATCTAAAACAAAATCAGGATACAATCGAAAAACTGAAAGCGTCGAAAGCCGATAAAAAAAGCCTGGCCGTTGCAGTTGAAAAAATCAATGCCTCCATCGAACCCCTTAAAAAAGAGCTGCAAAAATTAGCGGCCATTCGGCAGGATTTAAAAACAGTTTCCGCGGTCATCGAAAAGCTGGATAGCAAACTGACCAATGAACTGGAAACCATAGCTGCCGCTGCCCGGCAACAGGACCAAAACTATGATGAACTCCAGGCATCACTGACGGAATTGTCAAATAAAGCCAGGGACAACGAAGCACTGGCGCTGGATGTATTAATACTAAAAAAGAATATGCCGATTCAGGCTAAAGCGATCACAGACATCAACCGGCGACTGGATAAGCTTCAATCGGAGATTGATGACATTCTAAAAATTTCCACTGGGCAAAAGCAATCCCTGAAGAAAATGTCCAAAACGACAGCGTCTCAGCAATCCGGCGCTGCCCCAAAACCTACAACCGGCAGCGATGCACCACGGACAGCGCCGGAAACTATCACTGAAAAAGACCTGATCGAATAATGGATAAGAATCTGTTCTTAAAAATACTGGAGTCGGTCGCCGAGGGCCGGGTATCCACCGAAGATGGGGCTGAAAAACTCCAACACATGGCATATGAAGATATAACCTATGCCCACATCGACCATCACCGCTCCCTGCGCAAAGGGTTTCCCGAAGTGATTTTCGGAGAAGGAAAAACAGCCGACCAAATTGCGGGAATCATGCAAAAAATGATGGACCAGGAAAACATCATTCTCGTCACCCGCACCAATCAGCAAAAAGCGGATATCCTCCTGTCGCGTTTTCCGCAGGCAGTTTATCACGCCGATGCCCGCATGATCGTCATGGAACTCAAGTCGGTGCCGAGTAAGGGGGCGCGGTCTCATTCTGATCATCTCAGCCGGCACTTCCGACATACCGGTGGCGCAAGAGGCTTATCTTACCGCCAGGGCCATGGGCAATACCGTTGACACCATATTCGATGTTGGTGTTTCCGGTATTCACCGTCTGCTGGACCACAAGACGCTAATTGACAAGGCTGCTGTGCTGATCGTGGTGGCCGGCATGGAGGGCGCCCTGCCCAGCGTGGTAGCCGGTATGGTCGATCGGCCGGTGATAGCAGTCCCGACCAGCGTAGGCTACGGCGTGAATCTGGGGGGATTGACCGCCCTGTTTGCCATGCTGAACAGCTGCAGTTCCAATGTGGCGGTTGTTAATATTGACAATGGATTCGGGGCCGGTTATATGGCCGCCATGATCAATAGGCCGTGAGAAGGATTCCGGCATTTGACAAAAAAATTGACTGATTTCAAGATAATTGTCTGCTTGATGACGATCATGCAAATTCCAAGCACCAAAAACCAAATCTCAAATAAATCCCAATGACCCAAATTCAAAATTCGAAACAACTAATTAGTTCGAACCCGATCTAACAATCGGTGCATTTCTCGCGGGCCAAGCAAAGTATCCCTTTACTGTCGGACCGATGGCATCATCTCCGGCGGACATTGGTATACGAAGCGATGCAATACATCGGTAAAGATTGTTTTGATCATTGGAACTTGAAATTTGAGATTTATTTGTAATTTGGTGCTTGAGATTTGGAATTTTATTCTCGCTAAAACATTTTCATGCTACTATTTTAAATTTAAAGGAGCTGGGGATATCCACAACACCCTGACCATGATATGCAAACAGACCAAGCCATAAAAGCGTTCTCACAAAGTGAAAAACTAAAAGCCGGCCTTATCTGGGCCACCCAGATCGCTGAGGTTTATCTCGCGCTGCCGGAATCAGAAAAAGCGGGGGCCGAAAGAATACTCAAAACGTTGATCGGTATGATCGCCAGTGAAGTTCATATTGCCAAAAATGCGGCCCCGCATGAGATGTGGCTGGCGGCTGAAAAAGACTTAAATACCGCCCAGGTCATGCTGAACTCCGGCGTGGCCCATGACACCGGTCACCACCTGACCCAGGCCCTGAGCAAAGTCACGACTATCGGCCAACAATCCATGAGCCTGCTGGTCGAAAAGGGATTGCTGTAGTGCAATGACGATTGACGAATGTCGAATGACGAATGCTGGAATCGCTGCGCTTAATCTTTTTCAATTGGACAGAATAAGTTACGGGGTGGGAGGTACAGGGTGCGGGGTGCGGGAGCGAGTTGCGGGGTGCGGGTCTGTCGGTGTTGGATATCGGGTTTCGGATCTCTAATTTGATCCGGCCGAGCGAAGCGATTCATCAATTAGTCATTTTTCACTATTCATTAGTCATTTCTTAACGATTTCCTGCCAGATTTGCCGGGTATCTTTCAATGGCACCTCATTGACATCAAACATCGGTTTGCTCGTTTGGCGGGTATATTCGTCGAGAACTTCATTGATTTGAGCGATGAGCTTATCTATTTCCAGATCATTCAAGGTCTTGATCATCAACAGGTCGTCCTGGGCTTGCAGGAAGTAAAAATTCAGCATATCCTGCCCGGTTTTAAAACATTCAATTTTATTGTTCAACCGGTCTATGTACCCGAGCAGCAATTGAATCAGTTTAAGGTCATAGTCTATCCGCGCGTGGGTTATAGCATTTTGATAGGTTTTAATTTTAAATTGCTCTTTTTGGTCCTGGACCTCACTTCTGAGTTCCTGGGTTTTTTGTTCCAATTGATCTTTTTTTTCCATAGCCTGGGCAATTTTATCGGTCAGGCTTTGCTGCAACGTACTTATTTCAGTCATCTTCAGTTTGAGGTCGGTGGATTTGTCGCCGGTGGCGGCCACGGATCCAAGCCCCAAAAGGCTTATTATCATTGCGGCACAACTAAAGATTAAATACTTTCTCATATCGATTTCCTCATATTCCTTTCCAAATTTGATCCCACTGCGACCATTTTAGCGGCCCTACATCAAACTTTCCATGATTTGCCGGATTTCATCCGCTACAAATAATTTTCCCCCCGTGGTTTCCCACAGAGCCAGATATTTCAGGGTCTTTTGAGTTGCTGGATTGTTGTTATATTGGAGACCCATTAATTCCAGCTGCTGACCTTCCCATTTCAGTAAATGTTCTGCCAGTTCAGGCGGAAAATCACTTAGACCATTGAGTGATATCCAGTTGCCTTGCCACCTGAACAAAGATTGCGCCGTCGCCGGTGATAGATTTTTAACACCGTTTAGACAAATCCAATTACCCTGCCACTGAAATAACTGCTGAGCCGCTTGCGGTGATAATGTCATCAGACCGTTTAAAAAAAGGTCGGACCCTTTCATACGGGCCAGACACCCGGCCGCCCTGCTGGAAAGGTTGGTCAATTCGGCAATTCGTTCAAAATTGCCGGAACAAATCTGATTGATGATTCGCTGGTCTTTTGGGTTCAGTGCAAATTGCGCGTTTTTCTCTTTATTGGCACCGACCTGCTCCATTCTGCTAACCTGCTGCCAGATCTTTTCAAGAGGCTGCACCTCGGACTGTTGTGGATCGATCGCGAGTTTTTCCGGGCTTGGACGATATTTTTGAATTGCGGCATCGATCTGCCTTATATGTTTTTTTAAATCGATACCACCGGCAATTTCGGTCATCTGCAGATTTAGCTGCGCTCTGCGTACCAGATAAAGCAATTCTTCACTGCCGCTGTGAAGCCAAAAAGCCGGTTTGATAAGACCCTTGATATAGGCCTGACGACGCTGGATCGTACGCAGATTTAATTCGAAGCGTTTATTTTTCATAGCCGCTTCATAAGGGGTCGTGCCCGCGTGCTTGAATTCCTGATACGTTTCTGCTTCCAGTTCGGCGATTCCATTGCGGTAATGTAAATCCAGATCGTAAATCTCTTCGTTTTTCTCCAGCAATACATTTCTGAGACGAACCGCTTCTTCAATTTTCGATAGACACTGGTCCCGTATGCCGGGTGCTGAGGGTGTCGTCACCGGCTGCCCAATCGGAGCAACGGTTTCAATGGCCGTGACCGGCGCAGGGGTTGTCGGTTTTGGTGATTTTGTTAAACTGATCCAGGCGGGGTTGTACCAAAGCCCGAAACCGGCAATAATCAGCGCAATCAGTGCCGCGCCGATAATTTTATGGGCTAAGGAAAATCCGGTTACACCTTGGGGTGCTTCAGGGGTGATAGTTGTCTTTTCAGCGATTTTTTTTTGCGGACTATTGTTTTTAAAGGTATCGTCATTTTCGATATTTTCAGCCGCGGCTTGCTCCGATTTGTCTTCGATTATCATTTTATCCGCTAGATTTTCCTCGGAATTCGGCTGCTTTAGTTCCGGTGACATATCCGCTATTTCATCATCCGTGCTTTCCTCTTCATCATATTCCAGGGAAATTTCCGCTTGATTTTCGCCTTGGGATTTTTCCGTCAGATCAGCATTTTCAATAACCGACATCTCGATTTCCTCGTCCTCCGATTCATTTGTCTCCACTGAAAGGGATTTTACCGAATTAGACTGCCCCCGCGGTATTCTGCTTACCTTTTCCCTGGATAATGTATCGGCACGTTTTGGAATATCTTAAATTTATTGCAATGGCTAAGGTTACCGCAGGAAGTGATTGGTATTATTAGATAAGGTGATGTCGCGGGTGGGGATAACCCCCTACCCTTACCCATTCGGTGATACTTCGTTGGTAGTGGGTTTATCCCCGCCAACTAATGCGCAGAAATTCGGCTGATCGCGCCGGCTCTGTCAGCGGGAACAATTCGGTGTCGGGTTATTGCACAGCGAAGCTATACCTTGTGTCTCAGGGGGAGTGGTGGTGCCCGGGGCCGGAATCGAACCGGCACAGCCCTATAGGACCGAGGGATTTTAAGTCCCTTGCGTCTACCTATTCCGCCACCCGGGCAAGTTGATTTCTGATACGCTGATATCGGATTTCGTTAACTGGATACTCGAAATCACCCAGATATTTCAAGGAAAAAGAACCTTTAGCTCGGAAAGCTAAAGCCTTTTTCGCTGAATATTTTCAGACAGGCATCAACGACCCGGGGATCGTAGAGGACGCCGCGATTAGCGGCAATCTCTTCCAGGGCCTTGTCCATCCCCATCGATGGCCGATAGGGACGATGGGAAGCCATCGTCTCGACCACATCAGCGACACAGATAATGCGGGCCTCGAAAACGATATCGTCCCCCGCCAGACCGCGGGGGTATCCGGAGCCGTTCATTCTCTCATGGTGCTGCAGCACGAAATCGGCAATCGCCCAGGGAAACTCGATACCTTTTAAGATATCATATCCGGCCTGGGCATGGGCCTGGATCAAACTGATTTCAATATCAGATAGCGGAATCGGTTTGACCAGGATTTCAGCCGGCAGGGATATTTTGCCGATATCGTGAATGGCCGCCGCCATATAAATACTTTCTATTTGACTTTCCGGCAGTTTCAATTCCACTGCGATAGCCTTTGCCAGGTTGGCCACCCGCTGTTGATGACCGGAGGTATAAGGATCGCGTTTTTCAACCGTCATGCTGATCGCCTGAATCGTTGAATGCATGGCCTTCTTGAGGCTTTCAAAGCTTCGCTGCAACTCCTGCTGCATGCGCTTGCGATTTTCAACTTCAACCTTGAGCAGCCGGTTGGATTTCAGCAGTTCGGCCGTTCGCTGTTCAACCAGTTTTTCCAGATCAGCCTGCATCGTCAAAAGCTGTTTTTCCGCCTGCCACTTAATGCCCAGTGCCGTCGCAAATTGAATGATTTCACGGGGATGAAAAGGTTTCTGGAGATAAAGCAGTTTATCTGAAAACCTGGTTTGATGTGCGTTATTGCTGGGATTGATGCTGCGATAACCGGTTACCACGACCGTATTGATTCGCGGGTCAAGGTTGTGGATTTGCTCGGCAGCCCATTCTCCATCCGGGCCCGGCGGCATATTCAAGTCAAGGAAGGCAACAGCATAGGGTGCATCTTCGTTGAATGATCGTTTGACAGCTTCAACCGCCTCATCACCCTGGGAACAGCAGGTTAACTCAAAGTTCGGCAGGGCCGTCGAATGGTTATTGGACTTTAGAATTCCCTGATAAAGATCTCTGACGGTTGAATCGTCATCAACCGCAAGAATGCGCAACGATTTAGGATTAAGATCTTGCATTTTCTCCCGGATATATACTCAAACGGCGGTCCCTGGGACTTCAAGTTTAGGGGGGTGGCCTGATTTGTGGCAATTAACCGTAATTGCGGGACAAATTAATCTGCTCATTATACAGCCTCTCCGCTTTAGATGCAACCATTTATAGCCACATAATTTTTTATAATTATTAGTGTTTATGACGAATTAATTCACCTGAGTCGACCTAAACTATTTGGGCCCGGATTCAAGGATTTAGGGATTCAGGAATTTAGGATCATGCTAATCCTTGTCAAAACATATTACATTTGATAATAAGTTTCTATGAGTTATGCCGTTAATCGTCCGGGACTTATTCTGGCCTCTAAATCACCTCGTCGACGCTACCTTCTGGAAAAGGCAGGCCTGGAATTCACAGTCGTTGCCAGCGAGGTGGATGAAAATGCGGCTATCCGGTCAGCTCCCGAATCCTATGTCAGAAGCTTGGCCGAAGCCAAAGCCGGAGATATTTCTGCCCGGTATTCTGACAGCTGGATTATTGGCGCCGATACGGTTGTATTCATCGACAACATCATCCTGGGAAAACCGGCTTCACGTGATCAAGCCCGGGCGATGCTCAGAAGCCTGAGCGCGAAAACACACCAGGTGCATACGGGGTATTGTATCTGCCGCAAGGCAACCGGCCATTTTATTTCAGAATGCGTCACCACGGATGTTAGTTTCAAGAAATTGTCGGCCAGGGAAATCGATTGGTACATCAATTCAGGAGAACCATTCGACAAGGCCGGCGCTTATGCGATTCAGGGCCTTGGAACCTTTCTGGTCAAGCGCATCAACGGGTCTTATACCAATGTGGTTGGGCTGCCGGTCTGTGAGGTCCTGGAGTATTTGATTCAAGAAGGCGCCGTAATAAGAAATGTCTAAAATTAGGATTCGCTTTTCTCCAAGCCGGACGCCGGCAGGTCAATGATAAATATATGACCATAAAAATGACAGAGCGAAGCGACATCCAGAAATATTCATTATTCATTCTTTGGGGGACACTGATTTGAAAGATCGACTGGAACGTGTGCATGCGCGTATCAAAAAAGCTGCTGATGGCTGCAATCGGCCGGTGGATTCCATTCGTTTAATTGCCGTCAGCAAAACCATGCCGGCAGAAATCGTCAAAGAGGCCATCGAAGCCGGCGTGACCGATCTGGGGGAAAATTATATCCAGGAAGCGCGGGAAAAAGTGAACACCCTGGCGACATTCCAGGTCAACTGGCATTATATCGGACATCTACAGTCGAACAAAGCCAAATATGCGGTCCGCTTGTTTGATCTCATTCACTCAGTTGACTCCCTGAAACTGGCCCAAGAACTCAACAAATATGCCCAAAAAAACGACAAAAACCAAGCGATACTGGTTCAGGTCAATGTCGCCAAAGAGGAGTCAAAATCCGGTGTCTATGTCGAAAATACGATCGAGCTTCTCAAAAATATCAGTCAACTTGCCAACATTTCGGTCAAAGGTTTAATGACCATGCCGCCGTATTTTAATGCACCGGAAAAAGTTCGGCCGTTCTTTGCTGCCTTGCGCGAGCTGCGTGACCGGATCAGGACCGCAGGCATCCCCAATATTGTCATGGATGAATTGTCCATGGGGATGACCGGGGATTTTGAGGCGGCCATTGAGGAGGGCGCGACGATGGTGCGTATCGGTACCGCCATTTTTGGAGAACGACATTGAAAGTATTGCTGCACCTATGCTGTGCCCCCTGCTCCATTTACCCGATCAAAACCATGCGGGCCGGAAGTCTAGAGGTCATGGGCTTTTTTTACCGGCACAATATCCATCCCTACACCGAATGTCTAAAACGCCAGGAAACCCTGCAATCCTACGCCCGCGAAATAGATCTGCGCGTGATTTACCAGGAAGGCTATGATCTGGAAGGATTTGTTCAGAACGTCGTCTACCGGGAAAAGGATCGCTGCAACTACTGTTATCACGATCGTCTGCGAACCACCGCCCTGCTGGCCAAACGGGGCAAGTTCGATTATTTCTCGACGACACTGCTCTACAGCAAATTCCAAAAACATGACCGAATCAAATCAATCGGCGAATCCGTTGGCCGCAACCTGGGCGTGCCATTTTTTTATGAGGATTTTCGCACGGGTTGGCAAGAAGGCCTTAACACTTCCAAGGACCTGGCAATGTATCGCCAGCAATACTGCGGCTGCATTTACAGTGAAAAAGAAAGGTATTATCGTCCGGCAAAAAAATTGGAGTAACGGAGTGTTGGAGTACTGCAGTATTGGATTTTTATCCAGCACTGCATTGCTCCATTACTCCCCTTTTGCGTGATTGGATGCCCAACTAAAAGACCAATCAACTAATCAACCAATCAACCAATCAACTAAATCATATGTTTGGAAACTTCATATATTTCATTCTGGTTCTGCTGATATATCTCACCTATCAACCTACCGAGGAGACCAACTTTACGGCATTTGAATCATTTGCGCTGTTTTGCGGTCTGGCTTTCGCATTTTCTTTTTTTACGCGATTTCAATTTGAACGAATCGAGCGGCGGTTGGCGAAGGGACAGTATCTGCGAATAGATGATCAGTTCAATAACACCCTTGTCCATCAATCCATATTGGCGATATTGCTGTTTGCCGTCAACATATACGGATTGAATTTACCCTCTTTTTTAGCTGGCTTCGCACCTTTCAGGACGATTCCAACGCTGCTGGCGCTTCTTTTTCTGCTGCTTTTTATTTTCTATCTGGCGCTTGTGTGGACTTTCGCCTATCGCGCCTATCGCATACTTTATGAGACCGATATTTCAAGAAAGACATATGTTTTTTCCAATATTTCTTTTTCAGTTCCCGTATTGCTGCCCTGGCTGTTTCTTTCAGGAATCGCCGATATTATCCAGGCCCTACCCTTCGATGCCCCGAAGCAGTTTTTAAACACCACCGAAGGCGAGATCGCCTATTTTCTATTTTTTCTGGTGGGCGTGGCAATCATCGGGCCGCTGCTGATTCAGAAATTCTGGCGCTGTAAACCCCTTGAAAACGGCTACGATCGCAAGCGGATAACCGATTTATGCGAACGGGCGGATTTGGACTATGCCGACATATTATACTGGCCCATTTTCGGTGGCAAAATGATTACCGCCGGTGTCATGGGGCTGATCAAAAAATTTCGCTATATTCTGGTCACACCGTCCCTGCTGCATTTGCTGGAACCCGCAGAGGTCGATGCTGTAATAGCCCATGAAATCGGCCATGTCAAAAAAAAGCACCTCTTGTTTTATCTGGCCTTTTTTGTCGGCTATATGTTGTTGTCCTATGTCACGATTGATCTGATGATTTATACCATCGTTTATGCCAAGCCGGTTTACTGGCTGATCAATAAAAGCGGCTTCAGCCAGACAACCGTCCTATCCGGCATATCCAGTGTCGTAATTATCAGCCTGTTTTTAATCTATTTTCGATTTATTTTCGGATTTTTCATGCGCAACTTTGAACGCCAGGCCGACACTTACGTGTATGCCCTGTTTGACAATGCGCTGCCGCTGATTTCGACCCTGGAAAAAATAGCCGCCACCAGCGGGCAATCGGCTGACAGACCCAATTGGCACCATTTCAGTATTCGACAACGGATCGATTACCTGAGAAAATGCGAATCCAATTCGACCTGGATAACCCGCCAGGATGACAAAGTTAAGAAGAGCATCGGGATCTACCTGGTTTGCCTGGTGCTGCTGGGAACGTTGGGATATCAATTGAATATCGGTACGATGGGAGACCGGATTAACAGCCGTCTATTTGAAAAAACTATTTTGAATGAAATCGAAAACGATCCTGACAATCCGGCTTTATACAGCATGCTCGGCAATATCTATTATAGCGCTAAAAATTGGTCCGGCACGCAGGAAGCCTGGGAAAATTCATTGGCCCTGAAACCCGACAATGCCCTGGTTCTCAATAATCTGGCCTGGCTCTACGCGACCTGCGAAGACGAAAGCTATCAAGATCATTTCCGGGCCCTGGCCCTGGCGAAACTGGCCATCCGGCTCGAAAAGTCGCCGCATATCTGGGACACCCTGGCCGAAAGCTATTATGTCAACGGCATGTACCGCGATGCGTTGGAAGCCGGCCGCAAAGCCCTGGAACGGGCCAGCAAAAAACGGTCTTATTATGAAGACCAGATCCAGAAATTTGAAGCTGCCCTTATGGAATGAATAATGGCAAATGACTAATGCATAATTAAGGATGGGGTCTAATTATCGCATCTAACCCACCGGATGAGGATTCGATGTTCATATTTCAGATCTTTCCGGCATCCACTTCCCCGCCTCTCAGCCTTTCAGCCTGCGATAATTCTCATATATTTTTCTGGTTCCGCCCATAATTAGCAGGATCCCCAATAGGTAAAAACAAATATAAATAAACCAGATCACCGAAGAAAAAGATTCGATTGTCTTAATCTTGGGCATGACCTGGGGGATCCGGAAAAACACGCCAATGCCCGCCAGAACCAGCAATCCCCCCCAGGCCAGCTGAATATGTATTTTTTTTTTATCCATAGAAACCATTTAAAATAGACAGAATTCCTTCATCAGTCATTATTCAATTTTCAATCTTCATTCCACAAGCTTGCCTTTAAATTCGGCCTGGCGCTTCTCGAGAAAGGCGCTGGTGCCTTCTTTGGCGTCGGGGCTGGCATAGCAGAGGGCGAAGGCATCGATTTCAATACTGCAGCCGCTGGCCAGATCCACATCCATTCCCTTGTCAACCGCCTGTTTGGCTTCGCGCAGGGAGACTTTTCCTTTGGATGCAATGACGCGGGCAGTTTTTAGTCACTTCATCCATCAGGCTGTCATGGGGAACGACTTTGTTCGCCAAACCCAGCTGCAGGGCTTCGGCCGCCGATATCATTTTGCCCGTCAGGATCAGTTCCTTCGCCATATTGGTGCCGATTAGCCGCGGCAGCCTCTGGGTGCCTCCAAAACCCGGAATCACTCCCAGAGTGATTTCCGGTTGCCCGAATTTAGCGTTTTCCGAAGCATAGATAAAATCACAGGCAATCGAGATTTCAGTACCTCCGCCCAGGGCAAAACCGTTTACGGCGGCGATCACGGCGATCGGCAACCGCTGCAGCTTGTTGATAATATCATGCCCCCTTCTGGCAAAAGCCTTTGCTTTAAGCGAATCGAATGTGGCCAGCTCTGAAATGTCGGCGCCAGCCACGAATGATTTGTCCCCGGCGCCGGTCAGGATCAAAACCCGAATATCCTCGTCGGCCGCAATTTCGTCCAGGGCTCCGGAGAGTTCCGCCAGCAGTGCCCCATTGAGCGCGTTTAATGCTTTGGGCCGGTTAAATGTAATGGTTGCAATCCCCTCGTTGACTTCATAGATGATGTTCTCGTATGCCATGTCGACCTCCGTGAAAGTTGGATGAGTTAAGCGATTTAGAGACTCTATTGGATAAAAGATATAGACGGTTTTGTCAAATCGAAATCGAGGTGAGCAAGTCAATATAAATTGTAAATACTAGACCAGTTGGAGGATCTGACGATATTAAAAAACATTAAAATCCCAAATAACAAGCACCAAATTACAAATAAATCTCAAATTTCAATAATGATGGACTCGTAAAAAGTCAAAATTCTCAAAT
Organism: uncultured delta proteobacterium; assembly: GCA_963710795.1. Lineage (GTDB taxonomy): Bacteria > Desulfobacterota > Desulfobacteria > Desulfobacterales > JAFDCJ01 > JAFDCJ01. The sequence continues at coordinate 107,518 of CAVQBT010000032.1, forward strand.
TTCGGTTTCATAACCTATTGAAATTATTAGATGCGAAAATTGAAAATTGCCTATTTTCGGACTTTTTACGATACCGTCAATAATCAATGACCAAAAATCTCACGACGGTCGTGCCGGATCGCTCGATAGACTTGTGACTCGCTGTGACTTGATATTGTGTTTCGGGCTGATGGACAACAATGTTTGGATTTTTGAATTTGGATCATTGGAATTTGTTTGAATTTTGGTGCTTGGGATTTGGAATTTTTAAACCCGTTTAAACTTCTGAACTGCTTGATTTCATCCGGTTATACTCTATTGATAGATCCAGGACTATTTACGTTCCCCCGCTGCCGCCAGATAGATGGCCGACAATATAAACAGCCCGCCCGCAAGTTTTAGCCAGGTCAATGCTTCATCAAACAGAATGTAGGCCAGGATGGTGCTGCCGATGGGCTCTCCCAGCAGGGCGACGGCAATAAATCCGGTACTAAACCATTTTAGGGCCCAGTTGTAGCTGGAATGGCCGAGAATTTGGGATATCAGGGCCATGGCCCAGAATGCCGCGACCGTCTGGGTGCTGTAGCCGATAATCGGCAGCTTTAACAAAAGCACAACCAGCCATAAAAATACAGCGGCACTGCCGTAGCAGACCGTTACGTAAGAAAGCAGCGAGAGCTTGCGGCGCAGATTGCGGCCCAGCAGCAGATAGATGGCGGCCGAAAAAGCCCCGGCCAGCGCCAGGAAATCTCCCCACAGCGCCTGGCCGCCGGTTGCGAAATCACCAAAACCAATAATTGCACCGCCAATAACACTGAGGCCGATACTGATAATCGTCGGCTTTGGGATGCGATCAGCGGTAATCAAAGGCGTCAACAGCCCAACCCAGAGCGGGATGGTATTAACCAGCACGACGCTGTTGGCAATCGCCGTATAATCCAGCGAAGATATCCAGGTGGCAAAATGCAGGGCCAGAAAAAAACCCGATAGCATTGCCAGTTGAATGTCGCGGGCAGACAGCCGCCGCAACTCATCTCTGGCCTTCCAACCGGCCAAGGGGATTAATATCAAAGCGGCCAATCCCACCCGATAGGCGGCGGTCACCAGGGCCGGAGCGTCTGCCAGACGGGCAAAGACGGCCCCGGTAGAAACCCCGATGATCCCGCCGATCAGAACCACATAAGGATTCAAGGGAATGCTGGATTTTTCGTTTTTGAAAACCATGGCCCCTATCATTCGAATTCACTGATTTAAGGAAGGTTCTTAATAGAGGATTTGAAGGGATGATGTCAATTGAAAGAAAAGCGAACCGCAGAATATCGAATAACGAATATCGAATGAAGAAGGAATGAATTCTATCTATATTCCTACCCGCCAACTCCTGCCGTCGGTGGATCCTTAAGAAACGCAGTGGGGCTTGTCTCCCGAATATAGGTTTCGATTCCCTTAATGATCGCTTCGCACAGCCGTTCCTGGTAGATGGGGAGAGTCAATCTTTTGCACTCCCTTGGATTGCTGATAAAAGAGGTTTCGACCAATACGGCCGGCATCTGAGCGCCAAGAAGCACATAAAACGGCGCCTGTTTGACCCCTTTATCTTTAATGCGGCTGTAGCGTCTGTTTTTTAAGTGCCCGACCATGGAACTCTGGACATAGCCTGCCAGGCGACTGGATTCATTAATCTTGGCATTCTGCATCAGATCGGAGAGTATTGACTGAAGATCGCTGATATTCTTGGTAGACGTTGCATTTTCCATAGCTGCCACCCGGATGGCGTCATCATCCGTGGCCAGGTTCAGAAAATAGGTTTCGATGCCATAGGCCCGGCGATCTTTGTGCGAATTGGTATGGATGGAAATGAATAAATCGGCACTTTTGGTGTTGGCGATCGCGGTGCGCTCTTCCAGTGTCAAGTATTTATCGCTGTTGCGGGTCAGAAAAACTTCATACCCCAATTCCTTGCGGATCTTTCTAGCCAGCCGGCGGGATATTTGCAAGACGACATCTTTTTCATGAACGCCCTTCAAATATCCCGGGGCACCGTAGTCCCGGCCACCGTGCCCCGGGTCGATAATAATGCGGCTGACGCCAAGTGCAAGCTGTTTGGCCAGCGCACCGGCGGGCAGTTTGCCATTTCTTTTCGATGTCATGACCGGCGGCGGCTGTCGGTATATCTTGTTGTCGGACGTTCCCCAGACGTCGATGACGATTCGAAACGGGTCTTTTAATGAAAAAACTTTGTACGTTTTGAAGGATTTGATGTCGACCACCACCCGGACCGAATCACTGGAATACTGCCCGGCGCGGGCATCGGACAGCAAATCGTCATTAATCGGAATATTTCTTTTAATGTTCTCACCCAGCCGGCTTTGCTCCAAATCGATATAAAGGCGCTGGGGTTTATTGAGAGCCGGATCTTTTTTTAACAAGTGATGATAATAGGTCGTTTCTTGGCTGGCGTCGATCACAACCCGGGTATAATTGGGGTTCGACCAGAAACGCAAATCTTCGACGGTCCCCAGGCCGTCTAAAAGCGATGAGTTTTTTTCAGCCGGGCTGTTTGTCGCGCTGGAGGAAGAGTGCGCATTGGCATTGATCACTTCGGCCAGATCATCTTGTTTTCTGTTAGAATTTGCCTTGGCCCATGGTGGCATTGAATCGATGAGCAATTTCGCTTTGACCCGGTAGCGGCTGTCCGGGAACTTTTCGATAATCCGCTCATACATCGTGTGCGCGGCCTGCAGATCGGAGTTTTGATTTGAAAATCCATAAAGGTCGGCATACAGTTTTCCGGTCATGAACAATCCGGCGGCCGCCTTGGGACCGGCGGGATCATTGCGGTAGCTGGCATAAAATTTCTCGATGCACTGCAGCCAGCTTTCGCGGTCCTTTATATTACGCGAATCTTGCTTTAGCTTCCCGTAGCAGGATTCAGCCGCACGGTATTTATCCTCCGCCGATTGCCGGGAGGATTGGGCGGATTTCGTTGCAGCCGATTTTTTCTGGGCTGTCTTGCCGGCAGAAAGATTTCGCAGCGCCAGGGCGGCTTTATTCTGGTACCTGCTGCTGGGATAGCGTTTGATAATCCGTTCATAAATATCACGCGCCTCTTGCAGATCCGATCTTCTGCCCGAGTGTCTGGCCAATTCCCGGTATAGTTGGCCGGACATATAAAGACCGGCCGGCGCCCAGGAGCCGGTCGGGTCCTGGCGGTAAACTTGTTGAAACTTTTTTATGCACCGCAACCAATTGTGGCGGTATTTCATCTTCGCCGGGGATTCGTGGAGCTTTTTGGCGCAGACTTCGGCGCTGTGATAAATCTGTTTTGGTGTGATGCCCGCCGAGGCACCACTCCCCAAAAGACAGGCGCAGATGGTTAGCAGCAGGATCAGGAGAATGTAAGATTTTTTAAACATAGAAAGCGAACGGTCTCAAATATTCCATGAGGCATTGATTTTTGAACTTTTGCCTATAATAACAGATTTAACTGAAAGTTCAAAGTACAGATCTCGTAACTTGCTTTTAAAATGAGTCAACTTTTTTTGGACAGTATCGAAGTCTAATTGATTCAAATTGAAGGATCAAAGGATAAAATTGTACCAAAATCCGACAATCCCGGCTTGGCCGGGCTAGGGTTTCTTCTTACTAAGCTTTTGCAGGTCATTTAAAAAGTTTAAAGCTTCCAGGGGCGTCATGGCGGAAATATCGATCTGATTCAATTTGTCGATGATCTGATTGTCGGGTTTTTTAAACAGATCCAATTGGACGGGGCCCCGACCGGCTTCTTCCTTCACGATACCCAGGCAGGCCGATTCTCCGCTGGCATAACCACCCTGTTCGATATCAAAGAGGATCTTTTTGGCCCGTTTAATGACCTGATCCGGAATACCGGCAAGCCGAGCCACCTGGATGCCGTAGCTTCGATTGGTTCCGCCCTCCACCAGTTTTCGCAAAAAAATGATTTCGTCATTCCATTCCTTGACGGCAATATTAAAATTTTTGACCCGGGGTTTGGTCTGGGCCAGCTCCGTTAGTTCATGATAGTGGGTTGCAAAAAGAGTTTTAACCCCTTTATCCTTTAAATCGTGCAGATATTCCGCCACCGCCCAGGCAATGCTGAGGCCGTCAAAGGTGCTGGTTCCCCGGCCGATTTCATCCATGATCACCAGGCTTTTTTCGGTCGCATTATTCAGAATATTGGCGGTTTCCTGCATTTCCACCATAAAGGTGCTCTGCCCGTGGGAGAGATTGTCCAGGGCGCCGACCCGGGTAAAAATCCGGTCGGTTATGCTGATGGTTGCTTTGGCGGCCGGAATAAACGAGCCCATCTGGGCCATCACCACCATCAGCGCCACCTGCCGCAGAACGGTTGATTTGCCGGCCATGTTCGGTCCGGTAATGATCAGGATCTGATTGTGCTGGTTGTCCAGCTCAATGGTGTTGGGAACAAACCGCTCAGCGGTGATCATCTTTTCGACCACCGGATGGCGGCCGTCTTCGATCATAATGCCGCCGCTCGGTGGTCATTAGCGGCCGGCAATAATCATTTTGATCGGCGATTTCCGCCAGATCCGCCAGACAATCGACCCGGGCCAAAAACGGGCGGCTTCCTGAATGTGCTGATTGTTGGCGGCAACTCGCATTGCCGGATTTCGTTAAACAGTTCATATTCAAGCGTCGCCCGTCGATCTTCTGCTCCGAACACCTTCATTTCAAAAGACTTGAGCTCATCGGTGATATAGCGTTCGGCATTGACCAGGGTCTGTTTGCGCACATAATTGAACCGGAACGGACGCCGAACGGCTTTTGGGAACTTCGATATAGTATCCGAATACTTTATTGTAGCGGACTTTCAGCGTGTTGATGCCGGTGGCCTCCGTTCTCCCGGACTTCCAACCGGGCCAGCCAGCCTTTGCCGTCCCGGCTGATTTGCACAAGCTCGTCCAGCTCCTCATTGTAACCGCTTTTAATAATTCCCCCCTCGTTAATGGTGGGCGGTGCGTCTTCTCGAATCGACTGCTCGATAAGTTCGGCCAGTCCATTGAGCCGGTCAAGTTTTTCCGGAGGGCTGAACAGCGCGGCCTTGAGTTCCGCCAAAAGGGTCCACATGTCCGGCAATATCGCCAGCGATCGTTTCAGGGCTACCAGATCTCTGGCATTGGCATGGCCCATCACGATTTTGCTGCCGATGCGTTCAAGGTCGGAAACCGATTTCAGATTTTCACGAATGCAGCGGCGGTTTTGGATATCTCTTTTCAACTCTTCGACGGCATCGTGTCTTAACCGGATCGTATCAAGATCGATCAGCGGATAGCGCATCCAGTTGGCCAGCAACCTGGCGCCCATGGCTGTTGCCGTGCGGTCGAGAATGCCGAGCAGGGTTGCCCGCCGTGATCCAGTGCGAATATTTTTGCTCAACTCCAGGTTCTGTCGGCTTAATTCATCAATCAGCAGATACTTGTCCAGCCAGTAAGTTTCGATGCGCGACAGGTGGGCCAGTTTCTGTTTCTGGGTTTCGCTGACATAATAAATCAGCGCCCCGGCGGCACAGATGCCCGCCGGCAATGTTTCACAGCCGAACCCTTCCAGGGTGAGGGTTTTGAACTGATCGGTCAAGCGTTCATAACTTCGGCGGTATTCAAATGCCCGGTTGTCCAGATATGAGGTGGCAACCTCCGACAGGATCCCCTTTATCGGCAAATACAGCGGCTCTTCTTTAGCTGATTCCGACAATAGCACCTCGCTGGGTGAAATACGCTGTATCTCTTCCACAATAGAAGCCGAATCTTTTGATTCGGTCACTCGGAAATCACCGGTTGAAATATCCAGATAAGCAATCCCATAGAAATCGCCCTGGCAGGAGACTGCCAGGACATAGTTGTTGGCACGGGCATCCAGCAGCTCATTTTCGATAACCATACCGGGCGTAATCACCCGCACCACATCCCTTTTTACCAGCCCCTTGGCCTGGGCGGCATCTTCGATTTGATCGCAGACGGCTACCTTGTAACCGTTGTCAATCAGGCGGGCAATATAGCTCTGAGCTGCGCGATGGGGGACACCGCACATGGGAACCGGAGATTCTTCGTTTTTATTTCTCGAAGTCAGGGTGATCTCGAGGACCCGGGAGGCCAAATGCGCATCCTCGAAAAACATTTCATAAAAATCTCCCATGCGGTAGAATAATATCGTATCAGGATACTGTTCCTTGATGGACAGATACTGTTTTATCATCGGCGTCGATTTGGGAGGGCTCATCGGTTTTCGGGGGATCTGAAGACAGAACGAAAGGGCTTTGTCCAGTTTTTTAGGGTTGGATCCAGGGGTATTGAGATTGTCGGCATTGACTATTTGTCTTTCTCTTCGCTGGAATCCTCCTTGGTTTCGGTTTGCTCGTCGGTGCCGGCGGCCGCTTTGTCTGCATCCACCTTTAGCGTTTGATCAGCAAGACTCCCGGCATCGGTTTCAGGGGCAAATGTTCGGGTGGCGTTCATGTCTAGTACCATGGTATCAGCCTGGCCGTCTACCGGTGTTTCGAGACCTTTGAGCGTATTGATTTCACTTTTTAACTCGGCCCTTTCGTTTAGGTACGAGGCGACCGTGGTGTTTAGCTTTTTGATCGTTCGTTTGGCTTTAAAGCGCGCTGGAAAATTAAACAGATAGGCAATGATGAGTCCGGCGATAAAGAAAACAAGCACAAGGATCGCATTGTGCAATTCCGGTACCGAATATTGTTTAAATTCCGAGATTGAGGTTGAAGGCGTTTTTGGCCAGAAAGAAAGTCTGATTTTGAAAAATAAACAGTGCAATGAATCCAAAAATAATCACCCAGAGTATCAGCGTAGCTTTCTTCATCAATTTCTCCATTAGTTTTTTAAGTCCAGGGTGTCAAAATGCGGTTTTAAATTATGATACGTGGCCTTGATGTGTTCGGGGATAACCCGGACCTCTGCCAACACGGTGAGGGCATTCGTATCACCGAACCACCGGGGTACAATGTGGAAATGCAGATGTTCTTCCACCCCTGCCCCGGCAACCTTTCCCAGATTAAGCCCGACATTGAAACCATCAGGATTCATAACTTGTTTCAAAATGTCCACCGACCGTTCAACCGTGGCCAGCAGTTCACCCATCTCGTGCCGGCTGAGCTGATCCAGCCGGGACAGGTGTTTTATCGGTGCAACCAGAAGATGACCGTTAATGTAGGGAAATTTGTTCATCATGACCATGGTGTCTTGTCCCTTATAAAGCGTCAGGTCATCATTTTTCGCAAGGGCGTCACAGAAAACGCATCCATTCTGCTTATCGGCCAGGATGTATTCCATGCGCCACGGGGCCCACATGGTTTCCATATTCCAGCAACCTTTCCATTATTCCAATTCACAGATAACTTACGCTGTTTATGACGAAAACTCAACCTTTTTTTCCGGCTAAACTTGATCGATCATTAATCCGCCGCAGGTAGAATCCGATATCCGCTGCCGGAATTCAAAGATTAATTTTCAGTTTTGGATGTGTCATTTTTCAAGGCGGATTAATTCCAGTTCACCCCAGGCACCGATTTTTTCTCCGGCGATAATGACAATTCCCGCAATTTCAGCGATTCTTTGGCCGGCGGCGATGGCCGCGTTAATATCCGCCGCGGATTGGATCAGGTTGCCGATCGATGTCGCGGCCGCATCCGCCAGGGCACAGGAATCGGCAACCACACAGACCGCATCCGCCTGACCCAGACTCAACGAGTGCCCCAGCGTGCCCGAGGAGGTACAGACAGCGATCGGTTTTTTTCCACAGCCTAGTTGGATGCCGACCTGCATGCTCAAAGGGGATGGGCCGGCAAAAATTCCGACCGTCACCGGCGTATTCGTTTTGATGAAAACATCGCCGCCATTTTCCACCATCACCTGGTCGGTGAAATCTAAAAGCCCCAGGCCCACATTTTCAGCAATGGCACCGGCAATGGCAGCCATCGGCCCCACCCCGGCATGGGCGCCGGCCCTTATCATGTCTGAGATAATGTTCGGGACCGGACTTTCATCGCGCCACGGGTCCAGGGTCGCCATAAAATCCGGATTGGCTTTGATATACGTTTCCACATAACCGCGGTGCTCCAGCACCAGTTCCCGGGTTTCGGCCTCCAGCCTTGTTTCAGCATGCACCAGCAGATCGGTTTCCTGCACCACGACCTGAAAGGTGGTCAATTTTTCGGTACTCACCAGCTGTCGATAGGTACGTTCCTCAAACACTAGATTACCCTTGCGAATGAGCATATACCTTAGGCGATTTCGCGAAGATAAAGCTCAAAATCCAAGAATTAAAAATAACAAATAACAAGCACCAAATCTCAATTAAATCTCAAATTCCAATAACCAATGACCAAAACCTTAACCCGCGCAATCCGGAATCAAATTAGATCAATCACGAAAGCACGAAAGGACGAAAACACGATAAAAACGAGAAAAATTTCGCGTTTTCGTGGTGAAAAAACCTATTGCATCCATTCCTTCCAGATCATCAATCAGTTTCGAATTTTGAATTTTGGTCATTGGAATTTGTTTGGTATTTGGTGCTTGTTATTTGTTATTTTAATTACATGAATATCCGAAAAATAGCACAGGCATGTTTGAGTTGATCTTCACCATCGTCTAAACCACCTCCACCCGCGGCCTCAAGTTTTCCGGGCATTGATCCAAAAAGTACTGGTCGGTCATACCGGAGATAAAATCCCGCACGATCTCGGCCGGCTGGTGCTGTTGGGTATAGTCTTGGGTCATATCTTTCAGAAACTGGCGGAAAATTACGGATGACTTCCGCTGGTCTTGGATATCCGCCAGATATTTTTCGAAAAGCAATTCGAAGAGTTCTTTGATGCGAAACCGGTGCTGCTTGATTTTGGGATTCAAATAAATATACGCCAGGTTAAATGCTTTAAGTTCCTTCAGGGCATTGGATACCTCCGGACTAAAGGCAATATACGGCTTTTGGTAGCTGTTGAGGATGATGTCCGTAACCAGGTTATACACGATGGTCCCGTTGGTTTGCCCGAGGACCTCGACTGCAAGGCGCGGCAGGTCGGAGCGCTGAATCAATCCCAACCGGATCGCATCTTCGATGTCCCGACCGACATAACTGACCGTATCAGCCATCCGGACCAGGCAGCCCTCAAGCGTCATCGGTTTAAGTGCCGTTCGGGGATCGGTCCGCTTGGCGGCGATCTGCGCATCTAAATCGACAAATGTTTTGGCGGTCTCGGGCAGCAGTCGTTCGCTATGCATTTCCCCGTCGTGACCCAGGATCCCGTCAAGCGTCTGAAGACAAAGATTCCAGCCTTGGCCCTTGCGCTCAACTTTTTCTAAAAATTGCACGCTTTGCAGATTGTGCTGAAAAGGCCCGATGCCGTTTTTTTGACAGATCTCGCACAGGAAACGCTCGCCGTCATGGCCGAATGGTGCATGCCCGATATCATGCCCCAGGGCAATGCCCTCGATTAGATCTTCGTTGAGGCCTAAGAATCGCCCGATGGTTCTGGCAATTTTGGAAACCAGTTGCACGTGCAGAACCCGGTGGGTAATATGATCGTTTTTCACCAGATAAAATACCTGGGTTTTGTCAATGTAGCGCGCATAGGCCAGGGAGTGCAAAATCCGGTCCACATCGACTGAAAAGGCCTGGCGGTAGCTTGAATCATGGCGCTCATCGGGCACGCGGCGGATTCCCAGGGCATTGCGGGTAGCCCTAGGGGATAGGATTTCAATTTCATGCTGGTCCAATATCGCTTTTAGTTTAACCAGAGATTTGGCTTTTTCAAATTTCTTCATTTTCAATCATGGCTTCCATCAATTCGCTGTAATTTATACCGGCCCGGCGGAACCCCTCCTTGCCGTATTTCATATTGGCTTCAAGCACATAGTAATCACCTTCGTAGCGGCAAATATCGATTCCCACGTCATCCCAACGGCATGCGCCGGCGGTGCGCAGCGCCAGAGCAAGGGCATCCGGCGGGACGCTGTCCAGACAGACCCTGCCGCCGACAGCCAGGTTGCAGCGAAAGTCATTTTCTGGGGCAACCCGCCAGTAGGCATGGACAATTTTTTCACCGATTATAACGACCCTGATATCACGATCCGACGGTATAAACTGCTGGATGTAGGCGGTGTTTGTGATCCTAAGATAATTCAGCAGATCCTCATTTTGCTGAATCAGGTAAACCCCGCGACCCATAGCCGAGCCGCGGGGTATTTTGGCAACAAAAGGAAACGCAAAGTCAGCGGTGATGTTTTTTTTCTGGCGTTTGCCATAGTATACCCGGGTGCGTGGGTGCGGAATTTCGAGCAATTCGAACATCGCCGTCTGTTTAATTTTATCCTGGACGCATTTATAGTTGTGGTAACCGGGAAAGGTGGGCTTGCCCATGGCATCGAACATATCCGCGTAAAAGGCCGAGGGGTAATAAATCTTCTTGGCGTTGCGAATAAGCGCCATCTCCCGGCGGTCATAATCCGAAAAATTGGGCCGGACACCCAGCGTGACAACATTTTTACAATCCCTGAGACGACCCTCCAGGGCGATGGCTTTTGGCGTGGTGTTCATCGTCATTATCTATTCTTTAAGTCGCATCGATTTTTAAAACAGCGAGTTGTCTGCAATTGTTTAAAGGTGTCAGGTTTCAGGTATCAAAATTCTTCATTCGTCAATCTTCATTTCAAACAGCCCTTCAATCATCTCCCGACTCCGGTCCACATGACTGCCGGCCCAGTAAATGCGTTTACATTGACGGCACCTGCTGAATTTATCGTGGGTTTGCCAGATATAATCGGGCACCCGGCCGTAAATGGTCTGTTTGCCGACCTCAACAATTGGAGAATTGCATTGCAGGCATATCGAAAACAGACGGATGTCCCGGCGCGTGATAGCGAGGTCGTCAATAACCTGGCGCAGCTGGTCCCGCACATGGTCGGCTTTAATGAACACCAGTCGGTGGCCGGCAAACCGGTCGCGATAGGCCGCGGTGCGGGTCAGCAGGACCCGCTCGGGTTCCAGGCGCTCATACAACCGGTTGTTCGAAATACCGGATTCGAAAATGGTATCAAACCCCAGAATCCGCAGCCATTTTACCAGCTTGCCCAGGGTTCTGTCTGCCGCAAAGCATAAAATCATGACAAAATTTTCTTACCCGCAGCTTTTTGGATAGCAGTTCTTCCTCATTGTATAAATCAGAATCACAATCTCCTCTCAAGTGGCACGTGTGTTTGGGTCATTGCGTATTGGGATTTGGGGTTTATTTGTAATTTTATACTGCCCGGATTGGGTGTCCGCGACTATTTTGATCTCAGTTCCTCATACGCCCGCTGAATCTCCTTGAACCGCTGCTCAGCGAGCGCCTTAAATTCATCGCCCAGATATTCCACTTTGTCGGGATGATACTTGCCGGCAAGTTTCCGAAATGCCTGTTTAATTTTTTCCTGTGAGGCGCCTCTTTCAATTTCCAGGACTTGGTATGGGTCCCAAGGGCCGGATGAGGAATTTCCTCCAGGGGTGTGCGGGCGGGATTGATTACTCCCAGCGGTCCGATTGCCGGCACTATCTGCATTTTTGCTATATCGATAATATTTCTGGAAGGCTTCCTGTTTTTTTTTGCGGTTGTAAAAATATCGCAACAAAAACCCCAAAATCACCATATCATCGAGCCAGCCCCAGCCGATCATGAAATCCGGCAAGACGTCATAGGGGCTGAGGATATACAGTATCGCCAGAATGATTAATAGTATCGTCCACATGTAATTTTTTTCATTTAAGGTTGTATTAAAAAAATCGACTTCAGGATACCTCAAAGCTAGGTTCGGGTCAACGGCATCAAATGTAATTTATTTCCCGGAGCGCATCAATTGCGGCCTGCACTTTCGATTAAAGTTCCTGAGATATAAGCCGATCTATATTTCTACTTTGTCACATTATCAGGGCACCATATTTTTTTTAATTTTCAAATAATTTTAATTTTTTTGATAAAATGAATTAAAATTTGAGTTGAAGCATAAGCTAATATAACGAACTAGGGTCCATGGCATAAGGTTAGATGCGCAAATTTTTTCAAATCCTCATTGTGCTCAGCATCATCACGGCTGTCGGGTTAGCTGTATATGTATATGTAACCGACAAGCACGTTATCGTGTATATGAACGGCACCATTCAAACGGTCGATGACAAAGATGTCGAATTTTTAGATAACGGCACCATATTTGTAAAAGGTTCCAACTTAGATGATGATTTAATTATTGAGCCGGAAGAGGTAAAATATTATTCCAAAAGACGGATCGCCCATATATTTATGGATATTCGCAATGAAGCCGATTTAAAATGGAATCGATTTGAATCCGTTCTAAACAACTTTTCTACCGGCTTCCAGGCAGCGATACCGCTGATTATCCTGGTGCTTATATTGGTTTTTCTGATCCGGTTTAAATTCAGGGACCGGGCCCAGGAAATCCCCTCAAATACCGTCGAACCGGAGGTGAAAACAAGATCTGCCCCAATCAAAGATGAACTTCCCGACGAACAGGATATTGTCGGTTTTTTTTTAAACCTATTTAAACGTCAAATTGGCGCAGAACCGAACGCCAAGGTTGAGTTTGTATCGCTGCAGTCCAAATCATCGGGCCCCAACCATATATACGAGCTGCGGGTCGAACAGATGTCGGATTGGGCCAAACGGCGCATGACCATTGGTCCGCTGGGAGAAGAAGGCGGCAGCAAGAGCAAGTGCTATTACGTGATTTACGACGTGCACCTGGTCGTCAAAGTCCCTGCGCGACCGGTGACGGACTTTGAACAATATATCGAAAGTATCCAAAAAGAAGTAGCGATTGTCAACAAGCTGATACCCAAGGAGTGCATTGTACCTAAAGTCTCGGTAATCCTGAACCAGATCCATTCGTTCCCCGACTCTGAAGATATTGCGGCCGATCGTCTGGAAGACAGATATACCAACTGGGTGCGCAGATCGCCGGAATATCAGGATTATTTGAAAATTAACCGCACCTTTGTGTATTTTATGGATCTGTCACAGTACTATTTTCTGGGTCACATCCTTGACGAACTGCATGACATCAAGGATCTGATTACCAGGGAAATATTTGAAAATGCCGAAATCATATTCGAGCCGGCGAAATTTAGGGGCCGCTATGGCATTGAAAAAGATGCCATATTTGAAGTGCGGGTGGTCTATAATCGGGTTGAGGCTGATATCCGCAAACTGGTCGACCAATCCGGCATCGATTCCAATATCCCGCTCTATCAGTTCCAGTCCTGGTTTTATTCGGCTCTGGCACAAAAAGAAGTGGTCGAAAATACCGATAAATATCCGGCCACTTTCGTTCATCAGCTAAACCTTCTGTTAAAAAAAGCCATGCAGCAGGAATCGGAGGTCATCGAGGTCTACCGTAAAATCATCCGGGACTATGTCTACCTGTCCTGCTTCGAGCAAAACAGCGCTCAGATGCGTGCCATCTCCGCAAATCTGCTCGATGTTCTGGCTTGGTTTAGACAAAAGCGGGTGTCCATGCGTGATCTTAAGCCCGACAATTTGTTTGTGGCCGGAGATCCCAACCGATATCCGCTGTTTTTGAGGTCGGACAAGGAATTTTCGCTCGGGATCATCGATGTTGAAACGGCCGTCGATTTCGAAATATCAAAAGATACCAAAACCCAACAGCCCCTGTTGGGCGGAACGCCCTTTTATGCCACGCTGTCCAATTTTATCAGAAACGAGGTGCTGGAGATTGAACTCGGAAATCTGGGTAAAATTCTGCATCTTCAGGACTGGCACGCAACGCTGGTGATGATCTACAAAGTGGTTACCGGAGAGCTCTTATTTGAACAAACCGCCAAGCTGTTTGGAGAGTTGCGCGATAAGATGATCGCCGCCAATAAACCTGAAAATTTTGAAAGCGGCCTATTTGAAGAAGCCAGTCGAGTATTCTGGCACAGTGCCCTGGTCGAGTTTCAATCCAAAATGAATGAGAAGGAAAAATCACTTAGATTCATTGAATTGATCTTGCCGGATACGGTTAAGTACATGTTTGGCAAAGTCCTGGCCAAAGAGCGCAAATCGCTGGCCCTGGCAATCAAAGAATGCGTCGAATCACAAAATATTTTCGAAAAACAACAGATCCGGGCCCAGCTAATGAGTTCTTCCCATGCCAAAACCTGCCAGTTTAGAGCAGATCTGGAAAACAACGCCGGGCGTGATCAGAATACCAATAAAAAGAGAACCGAGGCCATCACCTTTTTACACCAGCTTGCCGATCTGAAAGCATTGTTGGGGCAGCACATTTATATGATAAAGCGTTTATCCAACCCGCAAGCCACCGTTTCGGTCTATGACATTTTGACGTTTATGTTCAATGTGGTCCGAAATAATATGTACCGGCCGCAATGGAAGCCGCTGATCGTCGAAGCCCCAAACCCAAATACCTGCGACATGCCCGACGAACAGCCATTTGCAGACGCGAGCGTGTGAGGAAAAAAAGCGGACCGCAGAATATCGAATATCCGATATTCTGCGGTTCGCTTTTGAACAGTTCTGCGGTTCGCTGTTAATATCCTTTACTCAATCTTAATTCTTCACTCCTTTTAATTGACACGCTCCCGCCCCCGGTGTAATATTTAACTGTTCATTTTTCCCGCAACCAGGTATGCCCCTATGAAAACCAGCATCAATCCGCTTTTATTCCTCGCCTTGGCATTCGCCCTGCCCCTGCTTTTGCCTCCCGGCTCAGTCAGGGCCGCCGCTGTCCGCCAGGCGGTTTGGGCCGGCCGGTTTTACCAGGCGGATCCTGCTGCGCTGATACAGGCCATCGATCAACTGACCCGCAAAGCTCAAAAAACGCGCATCCGAATTCCCCAAAACAAGTCCCTCAAAGCCATTATCATGCCCCATGCCGGCTATATTTACGCGGGATGGACTGCCGCCCACGCGGCCCGGGTTATGGCGGTGGATCAATTTTCCAAAGTCATCCTGCTGGGCCCCGATCATCGTATCGGATTCAACAATGCGGCCATCAGCGACGTTGCCGCATATGAAACGCCTCTCGGGAAAATCAGCCTTCACCAGGACGTCACGCAATTGAGGCGGCAGCCGGATTTGTTTCAGCGGCTGCCGGCTTCCCGTGACCAGGAGCATTCCCTGGAAGTGATCCTGCCTTATTTGCAGCGCTGGCTGGCCGATTTCCAGCTGGTGCCCGTTATCATCGGGCCGGCTGACGTGCAGCGCATAGCAGATGCCCTGGATGCAATTATTACCCGCGACACCCTGCTGGTGGTCAGCTCCGATCTATCGCATTTTCTTCCCTACGCTGAAGCCGTGGTCAGGGATCGCGAAACGATTGACGAAATTATCAACTTGAAACCGGACAAGCTGGTCAACACGGAAAACCGGGCCTGCGGCAAGATGCCGCTTTTAATTTTAACCGAAATCGCCCGGCGCCGTCATTGGCAGCCGGTGCTCCTGCACTATTCCAACAGCGCAGACACCGCCGGTGATCGATCGCGGGTGGTGGGATATGCCGCCATCGCTTTTTTTGGAGATCTACCTATGCAAGATATCGACAACTCCGCTGCGAGATTCAATGAAGCCCAGGGCCAGGTGCTGCTGAAACTGGCCCGCCAAAGCATTGCGGAAAAACTGGGCGGCAGCACCGCTCAGCCTGGCTCGGAAGCGCTGCTGAACGCCCTGGACGATGAGCGTTTTAATTTACCCTGTGGGACGTTTGTTACGCTTAAAATCAGGGGACAATTGCGGGGGTGCATCGGCAACCTGACATCGACCGAATCTGTTTTGGATGGTGTCAGGCGCAACGCAGTCAATGCGGCGTTGCATGATCCCCGATTTTCTTCACTGTCAAAAGAGGAGCTGGAGCAGTCTCGGATCGAAGTCAGCATATTGTCGGAGCCCCAGCCGCTGGCCTACCGGGATGGACCGGATCTGATCAAAAAGCTGCGCCCCCATGTTGACGGGGTCATTATTCGAAAAGGCCATGCCAGCGCCACCTTTTTACCCCAGGTGTGGGAGCAGTTGCCCGGGCCTGAAGATTTTTTGACCCACCTGTGTCTGAAGGCCGGCTTGCCGGCCGGGGCCTGGAAAAATTCGGAACTGGAAGTGTTGACTTACCAGGTTCAATATTTTGAAGAAAATCAATGAGCGTGCCATAATCCGGGTGGTCATTGCCACGGGGATATCCTCCGTGGTCACCCAGCTGCTGACCATTCGAGAATTTTTAACGCAATTCCAGGGCAATGAAATCGTGATCGCCCTGATTCTCTTCAACTGGCTGATTCTGGGTGGTATCGGCACCCTGGCAGCCCGCCTGCTGGTCAAATACACTCGCCATCCCACGGCCGACAGTTCTGGCGTGGCTTTCGCTGGTGTTAAGCGCGCTTGCCGTCCTGCAAATTCTGGCGATTCGCCGGCTGCGCGACGTTGTCTTTATCCACGGAAGTTCGGTGGGCTTTTATCCCACCCTGCTGTTCAGTTTTCTGACCATTGCCCCCTACTGCCTGCTGCTGGGTTTTGTGCTGCCTTACAGCCTGTTTGTGCTGCGCACCGATGCGGCCGGCTATCCGGGCAGCCCGCATCTATATTAGCGACAACATCGGCGATATCGGCGGCGGCGCCCTGTTCTCTTTTGTCCTGGTTTTTTGGGTCAGCCCGCTGACGGCTCTATTTTTAGCCCACCTGCCGCTGCTGGTGTCGACCTACCTGCTGTTTGCTCATCGCCGCCGCCATCGTCCCGGCGTTTTAATCGCTCTGGTCCTGGTGACCGCGCTCCTGGCCGGCAGTATCGGGCTGGAACCCATTTCACTGGCTCCCGCCGCAGGTAAGCTGGTTTTTTATCGCGAAACTCGCTACGGCCGGATCACAGTCGTCCGGGACCGGGAGCAATTCACCCTGTTTGAGGACGGGGTTCCGGCGGTCAGCAGCCGGACCCTGAGCCTGGCCGAAGAAACGATTCATTACCCGTTGTCCCAGTTGGCTGCCATCGACCATGTTCTGCTGATTTCGGCCGCCGGCGGCCTGCTGGCCGAACTGGAAAAATATCCGATTCAGACTGTTGATTACGTGGAATTAAATCCCGGCGGTCGCGGCCGTGCAATTTCGTTTTGGCATGCTCAAAAAAATCAAGGGCTTGCAGGTTATTCATCAGGACGGACGGGCCTACCTGTCTCAATCGCAGAAAATTTACGATGCGATCATCGTCAATCTGCCCGAACCCAACACCTTTCAGGTCAATCGTTTTTACACCGCCGGTTTTTTTGAAAGCGCCGGCCAACACCTGGCCCCGGACGGTATTTTGAGTTTTTCGATGCAGGGTTTTGACAACTTTCTGGCCGAACCCCAGCGTCAAAAATTGTCCTCCCTGTTCAATACGGCCGCGGCTTATTTCACAAATGTGATGCTGCTGCCCGGCCAAAAGGTATTTTTTTTGTGCAGCAACCGCCAACTGAAGCGGGATATTCCGGATGCGCTGGAACAAAAGAAAATCTCCACGGCCTATATCAGCGGGTTTTTTTACGGAAATTTATCGCCCGAGAGAATCGATCGGTTAAACCGCCTGATGGATCCGTCCACCCCGCCCAATCATGATAATTCTCCCTACCTGATGCGCTTGATGTTCTCCCAGTGGTTTGCCAAATTTCAAACATCGCCGGTTGTTTTTTTCCTCGTGATCGGCCTTTTGGCGTTAATCTATCTGGGTCGCGTTTCGCGCGCCGAGTTTGTGCTATTTTCCACCGGGTGCATGACCATGGGCAGTGAAATCCTGGTTATCTTCGCCTTTCAAATTTATTTCGGCTATATTTACCTGCAAATCGGCATCATCGTCACAGTCTTCCTGGCGGGGCTTTTGCCCGGTGCCTGGCTGGGCAACCGGCTGCAGCACCGGGGCCGGCAAATTCTGGCCTTGACCGATGGATTTCTGATCGCTATCCTGGCCCTGTTTATCCTGTCCATCACAAATTTTGCCGACCGCCTGCCGGTCGCCTTTTACCTGACCTTCGGCTTTGGGGTGTCGCTGGCCTGTGGCTTTCAATTTCCGGTGGCGCTGTATCTAAGCGGCAGTGACAATAGCGCCGCCACCCGCGCCTTTTCCGCCGATCTGATCGGAGCCGCCTGCGGCACCCTGCTGACCAGCGTCGTGCTGATCCCCTATGCCGGGATTCTGTGGGCGGCGGGAGGCTTGATCGGCTTGAAAATGATTAGTTTGATCCTCATTGGCACCAGCGGGAGACGCAATTGAAATCGGAATGCGGAAGTGGGAAAGAAGGAAGTCGGAAGTCGGAATGCGGAAGTCGGAAAAAAAGAAGTTGGGAAGATGAGAAGTTGGGAAGGTGAGAAGGATAAAGCGCAGGGAGTATGGCGCATAGGGCAAAGCGCGGAGCTCATGGGAGAACGGCTTTCGGTGTTCGGCGTACGAGGCACTCCTTAACATTTTAAGATAGATGTGTCATCCCTCGCCAGCGGGGGCGCAAGGGTAAAAGCTCGACGCTGAAAGCTGAAGGCCGGCGGAACGATATGAAGATGAGCACACGGCCCCCGGTGTCTTTTAGCACCTTCTACCCTGCACCGTATACCATCTGCCCGTTTTTTGGTGTAGCGGCGGGGTTTATCCCCGCCCAATAATTTGCTATAGTGGGCCAGAACTTTGACCGCTCTATTTTTTGTATATAGTGAACCAATTTTTAATTTAATTTTTTTAATATATTTTTTTCATCTCGCTAAAAGCAATTAGCCACAGAAGGCCATCGAACATTGGTCCTTTAACAAAATTTGTCGGAACCCGACCATGAAAAAAATATCTGTGAAAAAAATATCAAGACGTCAATTCATCCGCGGCGGCGCTTGCGCCACCATGGCCGTTGCGTCCCAATGTTTCGGTCCATTTGGATCGGATCCGTGCCAGGCGGCCGTGGGCGGCGACATTCGCGGCCAGGTGTTCAAAGGCGATGCCCCCCCAAAGCTCTGGAAATGGTCCCGCGAAGGGTTTCTGTATAAAAAATTAAAAAGCGGCAAAGTGGTCTGCGGCATTTGCCCCAACCGCTGCGTCCTGGCACCGGGCGATCGCAGTGTCTGCCGCTCCAAAGTCAATCTGGACGGCAAACTTTACAGCCTGGCCTACGGCAATCCCTGTGCCGTGAATACCGATCCCATTGAAAAAAAACCGCTGTTTCATTTCAAACCCCGCATCAAGGCCTTTTCCCTGGCCACCACCGGCTGCAATTTCCGCTGCCTGAACTGCCAGAACTGGGAGATCTCCCAGGCCCGGCCGGAGGAGGTGGCAGCCTATATCCGTGAGCTGTTCCCGGCCGACGTGATCGCGGCCGCCCAAAAGGCCCGCGCCCAGTCGATTGCCTACACCTATTCCGAGCCCATCACTTTTTTTGAGTACATGCTCGATACCGCCCGCCTGGCCAGAGCAAGCCGGCCTGCACAACCTGTGGGTCTCCAATGCCTACATCAACCCAAAGCCCCTGCTGGAGCTTTGCCGGGTCCTGGATGCGGCCACCCTGAACATCAAGTCCTTTGATGATGCGATTTACCGTAAATTAAACGGCGGGCGTCTGCAGCCGGTGCTGAACACCTTCAGGACCCTGCACGACCAGGGCATCCATTTTGAGATGATCAATCTGGTGGTGCCGGGCTATACCGATAAGCAAGACATGGTCAAGGCCATGTGCGATTGGATTTTAGACCAGATCGGCCCCGATCATCCCCTGCACTTTTTGCGCTTTTTTCCGCGCTACAAATTGGACCGTCTGCCCCCCACCCCGGTGTCCACCCTGACCCGCTACCGGGAGCTGGCCCTGCAGCTGGGTCTGCATTACGTCTATGTCGGCAATGTGGCCCGCCACCCGGGCAACAACACCTACTGCCATCACTGCAAAAAATTGCTGATCGAGCGCCGGGGCTATTTTATCCCCACCTTTAACCTGGCGGGCAACCAATGCAAATTTTGCAATACGGTGATCCCGGGTGTCTGGCATACGGATAGTTCAGCATCGATATGAGCGCCGCCGCTGGCCGCAATTTGTATGTCGGCATCCGGCAGGATGTTCCGGCAGGATGTTGCCTGCCGTTTCAAGCTTTGCCCGAATTTGCCCGAATACTTTTGCGGTTGCCACATCATAGGGCAATACAGTTACAGCCGGTAATATGCGTTGCGCAATGTTGTTCAGATGTTTTTGCCGGGCATGTGAACGATAAGCGCCCTGGTAAAGTTCACCAGCCTGCTACCCTTCTCCCTATACCCACAAGCTATCTATCGAAAAAAATATACGCAGCATCTAGTCAGAAATCCGCTGGTGCCTGGATCCGACAAAACACTGAAAAATCCACAAACCTGGATTTTCCATTTCGCCAGGCGGATAATTCAAGTCTAAACAATTTTAATAGTGATAAAAAGAATTTAATACCAGATCAAATTAACTCCACCCCGGTTTAAACGGATTGAATGCGGTGATTGAAAAAGCCAGGGGGGTCCCCCGAACAATTTAACCTACTGATATAATGTTATTTTCTAAGTAACTGCAAAAAATTGGCACCCGGCCGCGCCAGCGGATAACCTGGTTTAATCCGGCTGGCATGCAAATTGCTTTAATCCCTTACCAGAAAACATGCACCGTACGCCGGGCACTCGATAACACCGGCTGCGGACCACGCAAAAATTCATAACAAATAGAAAAATGGGGGACATACCCATGGGCAACCCGGAAAAAATAAACCACACAGCCAAAGATTCAATCCGCTTGGACATATCACTGCCTGGACTTCGCGGCAGAAAATCCGCCGGCGGCGGCCGGTCCTCGATGCGGATGCTGCGGATCTTATTGTTCGCGGCCGCATTCTGTCTGGCGGCTGTTCAGAGTGCCACAGCCATTACAGCCATTCCGAGCCTGCTGAACAATGATGCCATCGGTGACAAGACCTTGAGCGATTTTACCATCAGCAGCGGTTCGGACCGGATTTTAATCGTGGCGGTGGATGACGAGGAAAAATCCCACGTCGACTCGGTGATGCTGGGCGGCATTCTTATGGACCCCGTCGGCGGATACGTGGAGACTGCTGAGAACGGCAACGCCACCTCGCTGTGGGTGATCCTGGATGCGGGCCTGCCGGCGGATGGCGACTACGACATCGTGGTCAGCGGGGGCGATAAGCCCTCGGTGGCGGCCATGCTGTGGGCCGGGTTGTACCAGGCGGTTCCCACCGGCAGCGCCATCGCCGGCACCGGTTCGACCGGCGGCAATACGATCGAAACCAGCGTGGCCGTACCGGCGGCCGATTCACTGGTGGTGGGCACCAGCGGTCACGATAATGATAAAAAAAGTTGGAACGACCCCGCCCCCTGGACCCGGCGGTGGGAAGTTAAACCCAAAAGTGCCCGTCATGCCGGGGCCACCATCATTGCGGCCACTGCGGGGCCGATAAAACTGACCGAGACCGGCGCAGCCGATTGGAAAAGCGCGGCCCAGTTTGTGGCGGCCTTTGCCCCGGCCCCGCTGCTGCCGGATCCGGCCGACAACCCGACCCCCTCCGAGGCTGCCACCGGCGTTTCCGTCGAGCAGGTGCTGAGCTGGAATTCGGGCTCAGGGGCTGACTCGCACAACGTGTACTTCGGAACGAATTCTGCGAACCCAACATTCCAGGGCAACCAAACCGCCACTTCCTTCGACCCGGGAACGCTGGCGTACAGCACCACCTATTACTGGCGCGTGGATGAAGTCAATGCCGAGGGCACTAAAACGGGCGCGCTCTGGAGTTTCTCCACTGAACTTCCGCCGCCGCCGGGTTGCCCCAACTGCCGGTATCGCCGCTCGATAACCATTGACAAGCATAACCTGCCCAACAGCTGCACTGCGGATGTGACCGGTTTTCCGGTCCTAGTTAATATAATAGAAGCCGACTATTTGATGGGCCCCGGCAAAGACGGCCACGTCGCCAACGCCAGCGGCTATGACATCGCGTTTACCGATGCCGCCGGCACCGCGCTTTATCACGAAGTGGAGCGCTATGATGCCGACGAGGGCACACTGGTGGCCTGGGTCAAGGTGCCGGTCCTGTCCACAAGTGCCGACACGAAGATCTACATGGTCTATGGCGACAGCACCCTCAGTGCGCCGACGCAAATGCCCGACGGCGTGTGGGACGGCAATTACAAGGGCGTCTGGCATCTGAATCAGGTCCCCCACCAACAGCGCCGGTCAGATTTTGGACAGCACCGCCAACGGCAATAACGGACAATCGGTATACATGGAGACCGGCGAACGAACGAGACGGCCGCATCGGCCGATGCATTGGATTTTGACGGGCGATTGGGGAAATGATTATATAAATATTGGAGATCCGCTGAGCGGTGCATCCGAATTGACGATTTCGGCCTGGGTTCATCATGATGGCATCGACTCAATAACAGAGCGGTATATAAGCATTGGGGGAACGGCGGTTATTCGACATGATGGCGACGAATAGCGCCGGTCAATTACATTTTTATATCAAGACAAATAACACGCTGAAGCACATTAGAGTCGATAATGCACTGACCGTCGGTGCCTGGTATTATGTCGTCGGCACCTGGGACGGCACGACTCAACGAGTGTATAAAAATGGAGCAGCAGGTGGGCTCTCAAAATCCCGGTGGGACATTAAATTCAACCGCCGCTTCTTACATTACCTCCAGGGAGCGAAACCATGGACGGCATCATCGATGAAGTACGGGTTTCCAATACGACCCGCGATGCCTGCTGGATCGGAACCGAGTACAACAACCAGAGCAACCCGGCCGCCTTTCACGCCGTCGGCGAAGAGGAAGATACCGGGGCTGCGGTGACCCCCTACGAAATTGAGGCCGTCGCCGGCCCGCAACGGCAGCATCACGCCGTCCGGTGTGATCACAGTGGACCAGGGCGAGACCCCGATTTTTATTCTGGAACCCGACGAGGGCTACGAGGTGTTCCAGGTGACCATCGGCCGCAGCCGAATGGCAGGATTACAGCAGCAGCGCCTATCAGTTTGCCCCGGTCACAGAGGATACCAGCATTGCAGTCACTTTCAAAGAGGTTGCGGGCGGAACAACGGGGGGAGATGACACGCTGCCGGAGGGCTGTTCGCAAAATATAGCCCACGAATACAACGGGACCTTCGTGGAGGGCGATCTAGACATCCTCAACGCCGAAGTCGACGAAACCACTCACCATATCAAGCTCAACACCGGCTACCAGGCCATTGACCCCAACCACATCGTAATTCCTTTCCGCCAGCAGGTGGCGGTCACCTTTATGTACGAAGGCGGCGCCTACCAGCAATCGGATTTTGGCTGGATGCTGGCCGGCGATGGTACCGCCCCCGACCAGCTCGCCAACCCGGAGTACCACGAAGTTTTTACCAACATCAACGACAACCTCCCGGTATACGCCGACGGCAGCGGCGACGGCGAGCTGGATGACGGCCAGGACAAGCGTAAGATCCTGGGAACCTTTGATGCCGGAACCGAGCTGGTCTTCTGGCTCAGAGTCGACGACGAAGATTATCGAAACGGATCGGTCGTTGACCTCCTCTTACCATCCGCTACGGTGTATCACTACACCAAGACCGATTGGATGCGGAGCATATATACCAGCAGGGAAGAAATAGGAGACGGTTCAGGGTCCTGCCCGCGGAACCCGGACCCGCTTATAAAGACGTACAAACTGAACGATGACAGGTTAGCCGCCGATAACACGTGTCAGGAGGAATCCGGCTGGATGGACCATGCCGCCCGAATTCGAGCCAGAGACGATTTTAATCTAATCTTCCAAGACAGTGACAGGGCCTCGCTTACCATCCCCTGGGATGATAAATGGCCGGCGGTCGTCGTAGGCGCCCCCGGCAACAACCTCAACGCCTGGCTATTAGGCTTCGAAGACCGCGTGGGCGGCGGCGATACGGACCACAACGACCTGATCTTTATCATCGAGCGGGAGACCGGCGGCGAGGTGGCGCTCAAACCCGAGAAGGCCATCAAATCGGAGACAACCGACAGCAACATCACCGGCGTGACCATCGGCGTGTGGGACCAAATGCCGGGGGACGCTTGTGCCGGGCAAACCGAGATCGCTTATTGGCTGTCCATCGACAAAGGGGAAAACTGGGTGGAAGTCGACGGCTGGGACGAGGTCTATAGATTCGAGCTGCAAGACGGCCAGAAAATTTTGCTTAACCCGGTCGAACAACTGGAGTCCAGGCAGCCCGGCCTTCACTTACCGCACCCGGCGGATGGACTTTACCGAGGCGAGCGACAGCGGCCACGAGCTGATCTGGCGCGCGGAGTTAAAAAGCCGCAAGGAGGGCTGCGAGCCCGAAATCATTGACATGTCGCTGAGCCTGACGGTGGGCGACCACGGGTATATCGCCCGCGCCACCCCCACGGTGCTGGCCAACGTGCTTTTCAGCGGCAGCCTGGAAACCCCGGCCTGGAACTGGACCTCGGCCGAACTGCGCGGGCACCTGAAGAACACCCTGGTCTACCTTCCGCAAGACCCTGACCATACATTCAACAATTCAGGAGATCCCCTGGCTAAAGTTTGTGCTGTGGACTATCCGGGGTGGACGGATTGCCCCGTAATATGGGATGCCGGCGCTGCGCTCAATAACCAGATGCAACACAGCGGCCGTACGATCTACATCCCGAGCGTGACCCCGCATGCGGTGGATTCCGAAGCCCTGGTCCTCGGCGACGGGGTGACCCTGGCCGTCGGCGACGGCGTCGGCGGCGTGGGAACCACCACTTTCAGCGGACGGCTGGCCCATTACCCGGTGCTGGCCACCACTGTGACCATCAACGGCGGCTCCGAAAACTTCACCGACAAGCATACCGATGAGCTCGACGGCAGCCTGGGCGGCAGCGGCACGATCAACCGGTTTACCGGCGAGTACGAAATTACTTTCAGTAGCCCGCCCAATTCCGGCCAGCCGATTACGGCCACCTACAGCTACTTTACCTACAACACGGGCGGTACCCTGCGCAAGTTCATACAAGGCCATGATCCGGCCGCCGAAGGCTATGTTTCGGCCGCCGAACTGGGCCTGGACAACTCAACCGTGGTACCCAGCGGGTACGTGTATGATTTCAACACCGACAATGCCTTCAGTACGGCCGACGCCGACTGGCTGATCAACTGGACCCGCGGTTATAGCGACGGCCAAGCCAATGGGGACGTAAAAGAATGGATCCTGGGGGCGCTCGACCACTCGGTGCCGGCGGTGGCCACCCCGCCCGCGTCCTCGCCCTGGTACTACGGCACGGCCTTTCCCGAAGACAAGCCAGACAGCGACCAACGACCGCACAGGCTATCGGGCGTTCACAGACACCCACGTCGCCCGCCCAGCGGTGGTCTATGTCGGTGCGCGCGACGGCATGCTGCATGCCTTTGACGCCGGCGATTTTCGCTGGGGCGACAACCCCTGCACCGACTTCGCCGAAAACCGCGGCTATTTTCAGTGGACGGATTCGACCAACACGTCTAATTGCACTCAAATTAATGATTCTTCGGATACGAACACCTATTGCTCGGCGGATTGTCAGCCGGACTACGGCAGCGGCGAAGAGCTGTGGGCCTTTATTCCGGCCAACCTGCTGCCGCGGCTCAAGAACAACTACATGGAGGGCGATGACAAGGCCTACGTGGACGCCTCCCCGGCCCTGGCCGACGTGTATACCGACGGCGCCTGGCGCACCGTGCTGCTGTCGGCCGAAGGCAACGGCGGCGACACCATCTTCTGCCTGGATGTCACCAACCCCGCCGCGCCCAAATTCATGTGGGAGTTTGCCGACCCGGATCTGTTCCGCTCGCGCTCCTCGCCGGCAGTGGCCCAGATCGGCCGTATTTTATATCAAAACACCACCAAATGGGTGGCCTTCTTCGTGTCCGGCAAAACCTACGACGACACCCTGTACCCGTCGATTTACGTCATCGACATTGCCGACGGCAGCTTGGTGGAAAAAATTGAGCTGGATGCCGAACCGGCCGGCGCCGGCGGCATTTTGAGCGGCCAGCCCACCATCGTGGATTCGGACGGCAACGGCTATGTGGACCGGCTCTACATCGGATCGGACAAGGGCCGGCTTTACAAGATCAACATCCCCGATGACCCGGATTCGACCAAATACCGCATCGGCCACTGTGTCATCAATACGGATTTTACCGACCGCGATGGCACCAGTCCCATTGGTAGCGAAGCAATATCAGCCCATTTACGGCTCACCCACGGTGGTCTCGAGCAACAGCGTGGATTTGACCGGCCAAATGACCTACGACATCCGCATCTTCTTTGGTACCGGCGACAGCCCTTACTACGATGAGGATATCAACTTTGCCGACACGCGCTATTCCTTTTATCGCCTACCGCGATACATCCAGCAAAGGGATATGCGACAGCTCGGCAGGTGGCGCTGGACTGGTTTTTTGAACTGCCCGTAGGCCATCGCATCTACGCCTCGGCCTTTGCCGCGGCCGGCAACATCTATTTCGGGACCTCCACCGGCGACACCGAGGATCCCTGTGACATCAACGCCAACAGCGATGACGCTTTCGACGCCAATGCGGGCATACTGTATGCTTTCGATCTGGATGGTACCAAAAAATTCTGAAAAGCAGGTGGGCAATGTGCTGGCCGCCCCGGTGGTCGAAGACCAGCACATTTACGTGCAGTCGGTCAGCGGCGACGTCAAATCGTTCGGCGCCGGAGTGTACAATAACAGTACCCGCCAGGGTGGAATTCCTCAAATCGAAATCCACTGGTGGCGGGAGCTGTTCTAATCCGCAATCAGCCGGCCGCCAAAACAGCGGTCGGCGCATTGCGGATGTTAATTATTGTTTATTTTAAATAAGCAAAGAGAAAAATTTTAAAGCGGCGTTAAAAGCCGGGAGATGGGCCCAATGAAGGAGGAATCAGGTTTTACAATAATGGAGATGATGGTGGTAATCGGCATCGTCGCGATCATGTCGGCCTTCGCCGTGCCGGCCTTTCTTGGCCGGATGCCCGCCAAGCGCATGGAATCTGCCGCCAGTGGCGTAAATGCGGCCTTTCAGGTCGCGCGGTTATCTGCGATTAAAGAAAATACCTGCGCAGTTATTGCATTCAGCCCCAGCAACGATAATTACCGAATATTTGCGGATGACGGGGACGGTACTCCGGGCAAGCCTGCAATAAAACCCAGGATGCAGGCTGAGCCGACTGTGAAAACCGAAGAATTTCCGGCTGGTGTCGAATTGATTTCCTCGGCGCCCGGAGCAGCACCATTCTGTTTAACAGCCGGGGCTTTCCCGACAGCGCCGGTTACCATTTCGCTAAAAAACGCTTCGGATACGACCTGGACGGTTACACTCAACATCACCGGCAGCTCGAGAATAAACAGAGGCTGATTCAAATGCATTTAAAAAAGAAACGTGACAGAGGATTTACCCTGATTGAATTGATGATCGCGATGGCGGTCGCCTTGATCGTTTTGGCTGCGATCTACCGGGTTTACCAAACCCAGCAAAAGGCCTATACCACCCAGCAACTGGTGGTTGCCATGCAGCAAAATGCCCGGTTGGCAATGACATTGATGAAACGTGAGATCCGAATGGCCGGCTATAAGCCGGCGGCCAGCGATGGGATTGACAATGATCCGCCGTGTGATACCGCCACCAAGGACAGTGAGATGCCGATGAAAACGGCAAAAGGCGCGACCAGGAAATTGGCATCGTGGAGGCCCGCAGGGATCGGATCACATTTCGCATGGATATCCTGCCGAATGATCCAGCCAAGTGTTCAGACGGGGTCGATGATCCGCCCGTTACGGGTCCGATCGATGATCCGGCCGAGTGCTACGACGGGCTGCCCGATGATCCGGACGAAGAGATTACCTATGCGCTTCAACCGAACGCTGCCGGTGACGGCAAGGATCTCGTGCGGCATCACCAGCACCGGGACGATAAAAATTCTGGCCTATGACATCGAAGCCATCGCTTTCGGCTATGCATTTGATCAGGACGAAGATGGCACGCTCGATATGGACACCGGCGACGCCGCCAAATATCATCTGGGCTTATGACAGCGGCACGGGTGACCTCGACACCGATGCCCAAACGGGTGCGGTGCTGTCGACAGCCTACCCGGTGATCGACCCCTCGGACTGCACACCCATCATCGGCGCCGTCCGGATATGGCTTTTGGCCCGGACCTCGCATCCCATCATGGGAGAACTTGACACTCATACCTACCAGGTCGGCGATCAGGAGATCAACCCCGGTGCATACGATCCCGCATACCGGCGTACGCTCCAGATTGCCACCGTGTATTGCCGTAATACGAGGTTTTAATGAAAAAAATGATTTTGCAATCTACGAAAATACCGACCCATCAGAAGCCCGAAGCCTGTCGGGGATTTACCCTGATCGAAGTCTTGATTGCCGTGGCTATTTTTGCCATCGGGATTCTGGCGATCGCCGGTTTGCAGATTCGATCCATCAATATGAATGCGGCTGCCAGGATGCAAAGCGAGGCCACGACCGTGGCCGTGGACATTATGGAAAGACTGATGAGCCTGCCGTACGAGCATCCGCAATTGGACGAAAGCAGCGGTGTCCAGCAGAGCCAGGTGGGTGTCTATACCGCGTTCTGGCAGATTACGGATGAAGCCCCCGTCAGTTGGTGCAAAACGATCACCGTCTGGGTTACGGCCGACAATCCGAATGCCAAAGAAGTTAGAATTAATTTTATCAGGGGCCCGGAATGGTAGGAGAACAGCGAAAGGATAATAGTGATGAGTCAGATAAAATATCTCCCCGCTAATGAAAACGGTTCGGTAATCGTTGTGGCCATTATGGTTCTGATTTTATTGACAATTATAGGCATGGCCGCCGTAAACACCAGCACCACCGAACAGCACCTGGCCGTCAACACCCTGCTTTATGAAAGGGCGTTTTATGCGGCCGAAGCCGGCTTTGAGCATGCCAAGGGCGTTCTCAAAGTCCCGTATACCGAGCAGAATCAGAGCAACATTGCCCTGGGCAATCCCGGCAGCTGGAGCTTTGTGCTGGACGGCCTCGGCGTGATCCCGGACCTGCTGGGTTCACCGGCCGAGGACTGCATGCCGCTGGATGGGGGCGGCAACTGTAGCGGCGGCGACGGCGTGGGTGACTTCGAAGGCGGGGTCGTATTGGTGCAGTCTGTTTTAGCCGGCCTCACATACACCGTCACGGTCTGGAATAACGATGACGGCGCCACCGGCGGCACACCGACCAACGATACGGACGGCAAATTAATGATTCGAACGGTGACCACGGGTCCCCGCGGCGCAATCCTGTGCCATTGAAGCGCTGATCGAGGGCACCACCGACAGCGGCGGCATGAATGGCTACAAGGCCCAGGCCGGCGCCGGTGCCGGCAAAAGCTACCGCAACAACGACCTGGAGTCAATCACGGATTTTAGCGAGCAGATGTAATCTCCCGTCTGGGTGCTGGTGCAGGCCAGAGATTGAACAGCAAATTCGTGAAAACGAGGCAGCCTGAGCATGGCGCGATTGTGCACCAATGAAAATTTTCCTCAGCCGGCAGTTGAGGAACTGCGGCGGTTGGGACATGGTGTGTTGACTACACATGAAGCCGGCGAATCTGGTTCGTCAGCGGCTTTCGCATTCAGGACAACCGCAATCCCGCTAAAAACAAAACTGCCGGTACCCTACCAAAAGCGGTCTTGATCCTGGCGCTGGTTTTGATTGCACTTAAGGAAAAATGCAGCCGGGTGTAAGTCCAGTAGTGTGGCGGCAGCGGCGGCGGTGCAGGGTGTTTTATCTCAACGGTCAGTGCGACTGAAGCCGGCTTTATCGTGACCGATGGATCCATCAGCAGCATTTGCGGCTTGCTGCAACACAAATATTTCGATTGAAATCAAGTCAGCTGAATTCTGGCTTTTTTAAGATACTTGTGCTAAAATTAGTATGAATTATTTTTCGCCAACAACCAACTAGCAACAAACGACCGGGAACCGCTTTTTAACATGATCGATCTGAATCATCGCTATCAAAGAAATGAAAATTTTGTCTTCCGCCGCATAGAAGATGAAACGATTCTGGTGCCGATAAAAGACAACGTCGGCGACATGGGCAGCATCTACAGTGTAAATGAAATAGGGGCTTTGATTTGGGAACATTTGGACGGCGAGCAGAAATTGGCAGCCATTAAAGACAGAATCATTGCCGAATATGAGGTCTCGTCCCGGCAAGTCGAAGCGGATATGGAGGGTTTTTTGACGGATTTGGTTGAAATACAGGCCGCGCGCCTGGTCGCTTAGGCGAATTGGGCAATTGGGTTGAATTAGTTGAGTGGGTTGATTGAGTTGATTGAGTTGAGATCAAGTTAGTAAAATCTACCAATATATACTTTTGAAAATAAAAAAGGTCGATCCGGATGATGGTAAAAGAAAAGAAAAATTATATAAAACCGGAAGTCAAAAAAATCAAACTGGACGCTAAGACTGCGGTGCTGGCAGTATGCAAGACCACCGGAAGCTCCGGCAGGAGCGGGGGTAATTGCGGCCCGCCGATTTTTCAGCCCTGCCAGGACAATGGATCGTAAGAAAAGGCCAACGGTTAAAGGCAAAAGGCGCCAGGAAAGACAACCGGATCTCCAGCCATTGATCCCAGCCCTTAGGCGCTGTAAAAAGAGGGAAGAAGCGTCCGACGACCTCGCCCAGAGCGCTTCGCTCGGGGAATAAATAAAAAAACCTTTTGTCTTTATCCTTTGTCCTTTGACCTGACACCTTTATCCTTTGGCCTGATTTCTCCATGCCCAAAAAATTAAAATTCACTATCGCTGATATTACCATCGGTCTAAGTTGGACAGGCCGGCAGCACGAACTGGAAATTCCGCCGGCGTATCAACCCTTTGTCGGGAATGAAAAACCGGACCTGCGCCTCGAACTGCAGATCGGGTTTCCTGATATTCAGCTTGGAGAAAAGGTTTTCGACAGCGCTCCGGTCTGGAGCCTACATCGCACTGGAAGCGACTCCGCAATAAAAATCAATCACGACTACGCCGATACCGCAAGGCTCCTGGTCCTGCCCGGGGACCAGGCCCCGGCCGGTCTTTATTTTGCCGGACCTGACGGCAAATTTTTGGGCCCATTCTTTGGCCCCACCATGGAATTGTTGATGATAAACTATTTGGCCCGGGGAAACGGGGTCATCATCCACGGCTGCGGCATCGATTGTGACGGAGCCGGCATCCTGTTTGCCGGCGAGTCCGGGGCCGGTAAAAGCACCCTGGCCAATCTGTGGGATCGAGCAGACGGCGCCGATGTTTTAAGTGACGATCGAACCCTTGTGCGTCAAATTGACGGAGAATTGCGGATGTTCGGTACGCCCTGGCACGGTGAGGCCAAATTTGGCGCAGCGCGGGGGATCAAGTTGGAAAAAATCTTCTTTCTGCAGCACGGCCAAAATCATGAAACGCAACCGCTACCGGTCAGCGGGTCGGTGCAGAAACTGCTGCAATGTTCCTTCCCTCCCTACTGGGATGCGGCGGGATGCAATATACGATGGGTTTTTTTGAAAAATTGGCGACCCGCATCTCCTGCGATGAATTAGCGTTTCGGCCGGATGAGACCGTCATCCAGTTTGTGAATGCGTTGACTAAATGACGGAGCGGGGATAACCCCGCCGCTACACAAAAAAAGCATGTACTCACTTTTCAGTATATACGATCCCATTTGGCATCCATTCATTTCAATCCACAGATTTCGCCCCAGAGAAATAGGCTTCGCATCTCACAGGGCAAGCAGATTACACAGATTACTCAAATAATTTTCAAAGCGAGGCAAATTCGATCGGGTATAATTCCCCGCAGCTTGCCTCGGGGACTCAGTCCAGCGCACAGGTGATAAATCATGTCGGAAATTCGAAACAAAGCCATTCAGGGATTAGCGGTGGGCGATACGTTTGTCGTGACGCGACAGTTCACCGAAGCGGATATGCGGGCTTTTGCCGATGTCACGCGTGACTACAATCCGATTCATTTTGAGAAACGATTTTCAGATGTTAAAAATTTCAAAGACCCGATTTGTCATGGGTTGCTGGTGGGCAGCATATTGACGGAAGTCGGCGGGCAGATCGGGTGGCTGGCATCAGAGATGAACTTTCGTTTTAAGCGGCCGGTGTATTTTGGCGACACGATTGAATGCACGTTTACCATCAGCGAAATTGACGAGCGCAACCGGACCCGAGCTAAAGCAATCTATCGCAACCAGGACGGCACCATCGTGCTGGAAGCCGATTTGGCCGGTATTATTCCGGGGCAACCGGAAAAAGAGGTTCTCGCGGCCATGGTGGCGGACGGGGATCCGTCCAACAAGGTGGAAGGAAAAAGGTGAAAGGCAAAAGGACAAAGGATAATGCATATCGCCGCCTGCAGCGAGCAGAAAATTAGGTAAAATCCGCTCTTAATCTTTTACCTTTATTCCTTTTATCTCTACCCTGGATAGGCAGATATAACCCCGCCCGGCAACCTCAGCTGCGCGTGCAGTGCCTGCAACAATCTACCTAATCATTTTCGAGCGGCCTTCAAAAAGCGCCCCTTCTCTTATATCGATGGATTGTGCCGTGCAGTCTCCCAACAGTTTGCCGGAGGATTGAATCTGGAGTTGCTTACGGGCCGTGACATTGCCGCTAATCCGGCCCAGAATAACGACATTATCGGCTTCGACATTGGCTTCGACAATGCCGGTCTGACCCACGTAAATATCTCCGGCAAGTTTGATAGATCCTTTAAGTTTACCTTCAATCTGTAAATTTTCGTTGCCCTGGATATCCCCCTCAATATTTACTTCTTTGCTCAATAATGAGGTTGTACCGCCTGCAGTACCTTTATCCATATTTATGGTCTCCTTCGTATACGTTAAACGGTAGTGGTTACTTTATCTCAGATACAGCTGCTGTCTTGAGGGGCTGCTTGGCTTCAGGAGCGACGGCTTTCGGTGCCTGCTCCGGTTTTCTGCTCATCTGAAGTTCTCCGTCAAAGACGGCACCGTCCTGGATAGATATCTTGGGAGTCACAAGACGGCCTTTCATCGAAGCGGTCGTATCAAGCAATATCCTTTCACTTGCCTCAACGGAGCCGTTTACCATGCCGTTGATTGATACTCCCGTGGCTTTAATATTGCCTTTGATCACGGCACCCTGGGCGATCTTCAATTGGCCTTTAATATCAAATTCTCCCTCAAATTGGCCTAAAATGATCAAGCTTCCCTCACCGGATATGTTCCCGTTGATTTTTAAATTTTTACCCAAATAGGTTGTTTGGACTGACGTGTCCTTTGCCTTAGCGTTTTCCTTGCCCTTGGGCATAACCTGTTTCTGTTCCCGGGATACAACTTTATTAGCTGGAGGCGCCTGGACGCCGGGAGCCTTACCCTCTGGTTCTTTTTTACCAAATAAAGCCATTCATCCGCTCCTTGTTTAAAATGTGGCGAGTTATTGTATATATTCAATATATAGTATTTATTATAAAAAGTAAAAAAAAAATTGAAAGATCTAAGATTTAATACCTGAATTTCACTCATATTTTTACCGGCAATCGAAAAAAAACGAAGATGGAACGGTTTGAATGCGGAAGTCGGACCTGTCTTCGTCCGATAAGTCATGACTATGCCGCAGCTAAAGATGCGGAAGTGGGAAAAATGAAATCAAGGACATAATTACTGAAAAATACTTTAGGTCTTTTTATTCGCGTTTATCCCACCCCCGCAACCCCCAGCGCAGCGATATCAAAGCCATACCGGTTAAACTTGCTGATATCATACAGGTCACAACGATACCGCCGGTCAACCAGACCGGTCCCCCTGCCAGGGCACCGAGTATTCTTCCCATACCGGCTGCGGCAGTAAAGCCGGCGATCATGGTGGCCCGCATTTCGGGCCGCAATTCGGTGCAAAGGGCCAGACTGGATATAATCGTAAATTCAAAGAATAAAAAGTGCACAAAAAGACCGGCCAGTGCCAGATAAAACGACTGGCTGACTACCGGCAGCAGGACATAAGTCATGATGCATAACATGATCCCGAACGTGACGACCCGCTTCAAACCGAAGCGATCGGATATGGTGGCGACCATGATTTCTCCCAGCAACTCGGCAACCCCGATGACGCTGGTTCCCAGGCCCAAAACAACAATCCCGACATCAAATGCTTTTTCCAGCCAGGCCCCGTACACCACAAATAGATTGTCGATCGCGGCACTGAAAAAAAACACATAGGCCATTGCTCCCAGGGAATGTTTATCTTTCACCAGGATTTGCAGCATCTTTTTATAGGACGGCCCGCGAGCTGTATTAGAAATTTTCGGTTGATTGGCGCTAAAAAACAATACCACCGCCAGGGCACCCAGAAGACCGATAACTCCCATGACAAAAAAAGGCGAGCGCCACCCTACCCCGTCAATGAGAAGAGCAATCAACGGTATGCCGAGCAACGTGCTCCCGGCCCAGCTGATTTCCATCAGGCCGATGGCCATTGCCCGGCGCCGGTAAGGTACCCTTTCACTGATATAGGCCTGAACCGCCGGGTCAAAGATGATTTTTCCCAATCCGGCCAGAAACAGGGCGATTATCATCATCCCGTAGATAGGAAAAAATCCGCCCGCCAGCATCCCGATTCCCAGCAGAACCATGCCAATGATCATCAGCTTGCGATATCCGATTCGATCCGCAAGCGGACCAACCACGATACCCAGCAGCGAAGTTGCCCAGTTTACCGCAATTAAGGAGGTAATGGCCGTCA
The DNA here is from genome assembly GCA_963710795.1 of uncultured delta proteobacterium. Lineage (GTDB taxonomy): Bacteria > Desulfobacterota > Desulfobacteria > Desulfobacterales > JAFDCJ01 > JAFDCJ01. The sequence goes on from CAVQBT010000032.1 coordinate 142,341, forward strand.
ACGGCACCCCCAAACCCCGGCTCAAGGCGGGGGCAAAGGGATAGGCAAAGCGCCGGGCCGTGTTCAGCACCAGGCGGCAGATAACCACGACGCCGATTTTCAGAATCAATTGAGCTCGGGATGGGATTTGGTTGATTTTGTCGGCTTGCTGGGCCATGCTTGGGCACCTGATACGGTCAAATGATAATTTTTTTTCTTAGAACTGCAGCCGTCTGGATCTTGAAAGGGTGTATGGCTATCGCTTTTTAGTCATTAGTTAACCACGAATCGGCACAAATAACCATGAATTATTGCAATAATCAAAAGTTTCGATATATCATTGATCTCTTTTTAGAAGACTGGTATGGGTGAAGTTCGCTAGTTAATATAAGAACGCTTTGCGTTCGACATAACAGGAGAATTACCGATGCCCATGATGACCGCCGCCCAATACGAAGAAAGCCTCAGACGCTTGAATCTGGTCGTATATATGTTTGGAAAACAACTGGATAACGTGGTGGATGATCCCATCATCCGACCCTCCATGCAGGCCGTGGCTAAAACTTACGACATGGCGCAGCGCCCCGAACATGAAGACATCATGACCGCCACCTCCCATATCAGCGGCAACAAAATCAACCGCTTTACCCACATCCATCAAAGCATCGAGGATCTGGTCAAAAAAAGCAAAATGGGCCGGCTGCTGGGACGGGAAACCGGGTGCTGCTTTCAGCGCTGTGTGGGAATGGATGCCTTGAACGCCTTGTCCATCGTCACCTATAATATGGATCAGGAACTGGGCACCGAATACAATCAACGTTTCTTAAAGTATCTCGAATATGTCCAGGAAAACGATTTTACCTGCGACGGCGCCATGACCGACCCCAAAGGGGACCGCAGCCTGCCGCCCCACCAGCAGCCGGACCCGGATCACTATCTGCATGTCGTCGACGAAAAAGCGGACGGCATTGTGGTCCGGGGCGCCAAGGCCCATCAAACCGGGGCGGTCAACTCCCATGAAATCATCGTCATGCCGACCATTGCCATGCGGGAGGAAGACAAGGATTACGCCGTTTCGTTTGCCCTGCCGGCCGATGCCGAGGGAATCGTTTACATCATGGGCCGCCAGTCCTGCGACACCCGCAAGCTGGAAGAAGGCCTGCTGGATCGCGGCAATATTTTTTTCGGCGGGCATGAAGCCCTGGTGGTTTTCGACGACGTTTTTGTCCCCTGGGAGCGGGTGTTCATGTACAAAGAATTCGAATTTGTCGGACAGCTGGTTGAAAAATTTGCCGCCTATCACCGGCAAAGCTATGCCTGCAAAGTCGGCGTGGGGGATGTGCTGATCGGCGCCGCCCAGACCGCCGCGGAATATAACAACGTTGCCAGGGCCTCCCACATCAAAGATAAAATCATCGAAATGAATCACCTGAACGAAACCCTGTATTGCGGCTGCATTGCCTGTGCCTCGGAAGGCTTCCAGCGAATACTGCGGGACCTATTCCGTGAATTCTCTGCTGGCCAACATCCACAAACAAAATGTGACGCGGTTTCCCTATGAAATTTCCCGCATCGCCCAGGATATCGCCGGCGGACTGATGGTCACCCTGCCCTCCGAGCAGGATTTGACATCGCACCGGAAACCGGCAAATGGCTGGAAAAATATTATACGGCCAGCTGTGATGTGCCGGCCATCAACCGCATGCGCATTTTGAGGTTGATCGAAAACATGACCCTGGGAACCGCCGCCGTCGGCTATCTGACCGAATCCATGCACGGTGCCGGTTCCCCCCAGGCCCAGCGAATTATGATCGCGCGCCTGGTCAATATGGCGGAAAAGAAACGAGCCGCCAGGAAGCTGTGCGGGGATTGATGAAGCGTGAGGATAGTTGATAGCGTTGATTGGGTTTGTTGAGTTTGTTGGGTTTGTTGGGTTGATTGTGTTTATTGTGTTATTTGTGTTTATTGAGTTGATTGGGTTGATTGAGTTGATTGGACTTGTCAGGTTTGTTGAGTTGGGCTGGAACTTTACTAAGACGCTCGCTCACGGGGGCACTTAAATCGAGCGGCGGGTGAATTCTTGGATATAGCAGATTGCATTGACATTTTGATGTGTACGCTATATAGTGTACGTATTTGGAGGTGAAAATCGATGAAAATCAATGCCGTTCAATTCAGGGCCAACTGTTTTAGGATACTCGACGAAGTCAAGCAGTCACACAAAGAGGTAATCATTACCAAACGCGGTGAACCAATTGCAAAGTTGGTGCACATCAATCAAGATAGCCCAAAGGACCCGTTGTTGGGTGCGATGGAGGGCATCGGACGCAGCCTCGGCGATCTGACGGAGCCCGTGATGAATCACACAGACTGGGAGTGCGATTAAACCGATGATTTTGCTGGACACACATGTCTGGTGGTGGGCCTTAAATGAACCTAAAAAGCTGTCGAATAAGGCTTACAAAATTATAAAGGAAAATCCTCCGGATAAAAGAGCGATTGCCTCGATCTCGATGTGGGAATTTTCCATGATGGTGAGAACCGGGAAGGTGGAGATCAAAATACCAACGGATCAATGGTTGGATCAGGCCGTAAACACGACCGGCATTGAGGTATATGACCTGAACCCCAGGGTCGCAGCGGAATCCTGCAACCTGCCGGGCGAGTTTCACAAAGATCCGGCTGACAGGATTATCACAGCAACGGCGCGCGTTAATGACATAACCTTAATCACGAAAGACAAGAAAATAATCGATTACCCCTATGTCAGGACTGTTTGGTAGTTAATTCATGCTAAAAGTCGGGATTAAATACTGCGGCGGATGCAATCCGATGTATGACCGCGTTGCACTGGCGGACTACATCAAAAAAAGCCTCCATGGGAGGGTTGAATTCGTGCCCCTGGATAGTGAAGTTGTTGATATGGTGCTGGCCGTGGAAGGATGCAAGACCTGCTGCGCCGATTTAAGTGCTTTTGAAGGCAAGCCGATTCATTTTATCTCTCAAATCGAAGACGCCGGAAAATTTCTCCAAAAAATTTTAGATCAGGAAGTGCGACCCAAATTGGTTAAAAACCAACGGGAAGTTACTAGTTAATGGTTATTTGTTAATTGAAGCTTTTTCGCTCAATTGAGAAGCTGCCTAAATTACCCCAAATTTCGGAAAATACCGGATCCCAGGCTCATGCCAGCGGCGCCGGCGGAGGCGGCAACTTGCCTCGCTCAAGTGCTTCGCGGGCGGCCTTGACCGGAATGCCGGCCTCACAGGGCACACCCACCTGGCACAATCCGCAGCCGTAGCCCACGAATTTGTAAGTCTTTTTGACATACTCCCTGCTATAAACCAAATGCTGTCGGCACTTCTCCTTGTCGTGGCCGTTTTCGCTAATCGCACGCACCGGGCAGCGGTCAATACATTTGCCGCACGTGCCATTGGCGAAAAACAGGCAATACGCTCGGTGGTCGGCATAGGGCCGGGGTGTCGGTTCAAGGGACATCTTGGCCACCACCGACCCCACCCGCATGGCTTTGCCCTTGGCAGTGATCAGCCCGTCACACAGACCGAACGTCCCCAGACCGGCGGCATAGGCGGCATGACGTTCGGACCAGGAAGAGGCATAGGAAAATCTTTCCGATTTGACGGTGGTCCAGTTGGGAACCAGCATCGGCGCAACGGCAGGATGGCCAGCCTTTTGGAGACTTTCGGCCACGTGCCGGCGCAAGGCGGCATTAAAGGCCTCGCCGTAGACCCGGATCCGGGCCCATTCTTCGGCCGGATATTTTTTCACCTGGCGATTGGCCTTACGCACCGCCTCCCGCTGGGGCAACACCCATGAAACGACCGTTAGCTCTTCAGGACCTGCAGGGCTTTGCGGGCAGTGCTGATTGTAGACTTCCCAGGGGGTCCAGTGAAAAGCCCCGACATATTCCTTGTACTGCTGCCAGATCTGATCCGCACCGGAGGCAAATCCCACCAGAACATCGTCCCAGGCCGGCTCTCCGGTTTCATTTTGCATGGTGTTGTCGGGTGAAGTCGCAATGAAATCCGTTATCAAGTCTTTTATCCAGTCACCTGAGATATCGGTGCTTTTTTTCATTATATACCTCACTTACAGCTTTAAATATTTTTTGAAAATTACTAATTTGCCCGGACATCGGCTGTATAGGTTTTATAGGTCATTTAGGTCATATAGAACCTATAAAGATTAAGGCCGTGGTGCAATTTTGCCTGGACATTGAACCCCTAAAACTTTGAACCGTGAACCCTGAACTCTGCGTGTGGGGTCTTAGCCCGAAGGGCGGAGCCCCAAACCGTTGAACCCTTGAACCTCGGAACCTCTGAACCTCACAGAACCATCTCGATCAAATGCGGCCCGGGTTCCTGCAGCGCCTTTTTTAATTCTTTTACAAGCACTTCACAACTGTCCACCGAAACCGCCGGCACGCCCATTCCGTTGCTGATCTTCACCCAGTCGATGATCGGATCGCCCAGATCCGTTAAGGCCCGGGCATAGGGGCCGGGGGTTGTAATATCGGCCCGGGAGAATTCAATCTTCAAGATATTATAGCTGCGGTTGGCGCAAATGAGGGTCGTGACGTTCAATGATTCGCGGGCCTGCATCCAGAGCGCCTGCAGCGTATACATGGCACTGCCGTCGGCCTGAAAATTGATGACCGGCCGCTGGGGACAGGCAATGGCAGCGCCGACCGCACACGGCATGCCATAGCCAATGGCGCCGCCGGGCAGAGCCATCATGGTATGGGGTGGCGCGCTCACGGCCAGCGGAAGGTAGGCAGCACCGGAGGTTACCGACTCGTTGACGATAATCGCATGCTCGGGTTGCAGGGCCGCCAGAATGATGCCGGCATTGGTGGCGGTCAACTTACCGACGGGAATCTCAGGTCTTTCTCTCTTCGACCAACCGGCATCGCGTGCAGTACTCCTGCCGGGAGCATCCAGGGCGTCGGCCAGATCTTCCAGGGCCTGGGGCAGGCTTTGATTATCCGCCTTTATTTGATAAATATGCTGGGTATCGTTGAGCAGTCGGCTGGGATAGCCCTGCCAGCCAAAAAAGGTCACCGGTTCACCGGTGCCCGCCAACACGACAACCTGGTAGCCGGACAACAGCGCCAGGGCCTGCCGGGGAAAATACGGTATCGGTTCGGTCGCGGGAATCCCCACCCCCCTTTCGATGCGTGCCGGGGCGCGTTCCGATAAAAGATCACATCCGGTTGCAGCTTTTATTCGCGCGGCGGCCAGCAAGCCCTCTTTTCTCAGAGCACGCCCGCCGAGGATCAGGGCGGATTTCTGTTCGGTGTGCAGCATCTCAGCAGCGCGGTTGATGGAGTCCGTATCAATGGAAGGACTTGAAAATATCGGCTGGTGGATTTTTGAGCCAGCACATTCAGACCATTGGATATCACTGGGTACGATTAGTGATACCACCTGTCCCGCTGACGCAGCAGCAATCGCATCCGCGGTATCCTGTGACAGCGCAGCGGTGGATGCACAGGTACGCTGCCAGCCGGAAACCGGTTCGGCCAGCGCTTCAATATTCATTGTGAGCGGTGCATTGACCGCCCGGTGCCAGGTGGCGTGTTCGCCGATCACATTTAAAACCGGGGTTCCGCCCTTGCCGGCATTGTGCAGGTTGGCAATCCCGTTGCCCAGACCCGGTCCCAGATGAAGCAGCGTCATGGCTGGTTTGTCGGCCATGCGCCCATAGCCGTCAGCGGCTCCGGTGCAACAGCCTTCAAAAAGACCCAGATAGGGCCTGATTCCCGCTACCGCATCAAATGCACATACCAGCGGCATTTCAGTGGTGCCGGGGTTGGTAAAACAGACTTCGATTCCGGCTTTGACAGCCGTTTTAATCAGTATTTCAGCGCCGGTCATAAAAGGTCCTTTCTGTCTGGTTGATGAGCCTTTTTCGGTGTTTGTCGTTTGATATCCGGTCGATAAGCCCATAGAAGGTTTCAGGTGTCGGCAGAATATCAACCTATTATAGTTTTCTTGGAAATATACAAAGGCTACGTTACCACTGAATAAATTGCAGTGGATGCGGCTTGCTGCCGCAGCATTTGATATCGCGGTTGAAAACCGCTCCCACAATTTCCTTTAAACTTTTTTCTTTAGCTTTCTATCCTTCGACAATTATGGTTGCATCTACAGCGATCGGCATTCCCTCCTGGACAATCAATGGATTTATGTCGATTTCTTTTATCTGTTCAAAGGCGGCTCCCAGTTCGCCGAGCCGTACCAGGATATCTGCCAATGCATTCCGATCGACGGCCGTGAAACCGCGGAAACCATTTAACAGTTTTTGGGTTTTCAAACGATCGATTAAAGCCAGGGCTTCGGACCGGTTCAGGGGTGCAGCGGCAAAAACACTGTCGGCCATCACTTCAGCCAGAATCCCGCCAAAACCACACATGACACAGGGTCCGAAGTGAGGATCCCGGATCAACCCGGCAATCAGCTCCGGAGCACCTTGAATTTGTTTTTGAATTAAGACGGATCCGTTGTCAGGCATTTTATGCTGCAGCTCATTAAAAGCCCCCTGGACTTCCTCAATAGATGATATTCCGGTGCGCACCAGTCCCAATTCGGTTTTGTGGATTTCTCCCGCTAAAAGTCCCTTTAAAACAACCGGCAAGCCGACTGCAGCGGCGAACCGGGTTGCTTCATCTGATCCAGATACAATTTTTTCTTCAACAACCGGTATATTGCACACAGACAGAATTTGCTTGGCACGGTATTCATCAAGGGTGCCGGCCTCGGCGGCCAGCATTTTTCCCACCTGATCCCTGATGGAAGTCGACTCAGTCAAACGCATTGCGCTCGAACTGCGGTCCGGTAATTCATCCCGTGAAAGCACCGCCGCCATGCATTCGACCGCCCGATAAAGTTCACCAAAAACAGGCAGCTTCAATTCTTTGGCATCCATCTGGAATTGATGGGCTTCGGATCGTTTACCCATTAGCCAGCCGAACAATGGTTTGCCGCTTTGCCGGGCCATCTCAACCAGACCCGCCATATCCATTCGTGAAGCCGGTCCGCCGACAAAACTGTGAAATAAAACTGCATCCACCTTAGGATCAGCCAAAACGGCCTGAAATGCAGCGTTATAGGCTTGCTTACGCCCGTGGAGTTCCACCGCCGGCCAAAGATCAACGGGATTGGAAACCGGCATCCAATCCGGATAGATTTGTTTTAATGCGTCCACGGTCGAGTTGGCCAACTCAGCCACCGACAAGCGATGCTGCTCGATGAAATCAGCAGATAAAATCCCGGCCGCCCCACTCATGGTCAGAATGGCCACGCGCCGGCTGTTTTGGGGCAGAATCTGCGGGTAATCCGCCAAAGACCGGCATAGATCCATCATTTGCTTAAAATCATAAGCTTCTATTACCCCGACCTGGGCCAGGGCGCCGCCGATCACAGCCCCGTTGCCGGCCAGACTGGCGGTATGACTCCTGGCCGCCTCAGCCCCTTTTTGACTCTTGCCGCCCCTGAGCACCACGACGGGTTTGGGCGAATTTCGGCAAAGATCCATAAACCGCCGCCCGTCCGGTATCGATTCGAGGTAAAGGCCGATGGCGCCGGTCTCGGAATCGGCCATCAGATATTCCAGGATATCACATTCATTGACATCGGCTTTGTTGCCGATGGAGCAGACCTTGCTGATGCCCATAATGCCATTGCTCATGATATCAATTAAAAATCCCGCGGAAAGCATGCCGCTTTGCACGACCAGCGAGACATTGCCCGATTCCAGGCCATTTTCCCAGATAGCCGGCAGCACAAAAGAAAAAACGAAATCACGCACCGCATCCACTAACCCCATGCAGTTGGGCCCCCAGATTCGAATTCCGGTTTCCCGGTGGATCTCTATAATCCGGTTTTGTAATTCTCGGCCTTCCGCACTGCTTTCGGCAAATCCGCCGGATTCGATCATGGCGCCTTTGATTCCGCGTTCGGTGCATTCGCGCAACACCCCGGGAACCAGGGGAGCCGGCACAAAAATAATTGCCAGATCCACCGGATCGGGCACATCTAAAACGGACGGATAGCATGGCAAACCATCTATTGCGGGATAGACCGGATTTACCGGATAGATGCCGCCTTTGAATCCTTTCATCAGATTGCTGAGTATGAAATATCCGCCTTTGACGGGATTGGCTGAGGCACCGATGACGGCGATACCCCGGGGGTTAAAGAAAAATTCCATAAATTTCTGCTCCTGCATATGTAAATTTATTCAAATGCTGAAAAATCCGGTTTGCGGCGCTCGAAAAAGGCGCGTGAATGCCTCATCGCATTCGCCGGATATCAGCCTCTCGGAAAAATGCTCTGCGCTCTTCTGCCATGGTGTCGGCAATGGCTTGCGCAAGGGGCCGTTTAAGCAGCGCTTTGGTGATGCGAACTAGAAGCCGGCGGCTGTTGTAGCCAGCTTTTGGGTCTGGGCAAAAGCCTTATCGATAAACTCCGCATCCGGATAGACGGCGTTTACCAATCCGATTTCACAGGCTTTGGCTGCCGATAATGGCTCGCCGAGCATCAATAACTCCGATGCGCGTTTGTGTCCGACCAATTTGGGCAATAGAAAACTGGAAGCAGCCTCCGGGCAGAGGCCCAGAGCGGCGAAAGGTAAAATAAATTTCGCGCCTTGGCCCGCATAAACCAGATCACAGTGCAGCAGCATGGTCGTACCCACACCCACGGCCACCCCGCCGACCGCCGCCACGATGGGCTTTTTGGCCCGGCTGATGGTCGACAGAAAATTACTGACATCTTTATTATTGCCGTCTTGCCGGAATGCTTGAAAATCTTTCAGATCATTGCCGGCCGTGAAACAATCCGCCGTGCCGTGCAGAAAAACAGCCCGAATGCCGTTGTCATCATCAGCCCGGCCGATCGCACCGGCCATAGCGGCATACATGGCCCGGGTCAGCGCATTTTTCTTTTCCGGCCGGTTGATTTCTATTCGAAGAATATGATCACGGCTCTCGGTCACAATTTCGGTGCACACATTGTCAGTTTTCATCTTAACCATCCTAATATTTGGTTGATTGGAATAGTTGGTTGAATAAGTTGATTGGTTGATTGTATATGTTTCCGAGCCAAATCCGAAATCGAATCTTTCCTACTTCCACATTCCGCATTCCGACTTCAACAATTTCCCACTTCCGCATCTTTAGCCGCGGCATAGCCCTGGCCTTTCGGACGACGACGGGTCCGACTTCCAACTTCAATTGCCTCTTTCCCAAATCATCGAATACCCCTGTCCCCTTCCGACACACATGGTAGTCAATCCGTAGCGTGCGTCCGGATTTTCCTTGAACAGGCCGCCCAGAAACGCCACCAGACGGGGACCTGACGCGGCCAGTGGATGACCGTAGGCGATTGCGCCACCCCATTGGTTAACCCGGGGATCATCGGGTTTTAAGCCAAATTGATATAGAAAGTACAGGGCCTGGACCGCAAAGGCCTCATTAATTTCAATGATATCGATATCATCCATTGTCAGGCCGGCCTTGGCAAGTGCCTTTTCCGTTGCCGGAACCGGAGCAATTCCCATAACCGTTGGATCCACCCCGGCCACAGCGGATGCCACCCAGCGCATTTTCGGCCGCAGGCCCAATTCGTCTGCCTTGGCCCGACTCATCAACAGGACCACCGCGGCCCCGTCATTTAACCCCGACGCGTTGCCGGCGGTTACCCGTCCCCCGTCTTCTCTAAATGGTGTTTTCAGCCCGGCCAACCCCTCCATGGTGGTACCCGGCCGGGGTTGCTGATCTTTGTCGGCCACCATTTTGGTGCCGTGCGCCAGCTCAACTTCAATGGGAATAATCATATCCTGCATCTTGCCGGCCTTAACCGCCCGATCGGTTTTGTCCTGGCAGGACTTGGCGTAGGTATCCGCCAAATGTTTAGTCAATTCCGGAAATCGATCATGAATGTTTTCAGCCGTCATTCCCATGTTAAACGCCGACGGTCCGCCCAGCAGTTGTTCGGCCCGGGGATGGGGATCCCGCATAAATCCCATGGGCAGGTGGCCCATATGCTCCACGCCGCCGGCAACCAGACAATCGGCCATGCCGCTGGCAATCTGGCTGACACTGAAGCCCACCGCCGTCAGGCCGCTGGCGCACATGCGATCGATGGAGCAGCCGGGTATTTCCCAACCCCACTGGGCCAGGATGGGAATCATTCGGCCGAGGGTTCCGCCCTGTTCTTTGATCTGATTGGTTACACCCCAGATGCTGTCTTCGATCATTTCCGGCTTCACAGCCGGGTTGCGATCAATGAGGGCTTTTAGCAGCGGCACGCATAAATCTTCCGCGCGGGTGTTCCAGAAGATGCCTTTCTCCCCGGCCCTGCCAAATGCCGTCCGTACGGCATCGACCACCACGACTTCGTTTAATTCTCTGAACAAAATTCACCTCCAAGTTGAGAGTCGGTATACAGAGCGAAATACCAATCAATACGAAACAGAAAATGCCTAAAATGTCTAAAATGCTCTAAAATGCCTAAAATTGTGGTGTCGCTGCGCTCCGTATTATAGGTGGCCTGATGCAGTTCCCACCGGTAACCAATAACAAATAACTGATAACTAACCCATTCTTTCAAAAACGGCCGCGATTCCCAGCCCGCCGCCGCCACAGATGCATTCCAGGCCATAGCGCACCCCGCGCCGGTTCATCTCATGCAGCAGGGTGACCAGCACGCGCGCCCCGGTGGCGGCGATGGGGTGCCCGAGTGAAATGCCGGATCCGTTGACGTTCACCTTGCCGTAACCCTGCGGGCCCACACCCATTTCTTTTAAATCCGCCAGAACCTGGGCTGCGAATGCCTCCTGGATCTCAATCAGATCTATTTTTTCAATTGCGATTCCGGCCGCATTCAGCGCTTTATTGACTGCCGTCGGTACGGTCTTGTATGTTTTGCGCGGGTCATCGCCGGCAACGGCGCATGCCCTGACTGCCGCCAGCGGCTTGATACCCATTTCCCCGGCTTTTTGGGCACTGGTGACAACGACCGCGGCGGCACCATCATTTTCGGTCGAGGAATTGCCGGCGGTACAAACGCCGCCCAATACGGGTTTAAGCCGGCTTAATATTTCCATGGTCGTGTCGGCGCGCGGGTTTTCATCTTTATCAAACAAGATCGGGTCACCCTTGCGCTGCGGCACCGGGACGGCAACGATTTCCGTGCTGAATTTACCGGATTCCATAGCCGCACATGCTTTTTGGTGGCTTTCCAGGGACCATCGGTCACAGGCTTCGCGGGAAATTTTTTCTTCTTTGGCCGCGGTTTCGGCCCACGTCATCATGGCCGGCAGGACACCGTACCTTTCTTCCGGTTGGGACATGACCCGCGCTCGCTGGATGCGATCATAAAACTTTAGTCCCCAGATGGACATATTACCGTGGCCCCGGGGCATACCTGGGCGGCCCCCGACGCCCCACTTGATATTGCCGGGCAGATAAAACTCGGCATTGCTCATACTTTCCACCCCGCCGGCCACAATGATTTCCGCCTGTTCGGACATGATCAGACTGGCAGCATAGCGAATTACATCCAACCCGGTGCAGCAGCGGCGATCGATTGTTATGCCGGGGATCGTCTCCGGCCAGCCGGCCTTCAGCAATCCCATGCGGGCGATATTCACGTACTCGCCGTTCTGATAGGATTGCCCGAGGATGACTTCATCCACCTGATCCGGCGAGATATCCACCCGGTGAACAACTTCATTCAGTACCAGGCTGGCCAGATCATAGGCTTCAACATCTTTGAGGGCACCCATATACCTTCCAACCGGGGTGCGGACGGCGCTGATGATGACGGGTTGGTTCATTGATTTCCTCCTAAAAATATTTTCTGAAATTTTGAGTCTGCTGTAGCAAAATTGAAATAGTTACACGCTGATTTTATCATTCTCTCAGCAGATTCCTGGAGATCACCAGGCGCTGGATTTCACTGGTCCCCTCATAGATGCGATACAACCTGACATCTCTTAAAAACATCTCAATTTGTGAGCGGGTCAGATACCCCGCATCGCCGAATATTTCCATGGCCCGTTCGGCAATGCGGCTGGCCATTTCGGTGCAAAATAACTTTACCATGGAAGCTTCATGGGTTACATTTTTGCCGCTGTCCCGCACGCGGGCCGTGTCGTACAACATTCGCCGGGCGGCATAAATTTCAGTGGCCATGTCCGCCAGACTGAACTGGGCAACCTGCAGATCCGCTTTGGATTTTCCGGTATTGATTTGGTGTTTGATCTGCGCCACACACTTATCCAGCAGGTTTTGAGACGCACCCAGGGCACAGGCTCCCATCGTCAGCCGCCCTTTATCCAACACCCGCATGGCGGTCTTAAATCCCATTCCCACCATTTTCTGGCCGCCAATGACATTATCGCGCGGGACCATACAATTTCGAAAAACGATTTCATTCGTGTGTGAGCCTTTCAATCCCATCTTGCTGTCCGGCGGGCTGACACTGAATCCGGCAAAGTCTTTTTCAATGATAAACGCGGTAAACCCTCCCCGGGCTCGTTTCTGCTCATCGGTTACGGCAATAGTCGTAAAAACTGAGGCACAGTCGCCATTGGTAATAAACTGCTTCGTACCGTTTAAGACCCAGTGATCACCTTCCAACACCGCGCTGCATTTAATGTTGGCGGCATCCGAGCCGGCATCCGGTTCGGTAAGGGCAAAGGCGGCGGTCCATTCACCGGCGGCAATCCGCGGCAGGTAAGTATCTTTTTGATCGTCGGTTCCGTCATACAATATTCCCATGGATCCGATGCTGTTGCTGGTGCCGATCCGGGAGCGGAAACTGGCATTGGTCTGGGTCAACGCTTCATAAACCCTGATTTCATCCAGCGTTGAGAGACCCAGTCCGCCGTACTGCCTGGGAATAGAAAGACCGAAAAGCCCCAGCTCCCGCATCTTATTTACAATTTCTTCGGGAATGCGTCCTTCTTTTTCGACCTTAATAGATATCGGTTCTAGCACTTCCGCCACAAATTGCCTGACCCGATCGTGTATATCTCCCTGATTATTGTGACCTGATTCTTCCATTCGTGTCAGTGCTCCATATCCGGATAAAATGCCGGGCGTTATTCGCTATTGGTTATCTGTTATTGCCAGGGATAACCCCCACCACTGCTTTTTAAAGTTAAGTCCTATAGGTGATATAGGTCCTATAGGTCATATTGGACATATATTTTAGTAGGGGTGTGCCTCACACCCTCTGCTCTTTCAGCTTTGATCTTAAAGCTTTCAGCTCTTTCCCCTTCTCAACCTCTTACCTTCTCAACTTCTCACCCTCTCACCTTCCCTCTTTCCCACTTCCGCATTCCCACTTCCGAATTCAATTCATTCCCACCTTCTTTTTTTCCCCACTTCCCACTTCAAAACGCCGCCTCCGGCATGTCAACGACCTCCCGCCCCTGCCGCAGCGCGTTGTCCATGGTTGCCAGGGTGTGCGGCAGGGTAACATCCGCAAAATAGGTCGCCTGCATGATTTTTCCGGTATAAAAATTCTTCTGCTTGCCTTTTTCGAGGGCCCGGGCTGCTATGACTGCCATATCCAGCAGGCGCCAGGTAAGGGAAACTTCACCGAAGGCCATCAAGGCCGGATATGTGTTGGACGCCCACTGCAGCGAATCGGATTTCATCTGATCCCGCATGTGCATGGCTACCGCTGTCAGTTTTTCGAACACTGCCGCTAACGCTTTAACGTGTTTCCCCAACTGCGGGTGGTCCAGGTTTTTCCGGCAGAACTGCTCGATTTCCGTTCGATACGCCGTAAAGGGTCCACCATTGTTGATGCGCATTTTGCGACCCATCAGGTCCATGGACTGGATTCCGTTGGTGCCCTCGTAAAGGGACATGATCTTGGCATCCCGCAGATATTGTTCGAGCGGATACTCTTGGCAGAAGCCGTATCCGCCCAGACATTGAAGGGCGGTTTCACACACTCTGAAGCCCATGTCCGAACAGTAGGCTTTGATAATCGGGGTCATAAAATCCAGCAGGTTGGCGTAGTGCTGCTTCGCATCGCCTTCCGGCGATTCCAGGGCGTAATCTTGCCAGAAGGCGCCGGTGTAGATCATCGATCGCATCCCATCCACCATGGCTTTCATCCACAGCAGCATGCGGCGAACATCCGGATGATCGATAATCGGTACGTCGCCGGGTTTGCGTCCGGCGATATCGCGACCCTGGGCCCGGCCTTTGGCATATTCGAGCGCATTCTGATAGGCGGTGCTGGCCAGCGCCATGCCGCTGACGCCGGTATTGATGCGGGCGGCATTCATCATCTGAAACATATGCGCCAGGCCGCGGTTGGGCTCACCACACAGGTAACCGATGCAGTCATCATGACTGCCGAAATTCAGCGCGCAGGTCGGCGATGCATGCAGCCCCAGTTTTTTCTCAATGCCGCCGCAAAGGACATCATTGGATCCGGCGATGGAGTCGTCGGGATTCAGCTTCATTTTCGGTACCACAAAAAGCGAGATCCCCTTCACGCCGGCCGGGGCACCTTCGATCCGGGCCAGAACCAGGTGGATAATATTTTCCGCCAGATTATGGTCGCCCCAGGAAATGAAAATTTTACTGCCCTTGATTTTGTAGTGGTCATCAACCGCATAAGCGGTGGTTTGAAGGGCTGCCAGGTTGGATCCGGCATCGGCCTCGGTCAGGCACATGGTGCCGGCCCAGGTGCCGTCAAACATTTTGGGTATAAAGCGAGTCTTCAGCTCTTGGGTGCCGAAACTTTCGATCAGGTGCGCGGCCCCGTGGGTCAGACTCGGGGCCATGTTGAATGATTGGCAGGCACCGTACATCAGATCATTGATAACGATTCGCATCATGTTGGGAAACCCCTGCCCGCCGTACTCGGGATCTCTGGCAGCGGCGGTCCAGCCGTCCTGCCCGTATTGTTTAAATGCTGTTTTAAATTCAGGCGGACAGCTGACGTGTCCAGCTTCAAATTTAACGCCGAACTGTTCACCGATTTCCTGCAGCGGATCCACCACGCCTTTGGCAAACTTAAGGGCCTCGGTGATCAGCATGTCGAAGGTCTTTTCATTGAGTCCTTCGTAACGGTCGAGCGAGCCCAAGGTTCCGTAATTGAGTTGTTCCTTTAGAATGAAAAAAACATCTTTCTGGTTGATTTTAAAATGCGGCATGGTCCACTCCTAATTTGGCTAAGTCATTTAGTCAATATTCGTGCCTTTATGACTAAACGGTACAAAGTACTGGTGGTTTCAGGTGTCAGGTGTCAGCGTTTATAACGATCTTGCCGTAGCTTTGGCGGCTTTCAATTAATGCCAAAGCCTGAGGTAAATTTTTGAATTCAATTGATGAATGTATTACGGGTTTGATGGCGCCGTCGCCATACATTTGATAAAGACGCTGCTGGGTTTGCCGGATAAGCTGCGGGTTGTGGAGGCGATAATTTCCCCACCACAATCCGATGACGGACATATTTTTTAATAATATTTTATTGGTGCGAATTTCGGGAATTCGTCCGGAAGTAAATCCGATAATCAGAATTCTTCCCTCCCAGGCAATACACCGGGTACTGCGGTCAAATACATCGCCGCCTACCGGGTCAAAAATGACATCCGCGCCTTTTGCTGCGGTAAATTCCATGACTTTCTCGACAAAATCTTCGGTGTTGTAGTTTATCAGAAACTCAGCACCGCATTGCCTGCAAATCTCGAGTTTTTCAGAGGAGCCGGCGGTAGCAATCACCCTGGCTCCCAGGGCCTTTCCAAGCTGTATCGCGGCCGTACCCACACCGCCGGCACCCCCATGAACCAGGAGATATTCCGCTTTCTGCAGGCGGGCTCGGTGTACCAGAGCAAAGCAGGACGTCTGATAATTGAATTGAAAGGCCGCGGCATCCTTGTATGGCATGTTTTGCGGCAATCTGAAAGTAGTGGCTGCCTGGGGCGCAATCATGTATTCCGCAAAAGCCCCGGCGTTGCGGGTCATTACCCGCTCACCGACTTTCAAGTCACAAGCATCCCCGGCTTCAACCACTTCACCGGCGGCCTCCGCACCGGCAACAAACGGCAATGGATCTTTGACCTGATATTTTCCGGCGATCACAAGCAGGTCAAAAAAGTTGACCCCCATGGCCTTAACCTTGATCAGGGCATCGGAACCCGCTGCCTGCGGGCGATCGCGCTCTACCAGCTTTAATTGTTCCCGGTAGTGCCCAAAATCATGAACTGTCCAGGCTTGCATGGCGACTCCTTTTTTATTGAATCTTCAATTTTCAATGCTCTTTCAGAATCCTTTTTAATGCTTTACCGGAAGGATTTCGGGGGATTTCCGGTACAAAAGCCACTACGGTCGGCTTTTTGTAGCTTGCCAGATACTTTTTACAAAAATCGATCACCTCCTTTTCGTCGATTAGCTTGCCCGGCCTGGAAACCACAAAGGCCTTGACGGTTTCGCCCCATTTGGGGTGAGGGATACCGACGACGGCTACATCCGCCACAGCCGGATGTTTGATAATAACCTCCTCAATCTCCCTGGGATAAATATTTTCTCCGCCACTGACGATCATTTCTTTTTTGCGACCGACAATATACAGAAATCCCTCGTCGTCCATTCTTGCCAGATCCCCGGTAAAAAGCCAACCGTTTTGTATGGATTCGGCGGTTGCCTGCGGATTGCGATGATAGCCCTGCATGACATTTGGCCCCCGGCAAATCAGCTCTCCCACCTCACCCGGCGGCAGGCTGTTTTTATCGCCGTCAACAATGCGGGCATCCACAAAGGGCAAAATTTTACCGACCGATCCATCTTTGCGCATCGAGTCGGCTGCATTGAGGATCGTGATCCCCGGCGAGGCCTCGGTCAATCCGTAAACATCATAGACGCCTTTAATATTGGGAAAGAATTCCAAAAGCCTTTTTTTAATTTCCAGCGGCAGCTTGTCGGAGCCCGAAGTGCATTTAGTGATCGAGCGGGTATCGTACTTATGGGCGGCGGGGTGCTGCAGAAGCATATTATAAAGGGCCGGGGCGCCGGAGACAATCGTGGCTTTTTCATTTTCGATTGTCTGGAGTAAAGCCTGCGGCTCGAATTTGCGGATGATGATGCTGGTTCCACCCAACGCGACTTGAATGGTAAGATGATTATTCAAAGCCGCGGTGTGATAAAGCGGTCCGACAATGATGGCTCTTTCGCCGGCCTTGTCCTCCCTGGCCCAGATGGTATTATACAAATTCCAAAAAACATTGCGGTGCGTGAGCGTGGCGCCTTTGGGTTTGCCGGTGGTGCCGGAAGTGTACATCAGCTGGCATGGGTCGTTTTCACTGACCTGGTAGGCCGGGATAGCGATGTCTGCCTGGCCGCCGGCGAGGAAATCTTCATAATCATCTGCCAGCATTGACGCGGTGTTTTGGGGTGAAACAAAATAACGCACCGAGACAAGCTGATCTCGAACGGCCTGCAGGGTTTTTTCAAATTCGGGTCCATACAAGAGCATGAGCGGCTGGGCGTCATTGAGAACGTATACAATCTCAGAGCCGGTGAATCTAAAATTGACGGGAGTCACGACCAGACCGATTTTAACAGCAGCAAAGTAGGCTTCGACAAAGTAGCTGCTGTTATAGAAAAGCAGCGCGATTCGATCACCTTTTGTGAGCCCGGCATTGAGGAAGGCAGCGGCTAATCGGTTGGTCCGCTCATCAAAGGCCTTATAAGACCAGCGGCCCTCCTGCGAGATGATGGCGGTCCTTGCAGGATATTTGCTCGCTGCAATATTTAAAAGGTCTCCGAGATTCATTCCTAATGGAAAACCCGGCCGCCACATATGTTAAACGCCTGGCCGGTGACGCCACGGGCCTCATCCGATGCCAAATAGAGCGCCATGGCTGCGACTTCATCGGGCTCCAGCGCCCGCTGCTGCAAACTGCGACCGACAACTTTATCATGGATTTCTTTTTCCGAGAGGCCTGCCATTTTTGACATTTGGGATAGGTACCCGTCAGGCCCCCTGAACATATCCGTCTCCACAAAGAAAGGGCAGACCGCATTCACCGTAATTCCGGGGAATCCTGAAATAGCGACCTCACTGGCAAGCGATTTTGTGAAACCCAACACGCCGTGCTTGGAGGCGCTGTATGCCGTATTAAAAGGAACCGGCGTCTTGCCTGCCGTTGAAGCCACATTGATGATGCGGCCCTGGCCTGCCTGCTGCAAGAGCGGTAAAAATGCCTTGGAGCAGAGGTAGACCCCGAAAAGGTTGACTCGAATGACTTCAAGCCAGGTGTCATCATCGGACTCCAACAGTTTGGACCGTTTGGAGATTCCGGCATTATTCACAAGAATGTCGACCCGGCCGAATTTCTCCTTGACCTCAGCCGCTAAATTCTCAACTTCAGCAGGTGATGATACATCACAGGCAATGGCTGCGGCCTTTCGCTTTTTGGCCTTTATCTCATCGGCAACTCGCTCCAGTTGCGGCCCCGTGCGGGCTGCCAGGATAAGATCGGCACCCTCGTCGGCAAATGCGTGGGCGATACTTTTCCCGATTCCTCGGCCGGCTCCGGTAATCACTGCGATTTTATTTTCCAGTTTCATTTGACCTCCTTATAATTAATCCGCTCTGAAAATGGTGTTTAAGGGTTGTCAGTTATGTTGTTCCCGAAACTGATGATTTCGTAATAGACAGAAAAACCGCGGATTAATTATTATCGCAATTTTCGAAATTACTCAAGTTAACAAAGACTGTCAATGTTATTTTTTCGATATTCATAGTTACAATAAAATAATTGAAAATATTTCAATGATTCTCTATAAAAATTCGCTTGACATTAATATTCAAATATCAATATATAAAAATATCTATATTGCCACTTTTAATTTCTCCATTGCGAAAATTAGCAATACCAGGCAGATTAGAATACGACAATCTGCTTAAAATGGATGCGCGTGTCGCAACAAGGACCGCCTGCGTTGGGTTGATTACCTGACTCTATAATTAATGGTCTGCTAAGAATATGTCACTCAAACACAATAACTCCTTTAAAGGCGGTAAAGCTCAAAAAAATCCGGCCAAAGGGGCGGTCATTTTAAAAGCCGCGCAAAATATCTTTGCGCAGAAGGGATTTCACGAGGCAACCATATCCGACATCGCCAAGCAGGCCGAAGTTTCCGAAGCCACTATCTATGAGTATTTCTCCTCAAAAGAGGAGCTGCTCTTTTCTATTCCGGCCGAAACCATCCACCAGTACCAGGAAAAAAATCTTGAAATCCTGGAATATTTCCAGGGGGCGGCCAATAAGTTGAGATTTTTGATTTATCGCCACTTAAAACTTTATGCGTCAAATCCGGACTACGCCAATGTGGTCATGCTCATTTTAAAAGGGAATCGCAATTTTGTGAATACCGAGGCCTACAAGATTGTCCAACGGTCTGCCCGAAATACCACCCAGGTACTGGAAGAAGGCATTCAAAACGGTGAATTTAAGCCGAATCTCAAGCCTTACCTGGTGCGCGCCATGATCTGGGGAACCATCGAGCATTTGGTGACCCGCAAAAGCCTGTTCGGCAAACCCCAGGACCTGCTGGGCTTTGCCGATGACATCGTCAATACCATTTTCAGCGGAATACTGATGGCCCAAAAGGAACCGACTATCCATGTCAATGTCAAGATGGAATGTTAGGTTCACAGGTTCCGGGTTCTGGGTTCAAAGTTGATGTATTTCCCAACTGTTTCTATACGGAGGGACAACCTCCTATATCGCATTAGTATTACCATATAACGAAAAAAAATTCGGTTTTCAGCTTATGATTTTAATTTTACGGCACATCCAGGCTGCAACCTTTAAACCTTGAACCTTTGAACCTCTGAACCTTTGAACCCAGAACCATGAACCTCAAAACCTTTGAACCCGGAACCTATATCGATGAACCTTGCTCAATACCTGGAAGATACCGCCCGCCAGTATCCCGCCAAAGCTGCCGTCCGTTTTGAAGGACAATCCATTTCCTATCAGGACCTGAACACCCGGTGCAATCGGTTGGCCAACGGGTTAAAAGATTTGGGGTTGACTGCCGGAGACCACTGCATGGTGATGATGCCCAACAGCATTCAGGTTATCACAATTTATTATGCCCTGGCCAAGCTGGGGGCCGTTATCGTACCGGTAAATTTTTTGTTCAAAAAACACGAACTGGAGCATATCCTGGCGGATGCAAAACCCAAAGCCTTCATCGGAGCCGAACCTTACCTGGCCGAAATCCAACCGGCCATGCAAAGCGCGTTTGAACCGGCCCTGAAAATTGCCGTCGGAGCGCAGGCCAACAGTAATTTTCTGGAACTGAACAGCGTCTTCAGCAACCAGGATGATTGCGAGCTGTATCCGGTGCAGGGCAGTGACTCGCTGACAATCCTTTATACTTCGGGCACCACCGGAGTCCCCAAAGGCGTTATGCTGACCCACAGCAATCATGCCAGTGAAGCCAGAATTCTGGCGAAAATGCGCGGCAAACTTGATCCGGAGGTGGTGGTTATCGGTGTGCTGCCACTGTATCACATCTATGGCATTACCAGCGTTATCAATGTATCCATTTATCTGGGGTGTACGATTGAACTGCTGCCCCACTTCGATCCCGATAAGGTAATTGAAATAGCGCAGTCCGAAAAGCAAACGATTTTATTCGGTGTTCCAACCATGTATAATCGTCTCATTCAGGTTGCATCGCAAAATCCACCCCAAAATTCTTCCTTGAAATTTTGTGTGTCCGGCGGCTCCTCTTTGCCGGTCGAATTCCTGCATCGATTCGAAAAACTTTTCAGTACGAAGATTTTTGAAGGCTATGGCTTGACGGAAGCACCGGTTTGTGTGGAGAATCCCTACGGGGGCGTGACCAAACCCGGCTCTATCGGTCTGCCGATACCGGAGTTCAGTGCCAAAATCATCGATAACGAAGGCAATGAGGTTGCCCCGGGGGGCAACGGGGAACTCCTGATAAAAGGCCCCGGCGTTATGAAAGGATATATGAATCGACCGGACGAAACCAGCAAGACGATCAGGGATGGGTGGCTTCATACCGGCGATATTGCCCGGATGGACGAAGACAATTATATCTACATCGTAGACCGCAAAAAGGACCTGGTCATCCGCGGTGGGTATAACGTTTACCCACGGGAAATTGAAGAGGTCATGTACCAGATTCCTGAAATACTGGAAGCCGCTGTTTTCGGAATTCCCCATGAAGATTTCGGAGAGGAAGTTGCAGCAATGGTGGTTTTGCAGGAAGACGCCCGGATCGAGTCCGAAGATATTCGCGAATTTGTCAAACAACGGGTGGCACCCTATAAATATCCCCGCATCATTAAAATCGTGCCGCAAGCGCTTCCCAAAAGCGGTACGGGTAAAATTCTGAAAAAGGAGATCCGTAAAAAATTTGGCGAAAATCAATAAATTGCATATTTACAGCGATAACACCGGCACCTTCTTCAAGCAGATTCAATGCTCGTCAAATTTTTTAATCAAAAACCCATGAATGAAATCGTTCGATCGCTGTATTTTGATGATTTTCGGGTTGGGCAAAAATTTGTCTCCAAGTCACGTACCCTAACCGAGGCGGATATCGTCAATTTTGCGGGGCTGTCCTGGGACCACAATCAATTGCACACCGATGCCGAATATGCCGGCCAGACCCGGTATGGCACACGCATTGCCCATGGCCTGCTGGGGGTCGTGGCCCATGCCGGCCTGACGTATCAACTGACCGAGGACAGCCTGCTGGCACTGCTGGAACTTAGCTGGAAATTTCACCTGCCCCTATACATCGGTGATACGATGCATGTCGAACAGACGGTCAAAGAACTGCGGGAGTGTTCGGACGGTGAGCGGGGAATTTTGATTTTCGAAAAAGAAGTTAAAAATCAAGCCGATGAAGTGGTCCAAACGGGAACGACCACTATTATGTTGAGAAAAAGAAATCAACACCCAAGCGTTTGCGGGCGGGGATAAATCATAGGGACTATAGGTCTTATGGGACCTATAAACCCCAGAAGCACTATAAAACCAACCCCTTAAATTTGGGAGGTAGCACGCAATGGAAATCAAAAAAATTTTTGTGGCCGGGGCCGGTCTGATGGGCGGTGGAATCGCTCAAGTTTGCGCCCAGGCCGGTTATCGTGTCAGCATGCGGGATATCAGCGATGAAATACTCGAAAAAAGCTTAAAGGCCATCAGCTGGTCCGTGGGTAAATTCGTGCAGAAAGGCAAAGTAGAAGGTTCCGTGGCAGACATCATGGGACGGCTGAAGGTCACCACGGACTTGGCGAATGCAGCGGATGCGGATTTTGTATTCGAGGCCATCATTGAAAATCTTGAGGCCAAACGGGCCCTGTTTTCAGAGCTCGACGAAATATGCCCTGCGCACACCATTTTAGCCACCAACACCTCGGCCATTCCAGTCACTGAAATCGCTGTGGCCACCCAAAGGGTGCCGAAAGTTGCCGGAACTCATTTTTTCAGCCCGGTCCCCATGATGCGAGCAGTGGAAATCGTGAAAGGCTTCGGCACCTCGCAGGAAACAGTTGATACTGCCGATAAACTATGCCAATCTATCGGCAAAGAAACCATCCGGGTCAATATCGATGTGGCCGGAATTGTTCTTAACCGGCTCAACTTTCCCGCCACCATCGAGGCCATCCGGTTGGTAGAAGCCGGGGTGACCACGGTCGAAGACATCGACAAAGGGATGCGCCTGGGTTTTGGCAGACCGATGGGCCCTTTTGAAACTGCGGATATGGCGGGACTGGATATCGGGTTTAATGCCATGACAGCCGTTTATAATGAGACCCGCGACGAAAAATTTCATCCGCCCATGCTGCTGCAACGCAAGGTAAAGCTCGGCCAACTGGGCCGCAAAACCGGTATCGGCTGGTATCGATATGATGAAAACGGGAAAAAGCTGGGGCCGGCGGAGTAAGCGTCCGCATTCGAAAATATAGATTTAATCTGTTCGATCCTGGGAGATGTGATTATTTCAGATGTGAACCGATGGAGTATTGGGTACACTGACAGAATATAGCAACTAAAAATGACACCAATTCAATGCGGTTTAATTCCGCATTCTAACCCAAAGAAAGGAGAATGTAAAATGAAGCAAAAATCAGCTGTTATCATTTTGGCGGCCCTTCTGGCCTTGGCGCTAGGCTTGGGGCCGGCGATGACGAACAACGCTTTTGCAGCGGACAAGGTAATCAAATGGAGAGTTCAATCCCATTGGCCGGCTGCAAGCAGTTCTTACAAGGCCAGCCTGCTGGTGCTGGCCGAAAGGATAAAAGAGCGTACCAATGGTCGGCTGATCCTGGAACCGTTTTCAGCCGGATCACTGGTGCCGGCCAAGGAAATTTTCAATGCCGTCAAACGCGGAATGATTCAGATGGGCACCATCTCTCCGGCCTATATACGTGATCAAATCGAAGTGGCGGGCATTGCGGCCGGTCTTCCGTATGCCTTCAAAAATGTCTGGGAATGTGCCTATTACCACAAATGGCTGGGCTTTGAAAAAATTATCCAGGCCGAAACTGCCAAACACGGTGTTTTCTACTCCACGGATAAAGTCTATCCGACCGAACTGGTTTTGAAAAAACCCGTCCGATCCTTTGAGGATTTTCAGGGGCTGAAACTGAGATCTTCGGGGGTTCTCCAGGTCTTTTTGACTTCTATCGGAGCGGCAGCCTCGTATCTTCCCGGAGGAGAAGTTTACCCTTCTCTCGCATCGGGAGTTATCGACGGCGCCCACTGGGGAGCTGCCCAGGGGGCCTACAGCATGAAATTATATGATGTTTGCAAATACCACCTGCTGCCGGGTCTCAACATCGCGGGTACCGACGCCTGGGTGGTGAATCAAAAAGCCATCGACAAGCTGCCCGCAGATATCCAGGCCATTTTTTACAACGCCCTGGAAGAAGAATTCTGGAAACGAACCAATCAATATATTTATTTGGAGGCCATCACCCTGGCCAAGGCGGTTAAGGAAAAAGACGTGGAGGTGATCACCCTGCCAGCGGCGGACCAGAAAAAAATTACCGAAATTGCCATGCAAATGTGGGACAAAGAAGGTGCCAAAGGTCCCGACGCCGCCAAGGCGCTGCAAATCCTGAAAGACTTTTTAAAGTCCCTGGGATATCTATAATTCGGGGGGCGGGGTACGCGCTGCGGGTTGCGGGGTGTCGATTGCCAGTTTTTGCGGAATCCGGCAACCCATAACATCATATGGCTAACCGGTTATTAAAAAACAGTAAAATTCCAAATTTCAAGCACCAAATTACAAATAAATCTCAATTTTCAATATTCAATGACCAAAAGAACTGCGCAGTTGAATCTTATCACGATGCAAACCATAGTTTGCCGGTGATATCAATGAACAAGCCTATCGGCATGTCATTTGTTTGGAATTTTGATTTTGGGTTATTGGAATTTATTTGGGATTTGAGATTTGGTGCTTGGAATTTACGTGGCTATCATCCGATCAGTAACCATTTGTTCAAACCCGTGCGCCGTGTGCCGAGCCGCCATGTACCTGCTATATCCGGTATCCAATACCCAGTACCCAATACCCAGCAATAGGTGATTCATGTCCATTCTAAAGGCTTTTCTTAAGTTCATCAATGCCGTCAATGATGGGGTGGGAAAACTGCTATCCTATTTTTTGTTTCTTTTCTTTGCCCTGCTGTTTATGGAGGTCATTTTAAGATATTTTTTTAATTCCCCCACCGTGTGGGCCAACGAGCTGGCCCAGATGCTTTTCGGCGCTTATGCAATCCTTTCGGGCGGCTTTATCCTGCGGACCGGCGGACACGTCAACGTGGATATCCTCTATTGCCATCTCTCCAAAAAATCCAAGGCCGGCCTGGACATATTTACGTCCATCCTTTTTTTTCTGTTCTGCGGGATGCTGCTGATCTACGGAGGCTCCTTGGCCTGGGATTCTTTGGCGCGCTTTGAACACTCCCAGTCCGCCTGGAATCCGCCCCTGTATCCTGCCAAGCTGATGATTCCGCTGGCGGCCTTATTGCTCATGCTGCAGGGCCTGGCCAAACTCATCCGGGACATCTTCATTTTGCTGGACGTCGATCTGGATCTGCCCCAGGAAACCCAGAAAGGAGAAACCTTATGAGCATCGAGCTATTGAGCGTTCTCTTTTTTGGGGCCCTGCTTTTATTCCTGCTCCTGGGACTGCCGCTGTCTTTTGTGCTGGGCGGCGTGTCCATGATTTTTTTGTATTTTACCTGGGGACCGGAAGCCTTCTACATGGTTGCCGCCCAAACCTGGGGCGCCATGAATAAATTCACCCTGGTGGCAATACCGCTTTTTATTTTTATGGCCATGATTCTGGAACGATCCGGGGTGGCCAAAGGCCTGTATGAAATGATGTACCTGTGGTTCGGGCCGGTGGCCGGCGGGTTGGCGATCGGCACGGTCGTAATCTGTGCCATTTTTTCGGCAATGTGCGGAATCAGCGGTGCGGCGGTGGTCAGCATGGGCACCATTGCCCTGCCGTCGATGCTGGAGCGCAAATATGACAAAGAATTAGCCCTGGGATGCATCAATTCCGGCGGCGGCTGGGGCATTCTGATTCCGCCCAGCGTGATTATGATCCTGTATGCCCTGATTTCAGGAGAATCGGTGGGCAGGCTGTTTGCGGGTGGTGTTTTTCCCGGGCTGATGCTGCTGGTTCTCGTATCGAGCTATATCGCCATTCGGTGTTATTTTCAACCACGCCTGGGACCAGCCCTGCCCCGTGAGGAGCGCGGAGACTGGAAGCGAAAAATAACCGCCCTCAAGGCCGTCATCTTGCCCATCGGCATCGTATTCATGGTGCTGGGATCCATCATCGGCGGGGTTACGACTCCCACCGAGGCCGCCGCCATGGGTGTTTTGGGTGCCATTATTTCAGCTCTGGTGTACAAGCAATATAGCTGGGCCATGATGAAAGAGGCCGCTATACGAACCCTGAGGTTGACGGGCATGATCATGTGGATTCTCTTCGGCGCTTACTGCTTTAGCGCCGCCTACCATGGGATGGGTGCCAATCAGCTGATGCAAGATGTGATGCAGTATATCCCCGGCGGCCCCTGGGGTACGATTATTTTTATCCAGATAATCATATTTTTGTTGGCCATGGTGTTGGATCCGGCCGGAATTATGATGATCACGGTGCCGGTTTTTCTGCCGATCGTCAAAGCGCATGGTTTTGATCCCCTGTGGTTCGGGATCCTGTTCGTGATCAATATGGAAATCGGATACATGACGCCGCCGTTCGGGTTCAATCTTTTCTACCTGAAGGGGATCGTGCCGCCCGACATCACCATGGGCGACATCTACCGTTCCGTCATCCCGTATACCCTGGTTGAATCAACCGGGCTGGCACTGGTCATGCTTTTTCCCCAAATCGCTATTTGGCTGCCGAATCAATTGCTATAAAAAGGCTTCAGGTGTCAGTTTTTGACAACATGCAATCAGATAATCTCCATAATGGCCTAATTTGCTGAAGGTTCTGAAATATCTGCTTCCGCTTTACATCGGCGCCGCCCTGGGTCCGCTGGGCGGCCTGGGCGTCGTCACGCTGCTGCCGGTTCTGGCGCGGGATTGGTCGGTTGATTTCGGCACGGCCTCCCTGGCGATAACCTTTTATATAGTGCCTTTTATCATCGTTCAGGTCTTCTCGGGATCCATCGCCCATCTCTTTGATACCCGCAAGGCCCTGCTCTTTGGTTTCGGGACTTATGCCCTGGGATGCATTGCTTGCGGGCTTTCCCAAAATCCGGCGATATTTTTTTTCAGCCGCGCGCTGCAGGGCCTCGGCGCCGGCTTTCTAACGCCGATCATCATGGCACTGATTGGGGAAATGGTACCGGAACAGCACGTGGGTGCGGCCATGGGGGGATTGGGCGTTGCGAATACAGTGGGTGTGACGCTTGGGCCGTTGCTTTCCGGGATTATAGAAGTTCGCCATGGCTGGCCCTTTTTCTTTTATTTCCTGGCGCTCCTGGCATGCATCGCGGGGATGTTTTATTTGATATTAAGCTCACCTGCCGTCCCAAAAAAAGGCACCAGCGGTGCCATACTGGACATCATTCCCGTATTGCGCCAGGCAATCGTGCGGCCGGGAGTTGCGTATCTGAGTCTGGCAGCTTTTAGCCTTTTTTTTGCTTATATCGGAATCATGACGTTTACCGCTGTTCATCTGAAGTCCAGCATTCAACTTCCCTCGGATCAGGTGGGCGCGGTACTTTCCATTACCGGCCTATCAGGAATTATCGTCTCCCCCCTGGCAGGCTTTCTGGGGGACCGTTTCGGAAGGCAGATCGTCTTTATGGCCGGCGCGGCAATCGTGGTGTTATCGATTAGCCTGATGCTGGCTCTGCCCTATTCGCTCTTTACCTATTTCATCTTGTTTTTCATTCTCGGAACGGGCGCTGCCACTGCCTGGACGTCTGTAAACACCATGGCAGTGCAGGTGTCAGCCTCGATGCGCAAACCCGTAACATCGGTCTATAATGCCACAAAATTTGCTGGCTACGGTGTGGCTCCGGCGGTTCTCTCGCTTGTTTACGGTGCCTTTCACCTGACCGGCATTCGATATGCCTGCATGGCTGCGGTAGTTGTCTCATCAATGCTGGTTATCAGGGGGGTAGATGTTGCAAATTAAAACCGACCAGTTTGCCGAAGCCGCCAAAGGGGCGCTGCATGACACCTACACCCGCAAATTTCTGGACGGCATGTACGCCAACGTCAAGCAAAGACTCAAATCCATGGTGAGTGAAGAAATCGACGGCCCCGAGCAGCTATTCATTGTCATTAAGGAGTTGGCGAACTCTCTATATCCTCATGTGGTATCTATTTGTGCGCTCGCGTTAGTATTGCAAGCGCATCTTCATAGTCAACCGAAAGGGGGTTAAAGGAAAGGGCCGGATCTTTGACGGCTTTTTGTGCAATTTCTTCGAAGGCGTCTTTTTCGACACCGGCCTCGGCTAAGAGTTCGGGGCAGCTTCGCGGATTTATAAAGCTCATTTTGAATTTCGCGCAGGCAGGCAATGGTTTTTGGGGGCCGATCGCCGGCCGGCGTCGCCACATATCTTTCCGGTCCAACCAACGGCAGTAAGAGTTCTCCGATAATTTCACCCACGGCCGGCAAATTAAACTCAAGGCCGTAAGGCAACATAATATTCATGGCGATACCATGCGGCACCTGGCAGACGCCCCCCAGGGCATGACCCAGTGCATGAATCAGCCCCACGCCCGAGTTGGAAAAAGCGGCACCGGCCATACAAGCCGCATTGGCCAGGTAAAACCGCGCCTCGCGGTCATCAGGATTATTCATAACTGTCGGCAGGTATTTGCCAATGAGTTTGATGGCCTCGATCGAATGGGCGTGGCTGAAGGGGTTGCGGGGTTTGCAAATACAGGCTTCAATGGCATGGGTCATGGCATCCATGGCCGTCGCCGCCGTTGTCAACATGGGCAGGGAAACCGTCATGCGCGGATCGAGAATGGCTGTTTTCGGAAACAACAGATAGGATGCAAAGAGCATCTTTTGTTTCTTGGCGACATCCATAATCATGGCGGCATAGGTCACCTCAGAGCCGGTACCGGACGTGGTGGGAATGACGATAAACGGGCGCATGGGTTTGCGCAGCTTGACGCCTTTCAGTTGCGCCAGGCTGTCGGCATCTTCGGTGACGACGATATTGAGCGCTTTGCCGGTGTCGATCACGGACCCGCCGCCAACGGATACAATGCAGTCACAACCATGTTCCCGATACACGCCGGCTGCCTGATCGACTATTTGGGGGGAAGAGTCCGGCGGAACCCGGTCGTATAATACTTCGGCGGGGATTTCGGCTTTAGCCAAGGCCGCTGTTACGAGCGCAATCAGACCGGCGGCCGCCACTCCCTGATCCGTGATGATCAACGGACGTTTGGCGCCGAGTTGTTTTAATTCGTAGCCCAGACTATCCAGGGCGTTTTCACCGGATATGATTTTGACGGGATTATAGAACCGGAATGATGGTGTCGTCATTTTTTGGCCTCCAAATAATCCACCGCCCGCTGTGCGCGAGATCGCGGAGAGCGCCGAGACAAAATCTCCTCGGCGACCTCTTTGCCTTCTGCGGTGACTGCCATATTGAAATCAAAGTAAATCAAGCCACAAATATTTGGTGGGCACAGCCCACCCTACGATAGGTAATTTTCGCAAGGTTAGGGTAATTGGTGCCGAATTCAAATTACTCCAATCTTCTCACCTTCTTAACTTCCTACCTTCTTCCGTTTTCTGTTCAGGGCCTCCGTCATCCGTCCTCTGACATCTGTCCTCCGTCATCTGGTTACTTCCCCCCAAACGCCGCTTCGGAAATTTCCACCGCCGATCCATTGCCTTTGACAATCCCATTCATTTTCCCCAGAGTGGTCGGCAGGATGGCGTGGATAAAAAACTCGGCGCTTTTTATTTGACCTTGATAAAAGTCGACATCTTTCTTCTTGGGGCCGGCTGTCAACTGCTGCTGCGCCAACGCCGCCCGCCACAACAACATCCAGGCCATGATGACATCACCCATCACCTCCAGAAAGGGAAACGCAAAAGCAAAGGCGGCCTTAAACTCGGGCGACATGGCCTTGTGGCCGATACTCATGGCAACTTCCCCCAGTTTATTGACGGCAATTTCCATTTCATGGGCCAGGTCGTCCAATTCACTGCTTTGCCGGGCCATGGCAATGGTTTTTTGAATTTCCCCGAGAAAATTCATGAACACCCGGCCCTTATCCATACCGAGTTTGCGGCCCAATAAATCCATGGCTTGAATCCCGTCGGTCCCCTCGTATATCGATGTAATCTTGCAGTCCCGCACGAGCTGTTCGACGGGATATTCTTTGATATAACCATAGCCGCCGTAAACCTGCACGGCCTGGACGCAGACATCAAAACCGCGCTGGGCGCAATAGGCTTTCACCAGGGGGGTCAACAGATCGGCAAATCCCTTGTAATGCGCTCTTTGTGCTTCATCAGCCGCCAGGGCTTCACGCTCGAGGCACTGCCCCACATAGTAGACAAAACTGCGCATGCCTTCGACATAGGCTTTCATCTGCAGCAGCATGCGGCGCACATCCGGATGCCGGATAATCGGAACCGGCAGCGCACTGGGATCTTTGCCTGCTTCGAGATCGCGACCCTGGATACGCTCTCTGGCATAGTTGAGGGCATACAGATAGGCGGTCGAGGCATAATTAAAGGCCTGAAATCCAACCCCCAGGCGGGCCTCATTCATCATGTAAAACATGATCTTCATCCCCTGGCAGGCATCTCCCAGAAGCAATCCGCGGCATTGGCCCTTGCCGCCCAAGGTCATGCTGCAGGTGCAGCTGGCGTGGATTCCCATTTTCTCCTCGATGCCCGTGCAAACCACATCATTGGGCTCTGCCAGGCTGCCGTCTTCATTGACCCAAATTTTAGGAACCAGAAAAATGGAAATCCCCTTGGTTCCCGGGGGATCGCCTTCGATCCGCGCCAGGACCGGATGGATGATATTTTCCACCAGATCATGTTCCCCGTTGGTGATAAAAATTTTATTGCCGCTGATCGTGTAGGTCCCGTCCGGGTTTTTAACGGCGGTGGTGGTCAAGGCACCCACGTCAGAGCCGGCTTCGGGTTCGGTAAGCAGCATGGTGCCGCCCCATTGGCCGGTGTAAAGTTTTTCAAGGAACAGATCCTTCTGCGGTTGCGTCCCAAAAATTTCGACCATTTTTCCGGTGCCGTGTCCCATGCCGGCATAATTCATCACCGCCCAATTGCCGCCGAACAGGTACTCGCCGGCCGCCTGGGATATGACCACGGGCAATCCCTGACCGCCCCATTCCGGATCTTCCATCAGAGAGGTCCATTCACCTTCCAACAGCAATTCAAAAGCACGATGAAAACTGCGGGGAACTTTTACCTGTCCGTTTTCAAAAACCAGCCCTTCCTGGTCGCCTTCAGCGCAGGTCGGCAGCAATTCTTTGACGCCGATATTTTTAGCCTCGGTGATAATCATATCAAAGATTTTTTTATTAAAATCCTTGTAGCGATCGAATTTTGTCAGTTCATCGATCTTGAGCTGTTCATAAAGAACAAAATCTATATCTCGCCGGTCTGCAATTACCTGAACCATGGGTAATATTCCTCCCTTAAAAATTAATTTTCTTATTTTTACAAATTAGTGAACTGGTCGTCAAATAAATATATTTTGAAATTCCAAGCACCAAATCCCAAATATCAAACAAATCCCAATAGCTCAAATTCAAAATTCCAAAAACGGAGCCGAGATCGTCCCCTAACCCATGCGAAGCGGTGCGATGCAACTGCAGTGAATGTTCCAGGTTTTGGTCATTGAATATTGGAGTTTGTAATTTATTTGCAATTTGGTGCTTGAGATTTGGGATTTTTTTCTTCGATAATCTTGTGATATTGACATTCGGCGGCCATATTCGATCAGGACTTTACAGCCCGAGATAAGTTTTCCGCAACACCTCATCCTTCAGCAATTCAGCGCCGCTGCCTTCGGCAATGATTTTGCCGGAAGACAGCACATAATTGCGGCTGGCCAAGGCAAAGACGGCGTTGACTTCCTGCTCGACGAGCAAGACGGTGATGCCCATCTTTTGTATTTCATAAATCTTTTTGAACACCTCTTCTTTCATGATCGGGGCCAGACCGGTTGAGGGTTCATCGATACACAAAAGTTTGGGATTTGACATTAAGGCCCGGCCGATGGCCAGCATCTGCTGCTCGCCGCCGGAAAGCGTTCCGGATATTTGTTTGGCGCGCTCTTTGAGCCTCGGAAACAGCTGGTACACATTATCAAGATTTCTGTGAACTTCAGCCTTGTCTTTAATCAGGTAGGCACCGGCATAAATATTGTCCAGAACCGTCATTTCGCGAAACGGCCGCCTTCGCTCGGGGCAGTGTATCAGGCCGCGTTTGGTAATTTCATGGGCCGGCACGCGTTCAATGGATTCGCCCTCGAAGACCACCTTACCGTCAAGGGTGATGTCGCCTTCGGTCGTACCGCGATGGATGCTTTTTTCCCAGATCACCAGGCCGGTAATTGCCCTGAGAAGCGTTGATTTACCGGCACCATTGGGCCCGACCAGACTGACCAGTTCGCCATCCTGAACATGCATACTGATATCATTGAGGATCATGGCCTTGTCATAGCTCACCGTGAGGTTCGATACTTGCAACAGCACGATTATATGCCTCCTTGACCCAGATAACATTCAATGACTTCTTTGTTCGCAACAACTTTTTCAGGTGGACCGTCCGCCACCACGGTTCCGAAGTTCAGAACAATGACGCGATCGACGATTTTCATCAATTGCTGGAGCTTGTGCTCGATGATCACCATGGCGGGCCCCTCACTGTGCAGCCGCCCGAATCGGCCCCCCTTGTGCAGCCGTTGGATGGATTTGGCCATCAGATCGGTCTCAGCCGGGCTGAGCCCTCCGAAAGGCTCATCCAGCAGCAAAAGCTCCGGCTCGGTGGCAATGGCACGCGCCACCTCGAGCCGCTTCAGATCGCCCTGGGACAGCGTCGAGGCCTTTTCCAGGGCCATGTCCGAGATGCCGGCAAATTCCAGAGCGTCCATGGATTTGGCTTCAATGCGCTTGACCCATTCACCGCGCTTCATCGCCCGCGGCGACAGGCACGGCACCATGACATTGGCGATAATCGGCAACCGCCGAAACGGCCGCATATTCTGAAAGGTACCGGCAATGCCGATATTAACGATATCCCATATTTTCATCTTGTTGATTTTTTGGCCTTTAAACACAATCGTGCCGATGTCCGGCTTCAAAAGACCGGTGATCAATCGCAGCAGCGTGGTTTTACCGGCGCCGTTGGGCCCGATCAGGCCGATGATCTCATCGCGACGCATTTTGAACGACACATTGCCGACGGCCTTCAGACCTCCAAAACTTTTGGTAACCCCGTCAACTTCCAGAAAAGTTGAACCCATATCAGCTTTCCTCCGCCTCTTCTCTCAGCTCGCGCCGTGAGACTTTGCCGACATCCGTTTTCGGCAGCTCGCCTCTGAACTCGACAATTCCCGGAACTTTGTAATGGGCCAGGTTCTGGCGGCAAAACTCCGATGATTTCCTCTTCGGAGATTTTGCCCCGGGCTTCGCTTTGCAAAACCACATAGGCTTTAATCACGTTGCCCACCTTGGGATCCGGTACACCCACCACCCCGGCCGCCTTGACCTGCGGGTGGCCGTACAGCACTTCTTCCACGTGCCGGGCGAAAACGGAATACCCCTTGTGCTTGATTAAATCCCGTTTGCGATCAAAAAAGAAAAAGTACCCTTCTTCGTCCATGCGGACAAGATCGCCGGTCCGCAGCCACTTTTGGCCGTCAATCTCGACGAATGTCTCTGCATCCGCTTGCGGGCGTTTCCAGTATCCCTGCATGATATTGGCACCGCGCAGGATCAGTTCGCCTTCCTCTCCGATCGGAATAAAGTCGTCGCCGTCGACCCCGACGATGGCTGCCTGCACCCCCGGAATGGGGACGCCGAAAGAACCCTTTTTGGGTCGCTGGTAGGGGCTGGTGTGGCTGACGGCGGTGGTCTCGGTCATGCCGTAGCCTTCCAGTATTTTCGTTCCCGTACGACGCTCCCAACCGTCGATCGTCGATTCATGCAGGGTGTCGGCACCGCAAACAATAGCCTTCATGCGCTTCCAGTTCACCCGCTCGGTTTTATCGTGCTCTTTCAAATATTCATACAGCGTGGGGACCCCGTAAAAGGCCGAGGCCTGATAGCGCTCGACGGCCGTCAGGATGTCGTCCAGGTCCGGCGTGGTAAACAAAACGAGGGTGTGTCCCTGGGTCAAACCGCCCAGCATGAGGACAACCTGGCCGTAAATGTGGAAAAATGGCAGAAAGGCCATGACCGTCTCGTTGCCTTCTTCCATAAAGGGCCAGAACGCCATCACCTGCCGCTGCAGGGAAACCAGGTTGAAGTGGGTCAACATGGCCGCTTTGGGCAACCCCGTGGTGCCGCCGGTATACGGCAGGGCGGCCAGATCCGACTTCGGATTTATCGTGATGTCCGGCGGCTGGGGAGGATACTTTTTTAACAGCTCATTGAAGCTGTGCATTCCGGCCTGCTGAATCATTTCCGGCGTGGGCGCGCTGTGCCCCTGATAGGCCTTGCTCATGGCGGCCTTGCCGAAAAGCTTTTTGAGCTTGGGCAGAAAATCACCGATACTTGACAAAATAACCGTGTCCAATTCGGCAGCGGAGCGTTCGACATTGTCGTACAGAATGTCTTCGCAGACAACCGTCCGGGCCTCACTGTCGGCCAGCTGATGCTTGACTTCCTGGCTGGTATAGACCGGGCTGATGGGCGTAATTTTAGCGCCGGCTTTCAACGCGCCGAAGTACGCGATCACATACTGGGGGCAGTTCAACAGGTAAAGCGCCACCGTGTCGCCTTTTTTCAGCCCTAAGGCCGCCAGCGCGGCGGCGAATCGATTCGACAATTCCTTGAGCTCCCGGTAGCTGATTTTACGGCCGTAAAAAATCAACGCGGTTTTGCTGCTGTACTTGTCGGCCATCTGATCGAAAAGTTCCGGAACGGAAATCTGCGGGCACATCCACTTCGGCCGGAACGCCGTCCGGGTAGTACGTTAACCATGGTTTGCTCAGGTAGTATTCTTTAGGGTCCATACGGGTCGAATCTCCTATTAGTTAATTTTGCTTTGTTTCTGAAATTCGAATATAATATGTGGATCTGATAATATGACAAAGCAAAACGAATAACAAATAACTAATAACATCAAACACCCTTCATTAGTGCATCGACGCGGCACAGATCCGGCATGTCTTGCGCGTGGCGACATTGCGGATCTTGCACCGCGGGCACACGTTCTCGATTTTGTCGCGTATCCACGGCAGCAGCCCCTGCGGCATGTAGAGCAGGATCAGCAAAATAACCAGCGCGAACAGGAGCGTGCGAAATTCCGGCCAGAGGCGGAAAAACTCCATCAATGGAAACAGGATAAATACCGCACCGACCGGTCCCCATATGGTGACCACCCCGCCGAATACACACCAGATAACCACCTGAAACGACATGGATACTTCCAGCGTTGAAGGACCGGCAATCCGCATGAAGTGGGCATACAGGCCACCGGCAACCCCAGCGAAAAATCCGCTGAGACAAAACGCCATCAATTTGTAACGGGTCGTGTTAATGCCGGCCGCCCGCACCGCGACTTCGTCTTCCCGAATGGCGTGAAATATTATACCGATATTGGAATCGGTGATTTTCCACATAACGGTCACCAGAACGATCATGACCAAGACGGTGATGTAGTAAGTCGTCACCCGGGAGCGGACCAGGCGATCCAGACCGGATAGCCCCAGTTCGCCGCCGGTTAGCGCGGGGAACGCGAACACGAGCCCCATCAAAATAATGGGAAACGCCAGAGTGGTCAAAGCAAGGTAAGTGCCTCTTAGTCGGAGACAGGGGATGCCGATAATCAATCCCGCCAGCACCGCACCTAAAGCGCCCAGCGGGATGCTGCCCCACGGCGGCAGTTGCAGGTGCTGGTTCAGCAATGCTGCACAATAGGCACCGACGCCAAAGAACAGCGCGTGACCGAAATTCATCTGCCCGGTGAAACCGGATAATAGGTCCCAACTGGCCGCCAGAATGGCGAAAATGCTGGTCAGAATCAGGATTCGCAAAAAATAAGGATCATCGGTTATGAGCGGAATTACAAGCAACAACAAAAAGAACAGCGCGACAACGATTCTGCTCGGCAATACCAGCACCTCATTTTTTAGGATGCCAACCAATCGGCGGAGGTAGAAACGAATTAGATCCATGCTTATCTCTCTTCTTCAAATGCGATGCCGAATAAGCCTTCCGGCCTGACCAACAGCACCAAAATCATGATCGAAAGCGCCACCGAACCTTTTAAAAATGAGCCCATGGGCAACACAAATACGACCAGGGCTTCAGCAAAGCCAAGAATATACGCGGCGACAAAGCTGCCCTTGATGCTGCCCAATCCACCGAGAACCACCACCGCCATCATCATAATCAAGGGATGCAGCCACATAAACGGTTCCACGATGGTCAGCGGTACGATGACGGCGCCGGTAAAGCCGGCCAGCGCTACCGAGATAACCACCGTCAGCGTGGCCACCCGGCTCTCATTCATTCCCATCAGGTTGGCAACTTCGCGATCCTGGGCCGTGGCCCGGATGGCTAACCCCAGTCTGGTTTTCATCAATAAAGCCCTCAGAAGAGCAAGGACCAAAAGGGCTGCTGCAACGGTGATCAGCTGCTGATAAAAGGCTTTGACGCCAAAAATCGTGAAATATCCCGGGACCAGGGGGGGAACGCTCAGATAGTCGCCGCTAAATATCAGCAGCATAACCTCCTGCAGGGCGATTGCCAGGGCAATGGTGGCAATCAGGACCGCCCCCTCATGCTCGCGGATGGGTTCGATGAAAATTTTATAGGTAATCAAACCCAACAGGGATGCCACAACGATGCCAACCAGCATGCCCACGACCGGATGCAGCGCTAACCGGTAAGTCACAAAATAAATGCAGTAAGCGGCAACCATGTAAAATGCGGTGTGAGCGATATTGACAATGCGGGCCACACCGAATATCAGAGAAAAGCCAATGGCCAACAGGGCGTAGGTGCTGCCGTTGATCAGGCCGGTAATGATAATGTCCAGGATCATAATGCCTCGCTGGTTGGACAAGAATCAAGCCCCTTCCCGCTCGACGGGAAAGGGCAGACGTAAATTTAAAGATTGGTCAGCGTTTCGTAGGGGCGGGCTTTACGCCCGCCCGGATTGGGTGTCCGTACCTGAAAACGCTCAGATCAGTTAGGGGATTTTTCAACCCTGAACGCCGAACCCTGCTTGTGGGGTCGTAGCGCGCAGCGCGAAGCCCCAAATCGCTCAACCGATGTATTATTTTTTATATTTTTCAACAATCCACGGTGCGATCTGGTAGGGTGCCGTCCCCTTGTACGTCACTTCGGGGGCGCCCGCTGCGGGTTTCCATTTATAAGGCCAGACACCAACCTGTTTGCCGTCCTGCCATTGAACCCCCAGACTGGTCAGATAACCCGGGCCCCACTTCAGATCATGCAGTGGTCGGCCCTGGTCATCTTTGATATACGCGACGGTCCCCGAAGGCACCTCGTATTCGCGCGCTTCCAGCACTTTGACGAAGCGGTCTGGATCAAGGGTTCCGGTCATCTCGATCACCGGAACAATACTGTAGATGATCGCGGCATAGGTGTCGGCGGTGTACGTCGGAACCTCCCCGAACTTTTTGACATAGGTGTCAATGAAGGGTTTGGTAAGGTCATTGACCTCAACATTGCGGTTATAGGTATTAAGCGTCATCACGTAGTTGCCCATGCCCTGGGTGGCCTGCCAGAAACCGTCCTTTTGGGCTTCGACATTGATGCCGACCTGGGCGGCCGGTATTTTGAGTTCGCCGGCCTGCCGTGCAAAGGGAATGCCGACCGAAGATGAGAAGAATGTCAAAATGACATGGGTGTCGGCCCGCTGAATGGCCGAAAGCTCGGCGGTCACATCCGTGGCCACGGGTGAGGGGCGCCAGATCCCGGAGATCTCGTGACCCAGTTTGGGGATGAATCCCTGGGCAGCTGGGATTAGCGGATCCGCCCACATGGCCTTTTCGGCCACCACGGCAACTCTTATTTTGGGAATGTTCAAGGTTGCTTTCATGATGCCGGCCACGGTGGCCATGTGAATAAAAGCAGTCCTGACCAGGTACTTGGAATTAAATGGCGTTCCGCGGAAAAAGTACTTGTAGGTATCGTAGTCTTCGGCAACCCGGGTGCAGAGTTCGGGATGGGCGGCCCCGCAGCCGATAAAGATTTTTTTGTATTCCATGGCAATATCCTGCATCGCCAGAACCGCCTCGCTCCTGAAACCGCCCACGACAAAATCCACCCTGTCCCTGGTCATCAGCCGCTCCATGGCATTGGTGGCATCGGTGACGCTTAAAAATTCATTCGAGTCGGCTTTCACCAGCTCGATTTTCATTGTTTTGTCGCCGACCTTGACGCCGCCCCGGGCATTGATCTCCTCCGCTGCCATGACGGCACCGTTCCAGTGGCCCTTGCCCTGGACAAATTGCATCGGTCCGATGACGCCGATCTTAATCGTTTCAGCACCCCAGACCGGGAAACAAACGGCCGCGATAAAAACTGACACCAGGATAGTAACCCCAATAAACTTAAAATTTTTCATGACAGCCCTCCTTCAGGTAATTGGGTTTGAACTTCATTGATTCACATGAACAGCCAATCTAAAATTCAAGCTCGAATGGCATCAGATATAAAAAATCTCAGTATTTATTGATCAAATTATCATTTGAATGTCAAGATAAATAATAAAAGAATCTATAAAGACTGAACAAGATTTGGAAATATTATTCAATAAACATTTTTGACATTTGTTGCCATTTTATCTACAAAGGAGATGCATGGAGCGAGTCGAGGGTTACGGGTTGCGGGGTACGAGTTGCGGGATGCGCGGAACGGGGTAAGTGTTGCGCGATATTCGATAGGGGATTTCGGATTGAATAGATTTAGAAAAAAATTGAGAGGGCTGGGCCCGGAGCACACGTACACTGCATCCGTTTTCTGACCTCTGTTCTCTGTCTTCTGACTTCGGTCATCTGCCGTCTGTTATCGGATTTCGGTAATCTGGCCTCTGTCCTTTGAAATACAGCGATATAAGGGAGAAACAATGAAAAATGTAATGGTCGTCGGTGCGGGGTTTATGGGAGCTGGCATCGCCCAGGTTTGTGCTCAGTCAGGATACCGGGTTTTTTTAATGGACGCAGATCCGGCGGGGTTGGAAAAAGCCCTTGGGAACATTGAGTGGTCGGTCGAAAAATTTGCTTCAAAAGGGTTTTTAAAAGAAGCACCCGGGACGGTACTTGAAAGGATTTCGCTGGAAACAGACCTGGAAAAAGCCTCCCGGGTTCAGTGGTGCATCGAAGCGGTGTATGAAGATGAACAATTGAAATTGAAACTTTTCGAAGATTTGGATCAGCGGGTTGCCGTAGATACACCGCTGGCGTCCAACACCTCCTCGATTCCGATCACTCGCCTGGCGCAGGCAACCCAAAATCCGGCCAGAGTCCTGGGGCTGCATTTTTTCGGCCCCGTACCGTTTATGGGCCTGGTTGAGGTTGTTAAAGGCGAAAAAACATCGGAGGAGATCTTTAATCGCGGGGCTGAATTCGTCCAGACCCTCGGCAAAACACCGGTTAAAGTCAACAAGGATATCCCGGGGTTTGTGATGAACCGTATTTTCGGAGCCGCTTTTCGGGAATGCGTCGACCTGGTCGCCGACGGCATCGCCAGTCCGGAGGATATCGATGTCGGCATGCGACTCGGATACGGCTGGAATGTCGGACCCTTTGAAATTGCCGACAATGCCGGACTGGATACATTTGTCCGGGTGGGCCGGAGCATGCAGGCCTTGGGTGAAGAGAACCTGGTCGCAAAATCCGATCTCATTTTAAAGATGGTTGAGGAAGGTCGTCTGGGAAGAAAGGTGGGCAAAGGGTTTTATGATTACACAAAGGACGGAAAGAAGATTGTGGAAAGGTAAATGGCCAGGAGGCTAGAAGGCTTGAAGGCTGGAGGGCAGGCATGCGGAAGTCGGAGTCGGAATGCGGAAGGCGGAAAGCGGAAGGCGGAAAAAAGGTGGGAAAATATTACTGAAGTGGGAAGGCGGAATGGCTTGAATTTGGAAGTCGGAATGCGGAAGGTTCAAAAAGCGCATAGCGCAAAGGGTATAGCGCATGGCGTAATGGCCGGAGGGCTAAGTAATATTGAGTTAGGAAGTGAGAAGAGCGGGATTTTGAGAGGTTGGAGCGGGTTGTGCTTGCATCCCGCTGTTTTTCAAGCGGAGCCGCCACGATACAAATCAATCGACAATAACTCGCCCTTACGAAATAAATTTATGGAAATACCTGTTGACTTATAATTATCACCGTAATCGCGGTAGAAATCAGTTCCAATCACCCAACATACAACCTACAAACTGCAACCTACAACATACACCAACATTATAGGAGGTACCATGGGCAAGCGAATACTGAAAACCAAACTTTGTGACATGCTGGGGATCGAATATCCGATTTTAAGCGCCGGGATGGGTCCGACCCTGATCGGAGAAAATACCGGGGCACCGGTTGAACTGGTTGTCGCGGTTTCGGAAGCCGGCGGTCTGGGCGTGCTCGGCGGCAGCGGCTATACGGTGGATGAGCTCCAAAAGGCTATCCGGGAAATCAAAAAGCAAACCGCTAAACCCTTCGGGGTGGATCTTCTATTGCCCAAGTACCTGGATCTTAAAGGTGGGCTCGGCGGAACCGATGCCCAGGAACTGCCGTTGAACGAGGTATTGAAAACAATTCCGAAGCAACATCAGGAATGGATCAATAAAATAAAGCAGGAAATGGGGTTGCCGGATGTCGACATTATGATCCGCCGCAATACCACCACCATGTTCCCGAAAGAATCCATCCAGGTGTGCATCGAAGAAAAAGTGCCGCTTTTTTGTGCCGGCCTCGGAAATCCCGGATTTATGGTCGCAGAGGCCCACGCCGTGGGAATGAAAGTACTCGGCATTACCGGCAATGCCAAGAACGCCAAACGCATGGCAGATTCCGGTATCGATCTGCTGGTAGCCCAGGGGCACGAGGGGGGTGGACACACCGGCCGGATCGGAACGATGGTGCTGCTGCCGGCGGCCATCGATGCCGCTTATCCGGTGCCGGTCCTGGCGGCCGGCGGCATCGGCGACGGACGCGGATTGGCGGCGTCACTGGCCATGGGCTGCGTCGGGGTCTGGGTCGGCACCCGCTTTCTGGCCACCAATGAAGGCGGTGCACTGGCAGTGAACAAACAAAAAATCGTGCAGTCAACCGATGAAGGCACCCGGGTCAGCACGGCTTACACCGGCAAGACGCTGCGCGCCAGCTATAACCAGTTTCACGATCTATGGGACAATTCCGGGCTTGAGCCCCTGCCCTTCCCGACCCAGGTGCTGATTTCCTCCGCCCTGCTGGCCCGTTTCGTGGCGGCCAATAAAACCGACTTCGTCGGCGGCCTGGCCGGCCAGGTATCCGGCATTATCAACGAAATAAAACCCGCCGCCCAGGTGCTGGAGGAGATGGTTGCGGAAGCCGCGGATATATTGACGAAGAAGTTGCCGGAAAGCGTGGTGGCACAGTAAATTGAAGTGGGAAGTGGGGAAAAAAGAAGGTGAGAAGGTGAGAAGGTGCGAGGATGAGAAGGTGGGAAAGAAAGAAGGTGAGAAGGTGCGAGGATGAGAAGGTGGGAATAGAAAGAAGGTGAGAAGTTGAGAAGATGAGAGCGGTATTCAGCCAAGATTGGACGATAGCTTTACGTACCAGATACTTTTGATTGTCGGGCGGGCCTCGAGACGGCTGAGATCGTCGCAGCCGTGCCCACCGGGTTCGGATTATCGCTCACCATGAAATGTGGTCAGCGCATAGAGCGACTTTGTTTTTTTTCTTCACCTTCTTATCTTCTCACCTTCTTACCCTCTGCGTGTCGTCCGTCCTTCAACTTCTTAACCTCCCACCTTCTCAACCTCTCACCTTCTCATCTTCTGTGTGTCCTCTGTCCTCATCTTATCCGTCAGCGCCGCCACTCCCGGCAGGGTTTTGCCTTCCATGAACTCGAGCGAGGCGCCGCCGCCGGTGGAAACGTGCGACACTTTTTCGGCGACGCCGGCCTTTTCGACGGCCGAGGCCGAGTCACCGCCACCGATGACCGTGGTAGCGCCACCGGCAGTCACATCGGCCAAAAGCTCAGCAATGGCATAGGTGCCTTTAGCCGTTTGCGGAATTTCAAAAACACCCATGGGCCCGTTCCAGACCACCGTCCGGGCATCCGCCAGAATTGAACGAAATTTTTCAATGGATTTGCTTCCGATATCCAGGCTCTCCCAGTCCGCCGGGATGGCATCGGTAGCGACCTGTTTTAATTCTCCTATTTTACGAGCGTCAAAATCGAAAAAATCAGTGACCAAACAATCAACGGGCAGCACAATTTTATCGCCGCCTTGACTTAATATATCCTTGGCATAATCCACCTTATCGGCTTCCAACAGAGATTTTCCGATCTCAAGGCCCTGGGCTTTGAAAAAGGTGTAAGCCATGCCGCCGCCGATAATCACCCGGTCTACTTTGGGCAACAGATTCGTTATGACATCGATCTTGCCTGAAATTTTAGCTCCTCCGAGAATGGCCACAAAAGGCCGGGCCGGATTTTCAATGACCTTGCCGAGATAGTCCAGTTCCTTCATCATCAGATATCCTGCGGCACACTGATCGAAAAAATGCGTCACGCCCTCGGTGGACGCGTGGGCCCGATGAGCCGTTCCAAAGGCATCATTCACATACAGATCACCGAGTTTGGCAAGTTTTTCGGCAAAGCCGGCATCATTGTCCGTTTCCTCCGGGTGGTAGCGAAGATTTTCCAGCAAAAGGATATCGCCATTTTCAAGCTTAGCGACCGCATCTTCAACTTCGGCACCAACGCAGTCATCGGCGAAGGCGACCGCTTTGCCCAGCAGCTCGCTTAATACCGCGCCACAGGGTTTCAGCGACATTTCCGGCACCCGCTGTCCCTTCGGCCGGCCGAGATGCGACATGAGAATCAGCCGGCCGCCGTTTTTGACGATGTAATCGATCGTCGGCAACGCCGCTTTGATCCGCTTATCATTGGCAACCGCACCGTTTTCCAGCGGCACATTAAAATCAACCCGCATCAGAACCCGCTTGCCTGAAAAATTTAAATCTTCAACCGTTAGTTTGTTCATAGTAAGTTCCCCTTTTGGTTTGTAAAGGCCAGTTGGCTCACCACATTTAGCAAGAAACTGTAGCATCAGAATTCAATAGCTATAAAATATCAAATAACAAATCACAAATATCAAATAAATCACAATAACCAAAATTCAAAATCACAAAATCCGCAGAATTATCGCGGCTACTCCGCTTGGAAAGCAACAGGATGCAGGCAAAATCCGTTACCACCTTCCCAATCTCTCACCTTCCCAACTTCTTACCTTCTGTCTGTCCTCTGACGTCTGTCCGCTGCCTTCTGAAACCTGACACCCGAAACCTGACACCTGAAACCTTTGAAATATCGGGGCACCCAATATCAACAGCCCCTTGTCGATACAGGGTGTACCTAATTATTCCCTGGATCAATTTGGTAAAATTCCATTGCATTCTGCCCCAATACTTTTGCCAAAGCGTCGGGCGAAAGATTTTGGCGGGCCAAGCGCTTGATTTCCCGGTCCCAGGCATAGGGCAAATTGGGAAAATCGGTGCCATACATGAGTCGATCGTTTCTGAATTTAGCAAGATCCGGCAAAAAGTCCAGCGCTAAATACTCGGCCAGCATCATGGTGGTGTCGAGCCAGAGATTGTCATATTTTTCAATCATGCGGCGGTAGGGTTCAAATTCGTCCGCTCCTAAGTGGGGCACACACACGCGAAGCCGCGGATATTCCTTAAGCACCGGTTCCAGTTTATCGGCCCGGCACAATTCATAGGGGTCACACGCATAGGCGGGACTTTTCGGTTCGCGTCCG
This sequence comes from uncultured delta proteobacterium, assembly GCA_963710795.1. Taxonomy (GTDB): domain Bacteria; phylum Desulfobacterota; class Desulfobacteria; order Desulfobacterales; family JAFDCJ01; genus JAFDCJ01. The sequence continues at coordinate 186,080 of CAVQBT010000032.1, forward strand.
ACATGCATGATCAATGGTTTGCGGTGGACCGAACAGGCTTCGTATATTTCATCCATGGATCGATCATTCATGTCGAAACACTGGACATGGCAATGAAGCTTGACCCCACTGAGCCCATTTTGAAATGCCTGCTCAAGAATCGCCGCGGCGTCTTTTTCACCGGGATAAACGGTAGCCATTCCCGTGACCTGGGGATGAGACCGGCAGATGTCCGCCATATACGCGTTCAACTCTCGCGCCAGGCCGGCTTTGTGCGCATAATGCAGGGCGACGATATGGCCGATGCCATGGGAAAGCAGAAATTCTATGATATCCTCCGAGGATAGCTGATATCGAACCGGCCAGCCGAATTTTTCAAACCATTGCCAAACCGGCGCAAATAGAAAATCCGGGAAAAGATGAACATGGGCATCGACGACCATGGGAAGCGAATCCGGAATGCCGTCCCCCTCAGGGTCGCCAACGGTGGGAAGCAGTACATTCAGCAGGCCGGCATTACCATTTTCATTCATAGTTTTGTATATGGTGCGTCGCATCGGATCGGATACGCACACCTGTCCTTCTAATTCTTTTGGTTATGGTTCTTAAATAACCATTATTTTCAAAAATTGGAACCCAAAATTTTATTTGCGGTCAATTAGGAAGGAAAACCCTGATTGACAAATCATATAAAGTATGAAAGATCATCAGCACCCATTATGAAACGGCAGCCTGTTTTCATTTTTATATCCGACTTTTTCCGCATAGATAGTTAGGCCTAAACAGATCGTTTCCAAGTTTGGGTATTTTTCAACCTTGAACCGATGTATGATGAAAACAACTCACAAAATCTATTTTAAAAATTCCAAAAACATGCGGGCCATCCCGCCTGCCAGCGTGCATCTGGTGGTGACATCGCCACCCTACCCGATGATCGAAATGTGGGATGACATGTTCGTGTACCAGAATAGCAATATCCTGAAGGCATTGCAAAACCGGGACGGATTGAAGGCATTTGAATTGATGCACCAAATCCTTGATCAGGTCTGGCAGGAACTGTATCGGGTATTAATAAGCGGGGGCATTGCCTGCATCAATATCGGCGATGCCACCCGAACGGTTGGCGAGAACTTTATGCTGTATGCCAACCATGCCAGAATTTTGAATTCATTGGTCAAAATCGGATTCTCGGCCCTGCCCCTGATATTATGGCGTAAACCCACCAATGCACCGAATAAATTTATGGGTTCGGGAATGCTGCCGGGCGGAGCCTATGTCACGCTCGAACATGAATACATTCTCATCGTGCGCAAGGGCTCGAAAAGAGAGTTTAACAGTGCACCGGAAAAGCAAATCCGGCGCGAAAGTGCGCTTTTCTGGGAAGAAAGAAACAACTGGTTTTCGGATGTCTGGTTTGGCCTAATCGGCACCCGCCAAAAGCTCAAAAAAAATAACACCCGGCTGAGAAGCGGTGCGTTTCCGTTTGAGCTTGCCTATCGCCTGGTTAACATGTATTCGGCCAAAGGCGATACCGTGATCGATCCTTTTCTGGGAACCGGGACCACTATGCGGTCGGCCATGGCATCCGGCAGAAACAGCGTTGGATTCGAAATCGAGACGGGCTTTCAAGAGGTTATCAGTGCCGACCAGGATACGGTCGTGGCAGCATCCAATGACTGCATTCGTCAGCGCATCCATGATCATCTTGCTTATGTAGAGTCGCGTTTGGCCGACAAGGGCAAATTCAAGTATATTAACCGGCAATATCAGTTTCCGGTCATGACCCGCCAGGAAGTAGAACTTTTCATTAATCCACTTGAAAGCGTCAAACAAAGCGGTAAGAATACCCTGGAAGTCGCCTACGCGGACACTCCCGATCCGGAATTCAATGGCGATCGGCAACAGTTAATACCCGCCGCCGCCACAAAATCCAAATCAAGCCAGCTGCAATTGTTTTGAGCCTAGAGATCTGAATCCGAACCGATTAGCCTTGAACCTTGAACCCAGATCCTTTGAACGGTTTCGATTTTCTTATTTGGCGGCGGACCCAGGATAGTCCGATACGTCCCCACAGGTTGTATGCCAAAAGGCAAACTGGCAGGGTCTTCTCCACCAGCGGCGTTAAATAGCAAATTCGAATTAACTCCAGATATAGAGCTTGCCTGCTGGGAGCACTGAGAAAAATTTGATTCCGGTTGCGCTCAATTTTCCAGCGATCGGCAATTTTTTGTGCAGTGGCTTCTCCATCCCGCAGGGTAAGCCGGGCCTGCATGGGACCATTCGGTTGATAGGGTGGCGGTTGATCGTTATCAAGTGACTCGACGACTGATTCGGCGAGACCCGCCCGCCACTGAGACCTGTTAAAATTATCGTCCCCCATTGTTTTGTCTATCGGATAGCAGGAGATATTATCGATAACGGCTGCGGCCTGCCGGCAGGCCACCGGGCAGCCTGAAAAGAAAATGGGTTTTATTCCGAACGGAGCCAGGGCGGATGCAAATAGCTCGATTTCAGCCATTGGCTTTCCGTTGACCTCCAGGTAGGCTATGCCTGGATGTCAGCGTGTGCGCCAAAAATCCATCGGTTCCCGAGGCGGCATGCATGCCCATAAAGATGGCCGCTTGTGCCTGGCCGGGATCTCCGAACCCCGGTAGCGGTCCGCGCCGGTAGCCGTGAATAATTTCTGATTTGGCATTGATCATCTCGGGCAGCAGATTGTATCCGGTTCGGTGGAAATCTTTTACCGTGATATGCTCAACACCATCATTGAATAAGCGCATCGACAACGGCACTAACATCATGGGTCATTGCCAGCACAGGCCCGAGCCCACTGCCGGGTCATGAATGAAGATGCCTGATAATTCCAGCATCCCGAACTGCCTTCGATATCCGCCACGATGAGAACATTGCGGATATTGGATGTTGGATTTCGAAGTTCAGATTTCATCATCTCCTCGCCACCCGGCGCGCTAAACCCATACAAGTCTTCCACCGTAAACTCTAACCGGACAAGCCGGAACCATAAAACAACCAATCACGGAAGCACGAAATGACGAAAGCACGAAAAAAAGCCCAGGAATTTTTCGTGTTTTCCAACTTTCGTGTTTTCGTGATAAGAAATCTTTTAAGAAAGCACAAAGAAATCACAGCTAAGCCTAAGCTATTCCTTCCCGGCATCTATCATCGTTTCAAGGGGGGATGACATTACGCACCCTGAATCGCCTGAATCCGCTGCAGCACCGGGGGGTGCGAATAGTTTAAAAATACATATAACGGATGCGGCAGCAGATTGGACAGGTTGTTCATGGAAAGTTTTTTTAAAGCTTCCGCCATGGAATCGGGATCCTGGGTGGTTTCCACTGAAAATCGGTCGGCCGCAGTTTCGTTTTTGCGCGATAGCATCTGCATGAAAATATCGATGAAAAAACCCAGGGGCGAGTATAGCATGCCAAAGAAAATTAAACCGGCATATACGGATTTCTGGGGCATGTAAAACGCATCGAACAGCCCCTGGTACGAAATAAAAAGGGACAACAGGTACAGCATGATCCCCATCTGCACAATGCCCAGAATCATCGATTGGAGAATATGCTTTTTCTTGTAATGTCCCATTTCATGGGCCAAAACGGCAAGCAGCTCAGCGGCGGTGTGCTGTTTGATCAGGGTATCGAACAAAACGATCCGCCGGTGTTTGCCGAAGCCGGTAAAAAATGCATTGGATTTGCTGGAGCGCCGCGAACCATCCATGACATAAACATTTTCGATTGGAAAATTTATCGACCCGGCGTAGGTTAAAATGGAAGACTTCAGTTCGCCATCCTCCAGGGGTGAAAACTTATTGAAAAGCGGCATAATCCAGGTCGGCGCAATGAATTGAACCCCGAGCATATACAGCGTAACGGCTATCCAGCAATACCACCAGGCATTGGCACCGGCATATTCGAAAAACAGCAGAATTCCAGCTAAAAGCGGGGTCCCGATCAGGACTCCCAGCACGACTCCTTTGGCCAAATCCAGCACAAATGTGGACCAGGTGGTTTGATTAAACCCGAACCGCTCTTCAATTACAAAGGTGGAATAGATGCTGAACGGCAAGGATAACAGCGATTTGACAAATACCAGAATCCCCATGTATAACAACCCGGTAATGACAGGTCCGTAATTAAAGGATCGAACCCACGCATCCAATATTGGGAATCCTTTGCCAAACCAGAAGAGCAGCATCACGCTGACATTGAAGATACCGGTGATCCATCCGAAACGGGTTTTGACTTTTAAATATTGCTGGGACTTACGATAGCGATCCGGATCATATACCCCCTGAAAGGGCTGCGGCAGATCGTTTCGCAGCGCCTTTAGATTCAGATAGTCGGCAATGCCATTCAGAATAAAATCAAAAACGATGGCCACTAAAATGATCAAGGCGATGGTGTTCATTGGTGGAGAATATTATACGCTCAGAAGCGATTATTTAATCTTTGCTCTTTAATTCAAGTAGGCTGATAAAATCTCAAATCTCAAATCACAAAATACAAACAATATCCAATTACCAAAAACTAAAATTCAAAACGATGTGATGCGATACTCGGAAAACTGGTTTGGGTCATTGGGATTTCGAATTTTGAATTTGTTTGTCATTTGGTGCTTGTGATTTGTTATTTGTCATGAACGGCAGCACATCTAGTTTCCGACAAAAGCACGAGCACAGGTTGAGACTACTGTCTTTTCTTCGTCCCAGCCGCTTCCATCAATTGAACCAGTTTTTCATAGGGTTGTGCGCCCACCAGCGACATGCCGTTCATTATAAAGGTGGGAACGGCAGTGACGCCCTTTTGATGCGATCGATTCCAGTCTTCGTCAACCGCATGTTTAAAGGTTCTTTTCTCAAGCGCATCCCGGATGTCTGTCTCAGATAATCCGACCGATTTCCCCAGGTCTGTCAGGGTCGAATCAAGACCGATGTTTAATCCATCAGCGAAATAGGCTTTAAAGGCCGCCCGATGGAATGGTTCGCCCAGTCCTTGCTTTTCCGCCAGTTTCCCCAGCTCCTGGGCCATGCGGCTGTTGTAGGTTTTTTCACGTTTTGCAATCGGCAATCCCAGTTCGGCCGCCACCCGGGTCAGGTTGTCCAGCACCTGCTTGACGTTGACCGGTCGGCCGGCAAACAATTCTTCGAGGGTCATCCCTTCTTTAGGCGTCTCGGGATGCAGAGGAAAGGCGGTCCACTGGATATCAAGGTCAAACTCATTTTGCAATTTTTCAACACGCCCGGTGATGAAATAGCACCAGGGTCAGACGTAGTCGGAGAAGATTTCCAATTTTAGGCTGTCTCTATTTTCTTTCATTTTTTTCACCCTGATATATTTTAGCTTCAAAAATAGGTTGATTTTATTTTTAGCTGAATCGCGCAAAAAATTCAGCCAACTGTAAACATGAATTTAGATGGAATTCGGATCTCGAAAAGCATCATTAACATTAAGGCCCAAATAAGCAATGGCAAGGGGGAGCAGTCTTGCCGGTTGTGAAAAATAAAAAGGCCCGAAGCCGCTGGGGATGCAGCTTCAGGCCCGTATAGAGGAAAGCGTTAAGGGTTATTTTGAAAAGTTAACCGATTAACAGCCTAGCAGCAATCGCTGCATAATTATAGATTAATACCACTGAGTAATATGTCAAGTATTCACTGCGAAAAAATTCGCTCTGAAAAACAGGCCAGCCACAGCTGAGGCGAATTTTGGTCTCCGGTTCCAGATGCTGGTCGGTTTCAAAATACAGGCCGCCATCGCTGTAATTATACATCCGGGCGCTGCGTTGAACACCGATTTCTTTATTTTCAAATGTGACCGCGGTCACATGTTCAAAGCGTGTTTTATCCCGATTTTCGAGATTCGCAGTCATTTCACTTCTCACCCCTTTTCAATATCCCGCGAAAAAAATTTAACCCGGCTGATCCATGAATTCCGCTTTAATAGAACCGCAGTCGATAAGTTACAATTCGACCTCGGTTTCATACTTCTTGAGGAGATCCTCAATGGCTTCTTCAAGCAGGTCATTTTGCCGCTTTTCCAGTTGCGCCGCCAGAATTTTTATCTGCCTGATCAACTCCGCGTCTAACGTTGTATTATACATTTTTCTATTATTCATAGCAACATCGATTACTGTTCGGTTTGGGTTATAAATTCTAATAGTTAGCGTTAATAACGATCTGCATCGCAGCCGAAAGCGCGCTAGTCGATCAAATCATTTGACGCACCGGTAAGCAGACGCGGACGAGCCGATAGGATGGTTATACATCCAAACTATATGGGTGGCTTGCATATTGTTGGCTCGCTCCAATACCTTTAATTCGCCGTCATAAAATTCGGCGATTTGATAATTAGTGACAAATTTACCCGGATCAGAAGATTCTGAAATCGTGGCCAAATATTGACAATCCCGCACCATTTTTTCTTCAGCGATAAATAGATGCGGGAATCGATTAGCCGTACAGCCGGATAATAAAATGAACCCGAATAGGATTATCCATTTTACCGGATCGCTTTTTGGCATCTTTTCTTTGCCTCTTTTAGGCATGGGTGATCAAACAGCTGATTTTATGAATTTCGCTTTTCTCTATTTATTTTAATAAAAATAATCGATTATGTCAAAAATCGGCGTTTTTTTTATCCCGTAGTGATTTAGCGCAACCCACTTTTGCGCCGGAAAAATGGTTTCGAATCGTTTTCAGCGATTCAAATTCGAGGAAGGGATGGTGGCAGAAGTAAAGATCCGGGTCCAGAGGGCCCGGCTTTGATTATCCCCGGAGGGGATTTAGTTTACCGGCATTTGACGATTTACGGAGTACTGGAGTATTGGAGTGATGGAGTAATGGAAGAACCCCCTTTTTCCATCGCTCTCAGAAAACAGACGCCTGAAGAAAACCTGAAAGTTTAAGGCTCTTTTTTTTTAAACCAACACTCCAATACTCCATTACTCCGGTTGATTTATACGGGCAGAGCCATTGATCTCTGACCTGGCCCTGAGGACCAGATTTTCAATGTTGGAATAAATACAGTGAAGATCCGGCCGCAGAGGGCTCGGCTTTGATTTCACCCTAAAGGGGTGGCGTTTACCTCAGACTCCTAATGGAATAATGGAATGGTGGAATATTGGAATATTGGTGTTAAAAACGGATGACGGTCAGATTTTAATTTCAGATTCGTGCCACCACTTAAAAAACAGACCCGATTCCGCCAAACCCATTTTTCCAACACTCCAGTATTCCATCATTCCGTTAAGCAGTATTACGGCGCTGCCGATTCTCTCTGACCGGGCTCAAAGGACTAAGAATTCATCGGCAAATTAATGATTCGCGCAACTTCGATCTAACAACTTTCTTGGACTCAAAACAAACATTTTGCACCCCTGAAATTGCTGTTTCCCAAAGCGGATTATTTAGAATTGCTTAACAAACGCCCCAATTGCGTTATAAACTTTATCGGCACCATCTCCCAGCAATATCCCGTGGCGATCGAAATTAAACAAAATGTATTCTTTCTCGTTGGTGCCGATCAGTTCAAATATTTTTCTTGACCCTTTGGGATCAACTACCGGATCTCGGCGCGACTGAACGATCAAGGCCGGCATTTTCAAATTTGGCAATTTAGGTTCCAGCGCATTCATCAGTCTTTCAATTTCTCTGACACCCGAGATGGGATTGCGCAAGTAATTAATATGCGGATTTTCCGGTTCGTTCTCGACAAACTGTTTTTGGGGCCCGACCTTATAGGCCCGATCCATTATGCGGTTCCACATATCCACTGCCGGCGCAAATTTGGATGTAAAATCCATCAAAGTCAGGGGCGCGGCAACCGCAAATACCCCGACAATCCGTTCGACCCTGGCAGCCAAATCCAGTGCCAGGCCCGCTCCGGTCGAAAAGCCACCGACCACAACTTGGCGGCAGATAGTGCTGATGATCGCATATCCTCGGTCAAGGGACCGCATCCAGTCCTGGTAGGAGCGCGTGGCAAGATCATCAGGAGAGGTTCCATGCCCTTTTAAACGCGGGACATAGACCCAATAGCCCATTTTTCCCAGATAATATGCCAGTTCCCGAACCTCCAGCGGAGCAGCCATATAGCCGTGTGAAAGCAAAATACCGATATTTTTTGATTTTCCCTTGACCACAAAGGGCGAACCGACCGTCATCGGCTTGGATTCTTCCTGCCGGTAAAATTCGTGGTAGTCGGATTCGAATTCTTTCAGATCCTGCTCCATCAGGCACTTGGCCACCTTTCTTCTAATCCAGAAGCTCGGCTGCCAGGCGATGCGGCGGATGGTACGCTGCAGTTCAGCCAGGGGTTCCGCCGCATTGGCGGCAACGTCGATGGGATTGTCAATGCGGGCCCGGTGAAAGTCATACGGGGACGAAAACATGGTATGGTCTTTTAAATACCCGCCGCCAGTTCGACTCAAGTTGCCTTTTTCCAGCGCAATTGAAATGAAGTCAGCCACTTTGCCCAAGCGGTCATCGGTTAACAAATGAATCTGATCTTCTTTGAAAGCAGGATGCAAATGCAGACCTTGCTGTTTTTGGATTAAAAAGGCGGCCCAAAAAACTCTGCGGCGAAAATCCAGCTCATCTATTTTTTTAAACCGCATCGACTTTAGCATCGAGGCAAAGATGTGATCGAGATTGACAGCCGTCATGCCATAGATATCGGTCATATAGCGCTGCATCAGCTTTAATGCTTCTTTGCGCAGGGTGCTTTTGGACGCAATGGGGTCATCAAAATTAATTCTTGCGGCAGTTTCGATATCCTTTCGAATTGAGGCGTGCCGCAAATGATCAACGATCGGAATCGGGTCACCAAAATGGATATCGATGTCGACCCCTGAGATCAGCATGGACCCCTCGGTCATAAGTTCCTCCACGATACGTTCGGGGAGATCATCGACCAGCCGCAAAGCCAGTTTGCTCAATATATTCTCCTGGGCCCTGATGGGATAATACGTCAAATTAACCGGCACGATATAGGTGCTCCGATCGAGCACCGGGTCCAGGGATTTGATTTGAAACAGGTCCATCAGGTACTGGGCTTCGTCCGGCTTTTTCTCTGATAGTCGCCGCAGTCGCTGCCGATAAAATTCAGTCCGCAGGGCCAGTGTTCCGGCCCCGGTATGGGGCGGGTGTTTGCCGCCGGCCCAGGAAATCATAAACCGGCCTTTTTCAATGATTTTCTTGTTTTTAACCATTCTGCCTTCAGGAAAAATTATCCAATTCGCTTCCCCGGTCAGCAATGTTTTGACGATGAGCAGATCCCGGTCCGGATTTTTAGTCGAAACAGCCCCCACCTTTTCCAGGTAGCTCCCAAAGGCTCCCTTGAACAACTCGTAATCGGCCAGCGACCATACCGGAATCTTGGTTAAGGAAAAAATCTGGGCGGGCATCAAAAATGTCTCGAGCCGGGTAAAGTGGTTGATTACAAAGATAATCGATCCCTCAGGAATTTTTTCCTGGGCATGCAGGGCGATTTTGGCCTTGGAAAGGTTGGATAGGGTTTTAATGGCAAACCCGGTAGATCGGTAGGCAAACCGGTTCATGGGTAAAAGGCTCCTGAAATATGATTAATCCTTTTAGCTCACCAGTCTTATCGGCAGTTTGATCAATCAACTTTATCTTGGCGGTATAATCTGAATAATAAGCGAAAATATCAAAGGAATCAAGAAACTTAATTGTGGTTAGAATTCTGAGTTGACAGTATCTTTAATTGCCAGTAGATTGAATGGTCTTGCAAACATGTTCAATAAATTACTGGAGGTTTGGTGTGTACTCTAAAATACTCATCCTGCGCTTTCCCAAAAATGAAGTGCATCAGCCGATTGTGTATCATTTGACCAAGGATTATGATCTGATTTTCAATATCCTCAACGCCGCCATTTTACCCCGCAAAGAAGGGGTGGTGGTGCTGGAAGTATCCGGCACCAAAAAGAATTTCAAAGAAGGGGTTAAATTTCTCAAAGCCCAGGGCGTTAAAGTCCAGAATGCCTCCCAGGAAATTAAGCGCAACAAACGAAAATGCACGGATTGCGGCGCCTGCACGGCGGTGTGCCCCACCGGTGCGCTGGCGGTTCAGCGACCGCAAATGAACGTGATTTTTGATCAAAAAAAATGCAGTATCTGCGAATTGTGCGTGCCGGCCTGCCCGCCCCGGGCCATGGAGGTGCTGCCGACACACCAGGCATTTTTTGAATGAAGCCCACAACGGCAGTTGCCATTAGCGGCGGCGTCGATTCCATGATGACCGCGTATTTGCTGAAGCAACAGGGACACCGGGTGATCGGAATTCACTTTATCACCGGATTTGAAACCGCCTCAGCGTATACCCGCGAGCCGGGATCTGTTAAAAAACACAATGTCCTCAAAATCGGAGAACAACTGGGGATACCGGTTGAAATAGTTGACATCCGGCCTGAATTTCAGGAAAAAATTGTCGGCTATTTTTGTCGAACATACCAAAAAGGCCGGACTCCGAATCCTTGTATGCACTGCAACCCCACGATTAAATTCGGAACCATTCTTGCCCATGCGCTAAAAATTGGCGCGCACAGACTGGCCACCGGCCATTATGCCAGAATTAAAAAAGACCCTGGCGGCCATTGCCACCTGCTGAAAGGCCTTGACCCTAAAAAGGATCAGTCCTATTTTCTGGCGCGCTTGACCCGGCAGCAGCTGGCCCAGGCCTGTTTTCCACTCGGTGAAATGAAAAAGTCAGAAATCAAGCAAATGGCCGCGCAACAGGGACTGTATCCGGTCACCCAGGCAGAAAGCCAGGATGTCTGCTTTATAAAAGATGAAGCCTACGCTGAATTTTTAGCCAGACACAGCGGGTTTGATCCACAGCCCGGCTTAATCGAAACTGTCAGCGGTCAGGTGATTGGAGAACATCGGGGGCTGCACCTGTTTACGATCGGCCAGCGGCGCGGCATTAACTGCCCCGCGGCCGAGCCCTATTACGTGGTTTGGTTGGATGCCGAACGCAACCGGTTGATTGTCGGTTTCAAGAATGATCTGCTATCAGCCGAATGCCGGGTAATTGAAATCAACTGGATTAATCAGGAGCCGACCACTCCTCAGGAAATCCACACCCGCATACGTTACCGCACCAAAGAAGTGGCATCCACGGTAATACCCCGGGATAATCACACAGCGCTGGTTCGCTTTAAATTACCCCAATCCGCAGTGACCCCGGGACAGGGCGCGGTGTTTTACCGGGGCGCTGAGGTGATCGGCGGCGGCTGGATTGATTAGCTCATGGGGCAGAGAGATATTTGAATTCGGAAGTGGGAATGCGGAAGTGGGAAGGCGACCTTCGACGAGCTCAGGCGAGACAAAGGCGGAAAAACAGAAGCTGAGAAAATCAGAAAGTGGGAAGGTCGGCAGTTGAGAAAATGAACAACTGAAGTCTTGGGATCATAGGATACTCGCGGTTATGAACCCGGCAGTTTATAGCGTCAGTTCGGCCGCAGTTGTAGGGTGGGCTGTGCCCACCAAAGATAGCTGATTTCATTTATCAAAATGGGACAAAGCCTGCCCTACTCCACTGAACTCGTCGCAGGCCGGCCATGGATATTCAGGTAATCGCGGTTAAACCATTGGCGTGCTCAGGTGAACAAACCGCTCCCACTACCTAAAATGGCGCATGAATCAATAGCCGTTTCCTTTTCGATGGGTTGATTTGTTGATCAGGTTGACTGGATTGAATTGTTGCTTACCTTTGATGAATTGACTCGGAGCTGATTGGTTAGGCCCATTGGATCCTGATAAATCTCCATCTAAAAATCCGCAATCCGCATTCTAAAATCTGATTTCAATCTAATCCGTGTCCCAAATTTAAAACAAATAAAATAACATGCCGAAATTTTCCATCACTACTTTGGGGTGCAAAGTCAACCAGGCCGAGTCAGAGGCCATTGCCCAGGAACTGCTGTCTTCCGACTGGGCGGCAGCCACGGACTGCGGTCAGGCCGAGGTATGTATCGTAAATACCTGCACGGTGACCCAAAAGGCTTCCATGCAGTCCAGACAGGCCATCCGCAAAGCCATCCGCTCCAATCCGAAAGCTCGAATTATTGTAACCGGCTGCTATGCTCAGACCGCCCCGCAGGAAATTAGTCGGATTGACGGCGTTGACTGCCTTGTCGGCCATGACAAGAAACTGTCCATCAGCCGGTTGATCCACCGAATCGGAAATGAAGCGCCCGGCAATCCGGTTGCATCCCTGACTGATATCCGCAACAGTCGCCAATTCGAATTGATGCCGCCGGCAATTTCAGCGGCCCGAACGCGTCCCTTTTTAAAAATTCAAGACGGCTGCGATGCATTCTGCACCTACTGCATTGTTCCCTATGCCAGGGGTCGCAGCCGCAGCATGCCGTTGGACAATGTCCTGCAAAGCATCCAGCAGCTGGCTGAGGCTGATTATCGTGAAGTGGTGCTCACGGGTATCCATCTCGGTGTCTATGGGCGGGATCTTTCGCCGGGCGTCGACCTGGCAGCGCTGCTGCGCCGCATTCGCGCGCTAAACCTTATTGACCGCGTGCGCCTGAGTTCGATCGAGCCGCTTGAATTTACCCACGAAATCATTCAACTGGTTGCCGAGTCCGATATGTTCTGCCGCCATTTTCACATCCCGCTGCAAAGCGGTGACGATCGTATTTTGAAAAAAATGGGGCGCCCCTATTCCCGGCAGGTTTTCCATGATTTAATCGTCAAAATAAAGGAATTGATGCCGGATGCGGCAATTGGCGCGGATACGCTCATCGGTTTTCCCGGGGAAAGTGACGCTGCATTTGAAAACACCTATAATCTGATAAAAGACATGCCAATAAGCTATTTACATGTTTTTCCGTATTCCGTGCGCCCCGCAACCCCGGCCGCAGAATACGCGCACAAAATCCCGCCAGAAATCATTAAGGACAGATGTGAACAGATGCGAAAGTTGGGGCATGCCACGCGGATGAGTTTTTACCGGGGATTCGTCGGAAAAACAATGCCGGTCCTGATCGAAACCAAACGCGATCGCGCCACCGGTTTGTTAAAAGGTATATCCTCGAATTATCTGCCGGTGTTGATTGATGGCAGGGATGAAATAAAAAATAAAATTGTCGATGTCACAATTGAAAAATTGGAAGGAAATAAATTGTTCGGCAGTCATGCTGATTAAATCTCTAAAATAAGGGACACAGATTTTCACGGATAAACACAGATTCAAAAACCAATGAACCCATCGCCTTCGGCGAGAAAAATCAGGCCAATTGTATTCTGGCCTGGCATCTGCTGCACGACATTTTCCGCCGTCAGGCGGACCTAAAATAATTTATCTGTGAAAATCTGTGAAGATCCGTTTCCCTAAAATATAACTAAAATCAGATCAAAACCCAAAAGGAGATAAATATGACCACAAAAAACGACTACAAAGAGGATATTGATCGCGCAACCGCTGTTTTTGAGACCAACATGGGAACTTTTGAAGCGGACCTTTATGCCAAAGAGTGTCCTGAAACCGTGTGGAATTTCATCAATCTGGCAGAAGGGCGCCAGGAAACGGATAAAGGCGGTAATTTTTATGACGGCTTGACTTTTCACCGGGTCATTGAAGGGTTTGTCATTCAGGGCGGCTGCCCCCAGGGATCCGGAGCCGGTGGTCCGGGATACAAGTTCGGCGATGAATTTGATTCGTCCTTAAGGCACGACAGTGAAGGCATTCTATCCATGGCCAATGCCGGACCCGGCACCAACGGCAGCCAATTTTTCGTTACCCTCGCGCCAACGCCCCATTTAGACAACCGCCACTCGGTTTTTGGCAAAGTGGTCAAGGGGATGGATGTCGTTAAATCAATCGGAACTTGTCAAACAGGCCCCGGCGATCGACCGGTAGATGCGGTCGTCATGGAAAAAGTGACGATTAAAAGGTAACGATGGGTTTTTATTCAGATGATTTTGATGAACTGCCGGAGGACATTGCGCAAGCCTTTGGGAATGTACCAATCATCAAGGCTTGCAGTCTGTCCTCTGTTATCTGTTATCTGTCTTCTGGTAAAACGCGAGGCATCGATAAATAAGGCGGGACCTAAAACACAAAAAGCGCAACGTTGAAATTGCGCTTTTTGTGTTTATAATTTGTGGTGCCGAAGGCGAGACTCGAACTCGCACAGGCGTACGCCCACTAGACCCTGAACCTAGCGCGTCTACCAGTTCCGCCACTTCGGCACGCTTAAAAAGATTGATTTATTTTCAGGATGTGGACTACATATATCTATTTTATGATTCATGTCAAGCCCAATATTCAATGTTTGAAAGATTAGTATGAAAGTTATTGATCATCTCGATCAGATTACCGAGCCGTTTAAGCATGCCGTCATTACCATCGGCAATTTTGACGGCGTCCATATCGGACACCAGGCCCTTTTTCACGAAGTCATTGAAAAAGCCGAAGCCATCGGCGGCACATCGGTCGCCATGACATTTGAGCCGCATCCGATTCGGGTATTGAAACAAAACAACCATCCGCCCTTGATCACCCTGTATGAGCAAAAGGCCGAATTGATCGAACGCACCGGTATCGATGTGCTCATTTGTGTCCCGTTTACCTGCGAATTTGCAGCCCTTTCCGCCGAACAATTCGTAAGAGATCTGCTGGTGCAAAAAATCGGCATGAAAGCAATTGTGGTGGGCGAGGATTACAGCTTCGGTAAAAATCGTGAAGGCAATCATCGACCTGTTGAAATCCTATGCGCCCCAATATGGTTTTGAGGTCATCGTGGCCGGCTGGATTCAAATCGGCCAGGGCCTTGGCAGAAAGAATCAGCAGCACCAGAATCAGGGAACTGATTACGGACGGCCTGATGGAGCAGGCCGAAAAAATGCTGGGCCGCAATTACCAGATCAGGGGCGAGAGTCGTGACCGGACGTGATCGCGGCGGCAAAGCTGCTGGGAATTCCGACTGCCAACATAAATCTGCAAGATGAACTATGCCCCAAAACCGGAATCTATGCCGTGACGGTGGAATGTGAGGGCAGTCAACACCAAGGGCGTTGCAAATATCGGTTACAGCCCGACTTTTGAAGATCATGAATTTACCGTAGAGGTGCATATTTTCGATTTTAATGCGAACATATATGGTAAGAAAATTCGGGTGAATTTTATCAAGCGGATCCGGGATGAGAAAAAATTTTCCAATATTTCCGAGTTGATCGATCAGATCAAACTCGATATTGCGGCTGCACACGAAATTTTAGCCAGGTGAACGGGGAACGCCCCATGCGGCGGTTCCAAATTTCGGCCACGAATTAACGGCAATATTTTATCACCCAGAGCCACGGAGGACTCAGATGGAATATATTTTACGCGGAGTAATTATGAACAAAAAAATGACAGCCTCATTCCTTGTGGGGTTGGTAATATCGGCAGCGGCACTTTATTTTGCTTTTCGGAATGTTCCGGTCGACGATCTCTTTAAATACCTGGCCTCCATCAATTACTTCTGGGTACTGCCGGCGCTGGTCCTGGTAATGATTTCGTTTTATCTGCGGGCAATCCGCTGGCAGATAATTCTGTCATCGACCAAAAAAATCACGATCGGGCGTGCGTTTCACCCGATGATGATCGGGTTTATGATAAACTGTGTTCTGCCGGGACGCCTGGGCGAAATCGCACGTCCGATTATTTTGCAGAAGAAAGATAAAGTCCCCTTTACCACCGGCTTGGCAACTGTTGCGGCCGAACGGATATTCGACATTTGCCTGTTGCTTTTGCTGTTTATCGTAACGATTAGTGCAATTCAGATGCATCCCGACGTCAATGTCGCCTTTGGAAAATACCACCTGAATCGCGCGACCCTGGATATCATCTTTGACACCATGCTGAAATTAGGGATCGTTTTAATCGCCGGAGTTATCTTGTTTGCCATCGGCAAAGTTCGTGATTTTTTCTACGGAATTATCAGGTTGTTGCCGAACCTGATTTGCTTTGCCGGCCTGAACATCAAAGAAACGATCAGACAAAAATTTTGCGACCCCTTGATCGGAATTCTCGAAAACATCGCCCAGGGCTTCGCTTTAATGCGGTATCCGAAAAAACTTATTTTCTGCAGCATATTATCCTTTCTGATCTGGGGTCTCGCAGCATTTTCATACTATATATTTTCTCTTGGCTGCCCGGGAATAAACCTGACGTTTTTTCAATTGTTGGTGGTCATGGTGATTATCTGCTTCTTTATTTCATTGCCGTCGGTTCCCGGCTGGTGGGGGCTCTGGGAAGCCGCCGGGGTTTTCGGCATGTCTTTGTTCGGCGTTTCCGCCAAAGAGGCGGCCGGGTTTACCCTGGCGAATCATGCCCTGCAAGTTTTTCCGGTAATCATTGTGGGGTTGGTGTCCGCGATGATTCTCAGTGTGAATATTCGACATATGTCTTTTAAAGGCCGGCTACACCGGCAACCGCTGCCGGTGGTGAAACCGGATTGATAGGAATGCGCTCGTAAGCTGATGGGCTCGTAAGCTGGTGGGCTTGTAAGCTGGCAACCTAAGTGCATGTATTCACAATTATAGATACGTTTTCCGGATCTTTTTTTGTTCACCGCGGAGATCGCTGAGAGCGCAGAGAAAAACAAATATTAGGCTGGCTGCGCCAGAAAAACTAAAAGAATAAACAGCATCTGTTAATGTTATGTCCAAACTAGAAATACTTTCATACCCCGACAAATTTTTGAGTGAACCGACCCAGCCCCTGGAAAATATCGATGGCAAGGTCCAACAGATGATCGATGATATGGCCGCTACGATGTACGCGGCACCGGGCATCGGACTGGCGGCGATCCAGGTCGGCTGGGATAAAAGTCTATTGATTTATGATATCGCGCCCCGGGATGAAAATCGATCTTTGCAGGTATTGATCAATCCCCAGATTGTCACGAAAGAAGGCGAGATTTTATCTGAAAATGAGGGTTGCCTCAGCGTTCCTGATTTCAGGGCTGATGTCAAACGGGCGGCCCACATTACGGTCGCAGGACAAGATCGGGAAGGCAATCCCATCCGAATGGATGCCGAGGGGATGCTGGCCATCGTTTTGCAGCATGAAATCGATCATTTGAACGGCACGTTATTCATCGAGCACATTAGTGCATTAAAACGCCAAATGTACAAACGGCGCGTAAAAAAACAATTGAAGGTTAAATAGCCATCTCTGTCTTCTATTTTGGACACAGATCTGCACGGATACTCACGGATAGAAAAACTTAAATTGATCGGTTCAAGGTTCAAAGGTTCGGCTATCATGTGGCGTCTGCACTTTTAAAACGCGGGCATTGAAGAAAGAATCACCCGAATCATGCGCTCCAAAAGTGTATGAAAAAGGAAACCCTATATGGGACTCCGAGAAGTTTCTTTTTTGTTTTACCTGGCTTTTTGGGGCCAGCGGCGGCGCTTTTATGAAATTAAATTTCTTCTACGATTAGACTGGGCGCTCGCGGTCAGAGGCGATGCTGAACCCGGAACCTTGAACCCTGAACCTTGAACCCTGAACCTTGAACCCGTAAACATTGCAAGGTTGAAGGCAAAACAACATCGTAACTGCATAGAGAATAATGAAAAAACCGTATAAAATAGTATTCATGGGTACACCTGAGTTTTCGGTGCCGGGCCTGCAAGCGCTGCCATCAAAACGGGTATGAAATTGTTTTGGTTGTCACGCAGCCGGACCGCCCTCGCGGAAGGGGCCGCCGGGTCACGCCTTCGCCGGTTAAACAGGCTGCCCGGGATCTGGGATATCCGGTTATCCAGCCTTCTTCGATTAAGACCCCCGATTTTGGCGACCAAATCAAATCCCTTCGTCCTGATTTTCAGGTGGTCATCGCCTATGGGAAGATCCTGCCCGAAACTGTGCTGGCCCTGCCCCGCATCGGGACCATCAACATTCATGCTTCGCTGCTGCCCAAGCTGCGCGGCGCCGCCCCCATTCAATGGGCCGTTATTAACGGCGAAACTGAAACCGGTGTGTGCTCCATGCTGATGGATAAAGGGATGGACACCGGAGACGTTCTGCTGACCGCTAAAGAAGCCATTGAACCGCATGATACGGCCGGCACGTTGCATGATCGGCTGGCCGTTCGCGGGGCCCAGGTACTGATTGCCACGTTGCAAGCCTATGCCGATAATACGATCCAGCCCATGCCCCAGGATCACGACCTGGCAACATACGCCCCCATGCTCACCAAGGATGACGGTCTGATCAATTGGAACCAATCCGCCACGTCCCTGGAACACTTTATCCGGGGCGTTACCCCCTGGCCCGGGGCCCATACCTTTTGGGAAGACAAACGCCTTAAGATATTCAGCTCAACCCCCGTGACGGCGGATATCTCAGCGCCTCCCGGCACGGTTTTAGTGGGATTCCCGGATGAGCTGCGGGTGGCAACCGGCAAGGGTGCGCTCTCGATCCTGGAAATTCAGGGCGCTTCGGGAAAACGTCTGACGATTAAAGAATTTTTGCTTGGACACCCGCTAAAACCGGGCACAATTTTAGGATAGCTTTCCATCACCCGGGTACATATTTTTCCAGTAGACCATTCAGCGCTGTCTGTCATAACAGAAATTTCAAATTACAAGCAGCAAATTCCAAATAAATTCAAAATTCGAAATATCAATGATCGAAACAAAGCAAATTAAAAAGTTATTGCGCCATGTTTCGAATTTGTGATTTTGGTCATTGGAACTTGTTTGTTATTTGATATTTGGGATTTGTTATTTTGAAACTGTCCAATCCCGGAATTAAATATTGAACCGAATATTGACTCTAAAACTACCGATAAAGCCTCTCTATCATGTCCTCCAATGCTCGTAAAAGCGCATTAGACATACTAAATACCCTGGATAAGGGGCACTCCACGCTGGATTCTATCCTGGAAGAACATTTCGCAGCCGTGGGCTCAGGGTCAAGAGCGGATCGCGCATTGATCCAAGCCTTGGTTTACGGCGTGTTGCGCTGGCGCAAACGCTTGGATTATTTAATTTCCCATTTCTCCAGGACCCGGTTTAACAAAATCAATCCCATTGTATTGAATATCCTGCGTTTGGCCTTGTTTCAAATAATATACCTGGATCGCATACCGGATTCCGCTGCCGTAAACACGGCGGTTGAATTGGCCAAAACGGCAGCCGCGCCATGGGTAACCGGCTATGTCAACGCGCTGTTGCGTAAGGCCGCCCGGGAATATCCTAATGTTATTTTGCCGGATATCAAGCAAAATGCAATGGCTGCGCTGGCCGTACAAAAATCGTTTCCCGAATGGATTATCCGCAAATGGGTGAAGCGCTATGGCGCGGATAACACCGCCTTGTTGTGCGACAGCTTGAATACCATCCCGCCGATTACCGTGCGCGCCAATACCCTCAAAGCCTCACGCGAACAATTGGCAGAAGCCTTAGGCGGCAAGGCCGATCACATTAAACCGACTGTCTATGCGCCGGATGGACTCACTTTCACTGGTCCCGCCACTTCGATACCGGAGCTTGACGCGTTTAAAGCCGGCTGGTTTCAGGTGCAGGATGAAGCCGCTCAGCTGGTTTCGCTGCTGCTGGATCCGCAACCGACGGATACTGTTTTGGATGCCTGCGCCGGGCTGGGCGGCAAAACAGGGCACATCGCCCAGCTTATGAATAATCAAGGCGTTCTGGTGGCCCTGGAGGTAAGTGAAAGCAAACTTGCGCGACTTAATGCCGCGATGCAGCGCCTGGGAGTCTCAATTCTGGCGACGGTTAGGCACAATCTTGAACTGCCATTGCCCCGGGAGCTGGTGACCGGTTTTGACCGTATTCTGCTGGATGCACCCTGCTCGGGTCTGGGGGTTATGCGACGCAACCCCGACATAAAATGGCGATCATCCAAAAAGAATTTAACAAAATATCAAACCAGGCAGCTGCGGCTGCTGGAAAATTCGGGCCGGCTGCTCAAGCCATCCGGCCTATTGGTCTATGCTGTCTGCAGCCCGGAGCCTGAGGAAACCGAAGCGGTTGTCAATGAGTTTTTGAAAAATCACGCTGAGTTTGCTATAAGTGATAAGTTCGGTCAGCTTCCCGATACGCTTGGTGCGGCGGCGGATGTGCCGGGCGTTTTTAAATCTTTTCCACACTTAAAGCAGATGGACGGCTTTTATGCGGTCCGATTGCAGCGAATGCCATGATTGCAAAGATAGCAAAAATATCGGGCTTGGCACTGGCATTTTTGCTGGTAGCCGGGGCCAGTGCCTACCTGACATTGACCTTCATTATAAAAAGCGAAGATACGGTCATTGTTCCGGAACTGGTGGGAAAAGATGTGGTTTCCGCACTTGAGATTTTAACGGATCTTCAATTAAATACCAAAGTAAATGGTTCTGAATATAACCAAAAGTTTCCCAAGA
>CAVQBT010000033.1:0-204638 GCA_963710795.1 uncultured delta proteobacterium
GTGTCGGCAGTTGGATTCTGTCCCTCAGCACCATCATTTCAAGCACTTGCGAAACTTTTCGCAGGTGCTTTTTTTGTTTAAAGGGGGCCACATTTGGGCACAATTCAAATTGGGTGTCAACTTAACCTAAAGATATTTTATGAAAAAATGTTGAAGTCAGGGAGATTCTAACCCCGCGTGCCCATGAATACCGCTGTATTGAACCGAGCTATTTACTAAAACTGAGTGAATGAGCATTTGATAGGATTCGGAAGCCTCTGAATTGGTCAGCCAACAAAATACGGGCGAGGGCAACTTGCAGAAATTATGCACTCAGTAATGATTTGATAGCGCCATAAGCGGTGGCCACGGACAATCCCGAGCCGCACTTCATGCGGGTCCAGTCCTGGTGGGCCAGGATGATGCCGGCGGCAAAAAGGTTTTCAACCGCCGGGTTGCCGCTGGCGTCCAATGGTCGCATCATATCGTCGGTTTCCAGACCGGCCTGGTTGATGGCATGACCCCCGGGTTTAAAAAAACGATCACCATGCCAGAATTCTCTATTTTCCGGTTGAAAAACCGGAAGATTAAAAATGGACTCTGTCACGGTTGTGTGATCGGACTGCAATCCACCACCCAGAAATCGGCCGGTTGCGAGCACAACCGCATTGGCTCTGAGACTATCCTCATGTTCGGTTCGGCCGATGTCCAGTAAAAAATCCCCCTCTGATGTCGGTGTCGCCGTTAAGACGTGCTTTTGAAACAGGCAGTGCACGTTGTTGGCCGGCAAAAAATGGAGAAAAGCTTCCTTGAGACGCATCCCTGGAATGGAAGGCGGTATGGCCGGAATTTCAAAAATAGGCCTGCCCAGCAATTCACCGAGTTCATCGATAACCTGGTCGGGCTGGTGTATCCCCAGAACGGCCGGCAGACCCACAAATTCTACATCCTTGACATGGGGTTTGATTAACCCGGCCAATTTTTGACGATATTCTGCAATCTCCAGGTCCCGGGCAAGGGGTACGGGGTTTAACTCATAGACCTGGTCGCTGTATATGGCCGGAATACTCAGAGCTTTGAGCTCCGGCCATTCCGATTTCAACCGTTCGGCCAGCAGGCTGGCGCTAAAGCCTTTAAGGCCTTTAAAATCAACAATCAAGCAGGGTGCTTTGCGGGATAATGCCGTCACACCCGGCCACATGGTTTGAGGAAGGCCATGGGTTGTCTTGATGGCGCCGAAGGCGGTGATCAAATTAGAATTTAGATTATCCTCAAAACGATAGGGCAGGCCGGCATCATTTAAAAATGTGTAAAATTCCTTGAGCGCGGCCTCGATGTCCGCCCGGGTCATGTGCGCATAGGGATGATTGGGGATATCTTTTTTAACGGCTTCAATGGCCGCCCAGGGATCATGCCAGGTTTTACCCTTGCTGATCGGGTGTACCCCCATCAAATCGATCAGGCCGCCGGTAAACCAGGACTCTGCCAGCGAACCGACAATCGCCGTTGAAAGGCCGCGATTGGCCGCAAATACGGCTGCCGCCATTCCGGCCATTCCGGTGCCGATGATGGCCAGGTCAAACTTTTGGTTGGTTATATCAGTCATTTTGGATATCTCGATTAATAAAAACAAAATATCATCACGAAAACACGAAAGTTAGAAAGCACGAAATTAGTTTTTTCCCTTCCAGCTACCTGAAAAAAAGCTGGATCGGTTGTGGGAGCGGCTTGTGCCCGTATCCCGCTGTTTTTGAAGCGGGGCAGCCGCGATCATTTAATTTCGCGGTTGAAAACCGCTCCCATACTTATTTAACTATCTCTTTTTATATAACCAAATTGTTCCTTTTTCGTGTTTTCCTTCTTGCGTGCTTTCGTGATTTTTTAATCCCGCTTGTCCGGGACTGGTAATTCAAGGTCCAACAACCCGCAATACAGCGCTTCCTGCAGTTCGGCCTGTTTGAGCTGCTCGCCGAAGAGTACCGCGCGCTGCCCTTTCCAGCGTGTATTGGTAAAATGGGTGAGATCGGCAATACCCTGATTCCGCTGAAATGTACTCTGGTCGTAAAGTTGGGCGGTGATGCGCAATCCGCAATAGGTCCCCTGGCAGGCGCCTTTGCCGATCCGGCTGCGGGCGCCGATATTGAGCAGCAACACTGTATCATCTTGTACGGCGATATTTTCAGCTATGGATGCGACTGCACTTTTGGGCACCATTTCACATTCACACAGGATGATGTCATCCGGCGTCTGTTTTTCCAGCCAGGTTTTGGGCGCCAACCCCGGTTCGGTCCATTCGCAGTTCAAGGTGGACGGCAGGGGTTCATGTCGTGTGCGGCAGGCAGCATCGATCTTCAGGCGGATGCAAAGCTGATCGCAAACCCGCTCGGCCATCAGGCGAAAGATTGACAGTTTGCCGCCGGCAATGGTTTGAAAGTTATCGACCCCATCGGCGCTGTGATCTATCAAATCAAACCCCCGGCTGATTTGGCGATCGTCGGTGGTGCCCTCCGCTTTTTTCTTGGCGATCAGCGGCCGCACGCCCGAAAAAGCCCGAATAAAACGGCTATGATTTAAGGATGGAACGATCGGTACGCCCTGGCTGATGATGTGACCGACTTCGTCAACGGTTGGCCTGATATCGTCCGGTGATGTCAGGCGAACCGATGATGGCCCGAGAATGGAAACGGTGCCACCGGGACACAGAACATCGCCGTCTGAAGGGGGGCGCAGTCTCAGCAGCACATGATGCGCCAGTCTTGAATGCGTGACGAGCAACGTGCCCTTGGAGTAAAGAATTTCAATCGAGGCATTGGCCAGGGACGCCACCTGCCCGACCCAGGCACCGGCAGCATTAACGATCTCCTCGGCTTCGATGGTTTGTTCCCGGCCCGTTAATACGTCTTTAACCTGCACGGATTGAATCTTGTGATTGCCAATTTCAAACCCTTTGACCTCGGTGTAAGGCAAGAAACCATGTCCGCACTTGACGGCGTAAGCCAGATTTTCCTGGGACACGCGAAATGGATCGATGCTGGAATCTTCAGTGCGGTAAGCAGCGATGATATCCCTGGAAAGTGCCGGCTCCATCTCCAGTACATCTTTGATATCCAGTGGGTCGCAGGGGACGCCGCACTTTGCGCACAGGAGTGGAAAATCAGCCAGGTAGTTCTCATCGTCTTCTTTGACGGCTACATAAAAGCCGCCGGTGTTTTCAATGCAGTGCGGTGCCAATTTTTTAAGCAGTGCATTTTCTTCCATACATTCGCGCGATGACTCCGGATCACTGGCGGTATAGCGTGCCCCGGAATGCAGGACCCCGTGATTGGCGCCGGATGCCCCGGCATTGATGTGGCTGCGATCAATTAAAATACTGTGGACACCGCGCAGTGCCAGATCGCGCGCAATCGCCGTACCGGTTATTCCGCCGCCGATAATCAGAACCTGGGTTTTTAGCGTCATGATAATTTATCCGCTTCAAAAAATGTGAAATCAGTTTTGCAAATCAATTTTCTAATATAGCGTAATTTTACTCAAGCGAAGGTCCGGCGGATAAATTATATATTGCTGCGCATTTTTTTATGCTGGTTTTATCCTTCATTTTTATATCAGCCTGAACCTTTTTCTATGTGTTGGAAAAAAATTTAAAAATAGCCGCAATTAAGATGGGTACTCTTTTTACTGCTTAAGAGTTGGATTTAACCTGTTCGTCAACTTGTAATGACAACAATAGGGAAATCAAAAGGTGATGTCAAGTCAAATAATAGATAATTAGTTTTTATAGCATATTTTTTTTGGCAACGTTAACCATGTTTATAATAGCGAATAATAGAGCTAAGACAATTATTCTCAAAAAATAACAGCCCGCTGACAAAAAAAATATAAAAAAACAGTTGACATTTTACCGGCCAATCTTGTAATTACAAGTAAGCGCGATTTGTAGGCCGAATTGAAGGCTGTTGACCGTACCCTGCAGACAGGCCCTAAGCTTCGCATCAACCTGTCGTGCATGAACAATTTTTATATTTTCCATTACGAAGCCAAACTACGAAATGGTAAGACAATATGCTGTTTTCGGTAACATTAAATCTGGCACTGGCGATCTTTATTCTGGGAACCCTGTATCGGATCGTTCGATGGTTTGCGGTAAAGATCGGACCTGATGCAGGTCAATTTACATTTGGCGCCAGGGTTTTAAGGGCTTTTACAGGTTTTTTCTCTGTTCTTTTCAGCCGCAATATTTTCCGGATCGTCAATGCCTTTATCTTCCGGATCATATTTCAAGGCCACATTCTTAAAAAGGATCCCTGGCGCTGGTTGATGCATTTTTCGATTTTTGTTGGCTTTCTGCTGCTCGTTTTATTCCACGCCATGGATGATCTCATTTCCGTCAACCTGTTTTATGATTACTACCCGACCGTTAACCCGTTTTTATTTCTTCGAAATCTCTGTGGCGCAATGGTGGTTCTGGGGATTGTGATCGCCGGCGTTCGCCGCCTGACTTCAAAGGGTTTAAAAAAAATCTCAACCTCCCAAGACGTGCTGGCCCTTGTGCTGCTGGCGATAATTTTATTTTCGGGATTTATTCTTGAAGGCAGCAAGATTATCTCAGAACCCATTTTTGATGAGATGGTTGAAGATTATGCCGATCCCGAGGATTCCGATGCCTTGGAAGCCCTGCAAGGCTATTGGGCTAAAAATTACGGTGTGGTTTTTGCGGCTGCACCTGATTTATCGGATTCGGACCTCCTTGAAGCCGGAGAAGAAGTTAATCTCGAAAGCTGTATCGCCTGCCATGCCCGGCCGACCGCTGCATTTGTATCGTATCCGATCAGCAAAATCATCAAACCGATCGGTGTCTGGGCCAATTCGATACGACTCGATCTGATCCTGTGGCAGATTCATTTTCTGTGCTGTTTCGCGTTGCTGGCCTATTTGCCTTTCAGTAAATTTTTGCATATTTTTACCAGCTCGATCAGCTTAATGGTTCGCAGTATCGAAGATCACCAATCGTTGCAGCCGGCTAACCGGGTAACGCGGCGCGTGATCTCGCTGGATGCCTGTATGAACTGCGGTCAATGCAGCCTGCATTGTTCGGTGGAACCCATCAATCGGGTGCTGGGCAATCTCGATATTCTCCCGTCGCACAAGCTGGGGTCATTAAAAAAATATGTTCGAAAGGGTCTGGCAACTGGTTTTGAACTGGCTGAATTTAATGAAGGCAGCTTTATCTGTACCGAGTGCAATCGCTGCACCGAGGTGTGTCCGGCCGGTATCAATCTGCAGGATCTGTGGCTGGCATCCAAAGACGATCTGGCATCCGGCGGGCCGTCGGTGCCCTATCGGCAGGTGCGAGAGGGGGCTGCCTTCGGGCAGCCGGATTTGTTTGCGCTTCGGGAAACTGCAGCTGCGGCCGGTCCTGAGCCGTGTGAGCTGGATTATTCCGGCAGTCCGGCATCTTTTTCGGCCTGTATTCAATGCGGGACCTGCACCAATGTCTGCCCGGTAGTTGCCGATTATCAGCAGGACCCCCAACTGATGGGTTATCTGGATCTCACGCCCCAGCAGATTGTGAACACCTATCGGCTCGGCATCACCCAGCGGGCGCTGGACTCGAAGATGGCCTGGGATTGTTTTATGTGCTTCAAATGCCAGGAGCACTGCCCCAAGGAAATCCCGGTGGCTGAAATGATGTATGAGCTTAGGAATAGAGGCTACAGGAGTTAAGGCCGGTAGAAGTACTCTAAACTTAATCAACTTATAACCCAATCAACCAAATTCCGAAGGAATTTAAAATGTCATATAGTTATTTTGCGGGTTGTAAAATACCCTATTATTTACCGGAATACGGCACCTCAACTCTGGCACTGCTGAACCGATTCGGCATCGAGCCGCTGGATCTGGAATTCAACTGCTGCGGCTACCCGGTGCGCGATATCGATTTTCAATCGTTTCTGCTGGCCGGCGCCCGGAATCTGGCCCTTGCCGCGCAGCATAACACCGATATTGTTACGCCCTGCAAGTGCTGTTTCGGCAGTTTGAAATTTGTTGAACACTATTTAAACCGGCGCGGATCGGTAAAAAATCAGATTAATGCCATGCTTCGACCGGAAGGGCTGCAGTGGGCGGGCCGCAATACCGTCAGGCACCTGTTATCGGTTCTGCACCAGGATGTCGGCCTTGGTGCACTGCGCGCTGCTGTCATCAATCCCCTGGAAAATATAAAGGTCGCCATCCACAACGGTTGTCATGCCCTGCGCCCCGGCAATGTAACCCAATACGACAACCCGCTGACGCCTTCTATTTTCAGCGACCTTGTGGCTTTGACCGGCGCCGAGAGTGTTTTCTGGTCTATGAGCGATGACTGCTGCGGGAATCCGCAATGGGATAAAAACCACAAGCTGGCCTTAAAACAGATGCAAAGAAAATTGTTGAATGCCAAACAGGCCGGCGCTGATTTTGTCTGCACGGCCTGCACCTACTGCCAGATGCAGTTTGAACAGAAAAGTCATACTGATCTTATTGCGTTAGACCGGGATGCCACGATTCCGGCGGTTCTTATATCGCAATTGATCGGGTTAAGCCTTGGAATGGAAGATAAGGAGATCGGTCTCGGGGATGAAAATCGCCAGATGCTTATGGTTAGGGCATAGTTTCATCGCAGAGATCGCGCAGCGCGCTGAGAAAATATTAGCCACAGACACACCCAGACTCACACGGACGGAAAAGATTAAAGCTGAAAGCAATGCGAGCTCGAAGGTGAAAACTCAAATCTCAAAGTAGGGGCGGGGATAAACCCCGCCACTACATCGGATGGCGGGGGGGCACTAGATAAATGCATCGCCGATTAAATACAGTACCTTGCAGAATTATATTCAATCGCATTGGCAATCCGATGACTGTATTGAAATTAGTTGGTTTGATCTTAATTTATCCTGAATAACCCATAAAATTGGCAAGGGCACCAAGTCACAAAGAAAAAATTAACGAACGGTCCTGCTTTGGGCCTTGGTGTCTTAGTGGTGGAAATGTTTAATTGAGATATTTACAGAACTTATTGCTAACAATCACAAAAAAAGGAGAATAAAAAATGCCGGATAATGATGATTTGAAAGAAGGGAAAAATTACTACACGGATACCCCTCAAAAAGCGGAAGGATTCTTTTTAAAAGGATCCAATTCTCTGGAATGGGGCATGAAAGACAGGCTGGCCCGTATATTCAACCCCGTATCGGGTCACACGGTTATGCTGGCCTTTGACCACGGCTACCTCATGGGACCGACCTCCGGACTGGAGCGGATGGATCTGACGATCGTGCCCCTGATCGAGTACGCCGACTGCATCATGTGCACGCGCGGCGCGCTGCGCACCATTGTGCCGCCCACCGCCGGCAAGCCCGTCTCATTGCGTTACTCGTCCGGGACGACGGTTTTGACAGAATTAAACGATGAGTGCCTCATGGACATCGAGGAGGCGGTCCGCCTCAACGCATCCCTGCTGGCCGTCATGGTGGCGGTCGGCGATCGTTACGAAGCCACGACGATTCGCAACCTGACTCGTACGGTTGATCTTGGATCCCGTTATGGTATTCCTACCCTGGGTGTCACCGCCGTCGGCAAAGACATGGCCCGCGACGCACGCTATCTGTCCATGGCTTCCCGGGTGTGTGCCGAAAACGGTGCGCACGTGGTTAAAACCTATTTCTGCGATGACTTCGAGCAGGTGGCCTCAACCTGTCCGGTGCCGATCGTGCTGGCCGGCGGCAAGAAACTGCCTGAGCTGGATGCCTTAACCATGGCTTACCAGGCGATTGATCAGGGCGCCTGCGGCGTCGATATGGGCCGTAACATTTTTCAGGCCGGCGATCCAATTGCTATGATCCAGGCGGTAAGAGCCGTTGTTCACGATAGAGAAACTCCGGACAAAGCGTTCGACTTGTACAACACGTTGAGACAAGAGCAGTAATACAAAAATCGATAATTCAGCGCTATTCGGGATAAAAAGTTGGCCGCCAATACAATTAGAAAATAGTTTCATTAATACTGCAACGTATAATCTGCGGAATGGATTCTATTTGTATAATAAATATTAGACAGGATTTACATGATCGTTTGGATACAAGGGCCTGCGGCCGGAGAGGATTTCGCTTGCCGCCGGCAAAACAATCCCATTAGTCCTGTAAATCCTGTCTGAAAAAGGAAATTAAATATCGAATCCATTCAACACCAGGATCTTTGTGGTGAAAAAATATTTCGTTTAATGCGTTACGGCCATTAAGAATAGGAGCACTTCGGTACGAAAAAGAATCGTAAACGGTTTTGCCTGGTGCCTTGGTGCCTTCGTGGCATTTTATTCCGTCGTAACCGGATTATAAAGTAGCAAGAATTTCAATGAGGAAATAACTATGAAAGCAATAGGATTCTATCAATATCTGCCGGTGGAAGATCCGGAGAGTTTGGTGGCGGTTGAAGTGCCGACGCCTGAACCTGGTGACCGCGATCTGCTCGTGCGGGTTAAGGCGGTGTCGGTCAACCCGGTTGACGTTAAAATTCGGTCACGGCTGAAAACAGTCGAAACCGAGCCGCGCATAATCGGCTGGGACGTGGCCGGGGTGGTCGAGACCGTCGGTCGGGAGGTTTCACTGTTCAAGACGGGTGATGAAGTGTATTACGCCGGTGATATTACCCGGCCGGGCTGCAACAGCCAATACCACCTGGTGGACGAACGCATCGTCGGACGCAAGCCCGCGTCACTCTCATTTGAACAGGCCGCGGCGATGCCGTTGACGACCATCACCGCCTGGGAAGCACTTTTTGACCGGCTGGGTGTTGAAAAAAACGCTTCCGCCAAGCAAACGCCCCAATCGGTTCTGATCATCGGGGGCGCGGGGGGCGTCGGTTCGATCGCCATCCAGCTGGCAAAAAAGGTGGCCGGCTGCCAGGTCATCGCCACGGCCTCCAGGGATGAGTCGGCCGCGTGGTGCCGCAAACTCGGTGCCGATGAAATTATCAATCATCATAAACCGTTTGCCGAAGAGTTCAAACGGATCGGAGCCGAGGAGGTTGATTTCATTCTGTGTTTCAACAGTACCGAGAAGCACGTCCAGAACATGGCCGATGTGATCAAACCCCAGGGCAGAATCTGCACGATCGTGGAAACTAAAGACAACCAGCCGTTAAACATCAATCTGTTTCAGGGCAAAAGCGTGGGCTTTATGTGGGAATTGATGTTTACGAGATCGATGTTCAAAACCCCGGACATGCAGGCCCAGCACGACCTGCTTAACGAGGCCGGTCAACTGTTTGACAAAGGAGTTCTGAAGACCACGATGACTGAAAACTATGGGCCGTTAACCGCCGAGAATCTGCGTAAAGCTCATGGCAAAATCGAATCCGGCAGCATGATCGGCAAGCTGGTGCTGTCCGGGATGGGCTAGAAATTCGTCACAGGTTGTGGGATACCGATACCCTCTTTGGTCTTGCAGGCTAGGGAGGGTCGGTGTCAGGTGTCAGGTGTCAGGTGTCAGGTTTCGGAAGAGGCGGTGCTATTTCCTCATATGAAACTACAATTGTAAGTGTCTGTCCGACCGAGTAAATCGCGGTTAAAAACCGCTCCCACAATCCAAAAAAACAACCAATGCAAAATTACAGAGTTTCATTATCGATTTGACTGGCAGCTTTTCAGGTCAGCGGCGGCCCTGAACCGTGAACCCTGAACCCGGAACCGAAACAAATATGCTGGAATCAAAATCAGAAAATATCATCAGCCGGGATGTTGGGCTCCCGATGTGGATGCAGCTAAAATCAATCCTCCAGGGTCAGATTCAAAGCGGAGAACTTCTGCCGGATTCCAAATTATACTCCGAGCACGAATTGTGCCGGATGTACGGTATTTCGCGGACTGTTGTCAGAGAGGCGCTGAATGAACTGGTGCACGATCGATTCATCTATCGCATCCAGGGAAAAGGAACATTTATATCCGGGCGCAAAGAAGAACAGGATTTCGCCGGCTCCAATATCGGTTTTTCCGGTGAAATGATCGGCAAGGGCCGGGATGTGATGACAAAAATTCTCAAGCAGACCCTGGCAAAGCCAAGCGCCCGGGAAAAGCGGATGCTGCGTTTGGATGGCCCTCAACTAGTCGTTAAAATTCGGCGCTTAATGATCATTGATGATCAGGCGCGGATGCTGGTTGATATGTCTTTTCCGGCCAATCTCGTCAGTGGCTTCGAAAACGTTAATCTCAGGAATCGATCCATCTACGATATATTGAAAAGGAGCTATGGACTGGTGCCTTCATCCTCCGAGCGCTGGATCGAGGCCATCTTGCCAACGAAAAAACAAGCTGCTTTTTTGAAGGTGCCCGCCGGAACACCGCTATTAGGCATCGAGTCCTGCGCCTATCTATCCGACGGTCGCGCCTTCGAATACTACTACGGTCTTCATCGCAGTGATGTCAGTCGACTGCACTTTACTTTCCGTTAGCAGTGTTTTTTGCAGAATTTAAATGACTACCTTGGGATAGATCTTCTCAAAATATTTATTCAGGGGTTGACAGGGTCTTGTGTTCGTGGTTAGTATATCAGCATACAGTTCGGACCAGGGGGAAAAACTAGGCGAAGCCATGTACCCCCCCCCACACAACCGTGACTGCATTTGCCGATTGTTCCCGATCTTCGTGGCTCGCCGTAATCCTTAAAGGAGGAGCTATGGCTATCTTGGGAAAGCTTTTTGGCGGCAAACCCGATTATCCCGCACTTGACTCATCATCACCGGCTGCAAAGCAAATGGAATCCGTGCGTTCCCCACTTGAAAAACTGGCAGACGAGACCAACGATCCGCTCGAAGTTGTGCCAGCTGAAGACTCCGTTTATATTTTTGTCGGCAAGCCTCCGAAGAAATTTGGAATCGCATGGATCGAGGATGGCGACAAAATCGTCAACTTCAAATCTCTGATAGAGGAGAAGGGGCTCTCAGCGGACAACCTCCATCACTTGAGCGAAGAGCTGAGAAAAGCCTATATCGATCACCAGGACAAACCCCGCTACGTGGCCAAGATCAGCAATCGCGAAGTCGTCGTTATCCCTTCAACTTCGTTGTTGAACAATTTGAAAGGCGTGGTAGAACAAACTGTCAGGCAAATCTGACAATTGGGTCATGCATCACGGTTGCGGCGGGCTGGCAGAGAAGTTCAGGCGCAGGCACGGGGCAGTCTGCATCATTGCTGTCTCAGCGCCAGACCTTGGGTGCATGCACATTAGCTGTTCAGATTGCGGCACCTCATATCCGGAAGCGACTCTGCCACAAAGCGCTAGCTAATACAGCAAAAAAAGGGCGCGTTCAGATTGGAACTTTTTGCTTGACTACTGGAGCGTACTTACTCTAAAGTCATTGCGGTCTTTATTGCTGACATGAATTGAAGAATGAAGACCCCTTTGTAAAATCCTTCTTTACAAGGAAATCCTCAATGGATTTGAAGTTAAAAGACAAAGTCGCGCTGGTAACCGGCGGGTCCCATGGACTCGGTACGGCGATATGCCAAGGTCTTGCCGCTGAAGGTGCCATAGTCGGCGTAAACTATCGCCAAAGCCGGGAGAAGGCGGAAGCCGTCGCAAACCAACTCCAAGACGCATATCATGTCAAAGCGATTCCCGTTCCCGGCGATATGGCGCAAGAAGCGGATATCGTGGCTATGTTCGATATCCTTGAGAAGCAATACTCGAAAATCGACATTCTCGTGAATAATGCAGCATTTTGTCCCAACGGACCTATAACGGGATACACCATAGATGAATGGGAGTATACCTTCCGAGTAAATGTTACCGGGGTTTTCGTGGCCTGCCGTGAACTGGTAAAGCGTCTGCTGGCTGCAAAATGCCAAGGACGGATCGTGAATATCGTTTCACAGGCGGCTTTTCGAGGATCGACCAGCGGCCATCTTCCCTACGATTCCAGCAAAGGCGCCAGCGTGTCGATGACCATTGCATTGGCGCGCGAAGTCGCCAAACAGGGTATTGGCGTCAACGCTGTGGCACCGGGCATGGTGAGAACAGAAATGGTGGCTGAAATATGGCGTAAGAACACGGAAAAATATCTGGCCCGAATTCCCCTGCAGCGTATTGCCGAGCCCGAAGAAATTGCCAATGTGGTCACCTTTCTGGCATCCGAAGCATCCAGCTACATGACCGGCGCAACCGTGGATGTATCCGGTGGAATGATGATGAGGTGATCCTTTTTGATCTCCGTAATCGGCGTGGTAATGTCTCGCAAGCCTGTTAAGCTGGAAAGCGTGGAGGCCCGGAAGCTGGAAGGCCCGGAAGCTGGAAAACCCGGAAGCTGGAAAGCTCGGAGGCCCAGATGGAGTCGTTCTTTAATTGTATGTTTCAGTTAATTCAAGCCGCTATCTTTTGAACTTTCAGCTATGAGCAATAAATTAGCGTCTCCGCCTTTAAGCCCTCCAGCTTCCCAGCTTCCCAGCCTCCAAGCTTCCCAGCTTTCAGCCCCCTATCCCAAGTGAGGTATATAGCGAATGAGTATGAGCGAATCAGACAAACAGGGATTTTTTGCCGACCAGGCGGACCTGGCCCTGGAAGCGTATTTGATCTTTGAATACTATTTCGAGTCGACCGTCGATCCGGCCGAAGCCGCCGCCCATCTTTGCCAGGAGCAGTCCACGGCCCAGTGGAAGCGGGTTGATGTGGACGAGGATTTGCGGGACCGCTTCGGTGCCAAAGTCATCGAGCTTAATGTCGAACGGGAGTTGGAAACGCCTTCCTATTGTCTGCCGCAGGATATCGGCAAACGCGCCTATGCTTGCCGGGTCAGAATTGCCCACCCCCATGGTAACTTCGGTCCTAAATTGCCTAATATTTTAACGGCCGCCGGCGGCGAGGGTGCCTTCTACTCGCCGGGCATTTCCGTTATCAAATTATTGGATATCGAGTTTCCGGACAATTTTTTGCAGGCCTTCCAGGGCCCTAAATTCGGGATTAAAGGCTTGCGCGACATTCTCGGTGTTTATGACCGGCCGCTTTTTTTCGGTGTGATCAAACCCAACATCGGCCTGTCTCCCGAACCATTTGCCGAACTGGCCTACCAGAGCTGGCTGGGCGGCGTGGACATCGCCAAAGACGATGAAATGCTGTGTGATGTCGACTGGTCGCCCTTGAGCAAAAGGGCCCAATTGCTGGGTGCGGCACGCTTGAAAAGTGAGCAAGAAACCGGTGAAAACAAAATATACCTGGCCAACATTACCGATGAAGTCGATCGGCTGATCGAACTGCACGATATTGCCGTTGAGGCCGGGGCCAATGCGGTGATGGTCAACGGCATGACGACCGGGTTAAGTGCGGTGCGCATGCTGCGCAAGCATACCCGGGTGCCCCTGGTGGGACATTTTGACTTTATCGCGCCCTTTACCCAAATTCCTTTTTACGGTGTGCACTCAAAATTGATCACCAAGCTGCAGCGGCTGGCGGGCTTTGATTCCATTATCATGCCGGGATTCGGCGACCGGATGAAAACACCGGATGATGAAGTGTTGGAAAATGTGCAGGAATGCTTTAAACCATTTGGGCATATCAAAGATACCCTGCCGGTGCCTGCCGGCAGCCAATGGGCCGGTTCCACCCTCAAACTGTATCAAAGGTTGGGAACGATAGATTTCGGTATTGTGCCGGGCCGGGGCGTTTTCGGCCACCCCATGGGCCCCCGAGGCGGAGGCGCCAGTCTGAGACAGGGGTGGGAATCGGTTCAAAAGGGTGTGACCCTGGAAGAGTATGCAACAGATCATCCGGAGTTAAAGGCGGCGCTAGAGGCGTTTGCGTGATGGTCCGGTTGCGATAGATTTTCATTTATCGTCTTTGCAATCTTGCATCAGGAAACACTCCAAGTTCAACGCCCATCTGGAATAACACATTGTCCCTGCAGGTCCATGCAGATACCATGCGTGATCAGGTTCTCAGAGCCGGCATGCAAATCGACTCGACCTAGTTCTTTTCGACACCAAGCGCAGACTCTCTTCATCTTACTCATTTGTTATAAATAAAAAAAGGAGAATAGATAAAAAAAAGCCTGCAATTATGGTTAGACAGTAATAAAGCAATAATTTTTCTACTTTACTTAATATCGAACCAATTGCGGCCTTAGATTCTGCAACAGGATCCAGACTAATGCCAAAAGATCTGAGCCTGGTATTTTCCTTTGTAGATTCTGTATTCCTAATAAATACCAGGGTTCCTATAAGGATACAGCCGGAAAATGAAACAATCGTTAAAACAATTGCTATTTTCCAATAGGTATCAAATAAGGTAAGGCTTAAAACCATAAACAGGAACAAAGGTATCAAAATGATTAAATGTCTTTTATGGTCTAAAAGATCCATTTAGATACTTATGTACAAGACTGGAAATAAGTGTTTGATATGGTATGCCTTCTTCAATGGCTTTAATCTGAATTTGATGGTAATCCTTTTGAGAAAGACGGAGATTTATGCGTTTATCTTTTCTTAGGGTATTTCGGGCAGCGGCTATTGCTTTTTCTCTTTCTTGGTCAAAATTCTTAACCGGCTGCCAATCATCACTTTCGATTGATTCCATCAGTTCTTTTTCTTCCTTATCAATTGGCTCAAATGTCTTTTTGCTGATTTTTTTCATCATTCCCCCCTTAAATCGTACCGTTTTGCGTATTTTCGACTCGGAAAGGCAGTTTTAAGAAATATTTCATTATCATTTTCAACATACGGTACGATAATGGCGTAGTTTTCAATTTCCAAAATATATAATTTCTGATTAGGCTGACTTGGATTTTTCTCTATTCCGATTATCCGCCCAGACTCTATCAAATAGGCGATTTCCTCAAATGAAATTCCGCGCTCTTTTTTTAAAATCTCGTTTTTTTGAGGATTCCAATTCAAATATTTCATGTCAAAAATATATGCTTTTGTGTGCCTTTTGTCAACATTAATTTTGGCGCAATGATTGGAAACAGAATGGCTAGCTTGAGCAGCGCCGGATAGCTGGCAACAAAAACGGTTCCCGTAAATTTATATTTAAGAATCTGAACTTCGGAAAGCGGCTCTTCTTTACGCGTCGGACTCCAAGCTTTTGTTCCAACTTAATCCTTTCCTCAAAATGACAATTTCTTGGGATCAGTCACCAGGGGTCAAAACGACGGCTCCCATGGTCCGGCGGGACTCGATTCGATGATGGGCTTCAGTCGCCTGGCTCAGGGGGAACGCTTCGATGGCGGGAATGATCGTGCGGTTTTGAATCTTTGCGAACAGTTGATGGGCGAGGCGCTGCAGGTAAGGTCGATTGTCAAAATAATCGAAGCAAACCGGGGCCGACACGGTCAGGGAACGCTGCTTTAACACATTCACGTCCAGCGGGATGGACTGTCCGTCGCGATCGCCGATGACGGCGCAGTGCCCGCAGCGGGACAGACATGCGAGGGCGGCATCAAGGCCATGGGCACCGCTGCTGTGGACCCAGTAGTCAACCCCGCGTCCATTGGTGATGCGCATTACATCGGCCGTTAAGTGGGTGTCGTCCGCGACCACAATGGGGTAATCGCAGCCGCAGCCGCGGCTGAACCTGGCTTTCTCGGCCGTGGATACCGTACCGATAACAGTTAGGTCCATGGACTTGGCCCATTGGCTGAGCAAGTGGCCCACGCCACCGGAAACCGCCTGGATCAGGATTGTCGCTCCCGGGGCGGCCCTGAACACGCGGCTTAGCAACAATGCCGCCGTAACACCTTTGAGCAACGTTGAAGCGTCATTGTCGGATATGCCATCGGGCAGGGGAATGCAGGCGTCGGCTTCGATACAGCGGATGGTGGCATAGGCCCCGGGCTTGCGGCTCAGGTAGGATACACGGTCCCCCGGGAATAAGCCGTTGACCTGTTGCCCGACGTCGATGATCTGACCGACGCCTTCCATACCCGGTGTCCCCGGCAAATCAAAGCCCGCAGCGATTCCCCGGCGATGCTTGAGATCGAGGTAATTGACCGCAATGGCGGTTTGACGGAGGCGCACTTGCTGAGGGCCCGGCGCAGGGACTGTTACATCGCTCAGGGCCATGACCTCGGGACCGCCGGCCGTCGCCGCCACCACGGCCCTGGAAGGCAGGTGTTCGCCTTCAGCGGCAGCAGCCAATGACGCCGCCTCCATCTCGTGAGCTGGTGGCCCGGGAGGCGCCGTCTGGTCGGCCAGAAACGTTCGCAGTCCCGACAAACCCGTCTTCGTAGACCTGCCGGCTAACGAGGTTTTTCAATTCTGCGGCGCGATCGTCCGGGGCGCAAAACTGTGAGCGCCAGTTCCAGAAAGTCTGGTTGGCGTCGGTCACCGGTTTGAGGTGAACTGTGGCCATGTAGTCATATAAAGGCAGGGGCGAATCCAGGATGCAGTAAGTCAAGGTGTACTCGCGGTCGTTGTGGCTGAGCAGCTGTTCGCGAAAGCTCGCTGCCGTCGCCCAGGCTGAACCGCCGCACACCACCGACCACGTCGCCGGCGGCATCGTTTTCCATCCGGCTGCCGGCCACGGCCGGATGCCATTGGTCGTGACTGTTGAAATCGCGCAGCACAGCCCATACCCGATCGATGGGGGCGTCAATGATGGTTGATTGATTAATATTAATTTTCAACATTCAGATAAGCTATCCGTTTCTTTAGTCAGCGACTGGGCGTACACCTGACACCAGAGAACCAGGGTTCAATTTTCATGCAATTCCGCGACAGATGAAGAGCCACGACTATTTTATCCAAGCCGAAGACGGGGCCAGTGATTACCCGTAGCGTTTCTTCAATGCAGCCAGCCCGGTCTGAATCATTCCGTCGCCGACGGTTTCGGTCAACTCGGCCGCCTTTTCCGGCGGGCACTCGAATTCCGCCGACCACTCAATGAAGCAGCGGTTGCCCTCGGTGACGGGAAACAGCCGCAGGGTGGCAAAGTGATCGCTTAGATCCATGGGGCTGTCCAGGATGGCGGAAGTGCAGGTGTATTCGAAATCCGACAGGGACAGCAGCTTCTCCCGGATCCGGGAGCCGTCTTTGAGCTGGAAGTTTCGCACGCACCCGACCTTGTCGGCCGGGTGGTCTTTTTCGATGCGGCTCAATACGATCAACGGGTGCCAGTTGGCCAGTCCGTTGAAATCTCGCAGGTCCCGCCATACCCGATCGGCCGGGGCGTTCAGGACCGTGGACTGATAGACCTTGACCATTGCTTACTTCTCCTTCTTCTTCTCTGCCGGGCGATCCTTTTGCAGTTCAGCCAGCAGTTGCGTCAATTTGCTGGGATCGCCGGCATCAATGCCGATTTCACCCAACAGGTGGTCCAAGATAGGCGCCTGGGCGCGGTAGCGCAGGGCGCTGCTGACGAGTCGATCGGTGAGC
The DNA here is from genome assembly GCA_963710795.1 of uncultured delta proteobacterium. Lineage (GTDB taxonomy): Bacteria > Desulfobacterota > Desulfobacteria > Desulfobacterales > JAFDCJ01 > JAFDCJ01. Next base: position 17,369 of record CAVQBT010000033.1, read on the forward strand.
CCGCCTTCGCCGTCCGGGGCGCCACCGCCGGCCGGCACCGTCAGGCCGTCGAGATGAATGATCTTGATCCCTTCGATCTTCTCCATGGGCTTGACACTCTCGCGGATAATCGTGTCGAGCTTTTCCACCAGCCGCAGCCGCAGGGCCGAAGTTCGGGCTTCGGGGCTGGCGATGTTGTTGGCTTCGGCCATGAGCCGGACCCCCTCGGATTCGACCTGGTTGCGGATTTGATAGGCTTTCGAGCGGGTCTCTTCGGCCACGGCAAAGGCATCGGCCTCGATACGCTCAATGTCCGCCCGCTCGGCGGCCACCGCTTTTTCGGTGGCAACGCGGGTTTTATGCCGCAGCTGGTCTTTTTCCGCCTCCAGGGCCGTCAGGATCAGCTCCACCTGTTTTTTGCGCTCCGCCTGGGCTTTCTCCCGGGCAGTGAAGATGGCTTCTTCAGCGGAAATGGCCGCTGCACGCGCCTCGTCGGCCTTGGCGCGCGCCGCCGTCTCGGCCTCGGAGGATTCGGCCACGGCAATCGTCCGGGCGTGCTCGGCCAATTCAATCAATTTGCGCCGTTCGATCTCCATGGCCTCGATGTCCCGCTGCTGCTCGATGCGGTCCTGCTGCAGCTGGCGCTCGGAAGCGATGCGGGCCTTTTCGATCTCCTCGTTGGCGATGATGTCGGCCACCTGCGACTCACGCTTGCGCTCGGCGCGCTCGCGGGCCAAATCAGCCTGCTGCTGCGCCCGGCGGAACTCCAGCTCTTTTTCCTGGGCCAGGCGGGCGTATTCGCTCTCGCGTTCGATATCCAGGCTCAGCTTTTCGGTTTCCAGGTTCTTGGTACGGATCTGGATCAGGGTGTCCTGCTCGATGTCGTTGCGTGTTTTCTTGCGCTGTTCGATTTCGTCCGTCAAGCCGGGTCAGACCCTCGGCGTCAAAAGTATTGGAGGGATTGAAGTACTCCATGTCGGTCTGGTCGAGGTCGATCAGGCTGGCGCTTTCAAGTTCAAACCCATTCTTTTCCAGGGACTCGGCCACCGCCTGCCCCACGGCCTGAACGAACTGGCTGCGCTGCTCGTGCAGCATTTCCAGGGTCATGCCGGCGGCAGCGGCCCGCAGGGCATCGAAGAATTTGCCCTTCATCATCTCGCGCAGTTCGTCGGGCTTGCCCGTCATGCGCCCGAGGGTCTGGGCGGCGATGGTGACGCTGTCGACCTCTTTGCGAACCCGAATGTAAAAATCCACGGCCACGTCCACGCGCATGCGATCTTTGGAGATCAACGCATTTTCATTTTCACTGCACCACCGACAGCCGCAGGGTATGGAGATGGACTTCCGTGACATCGTGAAAAATCGGAAAAACGAAGGCGGCCCCATCGATAATGACTTTCTGTCCCCCCAGGCCGGTGCGCACGAAGGCGATCTCCTTGGACGATCGACGATAAAAGGAACGGATGAACCAGATCCCCGCCGCGATGAGAACGATCGCGATGATGACCGCCAGAATAACCCATCCGGAAATAGTCATAGTACTCCTCCTATGGTTGACAAGCTATGCTGCCCTTGTGAAACTTCTGAGGAATGGATTCGATTTTAATTATTTTTATTTAGACAGGATTTACAGGATTATCAGGATTTTTATCGCCTGCGGCGAGGGGCCTTTCGGCCGAAGGCCGCATTATCCTGACGATCCTGTTGATCCTGTCCAATTATTTTTTTTAAAATAAGAATCCATTCCTCTTTTTTTCCAAATCCTATAGTTTTTATTTGACCAGACCGGCTGTCCATTAGCCGGAGGCCGTGCTCTTGTGAAACATTTAAAGCGAACCGCAGAATGTCGAAGGGTGGAATCGCTTTCCGAGGCGTAGGCCTACACCCCTTGCGAGCCGGAGGCTGCGCTCAGTCATTTTTTAATAAAATAGACCGTTCGACACAAAAGCTCACGACAGGCAGAATACCTTACTTCGACATTCGATATTCATTATTCGATATTCGCTTTTTCAAAGTTTTTTTTCCGATCAGACTGGCCGTTTTTTTGGCCAGAGGCGGCGCTCTTAAGTTGATGAAAACTGCTCATAATATGGTTATAACTTTTCTTCGGTTTTGTTTCCGCTAAAGCAGCTTTTCGCAGCAATTTTGGATTATGGATTTCGGATTTGTTGTATCGCTTTGCTCTGCCATTATTTATTAAATCGATCCACCGGCCTGCGACGAGCTCAGTCGTGTCGTGGCGAGCCTTTAATTCAAAATCTAAAATCCCAAATCCCCAATCTAAGAAGAATAGTAGGGAATCAATTATTAGAAATAACATTGCGAAAGAAAGCATGATTATCACCACACCTTAACTGCGCTTGATGTTAAGAAAATCTTTGGTTTGGGCCGTGAGGGCCTTTTCGGTCGGCAACCGCTCCATCGAGGAGGCCCCGTAAAATCCATTGCAATCCGGACAGCGTTTCAGGATGTACTCGGCATCAACCGGCATCGAGATCGGTCCCCCGTGGCACAGGACGATCACGTCCCGCCGCTTTTTGAGTGCGGCTGCGCTCCAGGCGTTGACATAATCGACGCAGTCGTCCAGGGTTTTGGCTGTGTCGGCCCCAATGTTGCCACCGGTGGTCAGTCCCATATGGCAGACAATGACATCGGCTCCAGCCTCGGTCATGGCGATGGCATCGTCTTCCGAGAACACATAAGGCGTCGTCAGCATGTCTTTTTCGTGGGCCAACCGGATCAGGTCCACCTCCGGCCCGAAGCCCATCCCGGTTTCCTCCAGATTTTGCCGGAAATCGCCGTCGATAAGTCCCACCGTGGGAAAATTCTGCACCCCGGCAAACCCCACGGCTTTGAGCTGGTCGAGAAAGTGGTCGAAGATGCAAAAGGGGTCGGTGCCGTTGACGCCGGCCAGTACCGGGGTGTTGTGGGTGACCGGAAGCACTTCCCGGGCCATCTCCATCACGATGTCATTGGCATTGCCATAAGACAAGAGGCCGGCCAGCGATCCCCGGCCGGCCATGCGGTAGCGGCCTGAATTGTAAATTACGATCAGGTCGATGCCGCCGGCTTCCTCGCATTTGGCCGACAGTCCGGTGCCGGCGCCGCCGCCGACGATGGGCTGTCCGCTGCGAATTTTGGCGTTGAGCCGATCTAAAATTTGTTGTCGGGTGAAACGGGCCATAAGTAATCTCCTAACCCGGACAAGCCGGAAATATAAATTGAAGATTGAAGATTGTAAATTGAATATTTAAGGTATTCTGTCCATTTAATTTCCGGCAGAACCGGATTCTAAAGAAATTTACAAATGTATAGTAAGGCATTCACCGCCCGCTTCGCTTGAGTCGCTGAGATCGCAGGGGAGTTTTTCTTTTAACTTTCTGAAGATATGCCAGAATGTTAAAAATCCAAGCCCTACTGGCAACAGCATTACAATTATTCACATTATCTTATGTCTTCTACTTCCCCTATAATTAAGGCGGATTATCCTTTATGTTTGCCGTCCTCATAACGGCAAACATAAAACAAATTATCTTTGCGCGCTTTGCGACTTTGCGGTGAATAAAAATTTCTATATCAATAAAAAAGGTCCTTAAGGTTTCATTGCTACTATGTCCAAAAAATGATCGACCAGCGCCTGGGCGAAGGCCGGATCGTTGATGTTCAGGTCCAGTTTGATCAGCCGGCGATTGGGACCCGGCCGAAATTCGCTTTCCAGGGTCTCGAACAGCATTCGGTCAGCCGCCGGGTCGTGAAACGGCTGGCCGGGGGCATCGATCAGCGACACCCCTTTCAAGGGCAGCAAAAACCGCACGGGCCCCTCCATCCGGTTGAGCTTGGCGGCGATGAAGCGTCCGAATGACCGGTTTTCCGCCACCGTGGTGCGCATCAAGGTAACCTGGGGGTTGTGCTGATACAGGTTGCGGTCCCTGAATTTTTGCGGCACCGTGTCAAGGGCTTCGAAATTGACCATGTCCAGCGCCCCGCAGGAACCCACATAAGGGATCTGGCTGCGGATGATGGCCCCCATGCGATCTTCGCCGGCGCTCATGACGCCGCCTACCAGAAAATCGGCCACTTCGGTGGTGGTAATGTCGATGACGCCTTCGAGCATGACCCGATTCGGCCAGCTTTTCCATGGATTGGCCCCCGGTGCCGGTGGCATGGAACACCAGGCAGTCATAGCGCATTTTCAGCGCCTTGGTGACGGCCTGGACGCAAGGGGTGGTTACCCCGAACATGGTCAGCCCGATTGCGGGCAGCCGGGAGCTGTCCGCTTCCTGGCGAAACCCGATCATGCCGGCCAGCGCGTGGGCGGCATTGGACAGCACGTTGGCCGAGATGCGATTGATGCCGGCCACATCGGTAACCGAATAGATCATGCAGATGTCTGAAGGGCCCACGTATTGCCGGACATTGCCGGAGGCGACCGTGGAAACCATCACTTTGGGCAGGCCCACCGGCAGGCTGCGCATGGCCGGAGTCGCCAGGGCGGTACCGCCGCTGCCCCCGGCCGAGATGATGCCGCCCACGTCGCGGCGCCCCGCGATGAAGCGGGTGAAGGCCTGGGCCATGCCGGCCACGGCCGAACCGCGGTCGCCGGTAAACACGGCCCCGATGCCATCCGGATGGTGCCGGGCCACCTCCGTGGGGCTGATGGCAGCCGGGGAGGGTTTGCGCGACGTGGACAAATCCACCGTAATGGTTCGCAGGCGCTGGCGGTCCAGGCAGGATTTGATGAACAGGAGGTCCCGGGCCTTGGTGTCGAAGGTCCCGGCAATGTAGGCGGCCCGGTCGATGGCGTCGGCCACCGCCACCTGCAGTACCGCTGAACGGGTTTCGCTGACCGGCCGGGTAAAAGCAGTTTTTTCAGGCGCCCGGGCTTGCGCAAGGCCGGTCCGGCTCCAACGCGTCGGCGCGGTGGCCCCGATCACAGCGGCGGGGCTTTCTTCAGCCGCCGGTTCTGCGGCTGCCTTATCTGTCCTCTGCGCCTCGATGGCTGTGTCCGCCTCCGGCTCCCCGGATGGCGCCGACGGGAGCTCGCCGGTGCCGGCGGTCAATCCCAGTGATTCTATCAGCTGGTTCGGGTCCGCCGCCAGGGTGGCGGCCTGCAATTCCCGGGCGACGCGGCCGTTTACGATCACATAGGCGCGTTGGGCCAAGGACTGAGCCATTTCTATATTCTGCTCAATCAGCAAAATGGCCATGCCGCTGGAACTCAGATGGCGGCACACTTCTTCCACCCGTTGGATGACCAATGTGGACAACCCTTCGGACGGCTCGTCCATCAATAACAGCAGCGGATTGGTGACCAGTGCCCGGCCGATGGCCAGCATCTGCTGTTCACCGCCGCTGAGGAGGGTACCGGAGATCTGGGCTCTGTTATTTAATTCCGGGAACAGATCGTAGACCGTTTCGGGGGACCACTGGGAATTCGCCCCGCTCTGGCGCCAGGCAAAACGCAGGTGTTCATCCACGGTTAACGAGGGAAACAGCATCCGCCCCTGGGGTACATACCCGATCCCCAGGTTGGTAATATCATGGGTGGGCATTTTGATCGTTTCCCGGCCGTCGAAAAGTGATCGATCCGGTTCTGAGCACGGGCGGCAGCCCCATCACCGATTTCAGCAACGTCGTTTTGCCCATGCCGTTGCGGCCGACGACCACGACCAGCTCGCCGGGTTGCACCTGCAGATTTACACCCTGCAGGACGTGACTTTTGCCGTAGTAGGCATCCAGCTGTTCTATGTTCAACAGGGCTTCAGGCATGATGGGAATCTTTTGACTGCCGGCTTAAGGTGTAGATCTGCTGAACCTCTCGATTGTTCTCGATCTGCTCAGGGCTTCCTTCAGCGATAATGGCACCATGGTGCAGCACGGAAACCTGGTCGGCGATGCTGAATGCCACATCGATGTCGTGCTCGATGATGACCACGGTAATCTCGGGCTTAAGACCCATGATCAGCTCGGTCATGAATCTTCGCTCGGCTGCGGAAAGCCCCGCCATGGGTTCGTCCAGCAGCAGTATCCTGGGTTTGTGGGCCAGGGTGATGCCCAACTCCAGTTGACGGTTTTCTCCGTGGGAGAGTTCATCGACCGTTATGTCGAGCTTGTCCTCCAATCCGACCCGCTGGGCAATCCCGGCGAGATAGCGGCGTTGATTGTCAAATTTGCGCCAGGAACGAAACAGCGTGGCGAATAAAGAGGCTTTTTTTCGGCGTGTCTGCCAGGAAGCCAAAAACAGGTTCTCCTGGACCGTCAACTGCGTGAACAGGTTCGATATCTGATAGGTCCGGCCCAGTTGTGAAGCAATGCGTTTTTGCACCGGCGCGCGGGTCAGGTCTTTGCCGAACAGCAGGATCCGGCCCTCGTCCAAAGGGATTTCACCGGTGACCAGATTAAAAAGGGTTGACTTGCCGGCCCCATTGGGCCCGATCAACGCACGGCTCTCCCCCATCATTACCGTAAGGTCGACCTTACTGACCGCATCGATGCCGCCGAATGATTTGGATACGTTTTTTAAATCAAGCGCCTGCATGGGTGCCGCCATTTGAAGGCTCAATGTCCTGGAAATAGGATAACATGCTGATATCTGAATTTTTGACGGCCAATTTCACGCTGCCTTTGTTAAAATGTATTCCATTATTCCACCTGGAGACTAAGGTAAACCGCACCGCTTTGGGGTGAAACCAAAGCCGGGGCCTGCCGCGGCGTAACCTTGCGAAGACGGATCCTCTGGACCCGGATCTTTACTATTGTACGGTGGGCTGTGCCCACCAAATAGCGCTAATTTCATCTGTTAAAGGTGGGCCAAGCCAAACCCTACATCTTTTTCCGAGCGCAGTCTCAGAAAAAGCTTAGGATCTATTTTTTTTCAATCACATCATGCTTGCGCATGATTTATGCCGTAGCCGGAATGAATACCCTAGAAATGAAATCGATTTAAATTGAAAAGACAGAGCGCAACTATACAACAAATCTTCAATCTTCAATCTTAAATATTCAATTCCGGCTTGTCCGGAGCGGGGTTAATCCACCCAGCCGTTGTTCTTCTTCAGTTTTTCGACATAATCCTTGCCGAAGTATTTTTCGATCTCCATGAAATAGGCGGCCTTGTCTCCGGGCGGGTAGTCGCGGGTGGTGGCCGGAGCCGCCATGTACTTGTCGGCCATATCGGCATAGGGGCCGAACTGGGAAACATTCGTATAGGTCTTGACGGCCTCGTTCATCAGCCGGCCGTCTTTTTTGACCACCTTCTTGATGTAGATATTCTGCACCGGGTTGGCATATTTATCGAAATAAAACGGACCGCGCGGAGATTCGTCGGCACTCATCTTCACCTGGCGCAGGGCGGCGATGAATTTTTTGGGGTCATCCACCTGCCCGTTAATGGCCTTCATGGCTTTGAAGGCCACATGCACGGCATCGTAGCCCTGGACGGCGATGACGTCCGGGTAGTGGCCGTATTTCTTTTTGAAGCTTTCACGGAATTTCTGGTTGGCCTCGGAAGGGTTGCCGTCGTAGTAGTGCAGCGAAGAGTAAACTCCCAGAGCGGAATCCCCGAGTTCGGTGAGCATCGACACGATCGGCACGTTGGCCTGCCCCAGGATCTGGGGATAGATCTTGTCCAGTCCGAACTGTTTCCACTGTTTGAAAAAGCCAACCACCTGGGCACCGCCGGAATTGTTCAAGACCGCATCGTACTCCTTGGACATGCTCATCAGCTTGGCCATGATCGAGCTGAAATCAACGGCTTCCACCGGATGCCAGATACGTTCGACTTTTTCCCCGCCGTTTTCCAGAAACCCTCTGATGAAGCCGGCGGCCTGGTCCCAGGGGTAGGAGTAATCCTGCCCGACGATGATCACCTTTTTATACCCCAGATCTTTGGCGCAGTATTGGCCAAAATTGAAAATCACCTGGGCGCCGGTCCAGCCGGGACGGATGACACTGTTGGTGGCCTTGCGCATGGTAATGTCTTCCGGGGCGGAATAGCCGATCAGGATGGGAACCTCGGGGTTGCGCGCACCCCAATCCACCGCCGCCATACCTTCGTGGCCCAGCGAAGGCCCGATGATCAAATGGACTTTGTCGCGGTTCTTGAGAGAGTCCAGTTTGGTCCGCATCACTTCCACATCGGCCTTGGTGTCCTCGCTAAAAACTTTGATCGGAACGCCGTTGAATTCATTGTTGTGTTCCTCAAGGGCCAATTTGACGCCGTTGAGGACGCCCTGGCCGAAAATGGTCGCCCAACCGGTGAGTCGGGCCGATGGTGCCGATGCGGATTTCATCCAATGCCGTCGCATTGCCCGCTAGGGCACCGATAAAAAAGAAAACTGCCGTGATTGCGACAACCCAATTTTTTCTTTTCATCTTCTCTCTCCTTTCCTATTTGGTGTCCTCATAGAAACGAATCGTCGGCGGCGCCCTTGGCGGGCGTCCGCTTCGCTTCCCAAAGCTCGCGATGCAACACTAGTCCCATAGGCGCTTCAAACGCCCCGGCAGCCCCCTTGGGCGCGAACATAATCGTAATCAAAAACAAGATCCCCATAATCAGCAAATAGCGCTGGGTGATACCGCTCAGAACCAGATCCAGAATTTTAAGAATTGCGGTTCCCAGGATCGCCCCGAACAAGGTCTGAATGCCGCCCAAAATTGCCGAAAGCAGGGTTTCGACGTTGGTGGTTAATGAGACCGAGTGGGGATTGATCAGGCCGGTAAAGTAGGCAAAGAAAACACCCCCGATGGAGGCCACGAACGCGGCAAAGATAAACGCCAGGTAACGCAGAAGGGATACCGGGTAGCCCAGCATCGCCATGCGGCTCTCGCTGTCGCGAACGCCGCGCAGCATCAACCCGAACGGGGACCGTTTCAACGCCGCCAGAAAGTAAATCACGCCGCAAAAGAAAAACAGCTCAAAGAGATAGAACGCACCTTTTGATTTTTCGGTTGAGATCCCGAATATCACCGGAGCGAATATGTCGGTAATGCCCGAATCTCCTCGGGTGACCGATGCCCATTGACTCGCCAGGGCCCAGACGAGCTGGCCCAGCACCAGGGTGAGCATCAAAAAGTATATGCCCCGGACGCGAATCACCAAAAGCCCTGTCAAGGCGGCAAACAAGACCGCCATACCGATGCCCACCAGGGGGGGGATGGGAAATGGAATCTGATAGCGGGTCTGCAAAATGGCGATGAAGTATCCCGATATACCGAAAAACGATGCCTGCATCAACGAAACCACCCCCAGTTCGCCTGCCAGAAAGCACAGGCTCAGGGTCAGCATTCCGAAATACATGACGCGGATACACATCATGACAAAATAATCCGAAGCGATCCACGGCACCGCGACCAATATTGCCAGGGACGACAGCACGACGACGGTTTTAGGTATACGGGTAAGTGGCATCGGATTACGCCTTTGTACCAAACAGCCCATGGGGCCTGATGGAGAGGATAACGGCCACGGGCAAAAACAGGATGAACAACGAAAATTCAGGAATATAGGCGGTTGCAAAACTGTAGATCAGACCGGTTATCAGGGCCCCCACGATGGTGCCCCCCAGGCTGCCCATACCGCCGATAATGATCACGATCAGCGTCAAGGTCAGAATGCGCCAGTCTTCGCCCACCACCAGCATCATGAAGGTTCCGCCCACAACGCCGGAAACACCGGCCAAAAAGCCGGAAAGGCAAAAAACGATCGTAAACAGCCGGCGGACATTGATTCCTAAAGCGGACACCATCTCGAAATTATCGACACCGGCCCGGATGGTGATCCCCAGGTTGGTTTTCTTAAGGAAAAGCCACAGGGCAACGATGATAAAAATGGCCAATCCCAGCATAAATATCCGAAATATGGGATAGACCATATCGATCACCGGTATGGTCCAGATGCCGCTCAGCATCTCAGGGATTTCAATGGTTCTGGGGTATCCCCCCCAGATGACCAGAACCAGGTCCCCGATGATGATGGCCACGGACAGCGAAATCAGGGTCTCTATCAGGTCATTGCCGCGGGCCCAACGCAGCAGGTACTTTTCTTCCAGCAGGGCAGCGACAGCCATGACACCGCCGCCCGCGAGCATAGCCAGCAGCCAACTCCCGGTGACTTTGATCACCGACACGCCGATGAAGCCACCGGCCATATAAAACGCGCCATGGGTCAGGTTGACAACCCGCATCAGGCTAAAAGACAGGGTCAGGCCGCTGGCTGTGATGAACAGCAGGGCGGCCAGTGTCAGGCCGTTTAGCAATGACATGGTGACGAGGAGCGACATCGAATACCTTTACTTCATTTATGGAACTTCTCCATCTGTTCACTGATAAAAATTTCCGTGTACAGTCCCTCCATCCCGGAGACTGCATAAAATCCGTTGATACATTGAGCATCGTCAGGCCTGGGGATGGGGCCGCCATGACAGAAAGTAACCAAACCGGAATGGTTACTTTTGGCGGCTTCGCATAGCTTTTGGACCTTGGCTGGAGCTTTTCGTTAGGATCGCAGCTGATGCCGCCTCGATGGAATCTTTGGATGTGATACCTATACAGGCGATAGCCACCTCAGCGCCATCTTCGGCTATGGCGCAAGCTTGACCCCGACTAAGGGGTTTATTGAACGTCAAGGCATACCATGCGGTATCTTTGCGAGTCAAGGGCAAAAGAAACCGCGATTAAGGTACCTGTTCCCCGGATCCGGAGGATAAACGGCTAACCTAAAATAACTATGCTCGGCGTGTTCTGCGGGAAGGTCGATCAGATCGCCATTCTGGTGCAACGGGACAGGCGGGAGTGTTGTGCCCAATTCAGATCGTGGAGGCTGAAGTCCCCTTAAGGCAATCAATATAATTGCGTCCTGGGCGATGAGTGGTCGTCAGCCGTGGCTAACATACGCCCAACTCTTTTTGGGCCGCCGTCAATATAGCGTCGAGTTCTTTTTGCAGACCGAGCTCAAGGGGTGGAACCTCGTGATGTTCCATGATGCGATCGATCTGGTCGCCGGCCCGGTCATAGATGGTTCGCGGATCTTCCTTGCATGCCGCATAAGGCTTCGTAGTCAGAAGCGAGGGGGTAAACCGCTCCTCACCTCGCAGATGGTTCAGGGTGTGGAGATCCTCCAAAAAATTGCCCCCAAAGCCTACCCGGTTGATGGCATCGGTGGCCATGGTGTCGGTATCAATTTCAATACCTTTGAGTATCCGTTTAATAAACCCAATGAATTCATGATCGATGGCTATGGATAAGGGGCTCACCATCTTCCCGCCGTCAAGGCCTCCCACGCCGCCCAGCTCGCTGACGCCTGATAGGGCGAGGGCGGTGATGCCGGTGCCCCGTTCGAGCATGGTCTGGTGGGGCTGGTAACCGGAGCTGATCATGCCGGTGCCGATGCTCGGTACACCGTATTGCCTGGCCATGCAGCAGAGCGCACTGAGGATCAGCAGGGTTTCAGGATTCGTACTACCGGTGACCCCCTTGCGCATATCCATCAGCTGTACGAGGGGCTAGTACCAGGTCGGAATTCCGGGGCACAGGGTTTGCAGCAGGGTCAGGCTTCCCAGGGCCTCCGCATTGGCTTGCATGACGGCCCCGGCCAGGGTGTATGGGGCGTTGGCCCCGACAACGGGACACAGCGGTACGCGCACCGGCAGATTGTACTGCCATTAGAGCAAAAGCCGTTCGATTTCGTCGTCCGGAAAAAAAAGCGGGTCGATCAGGCAGACAATGCCACTGCAGATCGGCCGGTGCTGCAATTGCCGGCTGCCGCCGGCCACGGCCACCATCATTTCCAATTGGTATTTCAGATTATTGGAGTCGGTTGTCAGGGCCCAAATGTGCTTGCGACAGTTTTCCAGATGGACCTTGAGAATTTCGATATCATAGGTTTCCTGGGGAATGTCCCGGGGCGTCAAGGTGGCCAGGATGTTCAAATGGTCCATTGCATCCACAAGATGGGCGATGTCTGCGCAATCCCCAATGCTAAGGGGCCGGGTTTGCGCAACCCTGGAATCGAAATAGGAAATGGGGCCCGCGACCGTTCGAAATGCGGGCGACCGTGAAGAACCGTTTTCAACGGTGAAGTCATATTCGGCCGAACGACCGGCGCAGAGAAATCTTTTCGGGCAGCGAGCGACACCGTCTTCAACCATCCGAGGCGGCAGGTACACACCCGTTCACGGGCCGGATCCACCCGGGCACCTGCCGCTGCCAGCTGTTCCAGTGCCAGAGTATGGCTGAGGCGGATTCCCCTAGTCTGCAGCACTTCCAATGAGGCCTCATGAATCCGAGTCACCTGTTCCTGGTCAAGCGTACTGTAATAATTTGAAAACATGAGTCCCCGTTGCTCCTTTTGTTGCATTTAGGTGAACCCTAAACAAAAAATCTTGTGACGGTCTTCCGGCCAGGCCATAAAAATTATGCGGCAGACGCCAGGATCAAGGATAGGGGCTCCCAAAAACACAATTTAATCCTAAGATTTTAAGGTCCGTCCGGCATTTGCCCATCCGCCTGCAGTCCAAGCAACGCGTCGATTAACCCGGCGTTGTCTCTGGCCTTCTCGGCCGTACCCTGCCACACGTCTCTGCCCGACTCCAATACGCAGACCCGATCGGCCACTTCCAGCGCCCGCTGGGTGCTTTGTTCGACAAGCAGGATGGTTAGCCCGTTGTTCTTTAATTCAGTGATAGCCTCATAGCAAAGATCGATGATCTTGGGCATCAAACCCAGCGAAAGTTCATCGATCAAGAGCAAATCCGGATTTGACATCATGGCGCGGCCGATGGACAGCATTTGCTGTTCGCCGCCGGAAAGCGATCCGGCCAGCTGTTTCAGCCGATCGTCAAGCCCGGGGAAAAGCGCCAGCACGCGATCAATACCCTGCCGGGAGTTTTCCCGGGGCTGGCTGTAACCGCCGACGATCAGGTTTTCTTTGACGGTCAGGCTGGGAAACAGCCGCCGACCCTCGGGGACCACCGCAATGCCGGCCTTAACGCGCGCCATTGGCGTGGCGCGGGTGATCTCTTTTTCGCCGTAAATGATGCGTCCGCTCATGACGGTCACGTGCCCGGCAATGCACATGATGGTTGAGGATTTGCCGGCCCCGTTGGCGCCCAGCATGGCCGTAATTTCACCGCGCGGGACGTTCAGCGTCAGCTCCTGGACGGCCGTCATTTCGCCGTATCCGCAACTCAGCGATTCAAGCCGCAGCATGCTGTCGCTCCTTCCCGACATAGGCGGCTCGAACCGTCGGGTCGCGCATCACATCCAGCGGCTTGCCGTCGGCGATTTTGTGGCCGTTGTCCAGCACGACCAGGCGCTGGCTGATCCGCAGGACTTCACCCAGGTTATGCTCGATCATGACGACGGTCAGCCCCTGCCGGTTGATATCGGCCACCGTATCGGCCAGCCGGGCGGCTTCAACGCTGTTCAGACCGGCCAGGGGTTCGTCCAGCAGCAGGACCTGCGGTTCAAGGGCCAGGGCCCGGGCGACCTCGAGTCGTTTGGTGACGCCCAGCGGTTGTCCCAGCACACTTTTTTGCGATACGCCTTCGATTCCCACCAGTTCCAGATATTTCATGGCCTGCTGGCGCGCGGCTGAGCGATCCACTGAAATCATCGCCGTAATGATTCGGTCTAGGCGGCGATGGCCGGCTGTCAGCGCCACGTTGTCAAGGACGGTCATGGAGCGAAAGGGGCGCACGATCTGGTGGGTCAACGCCAAGCCTAAGCGGGCCCTTTTGTGGGTCGGCAGATGCGAAATATCTCGGCCGGCCAGCAGCACTTGAGCCGACTGGGGTTTGATGACCCCGGTCGCGGCGCGCATCAGGGTGGTCTTGCCGGCACCGTTGGGGCCGATCAGGCACAGGAATTCTCCCTGATTCACCTTAAACGAAACGTTGTCCAGGGCCAGGACGCCACCGAAGCGCACGGTGACATTGCGAACTTCAAGCATCACACTCATCCGGCCATTTCCTTTCCGGCCGCGATTTTAGGCTCTATTAGTTGAAACCGCATCATGATTGCGAAGGGATTGCCAAAAATAAAATTTTCGCCACCAAGACCCAAAGGCACGAAGATTAACTAAATAGTAACCTTATCTTAGTGTCTTGGTGGCTTTGTGGCTATTCTTTCCGGTTTATCTGCTTTGGTTTTGATACCGTCGGACAGACTGAGTGCCAGCCCGGCCAGTCCATCAGGGGCAAACCGCATCACGGCAAAAAGCAGGGTCCCGTAAACCAGCAGCTTATAGTCGCTGATAAACCGGAAAAATTCAGGCATTAACGTCAGAATAATGGTGGCGACAGTAATGCCGAAAACCGATCCGATCCCGCCGACGGCCACCATCGACAGCACGGAGATCGATGTGATGAATCCAAAATCGTCCGGCATCAAAAAGCGGGCAAAGAACGTATATAGCCCGCCGGCGACCCCGGCCATGGCCGTGCCCATGGCAAAAGCGGCCAGTTTGTAGGCCCCCACGTCCACGCTGACCGCCCGGGCCGTGTCTTCGTCATCGGCCACGGCATCAAAAGCAAAGCCCATCCAGGATCGTTTGATCCATAAACTGAATAGCGCAAAAAAAGCTGTCAGGATCAGAACCAGGGCCAGGTAGCCGATTTTGCTCAGCCCCGCGGCGGGGATGCCGGATATGCCCAGTTCACCGCCCAAAAATTCCTGCTGCCGAACGATGCCCAGAAACAAAAACCCGACGCCCATGGTGGTAATGGCCAGAAAATCATGGCGTACGCGCAGGCTGACAAGTCCGACGATCAGGCCCAGGACGCCGGCGGCCACCATGCCGGCCGCAATGGCCAGCGGCAGGGGGGCGCCGGCCTTGGCCAAAAGCGCGCAGGTGTAGGCACCGACACCGTAAAAAGCGGCATGGCCCAGGCTGATCTGCCCGCAAAACCCGGTGATCATATTAAGGCCCAGCGCCAGTAAGATATTTATGCCCACCACCGTGGCCAGGCTGATTTCATAAATTCCCATGAGCGTCTCCGGGTGTGAACCGAGATTGTTGGATAGTTGTAACAAGTTTGCTGCAATTTGGGTCATGTCGCCATTAAAAAGTTGGAGTGCTGGCCTCCGGCTCGCAGAGGGCGTGTAGAGCCTACGCCTCGGAGCGAGTATTGGAGTATTGGGTTTAAAAGCGGAAATAGATCTTATTTTTAATCTTCTACCTTTGGTTATGCGAGAACCAAACATGGTTTAGATTATTCCATTATATCAACCATTCATCGCTCCAGTGCTCCACCACTCCAACACGTCAGTACTCCATCACTCCAGGCTCTCAACACGCTGCCCTGTGTTCTTTAATTCCGACTTCCGCATTCCGACTTCCGAATTCATTGTTACTTTCCCGCAAACAAACCCTGGGGCCTGAACATCAAAACCACGATCAAAAAGGCGAATGCGATTGCATCCCGGTCCAGGATCGAGCCGATATAAATAGTTCCGAAGGCCTCGACGACACCCAGCAGCAGGGAGGCGATGAGCGTCCCTTTGACGTTGCCGAGGCCCCCCAGTACGATAATCGCCAGGGCCTTGTACGCAGGGACGGCCCCCATGGTCGGTTCCACCAGGTTGCTGAGCAGTGAGACAAAAATCCCGGCCACCGCCGCCAGGCCGGAGCCGATAAAAAAGTTCAGGTACCGAACCTTGATGGTGTCGATGCCGAAAGATTCAGCAATTTCAGGATCGTCCACCGTGGCGCGCCAGGCGATTCCGATTCGGGTGTTTTGAGACAGATAGGATAAAATGCCCAATAGCGTGACGGCGGTCACCACCATTCCGAGCTCAGCCGTCCGCAGGTTGATGCCCATGAGTGTAATCTGTGACTGCAGCGGTGGATTCTGGTAAGTCAGGCCGTAGGGTCCGAAAATCAGGCGAAAGACTTCCTCCATGGCGACGAATATGCCGATGGAGGCGATCAGGGCGACATAGGGAGGGCGATCCAGAATTGGCTGGTAGCACAGGCGATACATGAGCATGCCCGCGATGCCGACCGTGACGGCTGACAGGAGCATGCCCAGGGCCAGACTCCCGGTGGCGTTGGTGATCAACAGGCCAAGGTAACCGCCCAGGGCAAAGAGGCCGGCATGGGCCACGTGCAGGATGCGCAGCAGCCCGTAAACCAGGGTCAGCCCAACCGCAATAATGGCGTACATGCTGCCTTGTATCAACCCCTGAATGAGCAGTTCCAGGTAAAGCACAAGATCACCTATCGGAGTTTGCAATAGGCACATAAAGAGTTGAAAATAATGCCTGAATCACTGCAGAGTACTTAGGGATGGTAAATCCCAAGCACCAAAAACCAAATAACAAACAATATCCAAGTTCCAAACTTCAATGACCAAAACAGTTTATGATATGCAACATGGTAGTTCATTCTACATGCACTCAGAAGAATAATGCTTTTGAGGGAGATACCAATTAAATAGATCCACCGCATACGATGATTTGTTTCGAATTTGGGTATTGTGATTTGAGATTTATTTGTTATTTGTGATTTGGTTTTTGGAATTTCTACAAATTAATTCTGAGAAGGGATTAAGCAATAAATGCTCAATCCCTTCTTAAAAAAACAACCAAGTTAGCCTATTTGTCCGGTGGTGCCAGCAGCGCCGGGTCATCGATAACCGAATGCCGATGCCAGTTGCCGTTTTTAACTACCTGGTTCTGCACGGCCTTCATGACTTCGCCCAGACTGTTGAAGGATATTGTGCCGGTGGAGACCCTCAGGTTGGTGGTTGCGATGGCCTTGCGGATTGCTTCCGGGTCGGTGGAACCGGCACGCTTTAAAGCATCGGCGGCAACGAGAATCGCCGTGTGGGCTGAAGCAGCAACCATATCGGCTTTGAACCCGGCTTTTTTCTCAAAAGCGCTGATAAAATTTTTCGTTTCAGGCACATCCGAATCGCGATCCAGGCTGGTGGTGATAATGACGCCTTCGGCCGCCGCGCCGGCGATCTCGATGAATTTCTGGGAATCATAGCCTTCCTGCCCGATGATCGGTACGGTCACCCCGGCAGCCCGCAGCTGACTGATCAAAGGCCCGGCGGTAAAGTAGTATCCGGAGGCATAAATGGCTTCCGGCTGGTCCGCTTTAACCTTGGCCACGATGGAACCGAACTGGCGATCCTTGATGGAATACTGATACTCGTTGATCACCTCGATGCCGTAGTCAGCGGCCTTGCTTTTGAAACCGGCTGCCAGGGATTTGCCGAAGTCATTTTGCAGGGTAATGATCACCACCCGCTTTTTTCCCAGCATATCGCCGACCAGTTTAGCGCCGCCGCGCCCCTGAATTTCGCCCAGAAAACTGGTCCGGAACACATAATTCCCGGCACGGGTGATGTCCGGATGGATGGCATAGGCTGCAATATAGGGAATGCCGGCTTCCTGAAAAACGCCGGCCGCCGCCCGGGTCGGGCCGGAATAGCTGCCGGATACGCCGATGACAACCTCGTCCTGGCCGATGAGTTTGTTGGCAATAGGGATGGCCTGGGCCGCCTTGGCCTGGTCGTCATAGATTACCAGTTCGAGCATTTTGCCGTTGATTCCGCCGGCGGAATTGATTTGTTCCACCGCCAGTTTGGCGCCCTCGGACGACGATTTGCCGTCTGATGCGGCAAAACCCGTCAACGGCGCATGGAAACCGATTTTAATCGTGTCGGCGGCAGCGGCGCTGCTCAGTCCGGCCGCGGTTAAAAAAACAACTGCCAGTGCGATCATTGCTAATTTTTTAGTCATGATTGGCCTCCTTATTATTAATTTATCCGTCCTGAAATGCATCATACTTAGAGATGCGAACTGTTTTTTTGAATACTGAAGATATTTGCCGGATCGACGGTCCGGCGGATAAATTAATTTTTTGCTGTGCGATGCTTAAAACAAAAAATATGTTTATCCGCATCTGATATCGCTATTTTTCAGGGCGGTGCAATGGGTTGACATGAAACTATTTCTAAGCATTTTCAATATTAAATGTCAACGTGAGAATTTTTTTTGACAGGGTGAATGGGTTCCGGGATGGTGAGTGGTGGACCCTTGTACGAACATTAGACCGAAACACTGATAAGATTGAACGTCGAACATCGAACGTCCAACATCGAACATCGAAAAATGTATTCTGCCCGTCGTGAGCTTTTGTGTCGAACGATCTATTTTATTTGTTAAAAATAGCGGAGCGAAGCGACCTCCATAATTCGTCATTCGACAATCATCATTCGTCATTCTCCTGCTGCGGCTTAGGCAGGGCCGGGTCGATGCCGACCCGGCGTGCCAGGTCGGAGGTGAACAGGCCGTTCGGATCGAGCCGGTGCTTGATCTCCAGGAGCTCGCGGTAGCGGGGAAAGACGCGGTAGAACTGATCGGGTCTCAGGACCTGGTCCTTGGCCAGGTGAATCTTGCCGCCGCGCCGGACCGTGGCATCGATCAGGCGGTCGACGGCCTCGCGGCTGGCGGCCTCGTGGCGCTTCTTGGGGTGGAATTCGAAATTGAGACTGTAACCGTCCTCGGAAAACGAGATCAGGGAATCGTCCGGTTTGTGGGCGCGCAGGATGGTCGTGACCGGCGGGCAGGGTGACGACTGGCAGATTTCCAGCAGCTCGATGATCGCTTCGCGGGCACTGGATCGCGGAAAGGTAAGCTGGACCGTGTATCCGTGTGGGCCGCAGACGAGGTGGGCCGGCGGCACGGTGAAACTGGCTTCGAATCCAAACCTGAGAAATAGTTCGGAGTTCGAGGAGCGTCCCATGCGATACAGCAGTTGGCACATGGTGTAGTAGAGCCGGTTAAACGAAATCATCATGGGGCGCTGGGCCTGAAGCATGAGCGACAGGATCGGGCCGAATTTTTCGTGCAGTGCCAGGCCGAACTGGCGATGGTGGTCGAGGCGCTCGTAGCCTGCCTGCAGGATTTCCCGGCGCTGTGATTCAGTTTCGGGGCGTTCGATCCATTTCGCGGCATGAATCACGGAACGCCCGATTTTGCTTCCAGCGGCATAGGCATCCACCCACACGACGGCCGCGTCGTGGGATTTTTCAATTTGAGCCATTTTGGCGAGCAGGGCGTCGACGTCAGGCGTCGGAATGCGGTTGATCTCGACATAGGGCGAGGGGATCGGGCGCAGCTGGAGGGTGGCGTCCACGATGACACCCAGCAGCCCGATGCCGCCCATGACGGCATTGAAAAGCTCGTGGGAGCGGTCGATGTCAAGCGTTTCACCGCTGGCAAGCAGCAGGGTCAGGCGCACGACCTGCCGGGCGAAACTGCCGTGGTGCCAGGCGTCCTTGCCGTTGACATTGGCACAGATCGCCCCGGCGACACTGGAGTGCGACTCTGTCGGACTGGCGGGGAGGTATAGCAGGAGGTGGTGGACCGCCTGGTAAATATCGATAAGCCGAATGCCGGCCTCGACCGTAATCCGGGCGGTCTTTTCATCGAACTCTAATATCCGGGTCATGGCGCTCATGTCTAAAAGGGCGTTGCCGTCGTTGAGCGCAAGGTCCCCGTAGCCGCGGCCGGCTCCGCGGGCGCAGATCGTCATGTCATTCTGCCGGCAGTAATCCAGCGCCTCGCGGCACTGTTCAATCGTCGTGGGGCGGGCGACAAGGGAGCGTGTTCGCATGGATCCAACCAGTGAGGTCATCTCCTTCCACTCCATAAAGCCCGGGGGGGTCTGAGTTTTTGTTTGCATCGATGTACTCCGATAATTATTCCGCTTTGAGAATAGCGCTTTCAGGGTCGTAATTCGCTCTTTTTTGATTGAAGCAGGTCATTGGATAGAAGTCCCGGCGGAATAATTATGTTATACTGCATGTTTTTAAATTTTTTTGACTGTTTTATTTTATCTCAGTTGCTGAATTAACATTAACAAATTTAATTACAGCTTTTGGCGCTGTTTTTTTCAGGGCGGCTCAACTACCGGGACTCAGTTATCGGATACCGGTCGTATTGTCAAGGAGACACTTTTGCCCCAAAATGATCGAAAATCGAGGCCAGTTTGCGCCAAGGTAATTTCTAAACCTGGCGCATCAGAAGGTTCTATAAACAAATAAAATTCCAAATTACAAGCACCAAATAACAAATAAATCTCAAATCACAAAACTCAATTTCGAAACGTTTCTTAGAACTCAGTCAACCAAGTCGATTAGACTGTCACTGATAAGCTTCAATCTGCCTGAGTGAAAATTATCAGACGTTCATAATAAAGACGGAGCGAAGCGACACCATAATTTTAGGCATTTTAGCGCATTTTAGGCATTTTTCCAGCTTGTCCGGCTTAGGCTTCTAAATAAGTACTGATAGTTGCCGGATCATTCCTCCAGACATCTCCATTGATTTTACGGTCAATCTTGCCGTCCACCAAGAAATAGACGCGATCGGCCAGCGACCGGGCCATTTCAAGGTCTTGCTCAACCAGCAGGATGGCTACGTCCCGAGATTTCAATTGACGACAGACGTCCTCAATTCGCTTTATGACAGATATGGATAGTCCCTCTGAAGGTTTATCCAGCATTAACAGGGCGGGGTTGGATACCAGGGCCTGTCCGATAGCCATCATCATTGCATTATTCCAATCGGTCTAAGCTAATTCTTTTTTTTAAAATTGCGAATGAATAATAATTTAAATTTAAAATGCATTCCCACGGTTGACATGACAATCATTATAGCATACTATATGCTATAAACAGGGAGAGAAAATATGGGAACAACAAAAACTGCCTCAGCCCGAGCTCTGATTGATCCGAAAATAAAAAAGGAGGCCGAAGCTATCCTTAATGAGTTGGGTCTGTCAGTTTCAAAATCATTCGAGCTTTATTATCGCCAGATTATCGCCCACCGCGGATTGCCGTTTGAACTCCATATACCCAATAAAAAGACGATGAAGGCAATTGAAAATTCAAGACAGGGCCAAGGCAAATCATTTTCCACTGCCAAAGAATTGTATGATGATCTTGGAATCTGATCTATGCGATCTATACGGCGTGATACTCAGTTCAAAAGAGATATTAAGCGACTGAAAAAGCGGTATAAGGATTTTGAAAAGCTTAAAACAATTATACAACTGCTGGTCGAGGGCGAAAAACTGCCATCTAAAACCCGGGACCATCGGTTAAAAGGTATTTTGAAAGACTGCCGGGAATGTTATATTGAGCCGGATTGGTTGCTTATTTACCGAATCGAGGGCAGTGAGTTATGCCTCGTTCTAACCGGAAGCCATGCAGATCTCTTCGAATAAAAAACGACTAGACTAATCGAAAAAGAAATTTTGATCTTTGCTATCGTAGGGTCGGCCACCGTGCCGGCCAATAAGCGGCGGCCTCGTTCTAATTACGAATAACAAACAACAATTAACACCCAAATCGAGCACGTTTTGCTCAATTAGGGTGTTAAACAGGTGATTAAAATGGAAAAGCATAACGTAACGATATTCAGACCCTACCCGTTTAAAGTCGGTCAAAAAATATATATTGAAGATGGTCCCCGCCGCGGGGATTGGGAGGTGGTTGGTGTATCCGACCGGAAATTAAAGTTGCGCTGCCCCATTTCCAATCGTGAATTCGAGTGGAATCGATTTTGCTATTTTATGGAAGAAACCGATAACAGTCCCTGGCCCCATCCCGACGAATAGAAGGGTGGGAATTGTCATCGCCTCGCTTTTTAACTTTGTTAAAGTTCATACGACCGCCACCTCCGGACGCGAGCCTCCAGTCAAATCGACAAAACAACTTTGATCTTATGCTGTCGCAGGGTCGGCCACCGTGCCGATCCCGCTGATAGCGGGACCCTGCTATGCCCATTTGGCATCTTTTCATACGAGCGTCGCCGCTGGCCGCGAGCGTCCAGTCAAATCAAAAAAAGAAACCAATGAATCCTCCTTCGGCGGACTGTAAGCATCGAACATTGAACATCCAACATCGAATAATGTGTTCTATCTATTTTAAAAAAGGCCACGCGAAGCGACATCCACAATTCGTCATTCGACAATCATCATTCGTCATTCCTCGTAGTTTCATATGAGAGGTGCCGGATTTACAATCAAACATTGCGAAGCAGTGCCAGAATACAATGGCGGGGAGAAATTAATGCACATAGACATCTTGGATTTAGTTGCAGGAGCCAAACAGGCCCGGGGCCTGGCGGTCATTATCGATGTATTTCGCGCTTTTTCCACAGCGTGTTATGTTATACGGAACGGCGCCAGGGAAATTATCCCGGTGGGCGACGTCGATCTGGCTTACCAGCTCAAGGAAGAAAACCCGGCCTATGCCCTGATGGGGGAGCGCAAGGGCAAAATTCTGCCGGGATTTGATTACGGCAACTCCCCGGCGGATATTCAGGATGTCGATTTTGCGGGTAAAACCGTCATCCAGACCACATCGGCCGGCACCCAGGGTTTTGCCAATGCCAAGGACGCCGATGAGTTGATTTCCGGCAGCTTTGTCAACGCCGAAGCCATCGTATCTTACATCAAAAAGAAGGCACCTGAGACGGTTTCACTGGTCTGCATGGGTACCTGGGCGGTTACTCCCAATGATGAGGACACCTCCTGTGCGGAATATATCGCGGCCCGGCTGAATGATCAAAAAGTGGATAAAAAGGAAATCTACCGCCGCCTCAAAGATTCGAAGACGGCCCGGATTTTTTTTGATCCGGCGGTGACCTGGGCCCCGGAAGCGGATTTCGACCTGTGTTTGAATATCGGGCTATGTGATTTTGTACTGAAAGCGGAAAAAGTCGGGAATGATTTGCTGGCGTTGCGGCCAATCTATCCCTAAATCGAAAGTACCAGATTAGGTTTCATATTTTAGCCACGAATTAGTACGAGTTTTTTTTGCGGGTCCATTACAAAAATAAAGATAAATGACATTCCACCGAATTACCTGCGTTAGATTTCGATTCGAGTATCGAAATGCCAACATTTAACACCTTTATGTAAGTTGGGTAGAGGAACGAAACACAACAAAGGACTACCGGATCTCAACTCAACCTACAAACTTCGAAAAAGCAAATATCCAATATCGAACAATAAATGTCGAATGTCGAATTGATGTGCTCTGCCTGTCGTGAGCTTTTGTGCCGAACGGTCTAGATCAATAAAAGACTGAGCGACCTGTCGGGTCGCAGCCGAAGGCGAAGCCTGAAGCGACATCCACAAATATTCAATTTGCAATCTTCAATCTTCAATTCCCCGGTATAGCGGGATTTACGCTTCGCTACAACCGGCTCGACCGGGCAAGGATATCGCCATAGAAACCAACATTCTTGCAGTCCTGACGGCAACGCCTCCGGTCCCATCATGGGTATTTATTTAATCATGATGGGGCTGGACAAAAGACAACTTATGGGGACCGGCGCCTGGTTTTTTCTGATAGTCAATACATCCAAACTGCCGATCTTTATTTATCATGAAATGATCGGTGTCGATACGCTGCGATTTTTCGCCTATATGCTGCCCTTTGTAATACTCGGAACATTTTTCGGCCGCCGGCTGCTGACGGCGCTGTCACAAAAGATATTTAATTATCTGGTCTTATTCTTTGCCGGCTTGTCCTCGCTGGGGCTGCTTTTATTCTAATTTCTCCGCCATTTAAAATAGACCTTCGAGGTAAGGCATCGCTCTTTGAAAATGAAAGAATTTACCGGCCATAAGTCGGGTGGATAAATTACTTAATGCTTCGCATTGTTTTTTTTGTGAGGGTTCACAGGTCCAAGGTTCACCGTTCCAAGTTACCATTTAATATCCTTAGTGCTTGATGCACTTACAATTTTTATTATAGGGAATGAAAGTTCATAGCATTGCTCGAATAGCATTAATAAATTTTTTCATCTCTTCAAATGAATCCTTAACTTCTTCTTCATCAAACTCCGCAAAATCGTCATAATCACCTGTAGACCGGTTCTTAAACGCATTATGGATTATTTTACCATATTTTGCGTCCATCCTACCAGACGCAACAAACTCTTTATTAAACCATCCAATCAATTGCTGATGTTTTGAGGTATGGAAATCATATTTCAAAGAAAGCGCTGATAGTATATAAAATATGCCGTAATAGATTCTGTTAATCGCTAGCAAAAATCTTTTACCTTTTATCAAGAATTCAACATCACTTACCGCATCATTTGCTTTAGAAATGCGATGATTGATTAGTGCTTTTCTATCAGCTTCTTTCATGCGGCAATTCCCCTCCTGAGGGCATTTTGAACAAATGGCTGTTTTCCCCTCAGTGTATTCAGTTGCGGCTCTGAGATTATCTTAACATCTGTCAAAATGTTGTACTTAAGATCTATCAGATAAGTTTCATCCACAATTTTTCTCTGCTGTTGCCATGGTAAATTTTCGTTGACAATGATAAGGATATCGTAATCCGAGCTATCGGGTGCTTTTCCAGAGGCTTGTGAGCCGAATAATATCACCTCTGAGATAAAATTAAATTTTTTCAGTAACATACCCTTTAACTCTTTAATTATTTTGAGATTTCTCTCATCCATGATAAAATTTCGCCATTTTTGATTTTCAAATAAATTTTCCTAACAATACCTTTAAATCGAATAAAGAGTCAAGATTATTGCCTTAAATTCGCACGAGCGCATAATTCTTGAGTTTCCGTGACATATTGATATTTTAAAGTAAACGGTCAAATCAAAAATTATGCGAGTGGCAATCTATCAAAAAAATCAATAGATATGCGGGGGATTTTCACACCGCAATGGACTTTCAACAATGCCCAAATGTCCAAATACTAAGGATGTATGAGCATGGGGACATCCGTTACATATTTACATATAGGATCATTTGTGTTAATAACAAAAAATGCCACGAAGAGCCCGCATAGATGCGCCAGGCGCGTTGCATCATATTATTATCCGCGGTATTGAGCGCCAGGCAATATTTAGAAATACAGCTGATCGTGAAGATTTTTTGAAACGATTAGGCGATATCCTACCCGATACCAAAACCCATTGTTATGCCTGGGTGCTGATGACCAATCATGTGCATCTGCTTTTGAAAACCGGATTAGCTCCGCTCGCCATGGTGATGCGGCGGCTTTTAACCGGTTATGCGGTTAGTTTCAATCACCGATATAGGCGTCACGGGCAGTTGTTTCAAAACCGGTACAAGTCCTTTTTGTGTGAAGAGGATGTGTATTTGAAAGAACTGGTACGCTACCTTCATTTAAACCCAATAAGAGCAAAGATGGTCAAGGGTGTCAGAGAATTGAAAAGCTATCCATACAGCGGTCACGGGGTGCTAATGGGCAAGGTCAAATGCGACTGGCAGGATACGGAGTATGTATTGAATTTATTTGGCAAATCAATAGGACCGGCGCGGCGGGCTTATAATGCATTTGTATCAAAAGGGGTTTCTTACGGAAAGCGGCCCGACCTTGTTGGCGGTGGATTGTTAAGGTCAGTAGGGGGTTGGTTTGCATTAAAGGAATTTCGGGATAGTGGAATCCGGATCAAAGGCGATGAGCGGATACTGGGTTCCTCGGATTTTGTAGAAAGTGTATTAAAGCAAGCTGAAGAAGACTTGGAGGAAAGGTATCGGCTGGAGGCATACGGCATTGATATAGATACGCTATTGCTGAAAGTTGCACAGCATTATAAAATAGATCCTGAAGATTTAAAGACAGCCAGCAAAGAGGCTACGATCACAAAAGCACGAACTGTGTTGTGCTATATAGCGGTTCGTAAACTGATGATTAGTTGTGCAGATGTTGCGCGCACTCTAAGAATCAGTCCGGCAACGGTGAGCAGAGCCACCAGTCGTGCAGTCGCGATAATGAATATGAAACAACTGCAAGATAAACTATTAGGCGATAAATGAGAAAATAAGGTCGTCAAAAGTTGACGTAAATTTGCGGAGAGCTAAATAAATGTAAATATATAACGGACGTCCCCTTAATCCCCTGGGGTTTCATTTGCTGAAGTTGCCAGACGGGTTGGTGTGTCCACCACAGCCGTTTCTAAGATACTTAAACGGGCCGGGCTAATAGTTTGATTAGTCAGGATGTTCCCTATTATCAAGCGGATTATTCCACAAAGCTTGAGCCTCAGGTTCCGCAGAAAGTTTGATAATCCTTGTCACCGTCACCCGGCGGGTCCTGAAACTCGGATGTTTGGGGCAGCTCTTCATATGGTGAGCGAAGGACCTGAAGAAATTTCTCGGCCAACGTAACTTTACCAGTCTGCTCACATTCTTGAATCACCGCCTCAACATGATGATTCCTGGGGATTACCACAGGATTGTGTCGCCGCATCAGTTCCTTTACGTTTCGAGAAACTGCGTTTTGTTCGCTTAATCGTTTTTGCCAAAGGTCGAAACACTCCCCCAGTTCATTATTCATCTGAGAAGCTGCAGCTTCAGACATCAAAGATTGGGTCAGGAGATCGAAAGTGACCGTGTAGTCTAACCTCTTATCCGTGAGCCGGTTCAAAATAGAAGCGATTAGTTTCTGATCCTCCGGCTGAATAGATGTCAGACCAAGCTTCTTTCCCATCATTTTCATAAATTCTTTCTCAAAACGGTCGGCAAACCCTGCAATCACAGATCCGACCTGATCTATTGCTTTTTTCCGGTCAGCATTGATGAGCGGCAACAAACATTCAGCGAATCGTGCGATGTTCCATTGTAGAATTCCAGGCTGATTGCCGAAAGCATAGCGACCCATCGTATCAATCGAGCTGTAAACGGTCTGCGGATCATAGATTCCCAGCATGGCACACGGGCCATAGTCGATGGTTTCCCCGGAAAGGGCGGTGTTATCAGTATTCATGACGCCGTGAATAAAACCGACCCGCATCCATTCAACGACGGTTTGAATCTGCCTTTCGATGACCTTGCTTATAAACGCAACATATTGAATCGGTCCCTCCACCTGCAGCTCCGGATAGTGGCGCTCAATAGTATAGTTGCAGATCGTCTTGAGAGCTCGATGATCACCTCGAGCCGCGAAGTACTGAAAAGTTCCAATACGGACATGACTTGCAGCAACCCTGGTCACAACAGCCCCTGGCAATGGTGTCTCACGAAAAACAGGTTCTCCCGTCTTGACAACTGCCAGACAGCTTGTTGTTGGAACTCCCAAGGCATTCATGGCCTCGCTCATGATAAACTCTCGAACAGCCGGACCGAGGGCACAACGACCATCTCCCCCTCTGGAAAACGCGGTGCGGCCGGAGCCTTTGAGCTGAAGGTCCCATCTTTGACCGGATTGATCCAACAGCTCTCCGAGAAGATGCGCTCTTCCGTCTCCGAGTTGGGGCACAAAACTGCCAAACTGGTGTCCGGCATACACAGTCGCAATGGGTTCCGAGCCGGGTAAAATGTGATTTCCTGAAAAAGCTTGCGCAAGGTCAACCGAATCACAATTCAATTCATCTTGAATCATTAGCCGTTCAGCCAAACTGGGATTCCACAAAAAGAGCTGGGGAGCCCGAACCGGGATAGGTCGTATTCTTTCGTAAAAAACTTCATCCAAGCGTGCGTAAGAGTTCGAAAAATTCATTTAGACCGTCTTTCACAAGTTATCGCTTCAAATTTAACAGACAATGGATTTGCAGTGATTGGGGAAGATATGGGACATTCTATATTCCTCGGATTTACGGTTTACAAAGTCTGATTTATTTGATACCTGGTTGACATGCCTCGCAAAGCTTGCCTAATCAAGCCTGGAGCGCTGCATCATATCATTTTGAGGGGGATTAGTCGAAAAAAATATTTTTTCGATGATCCCGACCGTGATGATCTTTTGGATCGCCTCGGTGGTATCCTGTCCGACAGTAAAACGCCCTGTTTTGCGTAGGCGTTTATGACAAATCTCCATATGCTATTAAGGACAGGCGCTGTTCCCATTGCCACGGTAATGCGCCGGCGCTTGACCGGCTATGCTGTGAATTTCAACCGGCGGCATCGTCGCCATGGCCGCTTGTTTCTCTCCGAGGCGCTTAACGGGAAATACTAGCCTTCGCCCGATTAGGCGGACAAATATATCAGGAGGCGTTTTATGAAAGCAGTCTATTCTGAAAAACAGGAAAGCTATCAAGCACCGTATGTGCTGCATTACGGGCATCGGGCCCAGGTGTCCGAGGTGAGCGCGCGACCGCGCGAGATAGCACGGGCGCTGGCTTCGGCCGGTCTGGCCGACTTCATTGCCCCACGCACGTTTCCCCGGGAGCACCTTACGGCCGTACATACCGAAGATTACCTCGACTACCTGAAGACCGGACCTCAGACCCCCATGGTAGATCCGGAATCCGAGGGCCAGGCGGTTGAGGTGCTCTTTCCGAGCATCTGGCCTTATTCCGACCGCTGGCCGGTTGAAGCGCCCACGGTAATGGCCAAAGTGGGATACTATTGCTTCGACACCGAAACCCCGGTTACGCCCCAGACCTATGATGCCGCCATGCTTTCGGCCAACTGCGCCCTGACTGCCGCGGACCTGCTGCAAGACACCCAAAAGACCGCCTACGCCCTGTGCCGCCCGCCGGGACACCACGCCATGCGGTCCAAGTGCGGCGGGTACTGCTACTTGAACAACGCTGCCATCGCGGCCTCATATCTGGTCCCGGCCGGCCGCATCGCCATTTTAGATGTCGACTACCATCACGGAAACGGAACCCAGGACATATTCTACGACAGCGACAGGGTCTTGTACGTCTCGATCCACGCCGACCCGACTTATGCCTATCCGCATTACAGCGGATTCGCTGCAGAGCGCGGCAGCGGGGTCGGCGCCGGGTACAACCTTAACTTGCCCCTTGACTCAGGCACCACTGAGGAAGAATACGCGCGCACCCTGCAAACGGCTCTCTCCGAGGTTCAAAATTATCGACCCCGATATCTGATTGTCTCCCTGGGCCTGGATACCTATGAAGATGATCCCATCTGCGACTTCAAATTGACGCCGGATTACTATGGAAAATTGGCCGGGGACATCGCCGCCCTGAACATCCCGTCTCTCATTATCCAGGAGGGCGGGTACAAAGTTGATATGCTGGGCCAATTAGCCGGCAATTTTCTGCAGGGATGGCAGGACGCAGCCGGCGTTTGATCGGTGAATAGAAGCGTTCGAGCCGGCATCCGGTGGTCGGGCAGATATACAGCGCACCGTATCATAAACAGATGAATCGGGAGGGTTAGAAAGATGCCGCTCGGTGCGGGACCGGCAGGCCCAGGCAGTGGCAAGCGGAGTACTTGGTGTCGCGTCTTGACTAATGATCAACCGGTTATGCAGTTAGTTTCAATTACCGATATCGGCCTTGCCTCGCAACAACGCCCCTTGCCCTCAGCTGACAGTTCCGACAACCAGGGCCGGTTCGGGTATTGCACCCGCTAGACTCTCGCCATGCCCGGCCCACAAACAATTAGGGCCGAATGCTGTGCATTCAGCCCTAAACCATATCGTAAAATGGAAATATCTTTATGACTTATACCACCAACGCTCCATCGCCTTCCAGCCATCCACGTCTCGGTTTGCAGCCAGGGGTCCGTGAGCGAGGTTGCTCCGGCTGGCAAAGACATATTGCGCATAGACCGGGATGATCGTACCGCCGTCGTCACGCACGATCTTTTGCATCTCCCAGTACATCGCCCGGCGGCGATCGGAGTCGAGCTCAGTTCGGGCCTCAACCAGCAGTTTGTTGAAACGCTCGTTCTTCCAGTGCGCATCGTTCCAGGGGGAATCTGCCGCGTAGGCGGTAGTAAACATCAGGTCCTCGGTGGGTCGGCCGCTCCAGAAACAGGTGACAAACGGTTTTTTCAACCAGACATTCGACCAGTAGCCGTCATTCGGTTCGCGCTCGACCTGGATCTCGATGCCGGCTTTGGCCGCCGACCCGCTGAAAAGCACCGCCGCATCGATGGCCTTCGGAAACGCGGCGTCGGCGGCGTGAAGCTTCACCGACAGGCGGTCGAGGCCGGCTCGTTTCAGGTGGTAACGGGCTTTTTCCGGATCATACTTGCGCTGCTGCATTTCAGTATTGAAATAGCGGTTGGCCGGCGTGATCGGACTGTCGTTTCCCACCCGTCCGAATCCGGAGAGCAGGATTTTGACAAGCTGCTCGCGGTCGATCGCATATTTAAGGGCCAGACGTACATTAACATCGTCAAAGGGCGCGACGTCTGTAAACATCGGCATGGTAAAATGCTGTGTTCCGGTCACGGCGTCAACGGTGATCCCGGGCTTGCGTTTCAGGAGATGCACCGTGCTGAGATCGACAGCGCCGATGCAGTCGACTTCACCGGTCATCAGGGCGGTCGTCCGGGCCGCCTGGTCGGCGAGCGGCACTATCTCCACTCGATCGAAATGGGCCCGCCCTTCCTTCCAGTAATCCGGATTGCGCTCACCCACATAGCGCACACCCGGCTCGAACTCGGTGAGCTTGTAGCCGCCCGTGGCGACCCCTGACTTCCAGTCACAGCGACCGTCTTTGGACGGAAAGATGATAAAGAAATACTCTGATAAGACATAAGGAAAATCCGCATTGCCGCTGCCCAGTTCGAATACGACGGTCCGGTTATCAACCTTGCGGATATCGGTCACCGACTTCAGAAGCGGCTTGCCAGCCGATTTGGTGTTCTCGCCGCGGTGGTGGTTGATAGAAGCGATTACATCATCGGCTGTCAATGTTTTACCGTTGTGAAACGTCACGCCCCGGCGCAGGCGGAAGGTCCAGACATTGGCGCCCGAACTTGTTTCCCACGATTCGGCCAGCTCCGGGATCGCCTCGCCGTTATGGTCGATCTCTGCCAGGCAGTTGCCAATTGCGCTCACCATGAAGTGGTTGATCACCCCGGTCCCGTAAGTTGCCGGATCGAGGGATTCAGCGGTGCTGCCGCCAGTTAGGCCGATGCGGAAGTTGCCCCCCCTTGGCGGGGTTTCGGCATGCACGATGGATTTCCATAGTGCCGGGGAGACTGCCCCCGTCAATCCCAGAATGGAAAGACGCCTTAAAAATTGACGGCGGCTTATCCGCCTCTTTATCAACAGTTCTTCAAGTTTCATCAGTTCTGACATGCTGTGTCCTCCTTTGTTCCCCGACAGTTAAGATTAAGCGCTACGGTTTGCGTTCAGCAGGATATGCTTAAGAACGATTTCAGCAAGCAGTTTTCCGAGGCGGGGAGGGATATCGTGCCCCATACCGTCGATCAATTGAAATGTTGCGCCTGGAATTAGCCTGGCGGTCTCCCGGCCCCTTGACGGGGAAATCAGCAAATCATCGGAACCGTGAACCACCAGGGTCGGTACTGCAATCGATTTGACCCATTCTTTTGGATTTTTTCTGGAGAAAATGGCAAGCAGCTGACGGTTGGCGCCGTCAGGCGAGTAGCAGCGGTCGAATGCTGCTGCAGCGATCCGGCGCGAATAATCATCACCTTCGAAATACTGCTTACTGCCAAATTGGCGGATGTATTCGACCCACTCCTGGATATACTCTTCACGGGATCTTGGAACCGACCACAACGAGTCAATGAGTGTATGGTCGACCTGTCCGCTGCCGGACATGATCGACGTCATCGAAAGTACCCGTGCAGGATATTTCGCCGCCAGCAGCTGGGCAATGAAACCGCCCATGGAAATACCGGCGATGTGGGCCGTTTCGATGTCGAGTTCATCCATGAGTGCAACGACGTCCAGTGCCATATCATCCAAGGTATAAGGCGGATCGATATCATCGCCGGCTGCAAGCCGCTGTTTGAGTGCCTCGAGTTCCCGGCCGGCAATGCGATCAAATTTACTGGAGCGGCCGGTATCCCGGTTGTCGAATCGTATCGTCAGAAACCCGCGGGTCGAAAACGCTTCGTAAAACGATGCGGGCCAATGGATCAGTTGCGTCCCTTGTCCCCGAATCAGAATGACGACTCCTGCTTTCCCGCTGCCGGATGCTTCATATGCGATTTTAGTTCGACCTGATTGTAGGATTTCCATTTCCGTTCAGCTCCATTGCAGCATAATTACGCACAAAAATTATTGTTGTGAAGCCGCTTTTGCAAAAAAAGGCAGAATCGGTGCGCTAATAGGCCAAACGCTCTATCGGACCGTAAAATCCATATGGGTGCTGATGGGATCGGTGGAAAACAGGGCGCCGGGGTTGAAGAGATCAGCGGGATCAAATAAATTTTTGATTTGGCGCAGGTAGTCAAAGGCCGGGCCCAGCTCCTGTTCGAGATAGACCGAGCGGGAACGGCCGGCGTTGTGCTCGCCTACCAGCGTGCCGCGGTATTTTTGCAGGACTTTAAATGATTCCCGGGAGACCGTTTCGATTTGCTCTTTCAGGTTTTTACTGGCCGGATCGAAGTAGGGCCGGGCGTGAATACTGCCGAACCCGGCGTGCCCGTAAAAGGATATCTCGATATTCAATTGCCGCATCAATTCTGTAAGATCCTGAATGACCGGTCCGAAATTTTCGATATGGATCGCGATATCGTCGATTATAGGTAGCAGCAATAAGTTATTTTGACGGCAATATTTCAGCAGGCTGGGCAGAATTCGGCGGCGATCCTGCCACAGGGCCGATTCCTGCGGGCTTCCGGCCTGAAACTCCCAAAGCCGCGAGATATCATAACCTTCGATTATTTCCCGGCCGGCCTGGACCTTATCGTAAGAGTCATCAAACTCGGCCACCAGGGTGGCCACAATGTCCGGATCCTCCAGGTTGAGGATTTTGCCGTTGACGAGCCGGCAGCAGGAAGCATCCGAGTATTCGAGGGCGGCCGGGTCCAGCTCTTTGATGCGCAGGGCGGCTTCGGTGAATTCATCGTAATTTCTGAAATGGGCCACCAACGTGCCTTTAGACGGCCGCAGCCTGATCGGTTTTAACCGTATCTCGGTAACTACTCCCAGGGTACCGATACTGCCGACCAGCAGATGCGCGGCCAGCTCGCCCATATCGGTGTATCGATCAAAGGCTTTCAGGTTGTAGCCGCCGGCAATATAGGGTCTGCCGGCCACAATTTCACGGCTGATTTCGTCCGCCAGATATTTTTGCTGGATTCGACGTAATCCGGTCGCCAAATAATCAGGCAGGCTCTGGGTTGTGTCGACCGTCTCCCCCCGGGCCGAAATGAATCTCAATGACGTCACAAAATCATCGAGGGTCCCGTATTTGGCCGTCTTGGGACCGGTTGCCCGCGTACCGACGTTGCCGCCCAGCGCGCACACGGCGCTGCTCGAAGGGATGGCCGGCAGCATGAGATTGTGATCGTTTAGCTGATTCACCAGGTTTGCCAGAATCATACCCGGTTCGACAATCGTTTCTTCGCCCACCACGGCCAGCCGGTTGAGGTGCTTTTTAAAATTCAGAACGATACCCGGTCCGATGGAGGCCCCGCTGAGATCGCTGCCGCCGGAACGGGGAACGATGCTGAGTTCCTCGTTTTTAGCAAACGAAATGGTTTTTAAAACATCTTCTTCAGTTTTGGGTTCCACGACCAGAGCCGGTACAATCCGGTAGGCGCTCATATCATGGCTGAATTTTTCCAGGATCTTCGAGTCGTTGTGCCAACCGCCGGCAATATTGAGTTGGGATAGGTCCATGTTGTAAACGTTCAAGGTTCAGGGTTTAAGGTTCAGGGTTAAGGTTATGCTCGGGGTTAAATCAAAATATTCATGGTAAATTTTGGAATTAGATCCCTTTCACCGTCGATTTGGGATTTTGGATTGGCGGTATCGCTCCGCTCTAATCATTTAAAACAGACCGTGGACACAAAAGCTTATGACGGGCAGAATATCCCAGACCCAGGATCCCTGAGTTCATCACCGAGCTTATTGCGATGGAAAAACCCTAGGCATGCAAATTCTGAAATGTCAAGTAAAGTGATTCACAGCGAAAGGGGTGGCACACAAGTAACTTATGGAAAATTTCAGACAAAAGTCAGAAGAGATATTAGAATCCCAAATAGCAAGCACCAAATATAAATCAGCGGTTGTCAGCTGAACTGGGGGCATCAGGATGGTCCTGGAATAGAGCAGATTTCACGCCCGGCTAACAGTCGCTGATTTATTATCCGTAAAACAACCTGACGAGCGACATCGGGATGACGGGGACGTAGGTGATCAACAGGAGTACCACCACGATGACCGCTACAAAAAAGACATTGATCCGGCTGACTTCCCAGATGTCCGCTTTGGCCACCGAGCAGGCGGTTATCAGCACACTGGCCACCGGCGGGGTCTGCTGGCCGATGCCCAGATTGAGGGTGACGATCAGCCCGAAATGAACCGGGTCGATGCCGACCGCATTAACCAGCGGCATGACAATCGGAACCACCAGGATGATGGCGGCAGCCGAGTGCAGAAACAATCCGACCACCAGAAAAAATACATTCAGCAGAGCCAGGACCATATAACGGTTGTCCGTCCAACTCATAATGGCCTGGGCCAATTGTTGCGGTACCTGCTGCTCGGTGAGGTAGTTGCCGACCAGCGCCGATGCGGCCACCAGCAGCATGACGACTGCCGTCGATATGCCGCCTTCGATGATCGCGCTGCGCAGATGACGCCAATTGAGTTCGCGATAGATGACGCCGCCGATGAACAGTGCAGCCGCTACCGCCAGGCCGGCACCTTCGGTTGCCGTCACGATACCGCCGAAGATCCCTCCCAATATGATGAGCGGCAGTGAAAAAGCCCAGGAAGCTTGTTTAAAGGTGGACCATAATCTTTTGAACTGAAACACTTCCTCGACCGGGTAGTTATAGCGTCGGGCAAACCAGTAGCAGACGCCCATCATGAGGGTTCCACCCAGGACTCCGGGGATGATGCCGGCCACAAAAAGCTGGACCACGGAGCTGTCCGACATGACCGCATAAAGAATCATGGGAATCGACGGCGGGATGATAATGGCAATCGTGGCCGAAGAGGACGTTACCGCCGCCGCAAACCCGCGCGGATATCCCCTTTTTTTCATGGCCGGAATCAGGATCGAGCCCAGGGCCGCCACGTCGGCCACCGCCGAGCCGGACATCTCGGCAAAAAACATCGAAGCCGCGATATTGACCATGGCCAGCCCGCCCTTGATAAAGCCGAACAAGGCCGATGCAAAGGCGATCAGCCGTTTGGAAATCCCGGAGGTATTCATGATGGCGCCGGCGAAAATGAACAGCGGAATCGCCAGCAGGGGAAATTTGGTCGCCCCGTCAAACATCACCAGGGCCACGTTGGGCAATATATCCACCCCTTGGGTTGCAATCATGGCCACCACCGCCACTACCGCCAGGGCAATGGCGATGGGTACATTGATGAAAATCAGGGCGAACAAACCGATGAGCATCAAAAAAAGGGTCATTTGGGGGGCACCTCCGTGAGCGTATCCGCTTCGGCCGGAATTTCGTGATTGGCAAATCCGTCAGGGTTTTTGGCTTCCCGCAATACGTCCGGTATGCCAAGCGCCTCGGCGATAATGAACAGCACTGCGCCAATGGGGATAACCGACTGAGTTAGGCGGGTCGGCACCTGCGGCAGGCTGACCAGAGAGTCGCCTTTCAGAATGATCAGCACATCAACGCCGACCCAGGCCAGCAGCGCGAAAAACCCCAAAATACAAATCTCGCTGAAAATAATAAACGGGATCCGCATCCCGGGCTTCATGGCTTTGATTAGGCCCGCAAATCCGATATGCCTCCGGTGAATGGCGGCCAGGGCGGCACCATAGTAGGTCAGCCAGGCCAGCAGGATAGATGCGATTTCATCATACCAGCTTAATGAAGCGCCTCCTTTGCGGTAAGCCACCGCAACCAATACGATAATGGTCAGGGTCAACATCAGAATAATGACGATGGCCTCCAGCAAACGTTCGAAAACTTTGCGAAAACGCGTGTACAAGAATACCTCCCCTGTTGATTGAAGAATGAAGATTGAATATTTAAGGTCCGCCTCGACTCGACTGAGCTCGTCGCAGGCCGGCGGATTCCATTTTTAAAAAGATGGAGCGCAGCGACATCCATAAATATTCAATTTACAATCTTCAATTAAATATCGGACCCCCCCCGGGCCGCGGCCCGGGGGGGTGGCTGATGCTGATTTAGTAAATGTTTCCCAAGGCCTGGGCTGTTAAGACAAGCTCGGCGCCTCCGGGCACTTGACGACCGAATTCCTCATAGATGGGCCCGCTGGCTTCAATAAAGGCATTCTTGTCGGCCGTGTTGATTTCAACCGCACCTGCCATCTTTTTTAACAGCTCATCGTCGAGCTGGGCGGCTTTCATGTAAACAAATTCCTGCATGCCCTGGGCGATGGCTTCAATTTTAGTGCGCACATCAGCCGGTAATTTGGCCCAATGCTTTTTGCTGACGGTCACATAGGCCGGCGTGTAGACATGGCCGGTGAGCGACAAATACTTTTGAACCTCCTGAAATTTCTGGCTGTAAATCTGGGCCATGGGGTTTTCCTGGCCGTCGATCACCCCGGTTTGAAGGGCCACAAAGACTTCCGACAACGCCATGGGGGTTGGATTGGCCCCATAGCTTTTAAACATCTTTACGCGCCAGGCCCCTTTGGGTGTGCGCAGCTTGATGCCCTGCAGATCGGCAGGGACATTGATGGGCCTCGCATTGTTGGTAATGTTGCGGAAGCCGTTTTCCCAGACCGCGATAATCTGATAGCCCTGCTTTTCCACCGCCGGAGCCAGTTTGCTCCAGAAAAGCCGGTCCCTGATGGCGCGCATGTGGAGTCTATTTTTAACCAGGTAAGGCATTTCGAAAAGTCCGAATTCATCGACCACCGAAGACATGACGGTGGAGGGCAGGCAAAAGTCGACGGTGCCCAGCTTCAGCTTGCGCAGCAGCTCCCGGTCTTTGCCGAGCTGACTGGAGCCGAAGGCCACCACCGTGTAACCGTCGACTTCGGCATTGACGCGTTTGGCAAATTCGTCCACACTGATGGTAAACAGGGAACCCGGGGCGCCCACATGACCGAATTTAAGTTCAGCCGCCTGGCCCTGGATGGCGAGAACAACAGGCAGAAACAGGGTTAATGACAGGATGGCGATAAATAGCTTTTTCCTTTGCATGACAAATCCTCCTTTTGGGCAGTGATCGAGACCGGCAGGTCTCGATGAATGTTGTTGTCCACAGCAATTGGCCGATCGGGTTCAGACCCCGGCCGACGATGGTCGTCGCGGTTCACCTCGGACCGGCTATTCCATGAAAATTTTGCGGATGTTAATTAATATTACTTAACAGGCGATCCGGGAAACAACCGGACTACTTTTCCTTTAAAGTGCGCTCAAGAAAATCGAGCGCGGCAGCAACACCTCCTTTTGAAAATGGTATACCGGCCAGCGAGAGCCCCATTTCCAGGCCTGCCAGGGTTCCGGCCAGCATCAGGTCATTAAAATCGCCCAGATGACCGATTCTAAATATTTTTCCCTTGACCTTACCCAGTCCGATGCCCAGACACATATCGAACTTTTCCAGTACCAGCTCCAAGCAACCCATCGGCTTCGAATCCCCGCGGGCATCATGACGGCGGTCAGGGAACTGCTGTATTCGGCGGGGTTTTCGCACAAAACCTCAAGACCCCAGGCCTGCACGGCCCGGCGGGTGGCTTCGCGTGCCGAGCATGACGTGCAAAGACATTCGGCAGCCCCTCTTCTTCGAGCATCTGAATTGCCTCGCGCAGGCCGTAGAGTAAATTCGTGGCCGGCGTATAGGGAAAGAAACCAACCTGGTTGGCAGCCGACATCGCCTGCCAATCCCAAAATGACTTCGGCAGCTTGGCCGATTTTGCCGCTTCCAGGGCCTTGGGGCTGATCGCATTCAACCCCAGTCCCGGCGGCAGCATCAACCCCTTCTGGGAGCAGCCCACCGTGACGTCGACCCCCCACGCTTCATGGCGATAATCAATCGAGGCCAGCGAAGAGATGGTGTCCACCATCAACAGGGCCGGATGCTCGGCCCGGTCCATGGCTTCACGGATCAACGGTATGCGGCTGGTAACCCCGGTGGACGTCTCGTTGTGAACGACCATCACCGATTTGATCTGATGGGTTTTATCTTCGGCCAGTTTTTCGTCCACGATTTCCGGCTTAACGCCGTGGCGCCAATTGGTTGGTACAAAATCGACCTCCAGACCGAATGCCAGCGCGATTTTATACCAGAGCGTGGCAAAATGGCCGGTTTCAAACATCAATACCCTGTCACCCGGCGATAAGGTGTTGACCAGGGCCGCCTCCCAGGCGCCGGTGCCGGAGGAGGGGTAGACAACCACCGGGCCGGTAGTTTGAAAGATGCGCTGCAGACCGGCTAAAACCTCAAGTGAAAGTTCGGCAAACTCCGGCCCGCGGTGATCGATGGTCGGTTTGCTCAAGGCCCGCAGCACCCGGTCCGGCACATTGGTCGGACCCGGGATCTGAAGGAAGTGACGTCCGCTTTGATAACTCATAAGATCTCCTCTGATGACAAAATATAAAATATAGGTTTCAGGTGTCAGTGTTCTGTTAAAATATAGGGTTCAGGTGTCAGTGTTCAGGTGTCAGGAAAATCAAACGCTAAGACCGTTCACTTATAAGATATCACTCCTGGCATAATTATTAAGCATGAGGTTATGACTTACCTCCATATTTGTACCGGCTTTCGCTTCTCTCCTTCGATTTCCGTAGGTATTATCTATCGTAGCGTACGACTCGAATTCGAAATCCTGACACCTGAAACCTTTTTCAGCAAAGACTCATAGCCTGAATAAATTCCTCAACTCAGGCACCAATAACGAATAACTAATAACAAATAACTTCCCCTGGCGTTATTCCCAGGACTTGCCCGACATCGCCGCCGAAGCATCGATTTCCTTCAAAAACAGGCCGGCTTTTGTGCGGGCGTCGATCTTTTGGGTGACGACATGCAGTTTGGCGCCGAATTTTTGCCGGCAAAAATCACCCAGAGCCGCCCGGGTTTTAGCGCTGCCGGTCACCGGCAGACAGGGCCAGAAATAGGTGGATACCCCCATGGCCACCGTCCACATCGCCTGGGTAACCTCAGCCGTGCGGTTGGCTTCCGGAAAATAAGCACAAATCGGGTAATCCGAAAGCAGTTTGCTGCCGGCGGCATCCAGGGCCAGGAGAAAATCCGTCAGGCGCCAATCGATCACCGACGGTACATTTTTGCCCAAAGAGGCCAGCAGCTCTTTGACGCCATCACCACAGTCTTTATCGCGTCGGGCCGGATCGAGCAGGCGGTATTTTGCCAGACTGACACTGGCCTCACCATCCGAGATACACAGGATATCTTGGGCCAGAAACTGCTTGGCTAGCGTGACCAGTACTTCATCCTGGGTGTATTTGACGTTATTGCTGCCGGCCAGGATCGCGATCCCCTTGATTTTGCCGCCCTCTAAGGCCTGGACTATCTTGTTGATGTCGATCTGGGCGGCAGAATAGCCCATGACCGCCGATTCTTTCACCATG
This sequence comes from uncultured delta proteobacterium, assembly GCA_963710795.1. GTDB lineage: Bacteria > Desulfobacterota > Desulfobacteria > Desulfobacterales > JAFDCJ01 > JAFDCJ01. Next base: position 56,759 of record CAVQBT010000033.1, read on the forward strand.
GGAATGTCCCGGGTAATATTTTGGCGCATCTCATGGGCCTGGACCGCCTGTTCGACGATTTTTCGAGCCAACGCATTCGGGTCCCTAGCTTGATTGAGTCCATCGGTCGGCACGACGGTTACTTTCCAATCTTTAGCGACCTCCGCCAATGACGGGTTGACAAATTGACTGCCGGTAACGATCAGATCCACCGCACCGGTCATCAAAGGAATCTCCTGGGACACGTAGGTTGTGACCGGAAAAAATCGATAAGGCGGCAGCAGCGGATCCGTGCAAACGCCCATGACGCTGACGTTTTTTTTCTGGGCCGCCTGGGCGATTTTTTGTTTGAGTACCGGAGAAATGGGTCCATATAAAAGCGCGATGGGCCCATCTTTTTTAAGAACCCCCAGATTGACCTCCAATTCCGCTGCCGTGGTGTCGCCAAAAACTGCCGTCTTTAACCGGTTCTGGAGCCGGTCAGCCATGCATGCCAGAAGCGCCGTCTTAAAAGACCACAGCAGGGTTTCCTCCATACCGCTGATGCCGCCTTCCAGGCGCTGGGAGGCTTTGAAGACATCGTTGGCAATGCCCCGGGGCATAATCCCCGCCGTTTTCCAACCTGCCAGCAGGGGCGCCGAAAACTCATCGGCCACCGCGCAGTTGCCGGTATGCAGCAGATCCATGATCGCTTTTAAGGTTTGCTCGGTTTGGTCCTTGTCGGCGGGCTCGACGGCACCGGCCTGGATCGCATCGATAAAATCATTCAACTGATCCAGATAGGACATGGTCCCTTTCAGAACCAGGCGCAACAAGGATTGGGCCGCCAGAACATCTTTGTCTTTGCCGCAGACACCCAGTTTGCTCTGGCTTCGAAACGGATGGCTGATGCAGGGTCCCTGGAGGCAGTCCCGGCAGCTCAAGCCTGATTCACAGAAGCCACATTCGGGCAGCTGGCCCTCAAAACGATCCCATGCGACTGTGATCTCCTGGTCTGCTGCTTTCAGCAGGAAATGATTCACCGCGCGGTCAGCGGTCTTGCGCTGGATAAACTCCATCTTTTTCTCCTTTCTAAAACACCTTGCGATAATCCTGGCGAGATTCAACGGTGATCGCCTGGGTCGGGCAGACTTCCGCACAAATAGGGTATCCCATATTGCGGCATCGATCGCATTTGATCGCCACTTTATAAGTCGGTGAGGGATTGATAATGCCAAACGGGCAAACCATGACACACATCCAACATGCGATACACGTCGGTTCGTGAACGTATACCAGCTGCGTTTCGGGGTCCCGCCGCATGGTGCCGTTCGGGCAGGCATCCAGACAGGGCGCTTCGACACAGTGCCGACACTGCAGGGCCAGTTTTTTGCCTTCCACGTACACCCGCGGCACCGGTTGGGGTTCTTCAATTATGGCTTCGGCCAGCTCTTTGGTAAGAGACGCGATTTCCGTCCCGCACCACAGCTCACATTGGTGGCATCCGGTGCACTTTTTAGGATCGACCTTGATGACTTGCAATTTTTCCTCCTTAACAAAAAGGTTCCAGTGTTCAAGGTTCAACGTTCAGGGTTGCCTCAATTTAACCTAGTGATATAGTCCTCAGACCATATACTGATAATCCTCTAAAATTTAACAGCGAACCGCAGAATATCGAATATCGAACCGCAGAATTTCGAAGGAAGGTATCGTTGCACTCTTTCTATTTTAAATTAAAATCGATAGAATTCCTTACTTCGACATTCGTTATTCGACATTCGATATTTTCTATCTAAAGCCCCGAACCTCTGAACCTCTGAACCTTGAACCCTGAACCTTTCAACCCTTAAAGACCCGTATCCATCAGCTCTTTATACTCGGGTTCGGTGAATTTGTCGCCGTAGCGCCGCAGCAGCGGCAGGATATCCATGAAGCTCAAATTATTGCTGATCAGCGTCTGGATATAATCCGAAACTTCTATCTGCCGCCTTAACAGAATGGATATAATTCCGCAGCGCTGGGTTTGGCCGACCCCGATAAAAATTGCGCCGACGATACAGCCATTTTTTAAAATGATCTTTTTGTAAGTATTCTTGGTGCGCTTTTTGACTTCCTGGAAGTGGCATTCTTCGTCGACATAAGAGCACTCATCACTGCGGGTGACCCCCATGGACATCGCCGGAATACCGATGAAATTTCCAATGGAATTCATTCTGACCGATCCGGCGTATTGTTTGTCCTGGCCGGCCATGTTGAGGCCGGCGATATGGCCCTGCTCCACCGCCATCGGCCAGATGGCGTTGATAAAAGGCTGATTGCGCGCGATGTCGAACGTTTCACAGACATCGCCGGCCGCGTAAATATCCTGACAGCTGGTCAGCATGGAACTGTTGGTGGCGATGCCGCCCATCATGCCGATTTCGATGCCGGCCGGTTCGGCCAGTTCCACTGCCGGTCTGACACCGACCGAGAGAATCACATTGTCGCACTCGATTTCTCCGGTGCTCGTCACCACGCTCTGGACCCGGCCGTTGCCGGTAAATTCAATGGCCCGTTCGCCGGTAATTACCTCGATGCCCATCTGTTCGATCACGCCTCTGATGATGCCGGCCGCTTCATCATCGAAAACCGTCGGCAGCACATGCCCCAACTGCTCGAGCAATGTGACCCTAAAACCTCTTCGCATCAGGCTGATACAGGATTCCACGCCGATGCTGCCGGCGCCGATAACGACCGCCCGCTGCCCGTCAAATCTATTGATTCGTTCAGCGTCCTGCATGGTCTTGAGCGCTGAAATACCTTCTTTGTCCACGCCCGGAAGTTTGGGGATGATGGCATTGCCGCCGGTGGCCAGCAGCAATTTGTCATATTCATACGTATGCCCGTCATCGGCCGTTACCGTTTTGGCGTCCGGGTTTATCTGCTGAACCCTGACGCCAATATGCGCGGCAATGTTGTTTTCTTCGAAAAAATCGGCTGATCGGAAATTTAACAGCGGTTTTGACAGCTCTTCGGCAACATAATACGGGAGAAGAACTCTTGAAAAAAGCGGCACGTTTTCATCGCTGAACAAATCGATTCGACCCGACTTGTCAACGGATCGAATTGCCTCCAGGGCACTCACGGCAGCGGCGCTCCCGCCGACCAATACATATCGCATTTTTGTCTCCTATAGTATGTTAGAAAATGTTTTTTTACTATGCGGCAAGATCTTTAAGCAAAACACGCTACTCCAAGAAATGCCTAAAATTGCAAAATGCCTAAAATGCCTAAAGTTGAGGTATTCTATCTATTTTATTGTCAGTACAGACTCTTGACTGCGTAGGTGGCCATCACTTCCTTGAAGATCTGTTCCCCGCGGGTGAGATTAAAATTACCGCAGGTGCAGCACTGGGCCATCTCCACCACACAGGATCTGACGGTTCGACGACCGCGTTTGACATCGCGCACCATTTTACCCACCAGATCCGCGGCAATCATGGCATGGCCGCACATGGTCAGCAGTTTCAACACGGCATATCCGGGCAATCGCTCGGTTTTGCCCCAGGTTCCCAGCGAATATTCCAGGGAATGAATCGGGCCCAGTCCGGCTTCGTGCATGCACTGCTGAACGACATCGGCTACTCCGGAGATGACTACGGAAATACCGGGCCGTCTTTCCTTGAGCTCCTTCATCAGGGCCACAATTTTATCCCGGTTGTCAAAAGTACACTGAACGATGGTGCCATCGGTGACACTGGCCAGGATATCATCCATGGTGGTGTTATAGATATTGCCGGTTTTCATATCGCCAAGGTTGACCGGTCCATGTTTGTAGCAGATGCTTAAAAAATTCTGGGTTTTGGGGGCCGATCCGATCTTGTTGACACCGGTCGCCGGGCAACCCAGCACGACAAAATCTTCCTTGAGGCTCTCGTAGTCCCCCCTGCGATGCAAGCTGTGCGTCATGAAGCGCCTCCTTCTCCGTAAAAATCATAGGCCGGCAGACCCAGCCCCAGGTTGTTTTTGGTGTTGATGGAATACCAGAATCCGGCCTCCTCCAAGATGGCCTTGATCGGTACTTTGCCCTCCTGGGTCACCTTGGTGATCACTTCCACCGTAAATACCGTATCCACCTTGCCGGCGGCCTCCTGCAAGGCCTTCAAGGCCTGGGGCAGGTATTCCAGCTTGCACTTGCCCTCGATAATCGCGGAAGTTGCCTTTTCACCGAGAACATCGTCTCTGAGTTTGCCGGTTGTCTTGTCCGACATGAAATGGGTTACGGGGTTTTCCTCGGCCAGCGCATAACCGATATTTGCGCCCATTAATGCCATGGCAACGATTTCAACATCGCGAAAATAAGCGCCGAGCCCCGGCCGGCCCAACTCGACACCGACCCCCACCTCGCCGGGAAGAAAAGAGCCTTTGACGTCATTGGTTTTCATCTCTTCGGTGCCCCGTCCCGGCACTTGCGACCCCTTAAACTCAATCAGCGGGTTGCTCAGAATTCCGCGAATCTCCCGCGGCCAGTCTTCGACTTCCTGATAAAGGGCCTTGACCGGGCAGATATTGGCCCGCAAGCACATACCGCAGTCGGTGCATTTATCCTGGTCGATCTCGATGTAGATTCGGCCCGGGATTTTATCATGCCGCGCAAAGGTTTGAATTTTACCCATCGGACAATATGGGAAACACCGTTTACATGCTATACATTTGTCTTTATCTGCTTTCATCAGAACCTCCCGAACGATGTATCGCAATTCCTATAGTATCGTATCTCGCAACTTACTTTTAAAATGAGTCAACTTTTTTGGACACCATCTAGGGTGATGAATATATGCCAACTCTGCATATACAAATTCATTCCGTTATTATTACTATGACGTCACGCGTTATGATTTGGGATTTTAGATTGCGGCCTCCGGCCCGGAGGGGTTTCGGATTGGTGGAATCGCCACGCTCTGTCAATATTTAATAGACCGTTCGACACAAAAGCTCACGACAGGCAGAATTCCTTAAATCTAAAATCCAAATTCAAAAATCTAAAACTTTGTGCAACGCCTCTTCTTTGGCTTCCCGGATGTGCTCGCGCATCACGCGTTCACAAAGATCCGCATCTTTTAAACTGATCGCTAACAGTATTTTTTTATGTCCGTCAATGGTTCGTCTCGCACCGGCAAGATAGTGCAGGCTGTCTTTACGGTATCGCAAGACATAGTTGCGGGTGTCGGCAATCAGGCTGTGAAAGCGGGATTTATGGGAGATTACCCCGTGCAACGTGTCATGAAACTGGGTATTGTATCTGAATATCTCGTCCAGTTTCTTGCGCTCGAGCGCATTATCCGCCTTGCCAATCAGATCCTGCAGTTCAGCAATTGATTTCTCGGCAATACAGTCGCAAATCAATCGGATCGCGTATCCTTCCAGAGCGGCCCGGATATCAAACAGATCCTCCATTTCCTCGCGCGAGTCACGCGCAACCGAAAACCCTCTACTCTCGAGAGGCTTGATCAATCCCTCGGATTCAAGCTTGTGAAGGGCCTCCCTGACCGGTGTGCGGCTAACTCCCAGGCTTTTAGCCAAATGTTCTTCGGTCAATCGTTCACCCGGGTTGAACCGCCCGGCGAGAACATCTGATTTTAAATTGTTGTAGGCCAATTTCCGCACGGAGGTGGATTTTTTTTTGGCCTTTGGTTGAATGGTGGATTTTTGCATTGTTGTATACAAACAGTTATAATTTTTGAAAGTTAAAAATAGGTGTAATCTACCCGGCGCAAAAAGTCAATAAAAAATATTTTATGAATTTTATATATATTTAAGTATGTTATACAAATTATAGGATTCATAATCACGATTTAGCAATAAATTTTGATTTTAAACATTACAGAGTTGATTTATATATTGGATACAATTATGTTGTTGACATATATGTGGAAAATTTAGAAAATAGATATACTCAGCCCTTCAAGGCTGCATCGTTTTTGTAAAAATTTATGACCCCAGTGAGGATATTTTAGAAAATGAGTTTTGAGGTTGAACTGGACCCGGCGAAATGCAATGGCTGTGAAGAATGTATCGAGGTCTGCACGGCGGACGTATTTGAAATGCGAAATGGCAAGTCGATTGCGGTTACCCCTAAAGATTGTGTCGGTTGCCTGAGCTGCATAGAGATCTGTGAACAGGAGGCGATCGCGGTGGAAGAGACCGGCGTTAAACTGTCAGACACCTGCGCGGCCCTGCTGCGGGATATATTATAGGTTGAAGGCTAAGTTAAAGGCTAAAAGGTTAAAGGCTAAAGGTAAAAGGTCAAAGGTTAGAGGTTAAAGGTAAACGGTTTCAGTGTTCAGCCCAGCCGCCGGCTAAAAATGCGACCGGTAAAATCGAAAAAGAAACTACCTATTGATGCATAGCGCTATTATAAATTGTGGGAGCGGTTTTCAACCGCGATTTACTCGGTTGGACAAACACTTTATAATTAGTTTCATAAACGGGTTTACGGTTCCGGGTTGAAAAATTCTCATATAAATCATATAGAATCCTACAAATACTCAATAATCAATATTGCTTATAGCGAGAAGTATCCATCGGTTGTGACCTTTGAACCCTGAACCTTTCATTATAGAGGGGCAGTCCGCTAATGGCCGAATTCAAATACACCCATGTCGCACGGGAAATGGAAGTATACGGCTTTGACGCCGTGGTTAAAAGCCATTGCCGGATGTGCCATGGGGGGTGCGGGGTTCTGGTCTACACCAAAGGCGGCCAAGTCGCTAAGATTGCGGGTGATCCGGATTGCCCCATCAATCATGGAACCCTTTGCAGCAAAGGACTCGCATCGGCCCAGTTGGCCTATCACCCGGACCGGTTGACCTACCCGGTCCGTCGCATCGGTCCCAAAGGCAGCGGGAAGTGGGAGCGGATTTCCTGGGATGACGCCCTGGATACCATTGCCGGTCGAATGCTGGACTATAAGGATCGATTCGGCGCCGAGTCCATTGTGCTGGGTTACGGCACGGGCCGGGAAAACGAGGCCGTGATTTACCGTTTTGCCAATTTGCTCGGTACGCCCAATGTGCTGACGGCCGGGCATTTTTGTTACGGACCCCGCATTGCCACCAGCATCATCACCTGCGGTTCCAATCCGATTGTCGACTACGAAAATAATCCCAAGTGCATCATGGTGTGGGGCAATAATCTGACGATCAGCAACCCGGACTGCTACAAGGGCGAGCCCTTTTCCAACAGCCTGAACGCCGGCGCCAAGCTGATTGTCGTTGATCCGCGGCTCACCCGCGTGGCCGCCCGGGCCGACGTCTGGCTGCCCCTCAGACCCGGGACCGATACGGCCCTGGCCCTGGGCCTGCTCAATGTAATCGTCACGGAAAATCTTTATGATCAGGAATTTGTGGCCGAGCATGTTTACGGGTGGGAGCAATTTGTCGAGCGGGTCAATCAGTACCCCCTGGATAAAGTCGCCGCAATCACCTGGCTGCCCCAGGATAAGATCGAACAGGCCGCCCGCTTGTTTGCAACCACCCGGCCGGCAGCCATCCAGTGGGGGGTGGCCATCGAGCAGCAGGTTAACTGTGCCGACAACAACCGGGCCCTGATGGCCCTGATGGGCATCACCGGCAACATCGATGCCAAAGGCGGCCAGGTCTTGTTTAATTCACCTAAAATCAATAATGTGGGAAAATTCGGCGCGCACCGCATGCTGCCGCCGCAGCAGGCTGAAAAACGGCTGGGGGGCGACCGCTTTCGACTGGCCGGCAATTTTGCCATCATCAATCCCAAATGCGTCTGGGATGCGATTTTGGATGAAAAACCGTACCCGGTGAAAATGCTGTTCTTGATCAGCTCCAATCCGCTGCTGACCCGGGCCAATGCCAGAGAGGTCTACCGGGCCCTTGAACAGGTGGATTTTATGGCCGTGGCCGATTTTTTCCTGACCCCGACCGCCGAACTGGCCGATATCGTTTTGCCCGCCGCCACCTGGCTGGAGATGGACTATATCGGTGATTTCTGGAAGCGACACGGCTATCTGCTGCCCCGGCGCAAGGTCATTCAAGTCGGTGAGTGCCGTTCGGATCATGAAATGCTCAATGATCTCGGATACCGGGTCGGGCAGGGCGAGCACTGGTGGGATAAGTTTGAAGGCGGCCTGGATTACATCCTCGAGCCCATGGGGATGACCTGGCAGGAATTTAAAAAAATGGATTATATCCGCGGGGAAGTCAAGTATCGGAAGTATAAGGAGCGCGGCTTTTCGACTCCCACCAAAAAATTTGAACTGTATTCGACCCTGCTGGAAAATTGGGGCTATGACCCGTTGCCGCAATATCGCGAACCGCCCGAAAGCCCGCTAAGTGCGCCGGAGCTGTATCGACAATATCCCTATATCCTGATCAGCGGCCGGCGTTTGCCGGGGTTTTTCCACACCGAAAACCGCCAACTGGCGTGGATGCGGGAACTGCACCCGGATCCCGTTGTTGAAATCCATCCGGAGACGGCCCAAAAGGAAGGCATTCGGCAAGGGGACTGGGTCATCATCGAATCTGCCAGGGGCAAAGTACGGCAGCGGGCGAAGCTGTTTGGCGGTATGGATCCCCGGATAATCTCCGCCGAACATGGCTGGTGGTTTCCGGAGAAGAAGGATCCCGGCCATGGCTGGGATGAATCCAATATCAATATCCTGACCGACAACGCGTATGAGAGCTGTGACCCGGCCATGGGAGCCACAAGTGTGCGGACGTTGTTGTGCAAAATTTATCCGGAACCGAGTGGTTGATGGATAATATTCCCATTGACCTAAAAATATGCAGGCGGACGTTATTTGTTATTTGTTAATCGTTATTAGAGTTGGTTGGAAATCTGATTTTATATTTCTGTCTTCAGTGAAATAAACAAACCGATCCGATACCTTTCAAACAAATAACCAATAACAAATAACGAAAAACTGATTACCACCAAGAGAAGGGCAATACCATGGCTCACTTCGAAATCAATATCGATGAAAAACTGTGCTGGGGCTGCCGAACCTGCGAAGTTGCCTGCAAGCAGGAAAACCGGGCGGCTAAGGGTGTCAGGCTGATCTCGGTTCGGGAAGACGGTCCGCGGCAGGTCGATGATCGATCGGAATTTATATTTCAGGTCAATCTGTGCCGGCACTGCGATGATCCGCCGTGTGCCGATGTCTGCCCGGAAGCGGCTATTTGCAAAAGAGATGACGGAATTGTCGTGATGGACTATGAGTTATGCACCGGGTGTCAGGCCTGTATCCAGGAATGCCCCTATGACGCCATCGCTTATGACCCGGACCGCAGTATCGCGCAAAAGTGCAATCTGTGCCATCACCGGGTGGACCAGGGCCTGATCCCGGCCTGTGCCGACAATGTGTGTCTGGCGCACTGTATAAGTTTTAAGCACTAAGATCTATGAAAAAGTGTTTTTTGGAGGTTTTCAAAAGTACTTGAAACTGTCGGCCTTGGAGTGGTGGGGAATTCGGAAGTGGGAATGCGGAAGTCGGTAAAAAGTCATATTAACGGCTGGATACCCGCCTGCGCGGGTATGACGTGATCTATATCTATCTGATAGTCATTCACTGATTGTCATTCCCGCACAGGCGGCAGTCCAGAAAAATGGTAAGATCCGGCTTTTTACGAGACCGTCAAATAGATTGGGAAAGGTAATTTCAGATGAAAATTTTAAATCGATCCATATTGGCGATTGTCATTTTACTTCTACTGATTTCTTCATCAACCGCTCAGGTTGACAGCCTGAAAGAAATGACGGTGGTGGTTCCGGCCCAAAGCCTTGCCCGGGCCATCAAGCCGATGCTGCCGTATCAAATGGATTTCGGCAAAAATTTTATCGGATCACTATATATTAAATCCATCGATAATATCAAAATTAAAAAAGGTAAAATCTTATTCTCTTCCCTGATCATCGGCAAAGATATCAAATACGCCACCAAAGTCGGCAAGCAGACCATCAATTTTGTGGTCGGCGAGGTGAATTTGCCGAGCCGTTGGGAGGTGTCGTTTAAATATGATAAAAGCAATAAGAAGCTGTTGCTCTTCCCGTCCCTGCAGGGTTCCAAAGACGAGAAGGACTTCAGCCAGGGCGATGCGTTGCTGAATGCATTGCTGACTGCGCTCGGTGGCGTAGAATACCCGGTTGACCTGGGCAATCTCAAGCCGGTTAAGTCCGAATTTTACAATCAGCTGTTGACACTAAATTTGGAAATCGCCGATATCTATGCCGGTGACGACATGCTTTTTGTAGAGCTGATCCCTGCTGTTCAAACAGATAGTTTAAATAAATAAATATCTTTCAGGCTTCAGACAACAAACTATCCAAAATGACATTCGTCATTGCGCATCCATACCCAATGTGTGGCAGTCCCTATTTGACAAAAAGCTGCTGGGGATATTCGATAAATTTCTCGCATCCGTCTTCCGTTATAAGCAGCGGCTCACTGCATTCGAAACCATAGGTTTCCAGCCACATGCCCGGCATAAAGTGCAGGGTCATGCCCGGCTGCAGGATCGTTTTATCGCCCGGTCTGAGGCTGACGGTGTGCTCGCCCCAGTCCGGAACATAATTCAGACCGTATGAGTATCCCACCCGCGACGGCTTCACCAGCCCCGTATGGGCAATGGCATTGCGCCAGCATGCTTCCACCTCTTCAGCCGTTGTGCCGGGTTTGATAAAGGCCAAGGTTTGCTGAAGCCCTTGGACGACCCCGTCCGCTGTTTTCGTCAGATCCGCCGGCGGATTGCCCAGATATACCGTGCGGGACAGCGGCGCATGATAGCGATATCTGGCACCGCTGAGTTCCAGCAGCACGACATCGTTTGGCTGATACTTGCGGTCCGGATCAAACGTTAGATGGGCGGTCGAGGTTCTTTCGGCCGACGGCATGATCGGAAAAATTGCCGGCGATGAACCGCCGAATTCATCCGTTCCGGCAATCTGGGCGGCCGAGACTTTGGCCGCCACATCTTTTTCCCAAACACCGACATCGATTTCAGCGACGGCGATTTGCATAACCTGTTCACAAATCCGGGCGGCCTGCTGCATATAGGCGATTTCAGTCGGGGATTTTACGGTTTTGACCCAGTTAACCAGATTGGTCCCGTCCAGCAGGGTGGCCTGGGGCAACTCCTCTAACAGGGTGAGATACATCCGCGCATTAAACCAGTACCCGTCCATCTCCAGGCCGAATCGTTTCTTTTCCAGTCTCTTTTCGCGCAGCAAATCCGCCACCCAGCGCATGGTGTGCGTATAGCGTGACTGGACATATTCATCCGGATAGCCACAGATACAGTCATCCGGCAGCCAGCTGGTAAGCTTGGCCCCGTTGGAATCCTGCTGCCGGCCGAACCACAGCGGGTATTGTGCATCCAGGGAAACAATGACCCCTTGATGGACATAAAAGGACCAGCCGTCATAGCCGGTCAGGTAGTTCATGTTGGCCGGATCCATTACCAGCAGCATTTCCAGGCCGCCTTTATCCATCATCTCTTTGGTCTTGCGGACCCGCTGCTGATATTCGTCCCGGGTAAATATTAAGTTTTTGGACATCTGTTCCTCCTGCTGCTTGCGGGATTTGCGATCAATCGCCCGGATCTGGAGCACAGGTTGCCGTGCGGCACCGCGCTCCGGTCCATCGATATCGATACAGCGACAGACGGCACCTGCTTAATTATTTTTAGCCCACTCGATGTCTTTGGTTACCGCATCCAGAACTTCCTTTGCCCCTTGACCACCCATCTCCAGGTATTTTTGTCGCAGGGGTTGCGCCTTTTTCTTAAAAACGCTGATTTCCTCATCGGTCAGTTCAATATACTGCATTGAAGGCTTGGCATCCATGATCATCTGTTTGCGTTTATTATTCAATCCGCGTTCGAAACCAAAGATGTATTCATTGGCGCCTTCGATGGCAACGTCGATCATTGCCCGAATATCCTGCGGCAGCCTCCTGATGAACTCATGGTTGGCAGCAAAAGTAGCGATAAACGGCAACTGGTTGGCTTTAATCATGTAGTTCTGGACTTCGTAAAATTTCATTTCCTGGATCGCGAAAAATGGCTGTGTTTCGGCATCGATCGCACCCAACGCAAGATCGTTGTATATTTGCCCATACGGCACCGTGACGACATAAGCGCCGTACAGGCGGTAAGCGGTAATGAGAAACGGTGACGACATCACGCGAAACGTCGTGCCGTCGAAGTCGGCCGGTTTACGCAGCGGCTTGTTGGCTGTCCATATCTGCCAGCCCTCTTCGATAATGGACATTAGCTCCAATTTGTTTTTGCGGTAGTACTTTTGCAGGGTTTTATATGTATGCGGTCCCTTGCGCAGGATTTTTTCAAGGAGCTTGAAGTCAGTCGGGAAAAGGTAGTGAATGGAAAAGACCTGGACCTCGGGGATATAGGATCCCAGATGCCCGGGGGATTGAAAAGCAAACTGGATATCGCCTTTTTGCAGCAGTTCGGTGATATCGCCGGACGTGCCCAGCTGTCCATAAAGATGGATGTTACAGCCAATCTGTCCTTTGGATTCTTTTGCGATGATTTCGACGAACTTTTTGGCGTATTCATGCTGCATGCTATCTTCTATTTCTTCCAGAGCCACTTGCCAAAGGTATTTAACTGCGCCCGCCGGGTCGGCGTATCCAAAAATTAGCGCACAGACGATAAATACGGACACAAGCCCTGATTTGCGTGTCATGATTCACCTCCCTGCCTAGTCGCGTGAGATTTAAAATTGCTGCTTCCCGGGGGTCCGGGCAGCCTGCCCTGTATCGTGCGCATATAGTCATCAGAGTCAATTGTGCTGCCGGAAAGCAGGGTCACTAAGTTTTTGCCTTTCACATTAATTTTTTGATTCAGCAGCGCACCGATCCCGACGGCAGCAGCCCCTTCTGCAATCAAGCGATGTTTATCGAAAATATAAAACATACCGTCTTTTATTTCATCTTCGGAGATCAACAGGTGTTCGTCGGCAAATTTTTCCACCATCGGCAAGGTGTATTGGTTGTCAAAGCCGATCCCTCCCAAAAGCGAATCGGCCAGCGAATCTTTTTCCGCCACCTGCACCGGCCGGCCGGTTTTCAGACTTTCAAGCATGGCCGGTGACTGCTCGAGCGAAAGCCCCACCACATGGATGCCCGGGTTGATGGACTTGGCAACCATTGCCATCCCGGCCAAAAGGCCGCCCCCTGAGAGTTGGATCATTAAAATATCCGTATCGGGAAGCGTTGACAGTATTTCAAGCGCGATTGTCCCCTGGCCGGCAATTATCATCGGATCGTCGAACGGAACCACCGGCACCAGACCTCGGGCGGCCATCAGCTGGCGGTAATTCTGTTCGGCTTCATCCTGGGAGCGGCCTTTTAAGGAAACTTCCGCGCCAAGCGCTTTGATCATTTCCACCCGGTAAGGGGCGACATGCTCGGAAAGGCAGACCACCGACTGGATGCCGAGCTGTCGGGCCACATAGGCAACCGCTTTGCCGTGATTACCCGTCGAAAAAGTGATCACCCCTTGTCGCTTCTGCGCGTCGCTGAGGCTCAGAATTTTGTTGGCTGCGCCTCTGACTTTAAACGACCCGGTATGCTGCAAACACTCCAACTTCAAATGAATCTGCGCGGCAGCGGTTATTTCGGCTAAATCAGAGGCTGCGATCAGGGGCGTTGGCCGGATCAGCGGTTTTATGCGGGCCTGCGCCTGATACGCATCATGCAGGGTCGGCATTGTTTTCATTAAAGCTCCCTAAATTTAAGAATACCGGTTTAGAGGGCCCGACTTTGAGTCGGCCCCGGAATGGGTTCTATGATTAAATAATACTCCAACACTCCAGTACTCCAATATGCCGGCGCTATATTATCCAGTCCGGCTCCGGATTGTCTATCACCTGCCCGGAGAACCTGATTTTCAACATTGGAATATCCGGATCACCTGCCCATTGCCAGATTCGGCAGAAATAATGCAATGTCCGGAAAGGCGATCAGGATAATCGTGGCCAGTATCAGAATCAGAAGAAAGGGATACGCGTGGCCGATGACCTCGAGATAGGGCCGTCGAAAAATCAGCTGGGCCGTAAAAATGTCACAGCCAAACGGCGGCGTCGCCGAACCGATGGCCGCCTGCAGCGTCACCAGCGTTCCCAGCAAAATGGGATCAACACCCGCACTGACGACATAGGGTTGGAAAATCGGGCTCAATATAAATATCGCGACAATCGGATCCACAAACATGCAGGCGACAAAATACACGGCCACAACGATCGTGATGACCCACAGCATCGATGGATCCGTTCCGAAAAGCGGCGGCAGGATTTGCTGGGGAATCTGCATAAAACCGATCATCCATGAAAACGCCTGGCCGGCCCCGACCAGGATAAAGACCACGCCGGTGATCACGCCGGTCTGCAGAAAGGAGTCAACCAATTTACTGCGTGTCAGGCTCTTGTAGACGATAAGCTCCAGGAACAGGGCATAGAACACTGAGGCGGCGGCGGCTTCGGTGGGGCTGAAATAGCCGGCATAGATTCCGCCGACGATAATCACCGGAAACCCCATGACCGGCAGTCCGTCCTTTACGGCTGTCACGCGCTCAGACCAGCTGGCCCTGGGCAGCACCCCCACTTTTTTATATTTGGAATAGAAGTAGCAGTAGATGGAAAACATCACTAGAATCATCAAGCCGGGAAAAACACCGGATAGAAAGAGCATTCCGATAGACGTGCTGGTCGCCACACCGTAGACGATAAACCCGATACTTGGTGGAATGAGAAAGGCTATATCGCTGGAATTGATAATCAGCCCGAGGGTAAAAGAGCTGTTGTATCCCGCTTCCAGCAGCATCGGCCGCATGGTACCGCCGATGGCCGCCACGGTGGCCTGGGTCGATCCGGAAACGGCGCCAAAGAGGGTGCAGCTGGCGTTGGTTGTGATGGGCAGCCCGCCCGGCAGATGGCCGACAAAGGTTTGGATCATGTTTATCAGCCGGCCGGCGGACTTGCCGGATGTAATGATGCCGGCCGACAGGATAAACATCGGTACACATACCAGCGCCGGCGGCGTCACACCGGTAATGACCTGCTGCACCATGGTCATCACCAGTTTCGGCGCAAAATCGGGCATGTAGACATACACATACAATATCAGGGATCCCAACAGGGTCACCATGAAGGGAAACCCGAACAAAAGCATCGAGGCCAGACTGATTCCAAAAAGTGTCATAAGCTTGCCCCCCCGATCTGTTCATCTTGGTATTCACTTTGTTGATCCGGCGACTGCCAGGGATCCTTCTCGGTAATATTTTTGATAATCGTCCGGATATACTGGATACATGCCAGGCCGAATCCAATCGGAATAATCACATAAAAGGTCCATTTCGGCACCCGCAGGGCGGGTGTCATATGCCCCATGTCCATGGCGTTCATCAGATATTTATAGGAGAACCAGGTCATAATCGCCATTACGACGGCACTGATTGCTGAAATTATGATGAGAAATGTCTTTTCCATTAGGGGCGGCATCGCATCAAGAAATGCCCCCATCCGAATATGGCGTGCTTTTCTGACCCCGTAGCTGACCCCGGTAAACGTGGTCAGCATCACCAGGAATTTTGACACTTCCTCGGCAAAATAAATGCTTTGAAAAAATGTCCGGGCAAACACATTGGTGATCAGCAGTATCCCGAGTGATGCGACACAAAAAACCAAAATAGAGACTTCTGCGGCGTTGACCACCGATCCGATATTTAAATTCAGTCTCTGGAAGAAGCTCAATTGCTTTCGACTGTCGTTTTTGTCGCTCATTTTTGACCGCCTTTATTGTATTATTGAAACCCTGGTCCTCCCTCCGGGCTGTAGGCCCTAAGGACCGGAAGCTGGGCCAGGTCAGAGAAAATTGGCTATGCCGTGAACATATGCCGGGAAATGACGGAATAATGGAATGTTGGAATGCTGGGTTTAACGGAATGGGATCTGTTTTTATATTTTATAAGGATGGCCCGGATCAGAATATAAAATCAAATCATCATCCGCTTTTGTTCCCCAATATTCCATTTTTCGCTCCGATCCCGCTTCCAGCCCATAGAGCATGCAGACCAAAGGGAAGGCTTTGCAAGACGGATGTCATCATTCCATTATTCCGCTAAATGTCGAACGGCAAAATCCACCCAACCGGGGCATAATCAAAGACGGACCCTCCGGGCCAGGATTCTATATTCTACCGTCCTACCTGTCTAATTTAAATCCAGGGCTTTTTTGGCACCCTCGATGTCTTTGAGGAGTGCATCAAGTAATTCCTGGGAGCCTTCACCGCCGATTTTGGTATATTTGGGATATACCGTTTCAGCCTTGGCTTTGAACTCGGCAATCGTGGCGTCATCTAAGACGGTGAACTTCAGCTCGGGTTTGGCCTTTTTCATTTTTTCCATATCGGCCGCATTTCTTTCCGTAATCCATTTTCCGGCCGGGATGATGGCATCGATCCAGAACTTGCGCATCTCTTGCTGAACCTTCTGGGGCAGATTGTCGAAAAACTCCTGATTGACGGTGGGGATTCCGATAAACGGCTCGCTTTTCAGCTGGGTGAGATAGTCCTGCACCTCATAAAACTTCATGCTGTAGATTGCAAAGAGCGGATTGACCTGGGCGTCGATCAGGCCCATCTGAAGTCCGCTGTACACTTCACCATAGCTCATGGGCGTCGGCGCCGCCCCATAGGCCTGGTAGTCTTCCACCAGCAGCTTGGAAGACATGAGTCTGAGTTTGAGACCTTGCATGTCTTCGAGCGATGTGACCTTTTTCTTGGACGTCAGCCATTGCCACCCTTCAAACATGATCGACAGCGGCACCAGTCCGTTCTTTCTGAAAGCCTTTTCCAGCAGCGGCATGAACTCACCGTTTCTGGCCATCCAGTTCAACGTTTCCGGTACTTTTTCGGTGGGAAACAGATAGTTCAGCGCCAGGACCTGGCCCTGGGGAACGAATGAGCTGATCCAGGCATAATCTGAAAAGACAAATTCCACAACGCCCATCTGGGCCAGCTCATTGATATCGCCGGTCGCCCCCAGGGTGCCGTAGGGATATACATTAATGTCGATCTTCCCGCCGGACCACTGTTTCATGTGCTCAGAGAAATTTCTGGCCCAGACCGTCATAAAATCGCCTTCGATTTCTTCCGATGCCAGTTTGGCCTTTATCTCCTTGCCCTCGTACATTGCGGCGCTCGCCGCACCGGCCGTAACCGCCAGCATAATGATCATTGCAATGCTTAGAATTTTTTTCATCAGAAAACTCCTTTCTTTTTGATTTTAAAAAACAATTGCGACTACTTTGCAATGCTTTTCCTGTTATACAGACGCAATGCTCTCTTGAAAAGATCACAAATTTGACCTTTTACGAGACCATCGATAATACCTGCTTTACAACTCACCTCCTTTTAAGGAATTTCAACATGTCCGCGCTTTTAAAAAAAGACAGCGCCCCCCTGACATGCATTTCGACTCCGATTTTCAGAACGCTTTCATCGATGTTAAATCGCGGGTGATGGTGAGGGAAATCCGTCTGCTTGGCCGGATTGCCCGTCCCGAGAAAGTAAAAGGCGCTCGGCACGCGGGCGGCGAACTCCGAAAAGTCCTCTCCGGCCAGTGATACGTAGGAGACGATTTCCGGTACCGGATCCAGTTTTTCGGTCGCCACCGCATGCACCAATGCGGCCATCTCCCGATGGTTGACCAGGGTTGGATGGCCGTACAGAAAAGACAGTTCGTACTCGGCCCGGTGGGCGCTGCAGATGTGGGATACCACCCGTTCAAACCGCTTTTTGGGGTTGAGTTCGCTGGCCGGGTCGCCCTCAAACAGATACCGCAGGGTTCCCTCCAGCGTAACCGAATCCGGGATGACGTTGGATGCCGTACCGCCCTGGATCCGTCCGAACATGATGATGGTCGGTTCTTTGAGCACATCGATTTCACGGGTTTGGATGCTCTGAACGCCCTGGATGATACCGGCGGCAGCAATGATGGGATCGATGGCGCTCTGGGGGCTGGCGGTGTGCCCGCCGCGGCCGTTGACCACCAGCTTAAAATGCGCCATCCCGGCCATTACCGGTCCGGCCGTAATGCCGATCTGACCGCTTTGAAGCGGCGTCCAGATGTGCAGCCCCAGGCAGCCGTCCACCCGGGGATTTTCCAGCAGACCTTCTTCGATCATGGCCAGGGCACCGACGTTTTCCTCGTTCGGTTCAAACACAAACTTGATGTTGCCCGGCAACTTCGGTTTCCGGCTAGCTAAAATTTTGGCCGCCACCAGCAGCATGGCGGTGTGGGCGTCGTGGCCGCAGGCATGCATAACCCCGGGGTTTATGGATTTGTAAGGGAGGTCGTTTTCCTCTTGAATCGGCAGCGCATCCATATCGGCCCGCAGCATCAACGTGGGGCCGGGCTGCTCGCCCCGCAGGAGGCCCACCACCCCGGTCTTATTCATGCGGCCTACTTCCAGACCCAAGTGTTTCAGGTAAGCGGCAACCTTTTCGGAGGTGCGGTGCTCCGCGAGCCCCAGCTCCGGGTGCTGGTGGAAATCACGTCTGAGTTCAATCACTTCAGGGGCATATTCGGCTGTCAGTTGGGAAATTTCCATCGCACGACTCCTTTGGGGTAGTCTATTATATGAATCCGCTGTATTGCTGTTGGACGACGGCTTCAAATACAAAATTGATCATGGTGATATAGTCGAACACCGGCAAATTGACGGCTGCCTGAACCGCGGCACCATATGGCGGCAGGAGACTGCACTCCAGGAGCAGCGCCCGGACCTGCGGGTTGTCTGCAACCAGATTGCGCGCGACGGTTACCACCTCTTTTTCAACGGCCGCGGCATCCAGCGAGCCGGATTCTTCAATGCCAAACCGGTAAAACTGCGGACTATCTTCCAGTCCACCGATAACGACGTTCGTGGGGTCGGACACGCCCACCGCGGCCAATAATTCGGCACTGAGGCTTTTTGAGTCGGCCGTGATAATGCCCACTTTGGCATCCTCACCGATCAGCAGGGAGATGAAGGAAATCTGCAGCAGGCTCGACAAAAACACCGGAACTTCGAGCTCGCGGGCAAGTTTTTTCTGATGAATTCCCATAAATCCGCAATCGCCTGTCACCGCGCGCACACCCTGCTGCACCAGGTCACCGGCGGCCTGGCGCAGATCGGCATACACGGCTGGATCCTTGCTCAATGCCCGCCGCACGCTGAAGCCCTTGACTTTTTGAAACCGCACCGGAAACGCATAGGTGGTGGCGTTGGCGACGTCTCCGGGGATAAACGGCACGGATGTCTCGAGCAGCAGGATGCCGATCGCCTCGCCGGCGCTGACCTGTCCTTTTTGGATGGTGTAAGTCATTGGGAACCTTTTTGTAACCATTGAATATTATCGATTGAATATTGAATATTTAATGTATTCTATCGCTTTTAAAAAGGACGGAGCGCAGCGACATCAACAAATCTTCAATCTTCAATCTTCAATCTTCAATTCCAGCTTTTCCGGATCAGTTTATGACAAACAGCTTGCGCGGAAAATCGGCCAATGTTTCACAGCCGTTTTGGGTGACTCTGAAGGATTCGGAGCACTCAAATCCATAGTTGTCCATCCACATGCCCAAAATCATGTGAAAGGTCATGTTCGGCGCCAGAACCGTCCGGTCCCCCGGGCGCAGGCTGGCCGTGTGCTCGCCCCAGTCCGGCGGGTAATTGAGGCCCATTGAATAGCCGATGCGTGATTCCTTTTCCAGTCCGGCTTTGGCAATATGCCTGCGCCAGACCATTTCGACCTCCTCGCAAAGCATGCCCGGCTTGATGGCCGCCAGCGTCAGGTTGAGCCCTTCCACCGTAAGCCCGGCCAGACGGGTCAGCTTGTCCGGCGGATTTTGGCCCAGATAAGCGGTGCGGGCAAGCGGGGCATGGTAACGGTGGCGGCAGGCCGCCAGCTCCAAATTCACGGCTTGTTCGTTTTGATAGGGTTCGTCGGTCCAGGTGAGATGCGGCGCCGAGGTTTTTTCACCGGTGGGCATCATCGGCACGATGGCGGGATAATCTCCACCGAATTCAGCGGTACCGGCCATTTGGGCCTGGTAAACCGCGGCCACAGCATCACATTCCCGAACCCCGGGCGCCAGCTTATCCAGGGCGGTCTGCATGACTTTTTCGCAGATTTTGCCGGCCTGCTGCATGTACTTGATTTCCGCGTCGGATTTGGTAATGCGCACCCAGGAAACCAGTAGATTGCCGTCCTTGAATTCTGCCTGGGGCAGGTCTTGGCGGAGTTCAGCAAAGCCGCGGGCACTAAAATAGTAAGCGTCCATTTCCGTGCCGATGGTCCGGTTGTGCCAGCCCCGGCGTTTGATTTGTTCAGCCACAAAGTTCATCGGGTGTTTAACCGGGGACTGAACATAATCATCCGGATAGCCGATGATCTGATCTTCTTTTAAAAAGGTGGTGTGCTTGGCGCCGTTGGCGTCCATGCCGCGGCCGATCCATATGGGTTGCTCTGCTTCAAGGGATACGACGACGGTCTGGGGAACGTAAAATGACCAGCCGTCATAGCCGGTCAGATAGTTCATATTGGCCGGATCGGAGACGATCAGCACATCGATCCCGGCATCTGTCATCCGCTTTTTGGTGTTGCGAAGACGTTCAAGATACTCTGCTTCCTGAAACAAGGTCATGATTATCTCCTATCGCCGGAGAGCCTCGATAAGCTCGCCGACTGGATAATATTTTGTCCTAGCGGTTCGTTCTTTTCACTTTCCGGCAAAATAACAAAATCCAAGCACCAAATTTCAAAAAAATTCCAAATTCGAAATCTCAATGACCGAAACTAAGAAAGACTTTTTCAATATCACGCTTTGGATTTGGACATTTGGTCATTGGATATTGTTTGTGATTTGTTATTTGAGATTTGTAATTTGTTTTTTTCCCTGAAAACCAATCATCATAGTTTACTGCGATCGACTCAGACCAGGCTAGATTGTCTTCATGTCTTCAGGGCTTCGACCCCGCGCTCGATGCGGGCAATACCTTCCTGCAACTGCTCTATACTTGCGGCAAAGGACAGGCGCACATAGCCTTCGCCGCCTTGGCCGAAAATGCTGCCCGGCACAACGGCCACCTGATGCTCCTTGACGAGGTATTTGGCCAAATCCCATGATGAGAGCCCCAGAGATTTAATGTTGGGAAATGCATAAAACGTCGACTCCGGTTTCAGGCATGTGATGCCGTCGACGGCGTTTAAGCCCTCATAAACGATCTGCCGCCTTTTGTCGTAAGTCGCCACCATTTCCCGGACACAGTCCTGGGGTGCCTCGATGGCGGATAGGGCTGCCCGCTGGGCGACCGCCGTTACGCCGGAGACCATATGCTCCATCAGCTTTTCCATCTCATCGATGACTGCCGGCGGGGCAACGGTATACCCAACGCGCCAGCCGGTCATGGCGTAGGATTTGGACAGGGTAAAGGCCGAGATGGTCCGTTCGGCCATCCCTTCAAAGGAGCCGATGCTGATGTGCTGATGACCATCGAAAAGAATGTGTTCGTAGGGTTCGTCCGAGAGAACAATCAGATCATGTTCCATCGCCATCCGCGCAATTTCCCGCAGGATCGCTTCATCAAAAATGGCTCCGGTGGGATTGGAGGGGGTGTTGATGATCATCATCTTGGTTTTATCGGTGATGGCGGCCTCGATATCGGCCGGATCGACCTTGAACCGGTTCGATTCATGAGCCGGCACCGTGACGGGCACCCCGCCGAAAAGCCGAATCTGGCTGTAGTAATCATATCCGGGATCGAGCACGATCACCTCATCGCCCTGGTTTAAAAGATGCAGACAGGTGTTAAAGATGACCTGCATGGCGCCGACAGCCACGTATATGTCGCTCGCGGGGTCGGCGATGATGTTGTTTTCCCGTTTGAGTTTTGCTGCAATTGCCTGCCGCAGGTCTGCAAAACCTTTGGCCGGCGGATAACGGGTGTACCCTTGGTCCAGGGCCAGTTTGGCGGCATCTCTGATAAATTCGGGCGTATCAAAGTCCGGTTGACCGATGCCCAGATTCACGACATCGGGAATCTCATCGGCCAGGGCGAACATGACGCGAATGCCCGACCACTCGACTTCATGGGTTCGGCCGGATAGTTTTTTTTCGATCGTCATAAGCACTCCTTTCAGGTGACCACCGGCAGGACCAGGTCGTCGGGCCGCTTGGCCGAGGTCTTGATTTCGGGTGCGTGACGCTCCATGAGCTCCGACACGATGGAGGCAATCTTGACCTTCTCGCGGATCAGATTCTGATGCCAGCTTTCGTTGATCCAGGGTTTGTAGATATCTCCTTCGGAGGTACCCGGTTCAAATTTAAAGTAGCAGGGCGATGCAATGCGGGCGATCTCGGGTGTCTCGTAAGCCCTGAACATTCCGCCGAATGAGTCAACAATGATGATGTACACATCCAGTGGAAAATCCACTGCTTGGCGGATGCCGCCTAATATCGGCAGCGAGACATCCGAGATGGGATTCATGGAGTCGGCCCCCATGGATTCGATCACTTTGGCGCCGGCCGCACTGCAGTATCCGCCGAAGACCGAAAATTTAAAAATAGTTTCCGCCGGTACCAGGCCCTCGGACCGCATCTTGTTCAAGAGAAAAAGCACCCCTTCGTCATAAACGAGAAACCCGCGGTGGCCGGCTTCGATATTGCGCATGATATCGGCGATATGATACGAGATATTGTCCGAGCCTCTCAGCCGAAAGCCCTGCATGGCGCCTTCGGAAGTGGAGATTTCCTTGGATCCGGCATCCCATCCCTTTCTATGGCCGACGGTCATGATCATTTCAATCCCCTCATCGGCAGCCATTTGCGCCATGTCCTTGAGCTCCTGGAAATCACAATAGGTGGAACCGCCCACCGCGGCGATGGCACGATGAACCGTAATGTTTCGCTTGCGGGCTTCAGCGATCATGGCCTCCAGGGTTGATGCTCTTTCGACCCCGGCGATTTCGATGCGGTAGTTGGCACCGTCGGGAAAGGTTTTGGTGGAGGTCGGCAGTCCATAGGCATCCCGTCCGGGGATGCCCTCTTTTTCCATAAAGTCACGAATCCGTTTCAATACTACTGACATGATTTTCTCTCCTTGGTTATGTCCGTTGGCCAGTGAGCCGGTTGGCCCGTTTGCCGCCTGGATAAGTAGCTATACCTGATGATTTTTCGAAATAGAGATCAGCGCGCGTTGGACGGACGGGTTAACGGGCTAACCGGCTAACCACCCAACAGTTCTTTTAACTTTGACAGTTCTCCGTCGACCATTTTGTAGGCGTGTTCATCTGCCGGGAACTGACCGTCGCGCGCCTCCTGCACGTACTGCTCAAAAGCCGTGACGGTTTTTTGGCCCAAGTTTTCGTATTTTTTAACGAACTTCGGTGTGAATGCCTGAAAAATTCCCAAAACATCACTGCTGATCATCAGCTGGCCATCGGCTTCCCAACCCGCACCGATACTGTAGACGGGGATATTCAGCCGCTCGCGAATAATACCGCAGACTTCCGGTGGGACGGCCTCTACCAGCAGCGCAAAGGCGCCGGCTGCTTCAATCGCGGCAGCATCTTCGATCAATTCTTTGGCAGTCGCGGCCGTTCGTCCCTGGGCTTTAAATCCGCCGAGTTGTCCGGAGCTTTGCGGGGTCAGGCCAATGTGTCCCATCACCAGCATGCCGGCATCGGCGATGGCTTTAATCTGGGGGCAAACCCGCAGTCCGCCCTCCAGTTTGATGGCATCGACTCCGGTTTCCTTATAAAAGCGGCCGGCATTCCGGACAGCCTCTTCAATGCTGACCTGATAAGAAAGAAACGGCATGTCACCAATCACAAAAGTCTGCGATGCCCCGCGCCGGACTGCTTCGCAGTGCCAGATGCACTGATCCATCGTCACCGGGACCGTGCCTTCATAACCGTATACGCACATGCCCAAAGAATCACCAACCAGAAGCATATCCATGCCGGCTTGCTCGGCGAAGGAGGCTGTCCAGTAGTCGTAAGCGGTAATCCAGATGACCTTTTGACCGTTTTTCTTCATTTCCAGCAGGTCTAACCGTGATAGTTTCTTTTTTTTCATTTTTTATATCCCCTTTCGAGAGATTTCCGGTGAAGTTCCTTAAAACACTTTTTAAAAATAATAGTTTCCCATTGTGCCGGACAAATTTTGACAGATTTTTTTAAGCTCCCGCTGCATTTCTTCAATTCTTTTACTGCCCATTCGGATGGAAGGCGCGGAAATACTCATTGCATAAAGTGCCTGGCCGCTGTGATTAAACAGCGGTGCACCGACACATCTCAGACCGACGGACAATTCCTCATCATCGATGGAGTAACCGTTTTCTTTTATCTGCATCAACTCCTGTTTTAGCTTGTCTTTGGAAATTACGGTATTCGGCGTAAAGGGCGTTATCTCGATTGCCTGAAGATATTTATTCAATTGCTTGTCGGGCAGAAAAGCTAGAATCGCCTTGCCCAGGCTGGTGCAGTACGCCGGTTCGCCGCCTCCGATGCCGGTATCCATTCTTAAAATTTCGGTGCTGTCTATTTTGTCTATCGTTAAAATTTCTTTACCATTAAAATATCCCAAGTTTATCGTTTCATTGAATTTAGTAGAAAGCTCCTGTAAAAATGGCCGGGCGATTTTCCGGATCTCAAATCGATCCAATACCTTCATGCCCAGTTCAATTACTTTGGATGTCAGGAAATAGCGCGCGCTGTCATCTTTATTGGCATAGCCAAGCTCTTTGAGAGTTGACAAAAATCGATGACTACTGGCGCGGTTAATATTCATTAACTTGGCGACCTGGGTGACAGTTAAGGCTTCATTATCTGAAAGAAGTTCCAGAACATTCATGCCCTTGGCAAATGAGCGGATAAAAAAATACTTATCGTCATTTTTTTTTGAATCTTTTTTCCTATCGTGATCGTCAAAATCCATCTTAATTCTGTAATTTTGAATTTCAGTAGGCGTTTTTTTGATGATGGGTACCCGATGGATACCCTTCGGTGTTGCGGTAGACAATCGTTCGTATTATGTGACGCTAAATTTATGGGCGTGACAATTAACATATTAAAGAAAGCGAAATTGTCAAGGAATTTCTCTAGATTTCTTCTGTGTCATTTATCCTATTGAAAACATTTGTTTATTTTATAAATTTGAAAACCGTCGATTATAAATAGAAAAATATTGTTCGATATATGTGACAATGTAATAAATAGCGTTACATCCCGGTCGAAAAGTTAAGCCACGATCTCTATTGCAGTCAATTCTGCTTAAGCAGGAGATTGGCCCGGCAAATTCTGCGGCGGCTTGAAACCGCGAATTTTCAAGCGGTTGGTTGACATCATCTGCTGAAGATAATAGGTTCTGGCATTAATATCTCTTTTAGATTCACTCGGCGCTCACTAGCGACGATCGCCAGGCGTGCAGGAATGTAATCGATTTATCTTGTTCAACTTTTTATTGCTTTTTCTTTTTCCGAAAACAGTCAGAATTTAAGGATTTCGTTATGCAGCAGCCCATTGGCCTGTTGAGCGATAACACAGATTGGGTCCAGCCCCTGGTGCGGGCTATGGACGCAGCCGGTGTTCCCAGCCGACTCATGCCCTTGCCCCATCCACCGTTCACCGAATTTGACGGCCGCGCCTATCCTGAAGTGATTTTTAATCGCGTGGCCATCCGCACCGCCATGGGGTCCCCGGGGATGGTCACCCTGGTCAGAGATCTGCTGTCGGCCCTCCAATTGCAGGACAAGCACATCATCAACAACCGCCACTGCCATCATGTCGGTTCCAGCAAGGCCCTGCAGGCTTTGGTTTTTGAGCGCGCCGGCGTGATGAGCCCCAAGACCCTGGTGTTGCATGATCAAGGCAATGCTCACAGCGGCTCGAGAACAAATGCCGGATGGCATGCTGAAATCCAATGTGGGCGGCTTTGGCGCCGGTGTCTGGGCGCCTGATTCTCCCGGCAGCAAGGTGCCCTTTTCGATTCTGGCGGCGGCTTTTGCGGCAGACGGCATGGCCGTGTGGCAGCAAAGATATATACCCCGGGATGACGTTATCTACCGGGTGGAGATGCTGGGCGGTGAAGTACTTTATAGAGCCAGGGTGCCTGTTAAGCCGGATAAATTCAACTACTGTTTAGGCAACGCCGGCAATCTTTCCGGTCCCGAGACTCCGGCCGATCCGGTTACTTTAGATCATGCACTGGAAACGAAGCTGCGGGCGGATTTGGCGCACATCTGCAGGCTGGCCGACATGGATGTCGGCAGCGTCGAGTATCTGATTCCCCAAGGAGAATCGGCCGCCTGTTTTTTCGATATCAATCCGGTTTCCACTTATCATCCCAAAGCCGCCGCCCTCTTGGGCTTCGATCCCTACAAAAAATTGGCAGCCTGGCTTAAGGCATTCGGCCGTAGCAATTGAATTTTATCATACGCCGCCGGCATCTTTCAGGTTTAGATCTATGATCTGTGATCTTCCGGTATCGGTACAACCTATTCAATTCTCATCCCGATAGGTCGGGGTGGCTTATGAATGGAGTTATGGGCATCTTGTTTTGAAAATTTATTCTAAAATGGCAGCCGATGTCCATTGCAGCATGGCCAATCACCAATCCATTCTTTTTCATCACGGCTTGACTCTGATAAGAATTGGTGCAATTCATAGATGGATATCTGATTAGACTCAACACGCTTAAAATTATCAAGTTTCTAATATGCCCATGAAATCAAATAAGGTTATTGTTACCGTACCGGTTACCGGGTCGGCCGGCGATCGCAACACCCCGTTTTTACCCATCACGCCCCGGGAGATCGCCGAAAGTGCCGTGGATGCAGGCAAAGCCGGCGCCAGCGTGGTGCACATCCATGTGCGGGACGTGAAAACCGGCCGGCCTTCGATGGATTTCGAGCTTTACCGGGAAGTCGTTGATCGCATCCGTGACCAATCCGATCTGATCATCAATCTCAGTACGGGGGCGGGGGGGCGGTTTGTGCCGGATGACAACGACCCCGTCGGGTTCGGTTCCGAATCGAACCTGTGCGGGCCGCAAAAGCGGGTGGAACACGTTCTACGATTGAAGCCCGAGCTGTGCTCGCTCGATGTGGGGTCCCTGAATTTCGGTGATCGAGTTTTCGTCAACACCGTGTCGCATGTGGAAACCATGGCTGATCTCATTCTGGAGGCCGGCATCAAACCCGAGCTGGAAGTGTTCGACATGGGGCAGATTGAAATCGCCAAGCATCTTTTGGCAACAAACAAGGTGCGCCACCCGCCCCTTTTTCAGCTCTGTAT
Organism: uncultured delta proteobacterium; assembly: GCA_963710795.1. Lineage (GTDB taxonomy): Bacteria > Desulfobacterota > Desulfobacteria > Desulfobacterales > JAFDCJ01 > JAFDCJ01. Next base: position 84,084 of record CAVQBT010000033.1, read on the forward strand.
GGCAATCCCCTGGGGAATTCCGGCCACTGCCAAAAACATGATCATGATGAAGGAGGCCCTTCCGGCCGGGGCGCTCTGGACGGCTTTCGGAATCAGCGCCAACTGTTTTCCCATGGCCGCACAATCGGTTCTGCTGGGCGGACATGTCCGGGTCGGCATGGAGGACAACCTTTATCTGGCCCAAGGCCAACGCGCTGCAAGCAATCGGGAATTGGTGGAAAAAGCGGTGACGATCATCAGGGCGCTCGATAAAGAGCCGGCCGGCCCGGACGAGGCCCGGAAGTTGCTGCAAGTTAATTCATGAAAATGTACTTTTTTGGAATAAAATAGATCGTTCGACACAAAAGCTCACGACAGGCCGAAAACATTACTTCGATATTCGAAATTCAGGATTCGAGATTCGCGCTACTATAGCCTCAGCAAGACTTAAGGCTCGTTATCGGTCAAACCGGCCGATTCCGCGGCCAGCAGCTGGCCGGACACCCGAAACCTGACACCTGAACACTGCTGATAAAGCGGATCACCAATATCACCTTTACCGGGAGGGATCAAACCCAGGTCCTCTTGGCTCTGATATTTACTTACTTCTCAGCCATCAGGTCCCGGGCCAGCTGAACCGCTTCGACCGCATCCTTGCCGAAACCGTCGGCGCCGATGGTATCCGCAAATGCCTGATCGATCGGTGCCCCACCGACGATGACCTTGACTTGATCTCGCAGTCCCGCCGCTTGCAGCGCCTCGATAACATGCTGCATTTCCGGCATGGTCGGCTAACACGATAATATCGGCACCGGCACGAAATTGTTCATTGATGAAAGCGATGGTGGCCGGCATGAGCTGCCCCAGCATTTTTGCGATTTTGGCATTTTCGCCTATACCCGGCGTCAGCAAAAAATTCTGGGTACCGGCCATGTGCTACGACAGGGTCCAGGGACCCATGACCTTGCCGGCCGCCGAATATTGCCGACATTATCAGGTTGCAAGAATTAGGTTTCATTTTGGTTTTTGCCTCCTGCCGGGTGGGAATCAAGATTGTTGGTTATTGGAATAGCCGTGTCAATTGGTGTCATGCCGTCACGAAATCTTTACGAGTGCTGGCCTCCGGCTTATCCGGGTAGGGTCTTTGACGCATCCGATTTTTAGTTGCCGATCCACTCTGTTAATATTCTGGGATTATACTGGACCCCCTGACCGAATTATTTACTTTTGTTATTCGATGTACTATAGGTAGCGCCCAACGAACGCGACAGCAGTTTTTCATCAAAAATATCGATCCGATAAACCTCTTTTTGGGCGAGATAAGGACTAATTAAATGAAACCAAAACGAATTTTAGTTGTGGGCGGTGTTGCCGGCGGCGCTTCCTGTGCGGCGCGGGCCCGACGGCTGTCTGAGACAGCCGAAATTATTATGTTCGACCGGGGTGAATACGTGTCTTTTGCCAATTGCGGCCTGCCTTATTACGTGGGCGATGTGATTAAAAAGGAAAAACGCCTTCTGATGGCTACCCCGGAGCTGTTCCGCAAACGGTTTGAAATTGATGTGCGCCTGCATTCCGACGTTTTGGCAATTGACCGTGAAAATAATCGGATTCAAGTCAAAGACCTCAGATCGGGAGAAACCTACCCTGAATCCTATGATGCGCTGGTGCTGTCGCCCGGTGCCAAACCGATCAAGCCGCAAATGTCCGGAATCGATCTGCCCGGCATATTTTCCCTGCGGACCATTCCGGACAGCCGTCAAATCAAAGCCTGGATCACCCAACAAAAGGCCCGACACGCCGTGGTGGTCGGTGGCGGCTACATCGGGATGGAAATGACCGAAAACCTGCTGAAACTTGGGCTGGCGGTGACCATCGTGGAGATGCAGAACCAGGTGATGCCGCTGATGGACCCGGAAATGGTGACACCCATTCAAAACGAACTGCTGAAACACAGGGTCGTCCTGCGCCTGAACGAAACGGTTGTCGGTTTTGCCGGCAGCAGCGATCATGCCCTCTCCGTTGAATTAAACTCCGGCCGGATTGAAAAGACAGACCTGGTGATCCTGGCGATTGGTGTACGCCCTGAAATACAGCTTGCCCAGACGGCCGGCCTGGCAATCGGACAGCGGGGCGGAATTAGAGTCGATGAGCACATGCAAACCAGCGATGAGAAAATCTGGGCCGTGGGCGATGCCGTCGAAGTCAAGGATGTGGTGACCGGTCAGTGGGGAGTCATACCGCTGGCGGGTCCGGCCAACCGACAGGGCCGGATTGCCGCCGACGTCATCATGGGGCGCGATGCAAAATTCCGGGGGGTCCAGGGGACGTCCGTCGTGGGCATACTTGATCTGGTCGTGGCGTTTACCGGCCCCAGCGAAAAGACCCTCACACGTATGGGGCTTTGGGATGCCTCGGCTCCCTATGAAAAGATCTATCTGCACCCCGGCGACCATGCCGGATACTACCCCGGATCCAACCCGATCGCTTTAAAGCTGATTTTCGATAGAAAGGACGGCCGCATCATCAGCGCCCAGGCCGTCGGAAAGGAAGGCGTTGAAAAACGCATCGATGTTATCTCAATGGCGATTCAGCAAAACGCCACCGTCTTCGACCTCGAAGAAGCCGAGCTGTGTTATGCACCGCAGTTTGGGTCCGCCAAAGATCCGGTTAACTTGGCCGGGATGATTGCCGCCAATGCCTTAAGGGGTGATGTTGACATTGTTCATTGGGAAAAACTTGATAAAGACCGGGTTTTTATGCTGGATGTTCGCGATCCGGTCGAATTCAAAAAAGGCTACATTGAGGGCGCCGTCAACATTCCCCTAAATGATCTCAGGCAACGCATGGCAGAGGTGCCCAAAGATCAGGAGGTTTGGTCTTATTGTCTGGTGGGACAAAGGTCCTACTATGCTGTCAGGGCCCTGAGCCAATATGGCTATGACATCAAATCGCTTAGCGGGGGCTATCAAACCTACCTTTCAGCAAATGCTCTCGATTCTAAATTGCGAGACAGCACGAATTAGCAACCCGGGAAAAACGAATCTCAGAATGCCGAAAGTCGAATGGAGGTATCGCTTCAGGCTTCGCCTTCGGCTACGACCCGACAGGTCGCTCTGTCATATTTATCTAATAGACCGTTCGACACAAAAGCTCACGACAGGCCGTTCGACACAAAAGCTCACGACAGGCCGTTCGACACAAAAGCTCACGACAGGCCGTTCGACACAAAAGCTCACGACAGGCCGTTCGACACAAAAGCTCACGACAGGCAGAATACCTTAATTCGACATTCGACAATTGACATTCGGTCTTCATCATTCGCTTCTCTCTTCCGATTCCCGGATTGTCACCTTGCCCTGCACACCATCGATGTCAAGTTCGCCGCTTCCCGCTTCTCGGATGAAGACGTTCTTTTTTACCCGATAGATGTCGATGCTGCCGGAGCCGTCGGATATGGTGACGCTGCCGCCGATGTCATTGATTTCGATGCCGCCGCTGGCGTCATTAATGGTCACGTCGCCGGTTACCTGCTGGATGACGATCTCTCCGGAGCCGTCAACGATTTCCAGTCTGCCTTGAACATCCTGGATCTCGATGTCGCCGGAGCCGTCCTCGATTCGAATCCGGCCCGTGATATTTTCGATCCTGATGGCGCCGGAATCATCGTCGATCGATAGATTGCCGATAATATTTGCGATATCGATGGAGCCGCTGCCATCAATTATCCTGATGTTCATATTGGCGGGCACTTGGATCTTCAGGTGGATTCTGGCATCGATGTTGGCAAGCGGAGGGATAACCACGTTGCCGGTCAAAAGGGCACGGTCATATTCCCTTTTGAGGTCCAGCTGGATTAATTTGTCGGCCAGAAGTTGAAATTCTTCCTGGTCGGTGCCTTCGGTTTCAATTTCTGCTATTACCTGAATGCTGCCGGCTCCTTCAACGCCTTTCAGGGTCAGGTCACCAGGTCCGCAATGCACGCTCAGCACCTGCAATCCACCAGCCGGCATTTCTAGGTTACGTGTTTCGTGGTAATTCTCGGCAAACGCGATAATCGGGAGAAGAACAAAGACCAGTATTGTTGTTATGGACTTCATATTTTTGACCCTCCTAAATCCTGTTATGCGATTGAGTCCGGCCGCTGCTATATAATGTGCATTTTTTTATGATTCGGCGCAATCCGGATTGCGCCATCGACCCTTGGATCCTTTTCAGATCCCGGAACTTGGTTCAAGGAATTTATTAACATGATAAAAATTCAATAGTCAACATTGCGGAAAAATAAACCCTGCAAGGTGATCCTGGAATCCGGGAAAACATACATTGGAAGACGTATTGACACATTTGTAAAAGTTCGTCATAGTGCTGCCTGGTTGCTAAATCATAAGGCTGCAAAAATTCTATATCGTAGGGTGGGCAATGCCCACCAGCCATAACCAGCTTCGGCTGTTAACAGTGGGCAGTGCCCACCCTACATCCAAACCATAACGCTGCTAATTGACACTCCGTTGCTTGCAGCGGGGCAGTTCAGCAAGGAGGTGAACCGTTGAAAACAGGAATATGTCCCAAATGCAATTCGCATGAAATTTTTTCCGGAGCCGGCGTTGCTCTGAAAAAAGGCCCCTTTGGCAGCAATTCCATTCCCATCGGTCTAACATCGATTGCTGCGTTGGATAACCTCGTGTGCGCGGAGTGCGGCTACGTGGAGAGCTACGTCAGTGATCCGGATAAATTGGCCGAAATATCCCGCAAATGGGATAAGATCGAACTGGACGACCTCAAGCATGAGGATGAATAGCGGATTGATGCCCGGAGAAAAAAAAGAAGATGAATATCAGCAGAAAGACCCATCGGGTCAGCAATATCAAGCGATTTGGTGTCATCACCCGGCTGATGGTCAAACATGGCCTTGGTGATATCCTGGATCGTATATTAAACCGTAACAAGGCCTCAGCCGGCCTTAAAAACGACCGGCCGGTTGTGGCCCGGACGGTATATCCATCGCCCCAGCGTATTCGTCGAGTTCTTGAAGAACTCGGACCCAGCTTTATCAAATTGGGGCAGCTGATGAGCACGCGGGCCGATATCTTTCCGCCGGAATACATTGATGAATTAACCAAGCTGCAGGATCAAGTCGCGCCCATTGCCTTTGAAAAAATAAAAGAGGTGATCGAAAGAGAACTTAAACGCCCGGTAAGCGATATCTTCAAATCGATAGAGCCGGAAGCGCTGGCGGCGGCTTCGGTTGCCCAGGTGCACATGGCCGAACTGGAAAACGGCGAACGGGTCGTGGTAAAAGTGATTCGACCCGGCATCGACAAGAAGATCCGGGAAGATATCCGACTGATGTACTATTTTGCCGAGAAAATAGAAAATTCATTTGAAATCGGACAAATCATCGGTTTTGTGGATCTTGTCAAAGAATTTGAAAGAAGCATTTTTCGTGAGCTTGACATGTACGTTGAGGCCGGCAACATCGAACGGTTTGCGCGGAACTTTGAAGACAGCGAAGAACTCTATATCCCCAAGGTGAACTGGGACCGCACGGCCAGATCGGTTCTGGTGATGGAACACATTGACGGGATCAAGATGGATCAGGTCGACGAGATCCGGGACAATGGTATCGATCCCAAGGAAATCGCCATGATCGGGCTGCGGTCATTTTCACGCCAGCTGATGGAATTCGGACTGTTTCACGCGGATCCGCATCCCGGCAACACCATCGTGATGTACGATGGGCGGGTGAGCCTGGTGGATTTCGGCATCACCGGTTACCTGGATGAAGAAACGATGCTGCAATTGGCCAACATCTTTTTAGGGTATGCCGAACATGACTACACGATGATCATGGAAGCGCTGGAAGACGCCGGGGTGATCAGTGAGGCGACTATAAATTTTAGCAATTTTCGCAGTGATTTAAAAGATATCAGTGAACCGTTTTACGGTAGAACGCTGCAAACGATTTCAGTCCGCGATGTCTATGAGCAAATTATGCAGCTGCTGGTCAAATACCGAATCCGTCTGCCGCGCAATTTGATGCTGCTGCTGAAAACATTCATTCAGACTGAAGCCCTGGGTAAAATTTTAGGCAGTGACGCCAGCCTGCTCGAGGTCACGCGGCCCTACGCCAAAGAATTGCTGCAGCGCGGCTACGACGCCCAGAAGCTGCTGCGCAACCTCAGCCGTGAAGCGCGCTCCACCCACGGCTACCTGAGAGTTGTTCCCAAACTCGTGCACGATTTGCTTAGAGGCTTGACTTCCGGCAAGCGGCCTTTTGAGATCCGGCACCGGGGATTCCAGGAGATATCGGCCCGGATCGAACGGGGAATCAACCGGCTGACGGTCGGTCTGGTTATCAGTGCCTCCTTGATTGCCGGGTCGCTGGTGTTGAATTCTTCCCAGAAGCTGCTGGAGTTTACCATCACTTTTTACGGTGTGCACACCGTATCCATCACCGCCCTGCTCGGACTGCTCGGTTATACTATGGCAACCCTGCTGGGATTCTGGTTGATTATCTCCATTTTTCGGTCAGGCAAAACCTAAACTCCAGGTGCAAAATATTCTGCTGTACACAGTGAGATGGGACGGGAGATATCAGCGGGGGAAAGCCCCGGCTTGGCTTGGATTCGAACCCACCTTCAAATCGGCCTGGCAGTGGGGGTGATCTATCTGATCGCCGTCTGCCGGCTCCAAATATCACGCTTGTCACATTTATCGGCTGCCGGTGCCCGCTGGCTGAAAGGGTTGGTCAGCCTGGAAGTATTGAGCATTGCCGCCACGGCGCTGTTGATGGTTTATCAGCGCCTCGACATGTTAGCGCTGGCACAAACCGGTTTGCTGATCTCCCTGCTGATCCAGGGCCTGATTACCTTAATCTTCAACCTCGACAATCATTTCAATTTCCACTGTAATGTTCATCGGCAGGGCGTTCATTCCCACGGCGGAGCGGGCGTGTTTGCCCTTATCGCCGAATACTTCAACCAGCAAATCAGACGCCCCATTGATGACCTTGGGCTGATCGGTGAATTCAGGCCCACAGTTGACCATTCCCAGCAATTTCAGCACCCGTTTAACCCGGTCCAGATCGTCGATTTCGGCCTGCAGGGAGCCCAGCAATCCGATGGCGACGCGGCGCGCGGCTTGATATCCTTGTTCGACGGTCTGATCCGCACCGACTTTGCCGGTGATCAGCGAGCCGCCCTCATCAAAAGGTCCGTGGCCGGAAAGAAAAACCAGATGGCCGGCCTTCACGGCGGGTACGTAATTGGCGACCGGTTTCACGGCCGGTGGCAGCTCGATTCCCATTTCTTTCAACCTGGCTTCAATTTGCATTTTTATCTCCTCCAATGTTTGGGTGATGTGGTCTGATACTTTTCAACCGGCAAAGATAATTAAATGTTTCACATCCGGTCCAATTTTGATCAGGCAACTTATTTTTATGTTTATGAAAGTATGCGAGCAGATCTTCGAAGGTATCCAGATCATTCCAGTGCTTGAGTAATTTGGTCCGGATACCTGATTTTTCAGCAATCCCCAACGTATCCCGAAGCACCGTAGCGGTGCTCCAGACAATATTTTGAAATAATTCAGGGTGCGGCTGCTGCATTCCGACCAGATAATAGCCGCCATCGTGGCAGGGGCCGAAAACGGCATCGACACCGTCCGAGCCCAGCAGTTGAAAGGATTGCTGAACGATGGTGCGCGGCAAATCCGGGGTGTCGCTGTCAATAATCGTGACAGCTTTATACCCCTGCTGCAGTTTGTCGACAAATATGTTGTGCAGCCTTTGGCCCAAATCTTGCCCGCGCTGGGGGAACAGTCGGAATCCGTTTGATAAAAATCGGCTAAAAAAATCTTTCGAGTCCGACGGTGTATACGCAATCGCCAGGTCAATATCTTCGAGGCGGCTGATCTCCCGCATTCGATCGCGAATGAAACAGCGATACAGATTGGATGCTTCATCCGGCGATAATTCAGGAGATAGACGTGTTTTGACTTTGGCCGGCTGCGGTGCTTTGGCAACGACGACCAACAGCAGTTTATGCTTCGTTTTCACTATCAAAGGCTCCACAGGACACCACATCCCTGACAGCACTGCGGCGGATCGGCGGTTTGAAGTTGGTGTCTGAAATTTATATAGTCAGCTCCCAACCAAATATCCTTCAAAGAAGATTCATAAATATTGCCCAGAATGTTTGAGGCCCAATCAACCGTCGCAAACGGCGCAATGCAACAGGGCAGCACGTTGCCGTTGGCGGTAATGTAGATAAGCGTCTGCGGACGATAACACCGGCTCCAGGGCTTCTTTTTGGCGGCGTCGCCTTGGATGCTGTCAAGCGGCTGACACAGGCCGGAAGCGTTGAACCGGAGGCCATGATTCTCAGCCAGCTCCTGGCTCTGTTGAATCAACTCCAGGGATTGGTGGTCGGTGTCCTGCAAAGATTTATCTTCGCGTGCGACACCATATCCCTGCGCGTCCTGGTAATAAACCAGGCGCTGCAGATAAATCTCACCGATCCCAATGTCGGCTGCAAGCTTAACAAATTCCGGCAGTTCGGCAATATTATCCGTGGTTCCCAGAAACCACAGGGAGAGCTTCGGCCGGGTCAGGGATTGGGCTTTTTGCAGTCTGCTAAGCGAGCGCAGGTTCTCAACAATCCGATTAAACTGGTTGCTGCTGCGAATTTTTTTATATCCCGCGGCGGTCGCGGCATCCAGCGATATGCGCAATTCGTCCAGTCCGGATTCGATGAGTTCGTGCTGCCGCTTGGGGTCCAGCAGTATTCCATTGGAATTAAACAGGGTATACACATTGCGCTTTTTCAGGTGGCGGGCCATCGCCGGCAGCTCCGCATTTAAAAGCGGCTCGCCGACGCCATGCAAAGTCGCTCGCTCGAGGCCCGCTAGCTGGTCTGTGATCATTAAGAAATCTTGCAGTGTCATGTCGCGCTCCGGCTCGCGCTTTCCGTTGTAGAGGATACACGCCCGGCATCTGAGATTACAGCGGTTGGTTGTTTCCAGATAGAGGTTGGTGGGTAGTTTTAAAGTTTGATCTGTTTGAGACATAGCTGTATATAGAATTATTTTAAACCGAACGAGCTGAAATTGAAGATTGAAGATTGAAGATTGAATATTTGTGGATGTCGCTTTGCTCCGTCATTTTTATAATCGATAGAATACCTTAATTCTTCAATTTTAAATCTTCAATCTTCAATATTATCACCTACCGCTGACGATGGTTGTGCAAATACTGCCGGTTCGCAGCGGTTTAGCCGCTGATGAAAGCTGCCCGCTAATTTGAATCTTTTTTCCCCGATAAATCGGGCAAAACTCATCGGGCTGCTCAAATTTTCCCCGCAGTTTGCGGCGGGCGGCACATCCGCCGCCGCAATTGTTTACATGGTCACAATCCAGACAGAAGCGGGGTGTGTGATGGGTTTGCCGGAACAAGGGCGACTCAAAAATAGCCTGGCCTTGGGCCACCAGGTCATCAACGGTCAGATCCGATTCGGGCCAATACACACACGATTTTAGTCTGCGGTCGGGCGCAACCCGCATGCTGTTGCCGCCGCAGGGGGTGCCGTTTAACCCATTCGTACCTAAAAAGGTGTTGACCAGCGGCTCGGTGACCGAGATGATTTCACTTTGGTCAAACAGAATGTTGAAGGCTTCCCAGTACTGATCAAAGGTCAGCATATACGCATCGGTATACATGGGCTGGTAAACATTGACCCGAAAATCGACACCCAGCGAAGCCGCCAGCCCGGCGATAGCGCCCTGATCTTTGTAGTTCAGGTTCATCAAAACTGATAGAAAAGAAACCCGCAGGCCCAGTTTTTGGCAGCGCTCCACGCATTCCATGATCGTGTTCCAATTGTCCGCCCCCCGGAATTGATCCTGTCGTTTTTGATCGGGAAAATCCACCGAAAATTCAACATCACTAAAATATTTCAGCTTTTCATCGGGGGTGATGGAAAGCGTGTATCCGTTTGAGGCCAGGGTCTGTTTTATACCCTGACGGTGCAAGTATTCTATGATGTCAAAATACTCAGGGTTTAGGCCGTTTTCACCGGTGCCGAAGCCGATCGAGTTGATATCGAGGTTTTCGCATATCTTTTCTATATCCTGCAGGGTCAGGTTGTGAATATGATCCTGATCGCGATAGCAGTGAGCGCAGTTTAAATTGCAATTATTGGTCAGTCCGATTCCGAGAGAAATCATAGCTACACTCCATTTTTGATCGCGGATTTTGGATTGCAGATTGCGGATTTGATGAAAAGGCGGCGATCCGCTCATAATTCCTTTATTAAAATTTCATAAATAAATATTTCAGCGGGACGAAAAACATGTAGTAAGTTGCCAATACCGTTCCTTTCAGGGTGCCGGTTACCTTGGATGCACCGATGCGTCTGCGGTAGTGGATCGGGACACTTTGAATCCGCAACCCCTTGCGGGCCGATTTGACCACCATTTCAACCGGCCACCCGTATGTCATCTGCTCCATATTCAGGTCGAATAAAGATTTTGCTTTGATGGCCCGAAAGGACCCCAGGTCGGAAATTTGAATCCCGTACAGCACCCGGAGCAGCCATACAATTAGACGATTTCCCATCCGACCATGCAGGGGCATCGCGCCCTTGTCAAGAATACCCTTGATCCGGCTGCCGATCACCAGGTCTGATCGGTCATGAACCACTGGATCGGCAATGGCTTTCAGTTGAGCCGGATTATCACTGCGATCTCCATCCAGGAAAACGATAATATCGGTGTTGTCGGCGGCTTTGGCACCGGCCAGGCAGGCGGATCCATAGCCAAGGCGGGTTTCACGCACAACGCGGGCACCGGCCAGCGCGGCTTGATTGGCCGTGCCGTCCGTCGATCCGTTGTCGACCACTATGATTTCATGGACCAATTTATGCGGTACGCCACGCACCACGTCACCGATAGCTTTTTCTTCGTTATAGGCCGGAATGACGACTGAGATTTTCATTTTTATAATGATTCTTTAAACTCACCATTGCATTATTCCATTGAGTGTCGAATGGTAAACACCACCCCTCTCTCCGAGCTGTAGGCGCTGCGAGCCGCAAGCTGGGGTGAATTCAAAGCCTGATCCTCTGAGCCAACATCCTTTACTTACGGGGTCTCCATTTCGATCAAACCGGCCGCTTAATTGGTCAGCGGACGGGCTCACGATCGAAGGCCTTGCCGTAGACTGACCCCGCGTGCGGCGGCCTTTCTTAACATAGGTCCGACTGCCAGGAGTGTAAACAGGGGCAAATATTCGGCCAGCAGGACCCAGGTCGGCATGATCCCCTGCGCAGTCACATATTTTAGATAGGACAACGTGACGGTGCCGCTGAAAATCAGCCAGGCCGGACTGGGATAAAACGCTAAAAATGGAATGATCAGGATTACATACCAGGGATGCAGCGAGGCCGGCATCAGTATCATCAACAACCCCGCTAATATAAAGGCACACCGCAGGACCTGATCGTTTTGTTTGATTTCAAAGAAAACAAGCAACCCGGCCGCGGCCAGCGCAACAATAAACAATTGTGAAAGAAAGTAATAATTCAAGCCGGGAAACAGGCCCAGGATTAAAGATTTTAAACCCATATTGAAGCTTTCGTAGGGGCTTTTCAGATAGATCGGCAAAAATCCCGACAACTTGCGGCCGGCTGCCAGATACGGCAGGTATAGCAGCCCGAAAGTAAAACTAAATACGAGTACGGCTTTGACTCGTTGGCCGTGATTGACAATAGCTGCCAGCAGCAGGGCCGGATATAGCTTTGTGGCACTGGATAGGGTCAGGATGACCACCGCCGGCAGCTTTCGGTGAAGTGCATATAATAAAAATGCGGCCACCATCAAAAATACCGTGACACCTTCCAAATGTCCGCTATAGGCGATTTCCCATATGACCAGGGGATTCCAGGCATATACAATCAGGCGGTTGGCTTCATAGCCATATACTCTGAGCAGGGCTGTCAGCGCCAGCAGGGTCAGGATATCAAAAAAAACCATTAAACCTTTAAAGCCCTGGACGCTGTCTCCCATCAGGGCATAAGCCATACGGAAAAAAATCTGAGCACCGGCCGGATAAACGGTCGGATACGCCTTGCGGTTGAGGTTGGGATAGATTTGCTCATCGCGCAGGGTTTTCAGCGCTTCGTCAGCCGGCGGGTAGCGATAAGGATTTATCCCATGCTGCTGAACGCGTCCGTCCCAGATAAAGCGATATATATCTTTTGACAGAACCACCGGATCCATCGGAATCAGGCAAAGCCTGAAGGCCACCGCAAAAAACAATATTATGGCCAGCAATCCCTTTGAGCAGCCGATGGCTGATTTATGTCTTAGAATTAAAAAAACACTGATTAAGTACAGTATACTCAATATCAAAAACAGGCTCACGTAAACATGAATGGCCGTTGGCTGGGCTAATCCCGGAACCAGTCTGGCAAGTTTGAAATTAAACAGATAGATTACCCCGGCGGCGCTCCCCAACAAGACGATTGCGCCATAAATCGAGCGGAACCGAGGTCCGCTTGACTGATTATGATTGGGTTTTTCCATATCCATGCTTGACCGAAAGAAAAAAGACGTAGAAAAATCCTAAAGTATAAATTAACAGAAACGGGCTGACCAGAAATTTACTGAAAAATAAAAACATTATCAATCCGGTCAGTGAATATATACCCAGCAAAAATTCCAGCACCGACACCGAAGTCAGGGGCATGGAATACTTCATATTCCCCCAGCGCTGCCCCCGTCTTTTGATTCCGTATTTTGGGGTCCGGATAAAGCCGCTTTCGATTTTCAGCAAGGCTTCGAGCACCGCCTTGGTATTGTTAACTGCGATGCCGGTGCCCAGGCACATCAGAAACGGCAGGTATCTAATCCGTTTTTTCCAGTCCGGATAAAGTACGCGTTGCGAGAATAGATACATGGTCGAAGGCCCAAAAGTAGCCAAACAAAGGAGGGTAAAGACCATGATCGGAAACGCCAGATGGTTAAAGAACCACTGGGAGTAAAGCATTGGGAGGGACGTCAGCACCACCAGCAGCATCATGGGATGAACCATATAATGGGTTAAATGCAAAAATGCCTGGATTTTAACCAGCAGCGGAAGGTCGGCGCGAAATAAATTGCCGAGATTTTTTTGGGCGGTCTGAATGGAGCCTTTGGCCCAGCGGTGTTGCTGGGATTTAAAGGCATTGATGGTCACCGGCACTTCCGCCGGGCAGACCACCGTCGGCGCGAAACATAACTTCCAGCCCCTCAGCTGCGCCCGGTAGCTCAAATCCAAATCTTCGGTTAAGGTATCAGCCTGCCAGCCGCCGGAATCTTCAATTGTTTTTTTGCGCCACACGCCGGCGGTGCCGTTGAAATTCAAAAAAAAACCGCTCCAGGCGCGGGAAGCCTGCTCCACGCCGAAATGACCGTCGATTCCCATGGATTGCGCCCGGGTCAGCAGTGAGTAATCACTGTTGATATGGCCCCAGCGGGTCTGCAGCATACCAACCTGCGGATTTATAAAATAGGGAACTGATTCTTTTAAAAAATCGGGTTGCGGCATAAAATCGGCATCAAATATGCCAATCAGCTCTCCCTTGGCGGATTTCAATCCTTCTTTGAGTGCCCCGGCCTTATAGCCTTTGCGATCTTGGCGGTGATGATAAACAATATCAATTCCTTCAAGCTTCATGTCTGCGATAACGGCTTGAGCAATATTGACGGTCTCATCGGTGGAATCGTCCAGGACCTGGATTTCAAGAAGATCTTTGGGATAGTCTATACGGCATACTGACTTAAGCAAGCGCTCGACAACGTAGCATTCATTAAATATCGGCAACTGGATGGTAACCCGCGGCCAATCTGCGGGGGAGACATTTTGATAAAAATGCTTTCTGATATCGGCATGCTTTTTGACGGCCTCGCGGCGATGGCAGCGATAAAACACCATCAACAGATAGCAGTTCATGCCGTAAACAAACAGCGCAACCAGGGCAAACAGGTATACTATCAAGCAGACGTATTGAATGTTTTCCGTCATAGTGCCCCCGGAGAGATCTGTATTCTTACCGGACAAAGCCTAGCGCGGCAGGGTTGCAAGTTCAACACCAACGCTGCCGCCGTGCGCTTGCCGGACTCCGTGTATTTTTGTTCAACAACCACTTGAGCATCTAAAAATTTTCAGATGCAGCCGGTCCTGATAGTTGCGTATTGTCATGCATGATTGCGATTTTTTATTACTGCCTACGGGCGATTATTGTCACTATTCCCATATCAATATCAAATGATGCAACCTTAAATCCGAGCATCACCAGAATATCGCTTAGCCATTGAGGCGCAATCCGGAGCTTTCGGAAAGCGCTTTTTTTCATTTCCCACTGATCTTTTAGTTTCTCATAAACAATATCATGCACAATTACATGTTGGGCTTCATATTCGAGAAAGCAGGTAAAAATACGATTGGGGTCGTTTCTGACCGGAATGAATCGATCAAGACCGGATAATTCATGGGTCATGTCTCTGAAGGTCAGGATCAAATTGCCATTGCGTGTTAATGCAGCGTAAGTATTTTCCAGCAGTTGTTGAACTTCCTCCAGACTTTGCAGGTGGGCCAGTGTGTCGCCCATGCACACACTGATATCTATTTCGGCCGGACTATGCTCGCTAAAATTTAACATGGTATCCCGCACGGTCACGATTGGTAAATTCTTGGCTTTTTCTTTGAGCTCTGCCAGAAGTTGCCGATTGGTATCCAACGCGATGACCCTAAAGCCCGCCTCGGCCAGGGGAATAGACTGGAAACCGGAACCGGCACCCAGATCCAGGGCCACTCCTGATCTTACCGGCCGGATACCATGCTTGCGAAAAAAAGTGCGGTTTTCCTCAATTTTTAAATCGAATCCCCCGCAGATCCATGAATAGTAGGTAGCCAGAAGATTGTCATAATGTTCTTCCACACTGACCATTGCAACTAACCCCCCTTCGATTTTGGATCTAGTTAGCAGATTTTGCAGAATTCAGGAAATTAACGTTTAGGCTGAGGGGCCTTGGCCCCGGCACGTTTAACGCAATGATCGTAAAATATTGATGGGGGGCGTAGGGGTTGGAGCATCTGAATTTATGGTGTCTGGCGCTTACGGCTTCCGCAAATCACCAAACACCATGTTGATAAATTTACTTGCGATTGGTTATTCTCCGCCTCCGTACTTAAATGAGAGGTTAACCCGGGTGCGAAAGGCGGATACTTTGCCGTTTTCAACTTTCATGTCCAGCTTCGATACCTCCGCAACTCTCAGATCTCTGAGGGTTTGGCTGGCCCGTTCAACGGCATTTTTGGCAGCTTCTTCCCAGGAAGTTTCGCTGCTTCCCACCAACTCTATCACCTTGTAGACACTTTCAGACATTTTTTCTCCTTTCCTGTGCGTTAATAAAGCAACACAATTATGGGTCCACATTTGGCACCGGGCGATTGCTGATCCTTAGCCCTTTGCCGCCTCGACGTCAAAAAACGATTTGATGGATCTTTAAATTCTGCGAAAAAATTCAGAAACAGAAAACATACAACAGCCTGTTAAAAGGAGAGTCTATAAATCAGCGGCCCTCAGGATAGCATGGCCGGAGCTACTTCGAGGGGCCTGCCTCATAACACCGGATCTGCTGCCGGTCGCTGATTTGCTCAATACGATTTCATCCGCTCGAATGCGCTAAGAAGAATGACGATAATGAGAACGCGGTCTGCCTGAAAGAGATCCGTAAGTAATCAGAAGATATTGAGCATGTTAAATACATTAAACAATGAGTTGGCTAAAGTCAAGGTTGAAAATTCAACCAATTTAATCCTTGATTATGGGCTGAAACCTTTGTATAAATTTCAGTTTACCTAGCCTGGATAAAGCGGAAAAATGACCTAATCCGCCCTAGGCGGATAAAATGACTAAAATTGTGGAAAGGTAAAAGTGGATGAAATTTGAGACCTCGTTAAGCAGGCCGGCAACGGATCTTTCTATCGATATTGAAAATATTTGTAATTTGATTGCCCAAACCCAATTGCCCAGCGGCGAAATCCCATGGAGTGAAGGTCAAAAAACCGATCCCTGGGACCACGTCGAAGCCGCTATGGGACTGAGTATTGGTGGTTATTTGAGCCACGCGCAGCGAGCCTTTGAGTGGTTGGCGGGCATGCAGCATGAAGACGGCAGCTGGTATGCGGCTTATATGCAGGGTGAGCCTGAGGATAAAACCCGGGATGCCAACATGACCTCCTATATTGCCGTCGGATTATTGCACCACTATCTTATCAGCGGCGATCTCGCTTTTCTCAAGCAGATGTGGTCAACCGTTTCAGCCGCCATCGATTTTGCCCTCGATCTTCAAACCCCCACGGGCGAGATACACTGGGCGATCAGTCCTGAAGGCGAAGTTGATCCGATGGCGTTGTTGACCGGATCGAGCTCGATTTACATGAGCTTGAAATGCGCTCTGGCGCTAGCGAAAATACTCGGTCATCCGATGCCCCGCTGGCATAGCGGCTTAATCAAGCTTGGCTATGCCATTAAACAAAAACCGCACTTGTTTAATATGACCAAATCCCGCTATTCCATGTATTGGTTTTATCCGGTTCTGGCCGGTGTTTTAACCGGAGCTGATGCCCAAAAGCGGATCGATAAATACTGGAAAAAATATATAATTGAGGAACGTGGCGTTTTGTGCGTTTCCGATGAGCCCTGGGTGACCATTGCCGAAACTTCTGAGCTGGTCATTGCACTGACAGCCATGGGAAATCACAAACTGGCCGAGATCGTATTTAGCTGGATTGTCGACCGACGGTATGATGATGGGTCATACTGGTGCGGTTTTACCTGCCCCGACATCATTATCTGGCCTGAAGAGAAAATTACCTGGACCAATGCGGTGGCCCTGATGGCCGCCGATGCCATATACAATCTAACGCCGGCCGGGCAGCTTTTCAGCCATGAATTTTGGGAGAGCTATGAGTTTTGAGAAGAGACCACCGTCCATACTACATCAAAAAAGCCTACCGGAAATTCGAGGAGTTTTACGTGAATCACTTCCTGCGCCCCCAGTTGGACGCTTTGGGTGAGGGATTTACCTTCTTGCGCCCGTGGCATGTGGAAATATTCGGCGCTCCCATCGAATTGGGTGATTACGTCAATGTGGTGGCCTCCTCCGATAAATCGGTCAGACTGGCCATCTGGTCGGAGCAGCCGGACCAAGGGCGCATTCAAATCGGCAACTACTGTTTGATCTGTCCGGGGGTTCGGATCGGTTCGGCCCATGAAATTATTGTCGGTGACAATTGCATGATTGCCAGCAATGCTTACGTCACCGACTCCGACTGGCATGATATCTACAACCGGATTTCCATCGGAAAAACCGCCCCCGTCACGATCGAAAATAATGTCTGGATCGGCGACAGCGCCATTGTCTGCAAAGGCGTGACGATTGGAGAAAACAGCATCGTCGGCGCCGGCGCCGTGGTGGTGGATAACATTCCGGCCAACTGTGTGGCAGCCGGCAACCCGGCCCGGCTTGTCAAGCAACTCGATACTGCTGAATCGTTTACGACCCGGGCCGAATTTTTTTCGGAACCGGACAAGTTGTTCCGTGGATTTGATCAAACCGACAAAGCGCTTTTGCGTGAAAATTCGCTGCTGCACTGGCTGAGATATCTTTTGTTTCCGTCTCGAAATGATTAGATGACAGAGGACAGATGACAGATCACAGAAGACGGATAACAGATGGCAGAGGACGGTTGACCCGTCTTCGCTCTTCAGGCTACGCCTTCGGCTACGACCCGACAGGCCGAGCTACGCCGCGGCACGCAGAAGACGGATAGGCGGTTTCCCCCTGCACTTCCAGGCTACTGTGGACTGGTAGATTTGAGGGGTCAGTTAAAATGTTCTGAACTATTTCTGAGTATACCGAATTGGAAATTTAGCTAAAATGTCAATTGACAATGTGATATCACAACTTTTTCTGGGCCTCAAAAAATGCATAGATGTTGGAGATATATCAGGTTCTGAAAAGCAGCTTTTTCCGGCTCAATCACTTGAAATAGGC
The DNA here is from genome assembly GCA_963710795.1 of uncultured delta proteobacterium. Lineage (GTDB taxonomy): Bacteria > Desulfobacterota > Desulfobacteria > Desulfobacterales > JAFDCJ01 > JAFDCJ01. The sequence continues at coordinate 102,165 of CAVQBT010000033.1, forward strand.
TGTATCGATTTGCCCTCGCGCAGTATCAAGCGGGCTTTGGTGAGGGCATGAACATCTACCAATGGGTCCCCATCCACAACAAGGACATCGGCCAGTTTGCCTTTTTCAAGTGTTCCCAGTTCTCTTTCTATATTGCATGAGCGGGCGCCGTTCCGGGTTGCGGCAACAATGATCTGCAGAGGTGTCATGCCGGCTTCTTGCATCCATTCAATTTCGTGGATTGGCATGCCCAAATCGAAATCTAATTGGCGTGCCCCGGCATAGTCCGTTCCCAATACGACCTCCCCTCCGGCCTCCACGAATAGAGCTAAATTTTTTATCGCCATGCTTCCATGACTTATGGGATATATGCGGCTCACACCCTGCCATAGCTCGAGCGTGGGTACCCAGCGGGTACCAGTCTCGACCATGCGTGAAATAAGTTGCTCTGAGAGCTTGTCGACGACCATATGGGCGATTTCATCCACACCGGCATCCAAGGCCCGCTCCAGATCACGTGCACTGGTCACGTGCGCTGTAACCGGTTTACCCCGCTCGTGCGCAGTATCTACGAGCGCAGTGGCCTCCTCCGGCGAAAGCAGCGGCCATCCAGACTGACCCAAAGCATAGCCCGACTCCATTGCTGTCTTTATCACATCCGCACCGTCGTCGATTAGTTTGTTTACAGCCTGCCGTGCTTCCTCGGGTGAGGTGACGGTGACTATGTAACCACCCCAGTAAGCATTGGGATAGCCGCCCTCCGCGTTTATAAACGAACCGACGGCGAACAGACGCGCACACTTGGGATTAGTATTCAATGTGTCGCGGGTTACGAACTTTGGGCGTCTATATGTCCCAAAGGCACCCAGATCGCGCACTGTTGTTACACCGCCCTTTGCCCACGCTTTTAGTGTCCACGCGCTATAGGCAGCGTGAACATGGGCGTTAATAAAGCCTGGTAGTATTGTTCCTCCTTGAACATCAATGATATTCGCGTTAGCGGGAATTGCTAATTGTGTACGCGGTCCAGCGGATACAATACGCCCATCCCGGATCACTACTGCTCCATCCGGTACTGCATCGGTTCCGGTTCCGTCGATCAGTATGCCATTGGTCAGCGATAGCGTATCATCAGCCCGTTGGGCAGAGTTGCATCCAATTAACAGACTGACCGCGGACGCGCTGGTTAGTTTGAGAAAGCTCGCGTCTGGATATGCGCTGCGGGCTGGCTCTATTATCGCGGTTGCTTTTGATACTCATTGGTTGGTCTCTTCAGATTTCTGCCTTCTGCCTGCCGCGGCGTAGCTCGAATACCCAGAAGACGGGTCTTCTGGCATTGGTCCGCTGACACCTGAAATTGATACCCGAACCTTCTATTCTAAACCCTGAACGTTGAATCCTGAATCCAGAACCTTAAACTACCTCCAGCGCCTGCCCGAGATCCTTGATTATTAGATCCACATTTTCAACGCCGACTGACAGGCGCACCAGGCTTTCGCTGATGCCGGCTTTGGCGCGATTTTCCGGGCTCAAGGCGGCATGAGTGTTGGTGATCGGCTGATTGGCGAGACTCGATACACCGCCGAGGCTGGTTGCCAGCTTGATTAATTTCAGACTGTCCATAAACACTTTGGTTTGGTCGAAATCTCCCTTGACCTCAAAACTGAGCATGCCACCGAAACCACTCATCTGCCTTTTGGCGATTTCATGGTCGGGGTGGGACGGCAGCCCCGGATAGTAAACAGTTTTAATTTTTGGGTGTTCAGCGAGAAATGCGGCAACTTTTAAGGCACTTTCGTTATGGCGCTGGATGCGCAGTTCCAATGTTTGAATGCCGCGCAGTGCTAAAAAGGCGCTCATGGGATCCATCACGCCGCCTAATATTTTGCGGTAGGTCCAGATCCGATCAAAATGCTCATTGTTGCAACACACAAACCCGGCGGTGATGTCGTGATGCCCCCCCAGGTATTTTGTGGCACTGTGAATGACAATATCAACGTCTAAATCCAGCGGCCGCTGGTTGATCGGCGAGGCAAAGGTTGCATCCAGCATGACAACAGCGCCCTGGTCGTGGGCCGCATCCGCAAGGGGCTTGATATCTGCAATCCGCAGCAACGGATTGGTGGGTGTCTCCAGGTATAGCACAGAACCCCCTTTTTGAATTTCATCGATGATCTGCTCAGTCTTCCAGCAGTTGATGAAAACCGGATTGACGTTCAATTTCGCCAAAACATCATTGAACAACTCGAAGGTGCCGCCGTAAATTTCGCGGGTGGATATGACCCTGCTGCCGGATTTGACGTTAGCCATCATAGCGGTTGTAATTGCCGCCATCCCCGAGCCAAAACCCAGGGCCCGGTCATAGCCTTCTAAGGCGGCCATTGTTTTTTCGGCTTCGACCACCGTTGGGTTATCCCACCTTGAGTATATATAACCGCTGCGATTTTGTACGACATCGATCAGGTCATCGGAATTATCGAACTTGTAGGTTGCTGTCAGATGCACCGGCGCTATGACTGGTGTGCCTTTCATGCGTTGTTCTCCTTTCTTATTTGAATCTTTAAGCAAATCCATTGATTTTATTAAAAAAGACCGTGCAAAGCGATACCATAAATCTTCAATCTTCAAATCCGACTCGCCCAGGTTAGACTTATATTACAGACCCACCGAAATGGCAAATTTCTAATTAATCCGCCCTGAAAATATAGTATCCAGAGTTAGAATCAGTTTTAGAAATTATCAATCAATCTGCCCCGAAAAACAGTCAAAAAAAGCACTTGACAACCTCTGTGGTTAAATATAAATAAAAAGACCGGTCGGTATATTTATGGATAAAAAGACAGGCATCGACAATGGTATCCAAAGGCACCCAAACCCGTCGCAATATTATCGAAAAATCTTTGCAGCTTTTTTCGGTGAAAGGGTATTACAACACGTCCATCAGCGATATCCTGGGCGTCACCGGCCTGACCAAAGGTGGCCTCTACGGACACTTCGCCAGCAAGGAGGATATCTGGTACGCTGTTTATGACGAGGCCGTGAGTATCTGGAAAGGCATTGTTTTCAATGGAATCCGCAACAACTCAGACCCCTTGAAACGCATTGAAATATTCATCGAAAATGACATGCATGACTATCTTGGGGCCGATGTTTTTGAGGGGGGCTGTTTTTTTCTCAACATGCTGGTGGAACTTTCCGGGCAGTCGGCTTCGATGAGCAAGCAGATTCTGCGCGGTTTTGTCCGGTTGTCCGGTTTGCTGCGTTCCTGGCTGGAGGAAGCCGATCGCAACGGAATGCTGCAGGCAGGTCTGGACTTCAAGGAGATTGCCAACTTTATAGTAATATCTTTAAATGGCGCGGCCGCCCTTTACATATCCAGCCGGGACCGGTCGATTCTGGAGCATACCATCCGCCAGCTTCGGTTTTATATCAATCAGTTAAAAAAATAGATCCTCAATCGTGATCGATAAATACGGTTCCAAGGCCTTTCAATACGATCCGACTGAAGGATTCGGCCCCTTGAGAGAAACGCTGGTCGACTATCTGCGGCAAAAAGGCATTCAATCAGAGATGGAGGAAATCCTGGTTGCCAGTGGGTCTCAGGGTGTATTGGATGCGCTCGGCAAGGTTCTCATCTCAAAAGGTGATACCGTCGCGGTGGAGGCGCCGACTTACCTGGGCGCGCTTCAGGCTTTCACCCCCTATGAGCCGGAATATGCCAGACTGGAAACGGATGATAAGGGATTGATTCCCGAATCTCTCGAAAAAGTTCTTGATCGCGGCGGGATAAAGTTCATTTACCTGGTGCCGACATTTCAAAATCCGACCGGCAGAACCATCCCCCTGGAACGCCGCAAGGATATCGCGGCTATCATCCGCAAATATAACGCGCTGCTGATAGAAGACGACCCTTACGGATCGCTAAGGTACCGCGGCACCGATGTTCCGACGCTCAAATCGCTTGCGCCGGATAACGTGGTTTACATCAGCACACTTTCCAAGGTATTTGCGCCGGGGCTCAGAATTGGTTTTTGCGTGGCGCCCGAGCAAATTCGAAAATGGCTGGTGATAGTTAAACAGGGCACCGATCTGCACAGCAGCACCTTTAACCAGGCATTGGCCGCCGAATACATTGCCGGCGGATTTTTGGCAAAGCATTTACCGAACATTATCAATTTATATCGGCTAATTCCGTATTGGTGTTATCCGGTGGCAACCGGAAACTCACTGTCATATGCTGTGGACATCAAAAGTAGCGGCGGGGTTTGCCATTACGATAGGATCAGGCTGACAGATTCAAGCCAGACATCACTCTGGCTATCGATCCGCAAATTCAATTTGGCCGTCCGGCAGCATATACAATACCAGGGCTTCCCCATTTGATACGGTGGGGTGGTGTTCCGTGGCCGGATCAAACACGCACCAGCCGCGCGGCAGACCATCAAACAGGGCGTCCGGCGTGAGCGGCAAAATCATGCAGACCTCGCCTTTAGGGTGCCCATGTTTTGACCCGACCCAATCCTCTAATCTGACGACGTCTACACTCAGCCCGCCGGTCTCCGGACCGGGTTCAATGATGCGACCCCATCGCGGCCCCCCTTCCTGGCCTTCGGCACACATCCATCCGGCGGCAACCGCTGCGTGGCATGCTTTTTCAATCGCGTCGAATGTTTCACTTCCCGGCGGGAAGCGGCGGTTTAGTTCCTCGCTGAGGGCGGCATTCAGCGCGCTGCTTGAGACAAGGTCCGTTACGGGTTTAATTAAAGCCTGAAATTCAGTTACATTCATCCTGTTAGTCTCCTCTTTTATTGATTGGCTTTTAGGCTTTTTCCGATACTGCTTTTTGGAAAAGTGGCCCGGGCAGGGCAGCCATGGCACAGTTTGTGGGCTATAGGTTTCAGGTGTCAGGGAACCCAGGTGCTAAATCCTGACACCTGAACACTGATACCTGAAACCTAAGAACTATCTACGTACGCGGTAACATCGACAATAAATTGTCGATACGATGTCGTTAGGCGCCTAAATGGCCTAACATGATCTCAAGGAGGTGTCAAGCTGTGCAAAATTCAGGTAATAAATTGCGTGTTTGCCCTTTATAATGTTGTTTTCGTAATTACGGTATGAACTTACAGGCAAGGCTATAATTATCTAAAAATAATATGCGGAGCATATCGTAATTAATCCGCCGGCGCATCGGCCTGACAACTTTCTTGAATTCTCAAAATATCATCGAGAACTTTTGATGAGGTATTTTTCAGGACGGACTAATTATGGATCTCTTGCGATTGGGATGACCTATGTCAAAATCATCGTCAGCATATTCGGAAGTAGAGCAGCGATGGTCGCACCGGATGCATAGGCGGTTAAGGCGGTTGGTGGCGGTTGAGCCGGGTGAGATGCGGGCGCTTTGTTGGTCGTTTTTCTACTTTTTTGCATTGCTGTGCAGTTATTATATTATTCGTCCCATGCGCGATGAGATGGGCATCGCGGGCGGAGTCGACAAGCTGCACTGGATGTTTACCGGAACCTTTCTGGTCATGCTGGCCGCGGTGCCGCTGTTCGGCTGGGTGGCCAAACGGTTTCCGGTGCGGCAGTTTTTGCCCTATGTATATTATTTCTTTATCGCCAACCTGATATTGTTCTTTGTTTTATTCAAATCCAATTTTACCCAAGCTTATGTGGCGCGGGCGTTTTTCATCTGGACCAGTGTCTTTAATTTGTTCATCGTCTCGGTCTTCTGGAGTTTCATGGCGGATATTTTCAACAACGAACAGGCCCAGCGGCTGTTCGGCGTGATTGCAGCCGGCGGCACGGCCGGGGCTTTAGCCGGCCCTGTTCTTACGGCGGCACTGGTCAGCCCTCTGGGGCCGGCGAACATGCTGCTGATTTCCGTTGCCTTCCTGGCGGTCGCCGTCTGGTGCATCCATCGGATCATCGCCTGGAAACAGTCAACCGGTTTGGATTCGGGAAAAGACGATCAACTGCGCCCGGTTAAGCCGGATGCCGGCCGGGAGCAAGCCATCGGGGGCAGCGTCCTGGCCGGTATCCGGCTGGTTTTCAGCTCCTCGTATTTAAGCGGGATTTGCTTTTTGATGCTGCTGTATACGACCCTGGCGACCTTTTTGTATTTTCAGCAGGCCCAGATTGTACGCGACAGTTTTGACGATTCAGCCAGCCGAACCGCCCTTTTTGCCGCCATTGATTTCTCGGTCAATTTTCTGACCATCGTCACCCAGCTGCTTCTGACTTCGCGTATCGTCCGCAAATGGGGCCTGAGCTGGGCCCTGGCATTGATTCCGCTTTTGCTGGCAGTCGGTTTTTTGCTGCTCGGCATGCTGCCAATGCTAAGCATCCTGATTGTCGTGCAGGTATTGCGCCGGGCCGGCAACTATGCCGTGATGCGGCCGGCGCGCGAAATGCTCTATGTCGTCCTGGGAAAGGAAGAAAAATACAAAGCCAAAAATTTCATCGACACCGTCGTCTATCGCGGCGGCGATGCCGTCAGCGCCTGGGCTTATGCCGGCTTGAAAGCCGTCGGGAGTGAGCCTGGCCGGAATAGCATTGGTTGCAGTTCCACTGGCTGCCGTGTGGGCCTGGATATCGTTTAAGCTGGGGAAACGGCAGACTCAATTGGCTACCCAAAGCACCGGTGCGGATTAAAAAGCTGAGTGCCATTATATTAAAATCGCTTAATGTCAGTTGTAAGTTGCTTGTTTTCCGTGGTTAAGAAAACTGAATGGAATATATTAATCTGGTTATATAGTGCCTGAACGAAAAGTCCGGTTTTTAGTAGGTTGGGTTGAGCCCCTCGGGTATTGTTGGGTTTCGCACCTCAACCCAACCTACGTAAATCGAGCATTTATAACAAAATGAGTCAGCGACTCAATCAGCGGAGGAGCCGATAATGAAAAATACTACGAGGGAAATATCCCGTCGTCATTTTATACAGGGCTTAGGTGTGTTAACAGCCGGCTTAACCTTGATGCCGCAGACTGTATTTGGTGAAAATCGTCAGCCAATTAAACACGCTATCCCATCCAGCGGTGAACGCATTGCGGTTATCGGGATGGGAACATCGCGTACCTTTGATGTCGGGGAAAATGCGGCCATCTTAGCGCAACTCGGGCAGGTGCTGCAGGTCTTTTTCGATAATGGCGGCGCGGTCATCGATTCTTCGCCGATGTACGGGAATTCCGAGACGATCGTCGGAAACCTGTTAAAAACCATTCCCAACAAGGGCAGCCTCTTTGCGGCAACCAAAGTCTGGACCGACGGCAAACAGAGCGGGATCGACCAGATGCAGGAATCCATGCAGCTCATGGGGGTTGGGGTGATGGACCTGATGCAGATCCACAATCTGAGGGATTGGAAAACCCACCTGCCGACCCTCAGACAATGGAAGCAGGAGGGCAAGATACGCTATATCGGCATTACCACTTCCCACGGCCGATATCACGCCGATCTGATGCAGATCATGCGAACCGAGGAGTTGGATTTTGTCCAATTCACTTACAACATCGGCAACCGCACGGTGGAAGAAAGCCTGCTGCCGCTGGCGGCCGACCGGGGGATTGCCACCCTGATAAACCGCCCGTTTCAGCGCGGTTCATTATTTCGCAGCGTCAAGGGCAAGGCCCTGCCGGAATGGGCCCGGGAGTTTGACTGCAAGAGCTGGGGACAGTTTTTTCTTAAATTTGTTGTGTCGCATCCGGCCGTCACTTGTGTGATCCCGGCCACTTCCAAAGTGCATCACATGGCAGATAACATGGCGGCCAATTACGGCAAGCTGCCTTCAGCGGCGATGCGAAAACGTATGCTGCAGTACTTTGAGCGCCTTTAGTTTTAGCCTGATTGCAGGTCAGACACTATATAAACGTCTCTGAACGTTATACGGATAAACGCGCCAGTGTTGCGACCTGCTAGTACCTGCTAAAACATTTTGCATCATCATCTGGTTCAGGAGGAAAAACCGGAGGTCGTCAATCGCGCCATTCTTGATTTTGTGCGATAGATTCATAAATATTCGAATAAATTAGGTGCCTGAGGCGAGGAAGATAGAATGCGGATGGACCTATCGAGACCCTGCTTCACTCATGCTTACGATATGCCAGCTGATAGCTTTGAAACAGCATTCCTCCGGCCAGCGCGATCAGGGCACTCATCAGAAACAGGGTATGCGAGCCAGTGATCTCGTAGACATAGCCGTTGACAAAAAAACCGACCATTAATCCGAGGCCGTAGGTCAAGGCGTTGTTGACCGCCTGGCCCAGGGTTTTGGCCTGACCCGGGGCCAGCTTGTCAATATAAAGGATACTGGCCATGTGAAAGGTGCCGTAGGTAATGGCATGCAGGATTTGGGAAAGCAGAATCACCACGGTCGATCCGGCAAAAAATAGAATCATCCATCTAACGGCCGCCACCAGAAATGAGAAGAAGAGGACGTTTTCCAGCGAAAACCGGTCAAATATCTTTTTAGATTTAATCATTACCAGTATTTCAGACGTTGAAGCCAGGGCCCAGGCGACTCCGATGAAGGTGCTGCCGTATCCCAAATTTTCCAGGTGGATCGAGAAAAAGCCGTAATAGGCGCCGTGGCTGACCAGCATCAAAAATGCGCAAAACAAAAAGATAATGACCCGCCGTTGCAGCAGCGAACCGGCCCCCGGCTGCAAGAGCTCTTGTTTTTGGGGTTTGACGGCGGGGATGCCGACGGAAATCGCGGCCAGTATCAGCGAACCGGCCAAAATGAGAATCAGGATGATATCGACGGAATACAGGTCGATTATTTTGCCCAGCACCAGCACCATCACGATAAAACTGATGGAGCCCCAAGCCCGTATCCGGCCATAGCTTTTTTTCTCCCGGCCCAGCACATCCATGGTGACCGCTTCTAAAAACGATATGATGGGTGCATAAAAAATTCCGTAAGAGACCGCAATGAGCAGCATCGGCCAGAAATCAACGAAAAAAAGATAGAAGGCCCAGATGGATGTGCTCATAACGGTACAGAGGATGTAGATGGGCTTGCGAATTTGAAAGCGGTCGGCCAGCGACCCCCAGATTAGCGGGAAGAGCACCAGGGTCAGCGATCTCAAAGCTGACAGTAGACCGATCTGAAGACCGCTGAATCCGAGATGGTAGCAGTACAGGTTAAAATACGGCAAAAAAATACCCAGCACCCCGAAATAAATGAAATACTGGGAACTGATGATGAATTTAAGCCGTGGCTGCCGGTCGGTCGTCATGGGTTTTAATCCACAGATTTCGCAGATTACACAGATTATAATGAATATGAGGTGGAGATTGCGATATCTGTCACAAAAAATTATTCAACGGTCACCGTTACCGGCTTAAGCTGTTCTTGGACGGGACGGGGAATTTGTATCTGCAGGATTCCATCTTTAAAGGTTGCTTTTATTCGATCAGGCTTAACGTTTTGATGAAGGGTAAAGGAGCGCTTAAAAGGCCCGAATAGCCGCTCCCGGCGGATGTAACTATCGTCGTTGATGGCGGGATCTGCCAGTCTTTCCCCCTTGAGGATCAAAACATCATCTTTGACTTCCACCGCAACGCGTTCTTTGCTGACACCGGGCAGTTCCACTGTTATGACGATTCCGTTCTCAGCTTCATAAATATCGACCGTCGGCCGCCAGGAGGGTAAATTCATTTCATCATCCGCCTCGCGGGAGCGGCCGAAAGATTCATCGAACATGCGGTTGATTCGGTTTTGAAGCTCTGCGACATCCCTGAACGGATCCCATTTTACAAGTGCCATCGGTGAACCTCCTGGTTTAAGTTTTTGGGGTTTCACCAACTTAATCATGGCAGATATCATGTCAAGACGGGGTTCGGGTTGCGTGTTGCGAGATGCGGGTTGCGGGTTGCGGGTTGCGTGTTGCGAGGTTCGGGATTCGGGTTCTGGGGTTCGGGATCCAACTGACCGAAAACGGATATATTGGATCGGTTTTAGAATAAGAAAAGCATGGACCGTCTTTGGCAGTCCGCAAATCTTGAGATAAACGACAAAAGCCCATTGGGCCTAGACCAAATCGTCCGCTATCAGTCTTGGCGCCCATCACCCCCCACATTCATTATAATCGCTGTAATCTGCGAAATCTGTGGATTAAATTTCAGATAGATTGCGTTTCTCAATCCGAATTCCAAACTCTGCCCCATTCCTTTTTCCGACTTCCGCATTCAGACTTCCATTTTCCTTCTCTTTACAAACCAAGGTTTCGGTGTTATTTTCGTCTCGTTCCGGTCCGGAAGCGTGGTTCATACAATAACAAATTTTAGGAGCCGAAAATGGAGTACATCAAAATACGATTTTTAGATGATTTCGGTCAAATTGGTTCCAAATTCGAAAAGACCATCGAAGATATGTTCCGATCTATGAGCCCGGCCTTCACCCTTGCCGAGCGTACCTGGAAACCCCCGATGGACATGAATGAGACGTCGGAAGAGGTGGTCATTGTGGCTGAAATTCCCGGTGTCGACAAAGATGATCTGGAAGTTGAGATCAGCTCCAAAGCTGTCAGAATACAGGGGAATCGTTTTGCGAAGCATTGCTCAAGTGATGCAACTTACCGACTGGCTGAAATACAGTACGGCAAGTTTGAGCGCGTTCTTTTCCTGCCGGCGCCCATTGATCCGGAGGTTGTGTCCGCCGCTTATCAAAACGGGCTGCTTGAGATTCGATTGGCAAAACAACCGCCTGAAAAAACGCATAAAGTACCGATCCAGGATGGATAGGAATTTTGAATGCGGAAGTCGGACCCGCCGGCGTCCTTTAGGGCTGGACTATGGCGCGGCAAGATGCGGTCTGCGACGATCTCAGTCGTGTCGAAGTCGGAAACGGCCGTCGGCCGCTGAGCCAGCGGGCTGGAAATAGTTCCAGATGGAATATTGATTTTAGAGATAGGTGGGGAGGAAAATATGGCTGAATCACAGTCACACACGGAAATTGATGCGGAAAAGGTACCCGAGTCTCTTCCGATTTTGCCGCTGTATGATGCAGCGCTATTTCCCAAAATGGTTTTGCCGCTGGTGGTTATGCAGGGCGAGTCGGTTAAACTGGTGGATGAAGCGATGGCTAAAGATCGCATCATCGGTTTGATCGTTTCTAAAAAGTCTGAGGAGAAAAAATCGCCTGATAAGGAAGACCTTGCCAAGGTGGGCACCAGCGCTCTAATCCTTAAAATGGCCAAATCCCAAGATAATCGGACTCAGCTTCTGGTTCAGGGCCTGAGCCGGTTTAAGATCAAAGCTTTTGAAGACGGCAAACCTTATCTCGTCGCCCGGGTCGAATTAATCAAGGATATCGAAACACAGGATAAAGAAACCGAAGCCTTGATGTCAAATATTATCAGCCAATTTGAAAGAATTGTCGAACTGTCGCCGGGGCTGCCGCCCGAGATCGCTCAAATGGCCAAAACTATCCAGGAGCCGGGTACCTTGGCGGATATGGTCGCTTCAACCATAAATTCGAATCCCGAAGAGAAACAAATCGTCCTCGAAATGGTGGACGTTAAAAAGCGATTGAAAGAAGTCACCCGCCTGGTAAATCATCAGCTCGATATCCTGGAGCTGGGCAATAAAATTCAAATCCAGGTCAAAGGCGATATGGATAAGAGCCAACGCGAGTATTACCTGCGTCAGCAATTAAAAGCCATTAAAGAAGAACTGGGCGAAAAGGATGAGGCCGGCGTTGAAATCGAAGAATACCGGGCCAAGATCGATGAAAAGAATCTGCCGGAGGAGGCCCGCAAGGAAGCTGAACGGGAACTGGACCGACTGTCTCGCATGCATCCGTCATCGGCCGAATACACGGTCGCATCGACCTATCTGGACTGGATTACGGCACTGCCCTGGCATGACAGCACCCAGGATAATCTTGGATATTAAAAAGGCCAGGAAAATATTGGATGAAGACCATTTCGGCCTGGAAAAACCCAAACGGCGAATCATCGAATACCTGGCGGTCCGCAAATTAAAGCCGGAATCAAAGGGGCCTATTCTATGTTTTGCCGGGCCTCCCGGAACCGGAAAGACCTCGCTGGGGCAATCCATAGCCCGGGCGTTGGGGCGCAAGTTTCACCGTATTTCCCTGGGCGGTGTGCGCGACGAGGCTGAAATCCGGGGACATCGGCGCACCTATGTCGGAGCGCTTCCCGGCCGTATCATTCAGGGCCTGCGGCGTGCGGAGTCCAATAATCCGGTATTCATGCTGGATGAAATCGACAAGGTGGGCAGTGATTTCCGCGGTGATCCTTCTTCGGCCCTGCTGGAAGTGCTTGATCCCGAGCAAAACTTTTCTTTCAGTGATCATTACCTGGACGTGCCGTTCGATCTTTCCAAAGTCATGTTCATCACCACCGCCAATATTTTGGACACCATTCCGCCGGCGCTGCGCGACCGCATGGAAGTGCTGATGCTGCATGGATACACCCTGGACGAGAAGATAAAGATTGCCAATCGTTATCTCATCCCCCGCCAGCGGGATGCGCACGGCCTTAACGCCAAGCAAATCAAGTTCAGCGCCGGTGCGGTAAAGCAGATCATCATGGGGTATACCCGCGAGGCCGGCCTGCGGAACCTGGAGCGGGAAATTGCCAATGTTTGCCGCGGCGTGGCCAGCAAAATTGCCGAAGGCAAAGTTGAATCCATGACCATCAAAGTTGAGGACATCCATGGCTTCCTGGGACCGGTTCGAATTACTTCGGAAACCAAGGCCCGAATAACAACCCCGGGGGTGGCCACGGGACTGGCCTGGACGCCCACCGGCGGCGAATTGCTTTTTATCGAAGCCACCGCCATGAAGGGTAAAAAAGGCTTGACTTTGACCGGGCAGTTGGGCGATGTCATGAAAGAGTCGGCAACCGCCGCCTTGAGTTTTGTACGGGCCAATGCATCCGAGCTGGGAATTGACGAGGACTTTTTTGAAAGCCACGATCTCCACATTCATGTCCCGGCCGGTGCCATTCCAAAAGACGGGCCCTCGGCCGGCGTCACCATGTTGACCGCGTTGACTTCTTTGTTGACCGGCACCCGCATTCCCAAAGATCTGGCCATGACCGGCGAAATTACCCTAAGGGGGCAGGTATTGCCGGTCGGCGGCATCAAAGAAAAAGTCCTGGCGGCCCACCGCGCGGGAATAAAAACGATCATTTTGCCGGACTGGAATCGCAGAGATCTGGAAGATATACCCAAAAAGGTTGAAAAGGATATAAAATTTCATTTCGTCGATAAGATGCTGGACGTCATCAATATTGCACTGAAAAACAAAAAACCACGCCCGGCTGCTAAGCGACGTAAAAAGAAGTAATCTCGGCACTGAAATATTAAAACAGAAAGTTGCCTATTGAAAATCATGAAAATTTCAAGCACCAAAAAACAAATCTCAAACAAATTCCAATAAACCAAATTCAAAATTCCAAACATATGCTCTGCCGGTATTTGTTGAGATGGCATCGTCACCTGCGAACAGGGCTTTACTAAGGGCTATACTTAGAATGTAGGGATGTTTTGGTCATTGGATATTGCAATTTGGGATTTATTATTTTGATGCTTTTAAAAGCCATCGAATGTTTAGATATTTGAGCCAAAAGGATATATACCGCATTTCCGCTTCATCTTCATGTCATTTCAGAGTCAGGGTCGCGTCGTTTTTGTTATTCGGTGCATACTTATACCTTGTTATCGGTTGTGCCTCAACCCATGAGCCTCCTCCCAAGCGACCCGCCGGTCACCCGAAACCCTATAAAGTGTTTGGCCGATGGTATCAGCCGCTGCCGGATTCAAAAGGATTTCGCCAGCGCGGGATCGCTTCCTGGTACGGCAAGGATTTTCACGGCAAGAAAACTTCCAACGGTGAAACCTACAATATGCATGCCATGACTGCAGCTCACAAAACCCTGCCGTTGGGCACTTTCGTGCGGGTTCACAACCTTGAAAACAATCGTCGGGTTGAGGTTCGGGTCAATGATCGGGGACCCTTTGTAAGGGGCCGAATCATCGATCTGTCATACGCGGCGGCCAGTACACTCGGCGTCGTCGGCCCCGGCACCGCCCGAGTCGAGTTGATTGCCCTGGCCACGCCAGCCGCCACCGATGGCGCAACGCCGCGCAGCTATAAACCGGTCGACCTTTACTCGGGCAATTTTACCTTTCAGATCGGTGCGTTTGTGAATCGCGAAAATGCGGCGAGACTCACCGCTAAACTGAATGAAAAATATAACAACGCGCACATTACGGTTTACGACCGGGGCGATCAAATTTTTTACCGGGTTCGCGTCGGCAAATTTTCCACCCTGAAGGAGGCTGAAGCCCAGCAATCGATTTTGATAAGGGATGGCTATCCGGATCTGTTTATTGTGGCAGAATAGATAATCGGGGTACGAGGTGCGGGGTACGGGTTGCGGGGTGCAAAGGGTGTGGAGCAGAGGGCTTAGAGCAAAGGGCATAACGCAGATAGCTGAGTACGGGGTGCGAGGTACGAGGCACAGGATTGCACAAATAGGCGCACGGCGTCAGCGCCGGGGATAGAATAGAAGATTGACGATAAGTGGTCTAAGGCATAGGGTGTAAGGTTAACGGTCCAAGGAAAAAGGTGTAATGCACGTGGTTGAAGTTAGACAGTCAATGATTGAAAGCAGGCTAATAAATAGCAATCTTTATTATCATTTCGTTCCTTCTCTCCTCACCTTCGCACCTTCGACTTTCTTCCGACTTCCCCATTCCGACCTCCGACTTCCGGTTTCTGTCTTCTGATATTTGGTTGCGTGTTGTGGGTGCTGATTTTGTTATCATTTCCAATACTCCAGTACTCCAAAACTCCAGTACTCCGACTTCTATCAAGCGGAGCACTATCTTCTAATCATTATAAGGACAATTCAGCCGCATGGGTTTGCTGAAAAAAGTTGTTTTTCTTGACCGGGATGGAACCATTAATGTGGATTCGGCGGATTATATCAAAAGCCGTTCCGAGTTTGCGTTTATCCCCGGCAGTCTCCAGGCGATTAGAGACCTGACGGTCAACGGCTTTACAGCCATGGTCATTAGCAATCAATCCGCACTGGCTCGCAGGTTTGTCTCACCTGAAGAACTTGATGCGATGCACGCCATGATGTGCCGGGAGGTTGCCGCCGCGGGTGGCAAAATTACGGACACATTTTTCTGTCCACACCTGCCGGGTGAGGGCTGCGGGTGTCGCAAGCCGGCACCCGGATTGATTGATCAAGCCAACCAAAAATACAACATCGATCTGGCAGATTCCATCATGGTGGGCGATAGCGCCAAGGATATAGCGTGCGGCCTTAATGCCGGTTGCGGCAGGACCGTGCTGGTTAAATCCGGCCTAGACCCTGATGTTGAGGAAGAATTGATAAAAAAGTCAATTTCAGCGGATTTTGTGGCCAAGAATCTGCTTGAGGCGGCAGCGTGGATAATCGCCAATAAAGATATTAAAAAAGCGAACCGCAGAACCGCAGAATAACGAATATCAAATATCGAAGTCAGGATTCGCTGCGGTCAATCTTTTTAACAACGAACGGCCTGATTTCCAGCAAGCTGTGCAAATTTCGGCTAATAAAATTGATGATAAACCAAATATTTAGTCATTTTAGTCATTTTTTAATTTTAGTCATTCTACCCTGGAACAATGACTTCCTATAGAAAAAACGCTTCCCCCTTGCTTACTCTCGAGGGGCATCTTGAGCGGATTACCTATTTTAATGAGGCGACCCACTATACGATTGCCCGTTTGAAGCCGTCTAATTTGGAAACCACGGTCACCTTGGTCGGCTATCTGGCAGGTGTAAGTCCCGGCGAGATGATTAAGGTCAAAGGCACTTGGGAAACTCATCGCAAATATGGACAACAGTTTAAAATTCAATCGTTTGCCGTGACACTGCCGGCGGCAGTTGATGGAATTCGAAAATATCTGGCTTCCGGCGTTATCAAAGGTATCGGGCCGTCGATGGCGGCAAGGATGACCGCGTTATTCGGGGCGGATACCCTGGAAATCATCGAAAAAAAAAGCGAGCGGCTGCTGGAAGTCGAAGGCATTGGCGAAACCAAAGCCGCCATGATCCGAAGTGCCTGGCAGGAACATCACACTCTCAGAACGCTAATGCATTTTTTGCAGGAAATGGGTGTGCAAACTTCGTGCTGTGCGAAAATATACCAAGCCTACGGGGCGGATGCGGTGGATCTTATCCGGCAAGATCCATACATGCTGGCTGAGGATATCCCGGGTGCCGGATTTTTAATCGCCGATACCATTGCCCGCAAGCTGGGTGTGGAAGTCGAAGACCCGGAACGCGTGCGGGCCTGTATTATGCATATGATACTGCAAAACGCTGACGATGGGCATACCTTTGCCGAGCGTGAAAATCTGGTTGCCCGCTGTGAAAATCAATTTCAAATCAGCCCGAGGACCATTGAAAACACCATCGACGAAATGGCCGCCGCCAAGGCGATTGTTGTTGAAGCGCTGGGAACCGACCGACCCGCCAGCGGCATTTTCATGCGCGACTTGTACTTGGCAGAGACCGGCCTGGCAAACCGGCTCAAGGCCATGCTGTCTCTGCCGGTGCAGGCTGCTGAAATCGATCCGGACCGGATAGCGGCCGAAATTCATCGGCGGCTGGCCATCAATCTGTCATCGGAGCAGTTGGCAGTTCTGGAGCAGGTCTTTTCTCACCGGATAGCCGTTATCACCGGTGGCCCTGGAACCGGGAAAACAACCCTGTTGCGTTCCATCAGCATCTTGTTTGAAACCATGGGCAAGCGCCTCGTGCTGGCTGCGCCCACCGGCCGGGCTGCCCGGCGCCTGTCCCAGGTAACCGGCCGCAAAGCCGCAACCATTCACCGCCTTTTAGGGTTCAATTTCACGGATGGCGGCTTCATCAAAGATTGCAGCAACCCGCTTGACGCCGATGCCGTCATTGTCGACGAAGCCTCTATGGTGGACGCCGTTCTGATGTATCATCTGATTGACGCGGTCCCGCTGTCGTCGTTCCTGGTCATGGTGGGCGATGTCTCCCAGCTTCCAGCGATAGGGCCCGGCAATGTGCTTTCCGATATGATCGACTCATCGTACATACCGGTTTTCTACTTGAATAAAATATTCCGGCAGGACACAGAAAGCGCCATCATCCTCAATGCCCACAAAGTACGCCAGGGTAATTTTCATGTCGGTGAACAAACGGACGTAATTGATCAGAGCAGCGATTTTTATTTTATTGAGGAGCATGATCCCGCACGGGTGGCCCAAAGGATCGTGCAATTGTGCAGCCGGGAGTTGCCGCAAAAATTTGAATTTGACCCGATCCTTGACATTCAAGTGTTGACCCCGATGCACAAAGGCGCCGTGGGTACGATAAATCTAAATCATATGCTGCAAAAAACTTTAAACCGGCAGCCTGTTCTGGTTGAGGCTCTAGGTAACGTTTACAAGGCCGGTGACAAGGTCATGCACCTGATCAATAATTACCAAAAGGAAGTGTACAACGGAGATATCGGGGTCGTTCGCAGGTTTGACCAGCAAAAAGCTGAACTTGCAGTCGATTTTTATGGCAGGACCGTCTGCTATGACATCAGCGAATTGGACCAGATTACCATGGCTTATGCGATTTCGGTGCATAAATCCCAGGGGTCCGAGTACCCGGCGGTCATTGTACCGCTGGTGACCCAGCATTATGTTTTGTTGCAGAGAAATTTGTTGTATACTGCCATGACCCGCGGGAAAAAAATGGTCATTTTGATCGGCACGCCCAAGGCCTTGCATATTGCCCTAAACAATGACAAACCGCGATTGCGTTTGACATCCCTGGCCCGGCGACTGGCGTAGCTATTTAGCATCAGGCGGGTGCTCGGTGCATGGGGCAGAGTGCATGCAGCACGGCGCAAAGGGCATGGGGCAGAGCGCACCGAGCATGGAGCATAGGGCTTGGCGCATAGTCTAGGGGAACCGGTGAGCAACACTGGGATTTAATTGCGACAATCGATATCAATATCCTGATATATTCGGATATATGTATCCAAGCATTGAGATCGACAGAAACAAAAAAAGCCAAAAAATTATGCGAAGCATAAAATAATTAATCCGCCGGCATTTTAAGCTAACAATTTGCGTCGGCTATAAGACATAATTTGCAACTCTGAATCGGCTGTTCCCCGGGGCGGATTAATTGTGGATTAATTGAGAAAAAACAATGGAACCAAAACCCACCTATGATCAACTGCAAAAAAGAGTTTTAGAACTCGAAATCGAAGCAGCAAATTGTAAATTTGCCGAAGAATCGCTCAAGAAAAGCAATGAAACCGTCAACAGTATCTTGTCGGCGTGTCCGATCGGAATCGGTCTGGTTGAAAATCGAATCATCAAGCGTGTCAACGAGGCCATGAAGAAGATGTTTCTTTTTGACAGCGAGGCGGATTACTTGGGGAAAAGTGCTCGGATCGTATATGCCTCTGACGAAGACTTCCAAAAAACGGGTGATTTTATTTTTAACCAATTTAAAATCGGAAAAGAAGCCGTGCTGGACACAATCTTTAAACGCAAAGACGGCACGATATTCGCCGGTCATTTAAAAGTGAATACGCTATACCCCCCTGATCCCATGCAAAGAGCCACTTTCACCATATCGGATATCTCATGGCGCAAGCAGGCCGAGCGGGAGTTGCTGCAAAAAGAAAAATTGCAGGCCGTGGTCGAAATGGCCGGTGCAGTTTGCCACGAGATGAATCAGCCCATGCAGGTGGCGCTGGTGCTGCTTGCAGAATGCCTGGTGATGGATGAATTCGAAATGGAACCGGTTAAACAAAAGGCTGAAAATATCAGACAACAGCTCAATGCACTGCGGGAAATGTCCCGCAAACTCATGCATATTACCCGGTATGAAACGCGTGATTACGTGCAAGGCGAAAAGATCATCGACATCGATAAATCATCGGGGACGGTGGTGTGATTTCCGCAGCCTTAAAAAATGACGGCTTCAGGTCAAGATGCAACATAATTGGACTACGGTAATGTTTAAGAATATTTTACTGTTTTGGTAGGTTAACTCTTGACATGTATCTATATTCAAAAGTATTTTTAATGAAATAAAAATAAATGCGAAGCCTAAAATAATTAATCCGCCGGACTTGTGGTCAAGAACATTCGTCTGTATTCAAAAAACTGATTTTCATCCTGGTCCTACCTATTTACCAGGGCGGATTAATTATGAGTCCGTATCCGGCGGGACCGGTATCGGAATCTTGAAAAATTGGATGCCTTCATCTTTGAGGGTTTTTTCTTCATCTTTGGTGCTAACGCCCCGGATATTGCGTGGCTCAGAAGCGCCATAGTGCATTTTCAAGGCTTCTTTTGCAAAATCACAGCCGACGTCGTCGAAGTTCTTTTTGACAAAATCGATCGCTTTTTCGCCGAGTTTTTGCAGCGCGTCTTCATCCGGTGAAATTTGCTGGGGCTTTGAAGATAGGGCGGATTTAATTGCAAAGGTGGAAGGAACAATGTCCACCGAAGTATCATTGCAGACCGGACACGCGATCAGGTTTTTCTTTTTTTGTCCAAGGTAGGCTTGGCGGTCCTCAAACCAGCCTTCAAAAGTATGGCGGTTGGTACATTGTAAATCGTAAGCGATCATGGGGGAAAGTCCATATCCTAATAGTTTGCGAATAGCCAGTATTTTGTAAATTAGTAATAATTTAAGTTAAATAGACAAAAACCAGCTTCAGATTAACATAAGTGGCAACATTTTTAAAGACATTGTTGGCATAATTTGCTATTTTCACGAATATTGTAAAATATAAAGAATTGTTAAACTTACATCAGGGGGTGCGGCGTTTATGAAAATGCAGCTTAAGCGAATGGTATTGATTGGAATTTGTCTAACGTTTTTTTCGGCTGTCGGTTTTGCTGAAACCATGTATGTTTCGGATAAATTAAAGGTGACGGTACGCAGCGGACCCGGCACGGAGTATAAAATCCTGGATATAGCTGAATCGGGCGATCGGGTTGAAATTTTAGAAACCGGCGAAGATTGGACCCTGGTGAAGCTGGCCAACGGAAAAGAGGGGTATATTACGACGCGCTATCTGGTCCCCGGCCCTACCTATGCCATTCGATTTGATCAACTCCAAGCCAAGCAAAATGCATTAAGCCAGCAGGCGGCTGCTCTGCTTGAGGAAAATACCCAACTTAGAGAAGAAAACAAACAGCTCAGCTCCGCGCTCAACGACACTGAAACAGCGCTGAAGAAGCTGGACAGTGATTATCAGGAGTTGAAAGCCGGATCGGCTGAATTTTTAACACTCAAAACAAAATATCAAAAAGTCAGTGAGCAACTTGCCGCGCAGTCCCAAAAAGCGAGTAAGCTGGATAAGGAATTGAGCAAAGTTGAACTCAATCAATATATCAAATGGTTTCTAGCCGGATCCGGCGTTTTGCTGCTGGGCTTTATTGTTGGGTTTTCCGCCAGACGGGGTCGTCGACGCCCGTCGCTGATTTAATAATTGAGCAAAGCGTGTTGCAAAAGATTAAGAGAATAAATTAAAAAGAGGACATATTTAAAAAATTAGATGACCATGCCGGAAACACAGATCCTGTTTCAACAAATAGCGGTTTTAAGCGTCCTGCTTTTGCTCTCCGGGTTTTTCTCCTCAGCCGAAACTGCTTTATTCTCCATCAGCAAAGCGAAAGCAATCCATCTTGCAAAAGAGAACGGATTCACAAATGCACTGATCAAAAAAATGAAAGACGACCCGCATCGTCTGCTGTCCACCATCCTGATTGGCAACAATATCGTTAATGTCGGCGCCTCGGCCCTGGCGACTGCCATTACCCTCAATCTGGTAACCAGCAACGCCGTAGGGATTGCCACCGGCATTATGACATTGCTCATTCTGATTTTTGGCGAAATTTTTCCCAAATCGGTCGCCACCAGAAACAATGTCCTGATTGCCCGACTGGTTATCCTTCCATTGTACTGGCTCTCGGTCCTGTTTGCCCCGATTATTTTCATGCTGAATTTCATCCCCAAACTGACCGGCAAAATGCAAAAAAAAACGCATGTCACAGAAGAAGAGTTGATGACGTTCGTTGAAGTGGTTAAAGAAGAGGGCGGCATTGAAGAGGAAGAAAAAGAACTGATTGAGAATATTTTCGAATTTGATGATACCAGTGCCTCGGAAATCATGACGCCCCGGGGGGACATGTATGTCATCAATGTCGATGAAGATTTAAATCTTGAAGATGTCATACGTTCCGGGTATACCCGCATTCCGGTCATCGAAGGGGATATTGATCATGTCATCGGAATTTTAAATATCAAAGATTTATTCATGCACCAGGTCACCTCTTCCGAACCAATCGATATTCGCAAAATCATGAGCGAACCCTATTATGTGCCGGAAAATAAAAAGTTGGACAATTTGCTGCAACAATTTAAAAAAAGAAAACAACATATCGCCATTATCGTGGATGAGCACGGCGGTGTCTCCGGACTGATTACCCTGGAGGATGCACTTGAAGAAATCGTCGGTGAAATCATTGATGAGACCGATAAATTCGAACCCAACATTGTCAAACTGAAAAAAGACGAGTGGCGCGTGCTGGGCAAATCGGAGATTGATGAAGTTAATGATAAGTTAGCGATGAGCATTCCGGATTCGAGAGAATATGACACGTTTTCCGGCTACATATTGGATCAAATCGGCCGGATTCCCCAGGAAAAAGAAAAAATCGCTCTGGGAGACTATTTGGTGACGGTTAACGAAATGGACGGAAATAGGATTAAAGAATATATCGTCAAAAAGCAAATAGACCCATCGCAAGAAGTCTAATTATACCGGTTTCAAAAGGGGTTCTCCCAAGATCGAATTTTGTCATTTGAAAAGTATTCTTAAAAAAGGCAGAGCGAGCTTACCCTGCCTTTTTCTTATTTGGAGATCCGTTTAGGCTATTTGTCGCTCTGAAGACTGTCGAATTTTACACCAAATCCATCCGATCCGATCCAGACGATTTTACTGTTGGATCGAATGGGGATTTCAAAGTTTGGAAAAAAAAGCTCTGAAAAATTATCTGGTTTATCGGAAAATGTTTGTGAACCTTTAAAATTCGTGAATTTATTTTTGCGCGAACCCTACGGAGAAAAATAAATTGATTAAAGCGCATTTAAAAACGATGGATATTATCTTTGCCCTCATCATCATCATCACCGTCATCGGCGCCCCCGGGGAATCGATATCGCAAACACCAAATCAAGCCCCTGCCGGACCCGGCAGTTCCGGGATCGGAGCTGAAGCGCCCGCTGGTCTAAGTCTGGAGGATCTGAAGAAGCTGCGTACGGCTGCTGAAAACGCCGGCGATCTGACCGAAGACGTTAAAAAAGGCGTTTTGAGTTATCTGGATCGTGCGATTATTTTTCGTGAAAAAGAAGCCCAGCTGAGAAAGGAAACCGAGGATACCAAACGGAAGGTTGCGGCTGCCGCCGAGCGCATCCAGGCGATTGAAGCCGAACTGGATCACCCCCAGCCGCCTCAGGAAGATGTGGTCGCCATCGCCGAGAACATGAAACCCGAGCAACTCGAACAGAATCTGAGGAAAATGGAAGCGGAGTTGTCCGATGCGACAACCGGCTTGAACAAGTTGACCGAACAGTTAAACGGCCTGAAGGATCAACCCGCCAAGGCACAGCAGGAAATTGCCGATGCGCAAAAGCGATTACTGGAAATTGCCGCAGAGCTGCAAGCAGATCCAGCGCCGGATGAGCCGCAGCTGTTGACGAAGGCCCGCAGGGTTGCATTGTCGGCTGAACAGGCCCGCATCGAAACGGAAATCAACACATTTGAAAACCGACTCGCAAACAATGAAGCCATGACGGCGCTTATCTCCGCTGAACGCGACCTGGCAGCCCGTGAAGTAGCCCGGCAGGAAGTCCTGGTAAAAAGCTGGCAGGCCGAGGTACAACGGAACCGTGAACTGCAAGCCAAAAAAGAGCGGGTGGTCGCCGAGCAGGCCAAAAATACCGCGGCGGGTTTGCCGCCGGTCATTCAAAAGCAATTCGATGTCAATATCCAACTGGGAAAAATGCTTGAAAAGGTTACCGGCGAAGAAGCTCAGATCCTTGAAAACCTCGAGCGCAAACAGGCCCAGTTAAAACAAATCGAAGAAGATTTCGCCCTGGCGCGGGAACAGATGCAATACCCCATGCACACCGAGGCCATCGGTCTGGCATTGCGCGAACAGCGCCAAGCCCTGCCGAGCATTGCAACCTTCCGCCGGGATTCGAATCGGCGCCAGATACAAATGGGTGAAATCCGCTCGATTCTGCTGGACCTCGACCGTCAGCGACGTGATTTGGTAGATCTGGACCAGGCCACGGATCGAATCCTGCCGGCTGAACCAGGTTTGTCGAAAACTGATAACGAACTGTTGAAAACCGAACTTCGCCGCCTGCTGACGGATCGTCGCGACTTATTGAAAAAATTGCAGGCTGGCTATCAACGGACTTTTAAAAGCATTCAACGTCTTGAATTTATTGAACAGCAGGTCGCCACCAAAGCTGAAAATGTAGCGCTGTTTCTGGATGAGCATTTGCTCTGGATCAAAAGCGCCAAAAGTATCGGCCTGCAGGATCTGCAAAACCTGCCGGTCGCCTTGAGTTGGATATTTAGCCCGCTTAACTGGTGGCAAGTGTTGCAAAGCCTGTTAATGTCGGCAATGAACAATCCCTTTTGGTGGATTGCAGGATTGCTGATTCCATTGGCTTCCATTGCTTTGCGGCGATGGGCTCACGCGGATCTGTCACGGGTTGCCGTCAGCGTCTATTCCGTGAAAACAGACTCTTTCATGCGGACATTGCGGGCGCTCGCGCTTACGGGCCGGGTGGCATTCGGCTGGCCGCTTTTGATGCTTTTTACGGGTTGGCAGCTGGTGCAATTGCCGACAGTACCGGATTTTGCCCGGGCGGTGGGCAATGGTTTGATCTTTGCCGCCCAGACGCTGGCCGGCTGTCAGTTGGTTTACGAATTGTGCTGGAAGCAAGGGGTTGCCAAAGTCCATTTTAAATGGCCCGAAAGTGTGCGCAAAACCTTGCAGCGCAATCTGCGGTGGTTCACGCCATTATTGGTGACCATGAGCTTTTTTATTGCCACCGTTCAAACCCAAAACGAGGCCCTTTACACCGATTCACTCGGGCGATTGGCCCTGATTGTGCTCATGTTGGGATTTTTAGTTTGGGCGGCCTATGTGTTGCGGAATTCCGGTGAAATCGTATCTATGTTGATACGGCGCCGGCCCGAGGGCTGGCTGGTGCGGTTGAGATTCATCTGGTACCCGCTGGCCATGGGAGTCCCGTTGATGCTGGCTGTTTTGGCCGGTATGGGATATTACTATTCGGCCTCTGCCCTATACGTGCGTTTGGGCGAAACGATTGCGCTTATTCTGGGTCTGATTATTATAAAGGACCTGGTGCTGCGCTGGTTCTATATCACCCAGCGCCGCCTGACATACGATGAATTAAAACGCAAAAAGGAAGCCGAAGCCGAAAAGCAGGAGAAAGCTGAGCGGTCCGGATACGGCGAAGGAGAGGTTGTAGTCATTGAAGAGCCGGAAATCAATCTGGATAACATTTATAATAAAAACCGTCAGCTGCTTCGAACGATAATTTTCTTTTCAGCGGCCGTCGGGCTCTGGCTGATCTGGTCCAATGTTCTGCCGGCACTCAACTTTTTAGAGAACGTTCAGCTCTGGAGCTACAGCAGCGAGGTGGACGGGGTTCGCAAAATGATCCCGATTACCCTCGCCAATCTGATGGTTGCGATCATGGTGACCATTGTGACGGTTGTCGCCGCCAAAAACTTGCCCGGCTTGCTGGAGATCATCCTTCTCAACTGGTTTCCGATGGATGCCGGATCGCGGCATGCGTTTTCAACGGTATTTAACTATGCCATCACGGCTCTGGGAATTGTGATCGTCTTTGCGACCATCGGTATTCAATGGTCCAGCATCCAGTGGCTGATTGCGGCTTTGAGTGTCGGTCTTGGTTTCGGTTTGCAGGAGGTCGTAGCCAACTTCATTTGCGGTCTGATCGTTCTTTTTGAAAGGCCTTTTCGAATCGGTGATACCGTTACCATTGCAGATATCAGCGGCACCGTCACCCGCATCCGAATCCGGGCCACCACCATTATGGATTGGGACCGCAAAGAACTCATTGTGCCCAACAAGGAGTTCATCACCGGCAGATTGGTCAACTGGTCGTTGTCCGATAATGTCATTCGAATCAAAATTCCCATCGGTATCGCCTATGGATCCGATACCGAACTGGCGGAAAAATTGCTGCTCAAGGCCGCTCGGGCCAATCCGTTGGCCCTTGCCAATCCCGCACCCCAGGCCATCTTTATGGGATTTGGCGACAACAGCCTCAATTTCGAATTGCGGGTCTTTATCAATGGTATTAACGATTGGATACCCTTGCTGCACAAACTGAACCAGACCGTCGACCGCGAATTTCGCCAAGCCGGTGTCACGATTTCATTCCCCCAGCGTGATGTGCACCTTGACCAGGTGGGGCCCCTGGAGGTTCGGGTGGTGTCGGATAATTAAACAACAGAGGACAGATGACAGAAGTCAGAGGACAGATGACAGAAGTCAGAGGACAGATTACAGAAAATTGAATTCGCATCATAAACCGAACACCCTGCTCACGGTCCCTGAAAACGGCCGCGTCGAAATCCCTTCTCCGCAACGTGGCGATAATACCGAGCAGGGCAAGGCTGTGGAAGGTGGCCTCAAAGGCATCACTGAACACAAAAAAGGCGGAATGGGGCAACTCTCGGCAACGGCCATCTGCGGAAACGACATCACATCATCATGTCTATATGTTTCTGCGCTGGCTATCATTTATGCCGGACGCTGGGCGCCTGTCGCTCTGATGATTGTTGCAGGAGTGCTGTATCTTTTTCGATCCATCTACTCCGAGGTCGTGGGCGCACTTCCCCTGAACGGTGGTGCTTACAATGCCCTGCTGAACACCACGAGTAAATTCAAAGCCTCTATT
Organism: uncultured delta proteobacterium; assembly: GCA_963710795.1. Taxonomy (GTDB): domain Bacteria; phylum Desulfobacterota; class Desulfobacteria; order Desulfobacterales; family JAFDCJ01; genus JAFDCJ01. Next base: position 128,210 of record CAVQBT010000033.1, read on the forward strand.
GCTGCCTGCCTGACAATCCTTTCCTACATGGCGACAGCAGTGATATCCGCCAGCGAAGCCATACATTATGTGCATACGATATGGCATTCACTGCCGGTCACCGGCGCAATTATCGGTGTGCTCGCTTTTTTCATGATAGTGTCCATCATCGGTATCGCCGAAAGTGCTAGGGTAGCGATTATCATCTTTATATTCCATCTAAGCACATTGACATTGCTACTCGTTATGGGTATCGCTTTCGTCGTCACGCACGGGCTCGACACCTTCAACCTGAATCTTGCCACCCCTGTGGAAGGCGGGCTGGTTACGGCCCTGTTTTTTGGCTTTTCTGCTTCTTTGCTGGGGATTTCCGGATTTGAGAGTTCGGCCAATTATGTGGAAGAACAAGCCGAAGGGGTGTTCCCCAAGACGCTGCGAAATATGTGGATTGCCGTCACCGTTTTTAATCCTGGCATGGCGCTGCTTGCGCTTGCTCTGGTGCCAATCAATCATGTCGGCGCAAACCAGGAGGCCCTGCTCGCTCACTTGGGCAATTTATCCGGCGGGATTTGGCTCGCGAATCTCATATCTGTCGATGCCGCCCTAGTGCTCAGTGGGGCGGTATTGACCAGCTTTGTGGGAGTCAATGGTTTGATCGGGCGTATGACGCTGGATCGATGCCTGCCACAGTTTTTATTGAAAACCAACCGGCGCGGGACGACTCACAGGATCATTGCTTCGTTTTTCATTCTATCGGTGTCGGTTTTACTGATCACAAGGGGGGAGCTGAAAGCCCTCGCCGCGGTCTACACGATTTCCTTTTTATCGGTCATGGTGCTTTTTGGGCTTGGTAATATCTTCTTGAAAACCAAGCGTGCTGGTCTTCCACGGCCGGTGAAGGCGCCGCTACCTGCGGTGCTGATCGCCGTTTCTGCAGTTTTGACCGGACTGATCGGCAACGCCATCATGAATCCATATTATCTTGCTGTTTTTCTGGAGTATTTTATACCGGCGGTGCTGGTTATCGCCGTCATGCTCGGCCGCATTTCGCTGTTGCAGGCCGGTCTGTTCCTGGTACGCTCGGTCCTTAAATTTTTTATCAAAGGCATGACGTCTACCGCCCAATCGATTCGTAACAAAATCGATGAAATTAACTCGCAGCAAGTCGTCTTTTTTACAAGAGGGGACAACCTGGCCAACCTCAATAGCGCCATGTTGTATGTAAAGCAGAATGAACACACCAATCGAATCAAAGTTGTGACCGTAGTTCAAAATAAAGATGAAGTGCCGAAAAAACTTAAAAAAGACTTGAAATTTCTCAATGAGGCCTATCCCGCAATCGAGATCGAATTCGTGGTTATAACCGGAACATTTGGTCCAGACCTTATCCAGGAATTGTCGGTAAAGTGGAATATTCCTGTCAACCTGATGTTTATCGGTTCCCCCAGAGCGCATTTTATATATGGCTTGGGGGATTTGGGAGGTGTCCGGCTGATTATATAACCGCAGTTAATCTATTCATCTCATTGGATTAAATATTGGGCGGGAGTGTGAATTACGAAATAAGCAGTCCACAAGAAAAATAATTCATTCCATTAGTTGATACCGAATCTTTTCCTTAGGCCGTGGGCCTCTATCCTAAAGCCGTATGTTTTTACCCGATACCTTAAACCCTAAACCTTATACCCATACCGTTCCGGCAACGAACATCCAGCATCCAGAATCCAGTACCCACTCATAGCTCCTCCGGGGTAAAGGCGACCACATCATCGATTTTAGCGGTATCGGCAAACAGCATCACCAGCCGATCGATGCCAAGGGCATTGCCGGCGGCCGCGGGCATATCGGCCAGGACTTGCAGAAATTTTTCCGGCATCGGATACGGTGGTTTATTTAAGGATTGGCGCAGCTGCAGCTCTTTTTCGAATCGGTTACGTTGTTCGGCAGCATCGGTCAATTCACTGAAGCCGTTGCAAAGTTCAATCCCGGCAATGTACAGCTCGAAACGTTCGGCCAACAGAGGCTCACGCGGTTTCAGCTTGGCCAGCGCTCCATGCCGGGCCGGGTAGTCATAGAGAAATACCGGACTGGGGTCACCAAGATTGGGCTCGATCTCAAAGGCCATCACCTCGTCAAAACAGTCGGATGCCATGGCCGTATCGATGGATTTTGAAGCGTATCGCCTAAATGCCTCAGCCACTGACAGGCGCAGCCACGGCCTTGCAAGTTCTATGGGTCGCTTCCGATAAATGAGTCGATCCCCGCGGCCAAGGTGGTGGGCCACAAAGCAGACGAGTTTTTCGCATTCATCCATTAATCCAAGGTAATTGCCCCCGGCATGGTACCACTCCAGCATGGTTAGTTCCGGCAGGTGTTTGCGGCCCCTTTCGTGCTGCCGGAAACACTTGCAGATTTGAAATATACGCGGGAATCCCGCGGCCAGCAGGTGTTTCATACACAATTCGGGGGAGGTCTGCAGGTAGAGACCCGCGGCTGTGATGGCATCGATATGGGCTTCAGGTGCCGGTGCGGGTATGCGGATGGGCGTATCGATCTCCAGGTAGTCGTTTTCAATAAAAAATTTGCGAATCGCCTGAATAATCCGGGCCCTCAGGGAAAGATTGTCTTTAATTATGGACTGTCTGTATTCTGTCATAATCAATTTCTATATTACCCCGACATGTTGGTGATGGCTTATGGATAGGGTTACACAATAATTTCAAGCAGACATCAACAGGATTGATTTCAAGTCTAAAATGAGTCGTCGAGCGAGGACTTAAACATAATAGAATTTTAAATAAAAATATACCTGAATTTTAATCCAGCCAACAGCGTACAGAGCCAATTAATGCAGGTTGACCTCGTACGTCACCAAAGGCATAAGGGATGCAAAATTCAGGTGTCCAGTATTTCTCTGATTTTTTTTGAAATTTGCTCGATATTGAAGGGTTTTTGGATAAACCCTTTACAGCCGCGCTTCATAATTTGTGAGGCCTGACCGTTGAGGCTGTATCCGCTGCAAAGCAATACCCGGATAGATGGGTCCAAAGTTTTTAGCCGGTCAAAAATTTCACTGCCGCCCATACCGGGCATGATCATATCTAAAATGACCAAACCGATGCGGCCCCGACATTCTTCATATATTTTCAGGGCCGTGCGGCCGGATTCAGCTGTCAATACATGGTAACCTAATTTTTCCAGCATTCTTTGGCCGGTGTCGGCGATCATTTCCTCATCGTCGATCAGTAAAATGGTTTCCCGGCCTTTATAAGTTTTGCCGATGACAGTGCTTTCATTGAAAACTTCTTTATTGCTGATCGGCAGATAAACTTTAAATGTCGTACCCTGATCGATTTCACTGTCGACCTCAATATTACCATTATGGTTTTTTATGATGCCGTAGGCGGAAGCAAGGCCTAAGCCGGTTCCGCGACCGACTTCTTTGGTGGTAAAAAACGGCTCGAAAATTCTTTCCCGGGTAGATTTGTCCATGCCGATACCGGTGTCGGTTACTGAAATCCTGACATATTTTCCCGGCCTCAGCGCATAGTGCCTGCGCAGATCATCTTCTCCGATAACCAGATTTTCGGTTTCAAGGAATAGCTTGCCACCGGATGGCATGGCCTGCCAGGCATTCACGAACAAGTTGAGCAATACCTGCTCTATCTGTCCACGGTCGACCTCAACCGGCCACAAATCCGCTTGAAATTTCTTGTGAATCGGAATTTCCTTTTTGGTGCGGCTGAACATGTCCGAGCTTTTTTCCAGCAGCTCGTTTAAATCAGTGGGTTTGACTTCATACTTACCGCCCCGGGCAAAGCCCAATATCTGCCGCGTGAGCTCCGAGCCCCTTTTGACATAATCTTCCATATTCATCAGATAGTCATAGTGGGGATGTTTGGCGTCGACGTCCAGGAGCATTAAAGACAGGTTGCCTTGAAATCCCATTAGCAGGTTGTTAAAATCATGGGCGATTCCGCCGGCCAGCGTGCCGACGGCTTCCATTTTTTGCGCATGCAGCATCTGGCTGGCAAGCTGTTCCCGCTGCTTTTCAGCAATTAACTGGTCCGTGACGTCCTGGACGATGCCTCGAAAACCAATGGGATTTTGGTCGGCATCTCGCATGAGTGACGCCGAAAGGTACAGAATTTTTTTGGTTCCATCTTTGGTGATGACTTCATAGTTCAGCACCCTGGCCGACCGCCCGGTTTCATAGACGTTGGAAAATATGCGCCATATTTTTTTGGCTGTCTCCGGCGTGGTATATTCGCGGTTATTTCGAGTGCGTAATTCAGCTGCACTATAGCCGAGTATTTTGCACATTGCTTTGTTAAAAAACGTCAGGTTGCCTTTGAGGTCCACCTCGAAATATCCTTCTTCTATGACTTCAAGGATATTGCGGTATTTATCCTCGCTTTCTCTGATGGTCTGCGCTGTTTTCTTATCCGCTGCAATATCTTCTATCAGGCCAATCCAGTATTTAACGGCACCATTGCGATCCCTGATGGCGGTGTCCCGGATCCTTCCCCAGACGGGGTTTCCATCTTTTGCTAAATAGCGCTTTTCGGAGATATAGAAATTGGTTTGACCGTCCAAGACTTGTTGGATTAATTTCTGCGCCGCCGGTCGGTCCTCCGGGTATGTGATGTCGAGAAGGGTTAGTTGATTAAATTCCTCCGAACTATAGCCGAGCATCCGGGCGAACCTGTCGTTGACTTTTAAAAAATGACCCTGCGGGTCAGCCATGAAAATACCGATGGGTGCGGTCTCGAAAATGGTGTGGAAGCGCCGCTCATTTTCTTTTAACTCCGCAAGATCCACTGTTTTTTCACTGCATGGGAAAGAGATCGGCCGGTCATTATCTCCATGATTTCTAGGAGCTGATGCCGGTTCAGGAGTTGGCTTGGAAAGTGCCGCATGCAGCTGCTTTTCCGGGTATTTTTCCTGCTCAATTTCCTTGCGGTTTTCACCCATAGCATCACCCGATCTATTTGATACTGATTACAACGAATACTGGATATAATTTATACGAGGCTGACAGTGATGGAAGGTGTTTTCAATTCTCGCTCATGGCGTCTGCGCTATGCGATCAAGCACCAAACGAGGCGTCGAACCCTAAAGCCGACATTCCAGCTCCACCCCACACAATTTACGAACGCTATAACTTGAGACTACTATATCGGTTTATTCTTGAAAAAACTTTAGCTTTAAAGGAAAGGTTCAAGGTTCAGGGTTCAAGGTTCAAGGTTCAAGGTTCGGGGTTCAAGGTTCAGGGGTTCAAGGTTCAAAGGTTATATGCGAAATTCCCTGATTATATGAAATAAAGTCGAATTGACCGGACGTTTGCGGCCGGCGGCAGCGCTGACCCCAATTATGAAACTACAAAAGCAAACCGCAGAACCGCAGAATATCGAATATCGAATGTCGAAGGGTGGAATCGCTTTGCTCAGTCATCATTAAAAGGGACAGAATTCATTTATTCGACGTTCGATGTTGGACGTTCGATGTTCGATGTTCATTAGTTTTTTATTCGATTAGACTGGCCGTTTTTTGGGCCAGCGGTAGGGCTGAACCTTGAACCTTGAACGTTGAACCCTGAACCTTTTAAACCTTTTTAATATAGGCATCCTGGGGACGATCCTGCAAAAAAATCATATCATATTGATTGATATCAGCCATATCATACCATTTGTATCCGATTTCACGGCAATTGCGGCAGGCTTTGCGAGGAATATGGATTGCAAGAATGTGATTACCATGATCTGAGGTTGAATCAATTTGGAGGGCACCGGCGCAATCGGGACAGATCTCGATTTGCTCTTTTTGAGACTCATGAATGCCATCGGTATCATAAAAAATGCTGCGCGTCCGTTGCGCGGGATTCGATTTTTCCATGATTTGGTCCTTAATGTTGTCCCGCTGCTGCCAGATGGCGAGCACGGTTTCACCGATTTTTTCAATTGCATCGGTCACTGCCTGGGTCTGCCGAATACTGTCCGGGTCATAATTGGGCTCTTTAACCTTGCTGTAATCGACTCCGGCCAGGGCCAGGGCGATAGCCACATTGATATAAGGCAGGGCACCCTCGATCGAATAGCCGCCCTCTAAAACGGCTATGTCCGGGCTTAATATTTCCGTCAGGCGTGCATAGCCCTGGGCCGAAAAATTCATGTTCGTGATGGGATCGCTATAGTGATTGTCTTGGCCGGCGGAGTTGATGATGATATCTGGTTGAAATTCTTTGAGAATCGGCATGACCAGGTTATTTATGGCATACAGAAACCCCTCATCGGAGGTGTTGGGCGGCAACGGGATGTTGAGCGTTTTTCCCACTGCATTAATTCCGCCCAGCTCACTTGGAAAACCCGAACCGGGGTACAGCGTTCGCCCGTCCTGGTGAATCGAAATAAAAAGTGTGTCCGGATCGTGCCAGTAGATATCCTGGGTGCCGTCGCCATGGTGACAATCCGTATCGACAACCGCAACCTTGTTGATGGCATAGGCCTGGCGCAGGTACTCGATCATGACGGCTTCGATGTTGATATTGCAAAATCCTCTGGCTCCGTGTACGATGCGCATGGCATGATGACCGGGTGGCCTGACAAGGGCAAATCCCCGCTCAATCTGTCCGTCAAGCACAGCCATCCCGATGGTTTTTGCGCCGCCGGCACTGATCAAATGCGACTCGGTCGTCACCTCGCCAGACGTCCGGCACACAAAAATGAACGCGCTGGATATCTTTTAAAAGCACCGGATCCGGTTTGAGCTCCGTGATGCCTTCAATATCAAAGAGCCCCTCTTCGAACACCTGGTCCTGGGTATAAAGCAGCCGCTCCTCCCTTTCCGGATGGGTGGGACCGATGGCCCAATCAAAGGCCGGGAAAAAGACGAGGCCGGTTTTGTGCTTGGCTTTGAGCATGGCCTATTCCTTTGGAATAGTTATCAGTTAACTGTTATCAGTTATTGGGTTGATGGCTGACCGGGTATAGCTTTTCCCAATAACATATAACCAATAACGAATAACTTTTTGGTTAACTATACGAATATAAAGTTTGGATCAATCAGACAGCTTGGCAATAACTTCTTCATAGCCATGAATCATTCCCGGCTTGACCTGTACTTTGACCCGGATATTTTTTCCGGTGGTATTGAACCCGCGCACCATGTTAAACTGCAGCGCCTCAAGCACTTCCGTTTCCAGATAATCGGGATTGGCACCGCGGTCGATGGCTTTGGCTTCCAGCAGGCCAAGGGCCTGCCGAATGGCAGCTTCCCGGTCAAATGAATGATCAACCCGGCGGCTGAAATTTTCTTCCAGGGCTTCGGCGACACCTCTTTCAGTGTCGGCGAAAAAATTGACTTCACAGGTGGTGCGGGCCAGGGCCGCCCCGATGGCATTGGCGACTTTCCAGCGGGGAACGACCCGGACCGGATATTCGGACATATTTTCAAGGTAGCGGGCGAAATAGGGTGCGGGACCTCCCAGAACGAGAATCGCTTTCGGTTGAACGACATATCCTTCCAGAAGTTCATGGACTGTGTATACCGGCTTGCGATTTATCTGATAGATTAACCGGCGGGCGGCCGATAATATTTTTTTACAGGTGAGATCGAGAATTTCGGCGGCCAGGGAGTTAACCGAAACCCCCAGTTTTTGGGCCAGGGGCGTGAGCCCTTTAATTGATTTTTCCCGGCTGCCTTCCGGAATATCTTCCAGAACAAAAAGCGCATCCGTCGGCGTCGGCTGCGGTCCGCCATAGGCCATGGCCGGCCCCAGCCTTGCGGGACCGATGACAAGTTTTGCGCCGTTTATCCGGACAGCACTATCGCCGCCCAATCCCAGGGAAAGGGTTTCAAGGGAGCGGATCAGTGTTTTATAGGCACCCAGTTGTATTCCCAGGGGATTCAGCACCGGAGCCCGGTTGATCAGGACCGCCATATCGGTCGTTGTCCCTCCGATATCCATCACCAGGGTATCCTCATTCTCCGGGCCGAAAGCCACGGCTCCCATTACACTGGCGGCCGGGCCGGAAAGAATGGTCTGGGCCGGATAATCAATCGATGACTCAAAATTCAGGTTGCCGCCATCCGCCTTGAGAAGGCGCAGCGGCACATTTAATCCCTTAGTCGCCAGCGACTTTTGGACGGCCTGAAAAAATTCCCGGTGCAGCGGATATAGCGCGGCGTTCAGGTAGGTGGTGGCAATGCGGCGGCCAAAGTTAAAATTGCCGGATATGCGGTGTCCCATGAAGGTTTTTTCAAAAGAGTTTTGCAGGATTTCACTGATCCGCAACTCATGGGACGGGTTGCGGATGGAAAATTTGCCGACGATGCCGATATGCTGAATGCCTTCTTTTTGAAACTGATCGGCAATTACCCTGATTTCATCCGCGTTGATGGGCTCGATCTCCCGGCCCCGGTGATCGATTGAACCCGCGACGGTAAAGTATTGGGAGTTGGTGCGGTAAAATTCGGGGTCGATACCGGGACCGCTCGACACGATCATGCCCACCGGCGGGATTTGGTTTTGAACAATCGCGTTGGTGGGCAGCGTGGTGCTCAGGACTATCCGCTTGATATCCGCTGGATCGATGTCCGCTGTAACGGCATCCAAGCCGGACAACACGGACTGAAACAAATCGGATGGATCGGTCGTGACCTTGATTTCTTTTTGGAGTCCGTCGCGGTCAACCAGAACCACATCGGTGTGGGTGCCGCCAACATCTAAGCCGATGATCATGGGTATTTCCTAGTAGAATTAGTTTAAGGCATTTTAACGAAACTCGTTTTTTTTGCAACCCAAATCCTAACCCGGACGAGCCGAAACCAAAAAAGATCAATCACGAAATCACGAAAGGAGGAAAACACGAAAAAAACGAGTAGAATTTCGTGTTTTTAAAATTTCGTGTTTTCGTGATGAAAATTTTTTTTCATAAATGCAATAAATTCAAATTTAAGACTAATTGTGTACTAAGATTGCAGCGGCAGATCATATTTTTTCATTTTTTTATACAGCAGCGTCCGGTGAATGCCCAGGATTTTAGCGGCTTTGGCCTTATTATTCCGGGTTTCCTGCAGGGCATAACGGATGGCTTCCTTTTCGGTTTTTGCCTGAACCTCTTTTAAGGAAGATCGATTGTTTTCAATTTTTCTCTGGCGGCTGCGATGCAGGTAAAATGGCAGATCCTGCAGGTGGATGGTGTCGCCTTCCAGGGCCGACAGCGTTCTTTCCAGAACATTGGACAATTCGCGCACATTGCCCTGCCACTTGTGATTTTTGAGCGCTTTTGCCGCTTCCCGGCCCAGGTTTATTGGCGGAATATTGGCTTCCTGTGCCAGTTTTCCCAACAGGTATGCGGCAATCGGAATAATATCTGTTTTGCGTTCCCGCAGGGGCAGGATATGAATTGGAATCACATTCAGGCGATAGAAGAGATCTTTACGGAATCGGCCGTCGGCCATCATTTTTTCCAGATCGCGGTTGGTGGCGGCGATGACTCGAAATTTTGATCGAATAATCCGGGTACCGCCAACCCGTTCAAATTCATTATCTTCGATGGCCCGCAGTAATTTAGGCTGCATCTCCAGCGGCAGGTCTCCAATTTCGTCCAAAAAAACAGTGCCCTGGTGAGCCAGTTCAAACTTGCCCGGCTTGCCGCCGGATTTTGCCCCGGTAAATGCGCCGGCTTCGTAGCCGAAAAGCTCCGATTCCAGCAGATCACGCGGAATGGCCGCACAGTTTATTCGCACAAACGGGTAGAGTTTGCGGGCACTGGCATGATGGACCGCCTGGGCGAACAGTTCTTTGCCGGTGCCGCTTTCACCCGAAATCAATACCGGATATTGATTGGAGGCCGCCCTGAGCGCTTCTATTTTTAAAGATTTTAGCGATTCGCTTTTTCCAATGATGCTATCCAGTGTATAACGGGTCGATCGCAGGTTGATGAGTTCTTCTTCATACAGCTTAACTTTTGACTCCAACAGGGAAAGCTCCGCGGCGAGCTTTCTGACATCTTTGACATCTTTAAACATGACCTGTCCGAACACCGCAATCACCCGGCCTTCTTTTTGGATCGGAATGCGCTGGACGACCATGCTTTGGCCCTTGATCCGGTGGGATTGGTTTATTTCGGGGATACCTGTTTTAGCCACAATATGCATTCGGCTGTTTTCCACCGCCTCGGTGCAGTGCCTTCCGATTTGAGCTTGCGGATCGACCCCGATAAATTCTCCATACGGTTTATTAAAATGAGTGATGCTGCCGTTGATGTCGGTCACGATGGCGCCATTGTAAATGCTGTCAAAAATAAGCCGGTACATTTCCAACTGCTTTAATAGCGCGTCTTGCTTTAGAAGCGCATTTTTTTTCAGCATGGCTGTTCTCCTCGACATACCCGGTGATATGTAGATTATTTGCTACACAATTCTCTTACACCTTTCGATAAAATCTGTCGAGTCTATTCTTATTATTTTTCTTTTAATGCCAAATTTTTGTGGTATATGTTTTCAGAGGACAGAGGATAGATACCAGAAGTGGAATGCGGAATGCGGAATGCGGCCTCCGGCCCATAGGGGCCTAAGCCTGGGAAGTCGGAAAAGAAAAAAGTCCGAAGTGGGAATTATTCGATTTAGGATTGAAAACGCATAGATTCGGGGGTATAGCTCATAGTGTAAAGGCAGAGAGTGGAATTCGGCCTGCGACGAGCGCAGTCATGTCGAAGTGGGCCCCGTCGTCGTCATTTAGGACTGGACCATGGCGCGGCAAGATGAGGAAGTCGGAAAAATTAAGAAGAAGGATGAGTGATCATGAAAGTTGAATCTATTGCCATTGTTGGAACGGGGGTTATCGGGTCCAGCTGGACTGCATTTTATGCGGTCAAGGGTATGCAGGTGAAAATGTTCGATGTCGATGCGGATCTGTGCCATAAAGGGCATCAGCAGGCTGTCGATACGATCAGGCTGCTCGAGACCCAGGGGATAATAGCGGGAGATAAAGTTGAAGAATCCATTTCAAGGATAGAAACTGCCGGTGGGCTCGCGCAAGCCGTTGAAAACGTCCAGCTGGTTCAAGAATCAGTGGCTGAGAATTATGAGGTCAAAAAGCAGGTTTTCAGAGCACTCGATGCGCACACCGCAGCCGATGTAATTTTGGCGAGCAGCTCCTCCGGTCTATTGATGACGGAAATTCAGCAGGTAACGCGTCATCCCGGACGCTGCCTGATTGCCCACCCGTTTAACCCGCCGCATCTGATTCCCCTGGTGGAACTGGTACCCGGTGATGCGACGAATGAACAGACCATTGCAACGATGAAGCGATTTTATGAAGAATTGGGCAAAGTTCCGGTTGTGCTCAAAAAACCCGTTCCCGGGCATATTGCCAACCGTCTGGCGATGGCCCTGTGGCGTGAAGCCGTTGACCTGGTTGTCCAGGGTATCGCCAGCGTGGAAGATGTGGACAAAGCCGTCAGCGCCGGTCCGGGGCTGCGCTGGGCCGTCATGGGTCCGCACATGATATACAATCTGGGGGGGGGCGAAGGCGGAATGGATCACTTTATCGATCACTTCGGCCCGGCTGTCAAAACCTGGTGGGAAAGTATGGCCACCTGGACCACCCTGCCGTCGGAAGCTAAACCCATGCTGATCGACGGTTTGAAAGCGGAAATGGGAGATCGGACCTTGTCGGACATGAATTGCCGGCGGGACGAAAAGCTTAGCAAGATACTAAAGATCCTGTATGAATAATTAATCCGTCCTGAATAATAGATGAACCAGGATTCCCAATGTCTTTTTGGAAATTGAAGAAAATTCTTAGGACGATGCACGGGCGGATTAATTATGTTATGCTTCGCATATTTTATCAGCTATTGGTGGAGAAAGAAAATTAGCCGGATTCAAGCAATTGAAGCGTTTAATAGGGGAATATTATGCTAAAGCCTGGCCCAACGTATGATGAGGTGTATAATTCTTTTCAGTGGGAAATTCCCGAATTTTATAATATCGGGGTGGATATCTGTGATAAGTGGGCCCGCCAACGATACCGCCTGGCCCTGATCTATCAGGATCAAAAAGGGCAGGTCACCAAATATACGTTCTGGGATCTTAAACAACTTTCCAACCGCCTGGCCCATGGATTTAAATCCGCCGGTATTAAGCGGGGTGACCGGATCTGCATCCTGCTGCCGCAATGTCCGGAAACCGCGATCAGCCATATCGCGGCCTTTAAAATCGGCGCTATCTCGATTCCGCTCTTTACCCTGTTCGGCACCGATGCCCTGGAGTATCGGCTCTCCAACAGTCAGGCCCGGGCCCTTGTTACGGATGCCGCAAATTTGCCGAAGATCTGGGAAATCCGGCAGAATCTGCCCCATCTCCAAACGATCTTGGTGACCGGTGGTGCAAAAGATGACCAGCGTGCTGGATTTTTGGGATACGCTCGGGAAAGGATCTCCTGAATTTAAACCGGTAAACACAAACGCGGATGATCCGGCCCTGATTATCTACACTTCCGGTACCACCGGCCCGCCCAAAGGGGCTCTGCATGCGCATCGCACGCTTTTGGGGCATCTTCCGGGGGTGGAGTTTCCCCATAATTTTTTTCCCAGAGAGGATGATTTATTCTGGACACCGGCGGACTGGGCCTGGATCGGCGGATTGATCGATGTGCTTGTTTCCCAGCTGGCATCACGGCATCCCGGTGCTGGCCCATCGGGCCAAAAAATTCGATCCCGAAGAGGCCTTTCACCTCATCGCCGCGCTACGGCATTCGCAATGCCTTTATGCCGCCCACCGCCCTGAAGCTGATGCGCCAGGTTAAAGATCCCCAAAGCCGCCACCGCTACCACATGCGCAGTATCGGCAGCGGCGGTGAAACCCTGGGCGAAGAACTGCTCGACTGGGGCCGGGAGGTGATGGGGTTGACCATCAACGAGTTTTACGGCCAAACCGAGTGCAATCTGATCGTGGGCTGCTGTGCCGAGATCATGGAAATCCGGCCCGGATCCATGGGACGCGCCATCCCCGGGCCATGTGGTCGATGTCATCGATGCCCAGGGCAACCCGGTGAAAGCGGGGACCGTCGGGGAAATAGCCGTCAAACGGCCCGATCCGGTCATGTTTCTGGAATACTGGCAAAACCCGGAGGCCACCCGCAAAAAATTTATCGGCGACTGGCTGTTAACCGGGGATCTGGCCAAAAAAGACGGCCGACGGTTATTTCTGGTTCAACGGCCGCAAGGACGATGTCATCACCAGTGCCGGCTACCGCATCGGACCGGCTGAAATCGAAGACTGTCTGATGAAACATCCGGCCGTGGCCATGGTGGCGGTGGTCGGCATCCCGGACGCGATGCGCACCGAAATTGTCAAGGCCTTTGTGGTGCCCAAAGCCGATGTGACACCGGGTCCGGATGTGGCCGAAGACATTAAAACGTTTGTCAAGACCCGGCTGGCCGCCCACGAATACCCCCGGGAAGTCGAATTCGTCGAGGAGCTGCCCATGACGGCCACCGGCAAAATTATGCGCCGGGAGTTAAGGAAACTGGAGATAGAGCGGAAGTCGACGGCTACTTAAAGAAAAGGCCAATAATAATTAGAGATAAAAATTATTTGGCGGGATACCGGCCGATGTAAAACTGCGAAGGGAGCTATGATTTATTCCCCATCAGCCAGTCGCACCAGCAGGACCGGTGTCTGGCTTCGTCGCAATACCCTCCTTGAGACGCTTCCCAGAACGGCACCGGCAATCGCACCATGCCCATGGGCGCCCATGATGATCATGTCATAATCTTTTTGGTCCACTTCCTGGAGAATTTCTTCCACCGGATTGCCGATTTTCACAATAACTTCTTCCATCAGGAAAGGGCATGCAGAAAGTTGTGCGCGTGTCTCTTCACAGTACTTTTCAAGACGTCGCCGAATTTTTTCGACAACTTCCGTTCTATTCCGATCTATCAGTTCCTGCCATTTAGTGTCGCCAATGATGTTGGAGACCAGATTTTCAGATGTGGGCCTTGGGTTATTCAGGACATGGAATATGGTGATTGACGCATCATAACGATTGGCAATACTTGCCGCATAGCCAAAGGCATGGTTTGAGGTTTCAGACATGTCGGTGGGGTAAAGTATTTTTTTGATCTCCGGTACCATCATCACATTTCCTTTTGTGGATAAGCAGTTTATTTTTATTGTGGTCAATATATAGTGGTTATTGCCAAATCCTGTCTCGGCGGGAATCCAAGTTCGACAATCAGAGACTAAGGTTTTCTTGCCGACACGGTCTGATGCGGATAACCCTCCAGTCGGACACGTCCATGCGACCTGCGCCGCAGTCGGTCATTGACTCCGGGCTTTACCGGTGTCATTAAAAATGCTACGCTTTGTTCCTGGAGTTCAGGTACTAGATAGAATATTATAATACCGTATCGAAAGGGTATCAAGGAACCATGGGTGAAACCGGTGAAATCATCACAGCCATTCTTGTTCTGGGCGCCGCAATTCTCCTGACCCGGCAATTTCATGCCTGGAAGTTAAAACGGGCTTACCTGACAATTATTGAAGATCTCAAAAGCCAGGGAGCGCACACCCCTGACACAGCGGTCCACCTGTCCTATGCCCGCCGCTCTCTATTAAGGTTTGGCGTCCGAGATCACCGCCCAACGGCGATGAAGGGCCTGGTTGCAGAAAATTTTGTCGGCATCACCGAGGACGGCCGCTACTATCTTTTGGATAACAGGGTCTAAAAAATGAAGTCGGAAGTGGACCCGCCGTCGTCCTTTAGGGCGGGACTATGGCGCGGCAAGATGCGGCCTCCGGCCCATAGGGGCTTATGCCTGCGCCCCGGTGGGAAGTTGGAAAAACTTAGAGCATAGGTCGAACACGAATCGTTGGATGTTGGCCTGCTCAGGTCTCATGTAATGATGGACGAACCGACTTTCTTCTCTTGGCTGGGTGTGACGATGTACCTCGCAGGCCAACTTCTTCACTCCGCCTTCCGCCTTCCCACTTCCGACTTCTATTTTCTACCATAACTGCATCGAATCCAGGAACAACTGCTTCAGGTCTTCGGCACTGGCCGGGCGCGGCGCTAATTTGGTTACCCGATGCTGGGGCAGGGTGCCTTCGACGAGTTTGTCCACATCCTGCGGTCCAAATCCCACGGCATTCAGTCCGTTGGGCATGCCGACACTTTTCATCAACTCGACTACGGCGCCGGAAAGTATTTCCCCGGCATCTTCGGGTTTGGCGTCCGTAATGTCCTTGCCCATCAGTGAGGCCGCATACAGGTGTTTCGCCGGATCGGCGGATGCCGTAAATCTAAACACGGCCGGTGCATGCAGCACCACGGCCATTCCATGGGGAACGATCGGGTGACCGGGAGGATAATCTTGCGGCACATAATCGCGCACCATTCCCGATACCGGATAGGACATGCCGTGGGCCAGATGCACCCCGCCATTGCCGAAACCAATGCCGGCATAAGTGGCTGCCAGCATAATATTGCCGCGTGCTTCGTCGTCCGACGGATCTTCTACGGCCCGCACCAGGTAGCCGGAAATCATCTTAATGGCCTGGGAGGCCCAGATATCGCTGATTGGATTCGAACCCTGGTAAGCAGGTCGCATCTTAGGATGTTCGGGCGCCGGCCGCTGGTTATACGGCAGTGCTGTCATGGCTTCCAAGGCGTGGGTTAACTGGTCCAAACCGGTACATGCCGCCACCATTTTGGGAAGTGAGCGGGTGTTGTTGGGATCAATAATACCTTTGACCGGTCGCAGGGACCGGTGCGCAATACCGGTTTTGGCGTTCATTGCCAGATAATCAAAAATAGCCACCCCCGTGGTTTCACTGCCGGTGCCCGCCGTGGTCGGAGCCGCAACCAGGGGTTTCAGCACGCCCGGGATCGGCTCCCCCTTTCCGATGGGTGGATTGACATAGGTCATAAAATCCGCCGGATAGGTCGAATACAGGTTGGCGGCCTTGGCGGTGTCCATGCTGGACCCGCCTCCGACAGCGACGAAGCCGTCAAAGTTGCCTTCCTGGGCGAACTTGATGGCCTCTTTAAACGAAATATCGGTCGGCTCCACGCTGGCCTGATCATACAATACGGCATCGATACCGTGTTTGCCCAGTGATTCGAGCGTGATGGAAATCGCTTCGCTCTCGCTCAAGCCGGGATCGGTGACAACCATAACCCGCTTTGCGCCCTGTTCTTCCATGTCCCACCCGACTTCACGGGTGACTCCGGGACCGTATTTGATACTGGATGTATCCATTGAAAATGCTGATTCAAAGGCCATGATTCCAATCTCCTTCCGGGTTCAGGTTTAGAAATTCAAATGAAAATTTTTCCTGGATTCATCAATCCTTTCGGATCGATTAATTCTTTAATATCCCGCATCAGGTGGTAGCTGTCTCCATGCTCCAGCTGCATGAATTTACGTTTTCCAATACCGATGCCGTGTTCACCCGTGCAAGTGCCGCCCATCTCAACGGCTTTTTCAACGATGAATTGATTTATATTTTCTAAGGTTGCCCATTGTCTTTTATCAGCCGGATCACCGGCGATGACGACATGCAAATTGCCGTCGCCGGCATGTCCGAAAACATAGCCGGCGACATGATATTCATCCACCAGCGATCCGTAATGCGGTGAGATATCATGCCGATGGAGTTCACGATTGGATTGACCGGTTGAAAAACGGTCCGGTTCCACCATTTCGGATAATGCTGAAATTTGAGCTTGAGAGAATTCTTTCATGATCATCACTTGTAGGCTGAATTCAAAGAAAGGTTCCGAATATGGAATAACATCGTGTATGTATAATAATTTATGCGCAGGGGATCAAGAGAAAATATGGCGATGACTTCTTCTTGCGCTACGACAATATTGCCACTGATGACATTGGCTTCCACTAATTAAACCATGTGCCAAGATCGCAGAGTCTGCCTGAGGTGGAATTTTTTGCCGTTGCGAGGCCCCGCTGAAGCGGGATGACCGATCGAATTTTAAAGAATGCCGGTCGGCCTCCGGCAATAGGTTTCCCGGGTAAAAAACAGCAATCCAAAAGACAGCGCGGCCCACACGATCATTAGCGTAAAACCGGCGTGGTACGCATTCAGACTGTAAATTTTGACGCCGTTCAGCATGTCCCCGCGCCAGTTCCGATCCAGCATCCAGCCTACTGCGGGCTGCAGCAGGGTGGGCCCCAGCATAAACCCCATGTTATTCAAGCCGATAACCGTTCCGGACAAACGTGCCGGTACGGATTCCCGGGCGAAGGCAAAGCTGATAATGACACAGCCCGATGTAAAACCGGTGCTAAACAACACGATAGTCAGGACAACGACCGGCAGATTCGATACAAAGAATATCAGGCTCCAGCCGATAAGCGTCAGGGTAACGCCCAATATAAACAAGGGCTTGCGCCGGCCGACGCGATCCGAAAGTCCGCCGAATATGGGCCCGCCGATGCCCCAGGCGACCAGCAGGGTCGAATTTAACGCGGATGCCTCGGTGGTGGAAAGTCCGTGGTGGGTGCTGAGATAAGGTACGCCCCACAGACCGCCGAAGGTCAGCACGCAGCCGACCATTCCGCCTCCAATCACAAACAGCAGCCAAACGTTCGGATAGCGCAGCACCTCGAAAATGCCTGCGATAATCTGTCGGTGGGTGCTTTTTTTAGCTGCCGGGGCGGGCTCGGTATAACCGGTATAGCCTTTTTCGACGGGGTGGTCTCTGACGAACAACCAGACGCCGGCACCGATGGCAAAGGTGACGACAGCCGACGCCAGCATGATGCTGCGCCAGCCGAAGGCAACGATCAGCAGCCGCAGGGGCGGCCCGGCAAATACAGCGCCGAGCAGACCAAAAAAAAGCGCAATCCCGGAAATCATGGCGAAATATTTTGAAGGGAACCAGTCGCCGGCCAGTTTCAGCGTACTGACCCAGGCGACGGCCACCGAACCGCCGATCAGAAATCTGCCGCAGTTGGCCAACCAGATGTTCGGTGCCACTGCAAACAGCAGAATACCGCTGGCGGCAATTAAAGCCCCGGTTGACAGGAGACGCCGCGGGCCCCAGGTATCGGCGATAATTCCGGTCGGCACCTGCATGGCCACATAACTGTAAAAATAAAAGGCGGAAAGATTGCCCAGGGCGGCCGCGCTGATGCTGAAATCCTGCATCAGCTCGGCGGTCATGACGGCCGGTGCGACGCGCTGGAAGAACCCCATCAGATAAAACAGGGCACCGAATCCCCAGATGGTCCAGGCCAGACGAAGCGGTGGTGGGTTGCTATTTTTCAATTTTATATATCGATTGCAATTAAATTATAAGGCCGAATCCCGCAAAGATAATACCCTTTTTAGCGCTATTACAGGTCAATATGCAAGATAACAATTCAAATTTCTACCGGCTTTTAACTATGAGCCATGTACCGGCGTATAGCATCAGTTCTCCGATTTCCGCTTTCAGTATTCCGACTTCGACACGACTGCCGTTCGACAAACTTAGGCCCCGAGCACGTTGAGCGGGGTTCGTCGCAGGCCGCATCGTGCCGCGTCATCTTGTCGCGGCGTAGCCTGGCGAAGACGGAAGTCTATCCCTAAAAGACGACGGCGGGTCTCCCTTCGGCATTCATCTTGACCCTTGAGATATATTTGGATACGATGGCGCTATCGAAATCCTTAAAGCTAGGGGTGCATGAGTTTTTTTTTGAAGCCAGACGGGTCATAATGGAAAAAGGGTGGCTGATGCGATCATTGCCTTTCTGGAATCCAGGTCATTCGAGGACGCCGTGCGCAACGCCATCTCACTGGGTGGGGACAGTGATAGGCTGGCCTGCATTACCGGCGCAATCGCCGAAGCCTTCTATGGGGATGTACCTGAAAACATACGTTTGAAAGTGCAAGGGCTCCTGCCGCCGGACCTGCTGCGGATAACTGAAGCGTTTTATCGCAAGTACCTAAACCCAATTTGCTCGCCAGACAGTTTGACGATACAATCATGAGAGGAAAAATATGTCAGAAGGAAAAATTGAAAAATTGGCCGTATTGATCGATGCCGACAACGCCCAACCTGCGATTGTTGACGGGCTGCTGTCGGAAATCGCAAAGTATGGGACCGCTAATGTAAAACGGATATACGGTGACTGGACGCTTGCGGGCCTCAAAGGATGGAAGGAAGTTCTATTAGAGTATTCAATTCAGCCCATCCAGCAATTCGGGTATACTTCAGGGAAAAATGCAACCGACAGTGCCTTGATAATTGACGCAATGGATCTGCTTTACACAGACAAATTTGACGGATTTTGCATTGTATCCAGCGATAGTGATTTCACCAAGTTGGCGTCAAGGATTCGGGAGGCCGGTCTTTTTGTTTATGGATTCGGGGAGAAAAAAACCCCCAAGGCCTTTGTTTCTGCATGTGATAAGTTTATTTTCACCGAAGTGCTGCGATCCAAAGATGATCATAGTGAGAAAATAAAACGCAGGACCACCGACCAACTTAAGAAAGACACGAAACTCGTTAATTTATTACGCAACGCGGTTGAGGCCTCTTCGGACGATTCGGGTTGGGCGCATCTTGCATCCGTTGGAAGCAACGTTGCCAAGCAGGCGCCGGAATTTGATCCGCGCAACTATGGCTACAAAAAGTTGGGGGAGTTGGCATCAGCAACAAACCTGTTTCAAATCGAAGAAAGAACTGTCGGCGATGGGCCATCAAAATCAGTTTTTTTAAAAGACAAAAGGAAAAAATAGGCTAGGTTGGTAAAAGGCGACGCAGGTGATCCCCTGGGAAGAGATCGACCGGGCGAATATCCCCGGATATGAAGGAAAAGTCAGACTGCTGAAGCGAGGCACGGAATTCTCGATTCGAACCACAGGCGCAGAACTGATGAACAGCCGCGTTCATGGCTCCGAAGATGCGCTGGCTGAGCTCGCGCTGCGCCGCATTATACTAAAGAGCGGCCTGAGGATTCTCATTGGAGGCCTCGGTATGGGCTTTACCCTGGCGGCAGCTCTTGGACTATCGGAGCCGGATGCACGCATCACCGTATCCGAATTGATCCCGGCGGTGGTCAAATGGAACCGGGAGCACCTGGGACACCTGGCCGGAATGCCGCTGGATGATCCCCGGGTATCGGTCGCAGAAGAAGATGTGGCGCAAACCATCTGCATAAGAAAATCCGCTTGGGATGCAATCCTGCTTGATGTAGACAACGGCCCGGCAGGGCTTACCCGGAAATCCAATGACCGCCTCTACGGAACCTCCGGTCTGACAGCCGCCCGCTCCGCTCTGCGTCCCGGTGGGATTTTGGCCGTCTGGTCTTCGGGAGCAGATGCGGCCTTCACCCGTCGTCTGAAGCAGGTTGGATTTCAGACGGAAACCGTAACCGTGCGAGCCCGCAAACCCGGCAAAGGTGCCCGGCACACAATCTGGCTTGCCGGAAAACGCTGATCGCAATCCGCAATCTAAAATCCCAAATACTAACTCGAGACGTCATAGGATTAAAAGCGGGATGAATTTGTAAGGGCAGGTTTTGCATATATTCACCACCCCACCTTAGACCTAACATCTCGAGCTATAGGACCGGAGGGAACTTATCCAAATGAGTGAAGAACGTCTGGTGGAAATTGAAACCAAAATCGCCTATCATGAACAGACGCTCAAAGACCTGAATGAGGTGGTTTACGAACAGCAGCAGGAAATCGAAAGGCTCAGGTCCATCTGTGACGCCCTGGTCAAACGGGTCAAAGAATTCTCTGAGTTTGCCCCGGGTATCGGTGCACCGGCAAACGAAAAACCGCCCCACTATTAACTCCCGGAGGTAAAGACACCCGGTACCGGATAATATCGGTTGTCAAAACAGGCCCTGAACGTCCATCATCCGTTCCGCTACTTGCTCTTTAGTTTCCACAATGCTCTCCGGCTTCAGGTAAAAAGGCTGAACCGGTAGGGCGTCGTTCTGGTCGATGTCCGCCGGGCCGCTGGCAAGAATGTCATAACCCATTAAATTAGCGGTCCGGCTTGCAAATCGAGTAACTTTCAATTCATTGCCATATCCCGCCTCTATTTCCGCCTGGCTGCCGGCCTGCGGTGTCGGATCCGGGCTGTTGTGGTGCAAGGCGGTGTGAATATAGCATTCGGCGAATCGCCATTTTTCCAATAATTTGGCTCCCAGTTGACAGTGGTAGTCATCGAGTATGTTGATCAGCATGATGGGATGAATACCGTCATTGAATCTTCCCTTGCGCTCCATATCGGCAATGATCTGCAAAAGCGCGAGTTTGCCGATATCGTGCAGCAATCCCAACAAAAACGGATCACCCTTCAAATCAAGTTTCAGGAGTTTGGACAAAAACTCGGCCGCATAGGCACTCGAAATCGAGTGCTTCCAGAGATTTTCGACCAGAGAGCGATATTTTTTTGTCCGCATGGTGAAAAATTTACGGATGGACAACTCCGCAACCACCTGCATGCTCGCGTCGTATCCCATGCGGGCCACGGCCTGCTCCAGGGATTTATTGGCCACAAACCCTTTGTAATAGGCCGAGTTGGATCGCCGGATGAGTTCAGCTGAAATCGCTATATCGTTTCTGAGCAGGCCGACGATTTCATTGAAACTCGCCTTGAGGGCGATCAGTTCACGAAACCTTATGTAAAGCTTGGGAAGTGAAGGCAAATCGGTTTGGCTGCTGCTCAGCAGAAAGACGATCTCACCGTAAATCTGGTCGGTCGTCCTCGGGGCCGACATCCTGGGTTCGTTTGCTCCAACCAGATGGGTGCGTTCTTTGATACCCAGCTTGGCGAGTTTATAGCGAATCAGGTCCAGGTTAAATGGTTTGCCGATGTAATCGTTACAGCCGGACTGGACGCTGGCAACAATTCTTTCCTTGTCCCGGTAGGAACTGGTCATCAGGATCTTGGCCTGGTGCGACTTTTCAATGTCGAGTTCTTTTTCAGCCTGCCTGATGGCGGATAGAAGCTGGATGCCGTTCATGCCAGGCAGATTGATATCGAGCATGATCAAATCGAACGGGTCGTTTTCCTGGTGGGCTTTGTGAAACACAGCCAGCGCATCCTTGCCATGGTCCAGTGTTTCACAGTCGCCAAAGTATTCCATGATCAGCTCCAACTTGGTTCGGCTGACCATTTCGTCGTCAATAATTAAAATCCTCATTTTTTCCCTTAGAAGCCGGTGCATCGATTGCCGGTTTAAATGGATGGTTAAATGTTATATCGGCATTTGGGGGAAAAAGTTGAGTCTCTGCAAAAAATGGATAAAAATTTTTGTTCAAGGCGATAAAGCTGCTTGCGCCATGGATGTGCGAATCGACACCTACGAAACCAAAGTCGGTCCGCGCAATGGCGCACAGGTTGTCGCGCGGGCCTGGAGCGATTCCGAGTTCAAACTGTGGCTGGTGGACGATGCAACGGCGCAAGGCGGCCTGGCGACGTGCCTATCTCAAAGCGCCCGTTTTTTATCACCCACTTGAACTGATTACAGAAAGGATTATCTAAAAATGAGGTTTCGCTCGATTCGGCAATTTTAAAATTCAGGAGTTAGACTTGCGTTGCCATCACCAGTTGTTACCGGCGATTGGCGGCTGCTAATAGGTCGGCGGCTGATACTTGACGCCGACGCTATAAGCGGCGGATTCGGCGCCGGGCAGTTCATTGCACCACTTTACCTCTGCCAGGCTTATGCAGTGCAAGCCGTCAGCGATGTCCTCCTGGGAGTCGGAGCACCGGAATTCTTTCACGCGAATGCAGACGGTGGCTCCGGGCTGCAAAAAAAGGCTGGATTGAAAACACATGCCGCCGGCACCGCAATTCAGTACCTTGGCGTCATAACTTTTTGCTTGATTAAAATATGAAAATACCATCGATGCATTGCAGCTGCGGCGTTCAAAATCTCTTTTATCTGAAATACTGTCCATTTCCAAATATCCAGACCCCCTCGCAGGTTAATAATTAACGGACAATTCCACCGCCGACATGTACTCAGTATATCATATTTTGTCCATAGGTAAAGGGATTCATTTTATTACGGAAAATTGCCAAATTCGGGAATTATTCCTAGCCGCGGCTTCCGCCCGCCGGCCACTGTCATCTGCCTTGTGCTATCTGTCATCCGTCCTCTGATCTCCGTCCTCTGCGCCCCTGATTGTCTATCACCAGCACAATCAACTCTTTTGGCCCGTGCACGCCAAAGGCCAGGACCAACTCGATGTCCGCTGTTTTTGAGGGGCCTGATATCAAAAAGGCATTGGTGGGCATGTTGGCGGACCAGTTTTCTTTTTGCATGACTTCAGCCAGGGAGTTGTATATTTTATCGGCCCGCAAAATGGCAATGTGGATGGGCGGGACCAGGGACATCAGGCGCGGCTCTTCTTTTGAAGACCATAAAATCAGGGCCCCGGTATCGGCGATGCCGCCCCTGGTGGACGTAATTCCGGCGTCTACGTTAAACACACGTTCCTTAATTTCTTCAATCTCAACTTCGTAAGGGACCAACTCCGGCAGGCCGGCGGCGGAGTTTTGCCATTTCTGCTGCAAGGCGGCACCGATCGGCGTCCGGGGGCCGTACAGCAGATCTTTTATGTTGTGCTGCCTTAAAATATCTTCCAGCAGGCCCAGCCAGTCCTGTTCATTGGTGATGTGCACTTCGCTGCGCATGGCCTCCATCAATGTTTTCAGCTTTTCTATTTTTTCGCGGTGACTGTATTCAATCGTCGGCAGGGGCTCCGGTTGGGCGACAGGTGCCGCTGCCGTGGCGGCAGCCGATTTTAATCTGGCGAAAATGCGATCACGTGCTTGGTCACTCATGGTCGACTCCATTTTGTTTGACTAATTCATGCAGGCTTTGGCGGGCAAATTCCGGGGCCGTGCGGTATTGAGCCCAAATTTTGACCGGCCCCACGCGGGGTGGTTTCAATCCCAGGGTTCTCAGTATTTTTAAGCCGGCGGCATTGATCCAGGCATGGGTGTTGGCAATAGACCAAGCTTTCCAGGTAGTGACTTCAAGCCAGTTTCTTTTATACCCCCGTCCATCCATGTTGTTCGCGGAACCGTTGGCATAGCTTTCGTTGCGGATGCGGCGCAGCAGTTCCGGAATGGGGATTTTGACCGGACAGACTTCTTCGCAGGCGTTGCACAGGCTGGAAGCGGTGGCCAGAAACCCGGCGGCTTCCAATCCTTCGACCTGGGGGTTTAATATTTTTCCGATGGGACCGGGATAAATAAAACCATAGGCATGGCCGCCAATGCGCGTGTAAACCGGGCAGTGGTTGAGACAGGTGCCGCACCGGATGCACTGCAGGGTCTGGCGCCGTTGATCGTCGGTATAAATTTTCGAGCGTCCATTGTCCAGAATGATCAAATGCACTTCTTGGGGGCCGTCTTTCTCGCCGTCTTTGCGCGGCGAGGTGATCATGTTCATATAGGTGGTGATCAGCTGACCGGTGGCGGAACCGATCAGCAGCCGCATCATGGGCGGAATATCCGCCAGTTTTTCGACAACTTTTTCCAGCCCCATCAGTGCAATGTGGACCGGCGGGGCGGTGGTGCACATGCGGCCGTTGCCTTCATTTTCCACCAGGAACAAGGTGCCGGTTTCGGCGACTGCAAAGTTGACGCCGCTCAACCCGACGTCGGCCTCATAGAACTTTTGGCGCAGTGTTTGGCGGGCAATGGCGTTAAGTTCCTGGACATCTTCCGTATAGGGCGTGTCCGGCAATTTTTCATGAAAAATTTGGGCGATCTGGTCTTTGTTTTTATGGATGGCCGGTACAATGATATGCGAAGGGGTCTCATCGTTCAACTGGACGATAAATTCTCCCAGATCGGATTCCAGGGCTTCGATGCCATGGGCCTGTAAAAATTTATTCAGATGCATTTCCTCCGAAACCATGGATTTGCCTTTGACCATGCGGGTGGCATTGTGATCCTGCATAATTTTGAGAACCTGCTGATTGGCCTCATCCGTGGTTTCCGCCCAGTGCACCCGGATGCCGTTTTGGGCACACTTTTTTTCAAGCTGCTCCAAAAGTTCCGGCAGCTTGCTCAAGGCCCGTTTTTTGATGGCATTGCCCGTGGCTCTCAGTTTCTCGGTTTCCACCGCATCGGGAAATATGGTTCTGCGTCTGACCACGAAGTTTCCCATGGCAAACTTGAAATTTTTTCTGAGTTGCCCGTCATTTAAAGCCCGGGACACATTTTTTTCAAAATCAACTGTTTGATGGTTGGCCATTGGTTCTCTCCCAAATAAATTCCGCCAGATGCTGGCCGGTAATCTGCTCATTTCTATAATCCATTGCGCCGGAAATATTCATCAGACAACCGCAGTCACCTGACAGCACCCGGGTGGCGCCGGATTGTTTAATGTACTCGATTTTGTCATTGACCATGACGCCCGAAAGCTGCGGCTGCTTGACGGCAAACGTGCCCCCGAACCCGCAGCATTCGTATTCATTTTCCAGATCAACCAGCTCAACATTTTTTAATTGGCGGATCAATGATTTGGAATCTTCGGTGACCTGCATTTCGCGCAGGGCGTGGCAGGATGAATGCCAGGTCACCTTGATGGGATCCCCTTGATCTTCAAGCCGGATGTTTAAAACATTGACCAGAAATTCGGAAAGTTCATAGACCCGCTCCGAAAATTCTTTAATCTCAGCGATGTTGGGGTCATTTTTAAATAATTCCGGGTAATGGCGCCGCATCATCCCGGCGCAGGAGCCGGAAGGCACCACGATCGGGCAATCTTTATAAAAGATATCAATTTGTTTGCGGGCCACCGCCCTGGCTTCATCCGGGAATCCGGAGTTATAGGCCGGTTGGCCGCAGCAGGTTTGCCGGGCGGGAAATATGACCTTGATCCCCCGTTGCTGAATCAGCTTGATACCCGCCATTGCGGCTGCGGGATAAAACATGTCGGCCAGGCAGGTGCCGAAATAATAAACTCTTTCAGGCTTGTCAGGATAGTTGCGCATGGTCTCCCCTATAGGGCTGAATTGATTAGATGATGGGTTAAATAGTTGATTGGTTGACTGGTTGATTTGCTGAAAAGTTGACGAATCAACCCTGTCAATTTATTCAACCCACCCTTTTATGTCGTTCGAAATAAAGATTAATATCGCAAATCGTTAGAAAATTAAAGGAATTTTGTTTTTTCGGCTTATTGCCGACAATCCAAGGCATTCGTTAGGTGGGTGGTAGTTGACTCATGGAACTAGACCGAGGATATTGCCAGCAGCATATTTTTTAAACGCTCGGTCTGAGGTTACGGCATGAACCATTCAATCTCTGAACCTTGAACCTCTGAACCCTGAACCATTGAACCCAAGCAATTTTTTCCTTGACAATACTTTTTATGATCACTATGGTGAGGGTCTATGATTCACAATACTAAAAATACCTTTAAAAATTCACTGGGCAACTGGTGGTGGCTCAACTCTAACCAGGAGGCGCGCCTGCCAGAATAGACCCGTATGACATAAAAACTTTTAAACCGTGGGCACCTCCAAAGGTCCCGCGGTTTTTTTATTGGTAATTTCAAGGCCGTGGGACCCAAAGTCTCACGGCTTTTCTTTTTTGGAGTGGCAAATTGAAAATAAAACCATCATTGGCAGAATTCAAGAATCTGGCCCGCCAGGGCAATCTGATTCCCGTCTATCAGGAGTTTCTGGCAGATACGGAAACGCCGGTTTCCGCCTATTTGAAATTGAAAGACGATTCCTATTCATATTTGCTGGAAAGCGCCGATGGCGGCAAACGCTGGGGCCGGTACAGTTTTATCGGCTGCAAGCCGTTTATCAAGACCATATCGCGCAATGGAGATATGACCGTCTGGCAGGACGGCCGGGTGGAGGAGCGCAAGGATGTGGGCAACCCCTTGGAAGTGCTGCGAGAGATAGGCGCCCAAATAAACCCGGTGACCCTTGATGATCTGCCACCGTTTCAAGGAGGGCTGGTGGGCTATTTTAATTATGATCTGGTACGAAAATGGGAACGCCTTCCCGGAGTTAAGCCCATCGAGCGGGATCTTCCCGAATCTATTTTTACCGCCTGCCGGCATCTGATTGTCTTCGATCACTTCAGCCACATGATCAAGGTGGTGGTCTTTGCCTATCTTGCTGAAGCAGCGGATCCGGATCAGGTCTACCACCAGGCATGTCAGGAAGTGACCCAGACGATTGCGAAATTGAACGGGCCCCTTCCCGGCGGGTCCAATGACGATGCCTTCGCGGTGACTGACCTTGAACCCAATTTTCAACGGGAAGAATTTGAAGCGGCCGTGACCCGGGCCAAAGAATACATTGTCGCCGGCGATGTCATTCAGGTCGTGCTTTCCCAGAAATTCACGGCCCGGACGACCGGCGAAGATCTTATCCTCTACCGCAACCTGCGAAGTGTGAACCCGTCACCTTACATGTTTTACCTGAATTTTGACGATATCAAGCTGATCGGCGCATCACCGGAGATCCTGGTTCGCTTGACGGACGGCAAAATTGAACTGCGCCCGATTGCCGGTACCCGACCGCGCGGCAAGACACCGGATGAGGATCAGCTGTATGAAAAAGACCTTTTAAGCGATCCCAAGGAGCGCGCTGAACACATTATGCTGGTCGACCTGGGAAGAAATGATGTCGGTAAAGTGGCGCAGCCGGGGTCGGTAACCGTGCCCAGGCTGATGGAGATCGAACGCTATTCGCATGTCATGCATATTGTCTCAAGAGTCGAAGGCAATTTGAAACCGGATACGGACTGTTATGATCTGTTTATGTCGGCCTTTCCAGCCGGGACCGTCAGCGGGGCACCCAAAATCCGCGCCATGCAGATTATCAGCGAGCTGGAACCGGCTCCGCGAGGGCCCTACGCCGGGGCGGTCGGCTATTTCGGTTTTAACGGGAATATGGATTTTTGCATCACGATCCGCACCATTACCATCAATAAAGACCGGCTATCCATCCAGGTCGGTGCGGGGATCGTCGCCGATTCATCGCCGGCCAATGAATATGATGAGACCCTCAAAAAGGCCGGGGCCATGTTTAAAGCCATTGAAAGAGTGAAAGAAAATGATCTTGCTAATTGATAACTATGACTCCTTTACCTACAACCTGGTCCAACTGCTGGAGCAGATGGAACAGGAAGTCGGCGTTTTTCGCAACGACCAGATCGATATGCCGCAAATCGAAGCCCTCAAACCGTCGGCCCTGATGGTCTCGCCCGGACCGGGTACCCCGGCGGATTCGGGAATCTCCCTTGAAGCCATCGATCGATTGGGTCCAATAATTCCGGTGCTGGGCGTGTGTCTCGGGCACCAGGCCATTGCCGCGGTCTTTGGCGGCAAAGTGGTCCGGGCGGATCGCATTATGCACGGCAAAACCTCGATGATCTTTCACGACGGGCACAGTATTTTTCAGGATCTGGCCAACCCTTTTGAGGCCGTGCGCTATCATTCGCTGATTGTGGAGCGGGATTCATTGCCCGATTGCCTGGAGATCAGTGCCTGGACCGCGCAAGGCGAGATAATGGGCTTAAGACACCGTCAACACCGGATTGAAGGGGTCCAATTTCACCCTGAATCGATTTTAACCGCAGCCGGAAAAAATCTATTACAAAATTTTTCAATACAAGGAGGAAACCAACATGATTAAGCAACTTATTACCAAAGTCGTTCGCGGCGAAGACCTCACCGAAGATGAAATGGCAGCCGCCATGGATGAAATTATGACCGGAGCCGCCACTGCGGCCCAGATCGGGGCCTTCATTACGGCCTTGAGATTAAAGGGCGAAACCGTGGGTGAGATTACCGGCGCTGCCCGAACCATGCGGGCCAAAGCCACCAAAATTAACATTAATAACCATGCGGTGAATATTGACCGGGATGAAATCAATATCGAAGATGAGACCATCCTGGATATCGTGGGAACCGGTGGCGACGGCACCCGCACGTTTAACGTTTCGACGACCACGGCCTTTGTCGCTGCGGGGGGCGGTATCAAGGTGGCCAAGCACGGCAACCGGGCGGTTTCCAGTTTGTGCGGCAGCGCAGACGTGCTTGAAAGTCTGAATGTAAATTTGGATCTCACCAGCACCGATGTGGAAAACTGCATCAGTGAGATCGGCATCGGCTTTCTCTATGCTCCGCTTTTTCACGGAGCCATGAAATATGCGGCCGGACCCCGAAGGGAGATCGGGATCCGCAGTATCTTTAACCTGCTGGGTCCGGTAACCAACCCGGCGGGCGCCTCGGCCCAGGTCCTGGGGGTCTATGAAGCCAGCCTGACGGACAAGATCGCCCTGGTGCTCAAGCGGCTGGGAACCCGGGAGGCCTTTGTGGTTTGCGGCGAAGGCACCTATGATGAGATCAGCATTTGTGGACCGACCAAAGTATCGCATTTAAAGGCCGGCGAGGTGCGCACCTTTCAGATGACACCGGAGGAATACGGCTTAAAACGGGCGGACTGCGAGGATATTGTCGGCGGCAATGCCGCAGAGAATGCCAAGATTACGCGCAGCATTTTGGATGGAGACAAAGGTCCCCGGCGGGACATGGTCCTGTTGAACGCCTCAGCCGCCTTTGTGGCCTCCGGAATATGCGGCAATATCAGCGAGGGCCTCCAGATCGCCGCAGATTCCATAGATTCCGGCAACGCACGTCAAAAACTCGATAACCTGATCGATTTCACCCAGCAGTGCAAGCCGTATATTCGAAAAGTGCTCTAGACTCAAGTTCGCTGAGGCGTCATTGGTGGCTATTGGTTAATTGGCTTTGATGATGAAAGGCTGGAAAGCTCGAAGGCCGGAAGGCTCGAAGGCACAAACAGTGCTTGCTTTCAGCATTCCGGCTTCCAGACTTGCCGGCCCCTGGGTGGAATACATTTGGGTTTAATTGGCAAAAAAAGAATGGATTCGATTATATCCTGATAATCCTGTTTATCGTGTCTGATTTTTTAAAAATATAATCGAATCCATTCCAAATTTGTAAAACTATGCGCTAAGGTAGAGACTACATGGGTATCCATCAACGACTGGCAGAAATACTAGCGGAAAAGAAAAATGAAGTGGCCCGACTGAAAAAAGCGCTGCCGACTGAAATCGATGAAAATATACCGCCGATACGTGATTTCAAGGCGGCCATATCGACACCGGGGCAGATCAAACTGATCGCTGAAATTAAATTTGCGTCGCCTTCTGCGGGCCGCATTCGTCCCCGGACCGATCCGATTTCGATCGGCAGGATATATGAGGATGCCGGGGCCGCGGCCATATCTTTATTGACGGATAAGCGCTTTTTCCAGGGGGACCTGAATCACTTGCCGCGGTTGAAAAGAGCCGTTACCCTGCCGATCCTGCGCAAGGATTTTATCATCGATGAGGTGCAGGTTCGGCAAGCTTTTATATATGGCGCTGATGCAATTCTGTTGATTGCGCGGATTCTGCCCCAAGCTCAATTGGCAGAATTAATTTGTGCCTGCCGCGAACTGGGCCTGAATCCGTTGACCGAAGTCCACGACCGTGGCGACCTTGAGAAGGCAATTGACTGCGGGGCTGAGATTATCGGCATCAACAATCGTGACCTGGACAGTTTTACCATCGATATCAATACTACCTTTGAACTTGCGCCCCTGGTGCCGGACGATCGGGTAGTGATCAGTGAAAGCGGTCTGGCAAACAAAGCGGACATCCGGTCTTTGAAAGATACCAGGGTTCAGGCGGTGCTGGTGGGCTCGGCATTGATGAAAAGTGATGATCTGGCGCAGAAGACAACCGAATTAGTTCATGCCGGATTAAAACCTTAATTGAGCAAAAAGCGCTCAATTTGGCGTTATTTGTTATTGGTTAATCGTTATTAGAATTGGGCGACAACCTGATTTTAAATTTCGATCACCAGTGACATATAAAATTAGATTGCATTCCTTTTAAACCATTAACGAATAACTGATAACTTCCAATTGCCTTGCAATTGAGGTGGATTCATTGAAAGTAAAAATCTGCGGCATAACCGAAAAAGAGGATGCCCTGGGGGCCGTTGAACTGGGCGCCGACGCCCTGGGATTTATTTTTGCGTGCAGCCCGCGGCAGATTTCAATGAAAAAGGCCCGACGTATCATCAACGCAATTCCGCCTTCTACTAAAACCGTGGGCGTTTTTGTCAATCAGGAAGCTGCCGCCATCAGAGAGCATATAGACTACTGCGGGCTTGATTTGGTCCAGCTTCACGGCGATGAGCCGCCGGAATTTTGCCGCGCCCTGATGCCGTACGCTATTAAGGCCTTCAGGATAAAGGATGCGTCCAGTCTGCCAATGTGTGCGGTTTATCAGGCGAATGTCAGAGCAATGCTCCTGGATTCCTATGCTAAAGATAAAGCCGGGGGTACCGGCAAAACTTTTGATTGGCAGCTGGCCGTTAAAATCAAGGAAGCGGGGATCCCCGTTATTCTTTCGGGCGGGCTGGGTCCTTCCAATATCGAAGAAGCTATTCGGGTGGTGAGGCCCTATGCGGTTGATGTGAACAGCGGGGTGGAGGAACATCCGGGGAAAAAGAGTTTGGCGTTGATGAAGGAATTGATGCAAAAAGTCAGGGGAATTGGTTGCCCAACCTCATCTCCGGATGAGAACCGGTTAGATATCGGATAGTGTGATTTTTTGGGTTAGGAAACTATGAAGCTGGAAGGCTGGGAGGCCAGGAAGCTGGGAGGCTGTGATGCCGGAAGGCTGGGATGCAAAAACTACCGGGTTTTTTAGCTGTCAGGCATTCAAGCCTCCCAGCTTTCCAGCCGCGAGCCCTTTTTACTAATAACCCCAAATATTCTTTGGGAGAGTGGAGAATATCCAATGCTGGAAACACGCTACTACGGCGAATTCGGCGGAGCCTATTTGCCGGAAATACTGGTTTCGACTTTCGAAGAACTTGCCACCGCGTTTCAGGAAGCCCGGGACGATCCCGGGTTCTGGCAGGAATACAAAAATTTAATGTCCACCTATTCCTGCCGGCCGACACCGTTGACTTGCGCCGAAAACTTAACCGAGTATTTTGGCGGGCCGCGCATGTATATCAAGCGTGAGGACCTGAATCACACCGGGGCCCACAAGGCTAACAATGTGATGGGGCAGGGGTTGCTGGTGAAGCGAATGGGCAAAAGCCGCGTGATCGCCGAGACCGGCGCCGGCCAGCACGGGGTCGCCACGGCCACCATGGCCGCTAAATTCGGGTTCAGCTGCACCATTTATATGGGCGAGTTGGACGTTGCCCGGCAGCGGCCCAATGTGTTCTGGATGGAACGTTTAGGTGCGCAGGTGGTGCCGGTCCGAGACGGCTCCCGGATATTAAAAGATGCCATCAATGCGGCCTTGCGGGACTGGGCCGGCAACCTGGACGATACCCACTATGTCCTGGGGACCGCCTGCGGCGCCCATCCCTTTCCCGAGATGGTGTCTTATTTTCAATCCATTATCGGCCAGGAGGCCCGGCGGCAGATCCTGGACCGGGAGGGCCGGCTGCCGGCGCGGGTTTATGCCTGTGTCGGGGGCGGCTCCAATGCACTGGGAATCTTCAGCAGTTTTTACGATGATCCGACCGAACTGGTGGGAGTCGAGGCGGGGGGCCAGGGCCTGGAAACCGGCCGGCACGCATCCAGACTGGCATCCAATGACGGTACGCCCGGCATCGCCCAAGGCTATAAGACCTATTTTCTGCAAAATGACGACGGGCAGATGCAGGAAACCTGCAGTGTTGCGGCCGGGCTGGATTATGTCGGGGTCTCACCGATTCTGGCCGCCCTCTGGCAGGAAGGCAAAATTCGGTTTGAAGCGGCCACTGACCGTGAAGTTCTGGAGGCCTTCACCCTGACCATGGAAAAAGAGGGGCTGATACCGGCCCTGGAGTCGGCCCATGCGTTTGCCCGGGCCTTCAAAGAAGCGCCTGACCTGGGTGCTGATGATATTATCCTGATCAATCAGTCGGGCCGGGGCGACAAAGATATATTCACCGTGGCCGACGCCTTTTCAGATCAGCAATGGAGCAATTTTATCCAACAGAAAGCAAAGGAATATGATGCTGAACGCGTATCTTAAAAGCAGGCTGGCTGAAAAAGAAATCCTGCTGATGACGCACATTGTCCTGGGTTACCCGTCATTTGAGGCCAGCTTAAAGATCATCGAAACCATGGTGGCCGCCGGTGTCGATCTGATGGAGCTGCAGATCCCGTTTTCCGAGCCCACCGCCGACGGTCCGGTGATCGCCCGGGCCAACCAGAGGGCCCTGGAAGAGGGCGTCAGCGTTGAAAAATGTCTTAAATTTGCGGGTATGGCGGCCCGCAAATTCGATATTCCGTTTCTCATCATGAGCTATTATAATATCCCCTTTAAATACGGCTTGAATCGTTTCGTAAAGCTTTTAGCCGATGGCGGCCTGCAGGGGGCCATTGTTCCGGACATTCCGCCGGAAGAAGGCCGGGAGTTTCTGGAAGCTATGAGGAGCCGCGGTCTGGCGCCTATCCTGATCTACGCGCCGACAACCTCTCTTGAGCGCATGCGCTACATTGACTCCTTTGCCGCAGGGTTTATCTACTGCGTGGCCAGAAAAGGCGTCACCGGCCAGAGGACGGACTTTTCAGATGAACTGGAAGCCTATCTCAGCCAATGCCGCCGGGGCACCAACCTGCCGTTGGCCCTGGGCTTCGGAATCAAAGAAAGATCGGATACCGATTTTTTGAAAGGCAAAGCAGATATCGCCGTCATCGGTTCCCAGACTATCCGGGTGATGGAAACAGCCGGGATTGAGGCGGTGGGAGCGTTTATTCGGGGGTTGAGATCAAGCTGTTGATCACATTTCCAACTCAAATGAATTGTCCTGATCAATACTTGAGGCGATAGAATTGGAAAGCAAGTGAAAACTTCGAGTGAAAAAATGATATCACAAAAATTTATGGTCTATTAATTTTTCAGGTATGTTTACAGTATATGTAATTTCTGGGGGCCGAAAATTTTGCATATACGTTGGAGATAGCGCAGGTTCCTGTTACTCCGGTATTGTCCATGTACTCATTGCAAATCTGAACCTGATCGTTTTGTGATGGCAGGAAAGCTTTGAAGGAATCTGTACTTTCTGATAGAATGTTTAGTCAACCGGCGCGGGATCACCCGCGTCCGGTGGAACGGCTTGTTCGGCTTTGATTTCTTTCATTTTTATTTTTTCTACACCACGAATCATTTCCTCAAAATTAGTTATGCCTTGGAGATTAAGATCCTTTGGTGTTTTGGGACGCTTAGCTGTTGTTTCATGGCTGAGGATCATAGCTAAAACCCCTAAGACAGCTCTTGTGAGCATTTCTCTGCCGGATGATTTGGTAAATAAAGCTTGATGTTTAAGCTCCTTACACCTTTTTTTAATTGTTTTATTTTCGAAATCTATCGAATCTGATACTTGAGCGAATTCGTTTCTTATTTTTCTAATGATATGCAAATCGTTTTTTGCTTCCTTTGATAATTTTCCCAAAGCAAAGGCAATATTTATACGGGACGAGAATGTTGCTAACGGACCTTGACCAGTGAAAAGGTCTTTGATTAATCTTTTGTCATTGACCATATACGAGGCCAACATGTCTTTTAAAGCTTCATCTAAATATGCAGCAGCCATCAAAACACAATCTCTGTCTGAGCCTAGTCTAAATTCATGATTAAATTTAAGAATATCATCTATTTTAGAGTCGAATAAGTCTTTCAATATATCTTTTTTCTTCATTATATGCTCCGATCATTGATATTCAATAGACGTCTCGTTTTTGTCACATACGGAAATGTTATATAGACCTCTTGTTAATACCCCTATTTGTGGGAAAAATATCCAATCTTAATCAGTTTGTGGATTTGACAGCATCCTTATGGATCAGAATGCAGGCGATTACAGATATATTGAGAATACATGGAAAATCGCTAAAATACAGATACGTAGATGAAATCCGATCTCTGGCAAAAATAAAAATATCATCAAAATCGGTTGTCAAGTCAAGTAAATCTTTGTTTCAAATATTGTCGAATCATCAACTTTTATTATGCTTGTCAAATGGAATCTCCAGGTGATAGACACCGCTCTCCAGGTGCGCATTAACCGGTAAATCTCCCTTGCGAAATACCTTCATGATGCCGATGTTGGAAAATAAAACTTCGGCCGTAAATCCTTTGATGCCGCGCTCTGTGGCCAGTCGAATCATCATCTGGTACAGAAAGGAGGCAATCCCGAGCCGCTGATACTTTTCGTCCACTACAAAAACCACCTCCGCGTGAGGGCTGCCGGGAATCCTGATAAAGCGTGACTCAGCGATTATGCGGCCCTGGCCCTCTTCGCCGATCAAACCGACAATGGACACCACCTGGTTCCAGTCCACATTGACGTATTCCTGCATCTTGGCATGCGGCATGCTGCTGACGGAGTGAAAATACCGGGAGTAAACGGACTCATCCGAAAACCGGTAAAACAGATGACGCATGCCTTCTTCATCAGAAGGACGCATGGCCCTGTACCTTACACGGAGGTCGTCTTTGACGGTCTGGGTTGCGGCAATGTCGGCTGGATAAAGGCGCGCGCTGTCGGCCAAAAAGATTTGATCGCGGTACAATATCTTTTTGTCTTTGGCGGCTTCCACCAGGGCGGCCCGGTCATCCGGGTGAGCAATGTCGATCAGGGCCTGGGCCCGCTCCCTGAGGGTGCGTCCCTCAAGAAAGGCGATGCCGTATTCGGTCACCACCGCCCCCACGGATTCAATCGCATTAAACTGATTGGGTAGATCGGCGATGGAAAGCAAAATGTTCGGACTGCCGGCGGGGTCCCGGCTGGTCAGCGCAAAGATGGAGCGCCCGCCATCGGATAATTCGGCGCCATTTAAAAAATCCATCACCTCAGCCGGTCCGGCGGCCACATTGCCTTTGCCGATGTATAGCCCGATCCGGCCATACAAATCCACTTTGCGGGCTGCAACCACCGTCACAAAGCGCGGATTACTGCCAATGGTTACCGGGTTGAACACTTTGCTGATGCGCTGGAAGTCAACCAGCGGATTGTTGTCCAGCCAGGCCATCAATTCTTTGGTGCCGAAGGCATAGGACGTTAACGCTTTGCCGCGATAGGTTTCCTTGCGACGGTTGGTGGCTGTTCCGCTGTGCATCAGATCCATCAAGGGGTCGGTGAAAATGGGTGAATGTATTCCCAGGTCACGCTTGCCGGTCAGTCTTTCGGCGAGGGCCTCGTAGAGGGGGCCGATGGAAAACGCCAGGCAGCTTCCGTCCTCGATCAATGAGGCCACATGCTGTGCGACCTCGTCCCAGATAG
This sequence comes from uncultured delta proteobacterium, assembly GCA_963710795.1. Taxonomy (GTDB): domain Bacteria; phylum Desulfobacterota; class Desulfobacteria; order Desulfobacterales; family JAFDCJ01; genus JAFDCJ01. Next base: position 164,527 of record CAVQBT010000033.1, read on the forward strand.
GATCTATCGCCCAGCGTTCGAAATAAATCGGGGGGTCGGTTGCACGAACCAGATAATCAAATTCTGTTGCCTTAATAAAAGTGTCGCCAAAGCGTGCGGGGGATTAGGGTGTTGATTTCACCGACACGGATACTGGCCTGGTCCAGGGCTTCCCGGGCCACATCAACGGCAATCCCCAGACTGCAGAACCCGGCTTCATTGGGTGGGGTAACCTGAACAATGGCCACGTCAATCGGCCGCAGGAGGGATTCAATCAATTGGCGGAATTTTGACAAAGCGACTGGGAATCAAATCCACCCGGCCTTCTTCGATGGCTTCATCGGCCACCCAGCCGTGAAAGAATGTTTTCAGGCGGAAATTCTGGGATTGAAGCGTCTGCAAAGAAACGGCATCGCCGACACTGACGAGTTGAATCAGTTCGAGATCTTCCAGGTTTTTGGCCTTAGAAGTCATCAGATGCCGAACCATGGTGCGCGGTTCGGCCACGGCGGTACCCAGGAAAATACTCATGCCGGGCTTGATTTTTTTTATTACCGTTTCCGGTGCAACGACCGCTGACTGCCAGTTATTTGGAGATATCTTGGCCATCACTCCATTGCTCCTTTTGCCTAAGGTCGGAATCTCGCCACGCTGAGTCTGTCCGTCGGGTGTAACCTTTGGACCGTGACCCCTGCTTGTGGGGTCGAAGCCCGAAGGGCAGAGCCCCAAACCCGGAACCGGTCATTTCAGATACTTACAGATTCGGAGAGGCACACATCGTGGCCAAAGCTTCAATGTGTTCGTTTTGCCCCTGATGCAGCCGGGTCATCTCGATCAGAATGCCGGCAATCTGGGCCAGGGCTTGAACGAAATTCACATCATCCAGGGTAAACTCCCATTTTTCGGCCGTATAGGCCCGGATGGCTCCGATGGCCTCCTCGCCGACCATGATCGGTACCGAAAGAATGGAGGCAATGCCCTCTTTTTGAGCGGCTTCCGGATATTGGATTCTCGGGATCATCGCTGACGTCATAAACCGCTACCGGTCCTTCTTCAAGCGAGTCGGCGATGGAACGCAAGGCGCTGACGGTTCCTTTGTTTAAATATTCGTCGCTCAATCCGGCGGATGCCGCAATCTCCAGATCTTTTGTTTGCGTATTGACCAGAAACAACGCACAGCCTTTGATCCCCAGTGTTGATTGAATGCTGGCCACCGTCATTCTGATAATTTCTTCGGGATCTTTTGACTTCGACAGGGATTTGGTGATCTTGATGAGCGTCTCATAATTGAGCTGTAAGTTTTTCATGAGGTTCTCCTTTTTTAAAATTTGGCGTTCGGTGCAGGCGGCATGCCTAAATTTCTCATTAATATTCATGCAAGAATCAGGGAGTGAAGTGCGGCAGTAACTTGAGCAGTATCCGATCGGGAGCTTCGGTATCGGTGCAATAGGAATAAGCGCGATTGAAACCCCATTGTGACAAAATCAAAAAAAATTGTCAATTGAATCTGTCAATTAATCCGTCTCAAAAAATAGCATATCCACGGCTCTAGATTGGTCTTTGAAAATCGATAAATCTTTTTCAGGTGAGCTAAGCGCTTATTTCTGAGGTGAATATGCTCAACCATCATCCATTCCACGGATAAACGCAGCAATGGCCTGGCCGATTTCATCCGGTGAATCCTCCTGGATGAAATGATTGCCCTTGACCGTAACCTCTTTCTGATTGGACCATGTGCGGCAGAATTCGCGTGCTCTGCCTCTCAATATGGCGCCGGGTTCGGCATTGATAAATAGCTTGGGGATGTCTGATGCGGCGAGCCACGGGCCATAGGTGGTGACGATCTCGACCACATCTGCAGGCTGCCCCTCGATCGGAATCTGGCGCGGCCAGGTCAGGGTCGGTCGTCGATCTTCGCCGGAATTGAGAAAGGGGCGGCGATATATGTCCATTTCGGCATCCGTCATCTTGCGGATCACTGAGGCGGGCAGCACCAACTCGACGAAGTAGTTTTTGTCGAGCACCATCTCCTCTCCGGCCGGTGAGCGGAAGCCCTGGAAAATTTTGCGGGCATCATCGGGCCAATCACTCCAGTCATAGTGGAGCACAATGGCTTCCATATAGACAATGCCTTTGACTTTGTCCGGATGTCGATAGGCCCAGTCGAACCCCAGGGCTGAGCCCCAGTCATGAACTACGAAGGTGATATTTTCGACTACCCCGATTTCTTCCAGCAGGGCATCCAGATATTGGCGGTGCTCAATGAAAGTATAAGAATCCGGTCCGCTGGTTTTGAGTTTGTCCGAGTCGCCCATTCCGATCAGATCCGGCGCGACACATCGGCCCAGTTCACCGATATGGGGGATGATATTGCGCCACAGGTAAGAAGAGGTGGGATTGCCGTGCAGCAGAACAATCGGATCCCCGCTACCTTCATCCACGTAGGCCATATTGTATCCTAAAACCGATGCGTTCTTTTTGGTATATCGATCTTCTGCTGATATCATGATTTCTCCTCAGTATTAATTTAAATTATTATGTTTTGACATAAAATGTAAAAATCCAACAACCAAGATACTCCGTTTTTCCCGAAACTTCGCTCGGAAAACGTGGCTCCGGCGGGGCAGCTATGGCGCAGTTCCTTGGTTTCAGGTGTCAGGTGTCAGGGAGCCGAGGTGCCAAGTCATGACACCTCTTATGAAATCCGATGCCATTTCCAAGAAGTATCTCACCGCAGAGCACGCGGAGAGCGCAGAGATTATTTAAAATTTTCTTTCTCAGCGTTCTCAGCGAACTCTGCGGTGAACGATTAGTTTCTTTTTCGATTTGACCGGCCGTTTTTTTTTGGTCAGCAGCGGCGCTGAACACTGACACCTGAAAATTATCAACGTATGCAGTAACATCGACAATAAATCGTCGATGCGATGCCGCTAAGCGTCTAATGGGATAATAGAACCCCATATCAAGGTATTTACTGCTTGTAAACAGCCGGTTATGGATGTTCAACCCAGAACCTTGAATGCTGAACCATTCAACCTTAGACAAAAAGTGTATCCAAATTGCTACTTATTCGATGCAGCAATAACGGATCATGTATACTTTTTGCGACATCTGATTGCCTCATGCTTTCCAACTCTCTTGATCGTAAAATAAAATCAAAATTTATAAAATAATCAAAATTATAAATTGTATTAATAAGTTATGAGAAAATGTATTTATCCGCAGCTTTAATTTTGGCCTGGCTATTCAGCGTGGTCTGATATTTGCTTTGGTTTATTTTCTAGATACGAATCCAAACCTCTAAAATAATGCGATTCACCCTTTTTTTGAAATTTAAATCGCTCAATTCAGGCTAGAGTCGAAAAATCAATCAACGAAACAACCAAAGTAATTTATCAGGGATTATGCCATGCAAACCAGCAAACCTTCAGATACAAAAGAGCCGGATATTCTCAAGGAAGACATCCTTATTCTTCAGGACGTCAATTTCAATCATGACAATGTGTGTGTGGTGACCGGTGCGGGCACCGGCATCGGTCGGGCGACGGCCATTGCCGCCGCCGCCAATAATTTGATGACCGTGGGACTGGACATTAATGCGGAAGAGGGCAAAAAAACCCAGAATTTGGCCCGTAAGCTGGGCGGGCAGATGATTTTTATTAAAACCGACCTGACCCGCGATGAGGACATTGAAAACGCCATCACCGAAGCCGCCAAACTGGGAGCCATTAAATACCTGGCCAATATCGCCGGCATTCAACACATCGATTCGGTGGATAGTTTTCCCATGGAAAAATATGACCTGATGCAGCGCCTGATGCTGCGCGCACCCTTTTTTCTTTCCCAGCTGGCCATCAGGCACATGAAACAAAGCAGCTGATGGTATTGGCGCTATCGGCCATATGGCTTCGATCCATGCCCATATATGCACCAAAAACAAACCAGTCTACAATATTACCAAATTCGGTCTGAAAGCCCTGAGCCAATCCATCTCGGCCGAAGGCGACGGCAAGATCCGCTCTTTTACGATCAGCACCGGCTTTGTCAAAACCCCGCTGGCCCTCAACCAGATTCCGGCCCAGGCCGAGCAGCGTGGAATCAGCCAGGAAGAGGTCGTCAGAGATGTCATGATGGGCGCTTCGCGCATCAAAGAAATGATGTCGCCGATCGAAGTGGCGAATCTGTTTATATTCGGATTTTCCAGGCATGCCCGGTATCTGATCGGCGGCGATTTGCTGTTTGACGGGGGGGTGGTGTTGACGTACTAGAATTCGGAAGTGGGAAGTCGGAAGACAGAAAGCAGAGAGCAAATGATAGAGAACTGAAAGAAGAAGACATATTATGACTACTGAAGGACACGGAGAAACACGAAAATTTAACTTTTGAAAAAGTTGCTCCACCTATCAGTCGTAGTTCAGTGTAATTCTGTGAAACTCCGTGGTGAAAAAAATCAGATGCCGGAAGACAGAGGCCGGGAGGGACGCGCGTTTAAACACTATGCTGCAGCGATCGATTATATCAAATCATCAAATAATTTTTCTGCACGTCGCTGTTTTGTTTCAATTCCTCGATGGTCCCTTGAAAACGAATTCGCCCGGTTTCAATTATATACGCCCGATCCGATATTTTAGGTGCAAACTGAAGATTTTGTTCTGACAACAAAATGGTCAACCCCATTTTTTTGAGGACCAAAATCTGCCTTCCCAATTCCTCGACAACGATGGGGGCGACGCCTTCTACCGGTTCATCCAAAAGCAATAGCGACGGATTGCCCATCAGGGCACGTCCAACGGTCAACATCTGTTGCTCCCCGCCACTCAAATAGCCGCCAAGATTTTTATCCAGGGGCGCCAGGGCCGGAAAAAGCTCGTAAATTCTCTCAACCGTCCACTCCTCGGTATTGGAATCGTTGCCCTTTTTGATCGCTATTTCCAGATTTTCGCGCACCGAGAGATCGGGAAAAATCAAACGCTCATCCGGAACGTAACCAATGCCAAGGCGGGCAATTTCATAGGGTTCGAGTCCGTTGAGTTTTTTACCTTTAAACGTAATGGTGCCGGACGAGGCTTTTGCCAGGCCCATAATGGTCTTTATGGCGGTCGTTTTGCCGGCCCCGTTGCGTCCCAGCAGGCAGCCCACTTCTCCTTCGCTCAAGTCCAGCGATACGTCGAAAAGGATGTGGCTCGTGCCATAGTGGGTTGACACGTCTTTAAGTTCGAGTACGCTCATAAGTGTTGCTCACCTAAATAAATTTTCTTTGCGGTTTCGTCGTCCCGAACCTCGTCCGGCGATCCCTCAATGATTATTTGCCCCTGATGGAGCAAGGTCACGCGCTGGGCGTGGTTAAAAATAACGGACATATCATGCTCGGTAAACAGGATTGAAAGTTCCAAATCCCGGTTGAGCAAGTCGACAAGTTCCATGGTCTCTTCGGTTTCTTCAAGTGACATCCCGGCCGTGGGCTCATCGAGAAACAAAAGCTTCGGCTGACCGGCAAGTGCGATGGCCAATTCCAGCTTTTTTTTATCACCCTGGGAAAGTTCCCCGGCGATAAGTTGCACTTTATCGGCCAATCCACATAGCCCGAGCACCTTCATGGTCTCTTCCACCCCGACCTTGGCTGCGGAAGAAAACATGTTCATGCTCTTTCCCAGGTGTGACTGAACCGCACACCTCACGTTGTCATTTACCGTAAGCCGGGGAAATATGTTGCTAACCTGAAAGGCCCGGGAAATACCGATCCTGACAACGGCATGGGCGGGCCAGTTGGTAATATCCTTACCGTCAAACCGAACTTTTCCTGAATCGGGAGCGTGGTACCCGGTTAACAGGTTGAAAAAGGTGCTTTTCCCGGCGCCGTTGGGACCAATAATCGCGACCTTCTCCCCGCGGGCCATTTTAAAATCAACATCATGCGTAACAACATTGCCGCCGAAATTTTTATTGAGACCGACGACTTCTAAAATATTTTCGGTCATTAGTCCCCGGCCTCCTCTTCCGTCTTGAGCCGCTTGAGGTTTTCGGAAAGCTCTTTTTTCCGAATCAGACTTGCCCACCCTTGTGAGATTTTGGCGTCGATAATTCCCATTAATCCACCGGGTGCGAAAATAACGATGAGAAGAATAACCACCCCGATGGTCAGTGGCCAATACACGGTAAAGCCGGTCACATAGGCATTCAGAAAAGTGTAGACGATAGACCCCAGGAAAGGACCGACAAAGTACCCTGCGCCGCCAATGAGCGTCATGAAAACGGCGATTCCGCCTTCCTGCCAGCCGAGCAATAATGGGCCTACACTTCTGGTAAATGGCCCCCACAAGGCTCCGGCGATACCGGCAAATGTGCCTGCGACCACAAAGTTGACCAGCATATACCGTTTGATGTTGATGCCGATAAACCTCGTTCTTAATGGGTTTTCACGCATGCAGCGCAGCACGTATCCAAACGGTGATCGCGTGATGCGCCACATAATAAACGTCGCCAGCGCGACAATGGCCAGGGTGAAATAATAGTAAACCGCAGCGTCGCGAAAAATGTTGGGTGGCAACAACCGTTGAATTCCGTCGTCGCCTCCCGTAAAACCGTACCATGAGAAAACAATAAAAAAGATCAATTCGCCAAACGCCAATGTCAAAATCGCAAAATAGATGCCGGTTAGCCTGATAACAAAAATTCCCACGATAAATGAGCCCAGGGCTGCGACGGGCGGGCCAACCAGCAACGCAATGACAAACTGCCAGGTTGTAATGTCGCCGGTCCCCCCGCTGAAATAACGAAACAACATTGCCGTAGCATAGGCGCCTAGACCGAAAAAAGCGGCATGGCCGAATGAAATTTGCCCCATGTATCCATAAATAAGGTTGAAGCTCATGGCGAAAAGTCCGAGAATAAGAACCTCCGTACCAACCTCGGTCCAGAAAGTGCCCGGCAACACTGGGACTAGGATGAATCCGACCAGCAATATCACTCCGACCGGGGCAGAAAGACCCGCCCAATCATATAAACGCCGTACCCAGTTTTTGTCATTTTCACGTCGGTCTGTCATTTGCGCGTTCCCTCTCCTTAGAGGTTTTAATATCTCAATTCCGTGCCGAACAGGCCCCACGGACGCACTATCAGGACCATGACTACAATCAGAAAAATCACCGCCAACGCTCCGTCCGGCCAAATCAACACGGAAAATGAATACACAATTCCTACGATGAGAGAAGCTGCGAAGGTACCGATAATGCTGCCGAACCCTCCAATGACCACCACCGCAAAGCATTGAACAATGAGGTCTGTGTCAACGCCAAGCGCCATCGGCATCAAGGGCAGGAAAACGCCGGCAGCAAAGGCCGCAATGCCGATTCCCAAAGCAAAGACGCCGGCGTAAATAAGCGGAATCCGGATTCCAAGTGCGCTGACCATGTCCCGGCTGTACACAGCCGCCCGGACTATTTTGCCGTATTTGGTTTTTTGCAAAAACCACCACAGACCGGCAGCCACGCCGACGCCGGCGGCGAGAACGACAAAGTAATACGGATTGACGAAGGTACCGAGCATTTCTAACGGTTCAATCGGAAAATAAATCGAGCGGTCCTGCACACCCCAGATGAGTTTAATCAGGTCACCGAAAATCAGGATCAAAGCGAACGTGAGCAGCAGCTGCTCCGGAAGTTCCCGCGCATACATACGGCGTATGAGTACTCTCTCTATCAAATACCCCAGCATCACCATCAGCGCGGTGCCAATCAAAATAGCGAAAACGAGCACCAGGCCGCTTTCGCCGAGAGGCACAGCCAGGAAAGAAAACACGCTGAAGGTGACGTACCCGCCGACGAGCCATAGCGTTGCATGGGCGAAATTGAGGATGTTCATCACCCCAAAGGTCAAAGACAGGCCCGAGGATAGCAGGAATAATATCATCGCCCGCGACAACCCGCCAAGCAATTGAACAAATAGGGACCCTGGATCTAGTGTCATTGAAAAATCTCCTCATTTAGACGCAGCAACGCCTGAAATCTGACCAGCGGATTTCGGAGTGGATCCGAAATCCGCGGCAGGGACTATCAATATTTACTTAGACACGGGTTTTCTGCAGTTTTCTGACTTCGTCGCAGGTCGGTGTCCAGACTTCCTCGGCCTTCACAATTACCATGGTGTCCGGGTTGTAGATGGGGAAGGGATATTCCGGGCTATCCCAAACCGCACCCACATAACCAGCCGGGATGTTGAGTTGATTGTTGCAATCACGAAATGTTGCCTGACCGCGGCAGGTATCAATGGTGGCGCCCTTGAGGCCATTCTTCACCGCCTCAGTTTCAATGGAGCCGATTTTATTGATTATTTGCTCCAAACCGTAAATGGCGTCATAGTGCATACAGGCCCAATCAGTGGGATAGGCATCCTCGCCGTATTTGGCGATATTCATTTTAATGTATTTCTGCATCAACGGCTGATCCAAATGGGCAAAAAACGGGCAGCGCGCCAGACCGATCATGCCGCGCGGAAGGCTGCGGCGTTGCTGCTGCAGCTCCGTTACCGAGATCAGGCCCCCGGGATAGGGAATGCGTTTGAACAGGCCCATGCCCTGAGCCTGCCTGATAAAGGTGCGATTGTCCTTGCCCGCGATGGCACCGAAAAGAAAGTCGGGTTTGGCCGACATAATGGCCGAAATATAAGAAGAAAACTCCGTTTCACCCAGCTTGAACCAAAGCTCTTTCTCAAGTTTGGTATCCGGCGATTTTTCAGCCAGTGCGGTCACAAATCCCTTTTGCGTATCGCGACCCCACTCATAATCCTGGCCAATGGTGACAAAGGTTTTCCAGCTATTTTTTTTGATCATTTTAGCTACAGCCACCACCACGGACCCGGATTGCATTTTGCTGTTGGGGCAAAATTGATAGGTGTATGGCGTAAAGTTCTCATTAACGATTTTGGAACTGTTGCTCGTCGCGGCAAGGTGCAGGACCTTGCGCTCATGGATAATTTCCTGAATGGCCATGGCGCAGGCGCTTGAATAGGTTCCAACGATGGTTTGGACATCGTCACGGGAAATTACATCACGGGCTTCGCGAGCTGCGACATCGGGTTTGGTGTGCGTATCTCTGAAGCTGATTTCGATGGGATGTTGGCCCAGAAATCCACCGCGCTCGTTTATTTCGGCTACCGCAGTGGTCACCGCCTTGATAGCGCCATCGGCATAGTTGGCACCCGTTCCGGTCACCGGCAGTAATAAGCCAAGTTTGTATGGTTTGCCTGCTGCGGCACGGACAAATCGTGGTGTGAGAGTAAGAACGCCGGCCGCAGCGACCGACAAAATAAATTCGCGTCGATTCATTGATTTCAGAACCAGATCCCATTTTTGATCACTGATGTGCGTGCGATTTTCGGACATAATGCTCTCCTTTCGTTATATGTTCCGCCCCACTTGAGTTGCCGGGCTTGGTTTTAGTCCGACCCAGAAACCCTGGCCCAAAGGGCCAGGTCAGAGTGCAGAGGCTTTGCCATCTGTACGGCTCAATGTTACCCAATGATCCAGTTGTTTGCACAACGAATGATCAAAGCATAGTAAATGAGCCGCTTTCGGAATTTAACACAAACGGTCTGGCCTTACCGATATCAAATGGTCAAGGTACCCAAATATCGGTACCGGGTATTAGACAGACAGATTGCAATTGAAATCGGCAATTGCATTAAAGCATTTTTGGAACAATATGAATGCGAATCGGATATGATCCGAAAATATGTAAACTATCAGGAACAGAAAGAGAATCGGACAGAACAAAAACAGCTGTTCGCTAACCAAAAACACGGGACAACTTCCCTTGCCCCTTCAGGGGTAACCCAAAGCTTGGCCCTTTGGACCAGGGTTCCCGACCGTTACAGTATAAACCATCTATTGCCTTTACTTGTCAAGCAAATATTCAAATGTGATCGAAACGGGGTACCAGGTGTAAATCACCTCCGTTGGTAAACGGCAGTCATCCGCTCTTTATCAAAGGAGGAGGTTAAGGGTACCTGGAGTATTGGAGTGTTGGAGTAATGGATGGATAAACAATTGATTTATAGATTTAAACCATGTTTGGATCACGCATAGCCAAAGGTAAAAGAGTAAAAGTCAGACCTAATTTCCGCTTTTAAGCCCAACACTCCATTACTCCAATACTCCAGCACTCCTACACTCTACAGGTCGGCATAACAAAAATTGACACGGATATTCCAATTACCAACAGTCTTGATTCACACCCGGGTACCTCTTTCATTTTAAGGCCGCTGCCGGCATCAATTTCTTTTTGTTTCCCACTCATGATTGACAGACCCTGCGGTTGGCGCTATATAGTGGCATCTGCGCATCGTTGCGGCTGCCGGGCAATGGTTCAAGGACTGAATATCATCTACCTTGTCCGGCCGGATTCCTTTAAACGGCAGTGCCTGGAGGAGCCATGAAGCGATTCGACAATCCGGACGTCATCATTACCGATGTGATGGACAGCCACGGAAAGTGGCGTGTGAATAAGCCGGCCGTGATCTGTGGCGCTGAGCGCATTACCTGGGGAGCGTTCAACCGCAGAATCAACAAGGTCGCCAACGGTCTGATAAAGCGGGGCCTGCAAAAGGGTGACAAGGTCAGTCTACTGTCGACCAACAGGCTCGAGGTGCTGGAAATTCTCTTCGGTACGGTCAAGGCCGGTGGGGTCATCGTGCCGCTTTCGACCATGGTGCCGGGGGATGCCCTTGCCCGCATGGTGATCGACTCGGACTCCCGGTTTCTTTTTATCGGCCCCGGGCAGCAGGACAACATGGGTCCCTATCGATCAGAGTTCAGCAATATCGCCGCAGACGGATTTTTTGCCTTGGGCGAGCCCGTCGAGGGGTGGAATTCCTACCAGTCGCTGGTTGAGGAGAGCTTCGGATGAGAAGCCGGGCATTTCCCTGATCTACGAAGACCCGTTCAACATCATGTACACTTCCGGCACCACCGGTGTGCCCAAAGGAATTCTGCACACCCATCACAACCGGACGCAATTTGCCAGCATGTTCGCCATCGATTACCGCATCGACTCCAGCGCCGTCAATATCGTAACGACAGCCCTTTATGCCAACGGCACCTGGCTGACCATGCTGCCGACGGTGTTTGCAGGCGGCACGCTGGTGGTCATGCCCGCCTTTGATCCCAAAGCGTTTCTCGAGTTGGTCCAAAAGGAAAAATGCACCCACACCTTCATGGTCCCCACCCAGTTCACGGTTCTGTTGGAACAGCCCGACTTTGACAGGTATGATTTAAGCTCGATGAGGATATGGAACTCCGCCGGCTCGCCCCTGCGCACCCAGACCAAGGCCGAGGTGCTGAAAAGGTTCAGCGGAGAGCTGGTGGAACTCTGGGGTTTGACGGAAGGCGTCGGCACCACGTTGAAGCCGGAGGATATGGAAAACAAAATGGAGTCGGTGGGACTCCCGCTGCTGGGTTGGGATGTGCGGATCATCGATGAAGAAGGGCGGGAGCTTCCCCGGGGGCAAGCCGGAGAAATCGTGGCCTTCAGCTCGTGGTTGATGCCCGAATATTACAAACTGCCGGAGAAGACCGCTGAAGCCATCTGGCTGGACGTGGCGGGCAAAACCTACCTTAAGACCGGTGATATGGGAAAGCTCGACGAAGACGGGTTCCTTTATATTCTGGATCGCAAAAAGGATATGATTATCTCCGGGGGCATCAACATTTTTGCCAGCGACATCGAAGACGTGCTGACCCGTCATCCGGCGGTGCAGGATGCTGTTGTTATCGGTATCCCCCACCCCAAATGGGGCGAGACTCCCATCGCGATGGTGATAGCCAGGGAGGGTGAGTCGATTTCGGAGGAAGAACTCATCGCCTGGGTCAATCCCAAACTGGCCAAGTATCAGCGAATCTCCAGGGTGGAATTCTGGGATGATTTTCCCCGCAACGCCCTGGGCAAGGTTTTAAAGCGGGAACTGCGGGCGCCTTATTTCGAATAGAGTTTTGAATCCTGTTTGGAGATCAGAAAAGTACAGGGAATAACCAGCATGAATACGGAAATTATTTTAAAAAACAAGGCGGTTCTAATCGTGGATGACGAACCTGATATTTTGGATTCGATTGCCGAGCAGCTCGATATGTGTCGGATTTACCGGGCCAAAGATTATGAAATTGCGCTGCAGCTGATGGCCGGTTTCAGATTTGATATTGTCATTCTCGATGTGATGGGGGTGCGGGGGTTCGAGCTGCTTAAAAAATCCGTCTCCAAGGGCTTTCCGACGGTGATGCTCACCGCGCATGCGCTGAACCCGGAAGCCTTGAAAGAATCGATAAAATTAGGCGCGATCTCCTTTTTGCCCAAAGAAATGATGGCTGAACTGGATACCTATCTGGCCGATGTGATTACCGGCAGTAAAAAAATGGTCTGGAAAAACCTGCTCGATAATTTAAGCGAGTACTTTGACCGGCAATTCGGTGCCGACTGGAAAGAAAAAGATGAATTCTTCAAAAAGTTCGAGGAAGAACTGAGTGCGGTTCAAGAAGATCAAAGCCCGGCCAAGTCGAAACCTTAAAAGTAATGATCACGAAAGCCCGAAATGACCCCTGTTAAACAAAAAAGAAGGTTTAACTGGGCAGGCGAAAGCACGAAAAGAAGCCAGGAAAGTTATCGTGCTTTCCAACTTTCGTGTTTTCGTGATCAAAATAATTACATGACCTGCAAGTCGACGACAACATAAATTAAAGGAGGTAACCCGATGAAAGCAAAGCATGTTGCAGTCAGTTTTCTATTTATCTATCTGGCCCTTTTTATGATCGGCTCACCAGCCATAGCGGCCGATCCCATTAAAATCGGCATCATCCAGGGCTTGAGCGGGCCCTATGAAATTTACGGCAAAGCGGAAGTTACCGGCTTTAAAATGGGGCTGGAATACTTTACCAAGGGGACCAATCAAATCATCGGCCGGGATGTGGAGCTGGTTGTCGAAGATACCCAACTCAAAGCGGCCAGAGCCAAGATGCTGCTGACCAAACTTTACAGCGACGATAAGGTGGATCTGGCAGTCGGTCCAACCAGCAGCGGTGTGGCGCTGGCCGTGCTGCCCGTGGCCCAGGAGTTCAAAAAAATTTTGATTGTCGAGCCGGCCGTGGCCGATTCCATTACCGGGAAAAATTGGAACCGCTACATATTCAGAACGGGCCGCAACTCCAGCCAGGATGCCATCTCCAATGCGGTGGCGGTGGCCCAGCCGGGGGTCAGCATTGCCTGCATCGGACAGGACTATGCCTTTGGCCGCGATGGGATTGCCGCTTACAAAAAGGCGGCCGAAAAACTCGGGGCCAAGGTCGTACATGAGGAATACAGTGACCCCAAGGGCACGGATTTTACGGCGCCGATCCAGCGGATCATCGAGGCCCTGAAAGACAAACCGGAGCCCAAGTATGTCTGGGTCATCTGGGCCGGCAAGGGCGGGCCCATACCGCAGTTGATCGATGCCGGGCTGGATAAATACGGCATCGAGATTGCCAGTGGCGGCAATGTCCTGGCGGTCCTCAAGATGATGAAGCCGCTGAAAGGCATGAAAGGTTCGATCTACTACTACTATGAAAATCCCCAAAATGCCGTCAACGACTGGCTGGTGAAAGAACACTACAAACGCTTTAACGAACCGCCGGATTTCTTCACCTGCGGCGGTTTTGCCGCCGCCAGTGCCGTGGTGGAAGCCATCAACAAAGCGGGCGGCACAGACACCGAAAAACTGATTACAACCATGGAAGGCATGGAATTTATGACGCCCAAGGGCATGATGAAGTTCAGAAAAGAAGACCACCAGGCCCTGCAGCCCATGTTTGCCTTTGAACTTGACGTCAAACCCGATGTGGAGTGGGCCATTCCCGTGCTGACCAAAACGCTGACCATGGAAGAAACGGCGCCGCCGATTATGAATAAGTGACGGACGTTATTAACGTACCGACTCGGTTGATCAAAATATGGTCGATAATTTAAACGCATAATGCTGGAGGGCAATTAGGCCGGGAGGCTGGAAGGCCAGGAGGCCAGGAGGCCGGAGGCCAGGAGGCTGGGAGGCCGGGAGGCTGGAAGGCTTAATAGCCCGTGGGGCATTATTTTTTACGCTTCCCAGCTTCCCAGCTTCCGAGCTTCCCAGCTTCCGAGCTGTTCTGCCGTCCTCGAGGTTAAAGTGGTTTATGCTTGATATTGCTGCACAACCGATCATTGAAACCCGGGCCCTGACCATCCGTTTCGGCGGGCATGTGGCGGTTGACCATGTGAATTTCCAGGTCGAACCCTTCACCTTGAAATCCATTATCGGTCCGAATGGTGCCGGCAAAACCACCTTTTTCAACCTGCTGACCGGTCAGTACAAACCCACCGGCGGCCAGGTGTTTTTTAATGGGCGGGACATCACCGATCTGGGCGCCGCCATGCGAACCCGCCTGGGGATGGGGCGGTCTTTTCAGCTGACCAACATTTTTCCGGCATTGAGCGTTCTGGAGAACGTGCGGGTTGCAATTCAGTCGCGCCGGGGATTCGGTCTCAACTTCTGGCGCAACTATCTTCATTTCTCAGATACCGAGGATCAAGCCTATGCGCTTCTCAAGGACCTGCTGTTGGACAATAAGTGGGATGCTTTGGCCAGTACGCTGACCCACGGGGAACAGCGTAAACTGGAGCTAGCCATTCTGATGGCGTTGGAGCCGAAGGTTCTTTTTCTGGATGAGCCGACAGCCGGTATGTCCCAGGAGGAAGTCCCGGCTATCCTGGAGATCCTTGCCAAAATCCAATCTGCCAGAGACCGCACCATTCTGCTGGTCGAACACAAGATGGACATGATTATGGCCCTGTCGGATTCCATCGCGGTACTGCAGGACGGCCGGTTGATTGCCGACGGTGATCCGGAGACCATCCACCGCAGCAAGGAAGTCCAGGAGGCCTATCTTGGCGGAGGAGCCAAACTTGAATGAAACCATTTTAAAGGTTGAAGACGCCCATACGTTTATCGGGCATCATCATATTCTTCAAGGCCTGTCTTTCGAGGCCCGGGCCGATGCCGTCACCGTCCTTATCGGCCGCAACGGCGCCGGCAAGAGCACCACCCTGCGGACCGTGATGGGCCTTCTGCCGGCCTCACAGGGCAAAATTATATACAACGGGCAAGAGATTCAGCACAAAAAACCTTATGAGATCGCACGGTTGGGGATTGGGTTTGTACCTGAAGATATGGGGATTTTTGCCAACCTCACCGTTGAGGAAAACATGCGGGTGGCCATGCTGGTAGAAGACGATGCGGCCGGCCGGCGGCTGGAACGCACCCTGGATATGTTCAAGGACCTGAAGAATTTCTGGAAAGCCCAGGCCGGGGTGTTGAGCGGCGGGCAGAAGCAAATGCTTGCCATTGCCCGGGCCATTGTCAATGAAACTGAACTGCTGCTGATCGATGAACCGTCCAAGGGGCTGGCGCCAATTATCGTTGATGCTCTGATCGAGGCCATCAATCAAATTAAAGAACGCAGTGTTGTTGTGCTGGTGGAGCAGAATTTTTACATGGCCAGTTGTGTCGGAAACCACTTCTATATCATGGATGACGGTCTGGTCGTGCACAACGGCAACATGGCCGAGTTGGTTGATAATGAAGAATTGAAGAGCAGATATCTGGGTATTTCCAAAGCGGAGCTTTGATACAAATGTCTAAAATGTCTAAATTGACTAAAATTACGGTATTCTATCGATTTAATAAAAGAAAAGTAGCAGGCATTTTGGTTGATTTTGCGGAATTTAAGCTTTCTGGTCGTCAGTTCGAAGGCGTGTTACATAATAGTCAGATGGAGCGCAGCGACACCATAATTTTAGGCAATTTAGCGCATTTTAGGCATTTTAGGCATTCTTCCGGTTTATCCGGGGTTAGGAAAGCGACTTGTATTCCGAAACTGTACTAAAGCGATGGAATAACGAACTGGTGGTTGCCGGTGTTTTCATATTATTCTTGCTCCCGCTTTTGGGGATACCCACCAAAACCTATCTGACGCTGACCATTGCGGGCCTTGCCATGGGTATGCTTCTATTTTTGATTGCCTCCGGCGTCAGTATTATCTTCGGCCTGATGGATGTTTTAAATTTTGCCCACGGAGCCCTTTTTGCCTGGGGTGCCTATATCGGGTTCAGTGTCTTCGGACAGTTGCGGGGTTGGCTGGAAGCCGACTCCGTCCTGCAGAATTTCGCTGTATTTTTTGTGGCAATTCTCGCGGCAATGGTGGGGGTTGCCGGACTGGGCGTCATTCTGGAAAGAGTCATCGTGCGGCGTGTCTACGGAAACCATTTGTTTCAGATTCTGATCACTTTTGGCGTCACCATTGTACTGGTCGAGTTAATCCGTGTTTTGTGGGGACCCAACGATGAGGTCATGATCGTACCCAAGACCTTTCGGGGAAATTGGGACGTCTTCGACATCATTATTGCAAAATATCGGATCATTTGTATTTTTATCGGAATTGCCGTGTACGCCGTGATTCAGCTAATTCTTAAAAAGACCAAACTCGGCACGATCGTGCGGGCGGGGGTGGAAAATCGTGAGATGGTCCAGGCCATGGGCCATAACATTTTCCTGCTGTTTACCGGCGTGTTTGCCGTCGGCGCCGGTCTGGCTGCATTGGGCGGACTGGCAATGAGCATCTTCAGCCTGCAGGTCTACCCCGACATGGGATCTACCTATCTGCTCTTTGCATTTATCGTCGTGATTATCGGAGGTTTGGGAAGTGTTACCGGTTCCCTGGTGGGCGCCCTGATTGTGGGGTTGTCTTATAATTATGTGGCCTACCTGGTTCCATGGGCGGCGGCCGGCGTTAATATATTAATTATGATTATTATCCTGCTCATACGACCGACCGGACTGTTTGCGGCGGGGAAGTAGGGGGGGGTGCGGGTTACGGGTTACGGGTTGCGGGTTGCTGAATGCTCGATGTTTTTTGCCCGATGCTGGATGTCGGATACTGCCGGGCGGAAGGCTTAAGGTATAAGGCAGAGGGCGTTTGGCGCAAGGCTATAAAAGGATACTACTGCTATTAATAGGCTAAGGTTAATGTCTGGGGGGAGTGGTTTGCACCCACGATTATAAAGCTGGCCAAACCGAGTTCATCGGGGTTGGAAACCGCTCCCACAACAGCTTTAATCTTTCGACTAACTTATTATCGGCCTATACGGAATCGTTCATGCAAGAGCAAACACCGGTACAGATTGTTCGTAATCAGGAAAAGCGGCAGCGGTTTTCCAGCGGGAGTTTTTATCTCCGGATGGGGCTGCTGGTCTTGTTTATGCTGGTCCCTTTTTTATTTCCATCCTATAAAACGGTTGATCTGGCGATTAAGATTGTCATTTTTGCATCGCTGGTTGCCAGCTTCGATATTATGCTGGGCTATACCGGCATCCTGTCTTTCGGACACGGCATGTTTTTCGGTATCGGTGCCTATTGTGTGGCTTTTTTACTGGGAAAATACGGCAGTCCCACGTATCTTAATTTGATCCTCGGACTGTTGCTGGCCGCGGTGGTAGCCGCCGTTCTGGCGCTGCTCATCAGTTTTATTTCGCTGCGGGTGAAAGCCATTTTCTTTGCGATGGTGACCCTGGCATTGGCGGAACTGGCCATTGTGCTGGCGAATAAGCTCAGTCATTTTACCGGCGGCGAGGACGGTATCAGCATCAGTATGCCCGGTATTTTTTCGGTGGCATTCAATCTGGGTGAATTTATGGGAATCGATATCACCGGCCGGGTGATAACTTATTATCTGATTCTATTTACCTGTTTAGCCCTGTTTATGATGATGCTCCGATTTACCCATTCTCCCCTGGGCCGGGTATTGCAGGCCATTCGAGATAACGAACAGCGGGCCGTGGCACTTGGCTATAAGACATTCATTTTTCAAACCATTTCAATCGCCTTCGGGTGCCTGCTGGCAACTCTGATCGGCGGATTGTATGCCATGTGGGTCGGCTACGTCAACCCGGAGTCGAGCCTTGAAGTCATGGCAATTATGCTCAATGTGCTTCTGATGGTCATCATTGGCGGCATGGGCACCCTTTATGGCGGTATTGTGGGCGCCGCTTTTTTGTTGATTACCCAGACTTTTTTG
Source organism: uncultured delta proteobacterium (assembly GCA_963710795.1). Lineage (GTDB taxonomy): Bacteria > Desulfobacterota > Desulfobacteria > Desulfobacterales > JAFDCJ01 > JAFDCJ01. The sequence continues at coordinate 182,627 of CAVQBT010000033.1, forward strand.
CCCGACCTGCAGCATTTAGCCAAAGATCTGCTGCCCCAGGCAACCATATTGCACCGTATCCTTGAACGCTGGCTGCTGCTTTTTGGCGTTTTGTTTATCCTGGTCGTCATCTTTTTTCCCAAGGGGGTCATTGGGTCCATGCAGGACTATATTTTACGTAGAAAGTCTCTTATAAACTAATTAAATCAAATCCGGACAAACCGGAATTGAAAATTGAAGATTGCAGATTGAATAATTGTGGATGTCGCTGCGCTCCGTCTTTTATAAAATGGAAACCGCCAGCGGCGGACCTTAAGTATTCAATCTTCAATCTAAAATATTCATTTTTTTCTGGAGGGAAGGCATGACTGAACCGATTATGAAAAAAGCAAAGGGCGACGGCGTGCAGATCAATCTGGCGACCTGGCCAGGCGATGCGGGGCCCATTTTATGTATCCACGGGATAACCGCCAATTGCCGCTGCTGGGACGTACTGGCCGCAGGCCCTGACACCGGATTTTCGGGTTATTGCAATGGATTTGCGCGGCAGAGGACAATCCGAAAAGCCTTCGGCCGGCTATTCGCTGGATTATCATCTGCGTGACATAAACTGCCTGCTGGATGATTTGCAGCTCGAGCGTGCCGTCATCATGGGACATTCCCTGGGGGCCTTCATTGCTCTGGCATTTGCGGCGCAATACCCGCAGCGAACGGAGCGGCTCATCCTGGTCGATGGGGCCGGCGATCTTTCAGCCGATCAGATGGACAAGGTGTTTGTCGGCATCAAGCCGGCTTTGGATCGGCTGGGACAGATTTTTCCTTCGGCCGATGCATACCTGGATAAAATGAAACAGGCGCCGTATCTGCACCCCTGGACATCGGCGGTAGAAACCTACTGCCGCTACGAAATGGAAGTAGTCGACGGGGGCGTTCGCACCAATATCGATCCGGCCCATATCCAGGAAGAGGCGGCCAACGTCAGAAAAATTGATTGTGCCGCCTTTTACCCCGGGGTGCAATGCAAAGTGTTGATCCTGAGGGCCCCCAACGGCCTGTTGAGCCAGGATGATCTGCTGCTGCCGGAAGATGTCGTCGCTAAAATGACCGACGAAATCCCAAATGTCAGAAGGTTCGATGTGGCAGGCACCAACCACTATGGTATCTTACTGAAGCCGCATGAAGCCAGGGATCAGGCAATTAGGGAATTTCTTGCAGAATAATTTCACCTTGACCAAACGCCTCATTTGTAATACATTTTGTATTATTAAAATGGGAGGTGAGCAGCGTGACATTCAGTGTAAGACTAGATGATGAAACGGAAGCTTTATTAAATAAAACCGCCAGGGCGATGAGTACAACTAAATCGGAAATACTGAAAGCATCCATTCATGACTTTTGCAAAAAAACTTTACAGGATAAGAAGAAAAAGCCGTATGATTTGATTTCTGATCTTATTGGCGTGGAATTTAGTGGAAAAGGTGATCTGGCCGTAAATAGTGAAGAAATTTTAAGGAAAGTGTATAAGAAAAATCATGATCCTTCTTGACACCGGACCGATTGTGGCATTTTTTGATGCTTCCGATGATTACCACAAACCGTGCGTTGAATTGCTGAAAGGTGTCAATGAACCTCTGATTACCACCTGGCCGGTACTTACCGAGGCTTTTTATTTGCTTGGATTTTCATGGAAAGCCCAGGATAACCTGTGGGAATTCATTATGAGAGGGGGCGTTGAGGTTTTATCGATGGATGATAAACAGCAAATACGATGCCGGCAGTTAATGGAAAAATACGCGGATTTGCCTATGGACCTTGCAGACGGGACTCTGGTCGCTCTGGCTGAATCGAAAAAGGTCAAGAAAGTCTTTACACTGGACCACAAAGATTTCCAAATATACAAGCCGGCTCTTATTAAAACTTTCACATTACTCCCTTCTCGTATTTGAAAGTGAATTAGAGCCAACAGCAGCCTAACCTCAAAACAAAGCGGCAATCCGCACAACGCATTTCATCCGGATGCACCTCTGGCAGATGAACCAACTATTAGCAGGAGTTCCAGATGTCGGTATTGATAAAAAAATTAATCTTATGGTCGTTTGTGGCGGCGTCGATTTTATTTTCGGGGCACCCGTCATTTTCTGAAACGACGATTTCAGAGCAGACCCTGACCAGCGATATTATCATTGAAGAAATGTATCAACCCGGCAACGGACTGCCGGTGGGAAAAATTCAATCGGTGCGGGGGGAGGCAATTGTTTTCCATCGTGATCCCACGGTGGGATACCAAATTCAAACCGGCCTGCCGTTGTATGCCGGAGATATCCTGCGTACCCGCGAAACCGCCTGGATAATGTGCCGGCTCATTGACGGCAGTCATATTGTTCTGGCGCCCAAAACTACCCTTACGATTTTTCAAAGCAGCTATAATTCAAACCTAAAAACCAGTGTTACGCTTTTGAATTTAGAGCGTGGTGGCGCCCGCTTTAAACTGAATCCCATGCCTGAACTATCCACCTATGATTATAAAGTCCAGACCGAGTTAGCCTTTATCCAGGCCAGAGAAGCCGATTTTGTCGTGCAGGCAAACCCCAAAGCCACTGAAATTACTGCATTCGAAAATAGCCGGCTGGAAGTAACCGGCATGGCACAGCCGGAAGAAGTCACTTTTATATCTGATTTTCAGAGGACAATTGTTACGGAAGCAATCATTGCTCCAATGGTTGAAACCCTCTCGCGGGAGGATATTGAGACCTTGATGACAGGTTTCAATACGGCCCAGACCGGCACTTTGGCAGCAGCCGGTACAAAAAATGAAGGCCCGGCTCCTAAAACCGAAGATACGCTGATAGAAGAAGATATTGTTGATCACAAATTGAGCGAATAGCGCTCAATCTGGCGTTAGTTGTTATTAGTTATTCGCTATTGGATATTAGAAGTCACCTAAAGCGAAAGCAAAGGCTATAGCCACAACACACAACATACAACCAACAATTACCAGCAGGCCATCCTCGAAATGATTTTTTTTACCATCTTTAAATATTTACCTGCTAGTCTACAAAAGAGGAGGTATGATGGAAGATATCCACCAAGTTTTTACCCGTTTCAAAGCAGAATTTCCTGAAGTCTATGCCAGGCATGAAGCACTGGGAAAGGAAATCCATGAAAAAGTTGGACCACTGGGCGAGAACTCACGCTGGTTAATTAAAATTGCCATTTCGGCTGCCTGCAATCACCAGCGGGCCCTGGCCACCCATATTAAGAAGGCCAAGGCGGCCGGTGTTGCCGATGAAGAAATTAAGCATGCGCTGTTGCTGTTGATCCCGACCGCCGGATTTCCGGCTTTTATGAAGGCCTATGCGGTGCTGAACAATGTTGTTGATTAGATGATCAGTTTATTGGTTGAGTAAGTTCGACTGGTTGATTTTTTGATTAGGGTGATTGGTTGATTAGGGGCATGGACTATAATCATTTAGACTTAAACCAATCAACCTCATCAACTCGATAAACGCAACAAACTCATTCAACTCAATCAACTACATTTTGGTGGGCAACGTGAAAAAACCTGCAATTCAAAATATTCGGAGTTGGATTTCGACGGCAGTCGATTTTATCACGGTCGAAATCTGGCGTCTGCGCCTTGAAGACCTGCCCTTCGGCAAATCGTTTGCTGTTAGGCAGCTCCGAATTTTTCTTATCACCCTGCGTGGTTTTGACGAAGATAAGTGCTTTGCCCGCGCGGCATCACTGACATTTAATACGCTGCTGTCCATCGTACCGGTGGCGGCAATTTTATTTGGTGTCGCCAAGGGTTTCGGTTATGATGAAATGCTGAAAAGGGAGCTTTTCGAGAAGCTTCCCGGAGATGTTCAGCAGGAAGTGCTAAAGAAAGCATTCGAATATGCGGAATCGCTGCTTCAAGTCACGAAAGGCGGTATCATTGCAGGCATCGGTGTGGTTATCCTGTTCTGGTCTGCGATCAATGTCCTCAGTCACATCGAAGCTGCCTTGAATGAGATCTGGGAAATCAAAGAGAGCCGAAGTTGGGGCAGAAAATTCAGTGACTATCTGGCCATCATGCTGCTTAGCCCCCTTTTCATCCTGTTGTCCAGCAGTGTGACAGTTTATATTCAAACCCAAATTACCGAATTGACCAATCAATTTAAGCTGCTGGGAATCATCAGCCCCCTGATCTTTTTTAGTTTCAAACTCATTCCCTATTTGCTCATCTGGATCCTGTTTACGATCATCTTTGTTTTAATGCCGAATACCAAAGTAAAATTTAAGGCCGGTCTTTGGGCGGGGATTGTCGCCGGAACCATTTTCCAGGTTGTCCAATGGGCTTATATCAGCTTCCAGGTCGGAACCGCGCGCTATAATGCAATCTATGGCAGTTTTGCCGCCCTGCCGCTGTTTTTGATGTGGGTGCAGATCAGCTGGTGGGTGGTTCTTTTTGGCGCCGAACTGTCCTTTGCCAATCAGAACGTCGCTATCTACGAATATGAACCCGACAGCAACAAAGTCAGCCCGGCATTTAAAATGGCGCTCACGTTACATATTGCCCATCTGCTAATAAAAAATTTTGCAATGGGCGCCAAACCGTTGACCGATGCCGAGATATCTCAGCAACTCAGAATGCCCATTCGATTGGTCCACGCTATTTTGTATGACCTTGTCGGAAGCAAAATTATTGCTCAAACCCGGATCAGCGAGAATCAAGACTTCGGCTACCAACCGGCCCGTGATATCAATACAATGACCATAAAATTTGTAGTTGATGCCATTGAACTCAATGGTGCCAACAACATCCCGGTGGCACGGACCGAGGAATTTAAGGCACTGTGCGATGCACTCGAAAAATTCAGAGAGCAGATGGCGGCGTCGCCGGCCAACCGGTTGTTAAAAGATATTTAGGCTGGATGCTGGATACTTGATGCTGGATGCTGGATACTGGATACTGGATACTTGATACTGAATACTGGATATTTGATACTGGAAGTAGGGCAGGCCACCGTGCCAGCCAAATCCAATTAAGGAGGCTTCATTTTGCCAATCCCCGGCAACCTTCTTACCACCGCCATGGCGGTTATGCCGCACACGGATCCCGAGCAGGCGCTCGAGGTCGCCCTGTCGATGGATATCCCGTTTTGGCCCCAGCTTCCGCGGTTAAGCTATTATGAAGACATGTATGTGCAGGCCTCCGAGCACTTTCCCGGGATCGTGCTGAATTTGGACAACCAGACCCTGGTGTTTTCAATGGACAAGTTTGCCGTTGAACTCGAAGATACACTGGCCCACTTCGAGGAGCCGGCTTACTTTGACATCAGCGAACAATATTCGGATGTCTACCACCGCTTTATGGCGCTGAATTTGACCGGGCGGCCCGCCATCAGAGGACAGCTCGAAGGGCCGATCAGCTTCGGGCTCAATGTGCTGGATCAGGACAAACGGCCGATTATTTTTGACGACACCGTGCGGCCCTTTATGTATGAATTCATGGCCCGGCGCATCAATGTCCAACTGCAGCGCCTTAAACAATTAAACCCCAATGCCTTTATGTTCATTGATGAGCCGGGTCTGCAGTTTCTCTTCAGTGCCCTTTCCGGGTACGACAGCACTGCCGCGCGCACTGATATGGAAGACTTCCTCGCCATGATCGAACGCCCGCGCGGGATTCATCTCTGCGGCAATCCGGACTGGGATTTTTTGCTGAACCAGGACATGGACATCCTGTCGCTGGACGTCTACCTGAACGGAGATATATTTACCAATTACGCGGGGTCCATTAAACGGTTTCTGGATAACGACGGCGTGATTGTCTGGGGCCTGGTTCCCACCAACTTTGAACCGTTTGGAGCCGAAAACGCCGCATCATTGACGGATAAACTTGAAGAGATCTGGTCGACTCTCGACCGCAAAGGAATCGATAAAGAGTACCTGCTGTCCAGAAGCCTGCTCTCCCCCGCGACCTGTTGCCTGGTGAACCCGGATGGCGAGAAGACGGTTGAAGAAGCATTCAGGGTCGTACAGGATCTATCCGGCAGGCTGCGCGAAAAATATAATTTAGATTAATGCCCTAGACAGTCTTTCCGCATCGAGAGTCCATTTTACAAATGAATCTTCCCGCTGCAAGTGGATAGTGTATTCAAAAGATCGTAATAAATTTTTACATCCATATGCTGGATACCGACCTTGGCCCATTTTATTTGATAGCCGGCAAAGATCCGGTGTTAAAAAAGCCCTGATTGTGCTATGAATTTTTGGCAGATTTAAATGGCTGTAGACACTCAGAAAATAAGGAATGGAATATGATCTATTACCCAAACAGTGACCAAAACTGGCAAACGCTTTCGGCGCAGGAAGCCGGATTCGACCCGGCGCGCCTCGCCGATGCGATCGCCTTCGCCGAAGCGCATGAATCACCCTGGCCCCGCGATCTCGCCAAGGCGGGTGACGTCCCCGGGTTGAGCCAATTCGAAAAACCGCCCTGGAATGAAGCGCTCGGCCCCTTCAAACCCCGCGGCGGCACAAACGGGATCTTATTGAAAAGCGGACGCATTGTCGGACGCTGGGGGGATCCGGAGCGGGTTGACATGACCTTCAGCATTGCCAAGAGCTATCTCGCGGTGCTGGCCGGGATCGCCCTGGGCGATGGCTTGATTCCGGATATCGACGCACCCGTCGCCGAAACTGTGCCGGGCGATTATTTTGCTTCGGCGCATAACCGCGTCATCACCTGGCGCCACCTGCTCAACCAGACCAGCGAATGGGAAGGGACGCTGTGGGATAAACCGGATCTGGTCGACCGTAACCGGCAGGTCGGTCCCGGTTCAGACAACAGCCGTAAGGGCGAGCATCGCGATCTCCAGCCGCCGGGAACCTTCTGGGAATACAACGACGTGCGGGTTAACCTTCTGGCGCTGTCTCTGCTGCATGCCTTTCGAAGGCCGCTGCCGGAGGTCTTAAAGGCGCGTGTCATGGATCCGATCGGCGCATCGCCGAGCTGGAGCTGGCACGGGTACCGCAATTCCTTCGTTGAAATCGACGGCCGCCGCATGCAGTCGGTACCCGGCGGCACCCATTGGGGCGGCGGCATCCAGATCAACAGTTTCGACCATGCCCGCTTTAGCCTGCTGATTCATCGCGGCGGGTCTTGGAACGGCCGGCGCTATCTGCCCGAGGGCTGGACCGACGCTCTGCGCACGCCCTGCCGCATCAATGCCGGCTACGGGTATCTCTGGTGGCTCAATACCGGCCGGCGCGAATGGCCCGCGGCGCCCGAATCCTGTTATGCCGCCGTCGGCGCCGGGACCAGCATCCTATGGATCGATCCGGACGACGATCTGGTCCTCGTGGCGCGCTGGATCGACAAAGAAAAGATCACCGGTTTGATCGAACATATCGTCGGCGCGCTCGCTTGAACGATGTGGCTGACAAATAGGCGCGCCTTCCCAGGGATATAGAGCGGGGCTTGACTTTTTATCGTATAATCACTGATCAAGCCCTATCTTTTTTTTCTTAGACTTGTCATCCATCTTGTGATCGAACTTAGCCTTATTAATAACGAAGCGCTCATGCCCGCCGCGCGTAATGAGCTCGATGCCATCGTGTGCCTCCACCTCAAATACTAAACGGCGGCCATCCACCTCAACCAGCTTAACTTTGACCGTGACTTTCAATCCAGGTGGCGTTGCAGCGATGTGACTGACGTCAATGTGAGTGCCAACGCTTTGCTCTTCCGGCCAATCAAGATGAGGATTCAGGGCCTGGATGCATGTCCATTCAATAAGGCCGACCATATAGCCGGTGGCAAAGACATTGGGCATTGCCTGGAATTCTTTTGATTCAGGATAAAGGGCCGGGACTGCCTTTGATTCATTGATGTTAAATGCAAAGGTATGCTCCAAGCCGACTTGTAAAGTTTCTTTCATATAATTCCTCCGGCACCTAATAGCGAGAGCAGCGGCCTAAGTAAGCTTCGATTCTGGACGGCCTTTGCGCAAAACTGCTATCGCCATCTGCACGCCGGCCGATTGCTCCAGCGGCATGGTTGTGTCTTTCTATTGATTCTTTGATTAAGTCCAGCCGGGAGTGGCCGCTGTTTTTCACCTGTTTTTCAGAGGCACACGACTGATTCCCCTGCTTTTTTCAACTTTTGAACCCACATGTCGGCGAGAACCTGCAGTTCCTCATCAGGACTTGCTTGAGTGTTTTCTTCGTGATCCAACACATCGAGTATTTCAAACTTGAAAGCAGACTCACCAAATGAATTCCATATTTCCTGTAATTCCCTGTTTCGATGACTCCCGAATTTCAATTCTGCTTTGTGCCGATTGAATCTGGCCGGCAAATCGGCAGCGAAACCTATATATACCTTATCATTTTGCGCAGCTCTTATCCTATAAACTCCCATAGGCTGCACGGCCTGTTTGTAGGCTTTTTTTATTGCTGACTTGTCCATTCTTGTTTCCCCTTCCTTCTTTTGGTCCGTAAACCTCGCTTATTAAAAATAATCTAACCATCTTGAGAATAGCAACGCGCACCCAATTTGGAATATGAGATATTTTCGGTTTAACCCCAAGAACATCAAAGGCTGCCGCTGCAATCTCATTATGAAATAGGGTCTCGGGCCCACCTATCTTGATTTCTTGATCAGGCTTATCGATAGCCTCTATACAGACAACTGCTAAGTCCGCGTCATGTATCGGGTTTGGGATAGCGAGGGGGCTTGAGATATTTCAAGTTAGCGCGGCATTTACGCAAAACCCCTATCATCACGCCGCCGTGCCGTGGCGAAGCTCGAAGAGCCAAGACTGGTCTGCTCCAGTTGTTTTGTTGCTATAGAGTATTCATTTACTTCTGTTTAAGTATGTCCCGTATCTCTGTTAGAAGCACTTCTTCCTTTGTAGGTGCCGGAGGTGTTGCTGGGGCGTTCTTCTCCTTTTTCTTTAAGGAGTTTATTCCCTTAATCGCTATAAAGATGGCAAATGCGATTATAAGAAAATCAAGAACGGTTTGAATAAATTTGCCGTAATTTATTGTGACTGCAGCAACGTCACCGACGGCCGCTTTAAGGGTGATAGCAAGTTTTGAGAAATCCACACCACCAATAAGGAGTCCTATCGGAGGCATAATTACATCTGCAACAAATGAAGATACGATTTTTCCAAAAGCACCTCCTATAATTATACCAACCGCCATATCTACAACATTCCCTCGCATTGCAAATTTTTTGAATTCTTGTATCATCCCCATAATTGCACCTCCTTGAATGATAAAGTAATTTGGTTTATTCGAGAATAGAAAAAATTTTCGTCAGGTTTTCGGCTCCCTTATTTTGTTTTTATGTCAAGCAAACAGCGCCGGTCACCTGCGCCAGAAAGGGAATGAATGGGGTGTCAAATCTTGATCAGTGATTAATTGGCTACTGTTAGTCACTAATCAAGATGCGACCCCATATTCCTTGTTAAAGAGTGTCGAGCTTGCATGAACTTAAACGAAAACCCGCGAACTGCACGCCGTCAGCTCAACTGATTGGTTGGCCGATGTATTCAGAACGAAGACCCGCATTCGTGGAGGCCACAAATTGCCTTTTGTCCGAGGTCAGAAAGAGATCCGCCTGCCACTCAAGAGCACACGCGACATGGAGGGCGTCCATCGCGCGTAAAACATTGCCCTCCAATAGTTTTACAGAACGCGAGACGGCAGAAGGTGTGATCTGCAAAACAGTTGCGTCACGAACATCATCCAACAATTGTTTCTTAACAGCTCGATAGTCCGCGATGGTCAAGGCCCGTTCTCTCAGACGGCGGTTGAGGCCAGAAACGATCTCAGGTACTAAAATGACACAGAAAGCCAACTCCGAAGCGCTCTCCAAGAGACGATCCAGCTTGTCGCTGCCAACCTCTTGCACATACCTTTTGGCAAAGGATGATGAATCAACTGCCAGTTTCATGTATGCCGTCTCACGCTCTTCCAAAATAGCAGATGATAAATCGCTTCCTCTTGTGCGTAATCGGACTGCGGGTTGTTTCCATGAGGGTAGACTTTGGGCACTATCTGAAAATGGAACTATTTCAGCTACAGGCTTCCCGCGGCGAAGAAGAACAAGCGTCTCGCCATGTTCAACTTCGGTTATGAAACCGGAAGCTTTTTTACGAAAATCAGTGAATGTAATAGTTTTCATTGCACACCTCCATGAAGTGTACATTCAACTGTACATCACAGGGGGGCATGTTGTCAAGACTGGAAGTAAGGCCAACGTGGAAGTGAGAGGCCGGGCGAAATGTCAGCAGCAAAAAAATTTCTAATTCCATTGAAGAAAAGCCAACAAGAATAATTCAAAAATGCCCCTGATTAGCCCGGTCCTGCTCCACCGACTTGTTCAAGGTATTATTCATTTTTATGTTGGTAACTTATCAATCATAGGAACCATTTCTAAATCTTTATCCCAATTTGCTTTGCTTAAAATAAATATATGAGCATTTGGGCTAATAGATAAATCACTATCGAGGCTACCAGCTGGAACCACTAAAAGCTTACCTGCAATTTGGATATTTGGAAGTGCCGAACCACAGATAGAACAGAACGATTTAGTGTGTTGGGTTGATGGAAGGGTAAATTTTGAAACTTTATCTTCGCCGGATACCCACTTAAGTTTGGCAGAAGAGGAAAATAAATTGGCTGCATGAGCCGAGCCTGTATCCTTATCTTTGATAGATTGAATACTTGGCAAAAATAGTGCTTTGAGAAATCATTGATAAGTTAAAAGTATCATAAATCTCCATTGCCCATAGAATAAAAATTATTTCCAATCTTGTACGGCCATCACTTAAAATCGCTATCTTCAGGCCGTTTGCTCCGGTGGTTGGGCCTGCGGCATCGGTTGGTAACCCGAGTCACGTTTTTAAAACTCAAGGTCTGCCGAAAACCACTTCTCGAACCTTCGGATCTCCTTTCTCCAGCGTTATGACAACCGTGACTGCCTCACTGTAGACGTCACCCCCTATGCTGACGTATATCCATCATAGGTCGGACGGAAGCTTACTCGGCCAGTCTTTTAGTGTTTCCCCAATTTCAATGGACCCCATGGTTCCCCAATCTGGCGGATGTTGGAACATTTGTCTAATTTAGCCCAAGTCGTTCTACGAATTTTTCTGCATTGATAGCGATGTCATCCTCTCCAATCTGGTCAAAAGGATTCTCCAGGTGCTCCTGAATGTTGTCGAGGCTGACAAGGATGGTCGTAAAAAGAACGGGCATCATGTAGGCCAAGCCACCAGAATAATCCTGTGCAATGGCAGCGAAATATGGACCGTACAGGATCGGGAGGACTGACACAAAGAAATCACTGAACGCACTTAAAGTCCGAGGGGTGCGATACTGATAGATGTGCTTAACATCCTCAAAGGCAATAATCATCTTGCTGAGAAACTGGTTACATCGTGATGCCTCGCCCGAAGGCAGACCTTTCCCTCTCAAATCTTCCTTGATGAACTCAGAGAGCTGTGAGAACAGCCTATATACCTCTTCCTCATTGGCGTTCATCTCAGTAATCGGACGAGCAAAAAGGGTTCGACAAGCGATCAACAATGCACCCAGTAGACTTTTTGCTTTACCTTGGACCTCTTTATCTGTGTTTTCTAGCCAATCTCGTGATGCGAAGTATATTGCTCGGCCATGAGCCTTAATTGAGCTGTATTTCGCAAGGGCATTCTCTCTCCTCTTATATGCCCCGCTTATCGAGAACACGATCGGAAAGACGACGGCCGTTGCGATAAGAGTCATTGGGAATTTGGCGGTGATTCCGAACCTGCGACATAGGTAGGTCGAGGCAACCGCGAGTGCGGTAATGATAACGGTCTTTAGATTGATGATAATCAGGACTTGCTTCAGTTTTTTCATCTCTTCCTTTCCTCTGTATTTCCAAAGTTTTTAGATAACCTACCGAACTCACAAATTTCAAGCCCGCACCGGACTGTTATACAATTAAAATCATCCATATTGTTTATGCAACCAAGGGGTTGACAAAGTCCCATTGGCTTTAGGAATTCCTCAATAAGGATTTCACCATGATGAAATAAGAGGAAAATTTTTATTTTTAGTTGATTTTTTCGTGAGCATTTTGCTCTCTACTAACTTTTATCGCTGTTATGAAGCCGTATACAACAAAAAATAATGATACAGCCTGCTGAAATGCTAAAATTGGTTTATATTGAATAATCATCAATGTTCCCATGCTGCCGTTCATAATCATAAAAAACAGCCACCCATAGGTCTTGTTTTTAGCTAAAAGATAACTCCCCAACAAAAAACCAATCATAACTCCAATTTCTAACAACTGAGATATAGAAGTAATGCCACCATAATCATATAAACTATAACCGGTTCCAAATATTATTAAAGCATAAGTAAAAAAAGACGCAATAATATCAAAGAAACTATTTGGTTTTTCGCTATTATTATAAACATTCAATAAGCCAAAAAGCATTGCAGGAATACCGCCGGCCTCAATTGATGCAGCAATCCAATCGTGTTTTAAAAAAAGAATTATTACCCATGCTGGAACCCCAAGGATATATATTATCCAACCAATAATTTTTAGCTGTCGTTTCCGATTTTTTTCTTTACCTTCGGCAAGTGCGAAACAGATTTTATTTGTGAGATAAAACAACCCTCCCCAAAATTGTAAAACAAGATCCATGTAAGTTATGTTTCCTAAAGATGTGGAATTATTTCCATGCTATCGGTGCTGGTGAGCAGCGGCCTACATTAATTCCAATCCAGCACGGCACTTTACGCAAAAACCGCTAGCTTCACGCCGTCTGCTCCACTAGCTTAGCCTCTGTACATAGCGTGCCAAGGATTTATAATGGCTTTCATATTCATATAAATTCGGTATTCCTTTGTAATCTCCATTTCGAAATTTTTCTAAATATGGAACAGGCAAATTTCCATAAGTAAGATCTTTGGAAGCACTATTTACGAGCGTTAGAAGGGGGGGCAAAAACAAAATGATTGGCCGTTTTCGCTTGCCTGATTCGAGAATAATAACATCTTTCCCTCTTAAATTGAAATACCTCCCTCTACCGGAATATTTCTGGACTCCTTTAAATTTATATGACTTTCCAGTGATGGCTCCCGGAATCATCTCACCTTGGCCAATCTGATTTAAGGTTTTTATCAATTGTTTTTTTGTCATGTATTGCCTATCGGTCAATAAAAAGGCTAATGCGCTGGGCATAAGGGGCGAGCGACTAAAACCCTGGGAGATATAATAAGAATCTTTGCCGAAATCAACTGAGATTGATCAAAGCCGCAAGATATAGCCCGTCCATCTTCATGCCATTGTTGAACAATGGATTGAATACGACCTTGCAGGTCGTTTCAATCCTTATGGGTTATAACATACTGTTATTTTATATCATAATTAGCATTGACACAAAAATTTGTTTGCTGTACTATATGTACTAATTTATACAAAAAATTAATTTTGTACAAAAGGTAATAAATCATGTTAAATAAAATATCTGCTGCTGATGCAAGAAAAAAATTTGCGAATATAATAAACAGGGTCGCATACGGAAAAGAATCATTCGTTTTGACAAGACGAGGAGAGGCGCTTGCTGCTATTGTTTCAATGGAGGATTTAAAGCTCTTGCAAGAAATAGAGGAAAAAATAGATATCGAAGACGCCTGGAAAGCTCGAAATGAACCTGGTGAAAGTATTTCATGGGAAAAGCTTCGAGAGGAGCTTGAAATTTGAAATACAGAATTGAGTTTAAAAGATCGGCAGCTAAAGCACTCAAGAAAATTCCAAAATCTGATCAAAAACGAATCGCCGATAGAATTGATAGCCTTTCTGAGAATTTGCCGGATCCTGCTACGACGAAAATGAAAGGCGACAATCCTTTTCATAGGATCAGGGTTGGGGATTATCGGATTATTTATGAGATTCATGGAGATATATTGTTAATTATGGTTCTGAAGATAGGCCATCGGAAAGAAGTTTATCGGCGCCTTACCTGAAATCCATCCCATTCAGAATTTTTCCAATTTCCTCTCCTTATAACGCAAAAGTGAGCAGCGGCCCTGATGAGTTCCGCGCCTGCACGGCATTTCACGAAAACCGCGATCTGCACGCCGCCTGCTCAACTGATTTGTTCGCAATAGCACCTATTGACTATTTTCCAGTTTTGACAGATGCTACGGTAACATGGTCTTTATTGTTTATAGTTTCAATGGTAGCATGAGTGATCTGGATAGAGACATCCGGATAAAATTTATCTTTACGATTAATTAACAGCTGAATGTTCTCCAAAGCCTCTTTGATGTCTCGTTTAGTGTGCGAGGGATTCATTCGTCGATATTGTTTTCGATACTTTTTTATTGCGGCCTCCCTTGCTTTCCCTCTAAGACATGCCATATTCCATGCACTGACAGCACCATTTAGGTACTGCTGCTTATCTTCGATATCTTCACCCATTGCAATATATTCACTCGCAACATCGAGCAACATCTTCGAGACTTTTGGAAGCTTTTCTTTTTTCTTAAAAAATTTGAGTATTTTTTTCATTATTACGTTAGATTGCGAACGCCGCCGGTCACCTGCGCCAAAATGCCATGCAATATCGACAAAGCCAGGATAGTTCTAAAACCTATGCTTTGATTAAACGCCACCGATTTTGGCGTCAGGTGCACTGGCTTGTTCGCCCTTTCGTTGCTCCCTGAGGTTGACTATGCGGTTACCATATTTTTTTTGCTTTTCCCGAAGATCGGAAAAAATTGCATCTACATCATAATTGAATTTTTTTGCAAGCTCGTCGCGAATCTTGCGCACTTCATTTACGATAGGATCATTAATCATTTTCAATATCCTCCAATAAATTTTCTGGAGTGCATATAGTTGGCATTTGAAATCCGGATAAAATACAAATTTTTTCTATCCTTCTTAATATATGCGCATTTGCAATATGGGTGCAATTCCATGTTAACAGATAGTCTACTTCATGAACAGTTGCGACCGCGATATGAGCCGCATCACGAACTGCCTTTGGCGGAATTACTCCACTTTTCAAAATAGCCTTCGTCAATACATTAACCTCTTTGGTCAGTTCGAGCAGTTTAAGTTCATCAATGATTTTCAGTCGCTTTTGAATTTCATCTTCATCACCCGCTGAGGACTCATCAATTACAATTTCAGAGATGTAGCATTCATATTTCCTGCGCTGGTTTACCCACCAATCATTCGTGACTTGCTGATGCGCGGCAACTATCAAATCCCGGCTTGGAAGCGCCACAAGATAGCTAATAAATGTCGTTTCAAGATATACAGTTTCCATTAGCCTGCCTCATACCATGGTCTTTTGTTGGCGAACGCCTGCGCATAAGTGGCGGGCGATTGCAGCTTTGGAATGTGTGGAGTGCACCATAGCTGTAACTTTTCTGAGTGGCCCAAAACCGCATGATTTAGCCCGTCCATCTTCATGCCATTGTTATGGATGCTGAGCGGTGTATTCGTCTAGTAGTCTTCGAATCATTTTCTGATACTGGGTATTATACTTTTTCGCTTCATTTTTAAAAAAATCCACACTGGATTTGCTAAGAGAAATGGTGACCTTCACGGTTTCGTCCTTAAGAGCCAGTTCTTCAGGTGAAGGAAGGAAGTCGGAAATAACTTTCACTTTTCCCATAGGCTCATCCGTATATCTAATTTTTCTTTTCATATATTTTCTTTCCTTTCCGCCAATATCCGGCACCAATAATTCTGATTTTGCTTTTTCTGTATGTAAATCTTACCGTCATAATTCCACCGGAAACTTTGCCAAGGCAATAATATCGCTTCTCTTCATCACTGTGTTCTAAGTCCTCCAAGATGACACGATTATGATCCAGAAAGGCAAGCTGCGCTAAAGCAAAGGATACACCATGTTTCTTTTGATTCTGTTCGTCCTTAGCGGAATCCCACTCAAAATCAGAACGTTTTTTCATACGACTATGATATGGCAGATTGGGATGTATGTCAATATAATTATATGGCTATTAATATGGGTTTTTCATCCATAACGGGTCCGGTGAGCAGCGGCCCAAATTCAGATCAATCTTGCACGGCCTTATCGTAAAACCGCAATCTTCACGCCGTCTGCTCCATTGGTTGGGGTTGGGTGCCGCATAATTTTTCTATTTCGCTCCTCCTATTTGGTTTTATATTCGCCCTCCGAATTGGAGCCATATGTTAACGAAAAATACATAACCAAGATAGGCAGCAACAACGATGGGTATAATGGTCAGCGTTGTCTGCACCCATATACGAATATCTACTACACCGGGCTTCTTGAACAATGGATTGAATACGAACTTGCAGGTCGTTTCAATCCTTATGGGTTATTTGATTTTTTCTACCATTTTCCACCTGGCCAATGTTTCTATCTTTTTATTTCGGTGGTAAGTTAACGCTAATGCAATACATTGTTTTAACTCTTTTACCGGGACATGATCATTTAAGTTGAAATCAATACTCCTATTTCCCCCAAATTTGAACTTTTGAGGAAATTTCTCTTTGAATGCCGGAACCAGGTCTGCGGTGCATTTAAAGAATATTGAGTATTGTTCTTTTTGGGATTCTTTCCAGGCAATTCTTATCGTACTTCCACTTTTAGATTTTGGAGTCAGGTAACTTGGCTCTCCCCATTTAAGTGTCTCTTCTATTGCTCCGATATCTTCAATTGAAGCAGCTGTTTCATATATTAATTGCCTGAGAAACATTAATTTCGATCTTATTTTTTTAGGATATGAATTGAAAACAACTGCGACTTCCGACTTTATTGGGATATTAGATTGTTTAACCATTTTTTCATTTTCTTGGCCATATAACGGTGAGGTAAGCAGCCGGCTACAGGTAGTTCGAACCTGAACCAAACTCCCGTGAACTCCCGTGAACCACGATATGTCACAGGTCTGCTTAACCGGCTGGTTCGCAGCCGGCATTCTATCTGTAACAACTCAGCTGTACGATTGTCCCTTAAAAAGGGATGTCTTCTTTATCTGAATCATCATCAAAATCAAAAGACATCACCTCGCTTGCCAAATCAAAAAAGACGCCTAATGATTCACATAAATTTTTCACAATCCGACTATGAATTTCTTTCTCATTAACGTCTTTGGCTTTCGACATTGCTTTCAATTCGGAAGTTAATTCCTTCGACAGTCCGATTATTATTTTCTCGGGATCCATTAATTCTCCATTTCATTTTTTATTGCGAACGTCCGCCGGTCACCTGCGCCAGATTGATTAAAATAAGCTTTTTAAATTCGACTGTTTGCCTCTATGACCACCATATTTTTAACCGGCTCGGCGTCTGGCGGCAGGTGCAGTGGCAGGTTATGTGCCATTATTCTTACTAAAACGCTTTAAGTGATTCAGTGCAAATTTCGCTTTTGGCAAAAATGCCTCGTAATCAAACAACAACTCTCCACCACTTAAGAAAAAGCGTTGTTGGTCCAAAATAAGCAAATGGCGCTGATTTCCGTGGTGGGCTCTGCGCTTCGGTTTTCGGGTAACCTCTGCCGGTGGCGCTATTTGGCGGCGTTGACAACGATTTCGACGTCAGCGCCGCCATCCAGTCCGACCGCGACACAGGCGCGAGTCGGCACGCTCGCCGGGTCGAGCCAGGCTGTCCAGGCCTCGTTCATTTCAGCCTTAAGGGAGATATCGGAAACATAAACCGTGGCGGTAAGCAGTTTCGTCTTGTCGGTACCTGCCAGCGCCAGCCGCTCGTCGATCTTGGCGAGAATGTTTTCGGTTTGTGCCTTCACCGAGGCCGTTTTATCGTCCGCCGTAACGCCGGCCAGATAGACGACACCGTTGTACTCGACGAGCGCGCTTAATATGGCGCCCGTTTGCTTGCGGATGATAGTCATAACGTCTCCTTTCCGATCGTCAATATTGACGGTCCGGCGAGCAGGCTTTGATCCTGAAGCGCCCTCCGGACCTTGGTGTGGTTTCGCGTCGTGACACTTCCAATTTCAACCGGCATGCCTGGTGAAAGGCATCCGGATGTCGGACCGCTGCCAATCCCCCGGAGCGCTTATCCACGAAAACCGCTGTGGACGGCGAGCCGATGCCCAAGCTTTTTCTTGGTAGACTGATTCTCACCCAAAAGTCAATGGATTTTATGGATCGGGATTGAGAGGGCGCCTTATGGCGGAAGGTCAAGTTTGATCGGAAAATTGGACGGATATCATTGACATTGACATTGACATCTTGCAAATTGCGGCCTAATTATTTTGTCAACTTATTGCTTCGTTGCTGAAAAGTGCGTTCTCAAAAATTATCAGGGCTTAAATTTTTTAGTTTTTTTTGGGTGAGACCTGCCGGGTCCTGCCGGGTCGCCCCGGGTACTGCCCTGCCGGGTCGCCCATTAGAGGGCGTGTCACCCATTAAAGAGCGCGTCTTAACGGCCGCGCCATTCACAAACACCTTTTTGTTTCGCTAAAAAGCATCTTCTTTTATTTTTCGCACGCTATCTGAACGGCATGGCCTTGTCAATACTTTATAGTTTAGATGCGACCCCTTTGTCCTCCAGGCCTTGACTTGATCTATAACACTGTTATACATCTCTTCACCAAGAAATCTAGCGGAAAATGCCCTGAACCTGTTACCCGTGTTAAAGGAGGAAAGATGACAGATCCAGAAATACTTCACAAAAACGCCATTATCATTGACAACACCTGCCCCCTGGCCGTGATGGAAAATTTCCACGACAACTATATCCGGGGGGGCGTCACGGCCATTGCCGCCACAGTGGGATACGGGATTCCGGGGCTGGGCAGCCTTGAATTTACCATGAAAACCCTGGGCCAGTGGTATGCCAGGTTCAGAAACCCAGATACGAAACTGACCCATATCACGCGTCCCGAGCATATCCGGGAGGCAAAGGAGACCGGCAAACTGGGCATCATCTTCCACTTCCAGGGCACCCTGCCCTTCGGCGACGACATCAACACCGTAGACCTCTACCATAAGCTCGGACTGCGGATGTGTCAGCTCTCCTACAACGAAAAGGATCTGGTAGGATGCGGCTGCGCCGTGGAGGAAGACACCGGCCTGACGCCTTTCGGCCGGGACATCATCGCCGAGATGAACCGCTTGGGCATCGTGGTGGACTGCGGCCACACCGGGCACCGGACCAGTATGGAGGCCATTGAAGCTTCATCCAGTCCCGTAGTGATCTCCCACGGCAATGCGAAGGCGGTGTGCAATAACCGAAGGAACATCAAGGATGAGCTTATCCGGGCCGTTGCCGACAACGGCGGCGTCGTGGGGTTCAACGGATTCCCGGGATTCGTGGCGGACAAGGCCCGGCCCACACTGGACGATCTGCTGGATCATGTGGACCATATGGTCGACATCGCCGGGCCCGATCATGTCTGTGTGGGCATGGACTACTTCGAATACCAGGCTGGTGTAGCCGATGACCAGACCGCCAGCCAGGTCTACGACTTCCTCCTGGATTCCGGGGCCTGGAACCGGGAGGAATACCCGGCCCCGCCCTGGTATTGGCCCGAAGGCATCGAAATGCCGGACACCCTGGGGAACCTGACCGCAGGCTTGGTTAGGCGGGGCTACTCAGAGGACGATATTCGGGGAATTCTGGGACTGAACATAATGCGGGTGTTTGAATCAGTGTGGAAATAGGATCAACCTCCCCGCGCTGTTTTGATTTCCGGTCAGGATAAGGGCCTGGCAGGCCCCATCGACGGTATTAGGTAGTCTCTGCAATGTTCAACCATCCTCGACCGACCGGATTCAGATGGATATATCGGGACAGGTGTTTTAAATATTCATCCGCGTCCACCAGCACGGCTTTGAAGCGCCCCTGGAACAGATGACCGAAGCGTCTCCGTTTTCGATTGAAATAAACCGAATAACCGACGTTGATCCATTTGATCGCCTGACTCAGGTTCGCATGGGGCGTTTCTATCAAGAAGTGATAATGCGTGGTCATCAGGCAATAGGTATGCACCTTGATCCCGTATCGTTTCACCGCCTCGCCGACATATTCCAGGAACTTTTCCCGGTCCCGCTCGCTCCTATAGATGTCCATACCCGTGTTTCCGCGATTCATCACGTGATAGAAAGCACCCGGAAATTTTATTCTTAACGGCCGCGCCATTCACAAACACCTTTTTGTTTCGTTAAAAAGCATCTTCTTTTATTTTTCGCACGCTATCTGAACGGCATGGCCTTGTCAATACTTTATTATTTAGATGCGACCCCTTCGTCCCCGACCTACTTTTAAGCCATTTGAATTATCCGAAATTATCATATCCTTCAAGGTTTAAAATAATGCGATTACAGGCACTGCACCGGATTCCTTTTACGTATGATCCTTTCAAGTAGGGTGATTCTCCAACGATCTCGCCACGGCCGAAGCCCGCTTTAAGATTCTTCTTAAAGCTTGGTTCCCCTTTTAACCAGCGAAACGCGCTTTGATCAGCACCATAAATACATCCTTTCTCTGCTGGATTCCCGCAAATTGGACAGGCTGCCTCAGTAGTCAATTCATTGTCGTTTGTTGTCTTTACCATTCTATGTTTACTTCCTCCTGGTGTATAACCAAGCTAACCTGCCGGCCCTATAACTTTCGAGCCTGTACTGAATTTTACGAAAATCGACATAGTTTTTCCGGACAGGTTAAGCGATTGGTTCCGGCCGCCTATCGGATATGCAAATTCTTGACATCTCACACCCAATGATATAGACTGTGGTATCTATCAATAACGACTGGAGGTGTATCATGCAAACCGCAAAAATATTCATTAATGGTCGAAGCCAAGCTGTTAGGTTGCCAAAAGATTTCAGGTTTTCTGGTAAAGATGTTTTTATTAAAAAAATTGGTAAGATAGTTGTGCTTTTGCCAAAAGACGATCCTTGGTCCTCTTTAATCAACAGCCTTGACCAGTTTACAGATGACTTTATGGATAGCAGGGATCAACCCAATCAGGATTCCCGGGAAAAGTTCAAATGAGATTCATGCTCGATACCAATATTTGCATTTATATCATTAAAAAAAAGCCACCAAATGTAATAGAACGTTTTTATCAGAGTGAGATATCGGAAATCAGCATCTCGTCGATAACATTGAGCGAACTTTTATACGGTGTCTCTAAAAGTTCCAAACCTGAGCAGAATCACCTTGCCTTAACGCAATTTATTGCACCGCTGGATATATTGTCGTATGACGATGAAGCCGCCCAATATTACGGCGAACTAAGGGTTTATTTGGAAAAGCAGGGCAGGCCTATTTGTTCTCTCGATATGCTAATCGCCGCCCATGCGCTATCAACCAATTGTGTTCTGGTCACCAACAATAGAAAGAGTTTACTCGCATACCGAAATTAAAGATTGAAAATTGGGTGAAATAGCATTCTGCCTATTCCGATCTCGAATCTCATTTGGAGTCAGATCGGTGAGCAACCTACCGGCGCTGGGTATTTCGGTTTACGAAAAACTTCACGCAAATCGGCAGAAATTGCCCGGTTAGATTGAGCGACTGGTTGGGTGCCGTATTATTTTTCTATTTCTCCCTTCCTTATCCGGTTTTATATTCGCCCTCCGAATTGGAGCCACATGTTAACGAAAAATGAATAACCAAGATATGCAGCAACAACGACGGATATTACAGTCAGTGTTGTCTGTACAGTGTATCGTTTGGGGGCTGATTCGATCCGCAACAACAATGGGTGATACGCCCACGCAAAACCAACTATCAGAATTATCAGACACACCGATAAGGCAGCCGGCATCCATGTCACTGGTTTATCCAAAAGTGTACTCCAGAATATGCCAGACATATTAGGAGAACCATTAAAAAATATATCAGGAAAACCGAAATCAAAAAATAGAGAACCCTCGAGATGATCACCTTATATCAGGAAATAAGTCAATGAAATTTATTTGCCAAAGGGCTAAAAGGACTGCCACCACGACAAAGAAGAGCTCCGGCAAATATTCAAAAATTTTTCTACTATTTTT
>CAVQBT010000034.1:0-152693 GCA_963710795.1 uncultured delta proteobacterium
GTGAAAGGGATAGAAAGCAACTATTTGGAAGTGGGAATTCGGACCCGTCGTCGTCCCTGAAAGGCGGGACTATGCCGCGGCAAGCATGCGGAAGTGGGAAAAAATTGAAGTCGGAATTCGGAATGCGGAAGTCGGAAAAAGGGCCAAGGGCGAAGTTCAGCGAAGTCGGAATACGGACTCGGCGGTGGTCTGAAAGGCTAATGCACGGCACAAGGAAGCGAGAGGCTGTCTATTGCGGGTTGAGAATTCCGGAGTTCAAGACTTAGAAGGCAGTTGGGTGGGCCGCCGGATTCAGACTAATTTTGCGCCCTGGAATGCTCCGGTCAGCTCGGCCTGCGACAAGCTCAGTCGAGTCGAGGCTGAACCTACTTGGTGCCTGAACGAAAAGTCCGGTTTTTGATAGGTTGGGTTGAGCCCCTCGGGTATTGTTGGGTTTCGTACCTCAACCCAACTTACGAGAATCGGGCATTTAGAAATTTGCTGATTTTAAGGGCGAAACCCAACAAACCATTTGCACTCGTTTTTGTTCTACCATAATTTACATAATCAGCAATTCAACCATCTGCTGAAACCAAAAAAAAATATATGATTTTTTCATTCGCCTTATTGTTATCGCAGCCCTGAAACCGGAAATTCGGCAGATATGGATCACGCATTGATGCAAAGGAAAAAATCATGAAAAAATCATTGGGGGAAAATCATGGCATTTCGCTCAAAACTCAAAATTCGCTTTGGCGACATCGACCGCGCCGGCATTGTCTATTATCCGCGATTTATGCATTACTTTCACGTCGCGCTGGAGGAGTTTTTTGCCGCTGAGCTGGGGGTGGAGTATCACACGGTGGTCGACACCCACCGGATCGGTCTGCCCACCGTGCATCTGGAGTCCGACTTCAGCCGGCCGTTCAGTTATGGTGACAATATCGAGGTGGAAGTTCGGGTTCGTAAACTCGGCCGGACTTCGATTACCTTCGGGTATCGTGTTTTTAAAGAAGGTGAAGCGGATCCGAGGATCGTCGGCCACAATGTGACGGTCTGCCTGGACATGGATAATTTTCAGAAAATGGAATTTCCGATCTGGCTCAGGCAGCAATTAGAGAAACAGCTTGGTCGTTAATCGGAGTGACGGATGATGCCGGCTGGAGGATACTGAACTAAATAGGTCTGAAGTATAGGGTATAATGTTGAAGGTGTCCCTCCTTCGCCTTCCGGGTGAGGGAGTGCCGGCAGATTTCACGCAGGGTAGGGAGCGAATGTCGCGCATGGCAAGTTGCGGGCAGTTGATGGCTCAAACTTGATTAGCTCTGGATAGCCGACATCGAAGCGTTATCTTTTTCTTAATATTCCGGTAGATTTTTTCCAGACATTGCTTATCGCCGACGAAGCAGCACTACTTCCAACGTAAGGCAAGCCATACATTTCTTCGATGGTACGGAGCACGCTGTAATGATCAATCCTTTGATCATAGCTCCCGTGCTTTACCTTTTCTCCCACAAAAAGAGTGAAAATATGATTGCTTTCTTCACCGCCACCTTCATTATTATCCCGGAAGAAGCTGAAAATACGATTAAAAAA
The DNA here is from genome assembly GCA_963710795.1 of uncultured delta proteobacterium. Taxonomy (GTDB): domain Bacteria; phylum Desulfobacterota; class Desulfobacteria; order Desulfobacterales; family JAFDCJ01; genus JAFDCJ01. The sequence goes on from CAVQBT010000034.1 coordinate 1,576, forward strand.
ACTTCTATGACCTTCATCAAAGGTTACGATAAGTAAACCATTGTGTGACTGCGCCCACCGAACATAACTATCCAGATGCTCTTTTAGCCAGGCATCTGCTATTTTAATCCGTTCCGGGTCTGCGCCATTATGCATATCATGGTTTTCATTCGGGATGACAAATGAGACAGTCGGCAGCAAGTCGTAGTTACTCGGAAAGGACGTCAGCGGCAGGTTGAGCGTGCCTGGGATTCCGTTCGTTTCCGCTCCTTGCCAATTTACCCAGGGATTGTGTTTTCTGGCATAGTCACCTGAAGATTTACCGTCAAAACCTATCGATGGAAGATCTTCCGAGTATCCGCCAAATGTCCGTCCTGCTTGCAGCAATCCAGCTGCTAAGTTGGGAGAAGTGAAGGGAAGATTCTTGGGGACATCATCATTGGTTACGCCCTGGTCTGAGCCGGAAAACAGCATCAAGTAGTTAGGTTGGCTGGGGTGGGTCAGCGCGTAAGATTGAGTGAAGAGCGCCGTCGCCGAATCGCTGACCAGAGAATTTAGATAGGGAGCCGCAGAATTTCCCATAATCTGCTCGTAGCCGTGGTTTTCAAAAATTACAAAAATGACGTGGTCCGGAGTGGGCAGTTGTGAATAAACGTTAGTGCTGAATAAAGCCACACGGAGAATCAGCAATGGCATTAAGAATCGTATTTTCATCTTTCCAAATTCCGTATTTTGTTTTTTTTCGACTTCGACTCGACATCCGTACCGAGATAAAGGCACTGAAAAAATACATACCCGAAACTGTCATACCCGCTCAGGTAGTACATACTTTCCTGGCGAAACATTAAGAGACCATCCAGGTGCCGATCTTTCAGCTGCTCGATGGTTCGGTGCTGCCGTTCGGCGAATTCTTCTTTGGAAAAGTGCAGGGACATAAATTGCTCCGTTTCTAGTGATATTCGACGTTAGCAACAAATGCACTTAGGATAATGCACTGCAGTCGAGTTGTTGTTTTGAGAAAATACCAAGCACCAATTTTCCAATGACCCAAACAGGTTTAGAATTTTGGTCATTGAATATTGGCATTTATTTGTAATTTGGAATTTAATCATTGCATTTGTATTGATGGCGTTCTTTGTTAACCTACTTCCGGCGCAATATCCGCGGGAAACCCCATGCCATCAATCAGAATTGACTTCCAGGTATCCATAACCTCGGTTTTGAAATTACGTTCCAGCTGCGGCGGGGTCTGGGCGATCATTATCCCGCTTTTAAGGATACAGGCGGTGAGCTGTTCGGATTTTTCAAACGTGATGCCCAGGCGGCCGGCTGCTTTTATTGGCAGGCCCCGCTCCTTTATGGCCCTACCCAGCTGGTCCATGTCGAGGTCAATCCTTTTGACCGGGGAAATTACAAAATTACGACGTCCGTCCCGGGCACAGGTTTCTTCAAAAAACCGGTCGGTGACCGCCATCGGTTCCCCGTCCGGCTTCGTTCCGCATACTTTGCAGGATTCCAGGGATGCAATGTCAAGGATGTTAAATTCAAATTCCCGCAGATCCACATACAGCAGTTTATTATACAGTTTGGGTTCCTGCCCCATCAGCACCCTGGCGGCCTCATACACCTGGACCGCGGAAACAATGCCGATGGCCGAAGGATGAACGCCGACCAGACCGCAAACCGGCAGATCTTCGTCTTTAAGATCGGGCATAAAACACTCCAGGCAAAAGGTCTGGCCGGGCAATATCGTCGAAACATTGCCAAATGCTTCGATGGCGGCGCCGAAAACATACGGGATTTTTAACTTATTGCAAATTCGATTGACGATGTAGCGGGGCTCCGGCCGGTCCAGGCCGTCGATGACGAGATCCATGCCGGAAATCAGCGCTTCGGCGTTGCCGGAATTTAAAGATTCAGGAATGGGCTCCAGGGTCACGTCGGGATTCAGGCGGCTTAATTTTTCAAAGGCCACTTCGACTTTCGGCCGTCCGAGGGATTCAGCATCGTAGAGGTGTTGGCGGTGCAGGTCCGAGCGGGAGACAATATCCCGATCGACGAATCGCAGGTGTCCGATACCCATGCCCACGAGCTTCAGGGCGACCGGTGAGCCCAAACCACCCACCCCGATGAGGCACACTTTAGCGTTGCGCAGTTTCAATTGTCCGTCGTAGCCGATATCGGCCAGAACAATCTGCCGCGAGTAGGTGTCAAGTTCCTGATCTGTGAGTTCTTTCCGCATTTTTTATTCCCTTATTACCATCAAAATATGGATTGCCGAAATATTAGGGCATTAAAGTCAAGATATTTCTATCGTCTTTTAATTCAATTGTAAATGTTGTTTTTTGCTCCAGCGAATCTACCGAATTTATAAACGAAAACAGATATTTTCATTAACTTGACAATTTCATTTTTGCACTAATTATATGTAAAAAATTTAATTACGCAAAACAGGAGGCATGCAGGAAAATGGCTGAGAAAACCGAAACCCATGAATTTAAAACTGAAGTTAAGCAACTGCTGAACTTGATTATTAATTCCCTTTATTCCCACAAGGAAATATTTTTGCGGGAATTGATCTCCAACGCATCGGATGCGATCGACAAGCTGAGCTTCAAAGCCCAAACCCAAGAGGGGCTAATGGATGAGGATACGAAATTTGAAATCAGAATCGAGCGGGATGTAATTAAAAATACCCTGACGGTGAAAGACAACGGTATCGGCATGACCTACGATGAGGTTTTGGAAAATATCGGAACCATCGCCAAAAGCGGCACCAACGGATTCCTTCAAGCCATGGAGCAGCTCAACAAGGACGATACCACCATCACGCCGGAGTTGATCGGCCAATTTGGGGTCGGCTTTTACAGCTCATTCATCGTCGCCGAAAAAGTGACGCTGCTGACCCGGGCGGCGGGCGAGGATAAAGCGGTACGCTGGGAATCGCATGGTGACGGCGAATTTACGATTACCGAGGCTGAAAAAAAGGACCGTGGCACGGTTATCACCCTGGAGTTGAAAAAGAAACAGGAAGGCGACCAGGATTTTACCGATGAATGGACGATTCGCCAAATCGTGAAGCAGCATTCTGATTTTGTCGCGTATCCCATCGTGATGGAAGTGGAGAAAGATGAGCCGATTCCGGAAGCCGAACAGATTAAAGATAAGGACGGCAAGCCGATCGGGGGAACCACGCGCAAAGTGATCAAAGACGAAACTCTCAATTCCATGAAGGCGATCTGGTCCAGGAATAAAAAAGACGTCAGTGACAAGGACTATGAGGAATTTTACCGGCACATCAGCCATGATTGGAATCCGCCGCTGGAAAAGATTCACCTGAAACTGGAAGGTACTACAGAGTATACGGCCCTGCTTTATATTCCGTCCCAGGCGCCGTTTGATCTGTTCAATCCTGAATTTAAACACGGCGTGCAGCTTTACTGCAAGCGGGTGTTTATCATGGATGATTGCCAGGAGCTGATGCCCGAATACTTTCGCTTTGTCAAAGGTGTCGTCGACGCACCGGATCTGAATCTGAATGTCAGCCGCGAAATTCTACAGCAGGATCTCCTCGTGCGCAACATCCGGCGCAACCTGGTCAAAAAGCTACTCGATCTTTTAAAAGGCATGGAACCGGAAACCTACGAAAAATTCTGGCAGGAATTCGGCGCCGTGCTTAAAGTCGGTATCCACACCGATATCGAGAACAAAAATAAAATCGCAGACCTGCTGCGCTATAAGACCACGAAATCCGACGGCCAATGGCGGTCATTACAGCAATATGTCAAGGACATGCCGCCGGATCAAAAGGAAATATACTACATCACCGGCGAGAACCTGTCGGCCCTGATCAACAGCCCCTTGCTCGAGCAGCTCAAATCAAAAGACTTCGAAGTCCTGCTGATGACCGATCCGATAGACGAATGGGTCACCCAGGCCCTGACTGAATACGACGGCAAGAAGCTCAAGAGTGCCGAAAAAGGTGATCTTGATCTCGATAAGGTTGATGAAGACAAAAAAGGCCAGTATGAAACCCTGTTCAAGCATATCCGGGCCAAACTCGAAGATACCATCAAAGAAGTCCGTCCGTCCACCCGCCTGACCGACTCAGTGGCCTGTTTGTCCGGCAATACCTATGACATGAGCGGCTACATGGAAAAAATCCTCAAATCTACCGGTCAGAAGACGCCCGAAAACAAACGTGTCCTGGAACTGAATATGGAGCATCCGGTCATGGAAAAAATTCACGGCATGTTTGAAGCCGATAAAAAAGATGCCAAGCTGGATGATTATATCCATTTGCTGCTGGACCTGGCGGTGATCGGCGAAGGCGGCAAGTTGGATGATCCTGCCAAATTTTCTAAATTGGTGGGGGATTTAATGGCCGGTGTCTAATTCGACTTTGCCATATTAATTTTTACTTTAACCCTTTATCATAACAGTATGATATAGTAGAACAAATAAATGTCTAAAATGAACTAAATTGCCCAAAATGACTAAAATTAAGGAGACGCTGCGCTCTGTCTTTTTTTATAAAATCGAAAGAATACCACAAAATTTAGATCATTTTAGCTCATTTTAAATTTTCGCTCATTTTTTTATTTAAAATGACAGCCAATGGGATTTATGTGATCTTGATGAAATGGTAACCGGGTATTCCAAAGGAATCTGGTCTTATCGGTTCAGCTCGGCCACCACCGCCTGACCGATTTTTTCGATGGTGTAGGGTTTTTTGACATATTCGCCGGCCCCCAGGCGCTGGGCTTCTCTGACGCGCCAGGTTTCCGAAAAGCCGCTGGCGATGATCGCCTTCTGGTGGGGCCTGTATTCGAGAATTTTTTTGTAAGTTTCCAGCCCGTCAATTCCGGGATCCATGATCATGTCCAGCACGATGAGATCGGCCGGGTTGTTTTTTAGATATTCGACGGCTTTTTCTCCGCTGGGAACGGCATTGACGGAATAGCCCAGTTTGTCCAGCATCAGGGTCGCGATATTGCGCTGCTCCTCAACGTCATCCACAATCAGGATGGTCTCACCCTGGCCGTTGTTTTCAAAGTCGACAGACGGTGCCTGATCATCCTGCAAGGATTCTCTGGTGACCGGGTAATACAGCGCAAACGTCGTGCCTTCGCCCACCGTACTCTTCAGATCTATATATCCTTTGTGGTCTTTGATGGTACCCCAGACAACCGCCATGCCCAACCCGGTGCCGCTGCGACCCATCACCTTTTTTGTGTAAAACGGCTCAAAGATGCGTTCTTTATCTTCCGGGCTGATGCCGATGCCGGTATCGCATATTTTCAGCAGGACATAATCGCCTTCTTCGATTTTATCATAGCCTTCGATCGGTTTGTCAAGATATCGGTTGCGGGTGGAAATGGAAATCGTGCCGCCCTGCGGCATGGCCTCGGCGGCATTGGAAATCAGATTCATGACCGTTTTGGACAGGTGCACCGGAGAGCCCGCAATCGGTAGAAGGTCCGGTTCCAGGTCGGTATTGATATTGACTGCGGGATGAAAAGATTTGATATTTTCAAATTCCGGGCTAGCCAAATGCTCGCTGATGATCCGGTTCAGGTTGACGACTTCCGAGATTGAAACACCACGCCTGGCCAGGGTCAGCAAATCCTGAACAATAGCCGCCGCCTTGACGCCGGATTGTTGAATCGTGGTCAACGGTTCAACCAGGGGGCTGTCTTCATCCAAGTCCATTAGCAGCAGATCCGGATAACTCACGATGCCGGACAGGATATTATTCAGGTCGTGGGCGACACCGCCGGCCAGGGTGCCGATAGCTTCCATTTTTTGGGCGCGCTGCAACTTGGCTTCCAGCTTTTTCTTATCGTCTTCAACTTTTTTCCAGCGGCTGATATCGCGCGTAATTGTCAGGATATGGTTTTCACCGTTTAAGTCGATTATTCTGGCAGAAATCAACCCCGGCTTGATCTCACCATTTTTGCAGCGGAATTTCGATTCAATGTTGTCGGCATAGCCATATTTGTTGAGCTCGGCAACAATCTTTTTGCGGTCTTCAGAAACCGCCCAGATTCGAATTTCTTTCGATGATTTGCCGAGGACATCCGGTCGCGAATAGCCGGTTAAAGTGGAAAACCCTTCATTAACCTCGACAAATTCACCATTTAACCGGTTGATGTTGACCGCATCCGGACTGGTGTGAAAGACGGTGCGAAATCTTTGTTCGCTTTCGCGCAATGCGGCATTGGCCCACTTGCGCTGGGAGATTTCGGTTTTGAACTCGGCATTGGTTTTCTCAAGTTCGCGGGTTCTCAGGTTGACGCATAATTCCAGCTCGTTGTTGGCCGCCTCGAGGACTTTTTTGCTTCGTTGTGCTATTTCAAAGAGTTCCATGTATTTTTTCAGGGTTATGGACATGATGGAAGCGGAGAATCCTAAAAAACCATACTCCATCAAGAATTGAACCGTACCGAGTCCCAGGGTAGCCAGGGCATCGTGAATGCCCAGGGCCGCCCACAGCAAAAATCCGAAAATAAACATCCTGGCACCGCTTTTGGTTCGGCTCTCAGGCTTTACCCAATACGTTAAACACAAAAACGCCCCCCCAGCCGAATATAGTAAATAAAATGGTCCTAAAACACCCAGTTTGGGTTCAATATACGGCGCTGCCAGCAGCATGAAGTCGCGATAGACAAAATCATCGGTGATGACGAGTTGGGTGGTCCAGAGCGTCACCAGGAGGACTGCATGAAATCCGGCAGCCAGATGATGGTAGCGTGGGGGCCTGATGTCGAGGTAGGTGAAGGTAAATCCGTATACGGAATGAAGCAGCATGATAAACATCGAATATTGAAAAAGCTCGGCGATATGGTTGATTCGGCCGGGCGCCGCATTGAACTGGACAAATACTGCGACGGAATAGATGGTCGTCGCCAGTGAAAGCGCCGCCCCCCATTTGCTCCATTTAAAGGCCGGTCCTTTGAAATAAATCCAGGCCTGAAAAATAAAGAAGAATAAAGCGATGACAGCCACCGACAACGAGCCGGCTGAAGCTAATCCAATGCTGGTATCTAACATAATGGTTCCGTTTTATGTCCAACGCGATAGATGATTGCGCATATTGGGGCCCTGTTCTGCATGGTTGAACGGTTACCCTGCATGAGTTTTTCAGGCAGGATTAGGATTTTATTTTAAGGACGGAATGATCAGAAAATCCACATTATGAGTATCGGCAATTATTTAAAAATCTTAAATAACAATCCGCGAACTATAAATCTCATTATTTGCTTGCTATCTGATTTAAAATATGAGATATTTTTGAAAAATTCGCTGGGGGAACAAAAGACAGCATCTGATGAGCAAGCATCGGCTCCTGCTGAGAATGCACTTCATCTGATATGATTCTGGCTTAAGCTTAAAGCGATTCTTCACACCACCCTATCACACCTGCTCATTGGAACCAGAGCGACACGTCAAACCGGGTTGCTGCACCGCAAATCGAAATGGATCTCACTGCCCCCGACCTTGATCCGGTGCCGAACATCAAGCATCCAGTATCCAGCATCGAGGATCGAGTATCGAGCACCCAGTATCGAAAATCGAGTTTCGAACACGAAGCATTCAGTATCGCAAAAGCTCCGCCACTCAGACACGAAGACACTAAGAATGGGCCTTAAAGTTGTTTTGAAGATGAAAGATCCAGGTCCAAAGCGGTTTTTAATCTTTGTGACTTAGTGTCCTGGTGGCTCAACCACAACCTGCAAAGGAGGTCACCATGGAAAAGCCGATTATCAACTATGACAGTTTGATTCGCATCACCAAAGCTATCTCCATGCTCCGGGACCCGGAGGAGATCGTCCTGGTCACCGTCGAGGGTGTGACGCATGCCCTGAACGTTAAGGGCTGCACGGTGTTTTTGTTCAGTAAAAAGAGCGACGAGCTTCAGCTGGCGGGCAGTTATGGATTGAGCCAAGAATATCTGGATAAGGGGCCGGTCAGTTCCCTGCGGTCGATTGCTTCAGCACTGCAGGACAGACAGCCGGTCGCCATTTATGACGTTGCCGATGATCCGCGGATTCAGTACCCCGAAGCTGCCATCAATGAAGGCATTTCATCCATTCTGGCCGTACCGATCGTTATTGGCAAAAATTTGATTGGAAGTATGCGGATTTACACCGCCGATCCCTGGGAGTTTACCTTAACCGATGTCAACTTTGTGGAGGCCGTAGCCCAGGTGTTCGGCATGGCGTTAGAACTGTGCCGGGTCAACAAAGGCCTCAAGGACAGCATTGACATTTTGAAGACCATGCGGGATCCGAAAACCGTCAAGTCCAGTAAACGCACACCGTACGAAGGTGTGCCCAGGAGTTTCTCCGACAAGGAAATGTTCCAGGTCAGCGTTTGAAAACCGATCAAAGTTCAGTCGCAAAGGCTCGCGGACTGAAAGAAAAATCGAGGAGTTTAAACTCCCCCCGGCGGGATAAGATACCAATTTGTCCCGCCGTCGCGGGAAGGTTTTAGACAACACCCTCAGATGCCTCAAATGCTCTCCTTCGAAAAAATGATCGGGCCGACCGGCGATACCTGTAATTAATCAAAGCCGTTGATATTGACTATAATTTAACTTTTCTGTTGACTTACTTCAAAAATATTGATCAAAGATGTTCAATGATTAATATGAGAGTCTATTCCAAGTTTTCCGCTCGACGTTCGATTTGATGTTCCAGTCACATACTGTTTTCAATACTCAATTGCTAAAAAAAGAAAATCCTATCTCCAATGATTGCGGGTGCGTTCATATCTAAACTCATTCACCGTTCGCTTGATGTCCATCAATGGAGGAAATCGCATGTCCGAGGTGCTTAAAAAACTAACACCGGATCAGTTGCAGCGGTATCGACAAATGGCGGCGCTGCTCCAAATAGAAAATGATCGAATTTGTCCAAAACTGCCGGATACAGAAGAATTGATTTTATCATCCGATGCAGCAGATTCGCAAAGCAGCCTTAAACCCTATTTTCCCAAAAATAGAGTTACCCGGAAGTCGCAATTTTTTAACACAAGCCCCCCGCAGACAGCCGTCTTCGGTATCGAGCATCTCGAAGTTAAAGCCAACCAATCCTTAACCATTCGCGGTCCGAATCCGGTGTTCATCAATACTGCCAAACTCACATTGGGGCCCCACGCGACCATTCACATCCAAACACCCACCCATCTCAGGGCCCAGGTATTCGAATCGGATGAAAACAATCCCCAGCCAATTGAAATTACCTGGGAAGACGGCACCTGCGGCCAACCGGGGAAACCCGGGGCTCCCGCAGCTCCCGGGAAACCGGGAGCGTCCGGCCAATCCGGCCGCGGGGCGGTTCCGGCGGATATCGATCTCGGCACCATCGGTGGTCCGGTCAGCGTTATCATCCAGGGCGGCAGCGGCGGCAACGGCGGGCCGGGCGGCCAAGGTGGGGCGCCCAACGGTACCGGCGGTACCGGCGGTATGGGGGGCAACGGCGGGCCTGGAACCGTCGTTTCACTGGCCTACGATAATTTTCAATCTCAAGGCTACGTTGAAATCTGGAATTTAGAGACTCTGGCCGGCAGCGGCGGTCAAGGCGGTCTCGGCGGAGACGGAAAGTCAAGAGGCAAAGACGGCAAAGACGGCCAGCCCGGATCCCGCGGAAGTTTCTCGTTTGGAAAAAAACACCCAATGTCATAACCGGACCAGCGCATGTTGGCCACTGGCCGCAATCCCCAGATATAAAGGTTGACTAAAAATGGAAATTCAGCTGATAGATCCGACCCTGGCCCAGGTGGGTGCGCTTAATCGGGATGCTGGAGAAAAAGGATGGATCCATTCATTTCAACAGCAAGTGGTTTGAAAACCCCATTGACTACATCAATAAAATTCCCACCGAACACGCGGATGAAATCGTTGAACTCCTGCAGGGTTTGATGGGGGGCAGCAGCGGCAATACCCTGGGTACCACCGTGGTTGAATCGGAAAATGAAACCACCCGGCGACGGTGGCATCCGCTGCCGGCTGCCAAAAAATCCGACCCGGCTGAAGCAGCCGACCCGAGTCTTGATTCAACCGGATTGTACATTGTTTCGGAACAGGACCAGGAAGATAAAAACAAATTAACCCTCGCTCTTGGATTGCTGAAAAGCTTTGCCGAAGATTCAGTTGAATTTACACCGTACGTGTATCTGCCCCTTGTGCATATGCCGCCGGCCGCCGGGCAGACGGTTTTCTCCAGTGCCCCGGTCGAAATGGGGATGACCCTGACCAAAGCGGACGGCTTTGGTGAAGCAGCGGATCCGGTATCATTCGACGGGCTAAAAATTTCCACCCATCTGTATTTGACGCCGGCCCCGGGGGGAGAAACGGACTCGGACCGCAAAAAGCCACTTGAAATTGTGCTGCTCAATCTCAAACTGCCCGGTCAACAGGCCGCCAACGTTTCGGTGGTGGATCTGATCCAAAAAACCATTCAAAAAGACGCGGCCACCATCAACGAATGGATTACCATCGGCGTTGCACTGCTGACCAGCCAACTGGCGAAGGCAATTGATGCCGCCGGCGGGACCGCGACCGCCCGGCAGATTGCCAATATGACCGTTGACCTGCTGTCCCTGCTGGGGATTACGGGCCAAACACCGGCGATTGATTGGCAAAAAGTATTTGAACCCCAGCCAGATTTTAAAAAGATCATCACCGACTGGTTCATTCAAATTGCCGCATCACCGTATTCGATGAAAGCCTGGCTCAACGAACTTTTCTCTCTTTTTAAAGGCGAATTGGCCGCGGCCAGGGCCGTGGATGACCATGTCCGCGGCGCCGGCACCCGGGCTGAGCCCTGGGTCATCGAGATGCTCAATGTCGAGGACAGCCTCACCCTCGATCTGACCTTCGCCGTCGAAAAGGCCCCGGACCACCCTCTCGATGTTTATCCCGGTCTGCGCATCGCCTCGAATGTTTTTAAACCGATCAAAGACGTTGCGCAGCTCGGGGTATGCCTGCAGGCATCGGTGGAATTATGCCGGATGGCGTTTAATCGGGGGGCGGCATCCCAGCCACCCGACGCCACCCGCACATCCGCCATCGCCGACGCGATTTTCCCGACCTTTGAAGTCCTGATAAAAGCCTTGAATCCCCAACCGGATCAACCCTTGATTGCCATTGGGACCGCTGAAGGCTTGCACCCGGAAAAGGCCGAGGGCAGCGCGGAGGCATTCCGGCTGGATACCATTGAAATCGGCTTTGGCTACGGTAGAATCAAACCGGCGAAAGACCCGGCAAAGGCAGGCCGGCCCGAGGAAGACCGGGTCCTGGCACCGAATTTTCGGCTAACCAATGTGCAAACGGCCATCGGTGCCTGGCCGGTAATTGATTTCCACAATTTTGACGGCGTGATCAAGGTGCTCGGGCAGGCCGTCAGCAGTGTCATCAAAACAACCATCGAGGATTATCTCGGCAAGCAGAGCAGCCCATACGCGGCCAGCCTGCTGATTGCCCTGGGTATCAACCCGCCTGAAGGCTACGGGCAGCAGGCGCCATGGCCCATCGAAGCGTTCCTGCAAAGCGCCGCAAGCCTTGACCTGGTGGTAAAAAATCCGCTGGCGGCGCTCGGCAGCTATTACACCCGCGCCCTGACCACGCCGATCTCCAAGGGCCCCAAAGACCCTGTCTATGCCTGGCAGGCCATGCTGCCGGACATCGTGCGCCTGGTGAGCGGTTTGAGTATTGCGGCCGCGGATGTTCAGGGAACCGGCAGCGCCGGTGACCCCTGGCTGGCGCCGCTGATTACGACCGACCGGCAAAAGCCCAACGTCTTTTTACAAACCTGGATCGATCCCTGCGCATCCACGGCCCGCAAACCGCAGCTGCATTTGGGCCTCAAAATCGACGTACCGATTATCCTCAACGGGGTGCGGATCGATGCCGGGGGTGAGCTGGATTTTTTAAAGCTCCAATTGCCCGATGAAAACGGGTCCGGTCAAATCGGCGCCCAATGGTTGCCGCGGGTGGCCGGCTATATCGAAGTTCGCAACCCCTCGGATAATAAAGCGCTGGCCACGCCGAAAATTGCCGGTGTCAGTCTGGAGGCCGATAAAGGCTCGCTGGCCTGCGGCTGGGACCGGGCGCACGGCCTTTTCTTTTCCGCCAAAATGTTGGCAATCGCCGTGGCGGCCGCGGGGACGGATAAACTTGAAATCGGCGATCTAATTTTTGAGCTGGACCGCAAAAATACCCCCTGGTCAGGGGAAAACCTGACGGCTTTTGCCAAAGTTGTGGTTTATATTGCCGGGCTTTGCCTGCTGGAACAGGGGGGACGCTTCGGCCTGCTGACCGCCGCCACTCTGGGACTGCTGCCGAACCTGCCGGAGATCATCAACGCCGATCCGGATCCGGATTTACCGTTTGAAGTCCCCCGGGGGGTCGCCCTGCCGGAAAATTTTCCGCAGCTGGACATCAGCGATCCGGCCACTTTCTTTGCCCGGCCCTGGACCGACCTCAAAAACCACCTGGCGGCGCTGTTCGCGTCCCCGGCTAATGTGGGACCGCTGCTGCAAATCTGGGGCTGGGCCATGACCGGAAAGGTGCCCGTCGTACCGCAGCCTTTTCCCGGCGGCAGCTTGCGGGACCCCTGGTCCGTCAAATTTGAAAATCTGCGGGATGCGCAACTGCTGATCTGGGTTGAGAAGGCCGACGGCCATGACGCCTTACCGGCTGCCATCGGCGTCGGGCTGCAGCGCACCATGGCCGCCGCAACCGCATCGGATATTCAACTGGAGGTGGTGGCCGCCCTGAAGGCCTTTCATATTCCGCTGAACGCTGGCCATTTTGAGTCAAAAAACACCATACCCGCTTGCAGTGTGGCAGCCCATCTGACAAACCGCGCTGCCGCAACGCCGCTTTTCAAAGAAGATCAACTGAATCTTGAAATCGAGCGGGTTGAATTGGGGCTTCAGGCGGACTTGAGCAGTCCGGAAGCCGAGGGGTTGATGGCACCGCTGCTGGTTTTTAAGAACGCTAAAGCCAACGGCCGGGACCCGGAATATTTTTGCCTGCAGCCGGTTGCCGCAAAGCCGATTTTCACGAGTTCGGGCCGGATGCCGGATCTGGAAAAATTGCTAAACGCCCTGATGCACAAACTGTCCGGCACGTTGCTGCAAAGCGCCCCTGATTCTCGCCGCCTGCGGGACGTCTTGTTATTGCTGCAGGATATGGGACTCGTCCAGGGCACCGAGGCTTCAAAATCAGCGGCCGGCCCGGCGCAATTCAGCATCAATCCGGCCGCCTGGCAGGCATTGCTGGCCAATCCGGGGGCTTATTTGCGCAGCCGGATGGACCGCGCCCTGAATGACGCCGAAAAATCGGCCGGGTTGTTTCGGCACTTGCGATCCATCCTGGGGCTGGAGAACTTCAAATTGCCGTCCGCCCTTAACGGCCTGCCGGCGGTGTTGGTCGCCCTGGACCTCATGCGGCCGGCCGGCGCCGGCTATGGCATTCTGCTGTCCAGCTGGCTGAGCCTGATCAAAGCCCCGCTGCTTTTTATGGAGAACCGCGCCGCCCGATTGCTCAAAGATGCCGACCGGCGCCAACAGCTGATGACGGAGTTAAGCCACCTGCCGGCAGCGCCGCTCAACGTCCCTCTAAGCCTGCGGCTGATCGCGGGCGCCAGGATCCAAATTGCGACGTCGGCCGCCGCTCCCATCCGGATTGGTTCAGAGCTGACCCTGGTGGCGGATGTCGATTTCGATCTTGAAAATTTGATCCTGCAGGTGCAGGGGGGAATCGCCGTCAGCGCCATCGGCACGGCGCTGGTGTTTCGTGATACGGTGACCCTCAAGCCGGATTTGAGGGTCGTTAATACCTTACAGGTGCTGCTGCAGGCGGCACCGGATGTTGCTCCGGCACCCTTTGATCCCCTGGTTTTCTATCCCCTGCCGGATCAGGGGGCCATCGATTCCTTTTTGACCGACCTGGGCCAGCGGGTTCCGCTGCAGGTGTTATCGTATATCGCCGGCAAATATATCAACCGCTATGTGTTAACCGAAAAGCACTCGATTGCCAGCCGGTTATTGGTAGACATGGGTCTGGCCAGGCAAATCGGCAACCCGGATCAGCCGCCCCAGGTCACCGCTTTAACGCGGGCGCTGAAAAATCCGGTCCAATGGTTCCTCAGCCCGGAGGTGATCGGCCAAGCCGGCGGCGGCCTCGACCTGGACAAGGTCGGCCAACTGCTCAGCGATTTGCCGGGTCCCGCTGGCACAACCGGTCCGGCTGACATCCTAATTAGTCCCCGCAATAAATCCGGGCTGAAGATCGCCAATCTGCCCTTCGGTCTGTCAGTTGAGCTGGCAGCCGATCAAGCCGGCGGAATTCAGCTGGGGGTCGCGGTGGACTATCCGGCGCAATCAGCCGCAGGTTCAACCGCCGCCCCAGCAGCGTCCCCGGCCCTCGATGATATCGCCTTCAACACCAATGCCGGTCTGGCATTCGGTCTAGGAGCCGGCGTCAAGGTGCACGGAGGGGTTGGCCTCAAGTATAAGCTCAGCCAGGCCGGTACCTTTATTAAACTGGCTGCCGGTTACCAAAAGGACCAATTCTCATTCGACATTCAAGGCTCGTTGAACGGCAAGGAATCCAAAACCATACAACTGGTGCCTTTTGGCGGCTTCAATCAATTCATTCCATCTGCCGCCGAAGGCGGCAAGCTTCTCGACTATATCGCCGGGAAAATCAGCATGGCTTACCATGACTGCAAGCATCAAGCCGACCCCGAACTCGTCAAGTTGGTGGAGGAAGTTTTCAGCGTCGCCAGAATCTTCAAGATCGAGAAAGCCGGCGACATCATCACGGCCGTAGAATCCATTGTGCACGATCCCCTCACCTGGCTCTCCGAGCCCTTTGGCGCGACGAAGATTGAAGATACGCTGCAAAAAATCAACCAACTTTTCACCCTGGCCGATTTAAAAGGCTTCAAACAGGAAGGGACCCTGCTCAGGTATTCACCGGGCATAAAATCGGATTTAGGGTCCGTGTCAATCCTGTTCGGCATGCAAACCTTCGGCAGCCCGGCCGACAAGAAGGAAGTTTTCGGCATCTGGCTCCAACCCTGTCTTAAAAAGTCGTGGCTGGTCCTGGACATCACCGCCGGCGTCGGCGCGGTGCTGCCCTTTGCCGATTCCGGACTCGATTTTACCCTTACCACGGTATTGGGTACCGATTTCAGCGGTCTTGACGTGCCGTTGACGGCCGGACCACAACTTGACTTCGGCCTTGATTTTGCGATCAAAACCGGAGCGCAGCCGCCAACCATTGTGCCGTCTTTGAGGCTTTTGCCCATCGGTGACCAGGACCAGGCGCCCGTTGTGTCCCTGTTGCCGAATTTGTACCTGGCATTCAATCATCAGCCTGAAGATCCAGTGGCGGTGGTTGAATGGCTGCTGCGGTTTTCCGTGCAATTTCTGATCCCGCTCGCGGTGGATACGGTGCTGCAAATTCCGGCCGTCAATCAGTTGTTGTCCAAACCGCTGATCACCGGCCAGGACGTCAGCTTCGGCAAGATTTTCAATAATTGCCGGCTGATAAAAATCGATAAGGTTGACAACAAAGCGCAGCGCTACGTGCTCAACGACATCATCGCCACCTACGGCAAGATGACCATCCTGGATGTCATCGCCACCTTCGCCTATGGCGCCCTGTCCAGCTTTGTTGAAAGCAAGGGCAGCCTGCCCATCATCAAATTTTCCCATGGCAGCATCAATCTGGTGGGGGCCGAAGCCGCCGATAACACCCTTGACTACGGGCTGAATGTCCAAATCAGCGATATCGCACTGACCGGCCAATCGAGCCCCAACCAGCAGGATAATCAAAATCCCAACGGCGGGTCCGTTGAACTGCTCCTGCAACTAGGCAAATGGCTGCAGTATGAAAAAGGCGTCCAAACCTGGCTCAACCGGTCCTATCCTGATTGGCCCGGCAGTCAACCCGGGATGAACTTTTACCTGGTCAACGCCTCCGGGGCGGACGACATTCATTTTAAACCGCGCCTGGAACTGGCCAGTATCGGTCTGGATATCAAGGGCCAAAACCAGGCGCCCCTGGTCAATTTCAACGGTTTCCGCTTAGGGGCCCTGGAGCCGCGTCTGTATTTTGCCATGGGCATTGACTTGAAAAAGTCCGGCATCGAGAACTTGAAGTTTGGCGGTGCCATGCGGGCCGACGGTCTGGGGATCCCCATGGGTCCGGGCTTTGGCAAGATTGCCGACGATAAAGCGGGCCAACCCAATAACCCGGTCGCGCAAAACCTGCTGGCTTCCAATTCGGCCGAACCGGGCGGCGGCAAAACAGAAGGGCAAGCCAACACCAATGCGGTCAACCCGACATTTTCCATGGCGCTGGGCTATGTCAGTTCCGAAAAGTTTGACTTAACCCTTTACGACGACAAAAAGCCCGATGAGCCCACGACCATGATCACCTTGCCGGTGCAGCGGGAGTTTGGTCCCGTGCAGGTGCGCAAGCTGGGTATCGGGTGGGAAAGCAAAAAAAAGCTGGCGAAATTTCTTTTTGACGGCGGGGTGGGGCTGTTGGGATTGCACGCCGACCTGATTGACCTGACCATCGGCGTGCCCGTCACCCATCCGGGCGATTTCGGCCGCTACACCCTGGATCTGGCCGGTCTGGACATTTCCTTTGAGGGCGGTCCGGTAGCCATCAGCGGCGGGTTTCTCAAAACCCAGCCCGCCGGGCAGCCCTATCCCGAATACGCCGGCCTGGGCATCATTTCGGCGGCCGGCTTCGGGTTGACGGCCATCGGCGCCTATGGAACGATGCAAACTGCGGACGGCAAATTACAGCCGTCTCTGATGATATTTGCGATGCTGGGGGCTCCCCTGGGTGGCGTGCCGGCCTTCTTTGTGACCGGTGTTGCCGCCGGGTTCGGCATCAACCGCGCCTTCATTCCACCGCCCATCGACGCCGTTGAAAAATTTCCGTTGATTGCCGGCATTGCCGATCCCGGTCAACTGGGCGGCGGTGAAATTAACAAGGTTCTTGAGAAGCTGCACGAGAACCTGCCGGCGCGTTTAGGCGTATACTGGCTGGCGGCCGGGTTGCGGTTTACGTCTTTTGAGCTGATCCAGGGGCTGGCCCTGGCCGTGGTGGCGTTCGGCAAGGAATTCGAAGTGGCCCTGCTGGGGTTGGCCTCCATCCAACTGCCTAAAAAAGGAGTCGGCGGCAAAACCCCTTATGTCTATGCCGAACTGGGTATCCGGGTGCTGTTTGCGCCGCAGCAGGGTGTATTTGCCGCCTCGGCCGTCCTGACGCCCAATTCCCATTTGATCGATCCCAATTGCCGCCTGACCGGGGGATTTGCTTTTTATATCTGGTACGCGCCGCATCCCAAGGCCGGTGAATTTGTCCTGTCCATCGGCGGCTATGGTCCGGTTTACCCAACGCCCGACTACTACCCCAAGCTTGATCCGGTGGGATTCAACTGGCATGTTTCCAGCACGGTGGTGATCAAAGGCGGTGCGTATTTTGCGCTGACGCCCCGGGCCATCATGGCCGGCGGACGGCTGGAAGCCCTCTTTCACACCGGGGGGCTGCGGGCCTGGTTTACGGCCCATGCGGATTTTTTCATCTCCTGGAAACCCTTTCATTATTACATTGCCGTCGGCATTAACGTGGGTGTCTCCTATACGTTTAAGGCCATTGTGACCGTTACGCTTAAAGTGGAACTGGGTGTCGAGGTCGAGATTTGGGGGCCGCGGTTCAGCGGCCGGGCCCGGGTTAACTGGTTTATCATTTCTTTCAGCATCCCCTTTGGTTCCGGCGACGCCTCCAAGCAGCCGGCCAAAGCCATTGATTGGAATAGTTTTGACCGCTACTTTTTGCCCCAGCCATCCGCCAACGCGACTGCCGGCCGCAGCGAGGTGTGCCGTTCTGCAATTTTAAAAGGACTGGCCAAAAGCATCTATGTCAAACCGGATAACACCCTCAGTGACCAGCCGGCCGACGATACCCTGACCCTCTGGATCGTGCGGGCCGATGAAATGGTCCTGTCCAGCCAGACAATTATTCCCGCGACCCAAATCCAATTCATCAGTCAAAAAAATAAATCCAAAGCGCCCATATTAGCCGGAAAAGACCAAACCGTCGGTATCCGCCCCATGGCGGCCGGCGAGATTATATCATCGCATATCATCAGCATCCAAATGCTCAGCGAAAACGGGCAGGAGGAAAATGGAGCCATCGATATCTCAACCTGGCAGGCGGCGGAGTCCAGAAGTGCGGTTCCGGCCGCCCTGTGGGACACCGGGGCGGATGTCAATACCCAACCCAAGGAAGCCAGCCTGCCCAATCGCCTGGTGGGATTGGCCTGGCTGCGGCCGGCGGTGCCGGATATCGGCCGGCCGATTGAAGTCGATATCGCGCACCATATGAGCTACCAGGAGCGTTCCCATCGAATTTTGCCGCTGCAGATGTCGACCTCAACCAACCGGCCGCCGGCAGCATCTAAAACCAGTTTGCAGACCATTGAAGCGACCGTCATGCGCGCGGAGGTTGTCAAAAATCGCCAAAGCGTTTTGCAGGCGATTATCGCCGGCGGCATCAATGTGCAAACCAACGGGCGCCTTGATATCTTGGCCGCCAATGCGCAGCACGCCTATGCCGGATCGCCCCTGCTGGGCAGCCTGGCCGCCGCCGATCGTGCTGCCCAAGCCGACGCCGGCCGGCGCCGGCCTGCCAGGCGGCAAGCCAGGGCGGAGATGAAAATGCCGGCGCCTGCCAGACCGCCTCGATTAAAGGCCGTCATGCGCCGCTACGCCAGCCCCTATAAACCGGAATTCCTGGCCCGGGCCGGCGCCGGCCTCAGGGCCGATCCGGCCGATCAATTTAACGTGCCGTTTTATTCCCACGGCAAAGTCTACGGCCATCACCCGTTGGCCCGCTTTCAAAACGGCAAGGTCGTGCGGCGGGCGGCCGCACCAGCGGGCGCCGACACGCGCTCGTCGCGTCAGCAAATGACGGTGGAAGTGGGTAAAAGCTTGGTATGGGAGATTGACAGCCGGAATCCAACCCCGCACACGCTCAAACTCGATCGGAAAATTCCGGTACGCGTAACGGCCTTTAATGCCCACGGTTCCCTGCTGGCCGATCAGGTGGTCGCCGAACCCGGTTATCAGCTGCCGCAAGACACGGCCCAGGTGATTCTAACCGGCTTGGCGGCGGGTGCCGATTCCAACACCGTGGGGTGGCACGCCGACGCCTTGCTGGTTCAAGCCAATCCCGTGGCAATGCTGGGAGAAGGGGTTATCATTCGTCCCCAGGCCCCCCATGCCGCTGCTCACGGCCGTTACCGAGCCGCTTTCGGATTGAAGGCCGCCCGGGCCCTGATTCGGGACAATACCATCGAAACCCTTGACGGCAGCCAAACGCAGGGCTGGATCACGACCCTGATGCCGGCGGCGATCGGCACCCTGGTGCTGTGCCTGCGCCGGGCAGATAGGGCCGCCATTGACCCGGCGGCGGCGGCCGACCGGTGCAATCTGCAGCTATCCTGGGTCCGTCCCGGCCGGACCCAGACCGAGTCCGTTACCCTGCAAGATTCGCAAAAAATAGAGTCGAATTCAATTTCCGATGAGGTTTTCATCACTTACCGGGTCCCCCCGGCCCTGCTGGAGGGTGCCGACGTGATGTTGCGGGTGTTCGTCAGCACCCAGACCGGCTGGCTGCAAACCGGGCTGTTCGGCCTCCGCAATCAGGCAAAAAGAGCACCAGGGCGCGTCAATCTGCCGGATCACGGCCATGCCAAAGCTGAAACCCTGGATCAAGTGTCAACGGTTGAAATCGGTTAGGCGCATAGGAACGTTTTTCTGACAACATGTTGTAAGAGACTGAAACCCATGAAATTCGCTATGGCTGCCCCGCAGGGGCCACTTTTTCCGAGTATAGTTCCAGTAAAAGCGTAATACATGAATTTGGAAAGGACAGGCATTTATGAATCCGAAACCCCTTCCCGCTGCACCGCCGACCGGAAATATGCGATTTTATAACAACAAAATTCCGGCGCTCGAAGACGGGCGCTACAAGATCTCGGTTCAGCAGGAGTTGGCGTTTACCAGCGGCGATCCGACAACGCCCCGGTTTGCCCATGAGCAGCAGTTTCTGGTGCATGGCACCCGCTTTGCATTGGATGCCACGGCCCTGCATGCGGTGTATCCCCCCGGCGGCAGTCTGGGCGACTATGAAAATAAATTGGCCCACATTGTTCTGACCAAACCCGCGTTACCATGGGAGCGTGAACTTCATCTATCCGGTGACCGGAAAATCCGGGCTGCTGGGCCCCGGTCATCCGAAGATCGTCGCCGGCAGGCGCCCTGGATGGCGCTGCTGTTGTTTGAAGAGGACGAACTCCTGGTGGACGAGGACAATCCCTCGCCAACGCGCTCGACGGTTCGCCCGATAGCCGCAATCTTAGCGCCCGAAGAAGACAATGTATTCCGGCCGCCGCTGGCACTGGATCCCATCGAAAAGAGCGATGCAGACTTAAAAGCCATTACCATCGATATCAAGAGCGAAACGTTCAGCAAGCTGGTGCCGGGCTACGAAGAATTGCCTTACCTGGCCCACGTGCGGCAGGTGAACCCCGAGGATAAGGAATTCGGCACGCAAACCGGTGACGGCTGGTTCGCGGTGCTGATCGGCAATCGCCTGATAAAAGCCGATCGCGAAAAAGGAACACCCCAGATTGCGCATCTGGTTTCCCTGGAAGGGTTCCGGCCGTATCTGCCCCAAGCGGACGGCCGCCAATCAAAAAATTTCGACAACCGTGAAATCGTCCGGTTAGTTTCGCTGGCCGGCTGGCGGTTCACGGCCAATCCCGGACGCGGGGATTTTGGCGCCCTGATGGAGAACATGAACTGCGATCTATTGCGATTTCCCAGCGCTGAAGAACCCTGCCGCGCCCCGCACCCGCAGGCGGCAGCCACGGATGCCAGCGCCGGCAACAGCGTTCCAAAATCAAGCGAGCCATTGGATGCCGGGCAGCTTGTGACCGAGGCCATCCAGCAGGGATATGTTGCCTTAAACTACGGGCCGACGCGTCTGGGCGAACATACGGTGGCCTGGTATCGCGGCCCCTTTGCCCCGATCATGATGAAACGGGCCAATTTGCCGGCTTTTTTAAATGCCGAGTCGGCCATGATTTACGACGAAAGAACCGGGCTTTTTGATCTCTCATATGCCGTGGCCTGGCAAATCGGACGTCTGCTGGCCCTATCCGACCGTCAATTCGGCGTTGATTTGCTTCAATGGCAGCGGCAGCACCACCGCCTGCTGGACAATCTGCAAAGCCGCCAAAATCTATACCGGCGGTATCAGGATATCCTGAACTTCCCCCAAAATATGGACCAGATGCTGGCAGACAGTCTGATGCGACCCTTATTTTTCAACTTCTTTATCGATCGATTCAGTGCCCGGGTAGTTCCGCGGCGGCGGACCGCGCCCCTGTTTACCTCCGGTGACCCCTCCGGCCTCCTGCAATCGCTGTCTAAATTGCCCGGGGTGCTGTCGCCGGCCAAAATTGAAACCATATTGGAAAGTCCGCAGGATCCCCATCGCCGCTTGTTTCAGACAATCTTCAGCGGGATGAAATAGTGGAGCGGCGCTGGGAAATGGGTTAACCGGTTCACACAAGATGCAGGTGTAAGATGTTTAAATTTGAAAGCGATCGACAGCATTTAGCGACCCTTAAGGAACTTAGCCGGAATCCGGAACTGCAAAATTATCTCAAAGATAAATCCAGCCAAACACCCCTGGAACAGGCCATCATCAAATGGCTGGCCACCCTGTCCCTGGTTTACGGTGTTCCCTTTGTCAACCTGGTACCCGATGAGCGCATGCTGCCGGTTGAATCCATTCGTTTTTTCTATGTCGATCCCAACTGGATCGACAGCATGCTGGACGGGGCCATGAGCATTGTCACCCACGGCACCCGTGACGAAGGCTTACAGTTGAATTACACCCCAAATTACCGCGGGGGAGCCGATCAAAAGCGGATTGAAGTTCGTCCGGCCCTGTTTAACCAAAAGCCGCCGGCCGATGCCGTGATCGGGGCGACGATGACCGGCTTTTTAATGCGCTCCCAGGTGGTGGCGGGATGGCCCGGACTGGAGGTGAAAGCCTACCGCAGCGAAGATCTGAAACCGGAAAACGAGATCAAACCGCTGCTGCGCATCAATCGCCTGGCGCCGGATGTGCTGCTGGTGCTCATCCCGCTGATACCGGCCGTGATTCACATCAGTGAACCGGCCGAGGGACTGCGTTTCGGTGTCTCCGCCAAAACTGCCCGGGATGATCGGCCTGGGACGCCGGCAACCGATCCGGATTCCGCGTACCTGGTTGCGCCCCGGGGGTTGGGCCTGGCGGTCGAGGGCAAGGTTCACCGGCAAGCCGGGGAACAAATCACGCAAGATGAG
Organism: uncultured delta proteobacterium; assembly: GCA_963710795.1. GTDB lineage: Bacteria > Desulfobacterota > Desulfobacteria > Desulfobacterales > JAFDCJ01 > JAFDCJ01. The sequence goes on from CAVQBT010000034.1 coordinate 24,019, forward strand.
GAAAATTGGGTTCAGGTGCCGCTGCGACCCGGTGCCGAGCGAGTCCTGAATGTGGCCAAGCTGCAGGATAACTTATGCCAAAAGCTGCAGGCGGCTCAGGCCCTTGGCAAAGATGCTGCCAACCTGACACCGGCCCAGTTCGCAATCCAGATGGTCCGGGCGGCTGACCGCCAGGTGTACTCCAGCGGCTTGGATAGCCGGGCCCTGAAACTGGCGGCGCCCCGGCGTAGCCTGCGGGAAGCGGTCGACAAAAACCGTCTATTCAAAGATATATTCGAGGAGCAATCGTGACAGACAAAAACATACTGCCATGGCCCGGGCCGCGGCTGCTGGTTCCGATCACGGTCGAAGCCCTGGTCGTCAGCGAAGCGGCGCGCAGCGCCATCTGGTCCCGGCGTGAGATGAATTACGAAAATATTGCTGATTATACGCTGGTGGCTCCGCAACCCAACTTTGATCCGGCGGCCCATAACCCGCCTGCGACCGGCGTGACGCTGCACTGGGGCCTGCCCGATGGATTGACCCACGGCATCGCCGAGAAGGAGCGAATCGCGTACCCGGTCCTGCCCAACCGCTGGCTGGTGCTGCGCGTCTACCCGGCAGCGCCAACCGATAAGCGTAAACATCCGGCCGGCAAGCAGGTCAAAGGCTGGGTTTTGCAAAGTGATTGTATTCATAATGGATCCGATACAAAACGCCTGGGCAGCAGATTTGTCAATCCGGATAATCCCCACGACAGCGCAGACTATCGGATCGGCTTATCTTTTGAGCTGGCCGAGTGGAACCGGCTGCAGGACGAACCTGCGAGCTGCACGAAATCGCCCTTCGAACTCAGGGCCATCGGGGCCGGGGACGTGGCTTTTGGGGCGTATGCGCCCAATGTCCAGGATGTGTTTGCGTTTCATGATGCGCTCGAAGATGTCTGCGCCGGCCAACTGACCTACCTCGTGGCGGGGTGGTATGCCGACCCGAATCAGGACCCGCTGCGCGGCGTCACCCAAAATCAATCCGGCGGCTGGTCCGACCCAACGGTCTGGGTCGAGCTGATGCAGCGCTTTGGCTGGTCGGTCGGTCAATACGATCTGGAGTCCGATGAAGTAAGGCAGGCCGTCGCGGCCGGACAACACTGGTTGAATGACCACGCCATTGCAATGGATCCCCACAATCCTCAATCTCAATATCCGGCCCGGATTCTGTGTCACGGAATGGTCTACGACGTCAACTGGACCGGGAAAAACGGCCCCCAGCAGTTGGGCGTTCCCCAACCGAAGGCCAGCGAGGTCGATATCGCCGTCGGCAATACGGCCATGGATGCGCTGGCAGCCCTGATTCAAAAACACCTCGGCCGCCAATATCCGCATGCCGCCGAAATTCTGCAGGCCTTCCAGTATAAACTGCTGCATGAGATGGACACCCAGGGTTTCGAAGCCCGGCTGTTGGAAGGCATCCGCGAAGAATGGTTCGGTGAAAGCCATACCGGCCGGCTGTGGGAAATTATCGAACCCCAGCGGCCGGATCTGGCGGTCGGCCCGCTGGAAGCGCCGGCGCCGATCACCGACGATCTTAAACAGCGGTTGGCTGCCTTAAACAAGTCCCAGACCCGGCTCAATACGCTAACGGTGCTGCTGCAGGAACAGCGTGGTGAGCTGTATCGCGCCTGGTGGAAACAACAGGCTAGCGCCAGCCAATTTCCGCCGCTGTCAGAAAAGACCGCCGCGCAAGTTGCCGCGGCTTATCGGACGGCAAAATCCAATGTGGCAAAAAGCATGGCGGCGACCGAGACGCTGCGGGAGGAGCGCAACACGGCGGCCCGGATAATATGCGGCCAAATTGGTGCGCCAATCGAAGAAGATCCTGACACGGGAGAAATCGACTGTCCGGTTGAAGATGACAGCCGGCACCTGCGGCTGGTCGACCGAACCGCGCCGCGCTTCTGGCATCCCAACGACCCGGTGGTGCTCGTTTTAGGGGTAACCCGCACTTACAAACATGGTGCAGACGGCCGGTTTAAGGATGACGACACGCTGTTTTGCCGCTTTTCCGGCCAGACTCTGAAATCCATCACCGTCAATTCCGTCATCGGAAAATCCGGCGCCGACTGTCAAGACAACGCCCCCTGCTATACGGTCAGCGCCGAGGACATCCGCATCAGCGACGAAATTGACATCGGGGACAAGATTCCCCTGGAGGTCCTTGACCTCCTGTTGGAAGCTTATCTGCTGGATACGACCAATTCAACTCACCTGGCGGCACGGGTTATGGAGAAACTCGACCTATCTGAACCGGACGTGACGGATCTGGCCCAACAGGTGGCCCGGGAACAGACCCTGGTTTGGAATGCGGCCCTGCACCCGGCCCTGGACGAGGGGCCGATTTTGCTGCTTTCAGGCTTGGATGGGGGGGTGGTTCCCTCCAAGGTGGCGGTGCAAAGCTGGACACCGCCCTGGTCGCCGTTGTACATGGACTGGGAAGTCGCCTGGGCCCCCAGCTACGCAGATCCCAAACAGGTTCTCATCGATGCCGACCAGAACTCCCGCTGGGAATTAGAGGCCGGGTGGCAGGATTTTGTCTGGCAGGGCCCGACACCGCCCGATTTTGCAAATGTCCGGACTTTTAAAGGGCGGACCCCGATTACCCCCAAAGCAGCCAACGTCTTTGCCGCGACCCTGGAAAAATTTCTGCATGACCATCGCGGTCCTGATTTGAATCTGGATGACGAATTCTTAAAGCGGGCCGGCGCTTTGGGCGGCCGCGCTGACAGCGATGACAGCGATTCCGTCGCCGTGCTGAATAAGGTTCTCGAGCTGATGAAGCACTGGAACATCCTGTCCCAGTCCGTCAGCGGATTCAATCAACTGCTGCTCATGCGCGATATCAGCCAGCGCACGCCGCCTGCCGCTGATATGGCCGATCTGGTCGCCGGACAGGACCACGCCATGCCGTCGACCATCACCAACCCCGACTTTTTTAATCCCATCCGGGCCGGGCACTTGCAGATCAGCAATCTATGGATCGTGGACGATTTTGGCCAGGTGTTCAACGCAGCCGGCGAGAAAGGGGTGATCTCCGAGGTCTCGCCGGTGCGCGCAATGGGATTGGTCACCGCCGGCACTTCGACCCAGGTGCAATTGCCGCCGCGCATTATCCAGGATGGACGGATCCAGTTTCGCTTTGTGGCCGCCGAGGGGGACGAACCCCGCGAGGCTGCTTCAGATCCGGCTGCCAACCCGATTTGCGGCTGGATTTTGCCCAATCACCTGGACCGCGGATTGATGATCTATGACGCCGGGGGTAATCTGAACGGTGAAATTCTAATTAGCGGGGAAGATCCAGAGCGCCGGGCGCGCTGGCAGCCGGCGCCGCATAAAAGCGCGGCGCTCGGCGCAGCACCCGAAATCTCCAACCGGCAGATGGCCGGTTTTGTCAACGGTCTTCTCGACCGGGCCGACAGTGTCCAGGCCTTTCAAGATTTGTGCAGCGCCATCGACTCCACCCTGTGGACCGTCGATCCGCTGGGCGATCGGGGTAATCAAAATATGGCGGTGCTGATCGGGCGCCCCTTGGCCCTGGTGCGGGCCGAGCTCTATTTTGAGCTGGCCGGTCCGCCGGCCACCGATCAGGGCTGGCCGCAGACCAACCAAAACGACAGCCGCGACTTTTACCGGACCTGCTTTCCGGTTAATCTGGGTAATTTTCAGCTGCGGGACGACGGCCTGCTGGGCTATTTTGTGGCGCCGGATTTTTCACGGTTTCACTCCGTTTACCTGTCGCCGCAGTTAAATGACCGCCCCAAGCCCTATCTCGTTCAGCAGGATATTTGGCTGCCGTTCAATTACCCCAATCAGCCCGAGGCTTATACCAAGACCACCACCTATCTGCTGGTCGATCCGCGCGGCGGCATCCATGCTCAGACGGGGCTGTTTCCCAACAAGAAAATCGAGATACCGTCCATGTATGTCGAGGAAGCCATCCAACAAATGGATGTCACCTTCCGCACCGGCCCTTTGCTGACGGCACCCGATACGATCCAGATGCCGATTCCGGCCGAAATAGACGGAACCTGGTCTTGGATTGAGCACAGCGGCATTGAAATTCTGCAAAGTAAAATCGAAAAAGCCGGCGACCGGGCGCAGCTTTCAGATATGCCCCCGCGCATCCGGGAAGGCTGGCTGAAGCTGTCGGAGATGTTTGCCAAGCAGCGTAAATAAATGAAAGGATGAATTCGGAAAGATGAGTGTTTTATTCGACTATGAAGTCAGTCCCAGGACGGTTTATATCACCACCCAGGATCAGCATCCCAGTACGGCCCAGCTGGCGATCACGATTACCAATCGAACCGGCGAAGATGTCCAGGTAAAGTATTTCGGCTTTATAATTCCCATTCCGGGGGGAAACATCACGCAAGCAACCGCCCTCACCAATGATGCCGGCAGTATTTCCGCTTCAGCCCTTCCCGCGGATGACTGGAATATCAGTGTCGGGGGCCAACCCAATAGCTTTAAATCAAACTCCCGGGTCCTCAAAGCGAATGCATCGGCCACTTTCCTGTTCAACGGCATTCATATTAATAAACACGAAAGTACCGCCAATATCCAGGTGGTTGAAGCCACCGCCCAAGGCCAACCGAAACAGATCCTGCCCATTACCAAACTGCGGTCCAAATTAGCAATCAAGTCATTTACGGTGCGGCCCGTGTCCATTAAGATTGGTGAAATGGCCAAACTCAGCTGGGAAACCGCTTCGGCCAGTGAAGTGAAATTGCACACCAAACCGCAGGGACCGGCCGGGCCGGAGGAAAAAGGAAAAACTCCCCCTGCGAAACCGGCACCTGCCAATCCGGGGGATGACCAGCGCTGCAGCGAGGATGAGGTTCAGACCGTCGCGCTTTCCGGCAGCTGCGAGGCCAGTCCCAGATCGACGACCCTGTATATCCTGGAGGCGCGCGGGGCCGGACCCGTCATGACCGATCAGCTGCTGCTGCCTGTGGATAACGTCGAAATTATATTTGAAGCCAGCAAGCAAAACATTATAGCGGGAGATACCCTTTTCCTGAAGTGGTCGACGACCTACGCCGACCACGCCACGTTAAATCCAGGCAGCATACCGGTTCCGCTTCAAATGCCCGATAAAGAGCATCCCCAGGGATGGCCGCTGAAACCCGCTAAAGACATCACCTATGTGTTGCATGCTCAGGGAGCCAATTCAGGCAAAGACGCCAGCCTGGCGGTGACGGTAACCCCCAAAGTTGAAATTAACAGCTTCTCCGGCCGGGCTTTTGACCGGCGGTAAAATCATGCTGAATTGGACGGCATCTTCCAGCGTCGAATATTTTCACATTCATGCCGATAGCATCGGGTATCACTTTTACTGCGGTCCGCACAGAAACCAGGTGGTGATTGATATCCCGCAGCGTGCCGCCCGGTTGATGCAATCCAAGGGCCTGACCGCCCTGGTTTTCAACATAAAGGCGGTGGGACCGGGCGGCTCCGCGATCTATGATCCCTGGAAGATTGACAATATCCAGCTTTAAGCGCCATTGGCTGAGATGCGACCGGCTCTGGGGCCGGCCGCCCGGGGTCGGAGGTGACTTAATTGGAGCCCCATCCGTATTTTCAACCTGAAAATCGCCAAAAAGCGAAAGGAGTTGCATCATGCACCGCTCATTTAATGACTTAACCCAGGCGCAGAAGAAAAAACATGAAGCCGAGCTTAAGCGATTCGGTTTGTCCCCGGTATCCGACGCGGTTTATGATCATGCGCAACTGTTTGCAACAAAAAGGAGCAAGCCCGAGCGGGTCGTCCTATCCTCCGATGCAAGTGAGTCCGATGTGACGCCCCATTACCTGACCCTCAACAGTTTGGACGAGGTCAAGAGCCTGGTTGGTATTTCGAACGAAGCGATCGAAAGCGGCAAGATGGGCAGGCATTCAGCGGCCCCGCCACCGCCCCTTGCAGCGGGCAAAAGGCGCAAACCCGCCGGCGAGCTGTCGGAAACGGAGCGGCAGCAGATAAATCAGGCCGCCGAGCATTATATCTTCGGTCACTCTGAAACGGTCCGGTCTTACAAAGCGCTTTTCGAGGCCCTGCGTATGCCCATGCGAGTTGCGGCTTTTTCATCTGAGGACATAATCGTCACGCCAGGCACACCCCTGGAACTTAAGGGGCCGGACCCGGTCACCCTGGTGGCCGGCGTTATCACGATGGAAGCCGGCAGCGAGATTATTGTTGAAACCACCGCGCATATCACGGCGCAAGTGCTGCAGGATGATAAGAAAGAAATCCGGTCAACAAAAAGGGGATCCGGCCCAGTATTCGGGCAAAATATCCGTCCGGGGAACCGACGGGACCGACGGGGCCGAGGGCGGCAACGGCAATCCGGGATCCGGCGGAGCCCGGGGGACTGCCGCTTATAAATCAGGAAAATCTTGTGTTGGCGGGGGACCGGGCGCTAAAGGCGGCCAGGGCACCGAGGGCGCCCAGGGTGGTGAAGGCGGTGCCGGAAGCAGCGGCAACACCCTGGTTTTTAGAGTAGATACGGTAGATGGCGTATTTCTGGTCGAAAGCAGGGGCGGCCATGGCGGGGCGGGCGGCCAGGGCGGACCCGGCGGTCAAGGCGGTCCGGGAGGTCCCGGCGGTGCGGCGGGGGCCGGCTGCGGCGGCGGGCCGCAAGGTCCCGGAGGAAACGGCGGCCAGGGCGGCCAGGGCGGCCAGGGCGGCCAGGGCGGACCCGGCGGTAATGTGGTAATTTACTATAAAGAATATGGTTTCGGGGCCAATATCATTCCGCAAGCCCTCCAAAGCGAGGGCGGGCAGCCCGGCGAACCCGGCCCGGAAGGTCCGGCGGGGCAGGGGTCTTCCCCCGGCCAACCCGGCGGCCAAGGCGATCCCGGAGAGCCCGGCGACCGGGGAGAGGCCGTGGAAATTAAAATCTACCAGAAAGATTAGCGCGGATGGAGAGGATCTAGGAATAAACTATGGCTTCTGAAACCAGGGAATCAGCGAGACCTTTTTGCGCTGCCGGTCAACACCATCGGCTGATCAGCGATAGAATCGGCCGCATTATCTCCCAACTGCTGGGAATAGACCCGGCGCTGGTTGACGGGGACATATCCTTTATGGAATTAGGCGCCGACTCCATTACCTTTACGGATATTATTTTCAAAATTGAAGCGGAATTTAACGTCGAAGTGCCCGTGGAAAAATTTTTCGATGAGCTGGCGACCGTAAAGGCCCTGGTGCAATTCATCGAAAATCAACCCGTTGCGCCGGCAGCAATCAACCCCGAAGACGTGACGCCGCCGTTGCGCGGTCAGGGCTTTGCGCTGGCCGAGCGCCAAAAGGATACCTGGCTGCTATCTCAAATGAGCCCAAACGGGCATCTGTCGGATATCGAGGTGGCTGTTTTACGCATCACAGCCGCCGTCGATCGGAATATGTTGCAATCCGCCATCCAACACGTGGCTGATCGCCACGAAGCCCTGCGAACCGCTATCAGTGAAGATGGCGAGATGCAAACGGTGCGGGCAGAGTTGCCCCTGAAGCTGCAGCAAATGGACTTCACGCACCTCAACGGCGAGCGGCGCGAACGAGAAATCGTAGACTGGATCCGGCAGCAACGGGTGCTGGCCTTTGACTTCCAAAAAGCACCGCTGTGGCGTGCGGCAATCTTAAAAACAGCGCAACAGGAATATTTGCTGGTGCTCATCGTGCATCACATCCTGTTTGACGGGCTTTCGTTTGAAGTGTTTTTCGATGAATTGGTGCAAATCTACACGGCCATGGCAGACGGCGCTTCACCCCGCCTGCCGGAACCCATGCAGTTTCGCGAGTACTTAGCGCGGGAAACGGCACGGCAGACCCGGCCCGGGTTTGCCGAACAGGAAAAATTCTGGCAAACCAGACTGGCCGATCCTCCGCCCGTTGCCGAACTGCCGCTGGATGCGGCCCGGCCGCCGGCCATGACCTATCGCGGGGCCTGCCATGCGATCAGTTTGGACAGTGAACTCAGTGCGGCGCTGCAAAGCCTGAGCCGCCGGTCGGGGGTGACGCTGTTTACGTTATTGCTGGCGGGTTATGTCACGTTTTTGCACCGGATCACCGGCCGGCAGGATTTGATCGTCGGCCTGAGTCTGGCGCGACGGAGCCACAAAGCCGCCCGGTGTCTGATCGGCTATGGCTCGGATATGGCGGCCCTGCGCAGCCGGATCACGGGCAATATCGCGTTTACCGAACTGCTGCAACACATCAAACGCACGGTGGTTGAAATATTCAAAAACCAGGATTATCCATTCAGCCGGGTATATAAAGCATTTGCCGCGCCGGATCCCGGTCGCAACGGGCTGTTAACATCCATGATTACCCTGCAGCGCGCCACCCGGCACTATGACATGGCCCAAGCCGACCTGAATATGGCGGAGAACGCCACCACCCACAGCAATCTGGATTTTTCCTGCAACATGATCGCCATCGGGGGCCGATTGCGGGTGCAGTTCATATATAATCCCGATTTGTTCCAGCAAGAGACGATCGCACGCTGGATGGGACATTTCGTTACGATGCTGGCAAGACATCGTCAAAAGTCCCCCCAAACCGGTTTACGACTTATCGCTGCTGACCGAGGCTGAAAAGCGGCAGATCGTGGGGGTCTGGAACAACACCCAAAAAGACTATCCGCTGGCCCGGACCTTCACGCAGCTGTTTGAAAGCCAGGTGCGACGGACACCCGCTGCGGTTGCCCTGACAAGCGGCGCTGAAAAGATTACGTATGCCGCCTGCAATGCGCAGGCCAACCGGCTGGCACGGGCCTTGCGAAAACGGGGTGTCAAGCGGAGAATGCTGGTGGCCCTCATGGGAGAACGCAACCAGCACTTCGTCATGGGCATGCTGGCGATCTTTAAATTAGGCGCCGCCTACCTGCCCCTCGATCTGCGTTTTCCGGCCCGGCGACTGGCCATTATGGTGCAGCAAAGCCAAACACCATTCATTGTTTTAACATCTTCAAGCCCGGAAATCGCGGCGGAGATCGGCCTCCGGCTGAAAACCGATATGCCGCAGGTGTTTGAATTGCAAAAATTGCCGGCCGAAGACTTGTGCGACAAAAATTTAGAACTGGCCGCCGGTCCTGATGATTTGGCATACGTGATGTTTACCTCGGGATCAACCGGAGCCCCCAAGGGCGCGATGGTTAACCAGGCCGGCATGATCAACCACCTGCACTGCAAAATTGACGACCTCGCGCTGACCGACACCGATGTCGTGGCCCATATGGCGCCCCAGGGATTTGATATTTCCGTCTGGCAGTATTTGGCAGCGCTTTTAGTCGGTGCGCAAGTGCATATTTTCCCGGATTCCGTTGCCTTCGATCCCCTGAAGCATCTGGAGGCCCTGGGGCAAGCCGGCATCACCATCTATCAGACGGTGCCATCCATCTTACAGCAGGTGATCCATACCATTGAACAGAATCGGTATCTAGCGCCGCCTTTACCCCGATTACGCTGGGTGGTCCCCACCGGTGAAGCCTTGCCGCCTGAAATCTGCCGCCGGTGGCTGCGCTATTATCCTCATATTCCGATGCTCAATGCCTACGGCCCCACCGAGTGCTCCGATGATGTGGCCCACCACCTCATTGAATGGCCGCCCTTGCCCGGCACCCATCGCATTCCCATTGGAAAACCGAACGGCAATACCCAGCTGTATGTGTTGGATGCTTATCAGAATCCGGTACCGATCGGGGTTGTCGGGGAATTATACATTGGCGGAATCGGGGTGGGTCCGGGATATCTGCATGATGCCGCGCGGACCGCGCGGGCCTTCATCCCGAACCCGTTTCAGGCCGCAGCCGATGCCGGCGCGCGGCTTTATAAAACCGGTGATCTGGCGCGCTACCTGCCCGATGGGACCCTGGAATTTGTGCGCCGTATCGATCATCAGGTCCAAATCCACGGCATCCGCATCGAACCGGCCGAGGTGCAAAATAACCTGCTGGATTTTCCGAACATTCTTCAGGCGGCAGTCCTGGTTCAGTTTTTAAATCATTCAGAACCGCAACTGGTGGGCTATATTGTCTGCGGCAGCCGCGAGGTACCCAGCGCCAATGCATTGCGGCGGTTTCTAAAAGACCGGTTACCGCAATACATGATCCCGAAGGTGTTTGTGAAACTGGAGGCCATGCCGCTGAACCATAACGGCAAACTCGACCTGTCAGCCCTGCCGAATCCCGCAACTGCCGCCGTAACGCTGAAAAGCAACTTTGTGCGGCCGCGCAGCACTACCGAAAGCTACCTGCTTTCGGTCTGGCAGCAGGTGCTGCAGCACGAATTTTTCGGGGTTGAAGATGATATATTCGACGTAACCGACTCGCTGCAGGCAATTCGCATCGCCAGCCGCATCGCAGAAGATTACCGGATCTATATCCCGACACCGCAAATGTTTCGCATGGCGACGATTGCCCGCATTGCGCAGCACCTGGAGAAAACCCTTGATCAGCAACCGGCGGCACCTGCCAGTTCAACTCAATAACCCCCTTAGTTGCATCGTTGGGGTAAGGGATGAAAATACCTGGCGGTGCATTAAAATCCCGCGCGTCAATTAGCGGGATACCCTTATCAATTGTTCGTATTTTGTCCGGTTGGATGCGCGCGCAATCTTGCCGCTGGATGATTTGACCACCCAGCGACCGGTCACCAGCTGCAAATCCCCGACGGCAACACCCGCCTGCCGGGAGACGTTACGGCGGATATCAAGCTCCATGGCCTTAGCTTTTTCCGGATTCAGCGCTTCTCTCAACTCGGCAACGATCACCAGTTTTTCAGTTCCCAGGCGTTGATCCGGCATCCCGAACGCTGCGGCACGGCCGGCTTTAACTCCAGGGGTTTGATGAACGATCTGCTCGATGTCGTGGGGATAAATATTTTTGCCGCCGATAATGATCACATCGCTCTTGCGACCGCACAGATACAGCTGACCATCTGCCAAATAACCCAGATCGCCGCTATGGTACCAGCCGTTGCGAATTGCCTGTTGTGAAAGATCCGGGCGACGGAAATAATCGCCTGCCGTCGTTGCCGCGCGGGTAATGATTTCGCCCACCCAACGCTCGGACAATTCCCGGTCGTGTTCATCAACAATTTTTAATTTTATGCCGGGCAGCGGGCAACCGCAGCTCACGATGGCGACAGATCCGCGAGATTGAGGTTGCGTTGGAACAGCCTGCTGGAATTGCTGTAATCGTTCCCGGTCGACCCAATCGACGGCCGGCGGACGCCCAACCGGCGTGATCGTAACACTCGAAGAATTTTCAGTCGCGCCATAAGCCGCCCCCAGGGCCGATGATCGGAATCCGCAAGGGCTGAATTTGGCTGCAAAATTTTGCAGACTTTCGAAAAGGACTGGTTCACCCCCATTGACCATAAGGCGACAGCAGCTCAAATCCAAGCCCGCGAGATCTTCATCTCGAATCCCGTTGACACAATGATTGAAGGCAAAATTCGGCATAAAACTCACGGTTCCTCTGAATTCGTCGATGGCATCGATCAGTATGCGAGGGTTTCGAATCCAGGCGAAGGGTGAAAGGAGCACCAGCGGGGTCCGGGCAGTGATGGATAACATCAAGGCCGCCACAAGACCCATATCATGAAACAGGGGGGCCCAGGTCACAATCACATCATCAGCGCTAAACCGACAGACGGTGCCGATGGCGGAGGTCTGGTCCAGGATGGCGCGATGCGAAAAGGTTACCGCCTTCTGGGTGCCGGTGGTGCCGCTGCTGAATTGCAGGACGGCTGTTTGGTTGCCGGATGTATAATATCCCCGTTCAGGGACCGTCGATTCCGGCAGGAGGTTTTGCAGATCGTCACTGCTGATAACCCGGCAGCCTGTTGCCCTTAGAATACCGGCCATTTTTTCTTTAAAATGCGGCAATGTAACTATACCCTTGGCATCACAATAATCGACCATGAGCCTTAACCGTTCCCGATAAACGGCCGGCAGCATTTTTTGGGTTAAATAGGGCAAGACGGCGGGCACGGCACCGGCAAAGAGCGTTCCCCATAAGGCAGAAATCAGAAACCGGCAGTGATCCAAAGCCAGCAGAACAATATCGCCCGGCTTTAAACCCAGGCGCTGTAAGGCATTGCCATAGGCGATGGCATCCTGATAGAGGTCTTCGGCGCTGAAAATTTCTCGGGATCCATCTGCCAGGATCATGACGATAGCTTTGCGCTGCGCCTGATGCTGCGCCTGCTCAATCAGGGGCTCTAAAAGGGACTTATAAGTTGACGTCGCGGAAATTCTACAACTCATTGGAATTAATTTTTTAAAAGTTATTGAGGAAGCCGAATTCCATTGATGGGGGCTTGGCAGACAGCCGGCAAATCTAATTTGGACTTCACTCATAAGGACTGTTAAACCGCCCCTGAATCTTCCCGTCTTAGTCGGGATGCTTCATGATGAAATTCGGACTGCCGTAATGAATGTAGTCCGCCCAGTCGATATAGTGCGCTTTGCGTACTTCTCGACGTGCATCCAGCAGGGACCGGCTGATCGGCTGGCCGTTTAGAATTGCCGGATAGAAGGTCGCGGCAAACGTTTTGGCAGAAGCGTCTCCTACCGGCCAATACGTGCCGACGTAATTGGCTACACCGCCGCGCATGAAAGCTTCAGCCAGACCAACGTTCTGCTGGATCCGCTTGATGATATCGACTCTTTTCGGCTTGGCGCCGCCGCGCACCCGGCCCGACTCACAGGCATTGAAAAACACGAGCGCGGGAAGGTTGCCCAGCCCCGCGAGATCCGCACCGCTGAGTACCAGGCTCCCATAACAGCGAATGCCGCTAAGCTCCGGATGTCCTTCGTTGAATTCGGCATGTCCGGCATAGTGGACCATATCATAGTCACCGGATTTAAAGGCCTCCAACAGGGTGTCTCTGGTCGCGGCAGACCCCCGCAGTTCCCTGATTTTGACCCATGGCCGGGCGCTGAGCAATTGCAGTATGCGGTCGCCTTCCGCCTCTGCTCCAGCGAGGTCTTCGGTGGGATTTACAACCAGCAATACATCCAGGGTTTTACCATACTTGCGTTCTTCAAGCCACTTGGCTACCGAAAGATCATCAGCCATGTAACGGCGGCAGAGTCCGGTATCAGCGGCCGGAGACCAATCGCCAATCCGGATCGTCTCCCAGGGTATTTGCGAGCTGGGGGCATCGTGTACCACCACCATCTGCTTTTCCTTCATCTTCGGCAGAACAGCCAAAACCTGGGGATGTAATATCATTTTTGCCAGCTGGCTTCCCAGCATGCTGAGTTTCTCTAAATTCAGCGCATAATCATCAAATTTATTTAAATAATTTTTCAAATCTTGCCGGGCAATCTCAATGGCACCTGTGACAACCGTGGCTTTGGTTTCGGAGGTCAGAACCGAAGATCGGAACTCGAAGAATTGTTTCGAAGGCTGTCCCCGGCGTACGATGAGGTATATCGGATCCGGCCCGGGGACTGCATAGCGCGAAGGTGCTGAAGGTGCTGCCGGTGCAGGCAAAATCTCTTCATCGATGGTGACTTCAACATCGTTAAACAGTGGGGTGCTGGACAGGCGAAACAAATGCTCCTTAATTTCCTGGAAACGACTTTGGTCGAATTCACAAAGGGTAATGCGTCGAAAGCGCCGATTGGTGTCGGCATCCAGCAAGCCGCGAAAGAAGCCGATCAGAATATTCTCAAGCGATTGGGCGGTATTGCGGACAGAACCGGCCCCCAGCAGCACCGTGGCAAATTCATCTATTCTGGAGCGAATAAAGGTCCGGATGCAGTTCTCGGCACACAGCTGTTGGGCCTCGTCACTAAAGCGATCAAACGGACCCAGACCGGCAAACAGGACCATGTCGGCCCGGATGGGATAGCGACCGGTGGGAATCAGAAAGACATCGCCGACATTGCCGGTCAACATTCTGCGGGAGGTAAACTCGGTGATAAGCCCATCCAGGACGTTGTCCAGCGCCTGGGCCGGTCCGGAAGGTTCGACCCCGCGGAACAGGCCGAGGACATAGGCGCGCGCGTCGACTTCCGTGATACTGCCGGATGCCAATCGAATATCGACCCGGTGCTGCCGTCGGCGGCTGATCACCAGATGGGAGAATTCATGGGAAAATCCGCCGCCGCCGGCTGCATCGGCAACAGCAATTGACGGTTGAAAGGGCTCGATTTGTTCGCTGCGGCTCGGAGCGGCGACCTCTTCCAGCAGATGCCGTATTTCGCTTGACCTCAGCTCGCTGCCACGCCGGCCTTCAAACAACTCCATTTGATCCAGATCGGCATCCCGCAGTACCTTGAGCGTGCCGCTGCGCATCGGCTGCCATTCGTTCGGCAACTCCCGCGTGTGACCATTTTTTAGAATGTCCGCGACGGCTGCGGCGACTTTACGGTTATTGGGCAGGCTGCCGTGGCTTTCCTCGATGTAGTAGGTCGGTGCCCCCGGCAACTCGGCAAACGCCAGCGGAACGGTTCCATCCCCTTCAAGTGAAGATTCATATGCAAATTGGTTATCTTCCCGGCGCAGTCCGGTGACTGTCTCCTGGTTGACGCCGGCAATCAGACAGAATCGATTGTCAGCCGGAGCAAGAAAATCCTGAGTATCCCGGGCGATTTTTAAAATTGCGGCCCTGGGCTTCGGACCTTCGGAAGGCCATATATTAATATCGTAAAGGTCTAATTCGTCAAACTTCTCCGGCGCGGGCAGCAATTGATACAGTCCCGGAAAGGAGCTGAATACACGCGATGCGAGATCTTTGGCGCTGTGCGCCTTATCGAGCATGGCAATTTTTTTCACAATTGGATAGGTGCCGCGCAGGGCTAACACCGGGGCAAAAGATCCGTAGTTCGGTGTTCCCAGCATAACGATGCGTTTGATATTCGAAGTCGGCCCCAGATCGGCGGCAGCGGCCCGCGCAACTAACCCGCCCATGCTGTGTGCGACGAGGCTGATATCTTGGTTCTTGTCTTTTTTTAATTTTTCAGCGAGTTTTTTTCCAAGTCCTTTAATATCCTGACGCCAGTCATAAGGATAGAAGTCGGCGTCGTAGCCTTTAATCTTAAGGCGCAACTTTAGCTTTAAATAAGCCAACAGAATGACACCCACCGGTTTATAGGCCGAGGCTTTTGTTTTTAAGGCCAGTTTGGTAAGCTTTCCCAAAACGACTTCAAGCGGGTCTAACCAGAGAACATCATCAAATATCAACCCTTGCTTGCCGAGTTTGGATCCCATGATACCCGGAAGTATATAAACACGAGGTCCGCCGCGAACGCTGGAAACCTGAGCTGCACGAGTCAGTTTTCTGAGTTCATCGTATTCTGCTTCACCGAGATACTGTTCCAACAAATCGGCATGCTCGCCGGCAAGCAGGGCTTTTTCTAATTCATCATCCTGGAGGCGAAAACCTGAAGGTGCGTTGATCGATTCTTTTTCAGCCATTTTTTTCTCCTTTGCCATAGGTTAAAGTTGATTGGTTAAAAATACTGAACCTATGAAAAGATGGTTACGCGGGGCGATCGAAGACCAAGGGCTCTGCCAACAAAGCGCATATGCAATATCAGAGCAATATATAATGTCAAGCATAATTAGCCGGATACCGACTTGATCCTGTTCGCATAAGCTGTCAGAACTTAGCTCGCTTCGCCCGCAATTGGAATGATGGAATGTTGGCCTGCGGCCTAGAGCCGCGGATCGGAGAGAATAATAGAATAATGGGTGTACGGCACTCCATCATCTTGAAAAAGTCGGCGATTCATGGGATAAGTAATGCCGAGAAAAATTGTAAAAAATGAACCCAGCACGTCAGAGGCGCAAAACAAGCCTTGACCCAGATACAGAAGTTATGCGGCTTTGACCATTATTCTATATATTCGTTAGGACGACTTGCTGAAAGGGGATAATTAACTATGTCCGGTAATAAGAGAAAACTTTCAAGGCGAAATTTCATCAAAACAGCCGGGGCTGCCGGTTTGGGGACAGCCCTGGCAACCTTAGGCTCAGTGGCACCGGCCCTTGGCAGCAATACTACCAAGACCGCTGAACCGATGACCGTGCCGACGCGGCCATTTGGGAAAACCGGCGTCGATGTTTCCATGCTGGCCCTGGGCGGAGAATTAAGTGCTTCCGACCTGTTGGTATTCAAACAGGCTTTTAAAATGGGGGTCACCTATTGGGATACAGCGGATTCATATGGCTGGGGGAAAAACGAAAAGGCCATCGGCAAATATTTTGCCAAGTTTCCCAAGGACCGCGAAAAAGTGTTCCTGGTATCTAAAGCAGGGACCTCGGATCCGCAAAAGTTGACCGAGAAATTAAATACCTCCCTTCAAAGAATGAATACGTCGCAGGTCGATCTGTATTTCATTCATTACGTCAGTAACGTCGAAAATGAATTAACGGATGAAGTCAAAGCCTGGGCTGAAAAAGCCAAAGCTGATGGAAAGATTCGGTTTTTTGGATTCAGTGCCCATAAAAATATGGCAAACAGTTTGCTTGCGGCAGCCAAACTCGGGTGGATCGATGGAATCATGATGAGTTATAACTACCGCCTGATGGTGACAGACAAAATGAAAAGGGCGGTAGATGCCTGTGCCCGGGCCGGAATCGGATTGACTGCCATGAAAACCCAGGCGGCCTTTTCGGCCAATTTTTATGCGACCATCGGATCTAAAACCGATGATGCGCTGAAAATGACCGAAAATTTTATAAACAAAGGCTACACCGCGGAACAGGCCAAACTTAAGGTGGTGTGGGATAACCCGAATATTGCCAGCATTTGCTCGGCCATGCCGAATATGACCATCCTGCAGGCCAATGTGGCCGCGGCCCTGAATAAGACCAAAATATCCGGCAATGACAAACAACGCCTGGAACAATATGCCCGGCAAACTGCGCCCGGCTATTGTACCGGCTGTGCCGATATTTGCGAATCAGCGGTCGATTTTGACATTCCGATCAGCGATCTTATGCGATGCGCCATGTATCATCACGGTTACGGGGATCGACAAAAGGCGCTAACGCTATTTAATGCGCTGACACCGGAAATCAAGACAAATATATTTAAAGCCGATTATGCCAAAGCTGAAAAATATTGCCCCCAGAAGATTCAAATTGGAAAGGTTTTGAAAAGAGCACATGAAGGTTTGAGTTAAGCCGGAGAATAATTCAATATCTGTCTGGAATTAATATAAATTTGTGATAAAGACTACATAATCAATGGCCAGGCGAAAATTTTCAGGAGTATACGATAGTGAATAGTGTAACGTTTTCCCCTGGTGCAGATAAGGAACGATGATTTTATGAGTTTTAGAGCCCGTTACACAATCCGCAACCACCCCGTTACATTATTCACTAACGAACACAGGAGGATACTATGAATCAAGCAACTGCAATTAGCTATATCACACTAGCCCTTATCATATTCATCGTTGCTCCCATCGAAGATGCTGATGCGCAGCAGGCCGATGAAGCGGCGCACCGATGCCTCGCTGAGGTTCGAGAGACAATGGGCAGCGAAGGGATTAAACAACTCGGCGCAGGAGATCAGAAAAAGGTTACTGAATATTGTCAAGCAGGGCAACGTCAACCGCGCAACCGGTTATGTCAAGCTGATCGGCGCATACCGGAGATGTGCGCGAGAGCTCGATGCCCATATCGAAAACAACAACCTCGACGTCGCTAAGGACGTTCGTAGCCGTGCATACTCGACCTGCCGGCAAGGCGATCTCCAGAAGGCGATCGAAATCGTTACCAGGTCACCGACAAAAGAGCCAGCGGCACCTGCTGAGATCATCTCTTTCGTCGCAAGCAGCAGCAAAGTCAAAAAAGGCGGGTCCGTCACACTGTCGTGGCGGACGACGAATGCTAGCACTGTTATGCTTGGCAGGGCCGGCACCAGCGATTTCCGAAACGTCCAGGCGTCTGGGTCGCAGTCGGTCTCGCTGGACAAGACTACCACCTATGTTCTGATGGTTGGGCGATCGACAAAGGAACCGACGAAGATGGAGTCGAGGAAGCTTCAGGTGAGCGTCTTCACCGACCCGAAAATCTTCAGATTTTACGCCATTCCCTCGACCTTTCGCCGGGGGCTCAAATCCAAATTGACGTGGGATGTTTACGGCGCGGACCACGTCACCCTCGATGGCACCTCGGTCTCGCCCCGTGGGGATAGAGTCGTGTCACCGACGCGAACGAAAAGCTACACTTTGACCGCTCGGACCGGAGATAAGGTCATAGAAGAGCACGCCACAGTGCACGTATCGCCGTTTCCACCACCGAAGCTGTCCCCTGTGTTCCAAAACGTGGAGCTTTGTAATAAAGTCGATAAGAGCGGAAAATCATACCGGTGCGTCTCGCCCGATGGTCCATTCTCGAGGGGAAACGAGATTCATGTGATTGTGCGTTTTAAGAATCTTCCAAAGGGACAGCATAAGGTGGAACGTATGATTTATGATAGCGGTGTTTTCGGTTCCGACAAATGGAGAAGAATTCATCGAGAGGAAAGCAGCTTCACAAGTTCGAAAACGGGCTACGGAGAAATAACTTTTGAGATACCCAACTCCAAAACAGGCGTCAAAAAGCTTTTACTTGTCTTGGACCGCAAAAAGAATACGAAAAGCGAGATCCATTACTGTGTCGAATGTCCTGGTTATAATGAATGGTAACTACTTTTGCGTAATAAGGTAACAACCATAAATCATATCCGCTAATATAAAAACACCAGCCTATCTTCCCCCAAGGAAACTGAATTAATGTTGCCCCCAAAATTCTTTGGGCGAGAGAGATGGGCAAAGGTTTGGTACAACAATTTATCGACTTAAAAAGCCTCTGTGGGGTTCCGCTCCCTTCCGGGGCATTTTTTTTGTTTCGGAGGTGCTCAAAAGTTTTTTTTAAAAATATATGTAACTTTTCCCTCCTTTAACCGTTACAGATAAAAACCAAAAATATGGATCATTTTGGAGAGGCTGTCGAAGTTGTTAAAAAGTCAAAAAAACGATTATCGAGTATTTTAAAACTAATTCGGCGAAAAATTACCAAACAGAAAGTGCGGTTAAAATTTTGAAAAGCTTTGGGGGGCAGCACCCCAATGCGAATGGCAGAAATTATAAATTTAATCAAAGCAGAGAATGGAGATAGGCTCGGAAACATTTAGAAAATTTTAAAATTTAAGGAGAAAAATCACATGAAGAAATTATTTAAAGCCAGCTTTATTTTGATGCTTGTTTTGCTTTGTTGTTCAGGTATAGCCTTTGCAGGCAATGGCAACGCTGGTACTGGTAACAATGGTGGTAATGGTCCAGGTGACGGTACAGGTAACGGCGGAGATGGCCCAGGCGATGGTAGCGGAAATGGTGCGCCCGATGGGGCCGGTGATTGCCCGGGCGCACAAATGGATTTTTTTAAGCTTTTTGCACACGGTGGTAATGGTCCAGGTGACGGCACAGGTAACGGCGGAAATGGCCCAGGCGATGGTAGCGGAAATGGTGCGCCCGATGGGGCCGGTGGTTGCCCTGGCGCGTAAGCATATTGAGTTAGAGTATTCGAGCCTTTGAATCTTCATAATCACGGGGTCTCCTCGATAAGAGGGGACCCCGGCTCCATTCATATGGTCACTCTAATAACGCCTGTAAGGTGTTATCATAAAAATTTTATGTGATACCGGGGAGATCCTGGAAACAATATTTTTCAGATTCATCCGGCTAAAGTCTACATCGTCGAAGGGAATACCTTAATTGAGCGAAAAGCGCTCAACTAGGCGTTATTTGTTATTGGTTAATCGTTATTAGAATTGGCTGAAAACCTGATTTTATAGCTCGATCCGGGTATAATCCGGCCCATATCTGAAAAACGATACACCATCACTTCTTAAACTCCGGTTTTCTTCTTTCCAAAAAGGCCGAAATACCTTCTTTGGCGGCATCGGTGCAGGCAATCTCGCCAAATCCGCGGTAACCGATTTCAAGCGCTTCGGCCAGATCTTCGGTGGATACACCTTGTTGAATCGTCCGGGCGGTGATGGTCACCGCTTCTTTACTTAACGACTGGCGGCCGGCCATGGGTTCGTCCGGGATATTTAAATCCGGTATGTCCACCTTGCCGGCTGGAATGCCCGTGACGTTGCCCTGCAGCTTATTTACCTCATCTAGGGCGGCCTGAATCAGGCCTTGATGATCGGTTGCCAGATTGGTCACCATTCCAATTTCAGCGGCTTCATGAGCCTTCAAAGGCTGGCCGAAACAAATCATTTCATGGAACAATGCCGCACCCTGGGGCCATTTGCGATAGGGCACCACACAGCCGCCGATGCCCGGTAAAATGCCGAGGGTGATTTCGGGAAATTGCAGGACGGCATTTTGCATCGCAACCATGCTGTGGCAGCGGATGGCAACTTCCAGTCCGCCGCCCATGGCCAGCCCGTTGAGAGCGGCCACCACCGGCTTTTGCATCCGGTCCATAAACACCTGCACCTTGGCGCAGTCCCTGGCATACTGGGCCGAGGCATCCGGGTCGCCCAGCATCGATGGAAATTTGCCGATATCGGCGCCGGCGGAAAAGGCGGCTGTGCCGTACCCGGTGATGATGAATCCTTTCACCGCAGGGTCGTTTTCGTAATGCTTTAAAACATCCAAAATTTCATCAGTCAGCTCATCGTTGAGGGCATTCATGGCCTGGGGCCGTCTAATGGTGATGATTTTCACGTTTTGATAATCATCAACTAATATGAACCGGTTAAACTCCTGATAAGATGCGAAAGGTTTTTGCGGCCCGGGAAAGCCCGGCCGCTCCCGGGCAAACTTTTGCATGATGCGGTCGACTTCCGCTTCGCCCAGCTCGCGCATCAGGTCCAATGGCCCTTTTTTAAACCCCAGGGCGACCTGGCAGCCGAAGTTAAGATCTTGCGCAGTGCCGATGCACCGATCAATGATGTCAAAAGTTTGGGAAAACAAAATTCCCAGCAACCGGTCGCGCAGCGTGCTTTTGATTTCATTGCTGACTGCGACGGGGCTTCCCGGGCGATGGGTCAGCCAGCGGTCCACCGAGCCCAGAATCGGCGCCGGTTTGTAATGATCACCTTCTTCCATCTGAAGCGAATTGGTCTCGATGATGATGGGATTTCCGTTGGCCATATTCAGAACGAAAAACGGTCCGGCAAATACAAATTCTTCCGCCACTTTATCGATCTGGCCGGCAGTGGCACTTTCCAGCAGATAGGCGGACTCATTGCACCAGTTGTCAAATATGCGGTCCAGGATAAAGCAGATGGCATTGGCGGTGATGATCGGGGCTTTGCCGGTTTGGGCAAAAAACCAGAACAGGTAATCCAGCACTTCCTGGCTGCCGCGTTCCCAGGATATGACTTCGACCGGAAGGCTGCGCCAGGCCGGTGCAAAAAAGTGGGTAATCGTGGTCCGTTCGGGCTTATCCATTTTGGCGAATATCCTGTCCGCCGGTATCGAGCTGGTATTGGAGGTAATGATCGTTTCGTCACTGACGATTTTTTCGACCATGCCGAATATCTTTTGCTTGAGCGGGATGTCTTCGGTAGCGGCTTCGATCACCAGTTTACAATTTTTAATTTGTTCATAATCCGTCGTATAGACGATATTCTCCCGCACTTCAGCGGCTTTTTGCGGCTTCATTTTTTTTCTGTCGATGGCCTTTTGAGTGTAGCCTGTAATCCGTTTTTCCGCCTGTTTTAGAGGCTCTTCAACGACATCCAGCAGATAAAGCCGGATGTCCGGCAGCGCGCTTTTCAGGTAATAGGCGATGTCCGGGCCGATGGTGCCGGCACCGATCACGGCGACTTCGTCCGGCAATGGACGGGCGGGTTGGATGAGCAGTGGATTGAATGCTGTGCGGTAAAGATTTTTTTCGTTTGACATGTTGCCGTTCCTTTCTCCTTAGTGATAATTTTCTTGACTAAGCAATGTATACAGTATACACATTGAAGTCAACATAATAAATGAATGGGTTTCATATGCTTAAGTAGCCAATATTATACCAAATGTGTCAGGCTTCGCACCTGATTCTTACAATAACCAATTCTTGCTCATTTTCCCCGGATTGGCCGGGTTGAGTTGTTGCTATCGTTGACCGCTAATAAAACTGCAAGGAGGGCGCAATGGAGACCAAAAAAGTTTTCTTGACTGAAGATGAAATACCACGTCAATGGTACAATGTTCTTGCGGACATCAAAATGAATCCACCCCTGGGACCGGATGGAAATCCGATCAGTCCCGATATGCTGGCCCCGGTTTTTCCGATGAACCTGATCGAGCAGGAAGTCAGCACCGAAAGATGGATCGATATTCCGGAGGAAGTATTGCGAGTTCTGAGAATCTGGCGTCCTTCTCCGCTGGTACGGGCCTTTGAGTTGGAGAAGGCATTGGATACACCGGCCAGAATTTATTATAAATATGAGGGCGTCAGCCCTCCCGGCAGCCATAAACCCAACACCGCCGTGGCCCAGGCCTATTATAACAAGGAATTCGGCATCAAGCGCTTAACCACCGAGACCGGTGCCGGCCAGTGGGGCAGCGCTCTTGCATTCGCCTGTTCACAATTCGGGCTTGAATGCAAGGTCTTTATGGTCAGGATCAGTTTCGACCAGAAACCCTACCGCAAAACCATGATGGCCACCTGGGGTGCCAACTGTATTGCCAGTCCCAGTACGCAAACCAAGGCCGGCCGCCAGATTCTGGAGCAGAATCCGGATACGCCCGGCAGCCTGGGTATTGCCATCAGTGAAGCCATTGAAGCCGCGGTCACCGACGAATCCGGCGAGACGCGTTATTCTTTGGGCAGTGTCCTCAATCATGTGATGCTGCACCAGACAATTATCGGTCTGGAAGCCAAAAAGCAGATGGAAAAAATCGGTGAATACCCGGATGTTGTCATCGGGTGTGCCGGCGGCGGCAGCAATTTTGCCGGTCTGGCTTTTCCATTTGTGTACGATAAATTCAACGGCAAAGACATCGCCATCCATCCGGTTGAACCGACGGCCTGTCCGACATTGACTCGGGCGCCGTTTGCCTATGACCACGGGGATACCATGGAAATGACACCGCTGCTGGCAATGCACAGTCTGGGCCACACATTTGTGCCGCCCCCGATGCACGCCGGTGGTCTGCGCTATCACGGGATGGCACCCACGGTCAGCCAGCTGGTTGATGAAGGACTTATGGAAGCCAAAGCGTATAACCAGCTCGCCACCTATGAGGCCGGCCTGCTGGTGGCCAGGAGCGAAGGCTTTATCCCTGCTCCGGAAACCAACCATGCCTTGGCCTGCGTGGTCGAACTGGCCAAGCAGGCCAAGGAAGAAGGCAAGGAAAAAGTAATTCTATTTAACTTCAGCGGTCATGGGTTGATTGACCTCGGAGCATATGAACAATACCTCTCGGGCAATCTCACTGATTATGAACATCCGGCCGAGGAAATCGAAGAGGCGGAAAAGATCCTCGAGCAGTATCCCAAACCGGAGCACGTTAAAAGTCGGTAGACAGGCTGACTATAGTCGGGAAGCTGGAAGGCAGGGAGACGTTAATTATTTTTAAACCTCCAAGCCTCCAAGCTTTCCAGCCTGCCGGCTTACCGGCCACGAGCACATTAAACAAATAACTCAAAATTAATATTATAGTGCATAATCGACCCGGTATGAAAAATACCGCCCAAAAACTGGTGCGGCGTTGCCCGCGGCTGGGCAACACCGTGCCATTTCACTATTGTAAAATCTGTGGTGATCAGCAGCAGCCCTGCTTCAAAATCCTGGATTGCTGGTGGGAACACTTTGATGTGGTGCGGTACCTGAAAGACCATTTGCCGCAAGACCAATTCAATCGATTGCTGGAGGCCAAACCGAAGCCAAAAGTCAACAGCCTGGTTGAACTGATCGAAATGGCAAAAAAACGTACCGAGTGAGTGGCTTTGAGACCCTATTTCTTGAACCCTTACCTTTTTTCCATCATGCACCGCTTTACCGCGGCGAGTCTTAACCTTCCAGACGGATACAATGCCCAAACAGTTTTTTGTGGAGGAAATCATGAAAATTCTGGTTAGTGACACTCTCGGAGACATCGGGATTAAGATGTTTCAGGAAGAACCCGGAATGACGGTGGAAGTTAATACCGGACTGCAGCCTGATGAACTCAAAGGCATCATTGGAGGATATGACGCGTTGGTCATTCGAAGCGCAACCAAAGTGACGGAGGATATTTTAGAGGCGGCAACCCATCTCAAAGTCGTCGGTCGTGCCGGCATCGGTCTCGATAATGTCGACATTCCGGCGGCGACCAAACGCGGGGTGGTCGTGATGAACACGCCGACCGGAAATGTGGTGACTACCGCCGAACATACCATCGCCATGATGATGGCATTGACCCGCAACATTCCCTGGGGTACCGCAACGCTGAAACAGGGCCTCTGGGAAAAGAAAAAACTCCAGGGCCGAGAGGTATACAAAAAAGTCCTCGGCCTGATTGGAATGGGGAAAATCGGCACCATTGTTGCCGATCGCGCCCGGGGGCTCAAAAATGCAGGTTATCGTGCATGATCCGTTTGTCACCCCGGAGCAGATCGAAAAGGCCGGTTTCGAGCCGGTATCACTGGAGCAATTATACAGAAGAGCAGATTATATCACCGTGCATGTTCCTAAATTAAAAGATACCGTCGGCTTGCTGAACAAAGCCGCTTTCGACCAAATGAAGGACGGCGTGATGATCATCAATTGTGCCCGGGGCGGCATTGTGAATGAAGCGGACCTTGATGAAGCTTTACGAGCCGGCAAAGTTGCCGGTGCAGCCCTGGATGTTTTTGAAACTGAACCCCCCGGCCTCTGCCCGTTGTTTGAAATTGACCGGGTCATCTGTACGCCGCATCTGGGAGCTTCCACTCTGGAGGCCCAGACCAACGTTGCGGTACAAGTGGCGGAACAAATTATTGCCTATTTGAGGGATGGAACCATCATCAATGCGGTCAATGTCCCGGCCGTCAGCGGTGAGTTGCTGGAAAAGATCGGACCGCTCCTGACCCTGGCCGACCGGATGGGCTGTCTGCTGGCGCAACTATCGGTCGGACCCGTTAAAGAAGTCGTCATAGAATATGCCGGAGAATTTCAGGATCTCGACCTTTCACCGGTAACCACTGCGGTTTTGAAGGGGTTATTGACCCCCATGGTCAAGGATACCGTTAATTCAGTCAATGCCGAAGTCATGGCCAAAGACCGGGGTATAAAGGTCACGGAGACCAGGCTTGCCGCGACCGCAGAATACGTCAATCTCATCACGGTAAAAGCAGTGTCGAGCGCCGGAACCAGCAAAGTCGCCGGCACCATTTTCGGTCAAAAGGATCCACGGGTGGTCAACATCAATAATTTCCGGTTGGAGCTTCACCCCCAGGGACGTTTCGTCCTGATCCACAACCATGACAAACCGGGGGCCATCGGCAGCATCGGGAATTTATTGGGTGATAACAACATAAACATCAGCCGCATGCGGGTCGGGCAGGAAAAAGGGGGGGATAAAACCATGATCTTCCTGCGCACCGATAACAGGATACCCGCTGACGTTATGGAAAAATTGCGGGATCTGCCGTTGATTATCACTGTGACGCCGTTTGAGTTATAAAACAGAAATGACTAAAATGACTAAATTGCCTAAACTGACTAAAATTATCTATGGAATTCGATTATCTACATTCAACAAATAAGACCACATTCAACTGATTTATCTAATTTACTGTAGTTGACGGAGGAATCTAGTGAGCGAACGCAGATTACTGTTGGGCAATGAAGCGATGGCGCGCGGGTTGGTGGAAAACGGGTGTGCTGTTGCCACTTCTTATCCGGGCACACCTGCTTCTGAAATTCTGGCAGCCGTGGCGTCCTTTCAAAAAGAAAATAATATAACCATGCATACCCAGTGGGCCATAAACGAGAAGATTGCCTTTGAGATTGCCTACGCCGGTTGTCAGACCGGACTGCGCACGGCAGTTGCCATGAAACAGGTCGGTCTAAACGTGGCGTCCGATCCGCTGATGAGTGCCGCCTATATGGGAGTTAAGGGCGGATTTATTGTGATCAGTGCCGATGATCCCGGACCTATTTCTTCTCAGACCGAACAGGATAGTCGTCTGATGGCGATGATGGCCAGAATTCCGGTGCTGGATCCGGATACGCCTTTTCAAGCAAAAGAAATGGTCGCACTGGCCTATGAGATATCTGAAAATTTCAAAACCCCGGTGATGCTGCGACCGACCACCAGGGTCTGTCATTCCCGTCAGGATGTGGCACTGGAAAAGATAATCGACTTGGAACGTCAGGTGAAATTCGAAAAAGATCCCAGTCGATGGGCGGCCACCCCTCGTTTCAGGTTTCACCTTCACACGGAGGTGGAAGAAAAGCTGGCAGCCATTGCCCGGCATAAACCGACCGAACCACTTTGTCTGAATCCGAAGGTAAAATCTTCCAAAGCGATTATATCCTCCGGTGTGGCTGCCGCCCATACCAAGGAGATATTAAAAGCGTTGAACCTGTGGCAGCGCATCCCATTTTATCAGGTGCTGCAGCCATTTCCCCTGCATACTGATTTTATAACCCATTGGATTGAAACGTACGAAGAAATCCTGGTGATCGAAGAACCCATGGCTGTCATCGAGATGCAGCTGGCGGATCGTCATCGGGTGCGGGGCAAGGTCTCCAAGACCGTTTCTTCCGTCGGAGAACTTTATCCTGAAAACATTGAAGAGATTATCGGCAAATTTACCGGCAAGAAAACCGCAAAGCTGACGATCCCTTTTGCCGGCGGCCGGCGACCGACGCTTTGTGCCGGTTGTCCGCACCGGGCCAGTTTTTTTGCGATAAAAAAAGCGGCCCGCGGCGGCATATATACCAGCGATATCGGATGCTACACCCTGGGATTGAACTTAGGTGCGGTGGATACGGTACTTTGCATGGGAGCTGCCATCAGCCAGGCTGCCGGATTTTATCATGCCCATAAAAATGAGAAAAAACGACCGAATATCGTCGCCACTATCGGAGATTCAACCTTTTTCCACTCCGGGGTACCGGCCCTGATCGATGCTGTGGTCCAGAATGTGAAATTTGTGCTGGTGATTTTAGACAATCGGACGACGGCCATGACCGGCAGCCAACCCACACCGACCAGCGGGATCGGTGCCTGCGGCGAGCCGCTTGAGACGGTTGACATTGAAGCCCTGGTGCGCGGCTGCGGCGTAAAATACTGCAAAAAAGGCAATCCCTATAACTTCAAAGAATTCGCCGCTCTCATGAAAGAGGCCGTCAAATACAGCCGTGAAACCGGGCCTGCGGTGGTGATATCCAGGTATCCCTGCGTGATCGATCTGGCAAGAAAAGGCGAAGCCGCAAAGCCGATACCCATCACCATCACCGCCGATTGCGATGGCTGTGCTTACTGCATCAAACAATTTGAATGCCCGGCGCTGATTTACCACGATGAGAATGAGGATGAAAAATATACGACCGTTGATCCCATTTTATGCATCGGATGCGGTGTTTGTTTAAATGTCTGCCCGAAAGGGGCGATTGTCGTTAAAAAAGACTGAGTTATGAGGACTGAGGTTAAAGGTCAAAGGATAAAGGTTAAAGGTGAAAGGTGGGAGGTAAAAGGTGTAATGGGAAATGTTATTAGTTATAAGTTATTTGTTATTAGAGAAGGATGGGTTTCTATTAAATTTTTTCGATTGAATATTTAAGGTATGCTTTCGATTTCAAAAAGGACGGAGCGAAGCGACATCAACAAATATTCAATCTTCAATTTGCAATATTCAATTCCGGCTTGCCCGGATTGGGAGATTTCATGGCTAAAAAAATCCAACAACAACTGATTATCAGCGGTGTCGGCGGGCAGGGGGTTTTATTTGTGACGCGTCTTCTGGCAGAGGCGGCCATCAAAAAAGGATTGCCGGTTTTTACATCTGAAACTCACGGTATGGCCCAAAGAGGCGGAACCGTATTGTCTCATTTTAAGGTCGGGGATTTTTCAAGCCCCCTGATTCGACCCCGGCAGGCAGATGGTCTCCTGCTGCTCAAAGCCGAAAACCTGGCTGCCCACGGGAACTTTCTTAAATCGGGCGGATGGGCGGTTTCCAATGCCGGCCCAGATAACAACCGGCAAAATGGAATTCCCGTTCACGACATTGAGGCCGACTCCCTGGCCCAGGAGATCGGAAATCCCAAGGCAATCAACCTGATCGTTCTTGGCTTTGCCCTGGCCAAAGCCGGTAAGATCAAGACCAAACAAGGGAAACTGTTTTGTACTATGACGGACATCAAAGCGGTTTTGAAAAATCGGTTCGGCAGGAACAAAAAAATGCTGGAGGCCTCTCTGAAAGCGCTGGAGTCGGGGTTTAAAGCATAAAATAATAATTTTTTCAGTATTTGACTTTGTATATTAACCTATGGCATACTGACATCAGTATGTTCAAAATTTTGCCAATAGTGCTTCCCTGAAAAAATATAACACCAAGGCATATACCTTAATCAAATGAACATTCCCAAAAACGTTAAAAGAGTAGTTATCACAATTGGTCCGCCCGATAAGCCATATGCCGAGATTCTCTTACCGGATAAGCGCATCGGGGAAAATGACCGACGCATATCGCCTACCTTAGTTGCACAGGATCGGCGCAGTGGTGTCGCTGACAGAAGAAACTCGATAAACTGACATTGCGAAACCCATCACTTGGCGCCGTCCATGGTCATCAACGGGCCATATACAGACGGGCGCCGATCCCTGAAAATACCCCAGGTCTCGCGGTAATCACGAATTTTATCCAAATCGAAAAGGGCAGTTAGGACGGTTTCGTCCGTTCGGTTGGCTTCCGCCACTTTGGCTCCCGTGTGATCCGCTATAAAGGAAGATCCGTAGAACGTCATGTCAAAACTGCCCCCCGTTTCTTGACCGATACGATTTGACGCAACCAGCGGCATGATATTAGCCCCGGCATGTCCCTGCATGACGCGCTGCCAATGATCCCTGGAATCAATGCTGTCGTCTCCAGGTTCCGAACCGATAGCGGTCGGAAACATGAGAATTTCAGCCCCTTTAAGTGCTAGGCAGCGAGTCGTTTCCGGGAACCACTGATCCCAGCATATTCCCACACCAACTTTAGCATATGCGGTTTCCCACACCCGGAAGCCGGAATCCCCCGGGCTGAAATAGGACTTTTCCTGGTACCCAATGGAGTTGGGGATATGCGTTTTTCGATAAATGCCCAGAAGACTGCCATCGGCATCGATGATGGCCAGTGAGTTGAAAAAAACACGGTTGGCCAGCTCAAAAAAGCTAATCGGCAGGACCACTCCAAGTTCACGGGCTAGCCGGGAAAAGCGTGATATCGTGGGGTGGTTGTCAACCGGCTTGGCAAGTTTAAGATGGGCATTGTCCTGATCGATTGGGAAGTAGGGTGTTTCGAATAGCTCCTGGATCAAAACAATATTAGCTCCCTTCTCCGCTGCCAGGCGAATCAGTTTTTCCGCCTTTTTGAGATTCTCCTCGATATTCCAGCTACAGGCCATCTGTGAAGCAGCCAAGACCACATTTCGCATATTTTCACCTCACGCTGCGTTGATCATTAATTTTTGTTTGCGGCATCAGCCTTAACTGCAAATTCAACGCTTAGAGCTTGCCTAAAATCTCCCGGGATATGACTATCTTTTCGACTTCTTTGGTGCCTTCATAAATTTCCAGCACTTTGGCGGCGCGATAAAATCGTTCGATGTCGTAGTCATTAAAGTACCCGTAGCCGCCGTGAAGCTGCAAGGATTCGTCCACCACCTCAACGGCCACATGACAGGCATAAAGCTTGGCCATGGCGGTCAGTTTGGTGTCGGGTTTGCCCTGGTCCAGCAGCCAGGCGGATTTGTAGACCATGGCGCGGGCCGTCTCAACCTTGGTTGCCATCTCGGCTATTTTAAACTGGGTCGCCTGGAAAGCACCGATCGGCCGGCCGAACTGTTTGCGGCCTTTGACGTGCTTGATCGCCATGTCCAGCGCGCCCTGGGCCAGGCCGACTCCATGGCCGGCGACATAGGACCGGGAATGATCGAAAAATTTCATTAATTGAATAAACCCGTTTCCTTCGGCACCCAGCAAATTCTCTTTTGGTACGCGGACATTGTTAAAGTAAACCGCGGAGGTGTCTGAGGCCCGCAAACCCATTTTGCCGTGCATGGGTTCGGCTTTATAGCCTTCGCGATCGGTTTCGACAATCAGAATGCTGTGACGAGCGGTTTTTCTTTCCTCATCGGGACCGGTCAGGCAATAGACCAGCATGAAGGTTCCCACAGTGCCGTTGCCGATCATGACCTTGCTGCCGTTAATTACATATTCGTCACCTTCTTTGATGGCCGTCGTGGTCGCTGCGGCTGTGTCACTGCCGGCATCCGGCTCGGTTATGGCAAAGCCCATCACCGCATCACCTTCGAACAGGGGCGGCAGCCATTTCTTTTTCTGCGCCTCGGTGCCGAATAAAATCAATTCTTCGGCACCGAATGTAACCGAGCTCAGCTGTTGGCCAATTCCCGGATCAACTTTCCAGAATTCCTCGAGCACCATGGCCTGTTCCAGATACCCCAGCCCCGGCCCGCCATATTCCTCGGGGATGAAAAGCCCCATCAAGTCCAGTTCCCGGGCTTTTTTTACGATCTCTGCGGGATACGCTTCATTAATATCCAGATCCCGGGCGACATTGGTGAACTCACCTTTGGCAAATTCACGGGCGGCCTTCTGAATGATCTGCTGCTCTTTGGTTAAGTTGAAATCCATGGTGCTGTCCTTTCGATATTTGGTTGCATGATCAAGGCAATTTAGGCATTTTTAACTTTAGGCATTAATTCAAGTTGTACGAATTTTTTTTCAAAGAATCATCTCCCAATCATTTTGGAATTGTTCAAATTAAAGCCTACAGCGGTATATTCCCATGCCTCTTATTGGGTTCCGGCCGCTGCTTGTTTTTGAGCATCTTCAGAGCCTTGATCAGCTGGGGCCGGGTCTCCCGCGGATTGATCACAGAATCCACCAGCATATTGGATGCTGCGTGATAGGGGTTTGAATACTTGTAATCATATTCCTCGATTTTTTGCTGCCTGAACTCTGCCGGATTTTCAGCGGCTTTGATTTCTTTGCGAAAAATCAGGTTTACCGCGGCCGTGGTGTCCAGCACCACCAGCCGCGCGATGGGCCAGGCCAGCATCAGGTCCACTCCCATGCCGACACAGCACATGCCCATGACCGCACCGCCGTACTCCTTGCGCAGTGCCAAAGTGATCTTCGGCACGGTGGCCTCCGAATAGGCATACAGCATTTTGGCGCCGTGCCGGATGATGCCGGCGTGCTCCTGGGTCACCCCCGGAAAGTAGCCCGGGACATCCACAAAGTTGATCAAGGGAATGTTAAAGGCATCGCAAAACCGGATAAAGCGGGCGGCTTTATCGGATGCGTTCACATCGAGACAACCGGCTTTGACCCTGGGTTGATTGGCCACGATGCCGACCGTGTTGCCGTCCAGGCGGGCAAAGCCGATGATAATGTTCGTGGCATAGCGGGGCTGAATTTCATAAAAATCATCATGATCAACCACCCGGCGGATCACCCGGCGCATGTCATAGGATTTTTTAAAATCAGCCGGAACCATTTCTTCCAGGGTGTCGTCAACGCGGTCGGGATCATCAGTACTTTCTACCATCGGGGGGTGTTCCATATTATTGGACGGTAGATAACTGAGCAGTTTTTTGATAATTTCAATGCATTCCGGGTCGCTTTCGGCCACCAAATGCGCCTGGCCGGTGATTTCACTGTGAACTTTGGCGCCGCCGAGCTCTTCGAGACTGATGTCCTCACCGGTGACTTCTCTGATAATTGCCGGCCCGGTAATGACCATGTGGCTTTGGCCTTTGACCATAACAATAAAGTCGGTCAACGCCGGTGAATAGACCGCGACGCCGGCACTGGAACCCATCATGCCGGTAATTTGAGGGATCAAGCCCGAAGCGGCCGTATTGCGATAAAACATGCCGGCCACCCCCCGGGACGCAAAAAACCCTTCATGCAGTCGTCCGCCGCCGGAATCGTTCAAGGCCACCAGGGGCGCTTTGACCTTAATGGCTTCATCCATAATTCGGCAAATTTTTTGACCGTGCATCGTGCCGACCGAACCGCCGAGTACGGTCACATCCTGGGCATAGGCAAAAACCAGGCGTCCGGCAATGGTTCCGTAGCCGGTAACCACACCGTCGCCGGGGACCTTTTTTTCCTGCATGCCGAAATCAACGGATTGGCTTTGCGCCAGCTTGTTGACTTCAACAAAACTGCCGGAATCGAAAAGCAGCGCCAGCCGTTCACGGGCGGTTAACTTGCCGCGCCCGTGATGACGCTCGATCGCCTTGGGGCCCCCGCCCAATTCCGCCCGGCTCTCCAGTGAATCCAGTCGTTCTCTTTCGCTCTGGTGTGTTTTATCCTGTGTCATTGCCACCGTCCTTTGCGGCTAAAATTCAAAAACATTACCATTATTTAATTTCACATTCTTATGAATACTGTATACTGTACACCAAAATAGCTGTCAAACTATAATTAATCCGTGCTTTAAATTCGCATTTTTCAGGGTCGCAAGCTTTTCAAAAAATGCTGAGAAATGCTGTGCCCTTGCGCCCTGCGGATTAATTATATTATGCTGCGCATATTAATTTTTTGATTTTACCTTTCCGCTTTGAAATCTGATATTGAATACAGCGTTTCGGTGCTTTATAGTATACCAGATTTGAAACTGTTCCGGGTTCAGAATCCTTGATGGAAAGCATACGACATTCGGCTTTCGGCGCACGGCGCTCGGTTTCATCGAAAACCTTACTTTATTATTCTGTTTTCCGTCATCTGTCGTCTGTCCTCTGGCTTTTTTTTTTGACTTCTGTTTTCTGGTTTTATAAAGGGAGGAGCTGGTGCAAGAAGAACCGCTGTTGATCACAAGAACAAATAATGTCGTCACCTTGATATTGAACCGTCCGCAAAAGAAAAATTCGCTATCCCTTGAATTGGTTAACCTCTTGTTAAAAACTCTCGAAGATTTGGCTGCCGACGAGAGGATTCGAACGCTCGTAATTCGGGGCTCGGGCGATAAGGCTTTCTGTTCCGGATTCGATATTCGTTCTTTGCCCACCAAATCCAGTGAGAATGCCAAAGACCAACTGAAAACCTTATATCCGGTCGAGGCCCTGTTTCAGGCGGTTATTAATTTTCCATGGCCGGTTATCGCAATGATAAATGGTGTTGCGTTCGGTGCCGGGTGCGAGCTGGCGATTTGCTGCGATATTCGTATCGGGGTTGCGGAGGCGCGCATGGGAATGCCGCCCGCAAAACTGGGAATTGTCTACCCCTGGAAGGGGCTGCAGCGATTTATCCAGACCGTCGGCCTCAAGGCT
Source organism: uncultured delta proteobacterium (assembly GCA_963710795.1). Lineage (GTDB taxonomy): Bacteria > Desulfobacterota > Desulfobacteria > Desulfobacterales > JAFDCJ01 > JAFDCJ01. The sequence continues at coordinate 57,492 of CAVQBT010000034.1, forward strand.
ACGCGGGAAATGTTTTTTACCGGGCGCACCTATCAGGGGCAACGCCTCCAGGAACTCGGGTTGCTGGATTATCTTATCTCAGCCGATGAGGTCGAAACTTTTACCGTCCAATTGGCTGAGGAAATCGCTGCCAATGCGCCCCTGGCCATCCGCGGCACCAAACGCGTCTTAAATCTTCTTTTACAGTCCGATGCATTTGATGAAAGCAGCATTGTCGAGGCCGAATCCATTACCGAAACCGCCTTTCTCAGTGAGGATTTGCAAGAAGGGCAGCTGGCGTTTATAGAGAAACGAAAGCCGGTATTCAAAGGAAAATAATATTGTAACTTAAATTATATTTTCTGGTTCCAAAAAATATTAATATCTTACTCCGGGATAGTCGTAATATAAATTGGAAAATACTGAATACACTAAGACTCAATATTAACAAACATATGAAAGGAGGAATTATATGGAACTGCAATCTTACCGGGCAGAAGAACTGTTTGAATGGGTGACCGGGGAGGGCCATGACTTTACGCTGCTGGATGTGCGCAACAACGAGGAATTCGGGCGATTTAAAGTTGAAGGACCTCACTTATCAAAGATGATCAATGTCCCCTACATTGAATTTATTGAACTGGAAGAAGAATCGGTGGCCAAGGTTGAGGTTCCCAAAGATGAAAGCATCCGAATTGTTTGCGCCAAGGAAGGTTCCGCTAAATTTGTCGCTGAAATTCTGGTCAACAACGGCTGGACGGATGTTCGATACCTGGCCGGCGGTATCAAAACCTGGGGGAATATGCTGGCTCCGAAATTAGTTGCATCTCAAAATGACTATAAACTCTATCAGTTCATTCGTCCCGGCAAGGCATCCTGCAGCTACGGATTAATTTATGAAGATGAATTGGTGGTGTTTGACCCCTCCCGCAACACCGATTTTTATCAAGGTTTTGCGGCTGAAAACGGCTGTAAGCTCATTAAAACTTTCGAAACCCATCTGCAGGCTGATTACATTTCCGGCAGCCGTCAGCTATCGTCGAACACCGGCGCTCAGATCATCGGCCACGAAAACGATTTTCAGGGCGCCGCCTTTGACTATAAAGCTCTTGATGATCAGGAAGTGTTCCGCTTCTCAAATGGTGGTCCGGAAATTAAAGCCATTCACATGCCGGGCCATACCCCCGGAAGCACCTCTTACCTGATAGATAACCAATACCTGGTTTCCGGCGATACGGTATTTATTTTGTCCATTGGCCGCCCGGACCTTGGGGGTAAAGCAGAGGAATGGGCCAAGCTGCTTTACAATACCCTGAAAACCAAAATCGCTGAATTAAGCGATGATCTCATTATCCTGCCGGGTCATTACATCGAGTGGCGCGAGGCCAATTCGGAACAAATGTTTATTGACACGCTCGGAAGCATTAAACAGAAAAATTCCGATATCTACGGCATTCAGGAAGAAACCGAATTTGTAAAATTTATCAAGGACAATATGCGCAAGCAGCCCGATGAATATGCCGAAATTCGCAAGGTCAATGCCGGATTGCTGGAGGTCGATGACGAAGATCAGGAAATTATGGATCTGGGCAAAAATGAATGTGCGGCCAGCATGTATGCGGCGGCGTAGGCTGGATACTGGATACTGGATGCTGGATGCTTGATACTGGATGCTTGGTACTGGATGCGAAAAGAGGTTTCAGGTGTCAGAGGGCAGAATTCAGATGTCAGAAGCCAGAAAACAGAGGACAGATAATGGAATGCGGCCTTCGACAAGCTCAGGCGAGGCAAAGGTGGAGAAGAAGACAGAAGATGAAGTTTCAGGTGTTCCGCCGGAGTCGGCTCGCTGACCGTGAGCGTCCAGTCAAATCAAAAAAGAAACTACCATCGATCCATAGCGTTATAATAGATTGTGGAAGCGGTTTTCAACCGCGATTTACTCGGTCGTACAAAATTTACAATTGTAGTTTCATATAAGCACCGCCTCTGGCCGCGAGCGTCCAGTCTGATCGTGGAAGAAACATTCTAGCTTCGCACGCGCAGGGTCGGCCACCGTGCCGACCAATACCGGTGGGCACAGTGGTCCGCCCTACGGTCACAAACATTTGAAGTTTTATATGAGAGAACTGAGTACAGAATAATTTTAAATTTGGAAACCATGAAAGCAAGAGTAGGATGGAGGTATTGAAATGAGTGATGAAATCAGTGTTGCTAAAGTAATGGATTTAAAGGGTCTGGCATGTCCCATGCCGATCGTCAAAGTCAGCAAGGGAATCAAAGATGTGGAAATCGGTGAGGTGCTCCAGGCGGTGACCACTGATCCGGGTGCATTGAGCGACTTTCCGGCCTGGGCCAAAACCAGCGGCAATGAAATCCTCAAAACCGAGACCGAAGGCAAAGAAACCTCTTTTTATATTAAGCGTCTGGCATAAGGAAACGTGCGCGTACACTCTTGTCTCATTTCACTAGCGCGTGCAGTTTAATCGATACAATTGATTTGTAGTGGGTAAAATCTTTGTCTGTGGTGAAGATTGGACCGCTTGCCGCTTGGCGACAGCGCCTATCAAAAAATCAATCTGAGATCCCTGAATCCCGTTTTTTGCAGAGGTCAATGGTGCTTGCAAATGATCTTGTTCGCACCCCCAACGGGATGAAAGGCCAGTAAAGAAGCGACCGCTATCAAAAATTTCACCGTCAGGGGCGGATGAAAGTGCCGCCCGCCGCTTTCTGTACCCCGCCGGCGATGCTGTATCCCGCGCCGAAGCCGACGCCGAAATTCACACCCGTCAGCCGAAAATGGGGCGAGCCGGTGAACACGAAATCCAGCGACCCCTCGATCCCGGCCCCGGCCGAGACAGATACGAAACCGTTCACCGTCTTGAACGCCTCAAGTGCGGAGCCAGGGGTCTGATCCGGGCCCCAGTAGTAGCATTCCATCAACTCGGCGCTGATCTCAATCGCCACGCCGATGCTGGCCTGCCCCATCATGAAAAGCCCCACACCCGTCGTCGTGATGTAGAAGCCGACGCCCTTGTCGAAACTCAGCACGGTCTTGCCGGTCATGCGCGCGCCGAACGCTACAAGATTGTCATTGATGGTCAGGCCAAGCGCATCTGGGGCTTCGCTCTGTGCCGCCGCCAACGCCGCCTGAGTCTCTTTTAGCCAGGTGTCGCCGCCCAGCATCGAGATGAGGCCATGCGCCCCGTCTTCCGTCGTCTCGAACGCCGGTGCACCGGCTGGCTGTTCGTGCCATGTTCCCTTGTCGATCATCGTTTGTACGTCGTCGTGCGTGTAGCTCTTGGCATGGCGCAAGCCCTTGATGTCGGGAAATGGATAGGCGCCGTCAAGGTAGGGCACCACGATTGTGTCCTTCGGCAGGTGCGACTTGATTGGGGAATCCCCGTTTAGCTTGACCAGCACGACCTGTCTGTGAGGCACAGCCTCCAGGCTGACTTTCACCTTCTTGTGGAAGATCGTGTAAGAGATCTCGCTGCTGTCCTTCAGGTGATTGGGGTAAAGCTGCATCTGCGGGAAATTGCGCGGGGCGAAATTGCCGACCTTCTTAATGTGAATGTCGACCAGCACCTTGACCCCGGAATATGAAATTTTGACGGTGCCGATCCCAAAGTCGAAAGGCTTTGTTCCAAGAACACGGCGTCCCGCCATGTCCTCACCAAGCGCCTCGCCATAGTCATAGCCCGGAAAGTCCAGCACCTGTTCAGGTTCGGAGATATCTTCATGCATGGTGAATTCCCTTTTTGAAATGGTCAGTTGGAAGCGTTCCTATTAAGGTCCGGAAATAGCAACATCACACTCAGGCAGCTTCGCGACGATGATAACTTAATAGTCCATCCAGACACTCACGATACGTGTATAGGAAAAATAAGGAAAGATCCCAGCAAGTCAAGGCACAAAATCGGCTTCAGGAATTCTCCAACAAACCCGGCCTACCCGGCCATTATCATTCAAGCATCCTTCAATTCTCTATCCAATAGCCTGAAACTGTGCCATTTCCTTTTTTGCAGGCCATCCTTTTTTTCTTCATGCAACAGCATAGCACATCGGTAGCCTTGATTTTCCGTTTGGTGTGATGGGATATGAACTTTCTATTTCAACGAAAAAGATAGGAAGTTTGGCCTTGTGTGTCAAGGGGAGACGGTAGGGTCGCATCTTAAATATTAAGTATTCTCTTCATGATTCGATTCACGCGCCCTTTCAATTTGCGATCGGTTTCATCAGGCCAACTATATTCTTGCATTCGCGGCTAAATATAAAGTGTCGATTAAAAACAACCGATAAAAAGATTAAGAATCTAATCATTTTAATTTTGAGGCATCGCTGCCGGAGAGGGATGCATGCCAAGAAAAAAAGATAAGATGACAACCCCTGATCCCTTAATTCTTTAGTCGGCTTCAACCGATCAACGAATCCACCGCCTTTCAGACGGTGGTTGTTCGGTTTTCGAAAGTCGGCATAATGAGGTAATCGGGCGCGCAATTGAGGCACAACTCTGGGAATGCACAGAGTTGAGGATCGCTTGCTGGAGGCGCGTCCCGACGAGTATTGAGAGCGATAGATTCGCGTTCTCGAGGTGCGAGCCGCGGAGATCGGTGCCACACAAATCGGCGCGGTAGAGGACAGTACGGTTGAAGTTACGCCGCGCAGATCAAACCCTCGCAGACCCGCGCCATCAAGGGCGGGCCTTGGTGTGTCCTCCCGGTACAGATGGCCTTCTTGCTGCATCTGACGCCATACATTCCAGGCCTGCACTCCCTCGTCTAAAATCTTCAGATGTTCCACGTTCGGCACGATGAACTCCCCCGATCATCCGTCTTCCTGATTGAAACCAACAGTGATTGCAGCGCTTGTAGACGATAATATCCGGTAATTTGCGAACCATTCAATTGAAGAGTTTGCCCTCTGGAATTCCGTATGACGGACTTTCCCCCATTGATCGAACTTGTTTGGATGCGACACCAGCAGCGGTTCTATATGGTTTTCGAAGTAGTAGTCCCATTCATCAGGTGGAATCACGGTATCATTATCATTGAAAATTCCGTAGCCCGGAATCCGATTGGGGTAAAAGTACTCGAATGTCGCCCTCGCATCGCCCAGGTAGTTGATCTGGTACCGAAAGTCCCCAATGGGACCGCAGAGAGCGTATCCGGCGTCAAAGTTATTTCGATAATCTTCGGTCAGAAGGGCGGTTATCAGTCCGCCTTCGGAGGCGCCAACCACATATATTCGTTCTGTAGACCCGTATTCATCACTGAAAATATTAACCAGATCGAGAATATCGTTGTCAAGAATTTGCTAAAAAGTACTATCTTTCAGTAATTCGAAGGATGGCAATATGGGCACCCGTGGGTGGGGCTATCTTGCCAGGAGTTCTTGTATCAATTTTTTCCGGAAACAGAATCTCAGGCATTTGGCTCTTCAGCCATCGTATCTTCCAAATGGTCCCAGCGGCAAAACAATTCTTGACATTTGTATTTTGTATACCGTATACAGTATGCGTAACCTTTATAGGGTTCAGGTCCAAGGTTCAGGGTTCAAAGTTAATCGGTTCACCTCCAATCCGAGTATTATATTTATAAATCCATCACATTCCGAGCCCATCAAATAATGGAGAAATAATATGGAACTATTCGAGAACCTTACAATTTTGTCCCTTGAGCAGGCCACCGTCTTACCCTATTTGACCTACAGGTTGGCCCAGGATGGCGTCAATGTGATTCGGTTGGAGCATCCGGTATATGGCGACCCCAACCGCATGATCGGGGAGAATGTTTTGTCCGAAGAGCGCATGAATGCTTACTATTTGTGCATCAATGCCGGCAAAAAGGACCTGACCCTGAACCTGGCGGAAGCCGAAGGGCAAAAAATCTTCCAGGCCCTTATTCGGGAGTTGAAGGTCGATATATTCGCCACCAATCAGCTGCCCAGGAATTATAAAAAACTGGGCATTGATTACGATACGCTAAAATCATTGCGTTCGGACATTATCTGGCTGGGGATTACCGGGTTTGGCCCTGACAGCAATGAGGCCGCCTATGATCCCATCTTACAGGCCCGATCGGGTCTGATGGAACTGACCGGCGAGGGGAGCGGAGATCCACAGGTCCTGGGAATACCCCTGCCGGATATGGGCACCAGCGAACATGCCTATGGAATGGTGATGAAAGCGCTTTTCAAACGCCAGGCCACCGGCGAAGGCAGCCGGATCGATATGGCCATGTTCGAATCCAGCGTGTCCTGGCTGACGGTTCCCATTACCCTGACCGACAGTTTCGGAAAAACCATCACGCGGCGCGGCAATACCCACGAGTTTTTCTGTCCGGTTTCCGTGTACCAAACCAGCAACGGCTATGTTTATCTTGCGGTTGGAAACGATCGCCAGTGGAAAACCATGATTTCCCAGGATATGTTCAAATCCCTGGACAAACCCGAATATGAGAAAAATGCCGGCCGGATCGGGGATGTCGAAAATCTGAATGCTGCCATTAATGCCATCACGCGCAATTATACTTCCGAAGAACTGATCGAATTATTTACTGCCATTACGGTTCCCATCAGCAAAATCAATACGGTCGCTGAAGTGGTCTCCGATCCGCTGGTTGAAAAGAGGCTGCTGCATGCCCAGGATCCGGTCTCCGGGACCCGCATCACCCTGGCGCCGCCGCCGAATATGACTCCATTTTTAACTGGGGCGCACCAGCAGCTGTCATTTCCACCCCGTTTCGGAGAGAGCAACCAGCAAATATATGGCGAAACGCTCGGGTATTCGGACGATGAACTTGCGCGGCTCAAGGAGGAAGGAATCATCTAGAAGTGGGAAGTCGGAATGCGGAAGTCGGAATAAAAAGGAAATCGGAAGTGGGAAAAGAAAGAAGGTGAGAAGGTAGGAAGGTGAGAAGGTCGGAATAGGGAAGAATTCGGAAGCTGGTAAGCTTTCAATTATTTAAAAAGTCTTTTTATTAATGACTGAGCGAAGCGATTTCCATAAATCTTCAATTTTCAATCTTCAATATTCATTTCTCCGCCGCAGGCGGATCCGGACAAGGAACTGGTAATGAGGAAAAAGGCTGAATTAAAAGGGTTTAACCCCGGACCGCTGCAGGTATTGCAGGAGCGCAAACCTCTCGGACAGCATGTCTTCGACAACCTGAAGCAGGCCATTATCAGAGGCAACATTGCTCCGGGTGAGTGGCTGGTTGAAAGCCATATTGCCGGAATGCTAGGAATCAGTCGCACGCCGGTTAGAGAGGCGATCCACAAACTGGAGCGAGAAAGACTTATCGAGCGGCAGCCGCGGGGTGGATTTACGGTTCTGGGATTGAATCAGGCTGATATCGAAGAAACTTTCGGTATTCGAAGCGTTCTGGAAGGATATGCTGCCAGATTGGCAACGCTCAAGCATCAACCCCGGGAACTTAAAGCGCTTGAAAAAAAAAATGAGGATTACAAGCATAGGCTGGATCAAAAACAATTGGAAGCCTTACCGGAGATCAATACGGAGTTTCACGAACTGCTCTATGATCTCAGCAAAAGTCCCAGACTGATTCACATGATCAATGGACTCAGAGATCAGATTTTTCGTTATCGACAAATGATATTAAGAAACGACAAATTTGCCATTATCAGCCATGAAGACCATCTGCAGATGCTCAAATTTATGCGTCAGCGAGAGGCGGAAAAAGTCGAAAGCCTGGTCAGAGAACACATTTTGAGAGGGCGGGATGCGGTTTTGAAAGAGTTCGGCAAATAGCTGTCGACCAGCAACCAAAAGAGAGATCATACAAGATGTTTTAACCACGAAACACACGAAATACACGAAAAGCAATAATCAATTTTATCTTTTACTTTAGTGTGTTTCGTGGTTTGAATATCATAGTCGAAAATAGAATTAACCCCGCAATTCGCAATTGGAGAATTTAAGGCATATGACAGCAAGGAAAATCAAAATTCTAATCGGTAAACCGGGGTTGGATGGACATGACCGCGGGGCCAAGGTTATCGCGCTGGCCCTGCGAGACGCCGGCATGGAGGTCTTATACACCGGACTCCATCAGACCATCGAAGAAATCGTCAGGATGGCGGTGCAGGAGGCAGTCGATGTTATCGGTTTGAGCCTTATGTCCGGTGCCCATCTTCCCATTTGCAAAACCCTGTTGGAATCGATGAAAGAGCAGGGAATCGACGATATTCCGGTGACGGTCGGCGGTGTAATCCCCAAACAGGATATTGCCAAACTGAAAGCGCTGGGTATAAAAGGGGTATATCCCGGCGGCACCCATTTTGATGAAATTATTGCGGGAATAAAGGAAATAATTAATCCGCCCTGAAATTAGTACATCCAGGGTTGTTCATTATCCATGGTAAGCTGAAGTAATTTTTCAGAGCGAGGCGAAGATCCGCGGATTAATTAATGAATGCTGCGCATTTTATTTTTTGCTGAACAGCTTCATGCATCGCTTAAACCGCCTCTTATTCCTACGAACTTACCAACTCAGCAACCCAAAAGCTCAGCCGATTAATAAAGGTATTTAGATCCATCTTTAGCTTCTGAAAGCACTTATACACTTAAACAGCTATATAAGGATAAAAATCATGGGTGTTGCAAAATATGTTAAAAATGAAAAAGATGCCATCGATGAGGTGATTTATCAGTCCGGCATCCATGTAAAGCCGGTCTATACGCCGCAAGACCTGGATGAAGTCGGATTCGACTACGAAAAGGATCTGGGTGATCCCGGGCAGTATCCCTTTACTCGCAGTTTACACCCCCAGGGTTACCGTTCAAGAGCCTGGACCACCCGTCAGTACACCGGTTTCGGCACACCGCAGGAAAGCAACAAGCGCTTCAAGCTGATGATTTCCCATGGGCAAACCGGCTTGAATGTGGCCTTTGATCTGCCGACCCAGATGGGCTATGATTCCGATGATCCCAAAGCGTTGGGCGAGGTTGGCCGCGTTGGAATGGCTATAGACTCGCTGCGTGATTTTGAGACCGCTTTTGAGGGCATCCCGCTGGATCGAATTGGTTCCGGTCTCACCATCAATGCGGTTGCGTCTATCATGCTGGCCATGTATCAGGCCATGGCGGAGAAATTCGGATATCCTAAAGAAAAAATCAGTGCCACGCCCCAAAACGATATTCTCAAAGAAATGATCGGACGCGGGGCCTGGATTTATCCCGTAAAAGATGCCGTCCGCCTGGTGGGAGACAGCATCGAATATTCCGTCAAGGAAATGCCGCGCTGCAATCCGGTCAGTATCTGCGGCTATCACATTCGGGAGTCGGGGGCGACCCCGGCCCAGGAAATTGCCTGTGCCTTTGAAATTGCCAAGGCTTACATGGACAACGTGATCGCGCGGGGCATGCCGGCCGAGGAGTTTGTCGGGCGCTTTTCATTCAACCTGAATGTATTCGGCAACCTGTGGGAACAAATCGCCAAATTCAGGGCGGCCCGCAAATTATGGGCCCGGATGCTGCGGGAAGACTATGGCGTGCAGGATAAGAAAAAATTATTTTTAAGAGGCCTTTTCGGCGGCGGGGGCAGCGGTCTCACCAAGGAACAGCCGGAAAACAACATCATGCGGGGCGCCTTTTACGCGCTGGGTGCCGCATTGAGCGGAGCCCAGACCACGGCCCTGTGCTCCTTTGACGAAGCCTATACCATCCCGACGCCGCGGGCGGCGTTGTTGTCACTGCGCACACTAGAAATTCTGATGGATGAAGTCGGGTTGCGGGACACCGTGGATCCGCTGGCCGGTTCTTATTTCATCGAGACCCTGACCAAGCAAATGGAAGAGAAAATTCTTGATGAAATGAAACAGATCCAGGAAATCGGAGGAATGGTGCACGCGGTATCCACCGGTTTCATCCAGCGTAAAGTCGCTCGGCAGGCCTATGAGTATGAAAAAGGGATCCAGAATGGGGAATACATCAAGGTCGGCGTCAACAAATACGCCGATGAAACGGAAGACCAAACCGATGTCGAGCTTCATGAATACGATGAATCATGGGTTGACCAGCAGATTGATAGCCTCAAAGAACTGCGGCGCACCCGTGACAATCGCGAGGTAACCCGGACCCTGCAGGATCTGGAGCAGGGAACCCGGACCGGTAAAAATGTCATGCCGTTGCTGGTGGATTGTTGCAAGGCCTATGTAACCGTGGGCGAGATGGCAGGTGTCTTCCGGGATATTTTTGGAGAGTGGGAAGAACCGAGCCTTTTTTGAAGTTGGAAGTCGGAATTTTGAAGTGGGAAGTCGGAATGCGGAAGTGGGAAAATTGAAGTGGGAAGTCGGAATGCGGAAGTGGGAAATTTGAAGTGGGAATGCGGAAGTCGGAAAAAAGGAATGCGGAAGGCAGAAGGTGGAAATTGAAATGCTATGAGGGCGGATTAAACAGCGGCATTATTGAAGATGAAAGATGATAAAAAGGATTTAAAAGAGAGAACCAAACAGTTTGCACTGAAAACAATTCGACTGGTGGCGTCGCTTCCTCGCACGAGGGAAGCCGATATCATCGGGAGACAATTATTAAAAGCAGGAACATCGGTCGGTGCGAATTATAGAGAATCTAACCGGTCAAGATCGAAAGCAGAATTTAGATCAAAAATCGGTATAGTAGAGCAGGAAGCAGATGAATCACTTTACTGGCTGGAATTACTACAGGACTCAGGAATAGCAAAAGGTGAGTTTTTAGAAGAATTAATTTTGGAAGCAGATGAACTGGTCGCAATTTTTACTACGATAGGCAAAAAATCCAAATAAAAATTCGACGTCATCCACTTTCCGACTTCCGCATTCCGACTTCCGACTTCTGTATGTGGACGGTAGCAAGTTGGTGTGCCGAGAAATTTAAATAGGAGATCCACGTGAGTGCTGGTACATACAGATTGGGTTGTGATATCGGCGGAACGTTTACGGATTTTGTGCTGCTAAACGACGCTACCGGGGAATTCCAGATTAATAAATGCCTGACGACACCGGGCGATCCGTCGGACGCGGTGGAGGCGGGCATCCGGGAAATGCTGGAGCTGACACCCGGCTTCATGCCGCAAATCGAGGAAATTATTCATGGCACGACCCTGGTGATTAACGCCATCATTGAAAGAAAAGGGGCGAAAACAGGGTTGATCACCACCCGGGGGTTTCGCGATGTGCTGGAACTCGGCCGGGAGCTTCGATACGATGCCTATGATATTTTTGCCGAGTATCCGCTGCCGCTTGTACCCCGATCTTTGCGGTATGAGGTGACCGAACGCATTACCAGCGCTGGGCGCGTGATTACGGAATTGAGTGGGCCGCAAGTGCAAAAGGTCCTGGCCGAACTGTTGGATATGGGGATTGAATCCTTGGCAGTGTGCCTGATCAACTCTTATGAAAATCCGGTTCACGAGAATATGATCAAAGATATTGTCAACCAAGCGGCGCCCGAGCTTTCGTTATCCACATCCTTTGAGGTCCTGCCCCAGATACGGGAATACGAAAGAACCTGTACCACTGCGACCAATGCCTACGTCAAACCCATCACGGCCAAATACCTGGCCAAACTTTCTTCGCGCCTGCAATCTCTTGGATTTGAGGGTAAGCTGTTTATTATGCTGTCCAGCGGCGGCATTACGTCGGTTGAAACCGCCCGTCAGTTTCCGGTCAGAATCATCGAGTCCGGGCCGACCGCGGCCGTGATTGCATCCCAGCACTACGGCCGGATGTTTGAGATTAAGGACATGTTTTGTTTTGATATGGGAGGCACCACAGCCAAATCCTGCCTGATTCAGAAGGGCCAGGCCGGACTGGTTTCCACTTTCGAGGTCGGGCGCGTACAGCGCTTTAAAAAAGGCAGTGGGCTGCCGATCCAGGTTCCAGTGGTGGATTTAATGGAAATCGGAGCCGGTGGCGGCAGTATTGCCAAAATGAGCAAAATGGGTCTGCTGCAGGTGGGGCCGGAAAGTGCCGGTGCCGATCCCGGGCCGGCCTGCTATGGTCGCGGCGGTGAAAATCCCACGGTGACCGATGCGGATCTTGTCCTGGGTTACCTGGACCCTGACTATTTTCTCGGTGGCACCATGTCCCTGGACAAATCAGCTTCCGAAAAAGCCATCGAAAATAAGGTCGCCGGACCCCTTGGCACCACGACAGTGGAGGCCGCATTTGGCATCCACGATCTGATCAATGAAACCATGGCGGCAGCCGCCAAAACTCACATCGCTGAAAAAGGAGGCAATCCGAATATTGTAACGATATCCGCTTTTGGCGGCGCGGGACCGGTTCATGCTTACGGCCTGGCCGGAAAAATCGGGGCGCCGCGTATTTTAGTACCGCCCCTGGCCGGAGTGGGGTCTGCGCTTGGCTTTTTTACGGCACCGGTGGCCTTTGATCTGACCCGCAGCCACAGGGTCGGTTTAATTGGTGCGGACTTCAATGAGATTGAACGGCTGTTTAATGCACTTGAAGATGAGGGATCCGCCATCCTGCAGCAGGCCGGCAAAGATGAGAATATCATATTTGAGCGAACCTTGATGATGCGTTTTGTCGGGCAGGGGGCGGAAACCGACCTTTTTATCGAACCCAAGCCCTTTACTCAATGGGAAAAGCCCCAAATTCGGGAATTATTCGATAATGCATATAAAAAATTGTATGGACGAACCTATCCGGATACACCGGTCGAATTTGTAACCTTCAAAGTTCGCGCCAGTCTGCCCCAGCGTGAATTTCGTATACCCCCCCTGCGGCAAGCTGCTGGAAAGCTGGCCGACTGTATTAAGGGCGAGCGTCCGGCATTTTCATTAATCCGCAAGGAATATATTCCTTTTACGGTATATGATCGATTTAAGCTTTTTGCGGGAGCTGCTATAGATGGACCCGCCATTATTGAAGAAAAGGAATCGACCATTGTTATCGGCGAAGATGCCAAAGCGAGGGTGGATGAGTTTGGGTTTGTGTGGATTAATTTAAATTTAAAGGACGAAATTTAAATTAGTATTAAAAAACTTTTAAATTGGACATGGGATAATAAGTTATGCCGGATGATAGTGGTACAAATAATATTCCGAATTCCAGTAAGTTCGATCCGATAACACTGGAGATTCTGTGGCGGCGGTTGGTTTCGATCGTTGACGAGGCAGACGCTTCCGTGGCCCGGACTGCGTTTTCCAGCCTGTTGCGGGACGCCCATGATTATACCTGTATGTTCACCGACAGCCGCGGTCAGGAGTTGGTTCAGGGGACATTCTGTACGCCGGGGCAGGCCGGTGCCATGGCCCTGGGCGTCAAGAAACTGATCAATTCGGTTCCGCTGAACGACTATCGCCCCGGCGATGTCTTTATCGTTAACGATCCGTGGCTGCTGGCCGGTCACCTGAACGATGTTTGTGTCATGAGTCCGATTTTTTTCAAGGATCGGCCGGTGGCGTTTACCGCCTGTGTATTTCACCATTCCGACATTGGGGGGCGGGTTGCTTCAGACAATCGCCAGGTTTATGAAGAGGGCATTTTTATTCCACCCTTGAAATTATACGATGCCGGGGTCCTTAACGAAGGCGTTCTGGAGATGATCCGCTGGAATGTGAGAACTCCGGAAGAGGTCACCGGCGACATACGCTCCCAGGTAGCAGCCAATCATGTATGTGCCCAGAAGGTCATGGAAATGCTGGAGGATGAGGGCCTGGATACCCTGGATGATCTGGCCGATGAAATCATCGATCGCACCGAAAAAAGTATGCGGCAAGCTATCAGCCGGATTCCGAATGGTGTCTATCCTTATGAAGGCATCATCGAAGGCGCCAGCCAGCGAAAAGATATCCGCATCAAGCTGACTGTGGAAGTCAAAGACAGTGACATTCACATTGATTTTGACGGCACTTCATCGCAGGTGGATTGGGGCGGCAACGTGGTCTATAATTTTACCTACGCCTATGTTTTTATGGCGGTCAAAAGTGCCTTTGACCCCGATATTCCCATTAATGAAGGCGCCATTCGACCGGTAAAGATGACCGCCCCCAAAGGCACGGTGGTCAACTGCAAGTTTCCGGCAGCCGTGGCGGCTCGCATGCAAATCGGACATTTCATGACTGAAATGGTATTCAAGGCCCTGGCCGATGCAACCCCGGACAATATTATCGCAGAAAGCGGCGGTACGCCGGCTCAAACCAATATTTTCTATGGCAAGCGCTACAATGGGAAGCCCTGGTTGACCATGATTATTCGAGGGGGTGGTTTGGGAGCCGGCCGGCGCCGGGACGGCCACCACTGTGCGATATTTCCGGCCAACGGCGCCAATACGCCGGTGGAAATTTTTGAGAGCGACACGCCCTTGATCGTGGAAGAACGCAGCCTGGTCTGCGATTCCGGAGGACCCGGACAAATGCGGGGCGGCTTAGGCCGTAAAATGGTTATCCGTGTCCCCGACGACGAATACGCACCTCAAGGACCGACCTCGATTGCGGTACAGGCAGGCCGCTACAAATATGCCCCCCAGGGGCTGTTCGGTGCTGGTCCGGGGGCCATCGCAAAATTTCTGATCAACGGGCAACCCGGGGATCCCAGCGGTTTGACCCTCTGCCGCAACGGTGAGCTGATTCAGTTCCAGAGTGCCGGCGGCGGCGGCTACGGCGATCCGCTCAAGCGGGATCCGGAAGCGGTTGAAGCCGACGTGCGTGACGGATATGTGAGCATTGAACAGGCTAAAGCAGGCTATGGGGTAGTGATTGATCGGGAAACTTTAAAAGTGGATCTGGTGGAAACCATGCAAGTTCGTGCTGCAAAATAAATAGTGCGATTCCAGGCTTTAAACGCTATGTCGTTTTTGTGTGGTAGGGACTAAAAAATTAACATCGAACATCGAACGTGCAACGTTGGACGTTCGATGTTGGATGTTCATTTTTAGGTAGGGGGTTTAAACATGGCGAAAACGTTCATGCCGTCTTTCAACAATCTCGATGAATTGCACGCGCATCAACTGCAGGGACTTCAATGGACGGTCAGGCACGTTATCGAGGGGTCTGAATTTTACCGCCAACGCCTGGCAGCGCACGGTGTAGGGCCCGAAGACATTCAAAGTCTGGATGATATCCGGAAACTTCCGTTCACCACGGCCGACGATCTGCGGGACGGGTACCCTTTTCCACTTTTGTCGGTTCCCGAATCACAGGTGGTTCGGATTCATGCTTCATCGGGCACCACCGGTAAACGCAAGATTTTAAGCTATACCCAAAAGGACATTGACGACTGGATTTATTTTTTTGCCAGATGCTACGAGATGGCCGGGCTCAGCGCAGAAGACCGGGTGCAAATTGCGGTCGGATACGGTGTTTGGACTGCCGGAGCGGGGTTCCAACTGGGTTGTGAAAAATTCGGCGCCATGGCCCTGCCCGTTGGACCCGGAAACATCGACATGCAATGTCAGTTCCTGGTGGATTTGCAGTCGACCGTGATGTGCTGCACGGCTTCCATGGGCCTTCTGATGGCCGAAGAAATCAATCGCAGAAATCTTAAGGGGCAAATTAACCTTAAAAAGATGATCTTCGGTTCCGAAAGAAGCAGTGATGCCATGCGTCAGAGAATCCAAGAACTTCTGGGGTTGGAAGATATGTTTGATATCCCCGGCATGACGGAATTATACGGACCCGGGACGGGGCTGGATTGTGCCAAACACGAAGGGATCCATTACTGGGGGGATTATTATATCCTGGAGATTCTGGATCCGGAGACACTTGAACCGGTTCCGGCCGGCGAAGTCGGAGAGATGGTGATCACCACGCTGTGCAAGGAAGCGTCTCCGCTTATCCGCTACCGGACACGGGATTTAACCCGCGCGATTGAGCATCCGTGCTCCTGTGGCAATATCCTGCCCTTGCATGACCGCCTGCTGGGCCGTTCGGATGATATGATTATCTTTCGTGCGGTCAATATATATCCCGGTCAAATCGACGAAGTATTGTCGAAGATTCCGGATGCCGGATGTGAATACCAGGTTCATCTGGCAAGAAAAGATGACGGCAAAGATTATATGACCATCCGCCTGGAGTGTTGTGAAAATTTCGATCCGGCCGGCAAGTCCGGTCTTGCAGCCACTGTGCAAAGTGAAATAAAAAAGAAAATTTTGGTAAGCTGTGTGGTGGACGTCCTGGATTACTGCGCTTTGCCAAGATCGGAGCGCAAAGCGAAGCGGTTTTTTGAAAAAAGACCCTAGTGGAAGTGGGAAGTTGGAATGCGGAAGTGGGAAAGGAAAGAAGGTGAGAAGGTAGGAAGATGCGAAGGTGGGAAAAACATCGGATTAAGTGATGAGGATCGGGAGTAACGGAAATCGGAAGTCGGAATGCGGAAGTCGGATTTAATAACGGATTGGGGATTTTCGAACTGAAAAAAAGGACAATCACGAAATATAAATGGAATTTTATTATATTAATTCTCGTGTTTGCATGATGATATATGAAATGCAACAACATACACGCGAATTGTTTTCAGGCCTTATTGATTTATATAGACTAACGAAAATTAACGAAAATTATGGAGGGTAGTTGCGATGTTGACTAAAGTGTATATTCCGTACAAGGGCTATTACAGTTCACCATTTTCACGCTGGCAGGGGAGTATGGCCAATGAGAACTCAATTGAGCTGGCAGCTGAAACGGCCAAAAGATGGCTGGAGGAAAAAAGCTGGGATCCCAAGGTTTTTGATTATCTTTTCCTGGGAATCACGGTTCATCAGCTGCACGGTTTTTACGGCGGCCCCTGGGCGGCTGCCATGATGGGTGCTGCCGGGATACCCGGGCTTCTGGTCAGCCAGGCCTGTTCAACCTCGACTGTTGCCGTTTATCAGGCCAGCATGGGGGTGGAAACCGGATTATACGAAACCCCGATTTGCCTGATGACTGACAGGTGTTCGAACGGCCCCCATGCCATTTGGCCGAATCCCAATGGTCCCGGAGGCCAGGTGGTTGCAGAAGACTGGTTGATGGATAACTTCAGCCGGGATCCCTGGGCCGGTTCAGCCATGATAAAAACGGCCGAAAATGTTTCCGAAGAAGCCGGAATCACGCGCGAGCAGTGCGATGCCGTGACCTTACGACGCTACGAGCAATACAAGGATGCCCTGGCTGATGATCGGGCGTTTCAGAAACGCTATATGTATCCGGTAATGCTCAAGGTATCCAAGAAAAAGACTATTATGCTGGAAGCCGATGAGGGGATCATGGAATCCACGGCCGAGGGCCTGGCAAACCTTAAACCGGTGCTGCCCAACGGGGTTCACACTTTCGGTGCCCAGACCCATCCGGCTGACGGCCACTGCGCGATTACCGTCGCTACCCGCGAGAAAGCCAAAGCGCTGTCGGCTGACCCGGACGTGGAAATTCAGGTGGTTTCCTACGGGTATGCACGCGCCAAAAAGGCCTTTATGGCAGCAGCCGTGTATCCTGCCGCACAAATGGCGCTGGATAATGCCGGTATCAAGGCCGCCGATGTCAAGGCCATTAAGACCCACAATCCGTTTGCCGCCAATGATATTTATCTGGCTGGTAAATTGGGCCTGGACGTCAACAAAATGAATAACTTTGGGTGTTCATTAATATTCGGCCATCCCCAGGGGCCCACCGGCGGCCGTCTGATCATCGAAGGCATCGAAGAAGTCGTTATGGCCGGCGGCGGTTACATGCTGTTTGCCGGATGTGCTGCGGGAGATACCGCCGCGGCACTGGTCGTTAAAGTGTCGTAAAACAGGGCACGTATAACGGGCTGTGGGTTGCGAGATGCGCGTTGCGGGTTGCGAGGGATGCACTATTCTTGCAAGCTGATAGCTCAAAGCTGGAAGCTCAAAGCCTGAGGATATTATCGATCTCATTTTAAAGAGGGGTTATCATGAGAAAATTCACCTACCTCGTTCCAAAAACATTTGACGAGGCAGTTTCGCTGCATGAATCTTATGGAGAAAAGGCCAAATATATAGCCGGCGGTACGGATGTGCTGGTAAAGATCAAGGAAGGCAAAATGACGCCGGATTATTTAATCTCCCTTAAGCACATCCTTGATCAGGAACGCCCCTTGCTGAACAATGAAACCGGGGAGCTGACCATCAGTGCATTTACGACTCACCGCAACATCGAAAGATCATCAACCGTCCGGCAAAATTATCCGATTTTGCATGACGCGGTCAGTAATATCGGTTCGGTGCAGATTCGCAATGTTGCCACCATCGGGGGCAACCTGGTCAATGCCGTACCCTCGGCGGACGGGGCCATTCCGTTAATCACATTGGACGCCAAGGCTCATATTTACGGAACCAAAGGCCCGCGTACGACGGAACTGCGCCGGTTTTTTCTGGGACCGGGGCAATGTGATTTGGACCGGGGCGAGATCCTTACCAAACTGGTTGTTCCACCCCTTGACCCCCGCACCGGCGGGGCTTATGTCAAACACGGGCGGCGGTCGGCGATGGAACTTCCCATGCTCGGAGCCGGCGTTTTGCTGGGATTGGAAGAAGATTTGGTTACCTGCGCCAAAGCCCGCATATGCCTCGGCGTTGCGGCACCGACGCCGCTTCGATGTATTCAGGCGGAAAAGTATCTCGTCGGCAAAGCCATCGATGAAAGTTCCCTGGTCGAAGCCGGTAAAATTGCGGCTGAAGAATCAAAGGTCAGAGACAGCATCCGGGGTGTTGCCTGGTACCGACGGGAGATGGTCGGGGTCCTGGTCAAACGCATGGGGGAAAAGGCTTTGCAGCGGGTAAAGCAAAAAACGCAGTAGAAGTCGGAAGTCCTTTGAAGTCGGAAGTGGGAATGCGGAAGTGGAAATGAATGGAAGTCGGAATGCGGAAGTCGGAAAAGGGAATAAGGTTTCGGGTGTCAGGTGTCAATAATGGCGCTGATTTCCATGGAATTTTGAAGTCTGAAGGAAAAACAGCTCACAGATCATAGCTGAAGACCCAAAGTCGGTAGATGGTTGAAACAGCGCATAGCTCATAAATGAAGAGTTTTGGTTTTTTAAACGGTTTCTTATTAAAATTATCTGATAAACGAGTTAATTATTAAATAAACCAATCAACTATTTTACTAGTCAACCAAACCGGGAGGCTTTACGGATGGCAAAAGACGTATCTTTTACTTTTAACGGCAATAAGTTGGCAATGTCAATCGAGGACCATTGGACCTTGCTGCATCTGATCCGTGAAGAACTTGGCTATAATGGCACCAAGGAAGGATGCGGCGGCGGGGAGTGCGGGGCCTGCACGGTGATCGTCAATGGTGCAGCCGTCAACTCATGTCTTTACCTGGCTGCTGAAATTGACGGCAAGGATTTGGTGACGATTGAAGGTTTGGCGGCCGGCGATGGAACCCTGCACCCGGTCCAGGAGGCCTTTGTAGAAAAAGGCGGCATCCAGTGCGGCTTCTGTACACCGGGAATGATAATGTCTGCCAAAGCTTTGCTGGATGAAAATCCCAATGCCAACGAAGATGAAATCAAACACGGCATTGCCGGGAATATTTGCCGCTGTACCGGTTACGTGCAGATTATAGACTCCATTAAATCCGTCAGCGGCTACTACCAGGAAGAAGATGAGGAACCGGTAGCCGCCTGGGAGGGTCATGATGGGGCGCAAGAGGAATGAATATTGAAGATTTGTAAGTGTTCACAGGTTCAAGCCTGCCCTGGTGCGACGAGATTTGGCCATGAAAATATTTTCAATGTCGATGGATCTCCTTAGTCCTCACTAAATATTAGCAATCCAGGTCTGGGCCAGGGGTTCACCGTTCAGGGTTGCCTTTATTCAGCGGCAGTTGCAAAATTATGCGACATTTTTATTAGGCACTGTGTCGGGAAGGTGAGGGCGATAGCTGACACCTGACACCTGAAACCTCTATATGTTGAGCGATCTAAACAAAATTTCTGATTTTCGTTCTAGGCGATGGAATTATCGCCACAGGAGATATAACGATGCAAAACTTGTGTTCAGTGGGGAAACGAGTCCCTAAAATAGATGCTGTCGATAAGGCAACGGGGCGCGCGCAATATATCCAGGATTTAAAATTACCGGGAATGCTGTACGGCAAAATCCTGTACAGCAAGTTTCCGCATGCCCGGATTGCAAAAATTGATACATCCAGAGCCCGGGCGCTGCCGGGGGTCCGAGCGGTTATCACCGGGGAGGATTGTCCGGAAATCAAAATGGGCTTTTACAAGGACAACCGGCCGCTGAAGGCCGGCAAGGTCCGGTCCTACCGGGATGAAGTTGCCGCCGTAGCCGCAACCGATCCCGACACTGCCGAAAAAGCCTTAAGTCTGATCGAGGTGATCTACGAGCCGCTGCCCGGTGTTTTCGATCCTGAGGAAGCCATGCAAAAAAGTGCGCCTCTGGTGCACGAGGCGCATAAGACCAATGTGCTCAAAGTGCCGTGGAAACTGCATTATGGTGATGTGGATGCCGCCCGGCAGGAAGCGGCTTATGTAGTGGAAGATCGCTTCAGCACGACCTGGGTTACCCACTGCTGTATGGGGACCAGTGGCGCGGTCGCCGAGTTTGATCCGACCAACAATCTGACGATTTACACCAATACCCAGATTCCGTCCCTGGCCCAAAAGGATTTTTTGGAGGCGCTCAAGGCGATGGGGCTTAAGGACAAACGGGTTCGGGTCATCAAACCCTGCATCGGCGGCGGATTCGGCAGTAAACTGGACACCTATGCCTACGAATATATCGCCATTCTGCTTGCTTTTCACACGCGCCGGCCGGTGAAAATTGAATTTGACCGGGCCAAGAGGAATTCATCGCCACTTCGACCCGGCAGCCTACGATTACCTATATATCACAGGGCTGCGATGCGAACGGCAAACTGCTTTTCAGGGATATTTCCATGATTCTGGACAACGGCGCTTATACCTCCTGGGGCGCCACAACCCCGTCGGTGATGATGATGCCGATCACAACCCTCTATCGCGTGGCCAACGTCCGCTATGAGGCCAAGTGCGTTTATACCAACAATACCTATGCCCAGGCCATGCGCGGCTACGGCAATCCCCAGGCGACTTTTGCCATCGAATGCACCATGGATATGCTGGCGGAAAAAGCGGGCATCGACCCGATTGAATTTCGTCGGATCAACGCCAATAAATCCGGCGATGTTTCTCCCCAGGATCTGCGAATTACCACCTGCGGCCTTGGAGGAGTGCATGGATTCAATCAAAGAAACCCTCCAGTGGGATGCAGAAAACAAGGAGGGGGAAGGCGTCGGCATGGCCTCGCTGATTCACGTCGGCGGCGGTGCCAGGGTCTACAAATCGGACGGATGTGGGACCATTATCAAAATGGATGATTTCGGCAAGGTGGACGTTTTCACCGGTGCCACCGATATGGGGCAGGGGGCGGACACGGTTATCGCCCAAATAGTGGCCGAAGAACTCGGACTGCAGGTAGACGATGTGCATGTCATTCACTCCGACACGGATGTCTGCCCCTGGGATGTCGGCGCCCATGCCAGCCGAACAACATTTATCGCCGGCAATTCCGCCCTCGGTGCCGCCAAAAAAATAAAAGCCCGCCTGCTTGAAATGGGCGCCAAGCAGCTTGAAGTTCCGTTGGAAAGGCTGGTGTTGCGCGACAGCTGTATTATCGACACGGAAAATGCCGAAAACCGAATCGACCTCGGCAAACTCCTTAGAAAAGCGCATTTCAGCCATGGCGGCCAGATGTTGATGGCCGAGCATTTCTATGATCCCGCCAATGAGAATATGGGCAAAGACTTTAAGGGCAATATGTCCATGACCTATACCTTCGGCTCCCATGGCGTGCGGGTCAAAGTGGATCAGGATACCGGCAAGGTTCAAATTCTGAAATACGTGGCGGCGCACGATGTGGGAAAAGCAATTAATCCCATGCTGCTGGAGGGGCAGGTTTACGGCGGCGTCATGATGGGGCTCGGGTATGCCCTGACCGAACAGGTAATTTTGGAAAAAGGCCAAAATATGAATCCCAATTTCCGGGATTACAAAATTTTGACTGCCAAAGATACCGTGCCCATCGAAGCCCCCGTGCTCGAAACCTATGATGAGGACGGACCGTTCGGGGCCAAGGGTATCGGCGAGCCGGGGTGTGTTCCGACGGCCCCGGCGGTTGCCAATGCGATTTACGACGCCGTCGGTGTGCGCATCAAAGACCTGCCGATTACGCCGGAAAAGGTGCTGGCCGCGCTGCGCGAGAAAAAAGGGTTGGATCTATGTGGGCAGGAATCTGGGCAAGGAAGATGTTGACGAGTGTATCATAAAAGAATGAAACCTACAGAGGCCTGTCGTGAATTGAAGCTTGCGTAACTACTTCGGTGACTTGGTCGATTTGTGGTTACGTTCAGCTTTTAACCCCCAAAAAAAGGAGAAATCAACAATGAAACAGAAATTAGGACTTATCTTGGTCGCAGTTTTTATTGCCACTTTATGTTTCACTGCTCTGGGGCCGGCATCAGCAACTGCCGATTCAATCAAGCTTAGCTATGCCAATTTTCCACCGGCACCCACTTTTCCTTGTGTGCAGATGGAGCGATGGAAAAAAGAAGTCGAAACACGCACCAACGGCAAAGTTACGGTGAACACCTTCCCGGGCAGCACACTGCTCAACGCCAAAAACATGATGGATGGGGTGATTGCGGGCCAGGCTGACATCGGTAACTTATGCATGGCCTATCAGCCTGGCCGCTTTATTGTAACCAACGCCACCAGTCTTCCCCTTGGAATACCGGACGCGCGCGTGGGCAGCCTGGTGCTCTGGGACCTGTGGGCAAAATATCAACCCGAAGAATTTGCCAAGGTAAAGGTTCTGGCCATGTTCGCCACGGCGCCGACCAACATTATGTCGAAGGTTCCCGTCAGAAACGCTGGAAGATATTAAGGGGTTGGATTTGAGAGCCTCCGGGGGGGCGGCCCAGATTCTATCGGCATGGGGTGCCAATCCCGTGGGGATGCCGATGCCGGCAACGGTCGAAGCCCTGCAAAAAGGGGTGGTAAAGGGACTTTACTCCTCGCTCGAGGTAATGAAAGACTTCAAATTTGCTGAGAGCTGCAAATATGTCACGCTGACCGATACGGTGATCTATCCCTTTGCAGTCGTCATGAATATGGACGTCTGGAACAAGCTGCCCAAAGAGGTCCAGAAGGTGCTGGACGATCTGAAAGTTGAGCAATCGGAGTGGACGGGAGAATACATGGACAACCATGTGAAAGAGGCCATGAAATGGGCGGTTGATACACAGGGGGTCGAGGTGATCAAACTTTCTTCCGCAGAAAGGTCCAAGTGGGATGCCAAGCTGCAGCCACTCACAAAGAAATGGGTTGCCGATGCCCAAGCCAAAGGCCTGCCGGCCGAGGCCATCGTAGCGGACATCAAGACCCTCATTAAAAAATACTCCAAATAGGTGCCTTTCGAATAAAAGGGCCGATGACTGCAAGACGGATTGCGGTTTGCTCGAATTCCGTAATCCGTCTCCAAACCGGTGTCAGCCATGGCAGCTGGTGTCCAAAAATCGCTCAATTAGAGGCTTAATCGGGCAATCTGTCATTTTGGGTGCTCCGGGACTCTCCAGGCGGTCAATTTACGCTTCGATCAAACCGGCTTGTCCGGGCCAGTTTGTTACAAAATAGCGGACATGATCTCGGGATTCGCAGATGAGTATTTTGGAGAAAATTATACGGGTTTTGTGTGTTATGTTTCTATTGCTCGCCGGCGTGTTTATGATCGCGATGATTCTGATGACCTGCGCCAATATTTTTTCGCGCCTTGTGTGGGTCCCGATTAAAGGTACCTTCGAACTCATGGGCTTTTTTGGTGCGGTGGCGACCGCTTTTGCGCTGGGCTATACTCAGATGAAAAAAGCTCATATTTCGGTGGACATCCTTGTCAATCGATTTTCCGAAAGAACCCAGACCATTCTCAACGGGATCAATTATTTTATCTGTATGCTATTTTTTTGCATTGCCGGTTGGCAAATTGCGCGCTGGGCGGCAACCATTCGGGAAACCGGCGAAGTCACTGAGACCCTGAGAATTATCTATTACCCCTTCACTTATGGTTTGGCCTTTGGTTGTTTTCTGCTAGCGCTTGTGCTGCTGGTCGATTTTCTGAAATTATTTTCTGCAAAAAATGGAGCGACTTAGTTGGACCTTTCGATTGTTGGAATCATAGGGATTATTGCCCTTCTTCTGGTCCTGTTTTGCTTGGGAATGCCCGTTAGCTTCGCCATGGCAGTCACAGGGTTTTTCGGCTTTGCTTATGTAGTTTCCTTCAACGCAGCGCTGAATATGATCGCCACGGATCTTTGGACGCACCTTTTCGAAATATGGACTCACCGTCATTCCGCTTTTCATTTTCATGGGGTACTTGGCTTTCAATGCCGGTATTGCCGAGCGGCTATACGACGCCGCCTACAAGTGGATGGGACACTGGCGCGGAGGCCTGGCGATTGCTACCATTGGAGCCGATGAACTTTTTGCCGCCATCTGCGGCTCCAATACGGCCACCGCGGCAACCATGGGGGCAGTGGCGCTGCCCCAGATGAAAAAATACAATTATGACACCCGTCTGAGCAGCGGTACAGTAGTCACCGGCGGTACCTTGGGCACTGTGATGCCGCCCAGCGTGGTTCTAATTATCATCGGGCTGCAGACCGAACAATCCATCGTCAAGCTTTTTCTGGCCGGAATTATTCCGGCCATTTTGCTGGGACTTTTATTCGTTGTGACCATTTTTGTTATTTGCCGGCTCTATCCGGATTATGGTCCGGCAGGTCCGAAAACCAGTCTGAGAGAAAAAATCAGATCGCTTATCGGGGTTATGGAGGCGATCACTATTTTTGCGCTGGTAATCGGGGGGCTTTATATCGGATTATTTACCCCTACTGAGGCCGGAGCGGTCGGCGTTTTTTTTACCCTGGTCGTCAGCGTCCTCAGTCGCAGGTTGACCTGGGCAGGATTGATGAATTCCATCGGAGAAACCCTTAAGATTTCATGCATGGTATTTATGCTGGTGGCCGGAGCCATTATTTTCGGGCGCTTCCTTGCGGTGACCGCCTGCCCTTCATGGTGGCTGATTTCGCGGCTGCGCTTCCAGTGTCACGCTATGTTATATTAGCTCTCGTGTTGATCATTTATCTGATCGGGGGCTGTTTTATGGATTCGCTGGGGTTTCTGGTGCTCACTATCCCGATTTTTTTCCCGCTGGGAGTCGCCCTTGGTTTCGATCCCATCTGGTACTCCATTATCATCACCATGGTAACCACCATGGGTGCCATCACACCCCCGGTGGGCGTAAACATCTACGTTGTCAAAGCACTGGCACCTGATATCGAGCTTGGGACCATATTTAAAAGTGTCTCCTTCTTCCTGTTGGCCTGTATTCTCAGCATGGTGATTCTAATCCTTTTCCCCCAGCTGGCTTTGATTATACCCAATGCCATGCTCTGAATTCCGTAATTGTAATCATTATGAGATGATGTTGGTAAACAGCTCGTCCAGACCTAAGTTTATTTCGAACAGACATTTTTGGGGCAACTCCATGTCATTGCCGCAGTCTTCCAGATGCCGGCACAATGTATCCAATTCAGATAGTTTGCTCTTGAGTTCAAAACAATAGTCGCGTTTCACCTTGTATTTGCTCCTTTTTGGCTACTCATCGTTATAGCTGGTAAAGCAAATTGTATAACCATTGAATTCTATGTTATTAATTTTTCAACTCAGGGTATATTTCCATAATTTCCTGCTCAAGATCAATAACGTCACCGGTACCCCAAATGTAGCCCACCTTCTGGTCCGGCGACATGTTAACCCACGTTATGCCTGTCAGAAGCGGGGCTTTAATCTCCTCTGCGGCGATTACATCGCTGCTCCGTGCACCGATTATAAGACAAATTAAAAAGACAGGCACCAGCCATACTATACGGTTTACTCGCATAATGTAGCCTCCTTTTCTTGAAATCACCTTATTATATGGGCATGCGCACTTTGAATGTCAATCCTCATTTATTTTTTTAAAGGCTCCGGCATCTGGCCTACATAAATCAACAGACCGGAACCGGTTGGAAAGGAAAAATACTTTGTCAGGTATTGTTTTTGCGTGTCAAGCACCAATCGAATCTTGTCCGGGTATGGGCTATAGCGTATCCGGTTCACCCATTTCGAATCGACTGCAATGGTCCGGCCGTCCTTATGAAAGCTTTTAATATTGTAAATATCAAATACGATCCGGGCTGGATTATCAATTGCAAACGAATCATATTCCGTTATGGTTCCATCGGCAGTCACATTGACGATAATATGGTTTATCAAGGGGGTTGCCGTCACAGTATTTAACAGGCTTGCAGACGGAAAATCGTGCTCAGCGGCCACGGCCGCATTCGTTTTTGCGGATAGTTTGATTGTTTCGTCATCAACCGGTTGAACGAGCGTTTTTGGAAAGGAAATTTTTAACCCATTTTCATCAGGAGATATGCTATAGGGCCGATCAATATTCAGACCGATTAATATGCGTGAATTTGTTGAATTTCCATCAATGAACTCGTTGGCCTCGATCGAGCTGAAGATGTCATGCGCGGGTATAAAGGGATCTGAGGCTGGAATATCGAGCGTTGTGTCCGGAAAATATAACAGGATACCTGGGGGGGATACGTGATTGATTGCCGAAAATGTCAGCGCATGATTGCCATATATAATGCAGTCCCACGAATCATCTTCCTCGCTGACCAGGATTTCGCTAATGCTTTTTGAAGTTAGCGAATTTGCGGTCGGATTGTTGCTGGAATTGCATCCATTCATCAGAAAAACTATGGTGACCAGCAGGATGATCGACAGGATTTTTCTTTTTTTGCCTGTCTGGGTCAGATTGGGGATCATTTTTATAATCTGTGTGGTTCCTAAACTAAGCGATATTCCAACGGCAATCATCGACTGTGTATCGAAATGGAACACTGAAATCTATTATATAAACTCAGCGGCGCAAAGGCGGCGCCATCGATAACAATGCTTCAAAGCACGGTCTTAGTGCTCCGGTGGGTGAAGCTTTACGCCCATTTCAACCACTATTTATCAGATACCACAGATTATCGGTTAATGCTAACCTTTTACCTGAAATTTTATCCTGATTCAGCCCGATTCGAAATAAGCCGCTAGATCGAAAATTTGCCCCCGAGCTTTGCTAAGGTTTAACAGCACAGAAAATTCAGGCCATAATCATAGTTGACAAAATCATTTTACAGTGGTACCAATGTACCATAATACCAAAATACAGGAGCAACTATGAAAAACCCACTTCAAATCGAACGGATACAGACCGGTATGCGGATTGAAAAGCGCATGGTCAAAGTGTTGAAAGCCCTGGCCGAGTACCTTGACATGACACTGGGGGATCTGATCGAGGGCATCGTGCTGCATGCGTTTGACGGCAAGCTTCCGTTCAATGAGAAAAACTTAAAAAAAATCCAAGAAATAAAAAAGGTTTATGACCTGGATCTGGATTCCACCCACAGCCATAAACTGACTGAGTCAAACATCAAATGAATAAAAATGCGGCATTTTAATGGAATATGTACCCCACAGCATCATTTTTGCAGCAAGCGGTTTTATATTGCTGCCGCTGAGCATAATTAGCCACCATAAGTATATGGCGACCCTAACCATACCGCTCCAGCGGGAATCGGGTGTTTAATTACGCCGTCCTGAAAACGGTTTCAAACATCTTTCCTAGAGATACTTCTTTTTCCAAAACCTGCTTTAATTGTTTACCGCAGCTTTCGGAACATACTAAAAACATGCCGTCTTTACCGTCATCTTTGGCTTCCGATCCCGGTGCGGTTACCATCATATAGACCGACTTTTCTTCCGAGACCAGGTCTACCTCGATACAATGGCTTTCAAATTCAGCCAAGTCGACATCGGGCTTTAGCTTAACGCCCAGACCAAAAACTTCCGACATTTCGTTGATATGGCCCCGGCATGCGGCACATTGGCTCAGGGCTTCGCTATCCGGGATGATGTAAAATTCCATGGCGACCTCGCGTTTTCATTGTTGTTAAGAATTCCTTCAGTTCCTAAATTCCTGAATCCTCAAGTTTCACTTTGCATCTTCGAGCCTTGGTGGCAATTTGTTCCGGCTAGTCCCACAGTAATTTATGGATCGCGGAATGGTCCAAATCACCATCACCCTGAGCGATCAGCTTTTCATACAGCACCAGCGTGCTCGCCAGATGCGGCAATTCGGTTGCCGCTTCTGAGGCCAGCGCCCTGGCCAATTTTAGATCTTTGAGTTGGATGGTGGCTTTGGCACCGGGTACGTAGCTGCGGTCTGCCATGCGGGATCCATGCAGCTGTAAAATCTTAGAATCGGCAAACCCCCCTTTTAGCGCCTGCTGCAGCATTCGTGGATCTACCCCCGATTTTTCTGCCAGAGTCAGCGCTTCGGCCACCGTCTCAATTGTCAGTCCCACGATCAGCTGATTGATGACTTTAACGGTATGCCCGAGGCCCGGTCCGCCGACATGCGCCACATTGCCCCCCAATGTATCCAGAATCGGCTTGACGCGGGAAAAATCATTTTCCGTGCCGCCGGCCATAATCGCCAGCGTCCCTTTAGATGCGCCTTCAGGTCCGCCGGAGACCGGGGCATCCACCCAGCCGATACCTGCGGCTGCCAGCCTGGGGGCAATTTTTCTGGATTGGGCCGGGTCTGAACTGCCCATATCTAAAATAATGCGGCCGGCCGCCAGGTGCGGCGTCAATTGCTCGAGTACCGCATTAACAGCAATTGAATCCAGCAGCATCAGCAGGCACACATCAGCCCGGGCCGCTTCCTCTAATTTTTGACACAGTTGAATTCCGGCGGTCACATTCTCGGGAAGACTTGAACGATTCCATCCCCGGACTTGATAGCCGGCATCGATTAATTTGCGTGCCATCGGTCTTCCCATCGTTCCAAGACCCAGTATACTGATTGACGGTTTCATTATCGTGTTCCTTATCCTAAAGTATGTGGCCAACCATGCCGATAATAAATCTAATGCTATAAAAAAGGGGGGGGCATGAATTCAATATCAGATAAAAAGTTTTACCAAAAGACATCGTTTATCGTATTAGCCGTATCAGCCTTTTTTGTGGTGGCGATATGCGCGTATAGCGGGTTTAACATCAGTGGAATCAGCGGCGCCGCGTTTGGTGCTTTCGTTGGACTGACGATTAGTGGCTGCTAGGATAACACCCGCCCTTTTTTGAGATGCCATCAGGGACCACCAGCGGTCCGAACATAATGATAGTATAGCTGAACCGTGTTCTCATCAATTATCGCGACATTGGCCCGATCAGCGGAGCGCTGAACCATGTAACCATACATCGCATTATTTTGGCCTATAATTTTTTTCACCCAGGTCGAACTGGTGATCTTGCTTTTTTCCATCATCGATTCCGTTGTAACCTCTTTCCAGCGCTCATCCAATATGATTTTCCGATCATCTTTCAGTTTATAGACGAAGGCAATCTTAGGCCGAAAATAAACGGTGTAACTTTTCCAATCCTGTTTCAGTTCGCTTGCGGTCGGGCTTTCAACTCTGGGCAATTTACCTCGGGGACCGGCGGCACAACCGAGAATACTCAACATAATCAGCATGCAAATGAGACACGCAAAATACCAGCTAAATTTATTCATGTGTAGTTCTCCTTCCTTGGCAGATCCCGTTTACTTTAGAAGCTTTTGAATATCTTCATAATCTTTCGGGGAATCAATATCCAGAAAGCATAACGGATCGTCCAATTCGATAGATAGGGCCCGTTCGCGATTTGCCCGGATAACCTGCCGGGCGCCGATGTCACCCTCAATCGCCATCAGGTTGCAGTACATCGCCCGACTGAAAATGGTCGGATTGCCCCTTTTGCCCTGCCAAATCGGTACACAAATGTCTCTTGCCGAATGCCAGAATCTGTCAAGCATATGATCGATCGTGGCTGTTTTCAGCAGGGGCTGGTCGCCAAGCAAAAACATAACCGATGATATCCGGGACTGGATTTCCAACAGTCCCGCCTGGAGTGAAGTGCTCTGGCCTTCCCGATACCGCAGATTGGTCACGATCTGCAAACGTGAGTGGTTTGATTTTGGCCCCAGCGCCTGAATGATTTTCGGCTGCTCGTGTCCTAGTATCAGTACGACCTTCGCAAGCCGCGATGCCAGGGCAGCGTCCAGCACCCACTCAATCAAATGCTTATTCTTCAGCTTCAGCAATTGCTTGGGCCGCCCGAATCTTTGCGACATGCCGGCGGCTAAAATAACACCGGCTGTTTGGTTTTTATGAGGCATATGAAGGTAAGGTTTCAGGTGTTCAGGTTCAGCCCAACCGCCGGCCCAAAAAAACTGCCGGTCCGATCGATCAGGAACCATAAGTCGTTCACCGCAGCGTTCGCATAACGCCGAGAAAGAAATCTCAAATAGTCGCTGCGATCTCAGCGTGCTCTGCAGATATTTCTTCTTGAAAATGGCATCGGAAACTAAAACACCATCGGTATATAACCGTCTTCGATGTAGCCGGAAATCAGCGAGCCGACGTAATCGACATTGATGCCCAATTTTTCAAGGTTTTCACTGATGCCGTCGCGATCTGATAAAAATTTGCAGGCAATCGGGGTCTCGTAATCCAGCAGTTTGGATGCCGCCTGGGCTACTTTCTCATCTTCGCATACCAGGTTTTCAAACGGTCCGAAAAAAATAACCTTGAGATCGTCGACCCATTTGTTTTTCTGGGCATTGACAGCGTACATGATACCGGTCAAGGCCTTGTCCGTTTCCGCCGTAGATATAATTACCATAACTTTTGATGTCATCCGTTGCTCCTTCCTTGCAGATAATTTCGAGCCATATTACCACATCAAACAGATATTATCTACCATCGGATGCTGAAGTCCGATATAAGCCAATATTTTACGTCATCAATCCTTTGACGAAGCCTATTATTGCTGGTATACCGTACCCGACCGCTTATATTCGTTTTTAGGATACGATCACCCATTTAGAGGTTAGCATGTATGGACTCTGAACTTAACGCTTATCTTCGGCCGACGTCGATTATTGACAGTGATCATGAGGCTATTGTCGGTTATGCCAAAGATGCCGTAAAGGATGTCGGCCCGGATCCGGTATCAAAGGCAGTCAAGCTGTACTATGCGGTTAGAGACCCTATCTGGTATGACCCCTATCTGCCGTTTTATCGACCGGAACATTACCGTGCCAGCAATGTATTAAAAAAGGGGCGGGCGTTTTGTGTCGGCAAAGCGACGCTGCTGTGCGCGCTGGGAAGGGCCAGCAATATACCCTCACGGGTCGGATTTGCCGATGTTCGCAATCACCTGGCGACCCAGCAGCTGATTGAGTTTTTGGGATCTGATTTATTTGTCTATCATGGTTTCACCGAGTTTTATCTGAACGGCAAGTGGCGCAAGGCGACCCCGGCATTTAACCTCCAGCTCTGCAAACGGCACAAAGTCATACCATTGGAATTCGATGGCTGCCAGGACTCCATCTTTCATCCCTTCAATACCGAAAATAAACAGTTCATGGAGTATATTGCGGAACATGGGTCCTACGCCGACGTCCCGGTTGAAAAAATCGTCTCCGCCTGGAAAGCGGAGTATGGTGACCATCGCATTCAACAATGGATCGAAGGATATGAAAAATCAGACTGCAAAATTGGGCGCGATTTTAGTCAGGAAGAAGTCATCTGAAGGGGGAAATTTGAAGTGCGAAGTCGGAATGCGGCCTTCGACGAGCTCAGGCGAGGCAAAGTCGGAAAAGAAAGAAGTTGAGAAGATGAGAAGTTGAGAAGGTGGGAAGTTGAGAAGGTGGGAAGGTGGGAAGGTGAGAAGGTGGGAAAAAATCGGATTATTTGATAAGGACCGGGCGTAACGGAAGTCGGAATGCGGAAGGTGGAAAAGCGAAAAGAGAATTCGGAAGGCGGAATGCGGAATGCGGAAAAAAGAATTCGGAAGTTGGAATGCGGAAACTTGAAGGATAGCGCAAAGGGCAGGGCGCATAGGGCTTAATTGAAAAATGTTAACTGTTGAAAGTCCGGTTCTGTAAAATTTCCGCCTTCCGACTTCATAATCTGTCATCGGTCATTTGTGATCGATCATCTGCCTTCTGATATCGAATAGGGATCGAAAAATGGCTCAACTTTGTGGACTTGCCATTGTCATCAAGGGTGCCGGGGAAATGGCCAGTGCAGTGGCCTGGCGGCTGTATATGGCAAATATGCAAAAGATCTTGATGTTGGAAACGGCCAACCCGCTCGCCGTGCGGCGTGAAGTTTCATTTTGTGAAGCCGTGCATGACGGGAATCAGACCGTGGAAAATGTTGAGGCTGTCAGGGTTCAGGGACTTTCAGATATTTATCAAGCATGGGAGCGGGGCAAAATTGCCGTAGCCCCGGACCCGCAGTGGCACCTGTTGGCGAAAATTCGTCCGGACCTGGTGGTGGATGCCATGCTGGCCAAGAGAAATCTGGGTACCCGGATGCAGGAGGCCGGCCTGGTGATCGGGCTGGGGCCCGGTTTTAGCGCCGGCAATAATGTTCATATGGTTATTGAAACCAACCGGGGACATAATCTGGGCCGTATCATCACCGCCGGCCCGGCCGAGCCCAACACCGGAATTCCCGGCAGCATCGGCGGGTTTGCTGAAGAGCGGGTTTTGCGGGCACCGCTTGACGGAAATTTCATGGCCCGGCGATCCATCGCTGACCACGTCGAAGCCGGCGACATTGTCGGCTTGGTGCAGGAGACAGCGGTCCGTACGAAAATCGGCGGAGTGATCCGAGGGTTGATTCGATCTGATACCGCGGTTATCCGCGGGCTGAAAATTGGCGATGTTGATCCCCGGGGACAGGCGTCCTATTGCAGCACGATTTCCGACAAGGCCCGGGCCATCGGGGGATCGGTGCTGGAGGCGGTGTTGAGGGTGTATAATTAGGATATCCTAAATGGTTTCACTGCGTGAAGGATTAATGCTCGGGGACAGGGGGGTCATCAGCCTGGTGGGGGCCGGGGGTAAAACCAGTCTGATGTTCAGGCTGGCACACGAACTGGCACTGGCCGGTGAACCGGTGCTGACGACAACCACGACCAAAATCTATGGGCCGCTGCCGGAACAATCGATCAATCTGATAATCTGCGGGTCTGTTTCCAGGCTGCTGCAACAGGCTCAAAAGGCGCTGAAAAACCAATGCCATATCACGGCCGCGTTCGAAAAACTTCCGGATCAGAGAAAACTGCGCGGGTTCACGCCTGAATTCGTCCAGGCTATCTGGCACAGCCATCTGTTTCGCTGGATTCTGGTGGAGGCCGATGGATCTGCCGGCAGACCCCTAAAAGCCCCTGCCGATCATGAGCCGGTAATTCCGGCCTGCACATCGCAAGCTGGTCGGAATCGTCGGCTTAAATGGGGCCGGGCAACCCTTAAATGATCAGTGGGTATTCAGACCTGAACGATTTAGCCAATTAGCGGGTCTTGCCCATGGCTCAGTGGTCAGCGAAGCGGCTATTGTTGCTGTAATGGTGCACGAAAAGGGGATGTTTAAAAATGCGCCGGCCGCTGCAGCGCGCATTGCCTTCTGCAACCAGGCGGATGTACCCCGGAACCTGGCTGCAGGCCGGCAAATTGCGCGCGCACTGATTGAAAAAAAACGAACCGGATTGGATCGTGTCGTTATCGGTCAGACACTGTTTGATCCCCCCGTTATAGAAGGATATGACCTGAAGGCGAAATCTGGACATGAATCATAGCTCAACCGACCCGGATCGTGAGGACAAAAAGCCTCGATCCCAGGAAGCATTCCTGACCCAGCTGACCCCGCTTTTGCTGCTCACTTCCATATTTTTTGTAAACTTCATTGCGCGTATTATCCTGGCCCCCTTAATGCCCAGGGTCAAAGCTGATCTGGCTTTAAGCCCCGCTGAAGCCGGGTCTCTATTTTTTTTTATTTCTTTGGGATACTTTACTACGCTGCTGGCATCGGGATTCATCTCATCGCGTCTGACCCACCGGAAAACGATCATGTTTTCAGGCATTGCAATGGGCCTGGCCCTGTTTATGACGTCCTTCAGCACGAGTCCCTGGGGGCTGCGTCTGGGATTAATTGCGATTGGCATGGCGGCCGGCCCGTATCTGCCATCCGGGCTTCCGACCCTGACCACATTATTCAAATATCGGCACTGGGGTAAAGCGCTGGCGATTCATGAACTGGCACCCAACCTCAGTTTCGTTCTGGCGCCCCTGGTAGCTGAAGCTATACTGTACTGGTTTTCCTGGCGCACCGTTTTTATGGCACTCGGTTTTGCCGCTTTTATGTTAACCGCTGTTTTTGCCAGATTTGGGCGCGGTGGTGATTTTCGCGGTGATTCCTTCAAATATTCTTCTTTGCGGCTGATATTTTCGAACCCCGCATTTTGGATTATGGTAATTTTATTCAGTCTGGGAATCAGCAGCACCCTCGGCATTTACACGATGTTGCCGCTTTACCTGGTGGCCGATCACGGGATGGACCGCAACTGGGCCAATACGCTGATAGCACTATCCAGAATTGCCGGCGTCGGCATGGCGCTGGCCGGCGGGTGGGCGACGGATCGTTTCGGACCGCAACGGGTTTTAAGGATTGTATTTGTGCTGACCGGAATGCTGACCCTGTTTATTGGTCTGGCTCCCCAGACATGGGTTGCTGCGGCAGTTTTCCTGCAGCCGATCATAGCGGTTTGTTTCTTTCCCGCTGGTTTTGCGGCCTTGTCGCTGGTGAGTCCGGCCGGCGAGCGCAATCTGACCGTCTCGCTGACGATTCCCATGGCATCTCTGATCGGCGGTGGCGCGGCACCGGCGCTGATTGGATTTATCGGAGAGGTTCATTCATTTGGCTGGGGAATCGCGATGGTGGGGGGGCTGATTATGACGGGGACCGTATTTGCGGGCGTTATTAAATTGCAGGATCAAGCGGGGGAATAAAAAAAGGTTTCATAGGTTCAAGGCTTTGGGGGGGAATTACTGGGCACGAGAGGCAATAAACAGCAATGCTGAACTGGATAACTTGCTTCAAGTGGATAGTACCCGATTTATAGCCTATAGCCCGAAAATTCGAGCTCCTCCGCAAGGTTCTCTCAATTGGCATATTGAGTCTGGATGGCCTTTTGGAATGCCGTCCGAACAGCAGATGGAAAGGGATGCGGTATGGGTTTTTTTTGGGTATCGCGCCGCACCCAGACCACTTCCTGTTTTCCGGTGGCCAGTTTCAAAGGCGGTCCGGCGGGATCGATTCTGAAATATTCAAAGTAAAGGGATGCATGGCATTCTTTGAGGGCTTTTAACGCCATGCGCACTTCGATGCGGTCAAAGGGCATCGCCTCACGCAGGTGGTCGACCCTGCAGTTCAGGCAGATTAGTTCTCCCCGCTCTCCGGTGCCCTGGAAATGCTGCGGGATCAGATTATAAAAATAGCGGTCACGCACCCTTCCCTGCCAGGCATAATAGTTTGCAAAATAGATGTTGCCCACGATGTTGGCATCCTCCAAAGTGGTTTCTATCAATTGACTGAGAAGGGTCGGGTTGACGGTCGGTCCGGCCGGCGCGCGATATTGATAGTCTTCGTCCTCATGCTCGGATAAAGCCTTTAAGGACTCCGCAAGCGGCTGCGGTAAATTGGGAGCGTCGTTGCGGGGCAGCATGTCATTTATAAAATTTTCATAGTACTCAGGATAGGGCTCCACCTTAGCAATCCCATGATCGAGAATTCTGACCCAGGTGGTCTGCTGTTCCAACCATGCCAGACGTTCGTAGCCACCGGTCGGCAGTACCTTGCGAAAATCAAATGTCAGATCTAGGACTGAATTCTGCGAGCCGCCGTTGCCCGCGACCCACTGCCATACTTCAATCAGATCGTGAGTCGTCGCTTCTCCCAAAATTTTCAGATCTGCAAAATTGGTGACTGCACCCCATTGGCCGGTTGCGAACTGATCGGCTATTCTTTTTAACACTGGCCAGCCCGAGGCCTCACGGACCTGCCCGGCCCAGAAGAAGTAGTGAGAATAATAGACGTGCCGGCTCAGCTGGCCGGCCGGCATGAAAGTGACCGGAAAGCGGTGAACGAATATACCCTGTCCCTGGGGGCCGCCCTCAATTAATTGATAGTGCTGACGGTTGAGCAGGGCTTCATACCCCGGATACTCAATACGCGGCGCTTCATCGGCGGTTCGTGCGATCGGGGCATCGGTTACGGATAATGCCAGCACCCGCTCTCTGCCGCGGGTCAATGTCGTCCAGAAGGTCAGTATTTTGATTAATCCCTTATCCGTTGTGCAGACAAACAGGATGCTGTTAGCGGTCGCGTTTTCAAATTGGATGGATATGGTTTCCTGAACATCCAATTTATACAGCACTTCTCTGGCCGCCCATAGCGCCGTGCCGCGACGGTCCAGTTCATCATCGGCCGGCTGCCCATCGAACAGATTTTTGCCGAATGGCCCTAACAGCCCGGTCCACTGCTGCAATGTGCGATGGTTAACCGGAGCCAAGTCGCATCCCTGTGAGTCGGGTCCGGCCGTGACCAGACAGTACCGATTGTCATGGGCCAGAGAAACGCCGAAAGGTTCATCGGCTGCCCAGGCCTCCGGTTTTCCGGAAGTATGCCACTGAATCTTAAGTCGCGATTTATCAATATGTTTGCTTTCCGCCCAGCGTTCGCTGGCCTTGATCAGCAGGGGCAGCTCACGCTCCCTGCGCCGGTCTTTGGAAAGATCATGCAGTCCCGGAATAAAAGATAGATTGACGTGTGGAATTTTCAGGCGCAACCTAGCGGCCAGGTCGTAGAGTTGATTTTGCAGTTGTCTCGTGTCGCGCGCGTCCGGGCACAGCAGGTCCGCCACTGACGGATATTCATTATGATGCTTCAGGATTTTTAAACGGTATCCCGACAAGCGTTCTGTAAGTACGCCGGATTGATCCAGGGATTGCACGGCTGTTTCGACTTCCTGGTCCTGCCAACCCTGAAGCCGGGTTTGGACAAACACCCGGCCCGGTTCGGATGTGATTGCGTCCCGGGGATATATGTCCCAGCGCCGGATGGACATCGGCAGCGAGGTGTCCTGGGGTATCAACAAGGCTGCCGATTGGAGCAGGTTATCCCGCTGGAAAGGGTCACCCAGTATAAACTGTTGATGACCGGGGCTGGCAAAGGCCGGCTTTGCGCCAATCGGATCAGGTGGCAAGGTGCTGATAACAACGGTTCCGGATTCGTCCGTCGGACGTTCAAGCACATGGACCTGGTCGATGCGTTGAAACCGAGACCCCTGAAACAGCAGAGTTTGGCGGTATAAGTCGGTTGGGGGATATATATCCAAAGGCTTGCGCGGAAAGTCCAGGGGCTGTTCAACGGGAGAATCCGTTGACCCCATTACGAAGGTGGCTGAAAAGAAATCGGCGTCGGGATCGGCGCCGGCCTCGAAGATACCTGCCCGAACCGCCAACCTATCTTCGGCGGCAACCAGTTCCCGGGTTTGAGCCCAGATTATGATGTCCGCCCCCCTTTCAGGGTCGACAATGATCGGTCGCCGCAGTAAGAGGTTCTCCACCCGCACGCCGCGAAAGCCGGTTACGCCGGTGACATGGGCGACCGCCTGAGCCATGGCTTCCAGGCCAAAAACCGCCGGGAAAAGGTAGGAATCGTTATAACAGTGGTCTTGCAGGTAAAGGTCTTCGTCCAGGGACAGATGAACCCAAAAGGCCGATTCGACGCCCGGGGTAAAATGGATCCGTTTTTCAAGGAACCTGGCCCCTTTGATGGGCGGTGGTGCCAATGTTCCGATGGTGTCCATCTGAGTCATACGCGCCGTCACGAGCACCTGATGGGTACCCGGGTTATGGCGAAAGAGGTGAACGAATCGCCGGATCCCTTCCTCGGTGGGGATGGCCTCGATCCCCTTTTTTTTGAGTGCCCGGACACTGCCCATTCTAGCCCCCATGCCCTCATCGCGCCAGATGCTGTAGGCTACCGAGAGGGTTCGCGTGTCCGGGTGGTTTGACGCGTAGCGGCGCAGGATGAGATCCAGCGCTTCATTGGAAAACGCATACCAGCCATTGCCCTGCATCCCGGTAATTCCGATGATCGATGTCAGCCCCACGATGAGCTTGGGCGGGTTTTCTCCCAGTTCGGCGAGCAAGTTCAGCGCACCGATAACCTTCGGCGCCACTTCCCTGAGCGCATCATCGGCCGACACCCGGTTAAATCGTCGCGGGTTATTCTTGCCGGCTCCGTGGATAATCCCCGTGATGGTTCCCATGTCCTTATTAACCTGCCTGAGCGTGCGGACAACGGCCTCTCGATCACACACATCGCAGCTGTAGTAGCGCGCCTCGAGTCCCAGCTGTTGATAGCGCTGCAAAATTTTAAAAATTTTGCTTTCTTCGCGACCGCCGGTCCCGGATTTTTGCAGCGATGTTTTTCCGATCAGGGCCATCCGAGTTCCCATTTCCCGGGCCAGGGCCAGGGCGCATTCGGCGGTAATCCCCTTGGCACCGCCGGTCACCAGGATGACATCTTTTTTCGACCACGCAATCGGTTCCTCGTCATATAGTGCCGGCTCGATGGAGTTTGCGACGGTCGTGCGCCGGGTCAGGCGGTGATCGTATCCAACCTCGACAAAATCCTTGGGCCTCTGAAGCTCCTCGATCGTTAATTTGGCGATGAGGTCGGCTGATATTTGGGGATCGAAGTCGAGCACGCGGGTTTTTAAATCCTCCCGTTCCAGATAAACGCTTTTGGCCAGGGCGGTTGCGCAGCACTGGGCGAGAAAAGCGCTATCCGAGCGCGTTCCAAAGTAACCTCCGCCGAACTGGACAAATACCAGGCAATTGCGGCGGCGCGGTCCGTGGCTGGCCGGCGGCGGAATCGCGGCAAAGGACAAGCGCCGGATAATATGCCTCAAATGATCTTCGGAAAGATCTGATTCCTTAGCCCTGCGTGGCAGGACGGCAATAAAGTGCGAAAAGTCGTCGACGGTATCTCGGAACTCCGGGGACTGCGCCGACTCAAATGTCGCTACCAGAACGCGGGCACCTAAACCGGTCAAATTTTTCTCAATTCCATGACAGACCGCATCCCGTGAATCATCGCCCAGAATCAGGACCCGGGCGTTGGACCAGTCGTCTTCGGCACGTTTACCATAAAAGGGAGGCAAATCCGGCTGCGCACTTTCGATGACATCGATTCGCAGTTCCCGGACCCAGGTACGGGGCAGGTCTACGGGTAAAAGTGTATCACCCGGATTACGCGCGTTGGCGATACGAATAAAAATTTCAGCAATCTGCGCCGCGCTGCGGCGAAGAAGCGGCTGTAAATCTAAATTCAGGTCTAGCTTAAATGCCTCTGAACTTGCCTTCAGCAGCTGGAGGAGTTGGTCGGCTCCAATTTGCAAATCCGGGCCGATCAGGGCTTCGGTCGAGATATCCGCTGCGGGGATGTCGATCATGCGCGATACTTGATCGACAATTACCTTCAATACGTCAGCTTTATTCAGGGCTTGATTTTCGTGGGCAGGGCGGTCCGTCTCCGCATTGCGATGGGTAACCAGAGCGATTATTTCG
The DNA here is from genome assembly GCA_963710795.1 of uncultured delta proteobacterium. Lineage (GTDB taxonomy): Bacteria > Desulfobacterota > Desulfobacteria > Desulfobacterales > JAFDCJ01 > JAFDCJ01. The sequence continues at coordinate 97,105 of CAVQBT010000034.1, forward strand.
CCCAGAGATGCATTGGCCCACCCGGCCGGGTCAAATTCTCCGGTCAGACCAAAGGATTGCGCGTATCGCGCTATGAGATCACCGGATTTGATGGAGTCCAAATTCAGATCATCCAAAAGACGTAAATCGAGCGCCAACGTTTTTTTTGGAAATCCGGTGGCTTCAGCTACCAGATCGTATAAAGTCTCCGCCGCTGAACGGTCAGCCTGGCTGGCATAATCGGGATCGGATCGGGTTTCGGTGCTGCTGGCATGGGAAAATTGCGTTTTTTCGGTGGTTGCCGGCTGTTGGACGGAACCCGTGTGCTTCAGATCGGCTTTGATGACGTCGGCCAGAAAAGCCCCTCTCTTTTTTAAATAGGCTTGGAAAGTTTCCCGCGGAAGGTCCGGCAGTTCGGGCAGCCAAGGGGTTCCCAGCGCCTGTTCCGGGGGGTGAGCCGCGGATGCCACGGCCATTTCCATATCAAGCGGATTTTCACAAGGATTGGTTATAAATGATCGATTTGCCGGCGGAACAAAAGGGTGCACCAGCCGGTTGGCATACAGTGCCGGCCAGTTGATGGTTAGACCGTTTACAAAAAGGCGGGCGAGCAGTTTGTTCAGATCGTCTGTTTGAGTGGGCGACGGCTCCGTCGGCCAACAGGAAGGGCCGCTGTCCGGGGTGATTGCATCAACCAGGCCTGACAGAACCCGGCCGGGGCCGACCTCGATCAGGATGTCCGAGCACCCGGCCAGGGATTCAACCAGGGCCACAAAGTCCACCCGGGCGGTTACCTGACGGACAAAGTGTTGCGGCAGATCATGACCGGTTGAAATTTCACGTCCATCCATACCGCTGAACAGGCGAAGCCCTGGTTCCAACATCCTTTCCGGCAAGGTGGCCTGCCGGGCTAACTTTTCGGCGGCAGGTGATGTCAGACGGCAGTGAAATGCATTGGAAACCGGCAAGCGCATTATGGCAATCTTTTCTGCTTTAGCCAGGCGACTCAGCTGCTCGATGGCGCGCAGTTCACCGGAAGCCACCATCTGGTTGGGAGCGTTGATAATGGCCAGAACGATATGGCCGTCGGAAACTTTTTTCAAAAGAGATTCAGCCTTCGGGCGGGTGCATTGCAAACTGAGCATGGCACCGGCCTCTTCCCGGCGGCCGCTCATGGCCTGGCCACGCCGGTAGGCAAAGCGCAGCAGCACAGTTTCATCAAACGCGCCGGCAGCGAAAAAAGCCGACGCTTCCCCAAGGCTGTGGCCACCGGCGGTCACCGGTATGATTCCCAGCTTTTTCAGGAAGCGCTGCCATAAAATGGAAGCCAGGCAGATCGCCGGCTGGCAGTTGGCGGTCAGGGATAATTCATGAAACCATGACTCAATCTGTTCGGCGTCCCGGGCCTGATCAATGGGTGGATACATGATTTGGCTGAGCGGGGCCGCGCCGAATTCTTCAGACAGGCTATCCGCCACTTGCACCAGTTCGCGGGCCCACTGAAAACGCTCAACCAGCCCCCGGGCCATATTCAGTTTCTGCGATCCCTGGCCCGGAAACAGGAATCCCACCCGAGGCGGGGCAGACGGACGGCCCAACCAGATTCGTTGTTTCTCATCCTGGTGCAACTGGCCGGGATTTAAGGCTTTGGTTGCCAGAATAGAATGCAGTTTGTGCAACTTTTCAACAACTTCATCCGGATTATCGGCCATAAAGGCCGCCCGCAAATTGTGGCGTGAATCCACTTGATGTCCGAGGTCGGCTGCAAGATCAGTCAATTCGGCGTAGCTGATTCCTGCGACCGTGTCGGCCAGCTCCAGGCATCTGGCGCTCAATTCAGAATCATTTTCGGCACTCAATACGAATATTTCATTTTCCTGGGCGGAAGCCATCAAGGCCTGTTCATCCATATCCGGCTCAAATTTGGCGCTCGGTTCTGCGGCTGAGTCTAAGGTCACGTGGGTGTTGATGCCGCCAAAACCCATGGCCGATACACCGGCCCGCAAGGTGTCGGTGGGCTGCAGACGCTTGCCGATTCGGATGGGAAAGATGCGCCGCGCAGATTCATTAAATGCCTCGTTTGGATTGCGGCAGCCGGCCGTGGGAGGACAAATTCGGCGGTTGACTGCCATCACTGCTTTGATAAACCCACCGATCCCGCTGGCGGCTTTGGTGTGGCCTATGATCGATTTCAGCGAGGTGATGCCGCAGTAACGGTCGGAGCCTATATCCGGCCGGGTATTTTCACTGGTCACAGATGCAATCGCCTCCAACTCGATCCGGTCTCCGACGGCCGTACCGGTGCCGTGGCCTTCGATGAAATTCAGTTTGTCAATTCCATAGCCCGCATTTTTGTAGGCCCGTTTCAGTGCCAGGGATTGGCCGGGGACACTGGGTGCGGTAAGGGCGGCATTGCTGCCGTCGGATGAAATTCCCCAGCCCCGCAAAACGGCGTAAATTTCGTTGCCGTCCCGCAGCGCGTCGGCCTGGCGCTTTAAAACAACAAAGCCGCATCCTTCTCCGGGGATGAATCCGCTGGCTCTGCGGTCATACACGGTCATATCCCCCCGGGTCAGAGCACCCGTTTTGGAAAAGCCGACCATCTCGAAAGGATCCAGGCTGTTGTCGACCCCACCGGCCAGGGCTAAATCCAAATCCCCCGTGCAAAGTCCGGAAGCGGCCGTTGCAATGGCCAGCAGCGAGGATGAGCAGGCTCCATCGACTGTGTAGCCGCCGCCATCAAGGTTTAAGTAATTGCATATGCGGCCGGCAATTGTATTGGAAAGACTGCCGGCCAGCGTGTCTTCATTCACAGCCGGAAAAGCCGATTTATACTTGACTTCCAATGCATTTTCCAGCGCCTGAACTTCCTGGGCGGCCATTTGGCATTGATGGGCGGCACCCAGTAAGGCTTTGCGTACGTAGGGCCACCGCAAGCGCAAATTATACGAGCGCGACTGCTCGCCGGTCAGGCTGTTGCCCACTATAACGCCGGTCCGCCGGCCTGGAAAATTTTTCGGGTTGAAACCGGCGTCGGCGACGGCCTGCAAGGCTGTCTCAAGGGCCAGCCAATGGACGATATCAGTTGCCAGATAGGTCGACCGCGGTATGCGCCGGGTGGACCAGTCGAAAATGAATCCGTCGATTACAGCAGCCATCCGGCCATAGGTCTTATCGGCTGCCTTTTTGTTGTCGGAATAATAATCTTCTAAAGAAAGGCGGCATTGCGGGATGCGTCTGAACTGGCGTCGGCGACTTAGAACATTGGTCCACAACTGCAGCGGCGAGTCGGCTCCCGGGTATCGGCACCCCATTCCAATCACCGCAACGGGGTTCAGAGTTTGTCTTACATCCATGATATTTAGCCTTTTTTTTATATGCCTAGCGCGACTATTTCCAGTGGATTCAACTTAAGTTAATCTCGGACCCAAGTCAATGTATATCTTGTAACAAATTGAAATAATTTGATAAATTATATTTATTGACTATTTTTGCGATCTGAAAAAATAGCTAATTAAAAAATGAATTTTAATAAGTTTATTATTGCTGTATTTCAAAAATTTACTTTCTGTGACCAATGCTTGCGTCGTCTGAAATGACTTCAATTCAGTTTATGATAGTAATAAAAATACCTTCGATAATGGAAATGAATCAGGTTTTCGGTTCAAGTTTTCAGCACGCGGGAGGGAAAAATTGGATAAATTCGAGTTCACTGCAGCACATAGTCATTGGGAGCGGGTCGAGATGCCTTTATTGAAAAATATCCAAAATAAGAATGGGAACCGACATCTTGCGTTAATGTGTCAGGGCATTTTTTACAGTCAACCCTATTTTCTCTATGCTGTAAGGTTTGCGAATATATTCGCCGGCTCCCAATCGCTGTATTTCCTCCACGCGTCCGGTTTCGGAAAAACCGCTTGCAATAATTGATTTTTGGCCGGGATGGTATTCAATAATTCGACGATATGTCTCCAACCCGTCGATGCCCGGATCCATGATCATGTCTAAAATGACCAGATCGGCAGAATGGTTCTGCATGTATTTGACGGCCTTCTCGCCGCTGGACAAGGTGGTGACGGAATAGCCCAGTTTTGTTAAGATCTTGTGGGCAATATTCCGTTGCTCTTTTACATCGTCGACAAGCAATACGGATTCACCATTGCCCCGGTACCGATCCATGGGAATTTGTTCTTTATCTGCCGCTATCGGCTGATCGGTTGAGGGGAAATAAAGGAGAAAGGTCGTCCCCTCGCCCTGTTTGCTCTTAATATCGATATATCCGTTGTGATCATGAACGGTTCCCCATACAACCGCCATGCCCAAGCCCGTGCCGCTGCGACCCATGACTTTTTTGGTATAGAACGGTTCGAATATACGTTCAATTTCATCGGGGGCGATACCAACGCCCGTGTCTGAAACGGTTATCAGGCTATAGTTGCCGTATTTGAGATCGGGGTAGCCTTTCACGGGATGGTCGATTTCCGTATTATCGGAGGATACCGTGACGGTGCCGCCGTCGGGCATGGCTTCAGCTGCGTTGGAGACCAGGTTCATTATGGTCTTGGAAAGATGCACCGGGGAGCCCAAAATGTTGTGCAATCCGTCTTTCAGTTCGACCTTGCATTCAACATTCGGGTGAAATGTTTTTAACTTAAGGAATTCCGGACTTTCAAAGTAATCTTCGATGACGTTGTTCAGATTGACCACCGTTGAAACGGAAACACCCCGGCGGGCGAGGGTCAACAGATCCTGAACGATGGCAGCCGCTTTTTCACCGGAATTTTTTATCAGCACTAATGATTCTCTGAACGGATTCTCTTCCGGCATATCGGCTAACAACAATTCCGGATAGCTGACAACGCCGGAGAGAATATTGTTAAGATCATGTGCTACGCCACCGGCCAAAGTGCCGAGGGATTCCATCTTCTGGGCGCGCTGCAGATGACTTTCAAGCTTTTCTTTCTGCTGCTGTGCTCTCTGGTGAGCGTCTATTTCTTCCCTTAAACGTTGATTGGCCTCCGTCAAATCCGATGTGCGGTCTTGCACCCGTTTTTCCAATTCCTCGTTTGCCGCTGCAACTTTATTCCGCTCTTCATGATAAAGATGGACCAGAATAAAATCCCTGCGGGCCGAGTATTCGATAAAGTAGCAAATTATCATTCCTAAAAAATTGGCAATGCATACATACAAGAGATTGGGAAGTAAAATATCAACGGGGGTCTCTACGATATAAACCGAGACGAATAAGTAAAAAATCAGCAATAAACAGCCGGCTAAAGAGGCATAAATAAATCGTTCCCGGATAAAGGTGTAGCCAAAGAACAGGCTAATAATGATGCCCACATAGTAGGAGTAGATTTCAGGTTTTGGCCCCAGGATGATCATCATGACATAACCACCCCCCGTTGCCAGGATGTATACTATCGAGATCGAATACCAGTATTTCTTATAATAGTTCGTGTACGTGAAACCCAGCCCGATAATAAACAGCGGGGTAACGAAACCCCAGCGAACCGTCCACAGGGCCGACATCAAATTGGGGAAAAGAATGTTTTCCAGAGCACCCGTGAGTCCGTAAAATAAAATGGCAATTAAATGACATAGTCTTAAATGCCTGAGATTGGATTCAAAATAATTTTGGTGGAAATCGCCCTCAAGCTGTGCGAGATCGCCGCGAAAAGACAGGGTGACCGGATCGGTCCTGAGCCAGAATGAACCGGATACGCCTGTAAGTCCGCGAAAGGCGTTCTTCCCGGTAACCCCCTGATGTGTTTGATATTTTGAAAGAGAAAGATACAAGTTAAGCTTTAATTTCTGATGACGGTGTTAGTATAAAGAATATCTATCGACCTTCATGCAAAATAAATGCCTGTTTGCCCAAGATTGCAAAAAAAAACGGCAAATAACTATAACATCTTGGAATTCATACAGTCTATTGATAATAAACGAACTGGATTATGCAGAAAGCTCACCTGGGCTTTCTGAATAACCCTGTAAAACAATCCAATGTCAAATTATTAACGCTTTGCGCGAATGCTAATTGCGTTACAAAGGATTCGATATCGGCATGGGTGCGAAATACTGCAACTACTTGTTAAGTGCAGCTCCCTGTGCTAAAAAGGCTTGAAATTCAAACAAAAGGGAGTTGCCATGAACCTTGAGATTTTCGAAAAAATGGATGCACCGGAGCTGCGCAAATATATCCAGTTTCTTCTGTGGCATTATCGGGTGGTGGATGCATTCTGGTACCTTTATGTTGCCGAGCAATTCGATCAGGATACGGCTGACCAGTTAAATGAGCGCGTGTGGGGGAAGGTGGCCGCCATGGCGGCCAAGGATCTCGTTAAGCGCTTCAATATCCAGGAAAAAGGCCTGAAAGGATTTGTCAAGGCCCTCAAGCATTTTCCCTGGTGCATCCTGGTGGGATACCAGATCCAGGAGACAGCGGGGGAGGTTCTCATTTCCGTGCCGTCATGTCCGACCCAGGTAGCACGCACCCGCAGGGGGCTCGACGAATATGACTGCAAAGAAATGCACCGGGCCGAATTTTCCACCTTTGCCAAAGAAATTGACGAGCGCATTCAAGTCGATTGCCTGTTTGCGCCACCGGATCCCCATCCGGCGGATATGCATTGCCAATGGCGGTTCACTGTAAAAGACGCCTAGCGCGGCGCGCCTGAGGCATGGCGGAAAGAAAGTGGCTGATATTGGCTGCTGGGATTAGGTTTCAGGTTTCGGGTGTCAGGTGTCTGGGCTGCCTCTGGCCGCGAGCGTCCAGTCAAATCTTAGAGGAAACTTAATGCCCTATGAGGTTTCCGTTATCTGCGGTTTGACGCGCTATATCCTGACACCTGAACACTGACACCTGAAACCTTCACTTAGTTTCATAGGAGGACAGCGAGGACAGAGGGAATTGTAGTTGGAGGTCGGAATACAGATTGCCGAAGTCAGAAGACAGAATTAAGAATTCAGAATGCGTGAATCACGTTTCCGACTTCCGCATTCCCACTTCCGAATTCATAAAACTGTTTAATTTCAAATGAATACATTGCCATTTCCCAATTCAAACCTGACACTGAGCCGGGAGATTAATAGATGCCGTTAGCTTTTGATTCGCTTAGCCATGGAAGTATTGCCTTTGGTTTTTTTAATATCGAATCCGATATGCTGCTTTGTGACCGCTATTTTTTATTTGCCGATAAATTTTGCAGCTATGTGGAGGACATGGTGGAAACCGCCGGCGAGCAATCCTATCAAACTATCTGGAAGGTCCAAAATATTCAAACCGCAGAAGCGGTTGGAGATTTGATGGGGGCGATTCACGGGATTCGCTACAGCGGATTTATTGGCGAGCTATACCGCTGCTTTCCCTTCCCACCCGGGGCGCAGGATTTCAAACAAAATCCGCAAGGCTTCCAAACCCAATCACAGGTTTCTGAAATAATCGCCAAATATGCCGAGCCGCGTGAGATTCAGGTTACGGTGAATAACGTCCGCGCAGAAATTCAAATTGGTGATTACCGGTTCAGCAGCGCTCAATTTCAGGCGTTAATCGACTATGTCTGGCGCGGCGGATATCCGCGCTGGAAAGATGAAATCAGACCGGCCTATGTATCGGCCATGCGAGATAAGATAATGCGGAATCGTCAAGGTATATTTGAGGGGTTAACTATGCCTATTGGAGAATTAACAAAATGATTACCGCCGGAATCGATTGTGGTGCCAAAAATACCAAAACCATCATCTTAAAAAATGGTAAGATTCTCGGCAAGGGAAACGTGCTGACTGGTTTTGATCATGAAAAGGCCGTTGAAGATTCTTTCGCTAGGGCACTTGCGGCTGCCGGTATATCCAGGGAAAAAATCCAGCGTATCGGTGGCACCGGTTCCGGTACCGATGCCATTGCAATTGCTGACGAGATTGTCAATGACATTAAGGCAATGTCCAAAGGGGCCAATTTTTTCTTTCCCAACACTCGAACCGTTGCCGACGTCGGTGCCGAAGAGGGCCGGGCAGCTAAAATTGATGAAAACGGCAATCCAATAGATTTTGTCATCAACGAGAAGTGCGCTGCCGGCGCCGGGGCCTTTATTGAAGCCATGGCACGCGCCCTGGAAGTGACCCTCGAGGAAATGGGATCACTCAGCCTGATGTCTGACAAGAAAATTCCGATGAACGCCCAGTGCGTTATTTTTGCGGAGTCCGAGGTGGTCGGCCTGATTCATGCCAACACCGAGAAGCAGGACATCAGCAAAGCCATTCACGATTCTATGGCCGGCCGCATTGTATCGATGATTCGGCGCATCGGAGTCAACCAAGATGTGGCCCTGCTCGGCGGGGTGGGATACAATCCGGGATTCATAGCAGCTATGCTCAGAGAGCTAAATATTGAAAAAATTGAAATACCGGAGGAACCCGAGTTCGGGGCTGCCGTGGGAGCCGCCGTGGTGGCCGCGGAAGAAACATAGTGACTGGAATCCCAATTGCTTTTACTTCCGACTTACTAATTCCCACTTCCGCAATTCTACATGGGAGTATACCCAAATGGCAGCAGAACAGCCGCAGGAATTCTGGCGCTGGACGGAATCCAGCTGGAAAAATCCCGCCGTCGATTGGAATGATGCTCACTATATTGCCGTCGGCATCGACGTGGGGTCAGTCAGTTCCCAGGCCGTCATCCTGGCTGACGGGCAGGTGTTTGCTTACGGCAACATGCGCACCGGTTCGGACAGCCCCCAAAGCGCCCTGAATGTCTATAAATTTACCCTGGCGGCAACTGATTTGCCCAACGACCGCCTGGATTATTGCGTTGGCACCGGATACGGTCGGGTCAATGTGCCCTTGGCGGACCGTACCCTAACGGAGATCGCCTGTCATGCCCGGGGCGCCAATTTTATTTACGGCGACCAGGTGCGCACGGTGCTTGATGTCGGCGGGCAGGATATTAAAGTGATTCAGTGTGATGATAAAGGCAAAGTCGCCAATTTTTTGATGAACGACAAATGTGCCGCCGGCACCGGGCGCGGTATGGAAGTCTTTTGTGATTTGCTGGGGGTATCGATTACTGAGGCCGGTGAGAAATCGTTTTTGTATCAGGGCCGGGAACCGGAGATCGTTTCCAGCACCTGTGTGGTTTACGCCAAGTCCGAAGCCATGGGCCTTTTGCGAAAAGGCTGGAGCCGGGAGCAAGTATTGGCTGCCTATTGCAAAGCCATGGCCGGAAGTATCTATGCGCTGGTTGAGAAAATCGACCCAAAACCCGGTTTTGCCGTTACCGGCGGGATGGCCAAAAACCGCGGTGTGATGGATCGCCTGATGGCGATGATCGGAATGGATCGTATGAAAACCGAGTGGGACCCCCAGATTGCCGGGGCTATCGGGGCGGCTTTGTTTGCAGATGCACTCTGCCGGAAAGGCAAAGGAAGGAAAAAATAAGTCGGAATTCGGAATGCGGAATGCGGAATTTTAATCGGTTTTCCAAATCTGATTTAATTTTTGATGCCATGGAAACTGTGAATTTGAGAATTGATGGGCAGCCGGTGCAGGTGCCGGTTGGGATGACGATTCTGGCGGCTGCCGGGTCCCTGGACATTTATATTCCAACGCTGTGCCATCATCCGGACCTGCCGCCGGCCAAAGGCAGTCAAGCGGCCCCTTTTATTTTCCAGGGTGACCGCAAAATCAAGAATGCATCACCTGAAAAACCGGGAAAGGGCTGCGGGCTCTGCGTGGTGCAGGTCGGGGGTTGCGCAGACCTCGTGGAATCTTGTACCGCTGTCGTCGCAGAAGCCATGGAGATCGTTACGAATAATGAGCGCATCCAGGCGCTGCGGCAGGCGGCGCTGGTGCCTGTTATGGCGCGGCATCGGCACGCCTGTTTAACGTGCGCCCAGCAGGAGGGGTGCCCGCGAACTCAATGCTCTTTAAATGTGCCCGAAAACGAACGCTGTTGTTCACGGTTCGGGCACTGTGAATTGCAGAACGTCGCCAACTATGTCGGGTTATGGGATTCAACACCGCGTTGGATTCCTGCGGATCTGAAGCTGATCGATGATCATCCCCTATTTGATAGAGACGATAATCTTTGTATCGGATGCACGCGTTGTGTGCGTGCCTGCCGCGATCTGAGAGGCATTGAAGCGATCGGCTTCGTGTATGATGCAAATGGTCTGGTGCACATTGGAACCGTATCGGAAACATTGGCAGCTTCCGGCTGTAAATTCTGTACGGCGTGTGTGGCGGTTTGCCCCACCGGGGCTCTGGTGGATAAAGCCGTCAAACCGGCTAACCGGGAAGTGGTTATGGTGCCTTGCAAGTCGGCCTGTCCGGCTCATATCGATGTCCCCGGTTACTTGCGTCTGATCGCACGGGGTAAAGCCGATGAGGCCCATGCGGTGATTAGAGAAAAGGTGCCTTTTGCGGGCGTGTTGGGCCGGGTTTGCACTCACCCATGCGAAACGGTCTGTCGGCGGGGTGAAATAAACGAGCCCATCGCCATTTGCGCATTGAAAAGATACGCAGCCGATGGCCAAAAAGGTCTGTGGCAAGAACAAAGTAAGGTGTCGTATGACAGCGGCCAAAAGGTGGCGGTGATCGGTGCCGGGCCGGCCGGATTGACGGCGTCTTTTTACCTGCGCAAGCAAGGTCACGCCGTAACGCTTTTCGAATCCAGCCGTCAAGCCGGCGGGATGCTGCGCTATGGTATTCCGGGATATCGCTTGCCCGGGAGCGTGTTGGACAAGGAAATTGAAAAAATATTGCACCTGGGTGTTGACTTTCGATCCAATCAGTCTCCTGGGACAGGATTTTTCCCTGGACCGGTTGACAAATGATGGGTTTGATGCCGTGTTTTTAAGTATCGGTGCCCAAAAAAGCCGTCGAATTGCGCTTGAAGGCTGCAACACGATCGATGCATTGTGGGGACTGGATTTTTTGCGGCAGGTGGCTGAAGGTGAAGCGCCGAAATTAAAAAAAAACGTGGTCGTGATCGGCGGCGGCAATGTTGCCGTGGACGCGTCCCGCGCGGCCCTGCGCTGCGGGGCACTGGATGTCAAAATGGTTTGTCTGGAATGCCCGGACGAAATGCCGGCCGGCCCCTGGGAAATCGAAAGGGCCGAGGCGGAAGGTGTTCGGATTTTGTCTTCCCGGGGGGCTAAAAAAATTATCAGCCAAGACGGTCAAGTGGCCGGCCTGGATCTGGCGGAGTGCACTGGTGTCTTCGACGATCAGGGCAACTTTTGCCCCGCCTTCAGCGGTAAAAAAGAATGTATTCCGGTGGATCAGGTCATCCTGGCTGTGGGCCAGACAACCGATCTGTCCTTTTTGGGCGACAACATTCCGATCGAGGTGGACAAGGGCCTGATTGTGGTTAATGAGGCCTCTCTTGAAACCGGGATGCCAACCGTTTATGCCGGCGGGGATATTACCCGTGACAACGGCAGCGTGATTGATGCCATCGCCGCCGGCCGGCGAGCTGCTGAGTCCATCGACAGGGCCCTGGGGGGAAGCGGAAATATCGACGAAGTGCTGTTTGCACGCGGCCATCCGGACCCGCATCTGGGCCGGGACGAAGGGTTTGCCTCTCAGTTACGCGAAGCGATGCCGGAGCTCGATGTCGCAACACGGATCACCGGATTTCAGGAAATTGCTGCCGGCTACAGCGAAAACCAGGCCGTGAAGGAAGCCAGGCGCTGCCTGCAGTGTGATTTGCGGCTGCATTTGGGATGCAATCCCGCTCCGCCGCAAGCATGGCAGCCTTTTGATGAGGCGCACGTTGCCATCGTGCCGGATTCAGAAGGGGTTTTTCAATTGCTGGATGCCGACCACCATGTGCTGGTCATCAAAGGCACCGCCAACCTGCGCCGGGACCTCTTGCGTGCGCTGGAGGAAAATGATACGGTCGCCCTGTTTGAATTCGAGGAAGATAAACTATATTCCCGGCGCGAAAGCGAACTGATCCGGAAATTTCTGCAACAGTACGGCGAGATGCCCGGCGGGGGTGAGGATGACCTGGATGACTTGTATTAACGGGGGGTAATCGGTTCAAGGTTCAGCGTTCCCGGTTGAAAAACCTAACCCGGATAAACCGGAAAAATGTCTAAAATGCGCTAAAATGCTTAAAATTATGGTGTCGCTACGCTCCGTCTTTTTATGAACAGATATTTTTGCACCTAATGCATGAAATCAACTTCTAAGATTCTAAATCCCTAACCCGGACAAGCCGGAACCATAAAAGTTTAACGGTACTATAGCCAATAAAAAGGTAATTTTATGGTTGCAAGAAGTTCCTGAAGATATCGATCTTGGAGTATTGGAGTGCTGGAGTGTTGGGGTTTTAAAAGAAGACATCAAACCTTCATCCATTACTCCAATACTCCAGTACTCCAATACTCCGAAATTAATAAAGATTTAAAGCTCGACGATGGATTATCTTCTTTCGGGATATAAATCCGAAGTTTAATATTGGTGAACCGTGTTGATCGGTTGTAACCTTTGAACCGTGAACTCCTGGCCCAGACCTGGCATGTCAGGATTTGGTGATGGAAAGCCAAGTCCATAGCATATGGAAGCAATTTCATAGCCACATTCCGTCACGCCAGGGCGGGCTTGAACCTGGAACCGTTCAGTTTAGGACTAAGTTTATTGACAGTTTGGCACAAAGATCTTATTGTTGCGGGGTAAAAACAGCAAATATTTCCCCCGGTTTTGCATGGCATCCGGGTTGGGAAAATGAATCCGAATGATCATCCCTCAGTTTAAGAGAAAATTTAAACTATCGCGATACAAACATTTTAAAAGGAGGAAAAGGCAATGGTGGATCTGTCAACGCAGTATCTTGGAATGAAGCTGAGGAATCCTGTTATCGCAGGCAGCTCGGGGTTAACCAATTCAGTCAAAAGCATTCAAGATCTTGAGGAGAACGGCGCTGGTGCGGTGGTTTTAAAGTCTATTTTCGAGGAGGAAATCGCGTTTGAATATGACGATATCTTAAAAGAAGCCTCTGAGGAAGGGGTTAACCTCGATCAGTTCGATTACTATGATTTTCATATCAAAGGGGAAAAACTGGACAAATACACTTCCCTGATCGAAGAAAGTAAAAAAAACGTATCCATCCCCGTGATTGCAAGCATCAACTGTGTCTATTCGCACGAGTGGACCTCATTCGCAAAACAGCTGCAAACCGCCGGGGCAGATGCCCTTGAGCTGAATATGTTTTTTCTGCCCTCAGAATTTGACCGTACCACTGAAGAAAAAGAAAAAGCCTATTTCCAGATTATCGAAAAGGTGCAAAAAGAAGTCAGCATCCCCATTGCCCTGAAAATCAGCTACTATTTTTCCAACCTGGGACCCATGATTCAGAAGTTGTCTGAAACCGGTATCGCCGGATTGGTGCTCTTTAACCGTTTTTACAGCCCGGATTTTGATATCGATAAAATGGAAGTCGTGTCATCCAACGTCTTCAGCAGTCCTTCGGATTTGCCCACTTCCCTGCGCTGGATCGCCATTATGGCCGAAAGGGTCAGCTGTGATCTGGCAGCATCAACCGGCGTCCATGATGGTACGGCACTCATCAAGCAGATCCTGGCCGGAGCCAATGCCGTGCAGGTGGCCTCCACCCTTTACAAGAACGGCAAAGGGCAGATAGCTGAAATGCTCAATACGCTCGAGGCGTGGATGGACAAGAAAAATTATAGCAGCCTGTCTGACTTCAGGGGGAAAATGAGTCAGGCCAAGAGCAGCAATCCGGCGGCCTACGAGCGGGTGCAGTTCATGAAGTATTTTGGAGGGAAAAAATAAACAGGCGTTCAGAGGTTCAGGGTTCACAGGTTCAAGGTTCAATCAGCATTGCCGAATGGCCTGAAAAGCGGCCAATCTAACAAGAGGTTCAGAGCTAATGGGTTCACAGGCTTCGGGTTTCAGGACTTAACCGTTCAGGGTTTGATTTATTCTTTTAATTTCAGCATTTTAGGAAACAAGGCTTTTACATAAAACCCCGAATCTAAACTCAAAAATCAATTACTCAAATATGATCAGAATTCTTACTCATCAAACCTTGAACCTTTGAACCCAGAACCTTAATTATTTTACGGTTTTTCTTAGATTAATAAAATTGCTGCGGTCGAAACCCAGGGTTTTAAAAAAAGAAAGCATATCGGTGGAATCCCAACGCACCGACGTATAGACGTTTTCGATACCCTGGGACTTGTAGTATTTAAATATTTCTTCAGCCAAGCCGGCGCCGATTCCCTGACCCATGCAATTCGGATCGACGCCCAGGGTAGCGATCCAGGCGCTTTTGGCCATGCCGAATCCGGCGGTGAGAATGTAACTGATCATAAAACCGACCACTTTCCCATCGCTTTCGGCCACAAAACAGGCTTCATCATCGCTGCGGGCATGATCTTCAACGACCCGTTTAAAATCCGGATCGACATCCTGCATGGTGATCGCCGCATAAATTCGACTGATCTGGGCGGCATCCTCTCTCATTAAACTTCTGATTTGTATTTTATCCACCGATGAATCCCTTTATATGCTATTTTGATGAGGCGTTGCTGATGATTGTCGCTGCGGGTTTCAGGCGTCTATCCGGGTTAATCTGTGCGGATGATCTTGACCTTGTGCCCGACCCAATTGGGGGGCAGATACACTCTGCCGCTGTTGCCACTCGATTTTACCCGCTTTTCGATCATTTCTTCACCGTAGATTTCGAATTTGACCTTGTTGCCGGCAACATCGGCGGCGAGTTCTTTCTGATCAGCAAAATTCTGATTGCCGTTATAATTTTTATTATCTGGCACCTTGGTTTGCCTCTTTCTGGTATTAAAATTGAGTTGATTCTTGCTGTAGGATGCGGTAAGCAATTAATCTCGAAGCTACAATACAGCTACATTGTATCGGAGTCAAGGGAAAAAGAAGTTGAGCGGTTCAGGGTTAAAGGTTCACGGTTCAAGTGTTCAGAGGATTAGCTGCGTATGTCGCAAGGCATAATGTGCAAGGTTTAAGGTTGAAAGTTACAGTAATCCGCAATCTGCAACCCGAATTCCGCAATCAAGGGAAGGAGAGCGAATGCTAACAGTCGGTATCGATGTCGGTTCGATAACCACCAAGGCGGCGGTGGTCAGAGATGGCGCGGTGATTTCGGACAAATTAATTCTGACCGGTTATAATGCCCGGCAGGCGGGCGAACAGGTCTTTGAAGCCATTATTGATGATCTGGGGATCGAGGCGTCTGCCATCGATAGGATTATTGCAACCGGCTACGGCCGCAACAGTGTCACCATGGCCGACAAGGCGGTCACGGAGATTACCTGCCATGCAATGGGGGCCCACTATCTGAACCCAGCGGTTCGATCGGTGATCGATATCGGCGGACAGGACAGCAAAGCCATTGCGCTGGACGAAACCGGCAGCGTTAAAGACTTCGCCATGAACGATAAGTGTGCGGCCGGAACCGGCCGGTTTCTGGAAGTCATGGCCAAAGCCCTTGAAGTCGAACTTGACCATTTCGGCCAATTTTCGATAACTGCCGAATCAGCCCTCAAAGATCAGCAGCCTTTGCACCGTATTTGCCGAGTCGGAAGTTATATCGCTGATTTCAAAGGGTGAAAAAAGAGAAAACATCATTGCCGGAATCCATGAATCCATTGCCGCCCGGGTCGTGGCCATGGCCAACCGGACCGGCCTCAGGGCCCCGATCATGATGACCGGCGGGGTGGCCAAAAACATCGGTGTCGTCAAGGCGCTTGAAAAAAAACTTGGACAGCCCATCGAAGTGTCCCCGCTCAGCCAGGTGACGGGAGCGATTGGCGCGGCGCTGTTGGCGCAAAGCGCATAGGGCAGAGCGCGTGGGGCAAGGGGTTGATTAATTTTGGGTACCTAGCAGCAAAGCCGGCCATCCAGAACAAGCGCGGATCTGGCAGTCATATCACAGTCTTTCTATTCTGACTAATTTGGAGTAACTCGCACCGTTAACTTGTTTTTTCACTATGCGTCTTCCAACTGCATGTGTTCCGGTATAATCATTGATTCTACAAGAATCTCTTTGAGGGCCATTGCTTTGACGCCCAAATCGTATTCTTCGCTTAAGTCGTTGATCTGGTCAAAGCAGTTATGACAGGGGGTGATCACAATTTTGGCGCCGGTCGCTCTGATTTGCTCTGCTTTTACCCGTCCCGATGCCATGCGCACCGGCTTGTATTGCGGTCCCATCGGCATGATGCCGCCGCCGCCGCCGCAGCAATGATTATGATCGCGATTGGGCGTCATATCCCGGAAATCTTCAGCGATGTAAGGAATGATCTTGCGGGCCTCTTCCCAGAGTCCGCCGTTTCTTGAAACATTGCATGGATCCTGGTAGGTGATCGGTTCCTTAATTTTTTTGGCGGGGTCTATTTTCAGGCGGCCGTCACGCAGATATTCATACATCAGCCTGACGAAGTGCACCACCTCAACCGGCGGCTGGCCGCCTTTATAGCCGGCCAAATAAGGACCTTCAAAGGCCAGGGACCGGTAGGCATGTCCGCACTCGGTGATCAATATTTTTTCAGCCCCCAGCTCGAGGGCTTTTTCATAGACATTGCGCACCTGCTGCCCGGCCAGGGCGCGATCACCACAGAACATGGGCAGGTTCGTGCAGTCCCATCCAAAGGCCGGAATCGTCCAGCTTTCGCCGGCGGCTGCGAAAATAATGGCGGCGGTGGAAATATCCTGCGGATAATACACCGGTTCCCGGGGATTGATGGTGTACATGTACTTGGCGTGGGGGGTGTCCACCGGAATTTTGACACCTTTATACTCATCTTCGGTTTCTTCTTCCATCCAATCACAGGTGTCGACCAATTCTTCTTCAGGCATGGCCATGTGATTGCCGGATTTGCGGCAGTTTTCCGAAAAATCCGCCAGGCTTTGCGGTTTAAATCCCTGTGAAAAACAAATTTGGCGTGAAATTGCGATCATGGTCGCGATATCAATGCCGAAGGGGCAAAAAATGGAACATCGTTTGCACATGGTGCATTGCAGCCAGGATATTTCGTAGCATTGTTTTAAAAAATCCTTGGTCAACCGGCCTTTGCGCCGGTACATCTCCCCCAGGGTGTGCTGGAATTTGTAGGCCGGGCTGAGCCGGGGATTCCGATCGTTGGCAAGGTAGACGAAGCAGCTCTCAGCGCACAATCCGCAGCGCGAACAGATACTGAGCCAGGTTCGTATCCGGGCACCATCGTTGGCGGCCAAGATACCACGGATTTTATCCCGATCAACGGGTGTCTCGTTGTTCTCGAATTCTTTTTCTAATACTGCTTTTATGTCAATCATAAGTCTATTCACAAACTCCTAACCTGGCCAAGCCGGTTGGAGCGAAGCGTGAATCCCGTTTTGTCGGGGAATTGAAGATTGAAAATTGAATATTTGTTGATGTCGCTTCGCTCCGTCATTTTTTAATGAAAAGAAATCCTCCCCAACTTCTTACCTTCCCACTGTCTCACCTTCCCAACCTTCACACCTTTCTCACCTTCTGACTTTACCAAGACCTCGCCCCCCGCCTGACCCCCATCTCAAACCCAATGAATGCACGGGAAAAAAAGAACAAAATCATATGGGCGAGTTTGGTAAACGGGATCAGAATCAGTATGATTTCCGCTGTCAATACATGCAATATCATCAGCAGTTCATAGGGTCCAACCTGGTGGTAGGCTAAAAAACCGGTTAGGAAGGGCAGGGCAGTGAGGCCCAGCAGCACGTAATCCCAGGCTTCGGTTAAAATGCGCACTTCACGGCGCACGATGCGGCGAATCACCAGAAAAATAATCGAGACGAGCAGGATGACGGTCATCCCGTCGCTTAGGGCATCCGGCAGGGACCACAAACTAATCCCCCACGATTCATCCCAGAGGATATTGTGGGCGTCGAGAAATAAGGGCACGGCCAGCAAGGTAATATGGAATATGAAAGCCATGAAGCTAAAAACCGGCTGTTGACGCATCGATGCACTGCCCCATGGCAACAACCAGTATAAAATGGATTTAAAGCCCCAGTTAAAGCCGGTGTGGTTATAGAAGACGAGGTCTTTTTTGCGGCTTAGACGATAAAGGTGACCAATTCTAACAATCAGCCCGCCAAAGAAAATTATGAACGTGGCCCACAGTGCGGGTCCGGTTAAAAATGAGTACATTATAATTGCTCCGCATAATTACTCCGCATTGTAAAATAGCACATTCAGAGTAGTAGATCGATTTCCTAAACATTAAAGAAAATTTTTCAGATTTAAGGTCAAGCGGATTAATTATATTATGCTGCGCATTTCTTTATGATTTTTTCGTGTTATCGTGTTTTCGTGATTAATCCAGCCTTTATATTAAGCAATCGCATCTTGTTATCCCGTCAAAGTCAACGTTGTTTTACTCGAGGTGTCGGGCCGTGATCGCGGTGAAATTCTCGACGCCCGATAATTGCTTCGGCATTGCAAGAAAAAGGCAGAGTCATTTATTGCTCTGCCTGGTTCAATAATTTAAATATGAATTAAGTTGAGAGGCTCCCCCCTTCGCCTTCCCGGCTTCCGACTCCGCTCGTCGAGCTTGAGGCTTCGCCCTTCGGGCTACGACCCCACAAGACGACGGGACAAGATGGAGGGCAAACAAGGTTCAACGTTCAGAATTGAAGACTTTCAAACGGCTCATAGCCCAATGATTGCACAAAATATTTATAGCAGGATGGGCCCAGCCCACCACGTATCACTATGAACGCCTGAGGCCGGAGCCTGTCCTTCAATTAATTTTTATGATCAAAAACCGAGATGCTGCGCCATTTACCCACGCGCAACCACCCGTCTCTGCGCTCTTCCGGATGCCTGCGCTCCTTTATTGCTCTTCTCTCTCTGCCGCCATTAGCGAAATACGATTGATCCTGACCGCGTCGTTTATCACTGTCGGAACGACGTTCTTCCGATGAGCGCTCATGCCAGTCATCAACGAGCAGCTCTTCCATTTTCGCTGTTTTTATATTCATGGGGTTATTCATACAGATTCCTCGCCAGTTTAGGGTCGAATTTGGATTCCATTTCGAGTTTCAATTCCGGAGTTGGTTATAGCAACACGAATCGCAACGGTTCACAGCCATCGAACAGGAGATTGTTCCCCATTTCCAGATATATAATTCAACAAAAAATATCCTAAACTTGTTATTTATTTGGCCTCCATCGTCGTTTTGCCGTGGATGTGACGGATTTAATAGGATAATTTGATAATTGTGTCAACATGTATTTTGATTTTCGGGTTCAGATTTCCCTTGCCAACGCTATCCCCTTTCTGTTATATGCTCTTTATTTCCTAAGGTGCATTTAATTGATGAGGCTTCTTCATCAATTTGGGCGGTTGATTATCAGCAATTCAGCCGCAGAGTTATTAGGATCAATGTTTGTCCAGTCGCAAATCAAGCGATTTTGCTGAAACGGAGGCGGTTGCAGTTGATGCAACCTGTAATGTCAATCATCCACTATAACTAAAGGAGGAATCACCCATGAATTTTAAAAAATTGTGCGTCTTAGTGTTGGCCCTGTCGGTGATTATTCCGGCCGGATTGGCTGTGGCCGGGACATTAGATGACGTAAAGGCCAAAGGATACATCTCGGTCGGTGTCAATGAAGGTCTGGTGGGTTTTTCGAAACCCGATGAAAAAGGCGAATGGGGGGGACTTGATGTCGATACGGCACGGGCTATTTCCGTGGCGGTTTTCGGTGTGCCGGATAAACTGAAATTCGTGCCGCTGACCGCCAAGACCCGTTTTACGGCATTGCAGTCCGGTGAAATCGACGTTCTGACCCGCAACTGCACCCAGACGCTGTCTCGCGAATCCGCGCTGGGTCTCAACTTTGCCCAGGTGAACTATTACGACGGGCAGGGTTTTCTGATCCCCAAGAAACTGGGTGTCAAAAGCGCCAAAGAGCTGGACGGGGCCACGGTCTGCGTTCTGCCGGGAACCACCACTGAATTGAATGTGGCTGACTACTTTCGGTCCAATGGAATGAAAATGATGCCGGTTGTCATCGAGAGCACGCCCGAGCTTGCCAAAGCCTTTTTTGCCGGGCGATGCGACGTGCTGACCTCCGATGCTTCGCAGCTCGCCAGCACCCGGTCGGTCGCTCCCAATCCCGCAGACTACAAGATTTTGCCGGAAATTATCTCCAAGGAACCCCTGGCGCCGGCCGTGCGGCACGGCGACGATCAATGGTACGATATCGTTAATTTTTCCGTCTATGCCTTAATTGAGGCTGAAGAATTGGGGATTACCTCCAAAAACGTCGATCAAATGCTCACCAGCAAAGATCCCAAAATTCAGCGCTTTTTGGGTGTCAATCCCGGCAATGGCAAGGCCCTCGGTCTCGATGAAAAATGGGCTTATCTGATCATTAAATCCGTCGGCAATTACGGTGAAATATTCGATCGCAATGTTGGCCCCAACACCCCGCTCGGCATCGAACGGGGTCTGAACGCGCTTTGGACCCAAGGCGGCTTGATGTATTCTCCGCCATTTAAATAATTGATAACCCTCAAAAGGTGCCACATCGCGTGGCACCTTTTTTTTCCAAAAATTCAGCATCGGGTTTTTAAGTTTCTGACTCAGAAAGACCTTCAGGTATGGAACCGAGTATCCAGCATAGCCAGGTAGCTATTTGGTACGATCCTCGCAAACGCTCGATCATCTATCAGGTCGGTATTTTGTTAATGGTGGGGTTTTTGGGATACTATCTAATTTCAAATACGACGGCCAACCTTCAGCGGCAGTCGATCGCCACCGGTTTCAGTTTTCTCGAAAAGGAAGCGTCGTTTGAAATCGGTGAATCCCTAATTCCCTATTCGGCCTCAGACCGATATGTCCGGGCGCTTTTTGTGGGTGTTTTAAACACGCTGCTGGTTTCTTTTATCGGGATCGTCCTGACAACCATCCTCGGCACCCTTGTCGGCATCGCGCGATTATCGACCAATTGGCTGGTATCCCGCCTGGCAGCTATTTTTATTGAAGTCTTTCAGGATATTCCGATATTGCTGCAGCTTTTTTTCTGGTATGCGTTTTTTTATGAAATGCTGCCGTCGCCCAGACAGGCATTGAACCCGTTGACCGGTGTGTTTTTGTGCAATCGGGGCCTTATTTTTGCCGTTCCCGCCTTCCGTTCGGCGCATATTTACATGGGATTTGTTTTTTTGGCAGGTTGTCTGGGTGTTTACTTTTTAAGGCGCTGGGCACGCAAGCGGCAGGCAAAAACCGGCCTGGCCTTTCCTGTTTTCAGTGTATCGGTGGGTATGCTTATTATACTTCCGCTTCTGGCCTGGGTGGCTGGCGGAATGCCTACAGACATGAGTATTCCCGTGCTCAAAGGCTTTAATTTTAAAGGTGGAATGAGTGTCAGCCCCGAGTTCACGGCGCTGTTGCTTGGTTTAGTGCTGTATACGGCCGCTTTTGTCGCTGAGGCAGTCCGGGCCGGTATCCAATCGGTGAGCAAAGGACAACAGGAAGCTGCCATGTCGATTGGACTGAGGCCTAACCGGGTCCTGCAATTGGTAATTTTACCCCAGGCCCTGCGGGTGATCATCCCGCCCTTGACCAGTCAGATGCTGAACCTTACCAAGAACAGCTCGCTGGCAGTGGCCATTGGCTACCCCGATTTTGTCTCCGTCGCCGGTACCACCATCAATCAAACCGGACAGGCGATTGAAGGGGTGGCAATGATCATGGCGGTTTATCTTTTTTTCAGTCTGACGACGTCTGCCTTCATGAACTGGTATAATAAAAAAATAGCCCTGGTGGAGAGATGAGGCGGGTTGCGGGATGCGTGTTGCGAGGTGCGGGTTACGGGTTGCGGGGTGCAGGTTGCGGGAAAAGCCAGGAAGATGGGAAGGTTAGAAGCTGAGAAGTTGAGAAACTGTGATAGCTAATTATAGGCATAGGGCATGGCGCGTTGAGTAGAACGGTTTGAATCCGGGATATCTGTCTTCTAACTTCTGTTCTCTGACTTCTGGTATTAGGTTGCGGGTTGGGGGGTGCGGGGTATGTTGGCATAGGGCAGAGCGTGTGGAGCATGCGGAACAGGGTAAAAGAATGCAGATGGCTGGGCCAACTGCGTCTGGCGAACCTGGGAAATGACAAAGGAAGAAATTGCGTTGGAAGCAACCGTTGGAAAAAAACCGGTCGAAGACATTAAACCCCCCGTGACCCAGGTGGGACTCATCGGATGGATTCGAACCAATCTATTTAATGGCTGGTTTAATTCTCTGCTGACCATCCTGACGCTTTATTGCCTGTGGGCCATCGTGCCGCCGCTGGTTCGCTGGGCATTTATCGATAGTCTCTGGCTATCGACCGGCGCGGAATGCCAGCAGGTCGACGGCGCCTGTTGGTCCATTATCCCCGCCAATATCCGATTTATAACGTTCGGTTTTTATCCTTATGACCAGCAATGGCGTCCTTTGTTGGCCATGGCCCTGCTAATCGGGCTGCTTTTTTACAGCCGCAATCGAAAGCACTGGAAAAAATCTCTGCTTTATGCCTGGCTTGTCGGCCTTTTAGTAATGGGGGTTCTGATGAAAGGCGGGCTTTTCGGCTTATCTTCAGTCGACACGTCGCAATGGGGGGGGCTTCCGTTAACATTGCTGTTATCCGTTTTCGGTCTGACGGCCGCTTATCCTTTGGGTGTTGTTATGGCATTGGGGCGCAGATCCAAAATGCAGGCCGTTAAAATGTTGTGTATTGTTTATATTGAATTGATTCGCGGCGTACCCCTGATCAGTCTGCTGTTCATGTCTTCGGTTGTCTTTCCCTTATTCCTGCCCGAGGGAATTACCATCAACAATATTCTGAGAGCCCAGGTTGCCATCATTCTCTTTACCGCAGCATACATCGCGGAAGTCGTTCGCGGCGGGTTGCAGGCCATACCTCGCGGGCAGTATGAGGCAGCCGATTCTATCGGATTGAGCTATTATCTGACCATGCGATTGGTCATTCTTCCCCAGGCTTTGAAAATTGTCATACCGCCTACGGTGCAGCAATTGATATCCGCCTTTAAAGATACCTCCCTGGTGGTTATCATTGCGCTTTTCGATTTGCTCAGAACCACCCAGACGGTGCTCAGCGATCCAAAGTGGATGGGCTTTTCGGCTGAAGCATATATTTTTGTGGCCTTGGTATACTTTTTATGCTGTTTTTTTATGTCCAATTACAGCCGGCGATTGGAAAAAG
Organism: uncultured delta proteobacterium; assembly: GCA_963710795.1. Taxonomy (GTDB): domain Bacteria; phylum Desulfobacterota; class Desulfobacteria; order Desulfobacterales; family JAFDCJ01; genus JAFDCJ01. The sequence continues at coordinate 120,313 of CAVQBT010000034.1, forward strand.
AACTGCAAACGAACTACTAGCGTAATTTAAATGACACCTGAGTTACTGTTATGAACGATAAATTGCCTGAAAAAGATCACGCGTCTCTGCCTGGTGAAAACATCATCGAAATAATCGAGATGCACAAATGGTTTGGTGAATTCCATGTTTTAAACGACATCAATCTTACCGTAAAAAAACAGGAGCGGATCGTTATCTGCGGGCCGTCCGGTTCCGGAAAATCGACGCTGATACGCTGCATCAATCGGCTGGAAGAGCATCAACGGGGCCAGATCATCGTAGACGGAATGGAATTGGCCAATGACCTCAAAAATATCGAAAGGATCCGCGCCGAAGTCGGCATGGTCTTTCAACATTTTAATCTGTTTCCGCACCTGACGATTCTGGAAAACCTGACCTTAGGTCCTATCTGGGTCAGGAAAGTGCCCAAAAAAGAAGCCCAGGATGCGGCGATGCACTACCTGGAAAAAGTTCAGATTGCCGAACAGGCACGCAAATATCCGGGGCAGCTGTCAGGCGGTCAACAGCAGCGGGTGGCCATTGCCCGCAGTCTGTGCATGAATCCGAACGTCATGCTGTTCGACGAACCCACCTCGGCTTTAGACCCTGAAATGATCAAGGAAGTTCTGGACGTTATGATCGATCTTGCCCGGGAAGGGATGACCATGATCGTGGTTACGCACGAAATGGGATTTGCCAAAAGTGTCGCTCACCGGGTGCTTTTTATGGATTTTGGTCAAATTGTTGAGGGCAACACGCCCGAGGAGTTTTTCGAACATCCCCAGCACGAACGGACCAAGCTTTTTCTCAGCCAAATTTTGCACTAGATTCTCTCCCTGATTCATAGGTCGATAATTACAATCCCCTCCATAGTGCCTGTAAGAAACGGCCGCTTTCCGGTTAGGCGGCTTGAGCCCGATCTGAAATGTTAAATTTCGCCGCCGCCGGTCCAAGCGGTGCAAATCAAGCCATTTAACACGACATGGCCTCCATGGGCGAAACCCAACAAAGCGAAAAGTCGCGTTTTCATTCAATCACCATTTAAGTTTATCCCTTTCCTGGCCGATAGCTGCCTATATAAATCAATATCCTAGGTCGAGCGGTTTCCGGTTGGCGGCCTAAGGCTGCAACCGGTTGACATTGCACGTTATATCAATCAATAACTGAATTTAATGATCATGAATTTATATTATGCTGAAGGAAACCAGCAGGTTGGGCCGGTCAGCAGGGCTGAACTTCAATCACTGATCAGAGCTAAAAAACTGAATGCCCGGACTCTGGTCTGGCAGCCCGGAATGGAAAACTGGCAGGAGTTGGGCCGCTTTGTTCGCAGCCGCAAGAGCAAGGAGAATCAGGAAACATCGTCGGCAGTCCCGGTGCAGCAGGCCCTTTGTTCAGAATGCGGGCTCGGATTTGCTGAAGATGAGATGATTCGCTTTCAGGAATCCTGGGTTTGTGCGGGCTGCAAGCCGTTGTTTGTTCAAAAAATTAAAGAGGGTGTGTCGGTTGCCGGCGTGATGGACTATGCCGGGTTTTGGATTCGCTTGGGCGCCCTGGCAATTGACGGTTTTATTTTAGGAATTGCAAATTCCTTGCTTTTCGTTCCGCTGGGTATCTTCATGCCCATGTCTGAAGATAATCCGTTTGTCATTCTATCATTTATGCCGCTGTTTATAATTATCCAGTATGCCATCCCTGCGGTTTACGATACCTGGTTTGTGGGGAAATATGGGGCAACTCCGGGGAAAATGGCATGCAATCTCAAAATTGTGGTGGAAGACGGCAGCCAGGTTACTTATTTGAGAGCGCTGGGGCGGCATTTTGCCAAATGGCTGAGTTCTATGATTCTGGCCATCGGGTTCATTATGGCGGCCTTTGATGATCAAAAGCGCACGCTGCATGACCGGATCTGCGAGACGAGGGTCGTTCGGAAGTGAGCATCGGGCAAATATGGGCCAAATTGGTTGGCGGGGACGTTCTCATCGAATAATATGCCGGAGTAATGGAGTAGTGGAGTCGTGGAGTGTTGGGAAAAACGAAACGCAGCCATTGTTTAATTTGGGCGGTATCCATTACTCCAACACTCCATTACTCCTTTGACTTAAAGGTATTCTCGCTCCAAAGCAAACCGGACATACAGTATGACAATACTACTAACACACAAAGGAAATCGCTGTGCTTAACTGCACCCATTGCAATGCGCCATTGAGCAAAGCAGCGGCCAATACCCAGTCCCTGGTTACCTGTGCGGCATGCAGCGGCCTTTTGCGGGTGGATGTTTTTCCGGCCATCAACAGAGCGCTGCCGGTGGGACAGGCCGGTGAGACATTGCAGGTGGATAAAGAGGCCGGCTGCTTTTATCACCCCCGCAAAAAGGCCGTTGTTCCATGTGCCGCCTGTGGCCGATTTCTGTGCGCGCTGTGCGATGTCTCACTCAACGGCCAGCATCTGTGTCCGGCCTGCCTTGAAAAAGGAAAGACCCAGCGTAAAATCAAAAATCTGGAAAATCATCGCACCTGCTATGATTCCGTTGCGCTGATGGTGGCAACGGTTTCCATGTTGATATATTGGTTTACGATTATTACGGCACCCATTGTAATATATTTAACCGTGCGGCACTGGAAATCTCCGTCCAGCATTATACCCCGGACCAAGATTCGCTTAATATTGGCTTTTATTATTGCCGGGGTTCAGATCGGCGGCTGGATTCTATTTTTCTCCCAGCTGGCGCTATCAACCTGAATCCAGCGCGTTCGCTGCGCTCACATTTGGAATAGTGGAATGTTGGCGTGATGGAATGATGGGTTTAAAGAGAAGATCAAAGCGTAAATTTTAACTATGGCTGACAAAGTTAAAAAATATCATAAGCTTCCCGGCTCTAAAAAGGGATTTTTTATTGGCAAATACAGTCTCTGGCAGGGAACGGATCATTTGCTGCACATATTTTCCCGGTTTGGTATTGAAGATTACAAACGCTTTTATTTCAGTGACATTCAGGCCATTATCACCCGCAAGACGGTTGTCGGGAAAGCCCAAAATATCATCCTGGGATGTCTGATCCTGCTTTGCGGGTTGCCGGCCATTTTATTCGATGGCGGGTGGTCCATATTTTTCAGCGCCGGATCTTCATTCGTGTTCATTTTATTGCTAATTAACCTGTCCCGGGGGCCCACCTGCGAAACCAGACTGATGACCGCCGTGCAAAATGAAAAATTGCAGTCTTTGCACCGGCTGAATAAGACCTTCAAGGTCATGGACCGCATACAGCCCCATATCGAGCAGGCTCAGGGAACCTTAACCCGGGAGGACCTAAATCAAATCCCGCTGCAACCTGACGCCCGCCGGGCATCGCAGGGCAACCGTCAACCGGGATCGTCACCGGATTCGGCCGCCAAGCATGAAAACGGCAGGGCCCATATGATTTTGTTTACCTTGCTGCTAATTGATGGTGTGCTGGTGACCGCTGAATTTTTTATCTCGCATGTCGTTCCGACGATTCTCAGTTCCGTGGCCGGTCTTTGTCTCGGAATTTTTGTGATCATCGCCCTCGTCAGACAACACAACAGTGATTTGCCCGGTTCCCTGCGCACCATAACCTGGACCACGCTTGGCTTCATTGGCATGACGTTTGTCGTGGGTTATATCGTGGTCATGGCGTTTGTGTTAAAAAATCCGGCTATCGCTTACAACCAGTGGGAAATAATCAAAGCCATCGCCAGCCTTTCTCCCTGGGATAGTCCCTTTACGCTGAGTTATAATATTTTCGCACTCTGCGGAGCCTTTTTTCTCGGAATACCGGGATTGATTATCCAACAGCGATTCGAGAGCAGGGCAAAAAAGCCGGCGACATCCGCGACCAATCCATCCCGGCCGGCCGCAGGCTACCGGGCTCCGCAAGCGGGGTAGACCATTGAAGATTTTCGATTGAATATTGAATATTTAAGGTATTCTTTCGATTTTAAAAAAGACTGAGCGAAGCGATTCCACACTTCGACATTCTGCGGTTCGATATTCGATATTCTGTGGTTCGCTGTTAAAATTTTGTGTAGTTTCATAAGAGGATTTAGCACCTAAACTTGCTGACACCCGAAATTTGACAGCTGAAACCTTTTTTTTAAACCAAGGGTGTTGCGAACAATTCTGGAGCAACATGAATCAACCCATGCCGGATATCACTTACCAACGTTGTCACAATCACCGGCAGCGGGAGGCGGTTGCACGCTGTCCTGCGTGTGGGCGCTTTTTCTGCCGGGAGTGCATCACGGAGCATGAGGACCAAGTTCTTTGTGCAGCCTGCCTTCGCAGGTTAGCTGTGCCGCAAGGAAAACCATCAGATCGTTTGGGAGGATTGTTGCGGCTCGGTCATTTTCTGCTGGGTATTCTGATTTTATACATCTTTTTTTACTATTTCGCCGAGGTTTTGTTGGCACTGCCTTCGGATTTCCATGAAGGAACCTTATGGCAGACGGGCTGGTGGACGGGATCATGAAAAAAAGCCATCCGCAACACCAAAAAAGTGCTATCCGAATGATTGAAGAGGCGGTTCATATTCTGCGCGCCGCGCCGGGGGCCCTGCTCAGCGTATATTATACCGGCAGTGTTCCCTTTATACTCGGATTGCTTTATTTCTGGGCCGACATGAGCCGCAGCGCCAAGGCCTACGAATACAGCGCCATGGCGGCACTGGGCTTGTCATTTTTGTTTGTCTGGATGAAATTCTGGCAAACCGTTTTCATGCTTCAGATTAGAGCTCTATTTTTAAATGAAATATTGCCTCCCTGGTCCCTGCGACGGGTTACATCGATTGCGGCCACCCAAGCATTGATCCAAGCCACCCGTTTTGTGGCGCTCCCCCTTGCATCTTTGGTGGTTATTCCCTTTGGTTTTTGCTACGCCTTTTATCAGAATGTCTCCGCCCATGATGACACCCAGGGCCAGGCGCTGCGGTCAACCTGCAGATGGGCCTGGCGGCAGGCCAAACTATGGCCGCGACAAAACCATCTGCTCATCTGTATCTACTGGATATTCGGCTTCGTCATTTTTATAAACGTTTCGACTGCGGCGATTTTGATGCCCCAACTGGTAAAAACACTTTTTGGCGTCGATTCCGCTTTTTCTTTCAGCGGGATATATATGCTCCTGAATACAACGTTCTGGGTTGTCGCGCTGGGGATAACTTATCTGCTGCTCGACCCGCTCATCAAAGCAACCTATGTTCTGCGGTGCTATTACGGGTCAGCGCTGCAATCCGGCGAGGATCTCAGGACGGAACTTAGCCGGAACACAATCCACAGAAAAAAGTTGGTGGCCGGGTTTCTCTTCGTTTCAGTGTGCTTGACTCCGCTTACGACCATCGCCGGGCAGCCGATGGCCGTTTCTCCGACAGACCTGGACCGGGCCATTGAAGACACCATGAGCCGCCGGGAGTTTGCCTGGCGGTTGCCGCGCGAGACCATCCAAACAGTTGAACAAAAAGACAAGGGGCCGCTAGAGGCAGCTGTCGAGTGGCTGATAGAGATGCTTGGCAACGGCCTCAAAAAGATCGGAAACTGGATCACGAAATTTATCGAATGGCTGGAAGACATGCTGCCAAAGCCGGCTAAAACAACACCGACCTCAACCGGGAATTGGATCACACCGGTGCGGCTGGTGCTGGTGATATTGCTAATTTTACTGGTGGCGATTCTGGCCTATATTTTTGTGCGCACCTGGCAGCGACGTCGCCCGCGTTCGATTGCAATCGTCAGTGCGGCAGCCGCTGCAGCACCTGATTTGACTGATGAAAATGTTAAGGCCGATGATCTCTCAACCCATCGGTGGCTGACGTTGGCCGGAGAACTTGCTGAAAAAGGGGAATTGCGCCTGGCCATGCGCGCCCTTTATCTGGCAACTTTGGCGCATCTGGCTGACCACGAAATGATTACGATTGAGGTGTATAAATCGAACCGTGAATATGAGCGTGAGCTGAAACGACGGGCCCATGAACACAAAGAGCTGCTGTCGATATTTTCTTCGAATTTAAATTTTTTCGAGCGTGTCTGGTACGGCATGTATCGTATCGCCCAAGCCGACTTCGATGATTTTGCAAACCGTCACCAAAGGATGCTGGCAGTTGCCGAAAAATAAATCCATACGAGCCGTCGCTCTGATTCTATTGATAATTGCCCTGCTGGTCGGGGTGATCCATTTGTTTAATTTGCGCTTTCAGACGGGAGATATATATCCGGCATATTCCTCTTTGCGCAGCGATCCTCTCGGTACCCGGGCATTTTATGATAGTCTTGCAAATTTTAATGAAGTTGCAGTGCAGCGTAATTTTTACCGGCTGCACTCGCTAAAAGGCGGGGCAGACGATGTCTGCTTCTATTTGGGAGCCGGCATACCCGGCAACGACCGGATTCCGGAAATGATCAGCCGGGATCTGGATCGCCTGACTGAATCCGGTGGGCGACTGGTTATATCTTACTTGCCGGTCAATAAAAAAAATGAACAATCACCAAGTGGTGAAAAAGAGGATGGCGGTTCAGATCCACCCGAATCGTCAACCGATAATCGGCGCCGGAGTCAGGACCAAACCCGGGAAACAGGAACCCACCACCGCACCGGCACCCGATTCCGAAAAATTAGGGGACGAAAATATAGAAAAAAATGTATCTGAAGATAAATTGGTGTCCATTAAGGAACACTGGGGATTCGGATTTTCGTACCACGAAAATTTACCGGTAAAAAGCAAGGATCAAAAATATCTCATCCTTGAAGCCATTTCCCTGCGACCGGATCTTCCGTCCGCAATTCCGTGGCATACAAATCTTTATTTCGAGCTGTTCGATGACCGCTGGCAGACGCTATACGCGGTCGATGGTAAGCCCGTGATAATTGAACGGCCGATGGGAACGGGAACGCTTGTGTTGTGTGCCGACTCCTATTTTATCAGCAATCAAGCATTGCGATCGGAGCGATACCCGCAATTGCTGGCCTGGCTGATCGGCAGGCATTCAAGAATTATTTTCGACGAGTCGCACTTTGGTATTTACAAGCACCCGGGAGTTGCCGACCTTTTGCGGAACTTTGGCTTTCACTGGTTTTTTGGGGCGCTGGCAATGCTGGCGCTCTTATTCGTATGGAAAAATGCGCTATATTTTGTACCGCCGCGCACGGAAGACGTTTTAAGCGCAGCTGAAGTCGTATCGGAAAAAGATTCCACTCAGGGACTGATTGCGTTGCTGCGCCGCAATATAAACAGTCGAAAAATACTGCAGGTATGCGGACAGGAGTGGCAGCAGACGTTTAAAAAAGATAAACGAATTAAATCCGCTGCTGTCGAGCAAATGCAAGGCATACTGCAAACCGAATTGAATGCTCCCCAAAAAAAATCGGATCCCGTGGGAGAATACCGGAAAATCACAAGCTTATTCAAGCGGATGGGAATTTACTGAGGAAAACGGATATGAGTGATAAAACAGAACTGCTCAAAAAGGCGCTGCTGCTGACCAAACAGGAAGTCGCCAAGGTCATCATCGGTCAGGAATCCATCGTGGATCAGGCGTTGATTGCCATCTTTTCAGGCAACCACGCGTTAATCGAAGGTGTGCCCGGGGTGGCTAAAACATTGCTTGTCCGGACCCTGGCACATGTGATGCGCTGTGATTTTGCCAGAATTCAATTTACGCCGGACTTGATGCCCACCGATATCACCGGAACCCATGTTTTTAATTTACAAAAAGATGCATTCTCCCTGGTGAAGGGGCCGGTGTTTACGACTTTCCTGTTGGCCGATGAAATTAACCGGGCACCGGCCAAAACCCAGTCAGCCCTGCTGCAGGCCATGCAGGAACGAATGGTTACCATCGATCGCAAGACCCATGAACTGTCACCGAACTTTACCGTGTTTGCAACCCAAAACCCGATTGAATACGAAGGCACCTATCCGCTGCCCGAAGCCCAAAAGGATCGGTTCATGCTTAAAATTTCCATGGAGCATCCGGCCCGGGACGAAGAGCTGACCCTGGCCCGGCGCATGCTGGGCAAGGATTCCCCGGAAAATGTTCTGGCAAGCGGCCGGGTCAAACAGGTCATCACCCCTGAGATTTTATCCAAGCTCAGGGAGTCCCTGGAAAGTATTTTGGTCAAGGATGAGTTGTCGGCCTATATTGTCGACATCGTGCGCCGGACGCGTGAACATCCCAGCATCCTGGTGGGAGCCGGTCCGCGCGCAACCCAGGCATTAATATTGGCTGCCCGCACTTATGCGGCCCTTGGCGGACGCGATTTTATTACGCCCGATGACATTAAAACCATGGCCCTGGCCGTTTTGGAGCATCGTTTAATATTGCGGCCGGAATTCGAAATCGAGGGGCTGTCGGCCAAAGAAGTCATTGACGAGATTTTAAAAGGGATAGCGGTGCCGAGATGACCATCGTCCCCAGAACAAAACTGATTGTCCTGGCAGCAGTTGTTTTCCTGCCGGTGTCCATTTTGGTTGCGGTGATGCCCGCCACTGTCGGCCCCGGGGTGCTGCTGACTGCTGCGCTGGTGATTATTGCTGCGGCCGATGCCGCTGTTTCCAGGGACCGGCTGACCGGAGTTCATGTGGCGCTGCCGGATGTCGTGCGGGTTTCAGCAGGGCGTGACGGTCAGCTGAACTTGGCAGTCGACAATGCCGATATCAGGCTCAAGCAGCTCAGGCTCGGCCTGTCGTTTCCGCGACAAATTTATTCGCCTAATCAGGATCTTGTCACTCAACTGCCGGCTGAGGCCACGAATTCTCTCATTCCCTGGTCGTTTAGGGCTTTGAAACAGGGGCGCTATCTGCTGGAAAATTGTTACCTGGAAACGCCTTCAAGGCTTGGGCTGTGGGCCCTGCGCCGGGTGGAGGCCACCCGGGCCGAATTTCGGGTTTATCCCGATCTTTTGCGGGACCGCAAAACGCTCTCGGGTTTATTTCTGAACCGGGGCATCGGGATTCATGCCCAGCGCCAGGTGGGCAAGGGGAAAGAATTTGAGCAGCTCAGAGAGTATCTTCCCGGGGACAGTTATGAAGACATCCATTGGAAGGCGACGGCCAGGCGTGGGCAACCGATTACCAAAGTCTATCAGATCGAGCGCACCCAGCAGATTTATGTCATTCTTGACGGCTCCCGCTTGAGCGCCCGAAATTCAGATCCTCTGGACAATAGCCGTTCAGGTTCCGGACCGACGGATTACCCGGATTATACTACCATTATGGAGCGCTTTGCGGCCGCGGCACTGGTTATGGGACTTGCGGCAGACCGGCAAGGTGATGTCTTCGGCATGTTGGCATTTGATGATCGGGTGAGGCAGTTCGTACGGGCCAAAAACGGCCGGGCCCATTATGATGTCTGTCGCGATGCCCTGTATACGCTCCAGGCGCAACCTGTTACGCCGGATTTTGAGGAGCTTTTTACTTTTATCGCGGCTAAAATCCGCCGGCGTGCATTGCTGATTTTTTTGACGAATCTGGATGATCCGGTTCTGGCCGAAAGTTTTACTTCCCACATCGATATAATCAGCCGCAAACATCTGATTCTAGTCAATATGCTGCAGCCGGCCGGAGCAGAACCATTATTTTCAAACTCCTCAGTCAATTCGACCGACGACATATATCAAAAGCTGGGCGGGCACCTTTTATGGCGGCATCTGCGTGAAACCGAAAAGGTCCTTCAGCGTCACGGAATCGGGTTTCATCTGCTAAAAAACGAAAACCTCTGCATCGATCTGGTTTCCCAGTATATGGCCGTCAAGAGGAGGCAGGTTTTATAGGCTGATGACCGTTCCGGGTTCAGAGGTTCAGGGTTCGAGGTTCGGGGTTCAAGGTTCAGGGTTCAAGGTTCAGGCGTTCAAGGTTCAGAGATTCTGAATTTCAAGGGTCCATGGTTCCAAAGTTTAAATTATTGATTGGTGAGTTAAGCAGGAAGAGAATTTGAAAATAGAACGTTTTGAAGATATTGAGGCATGGCAATTGGCGAGAGAGCTAGCTCGAAAGGTATACAGTTTGACAAAAAAGCCCGGATTCGCTCGCGACTATGGCTTAAAGGGGCAAATACAGGATGCTGCTGGCTCAACCATGCATAATACGGCAGAAGGATTCGATTCCGAATCCAATTCTGAATTTGTCCGCTTTCTTAGATATGCAAAGCGGTCTTGCACCGAAGTACAAAGTGAGCTTTATGTCGCATTAGATCAACAATACATAACAAATAGCGAATTTCAGGATGTTTATGACCATGCGGCACGCACTCGTGCTGCCATACGGGGCTTTATCAACTATTTGGTTTCTTACGATCAAAAAAACCGAAAATCACCTAACCCTGAACAGTGAACCCTGAACCTTTGAACCTTTATTACCATGCTCATCGATTTGCAAAAATTTATCATTGAAGAAAGGCCCTTCTGGAGTGAACTCCAGGGGGTGCTGGATAAGCTCGAGAAAAGACCGGAACTCAGGCTGACCCTTGTGCAGGTGGAGCGCTTTCATTATCTTTACCAGCGGGCTTCGGCCGATCTGGCGAAGATTAAGACTTTCTCAGCCGAACCCAACACCCGTGCGTACCTCGAATCGATGGTGGCCCGGGCTTTTGGAGAAATTCATGAAACTCGCGAAAAACCCCACCGGCTGGCCCCCCTGCACTGGTTTTTTACCACCTTTCCACGGACCTTTCGCCGGCATATCAGAGCCTTCTGGATCTGTCTGGCGGCCATGCTGGTGGGAAGTATTTTCGGTGGATTCGTGCTGATTGCCGATTCGGATTCCAAACAGGTTTTGCTGCCGTTTTCTCACTTGCACGGCGATCCATCCGACAGGGTTGACGCCGAAGAATCTGCCCAGGATGACAGGTTGCAGGGAGCAAAATCTTCGTTTTCTTCCTATTTGATGACGCATAATACAAAAGTCTCAATTTTTACCCTGGCCCTGGGCATGACCTGGGGCATCGGGACGCTGATCATGCTCTTCTACAATGGGGTGATATTAGGAGCGGTGGCCCTGGATTATGTGCTGGCCGGCGAAACGACCTTCCTGATGGGATGGCTGCTACCCCATGGGGCGATTGAGATACCGGCGATAATTTTAGCCGGACAGGCCGGCCTGGTTCTGGCCGGAGCGCTGATCGGATGGGGAAAACCCATTCCGTTGAAATCGAGGTTGAGGAAGATAAGCGGCGATCTGGTTACATTGATTTTCGGGATTGCCATCATGTTGACATGGGCCGGTATCATTGAGGCTTTTTTTTCACAATATCATGAGCCGGTCATCCCCTATGCCGCAAAGATCGGGTTTGGAACGCTGGAATTGATCCTGCTGGTGCTGTTTCTGGCCAGGTCGGGGAGAAATACAAAAAGGTCAAAGGCGAAAGGTTAAAGGACAAAGGCGAAAGGTTAAAGGTAAAGGCGAAAGGTTAAAGAATAAAGGTTAAATGGGAAAGGTGAAGGCTAAATACTGAAAGCTGAAAGCTCAAGGCTCAAGGCTCAAGGCCAGGCGATCAACGCTAGGCAGTTATCAATTCAGTTTTGCGCAAAAAGCACAAAAAAAATTTCTATATCTTTGTAAAGCATTGACATGAAACCATTCACAAAGATTGAAATCGAAATCAACTTTTAAACTTTTATGGTTCCGGCTTGTCCAGGTGAGGAAATTAGAATTATAGAAGTTGATTTGGTGCATTAGGTGCAAATATATCCGTTCATAAAAAGACGGAGCGTAGCGACACCATAATTTTAGGCATTTTAGGCATTTTGGCATTTTAGGCATTTTTCCGGTTTATTCGGGTTAGGAAATCTGAAGTTATACTATTAATTTAAAGATGACGGAGCAAAGCGACTCCTTAATTTGACATTTGACATTCTTCATTTTATGGGCCTTCAACATAAGATAAATACCTTAACCATCAGGACCCCGGAAGGGATTGAATTTTCGCTCCTGCTGGCCGGACCGGTCACACGATTTTTAGCCTGGTCGGTTGACTTCCTGGTAATTCTGGCCATCAGCAAACTGATGAACGTTGTGCTCGGTCTGGTCGGAATTATAAGCCGGGATCTGGCCATGGCAGCCTACATTCTGGGGTATTTTATCGTTTCCATTGGTTATGGAATATTTTTGGAATGGTACTGGCACGGACAAACACTTGGCAAAAGACTCATGCGCCTAAGAGTGACGGATGTACACGGACTGCAGCTGCAATTCAGCCAGGTCGTAATTCGAAACCTGCTGCGGTTTGTGGACAGTTTACCGGCGCTTTATCTGGTCGGTGGCGCGGCCTGCCTGATAAACCGCCGCGCCCAGCGGTTGGGGGATTTTGCTGCCAATACCGTTGTGGTATGGAATCCGCATGTCGATGAACCAAACCTGGATCAATTATTGGGGGGAAAATTCAATTCATTTCACCATTATCCCCACCTGGAGGCACGGTTGCGCCAGCATGTTTCTCCCTCCCAAGCCCAGATCGCGCTGCAAGCCTTGATGCGGCGGGATGAGTTTGAGCCCCAGGCGCGCGTGGCGCTTTTCGAAAGCATTGTATCGCACTTTAAAAGCATCGTCTCCTTTCCTGCGGAAGCCACCGATGGCATCTCCGATGAACAGTATGTTCGTAACATCGTGGACGCGCTTTTCCGCCCCAAGGTAGCGGTTGATTCGGTAACTCAGTAGGAATTCATTTTTTTCACTGAGGCCGACGTTTTCTAATATCAGCCGCTGAGGTGTCCCCAACCCGGGCAAGCCGGAATTGAATATTGAAGATTGATTATGGAATATTTGTTGAATCGCTTCGCTCTGTCTTTTTAATTTAAATCAATCGCATTCCTAAAATATTCAACCTTGCTATGCCTTAAATCATGCGCATATATGATGTGATTTCAATAAATAGACACTAAGCTTTTTCCGAGACCACGCTCGGAAAAAGGGGCCCCTGCGGGGCAGCAATAGCGCAGTTCATTGGTCTTAGGTTTCAGGTTTCGTGTGTCATGGAACCGAGGTACTAAGTCCTGACACCTGAACACTGACACCTGAAACCTTCCGTCTTTTACAACCTGTTGTCAAATAAAGCCCGTTAAGGGCCTAATTCCGCCGATGCACCCAAATAACCGGCTGAACCGGATCCGCTGGTGTCCAAGTGGTCTTCAAATCTAATGCTTGCTATTTTATATCAATTTGCACTAAACATTAGGATACCCGTTAAGCGCGGTTTAAAACCTGGATTTTGCACGAGCCGGAGGCTTTCATATGCAAGATTCAGGTAAAAGATCCACCGTAATAATTATCGCCGGAAATTATAGACACCTATGAAACCCATTATTGCTATTGTCGGCCGCCCCAATGTTGGAAAATCCACCATGTTTAACCGTATTACCCGTTCTAGGGATGCTCTGGTCGGCGATTTTCCAGGCGTCACCCGGGATCGGCATTACGGAGATGCCAGCTGGAATGAAATTGAATTTACGCTGGTGGACACCGGCGGCTTTACCGAAGGAGATGATTTTGCCGCGCAAGTTCGATTTCAGGTTCACCAGGCAATTGCAGATGCGGATGTAATCGTTTTGCTGCTGGACGGGAAAGAAGGGGTCTCCCCGTTTGATCAGGATATAATCGATATTTTGCGCACCGTTGATAAACGGATATTTTACGCGGTAAATAAAATCGACGGCGCCGAGCAGGAAGTGATGCTTTCTGATTTTTATCAGTTGGGAATCGGCAAACTTTACCCGCTGTCTGCCGAGCACCGTTATGGGTTTAACGATCTGCTGGACGATATCGTTGATTCTCTGAGCGGATTTGACGTTGAGGTGACCGCGGACAGTGACCGGGAGATGATCAAACTGGCTGTCGTGGGGCGTCCGAATGTCGGAAAATCATCCTTGATCAACCACATTCTGGGTGAAAAGCGCCTGCTGGTCAGCGATATTCCCGGCACAACCCGGGATGCCATCGATTCGGTATGTAAACTAAACGGAAAATCTTACCTTCTGGTGGATACGGCCGGAATCCGCCGCAAAGGCAAGGTGTACAAAAAACTCGAAAAGTTTTCCATTATCAAAGCCCTCAGAAGTCTGGATCGCTGTGATGTGGCTTTGATCGTTTTGGATGCCGCGGAAGGTGTCACCGACCAGGATATTGCCATAGCCGGTTATGCCTATGATCGGGGCTGCGGCTGTATTATGCTTTTAAACAAATGGGACCTGGTAGACAAGGACAGCAAAACTGTCAAAATATATTACGAGCGTTTAAGGGATCAGGCCAAGTTTCTCGGCTTTGCGCCGGCCCTAACCATATCGGTTTTAACCGGCCAGCGGGTCACCAAAATATTCAAACTCGTGGATGAGGTTTATAATCAGTATCAACGGCGCATCGGAACCGGGCAGTTAAATAAAATTTTTGAGCAGGCCATTGAAAAAAATGAACCTTCTATGCATCGGGGCAGGCGCATTAAATTTTACTATGCCGCGCAGATCTCCACCAAACCCCCCACCATCGTTTGTTTTGTCAATTACCCGCAAGCCGTCCATTTTTCCTATAAAAGATACCTGATCAACCAGCTGCGGGAAAAAGCCGGCCTGGACAACACACCGATCCGCCTCATTCTGCGGCAGCGGGAAGGCAAACGGTACGGGGGCAAGTCGGAAAAGAAAGAAGATAAGAAGGTGAGAAGATGAGAAGGTGGGAAACTAAAATAATTTTTTTTTTGACGAAATTACGAGAACAAGTTCTCATTAATATTAACTGCGCTAATCGTCAATGGGAACTCATTTAATAAAAGAAATTTTTTTTTTTTGCGGGAAATATTAGCAGAATAAGTTATTGCCGGTGTTGACTGCCCCGATGAGTGACTATTAACAAATATATAGCAGCAAAAAAAATGGATATCTTCGATTATCACGCCAAACAAGCAGCGGACGCGGGCCGCCCCCTGGCTGAGCGCATGCGGCCCGGCAATCTTGATAAGTTTATCGGGCAAACGCATGTCGTGGGGGAGGGAACGCTCATCCGCAATGCCATTGAGCAGGATCGAATTTTTTCCATGATTCTGTGGGGACCGCCAGGATGCGGCAAAACAACCCTGGCCCGGATCATTGCGGCCGAAACCCGTTCCTATTTCGTGCATTTCTCTGCCGTGCTGTCCGGCGTCAAGGAAATACGCGCAGTTATCGCGGAGGCCCAAAACCAGCAAAAGCTTTATCGAAAACGAACGATACTTTTCGTGGATGAAATTCACCGTTTCAACAAGGCCCAGCAGGATGCCTTTTTGCACCACGTGGAAAGTGGGATGATCACCTTAATTGGTGCCACCACTGAAAATCCTTCCTTTGAGGTAATCGCTCCCTTACTTTCCCGCTGCCGGGTCATTACGCTGGAGATGCTCACCTCCGATGACATCGCTGCCATCATCAGCAGCGCCATGAAGGATCCGGATCGGGGAATTGGAGATCTGAATCTTGCGCTGGAGCCCGATGCCCTGTCCTACCTGATCGGCATCGCGGACGGTGATGCCCGCGTGGCCTTGAACAGTCTCGAGATCGCAAGCTCGCTGGTGGCCAAAACAAATGAATTCTCCGAAAAGGCTGGGTCTTTAACCATTTCACTCAAAGATCTCGAACACGCCCTGCAAAAAAAAGCCCTCGCCTATGATAAATCCGGTGAAGCGCATTACAATATCATATCTGCCTATCATAAAAGCTTAAGGGGCAGTGATCCGGATGCAGCGCTTTATTGGCTTGAAAGGATGTTGGCGGCCGGTGAGGATCCCTTTTACATTGCCCGCCGAATGGTGCGATTTGCTTCAGAAGACATCGGCAATGCAGACCCCCAGGCCCTGAATGTTGCCATGAATGCCATGCAGGCGTTTAAATTTTTGGGACATCCGGAAGGTGAACTGGCCCTGGCCCAGGCGGCTGTGTATCTGGCTACCGCCCCTAAAAGCAACAGCATTTACGCCGCCTATGGCAAGGTGCAGCAGGTGGTTAAAAAAGCCGGATCGCTGCCGGTGCCCTTGCATATCCGCAATGCGCCCACCCGGCTGATGAAAGACCTGGGATACGGCAGGGATTACAAATATGCCCATAACTACAAAGATGCATTTACGGCCCAGGACTACCTGCCGGAAAAGCTCAAAGGCCAGGTGTATTACGAACCCAGCGGGCGCGGTTATGAAAAAATCGTCAAAGAGCGTCTGGATAAATGGAAAAGCCTGAAAGTTAAACATCGGCAAACCTCAAAATATGATGAAACTGAATAGAAGTCAGCAATACCGGAAATCAAACCTCAAAATCCCAATTTCCAAGCACCAAATTACAAATAAATCTCAAATCTCAATATCCAATTGCCAAAACCTTCACCGCAGTCATATTGTATCGTGGCACAAGCTTTGGTCTATGGGTCATTTTATCATATGGCATCAATGCCGGTGATCGTGTGTTTAGAATTTTGAATTTGGATCATTGGAATTTATTTGAGATTTGATTTTTGGTGCTTGGGATTTGTTATTTCGGTTTATTGACCCTGCCTCTGGAAATATGTTATAGGAAACGCTTCCGAAAATTAGAAAGATAATCTTTAAATAAGGGAGGTATTGACCATGAAAGAGGTCGTTGTCGTCAGCGGGTCGCGCACAGCCATCGGTAGTTTCGGCGGCGGGCTAATGAACGTACCGGTAGTGGAATTAGGCGCTATCGTGATGAAGGACGTGCTGAAAAAAGCGAATTTGAAACCGATTGCCAGTGCGGCCATGAGAGCGGCGGCACCGGATAAATTAAAGGATCAGGGATTAATCGAGCTTGAAAAAAAAGCATATGATTGGCCGGATGATGCTGCTGAGATCGCCATCGACGAAGTTATCATGGGCAATGTCCTTCAGGCCGGCCAGGGGCAGAATCCTGCCCGGCAGGCAATGATCGCGAGCGGGTTGCCAAAGGAGACTCCGGCGATCAGCATCAACAAGGTTTGCGGTTCAGGGCTCAAAGCCATTGCCCTGGGGGCATCCGCGATTATGACCGGGTCGGCCGATGTGATCATGGCCGGCGGACAGGAAAATATGAGCCTGGTGCCCATGGCATTACCCAAGGCACGCTGGGGGCACAGGATGGAGTTAACCGGCGTCGGGGATATCTATGACCTGATGGTATTCGATGGGCTATATGAAATTTTCTACGGTTACCACATGGGAGTGACCGCTGAAAATATTGCTTCGATGTACGACATCAGCCGGCAGGAACAGGATGAACTGGGGGTTTTGAGCCATAATCGGGCTAAAAGAGCCATCAATGAAGGCCTGTTCGCCCAGGAGATCACCCCGGTGGTTATCAAATCCCGCAAGGGGGATATCGTCTTTGATACGGATGAGCGCCCGATGGACACCGATATGGAAAAGATGGGCAAATTAAGACCGGCGTTTAAAAAAGACGGATCGGTTACGGCCGGCAATGCCTCCGGAATCAACGATGCTGCCGCTGCAGTTTTATTGATGAGTGCCGATAAAGCCCGGGAGCTTGGACTCGATGCGCTGGTCAAGATCAAGGCATTTGCCTCCGGCGGCGTCGATCCGGCATACATGGGATTGGGTCCGGTGCCGGCAATCAGAAAGGCACTGAAAATCACCGGTATGACGCTAAATGATATCGATATGATTGAGCTCAACGAAGCCTTTGCGGCCCAGGCCATCGGCTGCATGCGGGAACTTGGAATTGAAAATGACCGTCCCAATGAGCTCGGCAGCGGTATTTCCCTCGGACATCCCATCGGCTGCACCGGTGCCCGCCAAATGGTTACCGGAATGAATCATATGCAGCGCAAGGGCTACAACACCGGTCTGATCAGCATGTGTATCGGCGGCGGTATGGGGATGGCGATGATTGTGGAGAAGTAGGTTCAGGGGTTCAAAGGTTCAAGGTTGGGAGGTTCAGAGGTTTAGGGTTGCGAGGTGCGGGTTACGGGGTGCTGCGCGTGAGAAGTATCTTAGGTGAGCCGAAAGCTCAAAGCTGAAAGCTCAAGGTTCAATCCTTCAATCCAGAACGATGAAACCGAAATCATTTCCATAGAATGATCCTATCCACCAACCTTGAACCCGGAACCTTTTTTCACTTTTCCCTTTACTTAATTGGCAATTATTGTTAATAATTATTCGAATTTATCAAAAATTTTACGAACCCCAAAATTTAGATCATCGCGGAATTATCCAGGGCTGTGATGCGTGGTGAGCGGGGTAACAAT
The DNA here is from genome assembly GCA_963710795.1 of uncultured delta proteobacterium. Classification (GTDB taxonomy): domain Bacteria; phylum Desulfobacterota; class Desulfobacteria; order Desulfobacterales; family JAFDCJ01; genus JAFDCJ01. The sequence goes on from CAVQBT010000034.1 coordinate 138,524, forward strand.
TCAGTGTGTTCCTGACCTGGCTATTGCATCACAATCAAGCGACACCCGGGCAGGAAATTATTCCGAAGTCGATGGCACAATTTAGGATAAATGCGCGTGCTGAAGGAGGAATCGAGGATGAGCATCAGCCGAAAATTGGGAATTCTGGTATTTTTTGCAGTCCCGGGTATCATCGGAGGCGGCATTACTTACCATATTTTTGATGGGAACTATCTCCCGGTGTTTATTTATGAAACCATTCTTTTGTTGATTGCCGGGGCCTTTTTCAGCAGATAATATCTGTTTCATTTTAAAGTGCACGATACCATTTTTCATTTTTGCCACGGCTCTAACCCCTTGCTCGCTGGTTATTTGTGCCGTGGCATTTTTTTATCGCCCTGAATCGGAATTTGGGAGGTCCTTTGAGCGCTTCATCGCCGCATGATATCATTTTGTGGTTCTTCTTGGCTATTTTTCTGGTATCCTGCTTCGTATTGGGCTGGCTGCTCTGGCCTTTTATATCGGTTATTATTCTGGCGGCGGTTATCACCGGGATTTTCAATCCGATATACCGCTACCTGAATCGAAGACTTAAACCCACCCCTTCGTCGCTGTTAACCTGCCTGATCATATTTCTGGTTCTTTTTATACCGGTGTCCGCTTTTGTCGGTATTTTAGCCAATGAAGCCTATGATATGTATCTAAGTGCCAGAGACGCGCTGGCAAGCAACCCGTTTACAAAACTGATCGAAAACAGTCAGATTGTTGACCGAATCAACCTCATTCTATGCAAATTTCGGTCTAGCGATCACCGGTGAAGAACTCAACAAGGGGATTGCCGAGCTTGGCCGATTTGTCGGGCTATATCTATATGAGCAGGCCCGGTCCATGACGGCCAACATTCTAAATTTAGTCGTAAACTTCTGTTTTATGCTCCTGATCATTTTTTACTTGCTGATCGACAGCCCGCGCCTGATCGCATTCATCGTGCGGCTTTCACCCCTGCCGGATGATCAGGATGAAAAATTGATCCAAAAGTTCAAGGACATGGCCGGCGCCATTCTCATCGGCAATGGACTGGGCGGACTGATTCAGGGGACCCTGGGCGGCGCCGTTTTTGCGTTCTTTGGTTTTCAATCTCCCTTTTTCTGGGGGGTTATCATGGCACTGCTGGCGTTTTTGCCGATTGTGGGAATTGGTGCCGTCTTCCTTCCGGCATCAATTTTCCTGTTTTTAAAAGGACGAATTGAGGCCGGTATTTTTTTTATCGTCTTTTATGCCCTTCTTTCCGGCGGAATCGAATACTTTTTTAAACCTAAACTGGTGGGTCACCGGGTTCAAATGCATACCTTGTTAGTTTTTCTTTCCATTATCGGGGGATTGAAACTGTTCGGAATCCTGGGTATCATTTATGGTCCGCTGGTGGTGACCGCATTTTTAACCTTAGCCGATATCTATGAATCCAGCTATCAGCGGATAGTTGCGCCCGGGGCGAAATAGAATTAGACCGAACAACGAATAACATATAACTACATTAGTTGGAGTTGAAATGACCATAAACGAGTCAAATATGGAAGTTAGCATCGAAAAAGAGATGAAGAAATCTTATCTCGATTATGCCATGAGTGTTATCATCGGCAGGGCATTGCCGGACGTGCGTGATGGTCTCAAGCCCGTTCACCGACGGGTCTTATTTGCGATGCGCGAGCTAAAAAATGACTGGAACAAGGCTTATAAAAAATCGGCTCGCATCGTCGGTGATGTCATCGGTAAGTATCATCCCCACGGCGATTCGGCCGTATATGATACGATCGTGCGTCTGGCACAGGACTTTTCGATGAGATATCCCCTGGTAGACGGCCAGGGCAACTTCGGTTCCGTTGACGGCGACCCTCCCGCCGCCATGCGCTACACGGAAATCCGCATGCAGCGCTTGGCCCACGAGATGCTGGAAGATCTGGACAAAGAAACGGTCGATTTTTTACCGAATTATGACGAGTCGCTCAGTGAGCCGTCCGTGCTGCCTTCCAAGATTCCGGCCTTGCTCGTGAATGGGTCATCGGGTATCGCCGTTGGTATGGCCACCAACATCCCCCCGCATAACCTGTCGGAAATTATTGGCGCCATCATAGCGATTATCGATAACCCGGCCGTCACCTGGGATGAACTGATGCAAATTGTTCCGGGTCCCGATTTTCCTACCGGCGGTATAATTCACGGAACTGATGGAATTAAAGAAGCCTATAAAAACGGTCGCGGAATTATCAGGGTCCGGGCCCGGGTGGCTGTTGAAACGGACAAGCGCACGCAACGTGAAACCATCGTCATCAACGAATTGCCCTATCAGGTCAATAAAGCCAAGCTGATCGAGAAAATCGCCGAACTTGTCAAGGACAAGCATATCGAGGGCGTCAGTTTTGTGCGGGACGAATCAGACCGGGAAGGCATGCGAATGGCCATTGGGCTCAAAAGAGACCAGGTGGCCGGCGTCATCATTAACAAACTCTACAAAATGACGCGCATGGAAAATACCTTCGGTATCATTTTTCTGGCAATCGTCAACAATCGGCCCGAGATGCTGACCCTTAAGGAAATTCTGGAATACTTTATTCTGCATCGCAAAGAAATTGTCACGCGCCGGACCCGCTATGAACTGAATAAAGCTGAAGCGCGGGCCCATATCCTGGAGGGCCTGAAAGTAGCCCTTGATAATCTGGACGATGTGGTGGCTTTAATCCGACAGGCAAGATCACCGGTGGAAGCCAAAGATGCGTTGATCGAAAAATACCAGCTGAGCGCCATCCAGGCCCAAGCCATTCTGGATATGCGCCTGCAAAGACTCACCGGCCTTGAGCGAGAAAAAATAGTCGAAGAATATAAAAATTTGCTCCAAGATATTGCCCGCTTCAAAGAAATTTTGGCCAACGAAAGGCTGGTTCTCAATATTATTAAAGATGAACTTGGTCAGATAAAGGCAGATTTCGGCGATGAGCGCGTCACTGAAATTGTTGAAAAGACCAAAGAAATCAGTATTGAAGATATGATCGCCGAAGAGGATATGGTGGTGACCATTTCCAAGCGCGGATACATCAAACGCAATCCGATAACGCTCTACCGCAATCAGCGTCGTGGCGGCAAAGGCAAAACGGCCATGGGTACTAAAGACGATGATTTTGTCGAGCACCTCTTTGTGGCCTCCACCCATCATACCTTCATGTTTTTCACGAACATGGGCAAGGTTTACTGGTGCAAGGTTTATGACATTCCCCAGGCCGGGCGGATGAGTCTGGGAAAGGCCATTGTCAATTTGTTGAATTTTGAATCCGGCGAAAAACTGACCGCTGTGCTGGCAGTTCCGGAATTTGAACCGGGCTACCATGTGCTCATGGCCACTAAAAAGGGACTGGTGAAAAAGACCGACTTAATGGCCTTTAGTCGACCGCGGGCCGGGGGAATCATTGCGCTGAATCTGATGGCCGACGACGAACTGATTGCCGCCAGAATTACTGATGGCACCCTGAATGTGTTTTTAGGGTCTCTCATGGGCAAGTCTATCCGGTTCCATGAGTCCAATATCCGACCCTCCGGGCGCACGTCGATGGGAGTAAAAGGCATGCGCCTCGCTGCCGGCGATCAAATTGTGGCGATGGAAGTGTTAAGCCACGGACAAACCCTGTTTGCCGTTACCGAAAACGGATATGGGAAAAGAACCTCGATTGATGAATACCCGGTTCAAAAACGGGGCGGCAAAGGGGTGATCTCCATTAAAACGTCCCGGCGCAACGGTCTGGTCGTGTCCATCCTGCTGGTGGAAGAAGAAAACGATCTCATGCTGATGACCAATATCGGTAAAATAATCCGGATGCCCATTCAGGGTATCTCAGTCATCAGCCGCAACACCCAGGGCGTAAAACTTATGGGCCTGGAGGCCGGTGAGCGCGTCGTCGGTGCGGCCCGCTTGGCTGAAAAGATGGAATCAGAAGAAGAAGATGAAGAAGCAGGAGAAGCTGGAGAAGAACAATAGAAATGCCTAAAGTTTTAAAATGACTAAAATTTATGTATTGGGTCGATTTTAATAAATAGATGGAGCGAAGCGAAACCATAAAGTCTTCAATTTTCAATCTTCAGATTATTAACCGGTTCTATCCGGGTTAGGTGATTACTATGCAATCAATAGATGCAACAGATGTGAGCCAAATTAAAATCGGTGTTGTCGGCGCCGGGAGTTGGGGAACGGCACTGGCGAACCTGCTGGCCTCCAAGGGTTATGCAATCGATTGGTGGGTGTTTGAAAAGGAGATCAAAGATCAGATCCAGCAGACCGGTGAAAACTCCATTTTTCTACCGGACGTTAAGCTGTCATCCAACTTGCGCCCCTCCAACGATCTGGCCGAGGTCGTTTCCGCCAAGGATGTGGTACTGGTAGTTGTCCCATCGCATGTGGTGCGGGAGACCACATTGAATATGGCCGATCATCTGTCTAAAGATACGATCCTTGTGTCGGCTTCCAAAGGAATCGAAAACAAGACCCATCTGACCATGACCGGCGTGTTGCAGGAAACTCTGGCGGCTATACCCTCTGACCACCTGGCGGTTCTTTCAGGACCGAGCTTTGCGCGGGAGGTTGCGCGGAATCTTCCGACCGTCGTCACGGTGGCTTCCAAAGATTCCGCGGTTGCCGCCCAGGTCCAACAGGTGATGGCCACGCCGCATTTTCGGGTGTATACCAGCGACGATGTTATCGGGGTTGAACTGGGCGGCTCGTTAAAAAATGTAATCGCAATTGCGGCCGGGGTAATCGATGGCCTGGAATTAGGCTTGAATACCCGGGCCGCTTTAATCACCCGGGGCATGACCGAAATAAGGCGCCTGGGGCTTAACATGGGCGCTAATCCCCGGACCTTTACGGGTCTGGCCGGCTTTGGCGACTTAATCCTGACCTGCACCGGCCATCTCAGCAGAAATCACACGGTGGGCAAAAAAATCGGTCAAGGTGAAAAGGTAAACGATATTCTGGGACAGATGCGGATGGTGGCTGAAGGGGTAAAAACCGCCAAATCCGTCTATAATCTCTCCCGCAATTTGGGGGTTGAGATGCCGATTTCCCATGAAACATACCGCATTCTCTATGAAGACCTGTCGCCCAGGGAGGCCGTGACTCGCTTGATGACGAGAGATCTGAAGGAGGAATTGGATGAAGAATAGGCGGGTGCGGGGTGTGAGGGATAGCATAGGGCATGGGGCAGGGCGCAGGGATAGAAGGTTAAAGGATAAAGGTCTAAAGGCTAAATGTTAAAGCATAAAGGTGAAAGCTCATAAGGCAGAGCGCGCAGATTGATGGCGCAAAAACTGAGGTTTGAGTGCCAGCCTCATGACGCTCCAGCCTCCCAGCTTCATAGCTTCCCAGCACTTCCAGGCCTTAACTTCCGACTTCAAATAATCTGTCATCCGTCATTGGTTTCGGTTTTGGAGTTTGCATGAAGGAACCCAAAAAACCACATAAGGGTGCCGGGCACCGGCAGCGATTGCGGGAGCGGTTTCTGGAATCCGGGCTGGACGGGTTCCACGACTATGAAGTGATCGAACTCCTGCTAACTCTCGGCACACCGCAAAAAGATTGCAAGGATGCCGCCAAGGCGGCCTTGAAAAAGTTTAAAACCTTGCAGGGCGTCCTGGAGGCCTCCGGCCATGAACTAGGTGAAATAGGGGGAATCGGCCCCAAAAATTCGCTGGGGCTCAAGCTGATAAAAGCGGTGTCAGACCGTTTCCTTGAAAAGAAATTGATCGACAAAAATCCGGTAAACAACTCGAAGGAGCTTTTCGATTTTCTTTATCACAGTATCCGAGACAAATCCCGTGAGCACTTCAAAATTATTTTCCTGGATTCTAAAAACCGGGTAATTTCCACTGAAACACACTCGCAAGGAACCTTAACCGCCAGCAGCGTTTACCCAAGAGAAGTGGTCTATTCGGCTCTCAGACACAAGGCCGCAGCTCTTATTTTTGCACATAATCATCCTTCGGGAGACCCGAAACCATCCGCCGAAGATATCGCCATAACCCGCCAATTGGTATTCGCCGGCAAGGTAATGGGTATCACGGTCCATGAGCACATTATCATTGGTGACAATTGCTACTTCAGTTTCGCCGATCAGGGACATATTGCTCAAATGGGAAGAGAATTTAATGCAAACATGAAATAATAACCGAAAATGCCCAACCCGGCGAAGCCGGAATGAATAATGAAGATTGAATATTGAAGATTTATGGTATCGCTTCGCTCTGTCTCTTCAAATATCTATAGAATTGTTCAAATTATTAATCCGGTTTTGACATATATCCTGCACAAACATAGTGTGATTTCAATAAATAGACAATATCCTGTGACAGGTGACAAATAAACAACAACCCTTGAAAAATATCCAGTAGCAAGGATCCAGGATCAAGAATCGAGCAACCAGCAACCAGCATCCAGCATCAAGGATCCAGCATCCAGTAAACATCGATGATATCAACTATTATATCCAAACACGACCAATGTCTCACACAGAAAATAAAACACTCGACTGCTTCGGCAAACTTGAAATTGTATTCCCTCTGGGAGACGATGGCTTGAGGCATACTCCGGCACCCTGTTTCCAATGTCCGCATAAAACCGAGTGCCTGCGAACGGGACTGCGAGGCAAAGCCGGGCTAAAAGTGCATGAAGAACATGTCGACCGGTCCTACGATTCAGGGATGATTAGTTTTGTGGAGCGATGGTCCAGGAAAAAAGCCATCGACCGCCAGAAAAACAGCGGGAAGGCTTGGCGTTTCAGCTGGCGATTGTTGCGGCGGAAGATGAGGGATTCATGATAATTGTCACGAGGCCCCGGAAATCTTAACGCAAGCCATATTCAAAATCACCTAAGGTAATGGAATTCCGGTAAAATCCCCCTTTTTATCTTCAGAAATTCATGCTATACTACAAATACAATCCGCACTATTCACTAGCAACCCTTCAATTGACAGGAGCAGAAATTGGCGTTCTGGAATTACCGGGAAGAGCTGAGCCGGGCCGATCGAATCAGACGATCTTATTATGAACTTCTCAGGGATGAACTTGATCATTTCCTGCTGCAATATGCTCTGATTGACTCCTACCAAAATTTTGTTGACCGCGAGGTAGAATTTCCTTTTGTCGAAAAGCGCGAATTAAAACCGCGCGCCCGGATTCCTGACCTGGAGTATGGCAGCCAAAATGCGTTTTTGGTAATTTTTGTTGAAGATATCGTGCCGGGTGAACATAAAAAATATATCCGGTTTTTCGATGACAACAAAACGACCAAAACCAATCTTGTGAAATTTAAAACGCTGTCGCTTTCGCAAAATTTCGATCGCAACTGGAAATATTTGGAGTCAATTCATTTCCGCAACTTTATCAAATCGCTGCTGCCGGTGGATTATGCGCTGCTGATCCAGAGGGATCCGGCCGGTATCGCCAAAGGCCGCTATAGTCTTTCGCACTTTCATGTCCGCATTGACTGGCCCATCGCCGATGCCGCCGAAGATCTGGCCCAGAGTCTGCGTTACATATCCAAGGACCTCTATGAAAAAGGTGATAAATACGCTGAAGATATTCAGAAGAAATTTTTTGAATTTTATGGTCTGCCGGTGATGGCCGGCGGTAGAAGAACGGCTGCCATTGTAGCCGCCCAATACATGAAAAAGATTCCCGGCATTACCACCGTCTATGCCGGCAGCAGTGAGGCGCGGTCATTAATCCGCATATCCGAGCGGGGGATTTCGAAAGCAGTGTTAATGAAATTTTCCGTCACTGATATCGAACAGATCGTTGAAAGCAATGGCATTACACCGAGGTCATTCAAGAAAAACTACGTTGTCGATCGCCAGGATAAAGATACAGTTTGTATATTTCAGGCGACCTATGCCAGAACCTATCATTCCCGGCCGCCGGAGGACGGCAAGCTGCGGGAAATTAATCCCGACGTGAACTGGCTGGCTGTCGGCGAACAGCACATTTTACCTAAACCGGGGGTCTGGAAATACCCGCCGCTTCCGATCAATATTATTTATACGTAAAGGGTTCAGGGTTCCCTTATTCGCCCTCCGGGCTGCGCAGATCAGGCAGGGTACAGGGTTATATACAGCTTATAGTTGACTGGTTGAGTGGGTGAATAGTTGATTAAGTTGATTGGATGAATAGTTGATTGGTTGACGAATTGATGGGTTGAGTCGTAATCAAATTAAAAAGGCCGCAGGTCGCTCCTATATCGCTGCACTCATCGTTTTTTTCCAATTCCGCATTCCGACCTCCGAATTATTTTCCAAGCTTCCCACCTTCTCACCCTCTCACCTTCCGCCCTTTGTGCCATGCACCGTTTCCAACAGACAACCGGCAACAAACAACTCACCCTTATTCTTTCGGCTCAGTGCCTTTCCTAAAAAGGGCGCTGACGGCTTCCTTGGTTTCATCCTGTTCCAATTGCCCGGTTTGCGGATTCATGGGCACTTTGACCACACTGTCCGGAATGTCAAAAGATTGACTCGATCGACCGGCCAGGGTGGCTTGCATCAATTGAATCCAGATGGGCAGGGCTGCTTTGGCACCGGTTTCCTTGTCACCCAGGGTGCCGCCTGAATCACGTCCAACCCAGACCCCGGTCGCGACAGCAGGTGAAAAGCCGACAAACAGGGCATCTTTATAATTGTCGGTGGTGCCGGTTTTACCGGCCAACGGGATCTGAAGCGTCTTGGCCCGGCGGCCGGTGCCTTCCAGGACAACGCCTTCGAGCATATCGGTAATTATGGCAGCTCCCTCACGGCTCATCACCAGCCTTTTTTGAGGCCGGGCACTCCAAATAATACGTCCTCGATGATCGGTGACTTCGATGACACCGAATGGTTCGATCCATTCGCCGCCTCTTGGGAAGACAGCATAAGCGGCCGTCAAATTCAGCAATGACACCTCCGATGATCCGAGTGCCAATGATAAATTCGGCTCAAGCTCTGATTCGATGCCGAGTCGGTGAGCAAAACTCGCCACGGACTGGGGGCCCAACTTTTCTATCAAACGCACGGCCGGTATATTTTGTGATATAGCCAAGGCCCTGCGCAGCGTGATTTCACCTAAATATTTATTGGAAAAGTTTCGCGGTTGGTAATCGGTGTTCCGGTTGGCGCCTCTGAACACAACCGGAGCATCAAGGATCATTGCATTCTGGGCAAATCCCTGTTCGATGGCATACGCATAAACAAGGGGCTTGAAAGCTGAGCCCGGTTGGCGCTTGGCTGCCGTTGTCCGGTTGAAAGCACTTTCATAGAAATTGCGCCCGCCGACCATGGCCAGGATGCCGCCGGATTTTAGGTCCAGGCTTAGCAGGGCGGCCTGGAGGTCAGCCGGCTGGATGTTATTGTTGATCATTCGGCCTTGCAGGGTCCGAAGGCCTTCATCAACAGCAGATTGAGCAGCCTCCTGCAAGTCGAGATCAAGGGTTGTGTATATAGAGAGCCCCCCTTTATAAAGCTGGGCAGCGCCCAGAAGCTCCTCTAAATTTTTTTGAATGTAATCGATAAAATAAGGGGCCCGGTTCAAACTTTTGCTGCCATCATCAAGTTGAATTTCTGAGTTTGCCGCCTGATTATATTCCTCGGTGGTGATAATTTCCAGCTTGCGCATTTGTTCCAGCACAATATTTCTGCGCTTGCGTGCCAGGGTTTTGTTGACTAAAGGGGAATAGCGGGAAGGAGATTTAGGCATGCCCGCGATCAGAGCGCATTCGGCCAGGTTCAGGTCCTGGACCGGCTTGCCGAAAAAAAATTTGGCCGCCGATTGAACGCCATAGGCACCACTGCCGAAATAGACCTGGTTTAGGTAGAGTTCCAGGATCTCATCCTTGGTATAGCGCCGCTCGAGCTGAAAGGCCAGAATGGCTTCCTTGATCTTGCGGACGATGGTTTTGCGCGGCGTTAAAAATAATGTTTTGGCCAGCTGCTGGGTGATCGTGCTGGCACCCTCGACAAATTCGCCGGCCCGGATGTCCTTGATAATCGCCCTGGCAATTCCTTTAATATCGACACCGCTGTGCTGGTAGAATTTGCGGTCTTCAGTGGCGACCAGGGCTGACCTAAGGTAGCGGGGTATGCTTTGCAGCGGTACCGGATCCCTTTTTTCAAGGAAAAGTTCCGCCAAAAGCGCTTTATCGGCTGAATAAACGCGGGTAACGGCCTGCGGCCTGAAGGTCTCCAGGTTCCTGATTTGCGGCAGGTCGTGGGTGAAGGCCAAGAACGCTCCCGCCAGAACACCGGCTGATATTCCGCCCAGCAAAACGATGAAGATGGTGATTGATTTTTTATTTAAAAATGACATTATGTGGTTACTATTTATTTTTAGCTATTTTTTATCCAATCAACGTATCAACCAATCAGCGAATAAACTAAACTTAAGGAGAAAATCCATGTCCACTGACCATCACCACCATGATCATGATTCCCATGACAGAAATACCCTTCGATGAAAAGCTGATGAAATTGCTCAGCCACTGGATCAAACACAACCAGGACCACGCTTTAAATTACAGGAATTGGGCCGAAAAAGCAAAGACTAATGGTAAGGGCCAAGCCGCCGGCTTGCTGGAAGAGGCCGCTGATATGTCGCTGGCCATCAATGAGAAATTTGAGGCGGCGCTGGCCGGACTCAGCGGGAAATAGGGAATTTGGCGGCGTTGAATATCATTTTCAACCGCTATTCCTCACATGTTTGGGTTGACTTTGTGACCGATGCCCGACTAAAATCAAAATTATATTAAGATTATTCTATGGTTTATGATGATCTGGAGGTACTTTATTGGAGAGCCGTGATTTAGCAGAAAAATAATATGCAAGTATCTAAACAAAAAATGGATATTTATAAAGCCACTGCCGAGCGTCGTTGGAAACGGGAGCAGCAAGAGTTGTCCTTGAGCTACAGCCAAAAATGGGTGCTTGCAAAGAAAGCAGCTGAATTGCTGAAGAGAAAATTTGGTGCTCGGCGAGTGGTCGTTTTCGGCTCGATGACCCAAAAAGAGCTTTATCACCTGCATTCAGATCTGGATATCGCGGTTTGGGGATTGGATGAGAAAAAGTTTCATCGTGCTGTCGCAAAGCTATTGGAGCTTGATCTTTCACAGCGAATAGATCTGGTTAGAATAGAGGAAGCCCGGGACTCTTTGCGGTCTGTCATCGAGCAGGAAGGAATATTATTATGAAAACTGCTTACATTATTCCTAAATCGGAAAATCAATATATCGAATTCAAATCAGAAAATGTCAAAGCCATGGTCCTGGCCGAGGAAATCATTGCTTTTGCCAACAGTGAGGGTGGCGAGATCTGGCTGGGGGTAGAGGATAACGGTGATGTGTCCGGCCTTTCCCGTTCCTTTGAAGAAGACGTCATGAACATCTGCCGAACATCCTGCATCCCTCCGATTGTCCCCGAATATGAATCCTTTGACATCGATGGCAAAACTGTTGGCCGCATTACTATCCCCAAGGGAGAAGATAAACCGTACTACACAGTCAGAAACAAATATTTTATTAGAGTCGGCAGCACCAAACGGATTGCATCCAGGGAAGAGATGCTCCGGCTATTTGAGGCGTCAGGGGCGATACATTATGACCTAGTCGAGCTGGATAAAGCCAAGATAAGCGATCTGGATATGGGTCAGGTTGCAGAATACTTCACCCGTTATCATATCTCATTCCTTGAAGAATCGGAGGAGGAGCGGCAACGGCTGATGCACCACGCCGATATTCTGGGACAAAATAACAAGCCGACCGTGGCAGGACTGCTAATCTTTGGACTATCACCTGAGCGAATTTTTCCGGCAAGCGGGATCTCCTTTGCTCATTTTTCCGGTCGGGATATTGCCGAAGACCTCGTTGATAAAAAAAATATTTTCGGCAAGCTGCCGCTGCAAGTTGAAAACTGTCTTGCCGCCATAAACGCCAACCTTTTGACAGGTTCAACGCTTCGGGGAGCAAAACGAATAAACGCCCCCTCGTATCCTGATACGGTTTTCAGGGAACTTATCGTAAACGCCTGCGTACACAGGAACTACTCAATCAGAGGATCAAATATCCGTATTTTCATGTTTCAAGACCGCATTGAATTCATCAGTCCGGGCCGTCTTCCCAATACGGTCAACATCGACAAGCTTCCCGTGGGAACGAGTTATGCGCGTAATCCTATCCTGGTCCGCTTCATGGAAAACCTCGGATATGTGGACAAACTCGGTCGGGGATTGCCCATGGTTTGCAGTGCAGCAAAAAAGCTTGGAACAAATGTCGAGTTTCAAGAATCAGGTGACGAATTCAAGGTCACACTCCCTTTAAAACATTAAACACAGGGGGCGCTTCTTTGTTGCAGGACGTCTCTCAATATAAATCCCTTTGATCAGATTAATTCGAGGATGGTTTAGTCGTATTTGATGCCCATTCACTAAGGCTTATCAAGTAACACTTCGCTTAACCTCTCAACCAGTTCTTCCTGGGTATAGGGTTTGGCCACATCACCGTTGAAGCCGTGTTGTTCATCGCCGGTTATTCTCGGGTCCTCGCAATAGCCGCTGGAAACAATTCCTTTGGCCTGCGGGTCTATCGCCAGCAGTTTCTGAATGGCTTCTTTGCCGCCCATGCCGCCGCGTACCGTTAGATCCAGCATAACCGCATCAACGGGTTGTGCCGATTTTCAGGCTGTCTGATACGAACTCCTCGGCCGGCAATACCGCTGCCCTGATCTGTAATCGATATTTTAACATAGTTTCCGGCTGCCAGTGAGGCAATTTCATCTTTAATAAAAATAATTCGGTCTGATCAGATTAGGAGATGTCCGGGATTTTTTTAGGTATTTTATCGTCAGGCAGTTCCTGAAAAGCCTATGTACTGGTCAAAATCAGCATTCATGGAGTTGCCGTAAATGTCTTTGCCGGTAAATTTGAATTCGGTATGCGAAGGGTCTATCGTTGCGTCTGCAGTTGAGTTTTGCTGAACTTTAAAATAAACCGTGGCGGTCAGATTATCCGCATCATAGTAGACGTTATCCGGCAGCGGTGAAATGCTTGCTTCGGTGGACGGAACCGACATTCCGAAATTGTAGGCCTGAGCCGGTCCGGTTTGGGTTGAACGGCTGATCTGCCAGTTGGCTATATTCTCAACGGAGGCCCGGTCCATCGCCTTGTCGAACTGGAAGGTCATGGTAAAGGTTTTGGACGAATTGGCGGTCTCCAAGTAGGTACCTAAAGCAGAGACGGGTGTTTTAGGCGGTGCAAAGTATGAAAAGGAGCTGGAAGAATAGGCGAACATGATTTTAGGCGGATCAACCTTGTACATATATCGGTCCAGGGTTTCAGCCAGACCGGCCTCGTCCGCATTTTCTAAAAAACTCACCAGTTCGGCTGCCTTATCCATTTCACCCAAATCAGCATAAGCATATCCCATTTCGGCATAGGCATCGTAAAAATCGTCCTTTTTTGCGACAGCATCCTTAAACATCCGGATAGCATCTTCGTATCGGCCCTGTCTACTGAAAGTGAGTCCAAGTCCGTATTTGCCGGCCGGGTCCTGGGGTATCATTTGATTGACTTTGTTGAATATGGCCTCAGCCTCATTTGAACGATTCGATATTCAAATAGGCCTGGCCCAGGGTGAAATAGTTTGTTGCGTCAGGATTCAGCGCTACCGCCGCTTCGTATTCCTTGGTGGCTTCTTCCAGACGATTTTCAGCAAAATAAAGATTGCCGAGTTTATTATGAGAATCGTCGCGATAGGGATTTACGCGAATTGATTCTTGGTAGGATTTAATTGCGCCTTGGCTATCATCCAACATAAGATGGGCCTGGGCCATATAATGGGCCGCATCGGCGGCATAGGGCGAATCCTGGGCCAGACCGATGGACCTTTTGAATTCTTTAATCGCTTCTTTATAATCTTTGTTGACGTAGTGGTCGATACCGTTTTTAAGGGCCTCGTTGGCCAAAGATTCCAGCTGCTGTGATTGCTGGTTGGCATATACAAAGATATTTTGGATACTGCCGCTGGTTGTTACGTCCATTGTTATTCATCCTGCCGTCGCATGAAACCATATGCTTAAAGTTTTACCGGGCTATTCGATATTTGTTGAATTTTTCAAATCAGGCCTTTTAAACAAATTGCCG
>CAVQBT010000035.1:0-122927 GCA_963710795.1 uncultured delta proteobacterium
CACTGGTGTCTCCGCCGATGCCGCTGTTTATGGTCTTGAGGTTGAGCCTGCCTTCAACCAGAATCGGCCAGGTATCATTTTGCGCCAGATCAGCGGCCTCGGTCAGGCTGTCGCCATGGCATACCATGGTTTTCATGACCCTGCCTTTCTGCCCTTAATAAAAAAATCCTTGATCGATTTTAGCAATGGTTTGCGGATGTGAACTTTTAAAAAGAGGTCGCCGGGCTTGCCGCCGGCTTTGCCTGGTTCCCCCATACCTTCGAGCCGAATGCGTTGACCGTCGCGGATGCCGGCCGGAATTTTGACAACCAATTTTTTGGACTGGCGGCGCAGATAATAGGCATATGGCTCTCCCTGCAGTGCCTGCTGCGGCGCCAGGTAAATATGCTCATCAATATCGGCACCATCTACGGGAAACTGAACCCCGCTGACTTTCTGCAAGACAAAGCGCAGTACTTTCCCTAAATTTCCGCCCAAAGGGAATTGGACCTGCTGCTGATGACCTGTTGGCGGTGGTCCCCTGAAAACAAACCGTCGCGCACGCCCACCCGGTTTTTTAAACTCAAACTGCTGATACCCGCGGCCGTAAAATTCCTTAAAAATTTCGTTGGAACCTCTGAATCCGAAAGACCGGGCCATCTCCTCAAAAATGTGATTGATATCCGATCCGCTGAAAATGTCCTGTTCCGAATAATTATTTCTAAAATGGGTATAGGCTGAAGATCCGAATTGTGTTTTCAATTCATCATATTCAGTTTTTTTGGCCGGATTGGAAAGAACGGCATAAGCTTCATTGATTTTTTTCATTTTATCGGCTGCCGTGGGGTCTTCCCGGTTGCGGTCCGGATGATGCTTAAAAGCCAACTGCCGGTACGCTTCTTTAATTTTGGTTTGCGAGGCATTTTGTTCCACCCCCAAAACCCGATAGTAATCCTCTTGGGACATTATTCGATATTTCCTTTTTCAGCAAATCTAGCCAGGACCAACCAGGTTTTAACATCAAATTTGAGCGCTGGGTTTTCACACATTCGGGATGCCGCGGTCCGCGATACGAGCTGCACTTCGATCAGCTCAGAGTCCCTATTACCGGCTGTTGATGGCTGTCCGCTGCACTCCACATATACCATGGCTACGGATTCATCGGTCATGCCGGCCGAGGAATATAGCGGCGCACTGATTTTGCGAAAACGGGTTAAGATCAGGCCGGTTTCCTCCTGCAATTCGCGTCGGGCCGTTTGCTCAACGGTTTCTCCTGGATCGATCAGACCGGCCGGAAAACCATACTCATAATCTGCCAGGGGTATCCGGTACTCTTTTATAATAACAACTTTATTTTCAGCAGTGTGAAAGGGCACGATGACCACGGCATCGGGCACATTAAATTTTCCGGTCATACATTTAGGCGCCCCGGATCGGGAGGCAAGTTGCCATGATTTGTGGCGGCCGTCCTGATCGACGTAAGCGACATCAAACATGTTCAGCCATTTCAGGTCAGTCAGTTTATCCGCATTTTTTATTTCCACGATTAATCCTGGTTCTGGTCGATAAAGTAAAGGGTTGCTCCGACGGGGGCAAACGACAAAAAAAGAATATTGAGAAATGGAATTAAAAAAAGAAGCCCAAAACCCAAATGAAAGGGCAGCGTGCGCCGCAACAGCCGAAATCGTTCGCCAAACGGCACCAGCCGCCGGGCCGGGATCAGATCCGTATTATCCCAGGCCAAAAAAATTACCGCGATCACCGCAGATACCGCTGTCACCACCGGACCCAGTGGTGTCAGCCAGCCGATCATGATCATCAGCAAGGTCATCAATACCGGAATCGTTGCCCGGGGAATTTCCTGTTTGATGAGGAACAAAAATTGCTGCCACAGGGGGATTTTGCTCGGCGCCTGGATCTTGCCGGTGACCGATGCTTCCGTGATGCGCGACATCAGGTCCATAATCAAAACGCTGAATAGAATTTGTGAAACCAGGTAAGATAAAACAGCCGACAATCCGACCAGCACGGCCGACAGCAGCCATGAGAGCAGATACCACAGCCACAGGATCCAGCTGCTTTGCGGTTTGCTCCACATGAAATTCAGAATTGCTTGATGATAAACCAGAATCAGGCTGGCACCAGCAATCGTAATGATAATGACCACAAAAAACCGGATCAGACCCAGCAACAGCAACCGGGGGGTTTTTAATCCCAGCGCCAGACCGCGTATATTGTATTTAATTCCGTTAATTAGGCTCATATATATCGTTCTCCAGTAATCCACCGATAAACCGATTCAATAAACTGGCTGGGTCGGAAGGTGATTATGACAGACGCTCTAAGGTATCACATTTGCGACGATTTTTCAAAATTGAAAAAAGGATAAAGTCTCTGCCGCTTTGGGCCGATATAGTCGTGGCAGTGAGTATACAAGGGGCACGAATTTCCATATAGGATTCTAAATATATTTCAATTTCAATGGAACGATCAACTTGCCAACTAATAAAAATCCGGCATACCCCGATTCCGCTGAACGGCCCGACGCAGGCAACCGTCGCGGCAATGATCGCAGAACCAATCAAAAAGTCCGCTTAAAATATTTATTGTTTAATGGTCGCCGAGAACGAATTCGCCGGGAAGAGGACAGTCGAAAAATATTTTTTTTCGACCGCTATCATCCGAAATTATTTGCGGCTATAACCGCTATCCTTACGTTGAGTATTTTTGATGCGCTGTTTACCCTGATTTTGATTGACAACGGCTCGACAGAACTCAATCCGGTGATGGCCTATTTCCTGCAACACGGTCTGCTGCCATTCATTGTCGTGAAATATTTTTTAACGAGTATCGGGCTGGTCCTTTTGTTGATTTTTAAAAATGTATTTCTCACCAAAGCAAAAATTTACACCCATTCACTTTTTTCAGCCGTGATCATCGTATTTTTGGTCGTAATTGCCTGGGAGCTTTTTCTCCTTATTGCGGTAATTTGATTTTTATGCAGCCGCTCAAATTTCAGGTGACGAAAAATTGGTGACTGGTCCAGGTCCAGTGGACCGAAGTTCATTTCTGCTGCCTATCGCTGAACTCCGGTTATAACAGTTGTTGCCAAGGCCTGGTGGATATTTTTATCGGATTTTTTTGAAACAGGGTGACTTTCTGCGCAGCGAGCCAAGCCGGCAAAAGGTAGATTTTTTTTGATTCTTGATTGCCGCAGCAATATTCCTGGTGAAAATGCCCCATGAAAATCGTGTCGATCCCTTCAGCAAATCTGTTGTCGGCGAAAAATTTGACTTCATCCCAGGGTACCTGCAAGCGATATTGTTTGTTGGTTTTCTTTAATCCCTCTTTGAGTGAATCCGCGATTTTAGGCCCAAAAGGCAGGCATCGAAGGATATATCTTGAGATACTATTTTTGCTCAGTTTCCTGAAGAGTAAATAATATCTATCTTTGCGGTTGATTTGATCACCGTGCACAAATAGCGTTCCAGCGTTATCCTGCCACCAGGCGTCATTTGAGCACCAGGTGAACGCCTCGGCCCGTTGGCTTGCCAGATAGTATTCATGGTTGCCCTCCAAAAAGCCGATGGTACGGTATTTTTTCTGCTCGCGGCACCAGGATATAAAATTAATATGAATGTCGGTTTCATAACGGGGCAATGCAACCCATAGGTCAAATATATCACCCAGAAAGATCAGATCATGCTCCGTGCTTTCAATGGCCTCAAGCATTTTATAAAATGCTGTATCATTTCCCCTGGCTTTGCTAACATGGGCATCGGTAACAATGATCATCGTTTAACGTCTCGGAATTTCTACAACTCAATGAAGTTCAGGGTATTTTTGAGGCCTGTGATTATGCCTCAATCATGGAATAATGGAATCGTGGAATAGTGGGTTTTTTAAAGGATATTATCCATTTTTAATTTTATCGCCAAGACGATTGCACCATTAACCCAACATGCCGGTCTTCCAAAACCCATTTTCCCCACACGTAACCCAGGATCTGTCCATGGTGATGGTTACTGTGTTGCTGGTGTCATTTACCGTTGCGGTACATTTCGGCTATCCTTTCATTTTCTCCAGCTTTTTCGCCACGAATTTTTCCTGGTTTTGCGCTCCCGCACAAATTAACAGATGGCCGGCTTCCAATTCCAAGGTTTGTTCGAAACTCGAATGCAGCCCCTGGTCAATGGCGATGCGCGAGAGCTTTAGGGCCAGCGGAGATTTTTGCCCGATCCGTTGCGCCAGGTCCAACGCTGCATCCAACAGGCTCTCTTCGGAAACGACCCGATTTGCCAGACCGATTCGCAAGGCTTCCCGGGCATCTATCATGTCACCGGTAAAGACCATCTCTTTGGCCTTGCCCAAGCCGACGATTTGGGTCAGCAGCTTCGTGCCGGCGGTGGTGACGGTCAGTCCGACTTCAGTTTCCGGAAACCCGAATTGGGCATTTTCGGCAACCACCCGGATATCACAACTCAGGGCAAACTCGCACCCGCCGCCCAGCGCATATCCGCGCACGGCTGCAATTAATGGTTTGCCTAAAGCTAAAATGACACGCTGCACATCCTGCAGTCCAGCGGTTTCTGCAATCCAGTCGTCAAAGGTTTTACCGGCTGAGGTTTCTTTGAGATCTTCGCCCGCGCAAAATGCCCTTCCCGAGCCGGTTAATATAACCGAGACAATTGCTTTATCCTGTCCGGCGGTCCCAAGACCTTCGATCAGGCCCTGGAGAAGATCTTGATTGATGGCATTGAGCCTTTCAGGTCTGTTAAGCGTGATAATTCCCACCTTCTGCTTTTTGTCATAAAGAACGGCCTTGCTGGTCATGCAAACCTCCTCCTGCTCCGATTCAGGCGCTTAGCGACATTATAGCGATAATGTATTGTCGCTGTTGCCGCGTGCTTTGATATTTCAAAGGTGTCAGTGTTGGGAGGCGGATTCAGGTGTCAGGATCTTGTACCCGAGTTCCCTGACACCCGAAACCTGACACCTATAACCGATAAACTGCGCCATTGCTGCCCCGCTGGGGCCAGTTTTTCCGAGTGTAGTCTCAAAAAAAATTCAAGTCCCTACGGCATCTTCTGATTGTGGAGTGCTCTTAATTTATGCTTTAAAATTTTGCCGGTTTTGGTCGTGGGCATTGCTTTAACAAACGCGACTTCCCGGGGATAAGCGTGGGCCTCAAGCCTTTTTTTGACATGTTCTCGAATGTCGTTTTCAAGCACTTTATCGGGAATTACCCCTTCCCTGGGCAGAATAAATGCTTTGACAGCTTCTCCTCTGATCGGATCCGGCACGCCGATAACTCCAACCAGGGCGACGGCCTCATGTTTCATCAGGCATTCTTCCACTTCACCCGGTCCGATCCGATAGCCACCGCTTTCAATAATATCATCCTGTCGGCCGCGAAACCAGAAATGACCGTTTTCATCTTTTCTGCCATAATCACCGGTGCGCATCCAGTCACCGATGAACTTGTTCTTGGTTGCTGACGGGTTTCTCCAGTACTCTAAAAACATTACCGGATCCGGGGACCGCACTGCGATCTCTCCGGGTTCATCGGGCCCGGCTATCTGACCGTCTTCAGTGATGACTTCCACAATATGTCCGGGGACCGCTTTGCCGATGGCTCCCGGAACAATGTCCATGAGCTCCGAGCAAAACCCACCACCAGATCACATTCCGTCTGCCCGTATTGCTCGTTGATATCGACTCCCAGATGCTCTTTTGACCATTCACACAACGCTTCTCCCAGGGTTTCGCCCCCAGCGGTGATGGATCTTAATTTGAGATCGAATTTGTCGCGGGGGCGCTTTACCGCATGCATCATCATGCGCAGCACCGTGGGAACCGCCATCAGATTCCTGACGCCGTGGGCGGCCATCACATGAAAAGCCTCGGCCGGATCAAATTTGCGGGGTTTATAGGCCAGCATGGGGTACCCGTGATGCAATGTCGGAAACAGCGCATCGTATGAGCCGCCGATGTAGGCCCAATCCAGCGGTGTCCACATCAGATCGTCCTTTTGCGGGAATAAATTGTGGTAAAATTCAAATCCCGGCAGAATACCGAGCAATAATTGATGGCCGTGAAGGGTTCCCTTGGGTTGGCCGGTGGTCCCCGATGTATAAATAATCAAGGCCGGATCCCGGGGCTTAGTTCTGACGGGCGTGAAGTCGCGGCTGGCTTTTGAAATACATTCCGCAAAATTAATGACACCCTGCTTGGGGTCGCCGTCTACCGCAATAATCAGCTTAAGCTCCGGCAGACGCTCTTTTATCTCAAATATTTTCGGCAGGTTCTCCTGATCAGTGATTACTGCCTTGGCCATGCTGTCCTGCAGCCTGAATTCGATGGCTTCCGGTCCGAAAAGCGTCAGTAGCTGCACGGCAATCGCCGCCAACTTATAAACGGCAATATGCGATACTAAAGTTTCCGGGCGCTGCGAAAGCAGAATGCCGACCCGGTCTGTGCGCCTGATTCCATTGGCTTGCAGGGCATTGGCCAATTGGTTGGACAAGTATCTTAGCTGTCGAAAAGTGACCTTTTGTTCGTTTTTTTGGCGGTCAATATAGATGAGCGCGATCCGATTTCCGTCAGCAGCCCATTTGTCACATACGTCGACACCGATGTTGAAGTATTGAGGGATCTTCCACTTGAAATTTCGGTACACCTCCTGATAGGTTTTGCCCCTCAGCATCTGTTCATCCTCTGTATCCTAAATCGGTGAACTTATGTCAAGCATTGCATGTTGTTGGAGCTTGACTTGGCCGGGATAGACGTTATTATATATAAAAAATTTTAAGAAGGAGTCTATTGCCCCATGCCGATCTACGAATACCAATGCAAAGCCTGCTGTAATTGTTTTGAAGAATTGACATTGTCTGCCAATGATCCGCCTCCCAAATGTCCTGAATGCGAGTGTGCGGATGTGGAAAAATTGATGTCGGCCGGCTGCGTCCGGGCCCATGGGATACCATCCGGATCGGGTGGGTTTGCAGCACCGTCCTGTAAACCGTCCGGCTGAGGGATTTAACACCGTCCTCAGGCTGAGGAATAAAACTAAACGGCTTCGTAAAAAGCCCATCTGCTTCGTTGCGCTTCGCCTTGCCTCATTGCGACGAACTGTTCGTACCACTCACTCCTCAAAGGCTTGCGCGCCTTGTCTATGAACTTTTTACGAGGCCGTTTTTTATCACAGTTCAATTGTGTCTCCCGGCTTCATCACCACCGCCTGCGTTTGCGTCTCTTTTTGAACTCTGACAGCCCAGGCCTGCGCGTCCTGTTTGATCACATCAAAGGTGTTGTAATGGATCGGAACCACCTGCTTGGGTTCGATCAGTTTTACGGCACGCAGGGCATCGTCCGGGCCCATGGTAAAATTATCGCCAATCGGCAAAATTGCCAGGTCGATGCCTTCTTCACCAATGAGTTTCATGTCATAAAACAATCCGGTGTCACAGGCGTGATAAATCTTTTTATCTTCGATGTAAAAAAGAAAACCACCCGGGTTGCCGCCATACGACCCATCCGGCAGCATCGACCCATGATGGGCGATGGTCAATTTGGCCCGTCCCCAGGGCCAATCGAATCCGCCGCCGATATGCAGTGGATGAACATTTTCCACGCCCTGGGTCGTGATCCAGTTTTGAATTTCGTAATTTGATACCACCATGGCCCCGGTTCGCTTGGCGATCGGAATGCTGTCCCCGACGTGATCACCGTGGCCGTGGGATATAAAAATGTAATCGGCCTGCACCTCATCGACTTTAACCGGCGCGAGCGGATTATCCGTAATAAAAGGGTCCACCAGCAGCCTGGCTTTATCGGTTTCAATTAAAAAACTGGCGTGACTGTACCATGTGACTTTGATTGACATTTGAAGCCTCCTATTTTTTAAGTGAACGTCGCAGCTTTCTTATAGCATAATATTCGGGTGGCGAAAAGCGCGCTGTTTTCAGAGGTTCAGAGGTTCAGGGTTCAAGGTTCAGAGGTTCAGGGTTCAGAGGTTCAGAGGCTCAAGGTTCAGGGCTCCGCGTCGCCGCTGGCTGCGAGCGTCCAATCTAATCAAATAAGAAATTGATGTTCATCTTGCTTTCTTTTCGGGGCGGGTCACTTTCATATCGAAATTCTGCTACTCTGCGGTTCGTTGTTCCCCCCGAACCTCTGAACCTTGAACCCGGAACCTTTGAACCGATTTTATGTCCCTTTGACCAGGTAGATAGACGGCAGGCTGATTATCGTCACCGTTCCTTTTACAATCACATTGGCAAAAAAGATGGACCAAACCACGTCATGCGGCAGCAAAAATCCAAAGGCTCCCCAGCAAAAAATCAAGCTGTCAATCGGAATGCTGACGGCATTGCTGGACAGCACCCGCATCCACTGATATTTGGTCGTGATGCGGCTTTGCCACAGATGGTAGACCTCAGTGTCAATCAGCTCACCGAAGACCTCGGCCACGATACTGGCGATGACGATTCGCCATACCGGGCCGAGGATGGTGGTAAATTCTTTTCCCAATCCCCAGGCAGGATCCTGGGGCAGCCAGGCAACGAAGTGAAAAAAAAGCGCCATGAAAAGGTTGATGCCCGCCGCCAGGATAATTATTTGGCGGGCGGCCATTTTTCCAAGGCGCTTATGGATCAGATCGCGGATACTAAATGTAAGCGGGTAAATAAACGTGCCGGCATCCAAACTGAAGCCCGCAATCAGGCTGATTTTTAAGCTGGCGATGTCAGACAGCAGTTGGGCGGCAATATATAGCGCTATGACTACAATTCCGGCAGTTGGAATTCGATTAAGATCTTTCTGATCGGAAGCGGTCTCCATTTACAGGTATTTTTCTATTTTAGCATCCTTTTTCAGTTGACCAATATACTGAATGGCATCTTTTTCAATTTTTTCCTGTTTCATGCGCTGGCTGATCTTATCTTTGACATCGGCATACGCCAGCGTCTGGTCGGGTTTTATTTCATAGACCTTGATTATGTGATACCCGAAGCGGGTTTCGACAATTTCGCTGACTTCATTGACCTTCATGGCAAACGCTGCATCTTCAAACGGTTTGACCATCTGCCCGCGTCTGAAAAAACCCAGATCGCCTCCCCGGACGTTGCTGGGTCCTTCGGAATATTCCTTGGCCAGTTCGGCAAAATCACCGCCGGCTTTTATTTTTTGTTGAACCATTTCGATTTTTTTGCGGGCTTCCGTTTTTTTAGCATCATCAGCGCCGGCATCAACTTTGATTAAAATATGGCTCGCTTTTACCTGCGCCGGCTGTTTGAACATCTGCGGATTGCCGTCATAGTAGGCCTTGGTTTCTGCATCGGTGATGACGATTTTGCTGGCGATCTGCTGCTCGACCAAAGCCCGGATGGCAAGTCCACGTGAAATCTGCATTTTAACTTCATCTTCGGTCAGATTCATTTTGCCTAAGGCGGCTTTAAATTCGGCTTCACTGGGAAATCGTTTTTTTATAGCCGCCAGTTGTTCATCAACCTTCTGGTCAGCAATTTCAATGCCGGCCTTTTGGCTTGCCTGGTAGAGCACTTCGCGTTCGATAAGTCCGTCCAGAATTTCATTCTTTAATGCCGCCAGCTTGTCATCTGACACTTGCCGGCCCTGGCTTGCAACCCGATCCAGATGAATATTCAATTCTTTGTCGAATTGTTCCATGGTGATAACGACCCCGTTTATCTCGGCTGCCTTTGAATCGGCCGGGTTTTTTTCTTGAGCGATGGCCGTGAGAGAAAAAAAGATACAGATAAAAAATGCGGCAAATTGAAAGCGTCTTTTGTTGTTCGCGAAATTCATTGATGGGTTTCCTTTCAACGTGATGGTAAAAAATATGGACTCCACAGAGTCCATTCCTTTTAGATTAAAATTTTTGTCCCGCCAGGAGCAGGGCGTCACCGGTTTCAAATCGAGTTGTAATTTTTCTGTGTTTTCGATACGCGTTGGTCCCATTTTAACACAGAAATTTTTAATTTCAATGGATAAATCCCTAATTGCTTTTTTGTAACAACAGTGTCCATTCCGAGTTGATCATCTGCTGGATCCGCTCGTAATCCGCATCCGTCAGATGCTTAAACCGTCCCTGGGCCGCCAGGTATTCTTTTACCTCATGTTCGCCTTTGAAATTCAGGGTATAGTCAATGCCGCCTTTTACCTCATACAACGGAAACACATTGGTTTGCACCGCCAGCCGGGCGATTTTGACTGACATTTCAGATCCAATGCGCCATCCCGTGGGACAGGGGGCAAAGACATGCAAAAATCTGGAGCCGCCTTTCATCTTTGCGGCTTTTTCAAACTTGCGAATCATGTCTTCCGGATAACCGATGCTGGCCGTGGCGGCATAGGGAATGCGGTGGGCGGCCAGGGCCTCCACGATATTCTTTTTACCGGTATTTTTCCATTTCTGAGCCGGTGTGGTGGTCGTTTGCGTGCCGTAGGGCGTGGCCGAGGAACGCTGGACGCCGGTGTTCATATAGGCTTCGTTGTCATAGCAAACGAAAATGCAGTCTTCGTTGCGCTCTACCGCGCCGCTCAAAGACTGAAAGCCGATGTCAAAAGTGCCCCCGTCCCCGGCCCATGAAAGGACGGTGGTCTCGGTATCGCCCCGCATGTCCAGGGCGGCACGCAGTCCGCTGGCCGCTGCGCCGGCCGTGGCAAAGGCGGTTTGCAAAACGGGAACATTCAACGCGCTCTGGGGATAGGGGCCTGCAATGACTCCCCAACAGCAGGCCGGAATAACCACCATGGTTTTTTCACCCAGCGCCTGCAGGGCGAACTTCATGGCGATGGTCGCACCGCATCCGGGACACCCCAGATGCCCGGGATTCATCAGGTCATGATGTTTGAAGGTATTGGAATTTGGATTATTCATCGGGACCTCTTACCCTCATTGAGCCAAAAACGCTCCATTAATTGTTATCGGTTATCTGTTATTGGTTATTCGAATTAGATCACCGCTTCGATTAATAATCCTGTGGTTATTGATATTAAATATACGGATATCATTGCTCTCAAACTATTAACCAATAACGAATAACGTCCAATTGGTTTTAGCTCAATTGGGGTCTTATTTGTTTGCGGTTACCTTCCTTGTAACTGTCAGAAATGATCCAACATTGGATTGCCGGGTATAAAAAGCGACAGAAAAATGCGCAGCATAATATAATTAATCCGCATACTTTCGATCCAACAAAATCTTGCAGCTAAATTATATAAATTACAAACCTCTGAGTTCTCGTTATCGGGGCGGATTAATTATGCCATGATCCCACAACCTCCTGGTTCAGCCCAATCCAGATGCTTTCCGCTGGGGGAGCCGAACTCTTTTTGGTTTCATTGTAAATTTCAGTCAGCGTTTCCGGAGTGATATCGCGTCCGCCGAGCCCGGCGATAAAACCGAAAACCTGAGGGTGCGGCGCCAGATTGCACAGGGCTGCGCGAATTTCCTGGGCGAAGATTCCGCCGGCACCAAACGAAAAATTGCGATCAACGACAGCGACTTTGCGGGCGGATCCGAGATGGCGGCGAATGATATCGGCCGGAAATGGTCGAAACATCTTCAGCTTAAACAGGCCGACTTTTTCCCCCCGGGCGCGCAGTTCGGCCAGAACCTGGCGACAGGTGCTGGTAACCGTGCCGGTGGTGACGAGAATAATTTCGGCGTCCTCACAGTGGACCGCTTCAACCGGACCGTATGTGCGATCAAAAATTGAGCTAAATTCTTTTTCTATCTGATCGTAGCGCCGCACGGCCGCTTCCATGGCCAGCTGGGTATTGTAGCGCATTTCCATGTAGGCGGCCGGCGTGACCAGTTGATTGAACACGTTGGGGGCCGCGGTTTCCAGCCTGAGACGCAGGTCCGGCGCTGGCAAAAAACGATCGACCTGCTGCTGGTCCGGCACATCGACCGGTTCAAAGGTGTGGGACAGAAAAAAAGCGTCCAGGACCACCATGACCGGCAAATTGATTGTTTCGGCCAATCGAAAGGCCAGCAAGGTGGTGTCGAGCGCTTCCTGGCCGTCTTCGCAGTATAGCTGAATCCAGCCGGTATCGCGCTGGGCCAGGCTGTCGGTCTGATCCGTCCATATATTCCAGCCCGGTCCAAGGGCCCGATTGACTTCGGCCATCACGATCGGCAGCCGTGCCGCCGAGGCCCAGTGCAGCATTTCGTGCATGTATGCCAGGCCATGGGAAGAAGATGCCGTAAAGGCCCGCGCCCCGCCGCTGGACGCACCGACGACCGCCGCCATGGCCGAATGTTCGCTTTCCACATTGATGAAACGTGCATCTAACGCTGCCGTTGGAACAGTAGTCGGATAAGGCCTCGATAATATGGGTCTGGGGCGTTATGGGATAGGCGGCAATAACCTGAACGCGCGCCAGTCGGGCTGCTTCCGATACCGCCTGGCTGCCTTCGATGACTTTTTTCATTTGATTTCCTCCTCCAGCGCCATGGCATTGCGCGGACATTCGGCGGCACACACCCCGCACCCCTTGCAGTAATCCAGGTCGATCCAGCGCTTTCCTTTTTCGACCTTAACCGCCATTTCGGGGCAGTAAAGCCGGCAATAGTCACAGGCATTGCAGTTGCCGCAGTTAAAGCAGCGTGCTGCTTCTTTTTTGGCGCCGCTGACCGACAGCGTTGCTTCGATTTCCGCAAAAGATCGGCGGCGACGGCTTGGCGCCAGAGATGATGGAGTCACTCGCGCAGCAGTTTGGAAATAGTCGGTTACAATGTCCTCATAGGTTACAATCTGCGCGTTGCGGTTTTGGCGATATCCACCTAAATAGGCATCCATGGATAACGCCGGTCCGGGTCCTACCCGGCAGGCAGCCAGGCGTGGCGTCGACGGCCTCCAGGCCTTTTTCGAAATAGGTATCCAGGGCCATGGCGGCCTGCTTGCCGGAGGCGATGGCATCGGCGACGCTTTTAACCGGGCTGGTCAGGTCCCCGCCGAATACCAAGGGAATTTTTTGTTCGATGAGTTGGCAGTGGCTTAAGCTAAGGGATCCGGTATGGTCGGCTGCCGGCAAATGCCAGAGCGCATCGGGTTCGGCACCGATGGCGCTAAAGATGTTCTGCGCATCGATGATTTTTGTTTTTTCCCCATCCGGTATGACCCGGGCCCGGCCGCTGATCGGCGTGTTGCTGATTTTCATTTGCTGCAGGGTTAGGGTATAGCGGCCAGAAGATGATTCGCTTGGCGTGTGCCGGATGCGGATGGGGGCCGCCAGTTCCATGATTTTCACCCCTTCCTGCAGTGCCATGGCCACCTCCGGTTCAAAGGCCGGCATGTCCTGCACGCGGCGGCGATACACGATCAACGGTGATGCCCCCAGGCGCGTCAGGCAACGGGCAACATCGATGGCGGTGTTGCCGCCGCCGATAACCACGGCTTGGCCGGTGAAAGACATCGTTTTTCCCTGGTGAAGCCGGCGCAAAAAATCAAGCCCGTCGTCAGCCAGGTGGCCGCCGTTTATATTAAGGGCAATGGACCGGCTGTATCCGCAACCGACAAACAGCGCGTCATACGCTGCGCATATTTTTTGCAGCCGGCCTGCCGTTACCGGTTGGTCGCAGTGAATCGTTACGCCCAGATTTTCAATGCGCTTGATTTCGCAATCGAGCACGTTCCGGGGCAGGCGGTAGCCCGGAATTCCCAGGCTCAGCATCCCCCCCGGCACGGATTCGGCTTCAAACACCTCGCAGCGATAACCCAGCCGTGTCAGAAAATAGGCGGCTGACAGCCCGGCCGGACCGGCGCCGGCGATTGCCACCCGTTGGGCGCGGGCCGGACTGATCATGGCATCCGGTAT
Organism: uncultured delta proteobacterium; assembly: GCA_963710795.1. Lineage (GTDB taxonomy): Bacteria > Desulfobacterota > Desulfobacteria > Desulfobacterales > JAFDCJ01 > JAFDCJ01. The sequence goes on from CAVQBT010000035.1 coordinate 13,822, forward strand.
TGTCGCCTTTTGTAAGGCCGTGTCGCCCAGAAAGCGTTCCAGATGGTGAATGGCAAGCGGGGCATCCAGATTGCCCCGGTTGCAGGCACTCTCGCACGGGTGAAAACAAACTCGTCCACAGACAGCCGGCAAGGGATTTTCCTTTAAGATCAATTGCCAGGCGTCGTTGAGCAGGCCCCCTGCGGTCAGCATCTCGATGCGGGCAATATCCTGGCCCACCGGGCAGGCGGCGCTGCAGGGTGCCGTTTTTTCATCATATATGGGATGGAAAAAGCGCCAGGACCCGGTTTTGTTGACCGCGGTGGATGTGTGGGAATGGGGAATGAACAGCGGCAGTTCTTTAAATGGTGAGTTTTTCATGCTTAATACGCCAACCCTTGTCTGAAACTGAAAGATGAATGGATTCTATTTTAATCTTTTAAATAGACAGGATCTACAGGATTATACGGATGTTTGCATTTCCGGTTTCTGGAAACCGTGAAAAAAATCCTGTCGATCCTGTTAATCCTGTCAGAAAAATTAAATATAATAAGTTTCTATTTCCTATCCGCAGAAATGCCTTCCTTCAAATTAGGGGAAGCAGCTCATTTTACCATTCCAAATACCTGCACTCGCTCGTAGGCATCCCGGCAGGCCTGGATATTTTGCTCCGGTTTGGTGTGAATGTCCTCCTTAATGGCATCGCAGATCATCTCCATGGGCGGTATTTCCATAATACGGACAAACGCACCGATGATGGCGGTATTGATAATCGGATGGGTGCGGGTACCCAACTGGTTTTGGATGGCGATGGCGGTGGCATCCACCCGGGCCAGGCGGAAACCGGAAAAAATTTCCAGGTTTTCGGGCTGGGCCGCGGCATTTATCAGAATCCAGCCCCCGGCCTTGAGACCGACGGTTACCGGTACATTGTCCAGCAGCTTGACATCCTGGACCACGACATGATCCGGCGTGTATACATTACAGCGGACCAGAATTTTCTCGGTGTCCAGCCGCAGATAGGCTTCCACCGGAGCCCCCCGCCTTTCCACGCCAAAAACGGGAAAGGACTGCACGTAATACCCGGCGCTGAAAAAGGCTTTGGCCAATATTATCGAAGCCACCACCGTTCCCTGCCCACCACGGCCATGAAAACGAATTTCCTGCATAGTCAACCCTCGGTTTTCCTTTTAACTCACTTACGAAAAAGCAATATATTATAATTAATCCGTCCTGTCAAAATTCAATGAGGACATCACACGAGAAATAACAATTTTGTTTATTCCAACATTGAAAACCTGGTCCTCAGGGCCAGGTCAGAGATCAATGGCTCTGCCCGTATAAATCAACCGGAGTAATGGAGTACTGGAGTTTTGGAGTGTTGGTTTAAAAAAAGAGCCTTAAACTTTCAGATTTTCTCCAGGCGTCTGTTTTCTGAGAGCGATGGAAAAAGGGGGTTCTTCCATCACTCCAATACTCCAGTACTCCGTAAATCGTCAAATGCCGGTAAACTAAATCCCCTCCGGGGATAATCAAAGCCGGGCCCTCTGGACCCGGATCTTTACTTCCGGCTATTCATTCTACATAAATGTAAGGTTTATCCTTGCAAAAACTATAGTGCTGGAGAGCATGTTAGCTTATAACTAATAGATATTAATTACTAATTTGTTTTTATTGTCGAGTGATAGCAATCTGGCAAGATAGTTGCAAAAATAATTAAAGCGCTTTGTTTACCTGAGATACGATAAGGGGGAGAAATGGTTACCGATAAAACCTGTGCGGAAAGGATGCTGGATGAAACGGCAAATTCCAGGCTGAGAAAATGTGATTCCTGCAACCGGGAGTTGAAATCTTCATTAGACTGGGTGTGCAGTGACCATCGCGTTCTATGCGATACCTGTTACCAAAGCCTGCTGAATCCCAACAAAAAGATCAGTTTTGAAGTTTAATAAAATTCCAATTTTTCCTTGATCTTTCTTTAATTGGCAACTAAATATACCCTTCTATCGGGATCAATCGTTTAATTTTATTCCGCTGTAATCCGGTCCCACCAATCGGGCCGTCGCTGCCTGAGTTGTTTTTCGATTGTTTGATACGGTCTCACCCTAGATTTTAATCCGATATCCCACTTATCAGACACCGGTGACAGGTCCGGTCAAAATTTGATTTAAGGATTTATTCTTATATGCCGATATATATACACAGGAATTTTTGAAGTGTTCACTCCGATTTGCCAGGAAACCATGAAATTTAGTAAGAAAAAAATTATCTGCTTGTCGTTTTTTGGCTGCCCCGTAGTTAGGTATTACCTTACTGGAGTGCTTTCTTGATTAATTTTAGCTTTTTAGTTTTTTTGTCCGGATTTAAGATCGATATCAATACTGAATTTATCAAAGGTTAAGCAAGATGAGTGGGAAAAACGAATTTTATCCAAAAGTTAAAGAATTATTTATTAAGGCCGGCTATGAATATTTCGACGGTGATCAGGACATTAAAGGCAAAACCCGGCAGCACCGGCGCAAGCCGGATTACATCGCTGTCAAAGGTGATTTAATTATAATCGGGGAAATAAAATCCCCGAATGAGCCGCCGACGTCCGGAAGCTGGCGACAAAAACAGCCCAATGACAGCGATGAATTTGCCAAGGTCCGCGAGGACATCCACGACCTCGAGAGCGCCGGCATGGTCGATCCGAATGTCGGCGGACACGGCATCATAATCAGAGGGCAGATTCCGGATTATATATCAAAAATTGGCGTTACCTATGATTTGCCGATTTCAGAGCCAGGCTTAAAAATTAAAGGAGGCTATACGGTTCCTTCCTCACAGGCCCAAAATGTTAAAGCGGCCCTATCAAACTGCGGCAAAATAAAATATCAGGTAATTGGAAACGGCAACGGCAATGGTGACGGTCTGGTGACTTATATTTTTGAACTGTAACCCTAATAAAGCACGAAAATAACTTTTATCCCTCTATTGTCTTCTGGCAATAATTGATTTCATTAACTCGCGTTTGTTGGTCAATTTCACACAGCAAAATTCATCGAGGACTGTAATAATTATAAGACCTTGCAAAACAAGGCCCAGATATTCAAATTCTCGCTTTAGTCTTGATTTCAGTTTGCCGGTGGTACCTGCCAGTTTTTTCAACATTGTCATTTTTGGGCTCCCTTTCTTTTAATAAATTCGGACACGGATCTACACGGATTAGACGGATACTTTGAAAAAATACCTGATCAACTAAGGAACGGCTTTTTTTCACTGTTTGTAGACAATATCATGGAGGTGTGACAGATCCGGTCACACCAGGAATATTAATTTAGATTCTGTTAAATGGATTATTCCTGCAGATAGGAAAGTTTTGGATAAAGAGCGCCTGCAAATGCATGCTGACATTTTTTATGGCCGGCGGCTGGGCTGGTACCTGAAATCTGTACACTGGTTTATAATCTTGATTATGATTTTTTTTTGCTCCCCACCTCAGGCGGACCCCGGTTAGGTGCCTTCTTCGATATACTCGCCGTTTTTAATTTCTTTTGATAACAGTTTTTTGCTGCCATCGAATTTCATGTTGACATAGATACGATTTTTACAGCCGACTCCGTAAACTTCCTTTTTCAAGGTATAGTTGACGCTGCCGTCCGTTTCGAAAGTCTGCATCAGTTCATAGGATTTATTGATGAAAAGGTTGAATTGTTCGCCGCATTCACCGCAGCGCACATTCAAGAAAAAGCCGTCCGTTGACGGTTCGGAAGTACCTTTGCCAAACAGTTTTTCGGCCAATTTTTTAAACATAGCAGGTCCTCCTGGTTGTTCCGGTTTGATAGTTGACGGGTGGATTCGGTTTCAACGACTCAATTAGTGAATCTTTCAACAATAAACGCACTAGGTCATGAAAGATATAGATTGTCAAGCCAGAGATTCCGGATAGGTAGATTCTTTAACACTGGTTGTATTTTGTAATGAATCGGTAGAGTTAGTCGACAGACTTTTCATGAAGATGACCGCTGGCCACCAACCTGGAGCTGATTTGACAAAAACATAAACGATTACTACTCTCATCCTAATTATGCGTAAAGAAGATGGGACAGATTTTTATCTATTTTTGCCTGGGGCCTTGCTAAATATATTCCCTGAGATTGGCTAAACAATTCGGAGCTAATTTGATGTCACCCAAAGATCACCTCACTTTCTCGGTATCCCGTCTGACCCGACGGATCGTATTCTGGGTTTTCATCAGTGTCATTTTAATTGAAATGCTGATATTCATACCCTCCTACAAACAAAGGGAAAAAGAGCTTCTGGAGCAGATGAAAAACATTTCAGCCGCGCGAGTGGTTTTTGCCATGCGGATTGCGGCACCGGATGCCTCCAATGATGAGCTCTATGCTCTTATTAAACAGCTGTATGACGGCAAGACCGTGGTCGGCGGGGCCCTGTTTACATCCGAAGGTAAAAAGATCGGCTCTTTTGGTGAAATGCCGGAGTTGTCGATTTCCAAGGTCAACCCCGCCAGCATGACCTTTCTTTTAAGCCGGGACGGGTCCCGCTATGATATTGCCTGCTCACCGGTTGAGCTGCAAAGAGATTATCGGTTGATTCTGCGCCATGATTCTTCTGCCATCCAGCACGAGTTGTTTTCATATTTTCTGCGAATCGCCGGATTGGTGCTGATCATTTCCCTGGTCGTGACGGTGGGTACCTGGCTGCCACTGCGATGGATTGTTGTTAATCCGGTTTTAAATCTTAGAACCGATCTGATTCGGGCCGGCGATGCGCTCAGCCTGGATCAGCAAACGCCTGAATTTTATTCAGCCAATATTCAGCGCAACGATGAGCTGGGCGAGGTAATCGGGGCGTTTCGCCGGATGTACCGGCAGATATCGGATGCCATTAATAAACGTAAAAATGCTGAGGAAGCTTTGCAGCAAAGCTTTCAGCAGGTTGAAGCCTACTCCAGGGTCCTCAACAATGAACTGGAGAAAGGCCGTCAGATGCAAATCAATTTTTTACCCGATCAGCTGCTGCAACCGCCGGGCTGGGAAATCGCAGCTTATTTTAAGCCCGCCCGGCAGGTTGCCGGCGATTTTTATGATGTTTTTCAGCTGCCCGAAGGCCCTGTCGGGTTTGTAGTTGCCGACGTCTGTGACAAAGGGGTCGGGGCGGCACTTTTCATGGCACTGTTTCGCAGTCTGATCCGCATATTTTCGGGCCAGACTTCTATAAATGGCTTGCCCCTGACCTGCAGCGATGCCATTGACGATGAAGCTGGGCAAGCCAAGGAAAACCCAGCGATTGACCCGATCCATTTCAAGGCGCTTAAAGCCGTGCAACTCACCAATAAATATATTGCGCTCAATCACGGGGAACTTGCCATGTTTGCCACGCTATTTTTCGGGATACTGGATCCGGCTAACGGTAGATTAAGCTATATCAACGGAGGGCATGAGCCCTTGTATATCGTCAACCCGGGCGGAGGTGTAAAAGCGCAGCTCACCACCACTGGTCCGGCGGTGGGGATCGAGCCGCAATTCAGTTTCAAAATTAAGCAAACCCAGGTGGAATCGGGTGATATCCTGCTCGGATACACCGATGGGGTCACAGAGGCAAATGCGGCGGACGGCAGCTTTTTGGGCGCTGAGCAATTAAGGGCGATTTTAGATACGCCATCTTCGTCTGCCGGTGAATTGCTTGATCGGATTGCAGACAGACTGCAGAAACATATCGGTGAAGCCGAACAGTTTGATGATATCACCCTGCTGGCCATTCGCAAAATTTCTTGAGACAGCGGATTTTGGAAAGCGGATTGAAGGAGTGGAGACATGGACAACTGGATACCTTTTGCCGAGGGCGAATACCTGGTGGATCAGGCTTGGCTGGTTGCCGACAATCATAATGCCGCGCTTGTCGAGGATGTAATTATTGAGGTGTACGCCGACCAGCGGGGCCGGCGATACTTAAAGGGGCGGGGACGCATCCGCAACATCCTGATGATCGAGCTTCTGGATGACAGCGATGATTTGGACCTGCTGCTGGATTTTGGCGACGAATACAAATACTTGCTGGAAGTGCCAAATCTCCAGTCCGGTAAGGTGTTTGCACCGGATGTCAAATCCATTCTTCAGTTTACGCCCCAGACCCCCTGGCAGCAACTTCCGCATGACGAGTACAACCGGCTAGTGTCCCGGCTGCGGGTTCTTGCTTAGAAGATATATTTGAATAGTTGAGCCATTGGCGAACTATTTTTTTTGGATTGAACTAGGAAAAAATGTCCATAGGGGATCAGCATTTGCGCAGGGTATAGGTGTCAGGTGTCAGTGTTCAGGTGTCTGGATTTCGCAACTAAATTCCCTGAAACCTGAAACCTTCAGTATAAATTTTGGGTCTAAGCGGCAGGATTGTTGCGACATTACAGGCTGACTGCAGCGACGACTTTGAAGCCCTACTTTCTTTTAGCTTCGGCCCCCATCTTTTTTATTTCATCCAAATACAATTTTATTATCGGTGAAATTTCCGGTGGCTGCCACTTGGTGTGCTTGGGCTCCTCCGGCCAGGCAAAAGGCAAATGACACTCCTGGCCGGGAGTAACGGCATTTTCCAGAAATGAAAGGGTTTTCAGCAGCACCCGGCGTTGTCCCTCGACATCAGCGACCTGTCCCACCGCGCGTCCATAAGGATACCCGATGGCCGCTACCCGCGGGATACCGATTTCCCGATTAAACTCAGGGGTCATGGTTAATACGACGGTTGAAAAGCCTCTTGCTTCCAGAAAGCGGGCGACCAGTCCAACGGACCGGCAACACAGCGGTCAAGCCGGCGTGAGTAAGACCGCCTCAACATTATCCGCCTGCATCTGCCCGGCCACTTGCGGCATAGTTTGACTTAGCAGTTCGGATGGGTCCGGTTGGAATCCATAGTAAGAATAGCAGTTTGGGGCCAGCCGGCCGATGATGCCTTCTTTTTCGAACTCGTAAAATCTTTGCAAGGGCAGGATCACATTGATATCCTGCTTGATATAGTCCGTGTTGATGTGGAGATGGTTCACATCAATATCTTTTTCGCGGGCGGATGCAGGGATTTGTCGGCTGGAAGGATCACCCCACGCCGGTTCCCGCTTTTCTCTTTCAACGTCAAAAGGCGGATCGGTCGCCAGGCTGATGCCGGCCGAGGTCATGAGCGTAAAGGTCGTTTCATTGAGCGGTTTTTTAAGCGGTGTCCAGGGTATGTCCCCGCGAAACGGTTCTGCGGGAATATCTTTTCCGATCCACGCCCCCAATGAGGGCGGCATGAACTGAAAGCCGTTGACCACCTTGTCGGTATTTTCCATCAAAATATCCTCCATTCACGAGTTGGCGATTCGATTTTGAAAACTAGTCAACCACGAATTGACACGAATATTCACAAATAATTAAAAAAATCAAGGCGAAGCATAATATAATTAATCCGCTGATCTTCGATACAGCTCTATCTTTGGGTTACTGAAGAACAGTCTGCAATCGCAAATAAGTCATTTTCCAGGGCGGATTAATTATCGCTACCACTCACTGGTCAGCGTGCGCGATACCGTGCTCCAGTTGGAGTCTATTTTAGCGACCGCATCCATGGCTATCTCAAGATGCGTGTCCATATAAGCGGAAAAGATTTTGCTATACAGTTTTTTATCCTTGATACCCCTTTTTTGAAGGGGCATATCGGAGACCAGCATGATCGAGCCGATGGGGACTTCATGGCGGTAAGCGACGGAAAATAGGGTTGCCAGTTCCATCTCGATCGCCAGAATGCGTTGTTCTCTTAAATATTTGATAAACTTTTCATCATATTCCCACAGACGCCGGTCGGTGGTGTATACAATGCCACAGCTGAGAGACAGGCCAACCTTGCGGACGGCGCCAATGCAATATAAATTCACTGATGAGGCCGGTATGGCGGGAAACTCCGGCGGCAGGTAATGACGGCTGGTACCTTCACCCCGGATGGCGGCCGAAGGAATTAAAAAGTTTCCCACTTCGAGAATATCGTCGATCCCGCCGCACATTCCCAGCATGATAACGGACTTAAGATTATCCAGATAGGCCAGGCAATTGATAATCAGCGCCGCCTGGGGGGAGCCGATGCCAAAGTCGATCATGGTGCAATTTTTCTCAGGAACATTGACAATTCGGAAATTGCCTTCGGAATATTGGCCTTTGGTTTTTTCCTGAAAACGTTTGATATATTGCTTGAAATTGGTGATCAGGACATGGTCACAGAACTGCTCCAATTTACAGTTCGTATACCTTTCCAGTGTCTGTCGTACATACTCATGTTCTTTGAGCGACATATAAAACTCCCTTGAGGTTTCCAGCTGGCTCCGCTTCCGTTTCTAAAATCCGAATACTTCCATGGCCTCGCGCAGGCGGTGTTCATCCAAAGGAAAGATTGGTTTGCGGGGCGGCGGGAATGCTTCCCGTTGCGCTTTATTGACTTTTCTGGTCAGGGGTTCATAGTAAAAACCAAGCTTCATCTTGCCGTCATTTTCATAAAGCTTCAGCTTTATTTTAGTGTCCTGATGCTTCCAGGAGTAGATTCTTTGCCCTGCATTAAAATTTAATGTGGTGCGCGGCAGGCCGTATTTGCGGGAAATGTATTCTTTGAGTTTGCTGAACACATCGATTGATGCTACGTCCACATAAGCGGCAAAAAATTTTTTCGCGTGAAAGGCATAGGTCACATACGGCACATCAACATTGAAAAGGGTGTAGGATTTTTTCGGATTTCCGTAATAGACGACATCATGCTTTTCTGACACTTTCACGAAATCCGGCAGGTCGGCGATGTCGGTTCCCCATTGGATTCCCATAAAGCCATCCTGTAATTCAGCTGCCTGTGAAACGCCGATGCCGCCCAACAGAAAAGCCGAAATGCAGACCAGCAGCGTCAATTTTCTCATTTCATATTCCTCAATAAGGATAATACTTCAGGTTTAATTCGCTGAGTTTTGCAATATACTCTTGTTGATAGATCAGGCCGATTTGGTTTTTGACGTCCAGCAATGATGATTTTAGATAAGGCCGAATATCAATGCCCTTTGAATTGAGCTCTTCTTCATTGGCCCGGTCCAGAGCCAGCACGCAGTAGTACGTCGTCAGTGCTCTTACTTTCGGACTCCGCCTTAACAGATAACTCCTTCCGCCCAGGGTGTTCAGGATATAAGCGGCATATTCATACCTAATCTCAGATGAAGGACGGCCCGCCAGAGAGACCTGCCCCCCGCTGTCCATCGTAAACCATTGGAAAAAGGTTTTCATGACAGATTCAATTATCTCAGATTCGTTTTGCAATATCTGCCGGGTGACAAAAACCCGCTGTTTGCCCATTACGCGATAAAAATGGGCGATATTGCGCACCATGCTGTAAAGCGATTGCATTTCACCGACTATTATCGGCGGTGTTGAGGACAAATTCTTGATCGCTATTTGATACTGCAAATAGGAGCCGCCTGCAAATTCATAGGATTGAACATAAGGCTGCCGATCCAGGTATTCGAAAAAGGCCATTATCTGGCGTTGTATGTCGTCAAAGCCCGGTTGCCTTTTGGTGCCTGAGATTTTTTTCTTTACGATATTAATTCCGCCAGCCTCACTTTTTTCTTCCTGCGTCAAAATTTCGGTCAGTTCATTTTCAACGCGCAATAATTCGGTCAGCTTTTTTTCATCACGCAGGACTCTGGCTAGCTTGCCCTCTTCACGCAACACGTCGGATAATTTTGATTTGTCCCCCAGAATTTCGGCTATTTTTTTTTCATTGCCCAAAACGGCGGCCAATTCCGTTTCATTGCGCACGATCCGGTCCAGTTTTTTGACTTCATCCATTACCTCGGCCAGTTTTTCTCTTTCAGCCGGTACCTCAGCCGATTTATCATCCCCACCGAGTATCTCCGCCAGCTTATTTTCAATGCGCAATAATTCGGTCAGCTTTTTTTCATCACGCAGGACTCTGGCCAGCTTGCCCTCCTCATGCAATACCTCGGATAATTTTGATTTATCCCCCAGAATTCCGGCTATTTTTTTTTCATCGCCCAAGACTGCGGCCAATTCCGTTTCATTGCGCACGATCCGGGCCAGCTTTTTTACCTCAACCATTACCTCGTCCAGTTTTTCCCTATCAGCGGTTTTCCCGGCCGACTGATCATCTCCACCGAACGCCTCGGCCAGTTTCTCCTCAGGGATTTTTTGCCCTTTAACATCGGACAACTCCTGTTCGAGTTCGGTTATCTTTTGCTCCAATTTTTCCGTTTTGTTCCGCGTCTGCTCCTGCTGCTGCTCGATTGCAGCATCCAGTTTGTTTTTGTGCCAGCCGGAAATCTTGCTAAAAATGAAAAAGGCGCTCGCAGCAATCACTAACAAAACAACAACGATCTTGGCTGCTCTATCCATTATAAATTTCGTACCTCCATTGTTTTCAACCTGAACATCTATCCGGGAATCCAGGCGACTGATAATTGCTCCATCCAGAAATATGGATAGCGGGTGCGGCTAAGATAGATTTGTTCTTTATAACCTGGTGGAAACTTAATAGGATGAGCCATTATAAAGCAAAAATGATCTTAAAATCAATAGGCAATAGATAGACGTCTGGGGGCGGGTTTGCGCTAACCCTGAAAATCGGGTTTTGGTGCTCGGTTATATTCCAACAGCAGGATTGCTGAAAAGGAATGCCATGAATATTTGAGGACAACCTTTAGCACTCGAGGTGAAATTAACGTTGGTCTTTCCGGCTGAGCAATCTTTATTTCCAAACGGCAGGTGATCCAATGGTGGAAGGGATTCTTGACAGTCTGGCAGAGTTGGATTTGAAGCGAAGAAGGCCGCCTTCTTGGGCTGGTGCCGGATCCCAGAAATATTCCTGTCCAAGGTCTTTTTCGACTGATTCAAATACGTCGTTGTCACCGGGCCAATCCGTGATGGAGAGCTTTAATTGGGCCCAGGTCAGCGCTTCGCGAATGTTGAGCTCGCGTATTGCGATAGCCAGTGATTGTTTTTCGGCAGCATCCGATAGCCGTTCGTACCGAAGGATGGCAATTGACACCAGCACGCCGAGTATCACCACCACGGACATGACTTCAAGTAATGTAAATCCTTTTTGGTTTTGGAGGTCGTTTGGGCACATTTCTGCGGATCAACAGTCTGTAGTCAGGTTCCTGTGCGCGTTTTCGATTGATCAACTGTGCATTGATTACCGGGTGATATCCCACTGCGCATGTGTTCGGCAACGGGATATCCATACTACTGTTTTAGAGAAATTTCAAATAAATTTGCAGTTAAGAATTGAGTTTCGAATCGATTCTTCTTTCCGGGAGCCTCCGGCGCTCCCGGCCGACTCTTCTTTCAGGGAAATAATGCGAATAATCGAACTGGCGTCGATCGAGTCCCAGGCGGCGGCCGCCATGGTCTATTTTGTTGGCAGCGTTTTGTGCATGTAAGGTACGCGCTTCTTTTCCTTTTAAATTGGCAGCCATTTCATGAAAATCCGACAAGTCGCACCTCCATCGTGGTACATAAATCCCAAATTTGAGCTGTTTATTTTCGGGCAATGATATCGGCCCGTCGCCACCGGTCTAAAAATCGGTCCGTTAGATCGAAGTAGAAGCTTTGGCAATCTGGTTACATATTAGACAGGGCCTTTCGGAGTTTCTTTCTCTGTGCCCAAAAAAATGCCAAGCAAAAAGTGTGCAAACATGATAATTAGTTTTATATAGCTTATATATTAGATAGTTATCAATTTAAGGGTATATGCTGGAACTGCAATTTAAGAAAAATTTTACATAGATATTGGGTAATTTATTTCTCAATATCAGAAATCGTTTATTTTCAGGTAAAATAAAACAGGGATAATTCGGATTCGAACCGGTGAGGATGTTCACGCATACGAGGCGCTGGTGATGTTGCTGCCGTCTATTGTCGCCGGCGCCTCCTGGGCTCCTTCCAACGGGATTTTCCCATGTCTTCCAGGTAACTCACGGACTGCAGCACCGCGTTCAAACTGAAGGCCGGTAATTCATGATTCATGGCGACATAGTTGGACAGATGCTTGGCCGCACCGATTCCCAATCCCAAACGCTCGCAAACCAGATATGCAACCGCATCGGATTCAATTGCTTCACCACTGATATTCAGGCCTTTTCTTTCCGGCCACCAGGCATGGCGATCAATTCCCAGATGGCTGCAAAAGATGTGCCCCAATTCGTGGACAAGCAGTGAATACCGATCTTCTATGGGTTGGGTTCTGTCGATCAGGATTAAATAGCTGGTGTCATTTTGCAAGTCTAAATCCTGATATTGTTTTCGCAGCGCCGGCGTAATGCGGCTGGCAGCCCCGGTCGTGCCATGATCCATTGTCGTTTCATGGACGGCTATTCCATGTACCGCACAGTTATGCTGCGTATTCGTATAGATTTTATTGAGCAGCAGGGGTTGAATTGCGCGCGGCCGCAGCAGGTTAGGAGGCACCGCAGGCCCCTCGGTGTCCTGGATATCAAAGACGAAAATGATCGGAGCCATGGGTGCCAAAATTGCGATGGGCCGCGCATCGAATTTTGGACGCCTGCCGAACTTTTGCTGCCAGCTGCGAGCAGTGGCGACGCAGGTGGCGGAAGAATTCTGAATATAAAGCAGCAAGCCGTTGAAGGCTGAATAACCCGGAAAGCGAGCGATGAAGCGCAAAAGTTCAATGAGGTAGCGATTGTCTCTAAAACGGGTGCTGGCTGCAAACATTTCATCAACCGGATTGAATATGGTCTCGAAGTCGGCGAGGGTATTATCCTTCAGGTTGTCTGATAAATTTAATGGGCTTTCCGGGAACAGGCTCAACTGCTTGGTCATCGTGCCGCGCCTCCACCAAAGCTTTTGAGATGGTTTTAACAGTTCTTGAGGAAATAATTTCATATCCACAGCCCGTCGCGCCAGGGCGGGCTGGAACCGAGCCGGAACGAAGTTTAGATCATCGCGTATCATAAAATTTCTTGGTGAGTCAAGCGCGGGAAAGCCATAAACCTCTTAACCTTTGTACGATTAATAGGGCGACTTGCCAACTGCTAATGAAGTTAATATATTCATGGGAAACGAAATTTGGATACGACCATTTATTGCTCCAATAAACTTAATATGACAGCCAAATTGGAGGTCGATCATGGATTTTGAACGGTACTATCTTGATTTGTTTGAAATGCTCAATTCCTGCTGCAAAAAAATTGCTTCCGGCAAATATGACAAGGCCGACTCTGATCACCTTTTTGAGCTTTCGAAAAAAGGAAGATATCCCGGCGTCCTCAGTGAATTGGCGGAAGCTTTCGGTATGATGATGGTCAAAGTTGAGGCCAGAGAATTTCGACTGAAAGAGATCATCGAAGAACTGGAGCAGTCCAAAGCGGAACAGCATGGGGGGGGCGATGGCGCCGGTCAGGCTTAGAACCCAAGCTTTTTCCTATATGCGCTCGAAAAAGTGGCCCCGGCTGGCCAGCAGTAGCGCAGACCATTGGTTTTAGGTGTCAGGTTTCAGCGCCGCCGCCAGCCTGAAAAGCGGCCAGTCAAATCGGAAAAGAAACTAAGCGCCTAATGCTAAATCTTGCTCCCCGGGCCCCGGATCTTTACTCTCCGGCGTTGGCCGTTAGAGCGATCCGTTTCCCGCCGATTTCAATCGTTGTTTTGGAATAGGTCAGTTTTTGGATTATTTGATCGCCTTTAAAATGAATGACGTCGACGCCGCGCCGCCTCTCATCTTTTCCCTCGAAGCCGCTTTCCAGCGAAGGCCAATCCAGGCGCCAGCGGTAAAGTACTTTTTGCTGGCGTTCATCGATGAAGGTTTCTTCCTCGGTAAATCTAAACCCGCCGTGGTTTTTAAACCAGGGCGCCCAGGCCGCTAAAAGTTTCGTTTTGCCTTGGGCTCTGGCGCCGGTCCAGTTTTCGAAAATGACATCTTCATGGAACAACTGCATGACACCGTCCAGGTCGTGCCGGTCCCAAGCCCGGTTCCAGTCTTTTAGCAATTTTTCGATCGCACTTCGTGATAGCACCCGGTCCTCCTTCTCATTTTTCAAAAAAATGAGCGGTATGATTTTTGTACTGTTGCGCCACCTCTTTGTTATAGACCACGAACGTATCCCCGTCGATGTCTGTAATACGTCTGTTCGGCCGGCTGAAAATTTGAAACGTACGATTGATAATCTCGTCGGCTGACATGATGTTGTGGTTGTACCCCAGGACGTAATGCAAATCCACCCGGCGCTTGGCGCTGCCCCAGACCAGTGTTCCCAGATAATCTCGGATGTCATCGATTTTTTCTTTCATGACGGCTACGGGCGTCCGGTTAAAGTTATCAGCAAACGCGGTGAAATAGATATTGGCCGGAAAAATGGGCTGCATCCCGAGCATGTTGTCAAAGCATTCCTCGGCATGCTTATGGGCGGCACTTTTTATTTTGCGGCCGACAAAGCCTTCTTTTAAATCCGGGGTGTTAATTTTGCGCGGTTCGCCGAATTTGATGGAAAGACTCCCCTTATTTTTATCACCATAAAATTCTCTGACAATATGGCCCAGATCGTTTATGTAGATTTCTCTTTTGCTCTCACCGGATTCATAAAGCCGGGTTAGTTCGGCAAAGTGTTCATCTTCTAATACCCGCTCATAGGCAAGGTTTACCGGCACCACATAGACATCGATCCCGGTCTCCAGTGAAGCCTCGATATCCATTTGAAACGGGAGGTGATGATACCCGTCTATTTTTCCGGTATAGCTTCTGCCGGTTTTGGTGCCGTCCTTTTTAAGCAGATCCAGCAGCCCCAGTTTAATGCTGGAATAGCCGGGAAAGGTGACAAACATCTCCTTTTCTTTTACGAGGTGGTACCGATAGGCACGGGTTAAAGAGATAATTTCTTTTCTGCCGATCGTCAATTCACTGCCGTCAGGCTGCGTGATGCTCAGCGGTTCGCGGAACACTTTAAAGGCACCCCTGCTGGATAGGTAGTGCGCGATGCTCATGCGCTGGTCCTTGAGGAAGTCTCTAAACTCCTGGCGCACAAAATTCGGCAGCAGATCGGTGAAAATATCAATATCATCAATAAATAAGTTTGCTCCTCCTTCAACCAGCACCTTCATGCCGTGTTCCCGGAACAGGATGCTGAGCAGGATGAAGTCGGCTTCGCTGAGGTGGTTCGGCTTGAAGGTTATGGCGCAGTCCGGATTTTCTTCCCGAAAGCGCCGAATACCCTCGAAACCAATGACCCGCATGTTAAATGTATTCCCCCTGGCCAGCTGGTATACTACCAGTTCGAGCGGATTGATCGCCTGCCACTCATGCTGGATGAGATGGAACATGGATTCCATTTTTTCAAATTGCTGCTTTTTCATGGCTCAAAAATTATACGGCCGGCTTTCCGACCGGCAGCCGTAAAATCCTGTTATTTCGTCTCCAAGCCCCGCCAGATATTCCTTTAATTCTTTTTCCGTATCAAAGCTCAAGGTACCGACATGACCGGATGTATGTTCGTCCGATGCAGCCGGATCTCCCTGACACATCATCCTTAAAAAATGATGGGGCTCATTGTTGAATTTTTGGGCCAGCTCCGTTTCGGTAATGATCCGCCGGGCGTGGCCGTAGGCATCAAAATAAACGTAGTATTTCATTGCTTGTCTATCAGATCCCCCAGGCTCTTTAAATGCGCTTTTTCCT
Organism: uncultured delta proteobacterium; assembly: GCA_963710795.1. GTDB lineage: Bacteria > Desulfobacterota > Desulfobacteria > Desulfobacterales > JAFDCJ01 > JAFDCJ01. The sequence continues at coordinate 29,506 of CAVQBT010000035.1, forward strand.
CATCCGCCATTTTGAAAAGGATTTTCTTGACCTTTTGGTCTTGGCATTTATCTGCGTAGCGCATATATAGATCCATGGCCTGCGCCTCGAGCATCATGGCGAAATTCAGTACATCCGGGGCTGATTTAAAGGTCGGCAGATTTCGTTCGAGGAGTTCATCCGGATTGAATCCGCCTTCGGTCATCTCCGATTTGATTTCGACCTCAAAGGCCTCGCGGGCCAGCGGGCTGGATTCAACTGCAAGATACAGCTCAAACAGCCGATCTTGGTGTCTGACTTCAATTTCAGCTAAATTGGTGAGAACCCGGACAACTTCCGGTTCGATCACCAGGCTGGCGCAGGCGGTATAAAATTTTTGGAGTCCTGCTTCCAGTCCATAGCTGAGGGCAATGACCTCCTGCGGCGTTTCATCCCCTTTTAAAGACAGCATTCCCATATCCGCGGGACCGGCGGCGGCTAGGCCCTGCCAGGCGGCAAGGCCCCCTGCCAGGTTGTAGACCTGCTTGAAGCCTTTACCGGTCAGTATCTGTGCAGCGGCCCGGCTGCGGCGGCCGGCTGCTCAATAGGCAATTATCGGTTTTTGCAGATCCAGTTCATTTAACCGGTCGTCCAGTGACGGCAGCGGGAGCAACTTGCTGCCCGGAATACGGGCTGTTTCGTATTCCGAGGGTTGGCGTACGTCCAGCAGGGTAAAGCTGCCTGCTTCGTTTGAGTCAATGAAGGTCTTAAGCTGCTCCGTATTCATATCGGTAACGGGAATAAATAGGTTCCTTAGACGCATGAAATTGGCTCCTTTCAGTGGTTCATTATGCGTTAGGCAACGGTGGAAATCACCGATGCTTCACCCCCAGGCAGATTAAACATCCATTGCAGGTATCGAATAGCGTCGGTCTTTAATTCGAATAAATAACTGGTCGTTTTCTTCTTCCAGCAGCTCGGCGATCTGCATCAGCCCCTGTTCGGCAAATTTAATGATTTCTTCTCCCAGGTGCATGTACAGGCAGTCGTTTTTGATAAAAAGTTTGCGAGGCTTGAGTTTAATCTGTTTTTTGGTGTTTAACACTAAGGTGACATCATCTTGCCGGATCACATTAAAAACAAACAACGCCTGGTCTTCATACCGAAAATAGACCTTTTCGGCCAGGGTTCCATTTTCCTGGTAAAGATAATAACCCTGCCGGTCCCGTTTGATGCAGGAATGAAAGTAATCAATTATTTTTTTATGCTTGAACTTGCCGTTTTCATTTTGCCAGCAGCCGTTTGTATCCAGCCAGAATACGGCCTGATCTTGGCTGATGACAATTTCTTTAGTTTTTTCGGTCATTTAACTTTTCAAAACTAGCGGATCGGTGTTATCCGGTCTTGAATTTCCGGCTTCGGCCAGGGAGAAGTCCGATCGCTGCAAGTCTTCCGGTGGCGCCGGATCGATTCCGGTTACCATTTTGTCACTGCCTGAAGGATTGGTAAACTCATCATTGAGTTTCTGAATATACGCGTTGCTGTCGTCCGATACTTTTTCCAGTCTGGCTGCGGTCCGCTTTCCCCAGCCGGCCGGGTTCGGCCACAATATCGTACGCCACCAGCGGCTGTTTTTGCGAAAGGCCCGTTTGTAGTTTGGATGTAAATCGGGATCCTTTACTTCCGCCAGCAGCTTGGCAGAGATTTTTTTCACCGCCCATCGCCGAATGCGAAAGTGCACGTAGCCAACGCCGGCCAATAAAATGGCAAGCGTGCCGTAAAATGTATAATCGTTTAACCTGATCAGATCCAGAAAAGGCAGGCTCAGAGATAATCCCTGCCAGTATCCTCCCCAGATGGTCAGCCCGAAAAAGGCCACCAGCAAGGCGGCCAAAATCGCACCTTCCAACCATAGAACCTTGCGGCGCAAGCGTTCCCTGAAGCGATCCAAGCGGCTGACAACATCTACTTTCAGCATCTGGGCGGTTTGTTCCAGCATACCCACAATCCGGTAAGCGCGCTCCACACCGACCTGTTCGATGCGGCTGATGATGGCGCTGTAATCAGCCTGGCGCTTGCTTTCGTACCGGGTTTTAACATCCTCGTTGTCAAAGGGGATCGCCGCATCCTCATTGTAGATGGCATAGGACGAACCGGCGGTTAACCCGTATTGTGCCAGCGCCCGTTGCCAGGCCGCAAAAACTTCCTCCAGATTGTCCTCATTGGCGGTTACATCAATTTGATTCAGAATAAACAAAAACTTGTTTGAATCGCGCCGATCCACGGTTGCCTTGACAAGATGTTGCAAGGTATCGCGCATGGATCCGGTTTCCGGGTGGCGGGCATCGAAAAAAACCAGAACCAGATCCGACAAATTCATGATGTGATTGGTGATCCGCAAGGTGGAGGTTCGTTGATCATCAGCATCAAAACCGGGGGAGTCGATGAGGATTTTGCCGCGCAAAATTTCACTGGGGCATGTTTTTAGTTGCAGATAGGCATCGATATGTCCACCCTGGCCCTCGGCCACTTCCTCTATGGCCTGGCTGATTTTGTATAACGGAAAGCGGGGATCGGCGTCCAGCGCCAAACCGGGCAGGACTCTTTCTTTTTTATCCCGCGTAAAACAGATAACACTAAACTTGTCATCGACCGCCTGGATACCCACGGCCTGCAGGTTATACTGAAGAAAATTATTGATAAAGCTGGATTTTCCCGCTGAATAAATTCCCAGAATCGAAATCAGCGGCCACCAGGGCGTCCGGGTCGCATGGGACTCTTCTCGATTAAAAAATCCGATTCGGCGACTGATTCCATCCAGTTCGCGGAAATTTTGAACTACATCGGAGAGCATCGGGTTTTCCTGTTTCAGGTGCTTTTCCAGTTTATTCAATCGCTGGCTGATTTTGCTTTCATTAAACATTATTCAAGCTCCAATTTCCGGGTAATTCGACCGCGTCGAAAGAAGGCCCTATTTTTGCCGATATGCCAAGACGGAATCGCTCCCCTCCCATCGATAATTTTTAGCATCTTATCATTTTTGCAAAAATATTAATGGTTTTCAACCCGTATTTTCAATAATAACGAAATCAGGTGTGAACAGATGAGAAGGAATCGATGCGTGGCAGGCGTCCTGGATTGCGGCCCTGAAAAAGATCCCCCGCGCCGAAACCAATGGTGATATAAGGAAGCGTCGCAAGGAAGGCCGGCGAAAGTACAATCCTGGAGAACCCGCACGAGAATTGATAAATAGTATTAAAATATAATAATTTTAGTTTCTTAATCAGTCATCAATTCTTTGACCGCCAACCACAGAGCGTAAATCGAAAGAATCAATGCCGAGCCGAGCAGGGCCATACATAAAAGTTTTATCACGCTTGAATCCTTCTTTGTTTGACAAATTTGATGCGTTGAATCGGGTTCGCCAGTCAGAGTCTGCAAAGTAAGTGCCAATATTTTAAAATAAATATTTCATATTATATTCAATAGATTAAAAGCAAATACCATCAAACAAATGCAAAAGATGGCCGCTAAATCCGTCAATCAGATGACAGTCGGCAAATATTCGGTCAATTTTCCGCCGGGTGGCAAGTTTCCAGTCCGTCGATGCCGGGATCCATGTACCGCCGGCCCCCGGCCGCTTCGGCCCATGGCTTTTTTGCTGTAAAACGGCTCAAATATTCGAAAGATAAGGTTCAAGGTTGACGTCCGATAATTTCACGTCCGGGTAATTTTGTTGCAACTTGCTATAACAAGGGCCTGAAGCAAAAATAATTATGACAAATTGCAATTAGGCCCTGATCGGTTTCCAGATACCCCGGTCGAGCCAGATCCTGGAAAAGGACGTCCCAACCGGCAGAACAGATGCCGCCAGATCTTCGGGATCAATCTTAATTGATTTTTGATGGTACCGCGGGTCCCAGGGTTCGACAATGACTGCGCCTTGCGGCAGGGGGACCAGGCGCGGTTGGATAGCTTTGCCCCATGACCGTTGGGCGGCTTCGGTTTTTAATTCAGCTAACGTCCGATATTTTGAAAGTTCATGCAAGGTTACCAGCGTCGGCGGGCTCAACGGAACGTTGCCGGCCAGATTGTCCACCAGGCTTTGCCGGGGGCTTAACCACAGCCCCTGCACCGTTTCTCTATCATCCGGGCGGCAAAGTTGACCGGCCGGCATTTCGGCGAGAAAAAATCGGGTGTCAAAACGGCGTTTCAGCAGTCCGGGGGTTATCCAGTGCGACCAGCGGTAAAGTGCCGACAGGGACAGACACCATTGCTCATTTTCTACAAGCTTGACAAACCAATCCGGTGCAAGGTTGGCGGCAAGTCTCAAACTATTGATCCGGTCCAGATCTGCGGTAGACGAATCATGGCTGTCAGCCAGAAAAACTCCAGCCTCTTCAAGGGTTTCGCGTACCGCGGCGACACAATAGTTCAGGGCTTGCGCCCGGGTAAGCTCCGGGCCAAACCGCAGGGTAATTTCATCCGGCGTCATATCACAGCAATTTTGGAACATCTTGAAATGCCGATCATGACCGTCCACCGTTCCTCCCGGAAACACGAAATTCCCGGCCATAAACCCGCTTTTAGGGCTCCGCTTCAATAAATAAACCTGAAGTGTGCCGGCCTGCTCGCGGGCCAGAATAACGGTCGCCGCCGGGGTGATGGCGGCGGAATCTGTAGCAGCAGCCTTTTGCATACTTTTAAAATAGCAGCTACGGCAAGCAGCGGTCAATTAAAAATGATATCTGTTGACTTTAACTTATTTTTTAGAATACTTATCTGCTGGCGTCTGAGTTTTGCACGAGCCCGTCTCCGGACAAGCCGGAGGCTTTGACACGGCTTGCTGAATTTCGTACAAGATTCAGGTAACAATAAACCTATACAGCAGGAGAATATTGTCTTGTTTTCAGCCAATGAAATTCTGGATATGGCCATCAAGCTGGAGAAAAACGGCGAAACGGTTTATCGCGACGCGATTGCCAAGGTTGCGAAACCGGAGTTCATCGCGTTGCTGGCATGGATGGCCGATGAGGAAGTAAAGCATGCCGACTTCTTTTCAAATTTGAAGCTGGAACTTGAAACCAAACACGTTAATCCGTTTATCGACGAGATGAGCCGCGAGCTTTTCGATGATCTGTTAGGAGATAAAAATTTCTCCCTCAAAGAAGTTGATTTTTCCTTAGTTGAAAATGCCGACGATCTGATTGCCATTTTTGTGGAATTTGAAAAGGATTCCATCATATTTTATAAGGTGCTCGAACCGTTTGTTGAAGATCCAGTGGCCCGGGAGCAGTTAAAAAAAATAATCGAGGAAGAAAATCGGCATATCAAACACTTGCAGGAATTTGTCGGGAGCCGGGAGATCTTTAGCTTTATAGGCGACCCCTAAGGATCGGGGACGAAATAAATTGGGCATAGATTGCGACGGATTTTAGTTTGCATTCAAGGCGTATTGACGGTCGTATACTTTTCGTAGATGGGCTTTAACCCAACGCAGAAGACGGGCCCAAAGACGAGTCATATTGTACAAGCTATTGACTTGAAATTTATCGATCCATGATTAAAATTTAATCTAATCCAGATGGAGGAGATTGCAGGATATGAAAATGAGCAATTCTTACCCTGCCGGCCGGTACTATCGCACTTTGATTTTAGCTGTTGGTGTGCTGCTGATCTGCGGTATCTGTTTGGTGCCCGCTTCTTTTGGCGCTGACGCCGAAGTAATTGATGCCAAGGTCAACGTTGCCTTGAAGCGATTTTACAAGCAGGTCGATGGCGCCAAGGAATTTGCCGGCCATGCCAAGGGATTGCTGATCATGCCTGGTGTCATGAAAGCCGCCTTCATTATCGGCGGAGAGTATGGCGAAGGGGCCCTGAGAATCAATGGCCAGACCGTCGGCTACTATAACATGGTGTCCGGATCTTTTGGTTTTCAGATCGGAGCCGAAGCCAAGGATATTGTGATCGCCTTTATGACCCGCAAAGCCTTGCAAGGATTTCGTGCCGGCAAGGGCTGGGAAGTCGGTTTGGATGGCAATGTCGCCCTGATTACGTTGGGCGCCGGAGAGCGGGTTGATACGCGAACGATCAAAGATCCGATTGTGGGATTTGTTTTCGATGTTAAAGGGCTTATGGCTGACATATCGCTTAAAGGGGCCAAATTTACCAAGCTAAATAAGTAAACTACCTAACCCGGACAAGCTGGAAATGAAGATTGAAGATTTGTTGATGTCGCTCTCCGAGGCGTAGGCGCTACAACCCCTGCGAGCCGGAGGCGTCGCTCCGTCCTTTTTAAGAGTGAAAGATATCCTTAGCCAATTTTTTTTGCATAGAAAGCAAAGAAATAACTTTTAAGGAGTTATAGCCTGAATCTTGCACATGAAAGCCTGCGACTCGTGCCAAATTCAGGCATAAAACCAAGCAGAAAAAGGAGAAACCAATGATCGGAGAAAGATTGGACAACGCTATCAATGAACAGATCAAAAACGAGCTGGAATCCTACTACATCTACCTTTCCATGGCGGCCTGGCTGCATTCCAAAAGCCTGGACGGCATGGGACACTATATGCGCTGCCAGGCCCACGAGGAGATGATCCATGCCATGAAGCTTTTCAATCATGTCATCGATCGCGGCGGTGAAGTCGTGCTGCAGGATCTCAAACAGCTCAAGACCCAGTGGAGTTCACCGCTGGAAGTATTCCAGGATGCATATGCGCACGAAAAGTTTATTAGCGGCAAAATCAATGATCTCACCGCAATTGCCCGTGAAGAGCGAGACTATACGTCCGAGCCGATTCTGGCATGGTTTTCCGAAGAGCAAATTGAAGAAGAGGCCACCGCCAGCAAGGTTGCCGCTGAATTGGAGATGGTCGGCGAGGATAAATCCGGATTGCTGATGCTGGATCGTGAACTGGGTGGCAGAGTTTATCCGGCGGGCTCTCCCCTGGATCCGGTCGCGGGTGCCGAATAGTCAGAAAAGACAGGAGCGTGTTGTGGGTTTCGGGTTGCAGTCTGAAAAAAAAGTAATTTTAATTCAATTGCTCAAACGAAGCTCGCAGCACCCTGGTCGGTCATGGCGTTTTTCGTCGGGACAATTCACAGCGCCAGATGTTTGGCAAATTTTCACGGGATACATTGATGCCGGACAAAGTTGTTTTGAAATGAGGTCGAGCTTCAATCTTCATCACTTTATGCCCGCGCCTAAAACAAGGCCTTGCCCCAGGGTTATTCCGGCTCAATATAGCCGGTGCCGAATATATTGCGACCGATGGATATTCTTAAATCTTTGTCGGGCCATTCACGTTGAGGACCGGGCCAGTATATTCCTTCCCAGACAACCCGTTCAAATCCACTATCTTTACGGCACTTCAGACAAATGGGGGATTTGTTTCCCCGTTTTATCGGCTGCCCTGAAATATGCTGCAGGGTACCGATGGGTTCGCCTCCAGCCGTCGCACCGCAAAGCATGGCACAGCCGCAATTCAATACCTTGTAGGCAACGCCGATTGCTTCGGGATGCTCAATCAAGATATTCTGACAGGCCTCGTTAAAGGGAGAATATGGGGTACTTTTTTTATCTGACATGACAGGGTATCTCACTGATATTTATCACCGGTGCGGCTTGCAAATTATACAATACCGGTGGGTTCAGCCGCAGTTTCCGTCTGAATTGACAATCGGTGGCCAATCCATTTGTATATCAAGGTGCAACTTTCTATCACATCCCCATTTTTTAAGTCAATACCAATACCCCTTGGGAAACGATTTTAATCAGGCTGATTTGGCCGAAAATTGTAACTAAAACTGACAAAATTTGGCAACTCAGCGCTCTGGCGCGGCGGTCCCGCCCGAACCGATTCCAATGCAACCTATTTGAATTATGGTTTAAAATTAGTATTTAAGGTTAATCTCATAAATTGGCATGGATATTGAACTCTCTTTTGCTGATTTTCGTTTTTTGGAGCGTAAGCGCTAATCGGTCCGGACCCACCGCAGCAAAATCCGGACTGTGCAACAATTATGGGGGGGTACCGAGTTATAACGGACTAATTCCCTGGATGCTTCCAGAATGTTTCTGGGGGCTGGAAGCACCAGGGAATGGAGGTATTAACGGAGGTATTAAAAAAAGGGGGAAAAAATCATGCTCAAATCATCTTGGGGGGTATTAAGTCTCATCTTGTGTGCAGTATTTGCGGTTTCACTGACGGCTTCGGCCGCTGATGTCGGCAGCGAAGTATTTGTGGTGTCGTCAAGCTTTAATGGCGATGCCAACTACCTGTCCCTCACTGACGGGAACGCCTTATCTTCGCAAGAAATTCTGCAACTGACCAGTGATACCGTTATCAATTCCGATGTCGCCTATCTATGGAGCAAGGGCAACGGGCTTGGTGATTTTGACAACGACGGAGACCTGGACTACATCATGGCAATCGGGTTTTGGTACGGCAACATTTATATTTCCGAAAAATTAGATGCCGGCAACCAGTTCGCCGAACCGTTTATTGCAGCCAACTGGGGATATGATGGCGGATTTTATTCCATGGACTTTGCCGTCGCCGATTATGATGAAGACGGTAATGCCGATTTTGTCCTGTCTCTGGATTACACCACTAACAGCGGGCTGTATTTAGGCAATGGGGCCTTTGGATTTGAATACAAAAACTTGCCCGAAACTGCAGCTGAATATTCCACCGGCGCCGATGCGGCCGACTTTAACAACGACGGGCATGCCGACTTCGTTATCGCGCCCGGCTCTGAAGAACCGTTTTATGTCAGCCTGGGCCATGGTGACGGAACCTTTACGACATATTCTTTCAGCAGCGTTGACGGCGGTCTAGTATCGGGAGTTGCCGCCGCCGATTTCACCGGTGACGGCATTGCAGACATTGCCGCGGTCTACTCTGACAAATTATATGTCTACGAGGGGGCCATCGTCAAGAACGAGTGGCCCAACGTCGGGAACCAGGGAACCCTCGACGGGGCTACCTTTACCTACCTGGCAAGCAATCAATTGCCCTTGCCGCTTAATATATCGGGCCTCGACAACTTGGATTTTAACGGCGACGGACACCAGGATCTGGTAGCCGCCATCTCTGGTGCGGACCCGGCGGGCGTGGCTGTATTTTTGGGCAATGGTGATGGTACATTTTATCATTTTGCTACCTATACAGGCGGATCCGGCGATGAGCGCAATGCCGTGACGGCGCAGCCCTGGCAACCGGTTCAGAACGTGGCACCGGTTGCTGTCATCGATCCGGAGTTTATAGAGAGCACGGTCGGCGAGGAAATCGTGTTCGACGGCTCTAATTCCATTGATGAAGACGGTCAGATCATTAGCTATGCATGGGACTTTGGGGATGCCGGCCCCAGCGCGGATAGCGGTGTATTGCCGCAGAAGAGCATGGAAGATGCCGGCCCTGAAGCCACAGGGGTTAATGCTTCATATACATACCAGGCAAGCGGAAACTATGTGGTCACCTTATCGGTTACCGATGATCAAGGATCGACGTCCAGTGTCCAGGCTCAGGTTATGGTGCTTGCTAAACCGGAACCGGAACCGGAACTAATCCCGGTCAAGGTTAAATTTTCTCCGCATAAACTTAATCTTGACGGCAAGAAAGGCAAAGGCAAAAAGGCCAGGCATCTCAAAGCCAAGATCGAGTTCGCCGAGGGATTTGACCTGCGCAACGTGGATCCGTCCAGCGTGTGCATCGTGGCGGATAATGGATCTGAAATAGTTGCCCACGTCCAAGAAAAACGTGGGTTTTTTGAGAAACTTGCCAAAATTCACCACAAACCTCAAAAATCGATTTCCGTAAAGTTTGACCGGCAAAAAGTTATAGATGCCATTGGATGTCCGCCGGCCAAGGAAACCACGTTGACGGTGCGCGGTAAAATTTTGGACGCTGATCAATCGTTTGAAGGTACCGGGGTGATCCGGCTAAAAATGGGAAAAGGTAATCGCTGCAGCGCCGACTAGGTGCTGTGCAAATCCTTGGGTAAGGGTTCAGCTGATTGCCAGACAAGCTGATCAGCAGAACCATCCAGGAAACTGTCCACGGCGGCAACCGCTAGATAATCACCTTCTCGATATCCGGTTGCTTTAAAAAAAACCATCATCTAAAGGGGCAAGGCCGATTCGGCCTTGCCCTTTTTTCTTGTCTTCGACCAGACCGGATGGCCAGACATCTAGTGACATTTTCAAGATTATTTGCTACCGGTATAAGTACAGTAAATTCTCAAAAGAACCAAAAAAACAGGAGGTAGGATCCATGGCGAATTGGAACGAACATGTGCAGGCCAACACCACCCGTTACCTGGAAGAACTGATGGCGTTTTTGCGTATCCCCAGCATTTCAAGTTTACCCGAGCACGCCGCTGACGTAAACCGGGCGGCTGAATGGGTGGCCGAGCGTTTAAAAACAGCCGGCATCGAGGCGGTTCAGATATTGCCCACGGACGGCCATCCGGTCGTTTACGGCCAATGGCTGCACGCATCTGGTAAACCGACAATTATGATTTACGGCCATTTCGACACCCAGCCGGTCGATCCACTCGAATTGTGGACCCATCCGCCGTTTGAGCCCGTCGTCAAAGATGACCGCATTTATGCCCGGGGAGCTTCTGATGATAAAGGCAATATGCTGATCCCGATTCTGGCGGCCGAGGCCATCTTAAAGACCCAGGGTAGTTTGCCGGTCAATCTTAAATTCTTTTTCGAAGGCCAGGAAGAAATCGGCAGCCCCCAGATGCCCGATTTTATTGCCTCCCGGCGTGATCTGCTGGCCTGCGATATGGTGCTCAGTGCAGACGGCGGGCAGTGGGAAGAAAACCAGCCCGCTTTGAATGTCGGCCGCCGAGGACTGTCTGCCGTGCAGATCGATTTGCAGGGCGCCCAACAGGATGTGCACTCCGGCACCTACGGCGGGACCTTTCAAAACCCGATTCATGCCCTGGCGCAGCTGATCACCTCGATGCGCAGCCCCCAGGGCAAAATCCTGGTTGAAGGCTTTTACGACGCGGTGCGTGATCTGTCGGATTTCGAACGGGCTCAAATCGCCGAAATTCCCTATGATGAAGCACAGTACCTTGCAGACCTGGGCCTGGATCAGCTATTTGGCGAAGCCAGCTATTCGACCTATGAACGGGCCTGGGTGCGTCCCACGCTGGAGGTCAACGGCATCTGGGGGGGCTTTCAGGGCGAAGGCATCAAGACCGTCATACCGAGCCTGGCCCACGCCAAAATTACCTGCCGCCTGGTACCGGACCAGGAGCCGGACCAAATCGCCGAATTGATTGCGGCCCATGTCGCCAAACATGCACCGGTCGGCGCGAAGGCTTCGGTCAAAAAGCTGGCGGGCAGTGCCGATCCTTTCCTGATTCCCGTTGATCATCCCGGCAACCGGGCCGCCCGGGCCGTTTTAAAGAAACTTTACGATAAGGAGCCCTACATCGCCAGAACCGGTGGCACGATTCCGGTTTGCGGCGTGTTTTTAAAATTTCTGGGAGCCCATCTGGTCAATTTCGCTTTTGGCCTGGAAGATGAAAATCTGCATGCCCCCGATGAATTTTTTCGAATCGCCAGTTTTAAGCGCGGCTTGAGTGCCTATGGCATGATACTGGAAGAATTGGGGCATTAGGCGGCCAGTTTGATCGAAAATAGAAACTGTTAAAAGCGAATATCGAATCATGAATATCGAATGTGCGAAGTAATGTATTCTGTCTATTTTATAAAAAAATGACTGAGCGAAGCGAATCCACCCTTCGACATTCGACATTCGACATTCGACATTCGATATTCGATATTCTGCGGTTCGCTGTTTAATTTCATGAAGCTACGCACGAGGTAGTGCGGCGTCGCTTCTATAAGGCACGGAATTTAACAAACGCTGTCCTCAAACCGAAAGGTTCGAAAGCATGGCTCAAAAGCCATCATATGAAGAATTACAAAAAAAAATCGACGCATTGCAAAAAGAGGTTAAACGGCACCGCAAAAGAGAAGACGTCTACTGGCGGATTCAGGAGCGATTGACCCAAATTATCGAAAGTATTCCCATTCCCACTTTTGTGCTGGATAACGATCATCGTGTCATCCATTACAACCCGGCGATGGAGAATCTTACCGGTATCGCCCATGATGAGATCTATGGCACGCGTAATGCCTGGCAAGCGTTTTATGGTGCTGCCAGGCCTACGATGGCCGACTTAATCGTGGACGGTGCCCCGGAGCAGGAGATTGCCGGGTATTACCGGGGCAAGTACCACAAATCAACGGTTAAAGCCGGGGCCTATGAAGCGGAAGATTTTTTCCCGGATATCGGCGACGGCGGCCGCTGGCTTTATTTTACGGCGGCGCCCCTGATGGACTCCGCCGGAAACGTATTGGGTGCCCTGGAAACCCTGCAGGACACCACCGAGCGCCGGCGCGCGGTTCAGGCGAGCTTAAAATCCGAGCGGCGCTTTCGCACCTTGCTCGATTTTGCACCGTATTCAATTCTCGTGTTCAGCCTGGATGGGCTGGTTTCCTATTTGAATCCGGCTTTCACGGAAACCTTCGGCTGGACCCTGGAGGAATTGCGCGGCAAACGCATCCCCTACGTCCCGCCCGAGCTGGCGGCGGAAAATCGCGAACACCTGCGCAAGCTGATGGAAGAAAAAGTCATTCGACGCTACGAAACCCGGCGACTGACCAAAGACGGCCGCAGCCTGGATGTGGTCTGGCGGGCTTCGGTTTATGCGGATTCCAGCGGCGAGCCGGCCGGGGTGCTGGTCATTCTGAGGGATATCACCCGGGTTAAACGGATTGCCCGAAACAATGAAGCCATGCAGCGCATCAGTATGGCCCTGCCCGAATATCCTGAGCTGTATGAACTGCTTGATTATGTGAGCGGGGTCATCAAAGAACTGATGGAAACCGAAGGCGGGTTGGTCATCCTGCTTGATGAGCAGCGGCAGGAGCTAATACTGAGGGGTGCCGCCTACGATGACACGGCCACCCAGCAAAGAGCCAAGGAGACCCGTTTTCTCGTGGATGAGCTGGTGGCGGGCAAGGTGATCAGGACCGGGCAGCCGATCATTCTGAATGACATTTCCGGGGATTCCGCAATCCACGTCGAGCGCGATAAAAAACTGGGATATCAGACCCGCAATCTGCTGCTGGTGCCCCTAAAGAGCCAGGAGCGGACCATCGGCACCCTGTGCGCCGTCAATAAAAAGGGAGCCGGTTTTGATCAAACCGATGTTGACCTGCTGAGCATGCTGGCCGGCACGGTGGCACTTTCCATTGAAAATGCCCGGTTTGCCGCTGAAATTAAAAAGGCGTATATGGAGGTGTCCAGTCTGAACCGCGCCAAAGACAAAGTTATCAACCACCTGTCGCACGAGCTAAAGACACCGATTGCGGTCCTGCGAACCTCGCTGGTGACGTTGGAGAAAAGACTTCAATCCCTGCCCAAAGAAAGCTGGCAGCCCACCATCGACCGATCCCGCAGAAGCCTGGATCGGCTGCTGGAGATGCAGTATCAGGTTTATGACATTATCCAGCATAAAACCTACAAAACCCGAACCGTTCTGTCCAATCTGCTGGATCAGTGCAGTGACCTGCTTGAAGCCCTGATTGCCGAACAGATCGGCGAAGGTCCGGTTGTCAGGCAAATTCGAGAATATATCGATTATACCTATGGTGTGAGAGAATTGATCGCCGAGACCATTGATCTTAATGAGTTTATCATCCGCAGGCTGGAGTATCTTAAACCTGCTTTTGCTCACCGTGAGGTTGAGGTTATCACCCGCCTGAGTTCGACGCCGCCGGTATTGATACCGCGGGAAGTGTTGCAAAAGTGTTTTGACGGCCTGCTGAAAAACGCCATTGAAAATACCCCCGACGAGGGCCGGGTGGAGATTCTGGTGGGGGAAAAAGGGCTTGGGACCCTGCTGGAGGTCCGTGATTTCGGTGTCGGGATAACACCCGAAAACCAGATCCGGATATTCGAAGGGTTTTTTACGACCCGGGCGACCATGGACTATTCGAGCAAAAAGCCCTATGACTTCAATGCCGGCGGCAAGGGGGCGGACCTGCTGCGCATGAAAATATTCTCGGAACGCTACGGGTTTAACATCGAGCTTAAATCATCCCGCTGCCCGTCACTGCCCCGGGACAGTGATGTCTGCCCCGGCAGGATCAGCGCCTGTCCCGCGTGCCAAAGCGGCGCCGGATGCCATCGATCAGTCGCAACCAGTTTCGCGCTTTATTTCCCGCCGCCGGCGGAGAATTGAAAATTGAAAATTGCAGATTGAATATTTGTGGCTGTCGCTGCGCTCCGTTTTTTTTAAAATGGAAAGAATTTTTTAAATATTCAATCGTCTGCATCTAATCGTTTCAAGATAGTGAAAATATCCTAATACTCCGCCTTGGCGGAGCCACAAAATGTTTAAAAATACCAACACTATAATGGGGTATCATTCCGAGGTTTGCAGTTCCGCCAGCAATTCAGCGGTGGTTCGCTGACGACAATACCCTTTGATATGGCTGAGGGACGTCTCGTGTCGTTGCCGGCTGTAGGTGGCACAGGCATCGGTCACCAGGGTCACCAGATACCCCAGGTCACAGGCATCCCGCACCGCAGAGCTGATGCACTGATCGGTTAACAGGCCGCTGACGATCAGAAAGTCAATCCCCAGGTTGCCGAGAATGTAATGCAGGTTGGTTGAGATGAATACACTCGATGAGGTTTTGGGAAACTGCATTTCATCATCGAGCGGTTTGATGGCATCGAGCACCTGTGCATCCCAGGAACCTTTGGGAACATTAAAACCGGTAATCTTATAATCCAGGCTGCGGTCTCGTCCATCCGTTGTCATGCTCTCGATGGTGGTATACAGGACCTCAATGCCTTGGCTACGGCAGGTTTTTTGCAAGCGCTGCATATTGGGAATGACAATATCTTCCAGCCGCTTAAACAGATAGGCATATTTTTCTTCGGCCTGCGCCGGGGTCAAGCCCTCGTCCTGGAATTCACCTCCGTCTGCGCGCGCGTTGTAATTTTGCACATCAATGTAAAGTAATGCCGATCGGCGGGGGACGATGGGAATTTCTCTGCTCAGGGTGTCGATCATTTTCATGTCCTTCAGACGTCGTTGAAAAGTTGAGTTGTGATTTAGTTAAATAGACAGAATACATTACTTCGACATTCGATATTCATTATTCGATATTCGGTGGTTCGCCTTTTTCTACTTTGCAAAGACTCGACTTCGATCAAACCGGTCGCTTCGGCGGCTGGAGTTTGGCCGATACCAAACTAATACCGCTCAGCAAGCAGCGCCACTTCTTCCTCCAGGCTCAAATCTTTGAGGTTGTCCCATTCATTTTGGCGCACCGCAACATAGGATTTAGCCAGGTCCGGGCCCATGGCATTCAGCAGCACATCATCATTGCGCAGGGCTGCAATGGCCTGGCCCAAATTCTGGGGCAGCAGGTCTATGCCTCTGGCTTTGCGCTGGTCCTCGGGGATCAATCCGGGGTCCAGGTCGACTTCTTCCGGCAGCGCCAGGTTGCGCCGGAGCCCGTCGAGCCCGGCCGCAATAAGTGCGCCCAGCGCCATGAAGGGATTCGCGGTGGCATCGACCGTTTTTAATTCAAAGCGGCTGGCCCGGGTGCCGGCCTTATTTTTGCTGACCCGCACGGCTGCTTCGCGGTTTTGGTGACCCCAGGATCTAAAAGCGCCGGCCCAAAAATGCGGGCGGATGCGCCGATAGGAAGTTTTGCTGGGAATGGTGACAGCCGCCAGGGCGGGCAGGTGATCCAGCACACCGCTGATGAAGGCCGCGGCATCCGGACCGATGCCGGTGGCTTGCTGATCATCCCCACTGATGTTGGCTGCGTTGCGCCACAGGCTGAAATTGAGGTGACATCCTGAACCGGCTTTATCCTCAAAAAGTTTGGGCAAAAAGGAGGCAACCAGCCCATGCCGGGCGGCCGTTCCCCGAACGGTTTCGCGATAGATAATTTGACGGTCGGCAGCCTGTCCGCCATCCGCATAACGGATGTTAACTTCCTGCTGCCCGGGCCCGGACTCCGGATAATAACTTTCGACTTCCAGCCCTTGGGAAATCAACCCATCGGCCAGATCATTGATGAATTCACAATGAATATTCATCGAGCCCGTCGCTGAGAATACCGTGTCGTCAGAAGGTACCAGTTTGCCCTCGGCGGTTTTGCGTAACAGGAAGAATTCATTTTCAAAAACCGCTTTCAGGGTCAATCCGTGCTCTTCGAGCGCTTGAATCTGACGTTTCAAAAAACCGCGCGGACAGTGTTCCCACACCTTGCCGGTTTCGCTGATGACCATGTCACTGATAACCTGCGCCTGGCCTGGGGCATAGGGCAGCGTTGTGAGGGTGGACCAGTCGGGCATCAGGCGGACTTCCCCGATCGGGCCGAGTCCGGTTTCGGCAACCACGCTGTCATACATAACCGGCAGGGCCATCTGGGCCATCGTAATTCCGATCCCGTTGTCGATGTTGTCTTGCAGGTAATCGACATGGGCGGCTTTGGCGCGAATGACATTGGCATTGTCGCACCACAGTATCCGCACGAATTTAATGCCCGCATCTTTTAATTTTCGTTTGAGCGCTTTCTCCATGATCTTCCTTTCGGGGGTGTTGCCATCATCCATATCACAGTTGACTATCATCAATTTGAGGCGGGCTTCCGTGAATTCTCAAAAGAGAATTATTGGCAATTAAAGTCCAGCGCTGCCGGTCGAAACATTCAAATTCAATCGGCTGGGAGCATATAATAAATCCGCTGCTAAATCCGTAATAGTACAGGGTGTAATAGTCGGCATGCTTTTTGAAATTTCGGAGCACATACAGGTCCCGGCCATTGCTCAACAGCAGGTTTAAGGCGGTGTAATCAAGGCCCAATGACGTTACGGCATCTGCAATCGCTGCCGATAAGGTTTGGTCGGCGGGACGCTGCTTAATTTTTGTCAGCAGATAATGAAAAAAATGTTCGGTGTCCGAATCTTGCGAAGTAAATACCAGATGCGGGTCCCGGGGCAGGGATTGGGCCTGGTATATCGTTCCATTGTGAATAATCCCCCAGCCATTGTTCACAAACGGGTGCGTGTTAGACAGCGTTATGGGGATATGGTCGCTGGCCTGACGCAAATGGCACAGCAGGATTTCGGGCTGATCGGGCAGCGAATTTAGCGCTTCCCGGTAACCCGCCGAATCGTGAGCTGACCCCAGCTGCCGGATCAGCGGCACCATGGCCGTTTGCCCGGAGTTGGAAATGGTTATGCCCCAGCCGTCTTTATGGCCGGGATCGGCTTGCCTGCCCGGGGGAAGATTGCCGGTCTCGGCCTGTATGCTAAAGGCCGTGACAATTTCACGCCAGTTATCCACCTGGCCATACATTCCCAGTAACCTGCACATCGCATCATGACCTTGTTTTAGAGTTTGATAAATTAAATTCCTGACGGGTTTTTAGGCGACAGGGGATTTTTTATTCAACCGATGACCCTGCCTTAATCTGCCTGCCCACCCACATCATATACCTCAAATTGAGCTGGAACTTTAAGTATATCCATCAGATTGGCCTCAAGTGCTTCCCGCTCATCACTTTCCTCCCACTGAATCCAGTCTGCGACCGTTTGCCAGGTGGATACCACGGTAATCTGGCAGGGATCATAGTGGTTGATCCAGGTTTCACCCGATATATATCCGGGCCGATTCATGGCATCCTGTCGAAAATTTTTAAGCAAATCGAAGGCTTGTCTGGTGGAATCTTTTTTAATATGTCTCTTGATTAATATTTTGATGGACATTGTGACCTCCATTCTGATTTGATATCTGACAAATTCAAGCCTAATTTTTGACGCTTTGCAGCAGTTTTCTTGGCTGCGACTGCTAATTATTATGTTAACTACCTAAAAATAAATGGAATATTTATATCGATGCAAGAGGCATGATTTTTGCTATTTATCCAATGGGTGTCTCAATATTTGCCGGATCGGTGGGTGGTGATAACCGGCGTGCCAACCGCTTCGTTGCGGATGACCCATTTTATGTAGGCAAACCCGCACCCAAGATTCCGCACACTCACGATTATACGCCCCTGCCAGCGGCCGCGAAATATTAGCTCACTCTAAAGCAAGGCCTGGCTGAGAGTCAATAAAAAAGGTGAAGCCATTAATCGCGCGACGGCGGATGCATTTCCGGCTGGAGATATCGGTATATGATGCGGTTTGACATCGTATTTTATTAATTATAAAAATGAAAGGAATGGATCAAGTCTGCGACTGTAATCGGGAATGAAAATCCCTGTGACTTGGTTCATTGCCTGTGGCAAACATTATTACAGCCGGTATGGTTTCTGCCTGAAGTCGAAATCGATGGCCGCTGCCGACAAATACATTTTGACCGGGAATCATTCAAATGCTTAAAGGTGTGTCCAAATTAAATCTTGTACGGATCGGCAGTTACATCACTTACAGCAGCCTTAAACAAATCGGGGCCGGGATACTGGAATCTTTTCACGGCATGATCGACGAAGTTGAGCTGGCCCACCATGATTCGCCGGTGGTGGAAAGCATCGATGCGTTGCTGCTGACGATGATCCTCGACCAGGAGTACGGGGGCCACATCCTGGGAATCACCGATGCTGATCTAAAAACCGAAGATGACGATGAATTTTATAATTCAATTTTAGGCGGCAAAAACCCTAAAAACGATGTGGCTGTTGTTTCCACCAACAAACTGGTACCAATAAACCTGAACACCGACACCGAATATGAATTATTTATTGACCGAACCCTGAAAGTGTCGTTGCATGAGGTGGGACACAACTTCGGCCTGACCGACCATGCATCCTTCCAGCCGGCCGGTGATGGACTGCTGTGCCCGATGAGCCGGGGCGAGTTCAACAAATTCGGTTATCGCGGGTATGTGAAAGTCATTGTCGACGGAAGGGGCGCCACTTTCTGCGATGAATGTATCGATTTTTTGAAGACTATTTACGGCCGCCGCGAGTCCGCCCGGTCTATTTTAAAAGACGCCCTGGTGGCGTGAAGTCCCTATCATCTCTCGGGTGGGTGCAAAAAATATCCTGGTTTTTGGGAAATGGCGGCAGCCCACTTTTAATAAATTCCAAGCACCAAATTTCAAATCCCAAACAAATCCCAAAAATCAAATTCAAAATTCCAAACCAACGATTCATCGGCAGTTGTACCCAACGCAATTGCCGTTCGACGCTGATGCGCAAAGCGATGTGATACAACCGATGTCAATGTTTTGATCATTGGATATTGGAATTTGTGATTTTTTCGTAATTTGGTGCTTGGGATTTGAAATTTACCTCCGCTAAAACATTGATAAGGTAATTTCTTGAGAATCTGCTCACCTTTCGTTCCTCTGGGTTCTCCCAATTCCAACGCTTGTATTATTCCTGTTAGTGATGTAAAAAACGACTATATTGTTTTGTGGTGAATTAATATTCAATTTGCAATCTTCAATTCCGGCTTGCCCGGACTAGGGCGTTAACAGGTAAAAAAATGATCACCTTATTGGATTACGGTGCCGGAAATGTCCGCAGCGTTATCAATGCCATTGAAAGCTTGGGAGAAACCGTAAAAATTGTCAGCCGCGCAGAAGATATCCTGGCGGCCGATAAGCTGGTTTTTCCGGGTGTCGGTGCGTTCGGCAGCATGATCCACATCCTGCATGAAAAAAAGTTTGTCGAGCCGCTAAAAGCCTATATCAATTCGAACCGCCCGTTTCTGGGCATTTGTCTGGGATTGCAGGCCCTTTTCGACCACAGTGAAGAAGCCCCGCACCTCAGCGGGCTGGGGCTGATTGCCGGGTCGGTCAAGCGCTTTGATACCGATCTTTCGGTTCCCCACATCGGCTGGAACGGGCTTAATGTTAAGCAGCCCTCGCGAATTTTTGCCGGGCTTAAAGGTGATGAAAAATTTTATTTTGTCCATTCCTATCATGTCGAGGTTGCAGATCCGTCAATTGTCCTGACTACCACCGATTATGGCTATGAATTTGTCAGCAGCATTCAAAAAGGCAATATCATCGCCTCCCAGTTTCATCCTGAAAAAAGCGGCCGGGCCGGGCTTCTCATATTGAAAAATTTTCTCGAGACTGCCGGCCAAGCGATCCGTCCCGTCCGGTTGTCGAGCCGGACAACCCTGGCCAAGCGAATTATCGCCTGTCTGGATGTGCGCGCCAATGACCTGGGAGACCTGGTGGTCACCAAGGGCGATCAATATGATGTCCGCGAAAACGGCGATGTCAGGAACCTGGGCCTGCCGGTCGAGCTGGCCCGGCGCTACTATCAGGAAGGTGCCGATGAAATTACTTTTTTAAACATCACGGGATTCAGGGACTTTCCCCTGGAAGACATGCCCATGCTCGAAGTCCTGCGGCAGACCTCCCACAACGTTTTTGTACCGTTGACGATTGGCGGCGGAATTCGCGATTACACCGACAAGGACGGCCGCCAATACAGTGCCCTGGAGGTGGCTGCGGAATATTTTCGGTCCGGCGCGGATAAGGTTTCCATCGGCAGTGACGCCGTTTTGATTGCCGAAGCATACCTGGCCGACGGCCAACCGAGCGGGAGCAGTTCCATCGAAGCAATATCCCGCGTTTACGGCAACCAGGCCCTGGTTGTTTCGATCGATCCCCGCCGGGTATATGTCAGAATCGCCGCAAGCGGTCGGGCATCAGGTGATACAAAACCGCCATGCTGCGGGACCCGCCGGTGAACAATATTGCTGGTACCAGTGCACCATCAAGGGCGGGCGCGAAGGCCGCGAACTGGATGCCATCACGCTGGCACAGGTCTGTGAAAAACTGGGCGCCGGGGAAATCCTGCTCAACTGCATTGATCGCGACGGCACCAAGATGGGATTTGACATCGAATTGATCAATGCCGTTGCCGCGGCGGTATCCATTCCGGTCATCGCCTCCAGCGGTGCCGGACGGGTGGAACATTTCCAGGAAGTCTTCAGCGCCACCGAGGCCGAATCAGCCCTGGCCGCCGGAATTTTTCACCGCCGGGAGATCCCCCTGGAAGATGTGAAGCGTTATCTGGCAGATAATCAAGTGGAGATCAGGCGCTAAAGGAACTTCATGGCATCGTTGCGACGATGGGTTTGATGTTGACGGGCGCTTTGATTAATTAGGGGTTTCAGGTGTCAGGTTTCGGGTGTCAGGTTTCAGCCCAGTTGTTGGTCGCTATCGTCCAGTTTGATCGGAAGACCAACTGATTAACATCGAATCCTCCTCCGGCGGACTGTAAGCATCGAACGCTCAACATCGAACGTCCAATTAATGTATTCTGTCGATCTGATATCATACTGTTTTGCTTCTTTTTAATTCCAAATCTTTGGTTGACACGCTGCATAGTTTTTGTAAATATTCCTACTCTGTAGTTTGACACCTGACACCTGACACCTGACACCTGACACCTGACATCTGACACTGAACCCTGAACCCTGAACCTTGAACCTCGACACCTGAAACCACCTTTCCTATAATGCCAGACTCCACTTCATACAAACCGGATTGGCTGTCGCGTCTGCTCACCGCAACCTTGCGGGGGTCGTTGCCGTTGCTCCTGATGCTGGCAGCCTTGGTGGGTGGGATGGTGGCGCTGATGATCACCCCGCGCGAGGAAGAACCTCAGATCGTTATCCCCATGGCCGACGTGCTGGTTGCCGCCCCCGGACTCAGTGCCGAGCAGGTCGAACGCCAGATTGCAACACCACTTGAAAAACTTCTCTATCAAATCGACGGGGTGGAATACGTCTACTCGATGTCGCGGTCGGAAAGCTGCGTGGTGACGGTTCGATTTTTTGTGGGAGAGGATCGGGTTGCCTCGCTGGTCAAAATCTATAATAAACTGTATTCCGAAACGGATAATATCCCGCAGGCCGTGCAGGCCTGGGTGGTTAAACCGATCGAAATCGACGATGTGCCGATCGTGGTGGCGGCATTATGGAGCAACAATCCCGATTTGACCGGTGATCACGAACTGCGGCGGCTGGCCGAGGAAATCGAACACGATCTGCAGTCCATTAAAAACACCAACCGGCTGACGGTCACCGGCGGTCGTCCGCGGCAGATTCGGGTAGAATTGGATCCCAGCGCCCTGGCGGCACGGCGCATCGCGCCACTGGAGGTGGCCTGGGCCTTCGATGTCTCCAACAAGCTGCTGCCGGCCGGTGAGGTTCAGATAAACGATCAGACTCTGTTGGTCGAGGCCGGGGGATTCATCCGCAGCGCCAAGGAACTTGAAAAGCTTGTCATCAGTGTCGTGGACGGCGTTCCCGTATATCTGGCAGATGTGGCGCGGGTTATTGACGGGCCCGCCGAACCGACCAGCTATACCTGGCTCGGATTCGGACCGGCTTCCGACCTGATTCAGAACTACCCGGGCGTCTATCCGGCGGTGGCCATCTCCGTCGCCAAGAAAAAAGGCGCCAATGCGGTATGGGTCGCAAACGAGGTGGCGGACTATTTTGCCAAGCTCAAGCGCGATATCTTTCCGCCGGAAGTCAATTACCGCATAATTCGAAATTACGGCCAGACCGCCGATGATAAAATCAATAACCTTGTTTCCAGTCTCCTGGCGGCGGTGCTTACCGTGACCGTGTTTATCGGCATTTTTCTGGGGTGGCGGGCCGCCCTGGTGGTGGGTCTGGCGGTGCCGATCTGCTACGGCATCACCCTGGGCCTTGATTTTTTTGCCGGCTACACCATCAACCGCGTAACCCTTTTTGCCCTGATCCTGGCCCTGGGACTGCTGGTTGATGATCCCATCACGGGCGTGGACAACATCGAACGCTATCTGCGCGCCGGCCGGCAGCCGCGACGACGCAGCATCATTCTGGCGATCCGGGAAATTCGCGGGGCGCTTGATCATGTCGACCATTGCCATCATTATCTCATTTGCGCCCCTGCGGTTTATTACCGGCATGATGGGGCCCTATATGGCACCGATGGCCTTCAACGTCCCGGTGAGCGTGACCGTCAGCACGGTGGTGGCGTTTCTGGTGACACCCTGGCTGGCTTACAAACTGCTCAAACCGCTGCCCGAACCGGCCGGTTACGATATCACCCATACCGGGCTCTACCGGATCTATGCCGCGTTGCTAAAGCCGTTGCTTAGCACCCGGCTGCGCTCCTGGTTATTTTTGCTGATGGTGGCAGTGCTTTTTTTGATCGCGGTGGTGTTTCCCGCCTTGCGGCTGGTGCCGCTCAAACTGCTGCCTTACGATAACAAAGATGAATTCCAGGTGGTGGTGGATATGCCTGAAGGCACCACCCTTGAACGGACCCAGGGGGTGGTTAGCGGCCTTGAGTACCTATTTAAGTTCGGTGCCCGAGGTGCGGGACTATACCGCTTTTGTGGGCGTGCCGTCCCCCATGGATTTCAACGGTCATGGTGCGGCATTATTACCTGCGCTACGGCGCCCACTATGCCGATATCCGCATCACCCTGGCCGAGCGCCAGCGGCGTTCCCAGCAGTCCCATGCAATTTTGCTGCGCATTCGCCGGGATCTCGAAGCGATTGCCGCAAGCGCAGTCGGCCCGCATAAAACTAGTCGAAGTGCCGCCGGGGCCGCCGGTGATTTCAACCATAACCGTTGAACTATACGGCGGCAAAGCCACCCCTTACCGCGCGCTGCAGCAGGCGGCCGGCGTGCTCGAAGATCGTCTGCGCCATGAACCGCTGGTGGTGGATGTCGACACGTCCGTTGAAGAGGATCAACAAAAAATTATATTCGTGCCGGACAAGGAAAAAGCGGCTCTTTCCGGCATCGGAACCGAAGATATCGCGCGGACCGTCATGCTGGCCAACCATGGCCTGGTCGCCGGATATATGCAAATTCCCAGCGAGGTCAATCCACTGCCCGTGGTTTTAAGGCTGCCTTTTGAACTGCGCAGCGCACCCAATGCCCTGGCCAACCTGCAGGTCAAAGGCCGGCCGGGAATCACCAAAATTCGCGAAAAATCAGGCCTGCGGGATGCCCCCCAGCCCATGGTTCCTCTGGCTGAACTTGGCCGGATACGATACACGACCCGGGATAAAGTCATTCATCACAAAAATCTGCAGCCGGTGGTCTATGTTTTTGCGGATATTGCCGGGCGGCCACCGGCCGAAATCGTGCTGGATGTGGCCAGTGACATGAACCGGGACCCGGACAGCATGCAGCCGGTTGACCTGGGGCGGCGAACCTATCTGAATCCGGGCGGCGGCGTAGCGTGGCGCTTGCCCGCCGACATTCACGGCTGTCTGGGACGGGGAGGGTGAATGGAAAATCACGTTGCGGGTATTTCGCGATCTGGGAATTGCATTCGCGGTGGCATTGCTGGGTATTTTTATTGTTCTGCGGATTCAGACCGGCATGTCGGTCATGACGGGTATCATCATGCTGGCGATACCGCTTTCCATGATCGGGATTATGCCGGGTTTCTGGCTGCTGAATCAAATCGGCGACCGCCTGGTGGACGGATTTCCCAACCCGACCCTCTTTACGGCAACGGCCATGATTGGCATGATCGCCCTGGCCGGTATTGTGGTTCGCAACTCGCTGATTCTGGTCGAATTTGTCCACCTGGCCCTTAAAGAAGGCAAAAGCCTGCGCGAGGCCTTGTTGCAGGCGGGTGCGGTGCGCATGCGGCCAATCTTTTTAACTGCCGGTACGACCCTGCTGGGCAATCTGGTGATAACCCTGGACCCAATTTTCAGCGGGTTGGCCTGGGCTATAATTTTCGGCCTTGCCGCTTCAACCGTTTTTACCTTATTCGTGATCCCGGTGCTGTATAGCCTGGTATATGCCGACAAGCCGGGTCACGGTCTGCCTGCACAAAGGGATATCGAATCGTGAAAATTGCAATTAAAATTTTCGGAATATTCGTTGCACTGGCGCTGCTGGGCGGC
Source organism: uncultured delta proteobacterium (assembly GCA_963710795.1). Classification (GTDB taxonomy): domain Bacteria; phylum Desulfobacterota; class Desulfobacteria; order Desulfobacterales; family JAFDCJ01; genus JAFDCJ01. The sequence goes on from CAVQBT010000035.1 coordinate 54,426, forward strand.
GTGATGGCCTATCTGGCAGGATTTTTTGAGGAAAAGATACCGATCGACTTCAGCAAGGTGGTGCCCCAGACCGATTCCGCTGAAATATATACGGTTCAAGTCGTCAGCGAACCGTTAATCGAACGGGCGGCCGGCACGCTGCGGGCCAAGGTTGAAACGGTGATCTCCCCCCTGATTTCAGCCACGATTTCATCAATCGCGGTTTGGGCCGGTGACGAGGTCCAGCCGGGGGACGTGCTGGTTACCCTGGATGCCCGGGAATTGAAATCCCGGGTTGATCAGGCGCATCAGGCTGTGCTTACCGCCAGAGCCATGCTGAACCAGACGGAAACGGAGGCGCAACGGGTCCAGCGGATTTTTAAAGCCGATCCGGGAGCCATATCCAAGGCCGAACGCGATCGAGTTCAGGCGGCTTTGAGCACCAGCCGGGCGCAGCTGGAGAGCGCCAAGCGCTATGAAGACGAGACCCGCACGGCACTCAGCCACAGCAAATTGACGTCACCGATCACCGGCCGCATCGTCGAGCGCTATGCGGATCCCGGCGACACGGCACGTCCGGGCGTGCCCGTGCTGCGGCTTTATGACCCGGCCACCCTTCGATTGGAATCCAGCGTCCGTGAATCGGTGGCTTCCAAACTGAAAGAAAATCAGACGCTTATCGCTGAGATTGACGCCCTGGATAAACGCTATGACGGCCTGGTGGATGAAATTGTGCCGTCAGCCGATCCCGGTTCACGGACCTTTCTGGTTAAAGTCAGTTTGACCGGTGGCGCGGGCCTGTACCCGGGAATGTTCGGCAGGTTGTTAATACCCATCGGGAAAATCGAAAAGATTTACATCCCAACTGCGGCGGTGACCCAGGTGGGGCAGCTTGACTTTGTGATTGTGAAAACAGCGCAGGGCGCCGTTCGCCGATATGTGCGTCTGGGATCACGCGGATCGAAGCGCGGGTCGAGGTTGTCAGCGGATTGAAAGCCGGCGAACAAGTATTAGTTGACAGGCGGTGATCCTGGACTTCCTAATGTAGTCTAATAATCTATATGTGCTGCCAAATTTACCCAAAGAAAATTCCAAGCATCAAAAAACAAATCCCAAACAAATCCCAATGATTCAAATTCAAAATTCCAAACAAGAGATCATTCTACCTGCCCGCAGACATCAATGAATACTGATCAGGGCTTTCGAAGATATCCGATATGACGGAGTTGACTGTTTTGGTCATTGGTTATTGGAATTTGGGATTTATTTGTAATTTGATGCTTGAGATTTGGGATTTTATTTTTTACCTTCCGATACCATCGATATCCAAGCGTATGTGCGCAGGTATTTGTGACGCTGTGCATTTTAGCTTCTAAAATAATAGTCAATAATCGCCCGGGCCATCTCCGTTGAACGGGTGCCGAGTATCTTGCCGTGCACGCCTAAGACGCCTACTGCAATACCAGTTTTTCCGTCCGGTGCTATCGCAAAAGCCGTGATCCAGTCATATTTGAAACGATCCAGTTTGTCATTGATGGTGCCGGTTTTGGCCCCGATCTCAAATTTTCGGAACAGCTTTTTCCGACGCAATTTGCGAAAGACACGACGGCTGGTTCCGGAACGAGCGGCAAACTGCATCAGCAAGGCTAAATCCTCGGCTGCCTTGCCGACAACCGGCCGATTCAGCACAGTGGCATCCGCGTGATACAGGACCTGACCATCTTTACCCTGAATTGTGTCAACCAGCCACGGTGTCGGCATCATGCCCTTGTTTGCGGTAGCGGAGGCCAGCAGTGTGGCATGCAGCGGGGATATCAGCGTTTTTTTATTGAAGCCGGAGGCTATTTCCGCCAGTCCGAATTCATCGGCCGGAACGGCGATAGGGCTCACGTCCACCGGCAGGTCAAAGGGAATCGGCCGGTTAAAACCAAACTTTTCCGCATATTCGGTCAACACCTGTTGTCCCAGTACGTAAATGCCTAACTTGCCGAAAACAGAATTGTTGGATAGTGCAAAGGCTTTGCGCAGAGAGGTTTTGGTGGTCCAGCGGTCTTTAATCTGTTTCAGTTGAGATTTATAAAGGGTGTGCCTGCGGCCGCGGAAATACAGAACAGTGTCCGGGGTATAACCGAATTTTTCAAGGGCGGCCGCAGCCGACACGATCTTGAAAAGACTGGCCGCCGGATAGTTCGCTTTAAGGTTAAGATTGGTTCCGTTGCCCTTTGAATCATGGTCTGCCATGGCAAGCACCCGGCCGTCCATCGAATTGAGTACCACCACGGCCGATTGCAGGGTCCTGGCTCTTTTTAACAGCCCCTGGATGTATTTTTGTATTTTTGGATCGATCGTGGTCCTGATGGTATACTGTCGGCCGTCCTTTTGGCAAACCAATACATCGTTGAGCAGGGCGGAATCCCGCGTAATTTCATCCAGCAAATCAGGAAGATCATTCCGCGAAATTTTCGGCGGCGGGGCATCAAGTTTTTTCTCAGGCGGCGCCGGCGGCTTTTGCCCGGTTCGATTCCAACGTTCTGAAATCCACAAACTTGCCCAGACAACAGCCGCCGATACGACAACGGCACAGACCGAAACTATAATCAAAAGCGGCAGGCTTTTAAAATAATGCCTGTATCTGGTAGTTCGTTGGAGCTCTGACTGGTACTTGCGCCATTTGGTAGCGTGCGAAGATGTATATTTCATTGTAAGATAAAGATTGGGTATCCGATTTTGGGGGGAATATACGGAGATAGATGACTTGTGTCAAGTAAAGATCCAGACCCAGCTTCCGGCCTATAGGGACTTCAGCCCGGCTTCCGGCTCGTAGAGCTGCAGATCGGCGAGAGGGCAAACCCGGTTTTCAACGTTAAAATAAATTATTCGTATTTTAAAAAATAATAAATTGACCCGAATTTAAATTTCTCTTATTATCAGCAAGATAATTTTTAGCTGAATGTTTGCTATTTTTGCTTCAATGTTTTATTTTAGCATAACTTGGAAAAGCTTCCGGCAAGAGCAGCCGCATCCGATAATGCCAACCCATTCAAATTGTTGGGAACATAATTTTGGGGCTGTTGCATCCGTCTGAAGCAAATAACCACTATACTTGCAGATGATAACAATTCTCAGGAGCTAAATTCAGCAGCGAGCATGTATTCCACCGATATTAAAACCTGTGCCCGACAGATTGTTAAAGAATCATTGACCCGGATATTGGCCGGGACTTATGATGTACCTTCCCTAGAGGAAATGAAATTGTTCCTGGAACAAAATTTTGATCATTCATTTGATGAATACCTAATCACCCAAAAAATAAAACGCTCTCATCCTGCGTGGAGCAATGATCAGGTCATCGAAGAGTTGGATCGGCAAAAAAGACATTATGAAAATGAACTGCGGGTCAACTTAAGAATAGCGGCCTTAAATACAATTGAGGAGATTGAAAATCTGATCATCAGTTTAAACAATGCCATCCGGGAATGGAAAGTGCTGAACCTTTAATCAATTGCCGGTCGGTACTAAAATCAATTTTCTTAGGTTTCAGGGGTCAGTGTTCAAGTGCCAGGACCTATCACCTCGGTTTCCTGACACCTGAAACCCAATACCCACAAATTGCGCCCTTGCGGCCCTGCCCGAGCCACTTTTTCCAAGCGCAGTACAGGAAAAAGCCTATCTTATTAAGCAAAAAAATAAAAAAAAAGCTTAAGTTAATCATGAAATATACCGATGAATAATTTGAATACCCATCTAAATGGATTTCAGGGAGACATAATGCACCAGGTCCTAAAAACATTTTTTTTAGCCGCCTGCCTTTTGGCTGCCGCATTTTTCGCCAACTATTTTGGGTATGTTTCGATTCCATGGCTGGAAATAAATGCGGTGCCAACTTACGGTGGCGAAGTTAAAGCGACGGACAAGGCTGTCAAGCAGGCATTCGAAGTCGAAAAGACCGACAACGTCGAAAAGGCCGACAAATTTGAGTGAGCGAACCATCGCAGTGAATTCTAGCCTGCTTTGCACCGGCTTTTCAGAATTCGGACGAACACTAACTTGGTAGTATAATAAGATCTGCACTTACTGTACCGGTTGAAGATCGCTTTAATGTTTTCCTGAGAAGGCATAGGCCTTCACCCATTTTACACGCCGATCCAGCGTTGCTTGGACAATAAAGGGCTGCATGGTATTCGGCAAGAAAGGTACTGCCTTACCCTCGAGATTTATCTCGATTCGCTTCCAATCGGTATTCAATGCTTTGTGATCTTCATCGAGCCATTCCACCGCGACAACCACATTCGATCTAGACTCGGCTCCCCGACTGCGCACGCATCCCTTGCAATACATATTTTTTTCGTCGGCGGTCACCTTGATATCCTCCACCCAAAGTTTCGGACGCGCATCACTCGAGCCCGGGTTTTCCAGTCGCGCCGAAGGCTGAACCTGCCGCCTTCCGCGCTTGTCTGAGTTCAGGCATTGATCGTCTGCCGCCCCCCAATGCCAGCTCGCCTTTTGATTTTGAACGATAGTTGAAAAGGATCGACTCAGGACATTTAAATTCATTTTTCACCTCCCGGTTTAAGGGTGCCTTCGAATGATACTCAAATACGCTTGTTCGATAATCCCCTGAATCTTTTCTTCGCAATGAGCATGCCAATTTGCAGTTCACTCCAATAAACCAACGAACAGAAACATAACTGTCTAATATTTATTAAAATTTCGATTTTATTCGCTATGAGCTGCGACCGTCTGTGATGGCTTGCGGTCGAGGAAGTTGCCTATCTGGTTTACAACTGTATGCGGAAGATTTCATAAAAACGATGGGGTTAGCGATATCGAAGCCGCAAACTTAATTGTCGCTAAAATGACAATATAGTTGGCAATCGGAATATTTCTTTACAGCGGCCAAGCCTGAGCCAATTTATTGACGAACAGAGTCAAGTTTTATTCATAATGGTCGGGAACGGACCCAATGGTGATCTCCCTTAAAAATATTGAATCAACGGGGCATACTGGCGAACCAAATACAATTAAGGGAGGCAACCAGCGGCAAGAAATACCGAATGGCATAATTGTTGCTGGATCAGCTTGGGAGATCCGGCAACAGCGGATTCCATTCCATTATGATATTTTAGGGAGAATTCTTACCTATTGGCCTCACAACGTATTGCCTCCAGGTGTAATCCAAGACCGATGAACGATTTCGTCGAGAGCCGACTGCTTCCAGACTACAATCGAAATGACAATTATTTTTATGGCCCTTGTGATTTCAGAGGAGAAAATAGCTGGGCTGAGCAAAAATATCAGGCCGGCGATTACACTGCCCTAGTTGCAATATACGATAATATACCGCCTGAATTAAAAATCAACCTGGACCGGTTGGTCGCAGCGGGATACTGTAAAAGTCTTTTTTTATCAAGTTTTTTCGAAGCCTCATTACTGTTGCTCTCCAGCGGGATACTCACGAACCTAAAATCATTGGCTGAGCCATCCAAACAACTATATGCTGAATATTGTTCAACCAAAGAACGCGATCGAGCGAGAAATTTTGTCTCATGTCGCAACGCGGATGATATTGTCGTTCTGGTATTAAAGTCCGGGATACTCGTCGGTTCAATGACGCTATATCCTTTTAATAATACGGAGAATATGCCGAGTTTGTCCTACCTGAATTTAGCGGCAGCGGACAACCGGCTGCTCAATGTGCCGGCATTGGAGGTTGGCAGGTTAGCCAAGGCTGCCCCAGTTGATGATATTGATGCAAACCCCGGTTCCGGATTGTTAAAAACGGTTTGGATCGCGGCTGCCTTCCTTGTGGCAAGGGATTTTGTAAAAAATAATGGCCTGTTAGATCACCGAAAATCATACGTCTGTGGCGATACTTATGGGTCTCTTATCGCTAGTTTGAAGCACTTTTTCCCAATAGAAACGGTGCCGTCTTCATTAAGGCCTGATATCTTGAATGAGAAATGCGTTGCCCGTGATGTTGCGATCTACTTTTTGCAGCGTCAGGTCCTGGGCGCTTTTGAATCAGCTGATGATTTTATCAAAGCGATAAATGCAATCTCAAATTGTAATCCCAAAATTGCACATCGAATTTTAGCGCTTATGGAAGTGGGCTTGAATAAGATGGGTATCACATCGCTGCAAAACTTTGACGCCAAAAAATTCAAAATCGATTTTTTTTACTTTCCCTTGCACCATGAGAAAACCGATATGGGTTTAAACAGGCTGGAGAAGGTACTCTTTAAATTGGCTGCTCATCGATCCGTGCGCCTGCATTCGTAAGCCGAGTTGCGCGTGTTTTTTTCTAACGCCGTAAACTTGATTTTTCAGAGCCGGTCATTCCCGGCGTCGTCGAAACTGCCCGGTTCGAATGCCATGGGATATCGGAATGCCGGTTCAGCATTTCTGACTATCCCGGGTTCAAGACATCGTGCAATATCCGGCTGAGATCCTCAATTCCATAAGGTTTGGCAACCACGCCTTTAAATCCGAAATTTTTGAAATTAGACATTATCGGATCATTGGAATACCCGCTGGATACAACGGCTATGGCCTGGGGGTCAATGTCCAACAATTTTTTGATGGTCTCTTTGCCGCCCATGCCGCCCGGTATGGTCAGATCCATGATGACCGCATCAAATGACTGTCCGCTTTTTTTAGCCTGCTCGTACTGCACAATGGCCTCGGCGCCATCCTGAACACAGTGAACCTCATAGCCTAATTCCCGCAGCATTCGTTCGGCGATTTTTCTCAGGCTTCCTTCATCATCCATGACGAGGATTCTGCCGCTGCCCCCAACCGGGCGAACCTCGCGATCATCCATTTTTTCGGGAACTTCTTCTGTGGCCGGCAGATGGATTCTGAAGGTCGTCCCCTTGGCGATCTTTGATTCCACCGTGATGTGTCCGTCATGGCGGTTGATGATAGCATAGGTCATCGTCAGACCCAACCCACTGCCTTTTGACTTGGTCGTAAAATAGGGGTCAAATATTTGGGGCAAATTTTTCTGCGAAATACCTTCGCCTTGATCCTGGATTTTTATGATAACATATCGTCCCGCCTTTAGCGGCATATCAAAAACGTTTTCGATCATGATATTATCGGCCTGCAGCCTGATTTCACCGCCGCTGGACATAGCTTGCAGCGCATTGATCACCAGGTTGTGAATGACCTGGCTGAACTGGCCGATATCCACTTTAACCGGCCAGAGGTTTTTGGCGATACGATATTTGCATTTCACCTTTGATCCTCTCAGGGCAAAATCAGTGGATTCTATCAATACTTCAGCGATGCTGGCAGGTTTCTTAACCGGCGCCCCTCCCTTTGAAAAGACCAATAACTGCCGGGTAAGCGCACTGGCTTTAGAGGCGACCCGCAGGGCCTCATCCAAAGATTCCATCATGTTTTCGCCGCGCTCTGCTTCAAGCTTTGCCAGGGAAATATTTCCCATGATGCCGGAGAGCAGATTGTTGAAGTCATGGCCGATGCCGCCGGCCAATACACCCAGTGATTCCAGCTTTTGAGCCTTGATTAGTTCTTGTTCAAGCTTTTTTCGATCTGTAATGTTATGGGCGACGACGGTCACACTAGCCGGCGTATCATTTTCATATTTTAATCTGGTATTGACCAGGATCCAGATTTTGTGCCGGTTTTTGCAAATAATTTCAAATTCGGCGATGTCAGGGACGGCTTCACCATTGAGAATTTTCTCATATCGCCGAAGCTGCTTCTCAAGGCTCTCTTTAGTGAGAAGTTCAGTGAAATTCAGTTTGAGGAATTCCTCCTTTGTATAGCCGGTATATTCGCACATCACATCATTTGAACTGATAAATTGACCGGTGGTTAAATCTATTTCATAAATTCCAGCCGGTGCGTGGTCGACAAGCAGCCGGTATTTTCCCTCGCTGTCGCGCAAGGCTTCCTCTGTGATTTTACGTTCGGTAACGTCATTCAGAAAACACAAAATGAAAGATTGGCCCAAGCCGGTCGAGCTGAAAAGCTTGGTTTCCAGCCATCTGATGTCGTTATTTTTGCCGGTGATCCTGCAGGTGAAAGGTTCTGATTTTCGTGCTGGATTGCGATTTTGGATATCATCGAATGAGATCCGTTTGCGATCAGCGGGATGAATCAAATTTAAAAAGGGCCTGGCGCATAATTCTTTTCTTGAAAAACCGGTAATATCGGAGGCTTTGGCATTTGCATACCGGATCTTTTCATTTTGAATCACCAGGATGGCCTCGTTGGCCTGTTCAACTATGAGGCGATACAGCGCATCAATTTGCTTCACCGGGTGGATTATTTCAGGAGGCGTCGATGAGAAATTTTCGTAGGCTTTGATTTTTTGACGCAAATCGGCTATTTCATCGAGAAGCTGTTTCTTTGTTTTGTCCATGTCTTGCATTTATCACGCGAAGCGTTAAATTTGGCGGGCTTGGGATTAAAGGACAGGGAACTTTAACGAATTTTAATGCAAAAGCGGCTGAAGTGTCAAGCGAGGAGATGATGCTTGCACAATTAGGCCAAAGCAAAATCTAAGCAAAATGGATTATAAAGGCCTAAAATACAATCAAATTCCAAATTTCAAACACCAAATAACAAATAAATCCCAAATTCCAATATTCAATGACCAAAACTTTCATCGGGGTTGTATCGTAACGCTTCGTTCGCCCGGGGCTGCCAGTCATGATGTCCTTCGGCAAACCTGGTGAATGCCTTTTTGTTTGGAATTTTGAATTTAGGACATTGGGATTTTTTTGAGATTTGATAATTGGTGCTTCGAAATTATTGAAGCTCTATTGTTGTCTGTCTCAATGGTTCAAAATGTCGGTAACCTTAAATCAGCTAAATGGCATACTTGAAAGGAGGTCGCTATGATCCAGTCATCTTTTAATCAGAATCGGTCGGTGTTCTTGCGGGTGCTCAGCGATGATCAAATCTGGGAGATTAAACGAGCAGCCTTTGATATCCTGGGAAAGACCGGCGCAAAAATCCTGCATAAAGCGGCACGCCAGATGCTCAAAAAAGCTGGCGCCATTGTTAAGGACGATGTGGTGAAGATTCCCGAGTATGTGGTTCAGGAATGCATCCGGACCGCTCCGAAAGGCATTACGATCTTTGATAGAAATAAAAAGCGCGCCCTGGAGGTGGAAGGGCGCAAAAGCTACTACGGCACTTCTACGGCAAGTCCCAACACGCGGGATGCGCTTACCGGCGAGATTCATGAGACGCGCGTAATCGACATCGCGCGCGGCGCGCTGGTTGCCGATGCCCTGCCTAACATTGACTGGGTGATGCCCATGGGATCCAGTCAGGATGTCCCCGCTTTTGCGGCTGATTTGCATGAATTCGAGGCCGTGGTAAAAAATACGACCAAGCCGCTCGTATTTATCGGTTATTCCCAAAGAGGTTTTGAACTGGTTTACGAAATGGCGGCCGCGGTCGCCGGCGGTATCGAGGAATTGAGAGCCTATCCCTTTTTAATCGCCTATCCGGAGCCGATTACGCCGCTGGTTTTCCCGCCTGAAGTGGTGGAGCGGATGTTTATTGCAGCCGATTTATTCATGCCGCAAATTCCCGGACCTTCCCAGCAGCTTGGCGCAACCGCGCCCGTCACGCTGGCCGGTGGGCTTGCGCTTGCCGTCGCCGAAGGTCTATTGAGCTTAACCCTGGTGCAACTTCGCCGAAGGGGGGCACCGTGTTTTCTGGGCACTAATATTTCCGGCTTTGATATGGCGACCACGACCCTCAGCATTGCTGCGCCGGAGATGAGTCTGGGCCTGGCGGCCCAGGCCGAGGTCGCCCAATCCTTCGGCCTGCCTACCTGGGGACTGGCCGGATCCACCGATTCAAAGGTCCTGGATGCCCAGGCCGGCATTGAAAGTGCATTTTCCATCCTGGCCCAGGGCCTGGGCGGATTGAATTTAATCCATGATGTCGGCTACATGGACGGGGGGATGATTTGTTCGGCTGAAATGCTGGTGCTCGGCAATGAGGTCGTGGGAATGGCCAAGCGATTTATTCGGGGGATAGAGGTAACGTCCGAGACCCTGGCACGCGATGTGATTCAAAAGGTCGGTCCCGGCGGCAACTTCCTGCAGGAAGAGCACACCTTTCGCCATTTTCGCAAGAGCTCTGGAGGCCTACCTTGATGAGCCGGCAGCCTTATGGAATCTGGCAACAGGCGGGATCCAAGGATATGGAGATGCGGGTGCAGGAAAAGGTCAAAGAGATCCTGGACACCCATAAGATTCCACCGTTGCCTGATGACACGTTAGCCGCTCTTGAAAAATTGAAACTTGACGGTGAGAAAGAGTTGACCGCACGGTATTCCGGGTGATTTTTTTCTGAATCGTTTTAACCGAATTTTGCCGATTTATCCGCTGCGGTAAAATCAACAATTAAGAATAGTTTATCAACTAATTGATTTATTTGATTATTTTTACTTGAAACGGTTTTTTTCACATGCTATAGATTAAGTATGACCCGTATGTGATGCGGATGGCCCGGTGTTTGAGCAGTTGATATCATTCATAATTTTGTCTCATTGAGCTCTAGCCTTTGAGAGCTTATGATAACTTAGACTAATTCAGCGGTTTACGCCCTCGCATCACGAATTCTAACCGGGTTGTTGCAGCATGAGGCGTTCATCATGAGAGACATTTCTGACCGTGAATTTCTAAAAGAGCTTTACCACGGCATGCTCCATCCGATAACCACTAGAGAAGAATTTGACACCTGGCTGGTCAAAGTCGACCACGGGTCCTCCTGGCAGGAGGTGTTGAAGGAATTTACCAGTTCCGATGAATTTCACCTCAGAGTTCAGGGAATTATCGATTCAGTTGTTGGACGCCGTCCGGAAAAAGCCTGTTAGCGATTTCGATAGCGGCGGGGACGGGTTGGGGCAGAAATTGTCCTGACTTATCTTTTTAGGCCTGCAAATGACTTTCTAACGGAAAAGGTCTGCACGATTCACCGTTCTTTGTCACGGCGGGACGTGCCGACCTTTGCTTTTTTGAGCGGTTCTATTTTTGCAGTTCAACGGGATTGGTCAGGGTCCCGATGCCTTCGACCGTAACCTCAACGGTATCACCGGGCATAAGATAGACCGGCGGTTTGCGGGTGAATCCTACACCGCTGGGCGTGCCGGTAAGGATCACTGATCCGGGCAGCAGGGTGACCCCGGTTGACAGGTAAGCAATCAGTTCGGTAACCGGAAAAATCATATCAGACGTGTTGGCATCCTGCATAACCTGACCGTTGAGAACACAGGTCAGACGAAGATTCTGAGGATCCTTAAGCTCATCGGGGGTCACCAGCTCGGGTCCCAACGGGCAAAAGGTGTCAAAGCTCTTGCCCCGCACCCATTGCCCCGCACCCCGTTTTCCCTGCCAGCGCCGGGCGGAAACATCGTTGGCCGCCGTGTATCCGAGTACATAATTTAAGGCCTCGGCGGCGGGAACATCTTTGGCCGCCTGGCCGATGACCACGGCCAGTTCAGCCTCATAATCCACTTCCGGCGGCTCCATGCAACAGGGGTGCAGCAGGATCGGATCTGCGGGATTGGTTACCGCCGCCGGATTCTTCATGAACAGCACCGGATACCTGGGAGTTTCCAGGCCGGTTTCCTGGGCATGCTTGTGATAATTCAGTCCAATGCCGAATACAGCCGGGGGCACCACGGGAGCCAGCAGTTTTTTGACCCCGCAGGTCTCGCCGGTCGGGTTAAGGCCGTTGAATAAATCCCCCTCCAGCAGTTCGACGGTTTCGTCCTTATAATTACGGCCGTAACGAATCTGACCCTTTTCATCGATAAATCTTACGATGCGCATTGATTCTCCTTTCATTTTAGATCCGCTTCAGGCGGAGAACTTAATTTTTCAATCATTTCGGATGAAGGACTTTGAGCTTGGCGTTGATCAGCTGGTCGTGGGACAGACGCAGCAAATTTTTAAGCTTGTTCATCAGGTAGTGTTCGTACTGGTCCATTTTCCCGTCGACAAAGACCATCTGCCACAAGGTTTCGATGATCTCGATTTTTTCATCTACGGAATAATTCTCATTGATCAGTCTGGCGAACTGCCAGAGATCGACGCTTTCATCCAGTTCCTTATCGGCCTCGGACAGCAGCGCGTCGGCATGTTCCCGGGTTAGACCGTATTTTTCTCTCAAAATAGAAAGTATAGTGTCCACCTCTGCCTGGGTAAATTTCTCATCGATGCGCGCCATTTCGACAAAGAGGGCACAGGTCGCAACGTGCACATCGTGCTCGGTGACCTGGTTGTCAGTTTTCGAAATTTTAACTTTTGATTGGTTAAAAACCCGTTTTAAGGATTCCAGCATTTTCCCCCCTCCTTTTGACAAGGGTATACGGCAGGGCGGTTTTTTTGTCAATCCTGCATATCCGCTGACGATTGCGATGGCTTCGGCTGATAGTTGACCAGGACCATACCGATACTTACCAGAATAAGGGCCATAACCAGGTTGGGACTAATCGTCTCACCCAGGATTAATATGCCGCTGAAAAGCACCCCAAAAACGGGTGTAAAAAAGGAAAAGGCATGCATTAAACTGACCGGGTAGCGCGAAACCAGCACAAACCAAATCAGATAGCTGAGAAAGGCCACAATAATGCACTGGTAGAACAGGGAAAAAGCCAGGCTAAAAGAGACACTCCATACAATGGCGTCTTCCATTACCATGCTGATAGATCAGCAAAAACGGCGCTGAAAAAAACAACTGGTAAAAAAGGATTTGTAACGGTTGCGTCCGTTGGACCAGGTTTTTTTTGATGTAAACGGTCGTTGCGCCCCATGCGGCACCGGCAATCAGAAATAAGATGTCGCCCGGCAAGGCCTCGAAAGAAAAGGTGCTGACATTTTTCATAAATAATACCACCACCCCGCAGAAAGCCGATAACAAACCGGCTGCCTTCCAAACATTCAAACGATCCCCAATGAGAAAGAAATGCGCCCCCAGTGCGGCGAAAAATGGGGCGATATACAGAAGCACATACCCACGGGAGGCGAGAGTGTATTTAAGACCGACGAAAATTAAACCGAACTCGGAACCGAAAAGAATACCAGCCACGATACCGTGACCCACAACCACCCCGGAGGGGAATACCTTAATGCGGCGGGCTTTCATCCAGATATACAGACACAAGCTGGCGACAACCGAACGCAGACCGGCCATAAAAACAGGCGCCATTTCGCGCGAGGCTATTTTAACAAAAGCCATGTTGCTGCCCCAAATCATGGTGATGAGTAAAAGCAGGGCGATCGGCTGCCACTGAAGTTGGGTTCGATACATTTAATTTTCCTTTGCGGTTATCCGGCAAGTGATGGGGGGAAGGGCGAAATTTTTGACAGGATCGGCGGCGCTGAAGCCGGCAGGAAGCCCTGCCGTTTATACGACTGGATTACCTGTAAAGCGTTGCGGGCCGCGCCAAGACGTTTAGCAAAACGCCCATGCTTGACTTTTTTGAGTTGGACAGGATCCATGATTTCGACCAGATGCCGGCCTCCAAGGGCCCGTTTTCCGATATACGGCACAAGATTAGAAAGTAGCCGGGCCAGATAACGATTCAGATCATCGGGCAGGGCGTCTATGATTTTGTCACAGTTAAACTGGTAGCAAACCGGCGGCCGGCCAGCAGACAGGGCGCAGCCGGATGCTGTCAGCCACCCGCGTCCTGCAATATAGGCTGCACTTTGCAGGATCTCGCCGCTTAACAGGTTCAGAAACGGGCTGTCGATATTTTCACGGCAAAATTCCGGACGACAGCAACCCAGTGCACAGACCGAGCAGTGCGGCGCACAGAAGTCTGAAATTTGCTGTCTGACAGCAGTTTCGAAAGCGGTATATTCTTCTAATATTTGGAGCAGTTCCGCATTCATGACTGATATATTTGTCCGACCAGCTTTTCAAACCAATCCGGTTTTTCCAGCAGCACATAAATCAATATGATGGCGGTAATTGGTACCGGTATGACCGTATCGATTATGGCAAAAAGTATCAGGTAGATTAAAATTTTACGGCTTTTTTTCATTTTTTCATTTTTTGACAGTTAAGGGATAATCCTGATCCGGGGTCAAGTAGGTTGTTGGAAAATTCAGGCCCCAATCAGAGCTTATACATGCCGAGTCGATTTTTCAAGGGATAATTCACCCAATTCAACCTGCCTTGAATTCGGTTCGAACTGCTTTGTTTGCATATCGCAATTGCAATTGGCAAATTGCAAAGCAAAATGAATTATAGTACTTGAAAAATATTTTTTAATAAAGCTATAACAATCTGAAATTTATACTAATTTAAATTTATTTGCAGTAAGATCTTTTTTGGAACGCTCTTTGCTATGTATCGATTTTAACTTGTCGCCCAATCTAACACAAAAATATAAACCACGCGACGGCCTAACGCCTCCCATGGTTATACTTTAAAAATGAGTTTGCGGTGACAGCTTGATGGTTCTCAGATGTGCGTGAGCTTTCATGTAAACGGCATCGCGGGAGCCATATTAACCGGCAAGGGTATCTGGCAATCTGGTTAATTTTTCTACTTAACTCGATATTAACCGGCAAGGGTATTTGTTAACCTGGTTAATCTTTCAACTAAACTTCATACTAGGGGTGGTTCTTTGGAATCACCCCTTTTTTATTTGATGAATCGAATCGTCATGGGGTATTGGTAGTATTTACCGTCATTAGCTTTTATACCGGCCATGATCACGATAATTATGTTAAAAATGAATAATCCGATGAATAAAAAAAATCCAATGATAATCAGTATCAACAGGGTCGCTGCAATATAATAGATCATCAAAGATATCTGAAAGTTTAAGGATTCTTTATATTTACTGGCGGTGGGGTAATCAATATGGCTTTTAATCGTCAGCGGCGCTTGGGCCAAAAGCAGTTCGATCGTTTTACTATCTGATTTTAGCAGCCTGGCAAGCCGTTTTTTGACATCATCGGAGTTATGGCCTGCCAGAATCCGACCGTCAAATACGAGCTTATATGGACCTTTCTGCGGCATGCTGACTTCCGTTCATAAATTGCAGCTTCGTCGAACCGATGGCAACGATGTCCTCATCTTTGAGTTTTATCGACGCTTTAATAATTTTTTCATTGACCTTAGGTTTGGTTATACCACCAACATAGCACAAATGGAAACCATCAGGCAATTTGCTGATGGTGATTGCGGTTTGTCCCATAAACAGACCCTTGACGACAACATCAGATGTCGGATGCTTGCCGATGGTGGTATATTTTCGGTCGAGATTAACTTGGCCCTGACCGCCGGCCAGGAAGGTCAAGGTACCGGTCAGCTCTTTTTTAATGTTAGTGGGGCCCATGGGAAAATCAGGCTTCTTATCGCTATCCGGTACCCGGGCGCCGCGTTTATCCCAGAAACCGGCGACATTAATTATACTTCTGGTCGGATTGCTCTTTCTTATCCGGCTGCGATACTGGGTCGTATCCAATACGACTGTTCTATCTAATTCATCCGTGTCTTCACCGGGTGTTTTCTCCCGATCGCAATAGTTGAAAACCAGAGAATGTTCTCCAATGTTGATAATGTCGCCATGTTTGAGCCAGTGGGAGCTTACGAGCTGCTCATTGACAAACGAACCATTTTTGCTCTGCAGGTCTATCAGCACAAAGCCGTCACCCACGGAGTCTATTTTAGCATGATGCCCGGAAACCGCCATATCATTGATTATCACATCATTCTTTTTGCGCCGGCCGATGGTCAATGAGATGCCCTTTTGAATTTCATAATCTCCAAGTGTCTTATCTTTGGATTTTATTTTTAGTTGCGGCATAATATTGCTCTAATTTTCAGAGTGATTGGTCGTAAATATTTTAGCTGGTCCATCTAATTATTCGTCATCGGCATTTTTATCCTAATACTTTAGGAATATTGTTTATAATATTGGGGGATTGAAAGATTGAGGAATTGAGGGATTGGGGAATTGAGGGATTAAGGAATTGAAAAATTAAAGGATAAAATCAATAAATTAAATGAGATCGTTCGACAAAGAGGCTCACGACGGGTAGAATTCCTTCAATTGCTAAATTCCTGAAGCCCTAAAACCCCACCTCTCTGACTGAGAAATGGGGTTTGGTAGTCCGGCAAATGGTTATCTTTTGCTGTAGTTACCCTGCTTCAGCCTGTATCGCGGCCAGTACTTTAGCCGGGTGATCCGCCGCCTTGGCAACCTTGCGCCAGTGCTTTTTGACTTTACCGTCGGGTCCCACCCACACGGTGGAGCGGATTACGCCCATGGCGACTTTGCCGTACGTTGTCTTTTCCCCGAAAGCTTCGTATTTGGCCATCAGCTTTTTTTCCGGGTCACACAGCAAAGGAAAAGGGATCTTGAATTTATCAATAAATTTCTGGTGAGATGCCTCACTGTCCGGGGAAATTCCCAGAATCAGCGTGTCGAGTTTTTGGAATTCGCCGTATATGTCACGGAATCCCACGGCTTCCTTGGTTCACCCGGGAGTGTCGTCTTTCGGATAAAAGTAAACGATGACGTTTTTGCCCTTGAAATCTTTTAGGGCAACCTTATTTCCGTTAGCGTCGGGCAGAGAAAACGCCGGCGCGGCCTTGCCTTCCTGGATTGGCATAATAACCTCCTGGCTTTTTGGGTATGGGTTGATATCAGTGAAACAATAACTATCCTTGCAGAATAAGGCAAGCACGATATTAACATTTTTTGACCTAAATCATGGAATTAAAGCTCTTTTATGAAATAGGGAAATAATTATGCCGCCGGCACTTAAATCTGACAAGTTTTTTCAGTATCAAATTTAAATTTTCGGATGGACAATAATTAGCGGAGCGAATATGATGGATCAAAAACAGGCACTTGAGGAAAAACTGGCAGAGCTCGAAATTAAAATTCGCGAGACTGAAAAGCGGCTGCCCGCCCATTCAGTGAAACCGCCGATCATGACGGAGCTTTTTGAATTGGAAGATGAATACGAAACCGTGTCGGCTCAGTTAAAGGCCTTGAAAGCGAAACCAGTGACTCCCGGGGATTGAATGGTATCAATGAAAAAATATGCAAATTTGGGCCTGATCTGTAGTGCAGACAATTGACATGGTTAGTGCTGATAAAAACCGGCAGCCGCTCGAGTCGATATTAAGCGGGATTTGGAAGATGTTGCAACGCGGCGCTGCCCGTTTCAATGATCCCTTTCATTCGGCGGTCCTCGGAACGGCCGAGCAAGACAGAAGCGCTTTGCGCACGGTTATCTTGCGGCAGTTTAAATTAACTGAACGCGTCCTGATCTGCTATACGGATTCACGCGCGAATAAAGTCCGGGAGATATCGAATCAAGCAGATGTCTGCTGGCTCTTTTATCATCCGAAAAAGAAAGTGCAACTCAGAGTATCAGGACCGGCAACTCTGCATGCGGATGATCGCTTGGCCGATGAACAATGGGCTGCCACAAAGATCCCCGGCCGGTTGAATTACTGCACTGTCGAGCCGCCCGGATCGTGCCTTGAACTCCCGTCATCAGGGTTGCCCGATTTTTTGCTGAATAAAGTGCCCACCTTATTAAATACTGAAAGCGGCCGTAAAAATTTCATGGTGATAGCCGGTCAAATAAAATCCCTGGATTGGCTGCAGTTAAGCATCCTGGGAAACCGGCGGGCGCGTTTTGACTGGACACCAACCGGGTTGCAGGCTGCCTGGTTAGTCCCCTGATTCGCATCCCCCCATCGGGCAATACCGCAAAAACTGGCGATCTAAAGTGACGACCCAATTAAAATTTTTGTTTCTGGAACCTTTCTTTGGCGGGTCGCACCGCGAATTCGCCGAAGGATTGATTTCCCATTCGCGACACCGCATCGATCTCGTGACCCTGCCCGCCCGTTTCTGGAAGTGGCGCATGCGGGGCGCGGCGCTCTATTTTGTCAAAAAGGTCACCTCCCTCGCAGATTACCACGGACTGATTACGACCGACCTGATGAGCCTTGCGGATTTTAAATCGCTCGCTAAAGGCGTCTGTCCGCCGGCCCTGGTTTACTTCCACGAAAACCAGTTCACCTACCCCCTGGCACCGGGCGAACGCATGGACTATCAGTTCGGTTTTACGGATATTACCACGGCTCTGGCCGCCGATCGGGTTGTTTTTAATTCCCAAACCCACCGCGCTGCCTTTTTTAAAGCGCTGCCGAATTTCATCAAAATGATGCCCGAATACCGACCCGGATGGGTGGTTGATGAAATCCGGTCCCGGGCGGATGTCCTGTATCCCGGGTGTCGCTTTGCGGCTAAAGAACGGGATGCCGATGATTTCTGCCGCAAACTGCCTCCTCTGATTATCTGGAATCATCGCTGGGAGTTTGATAAAAACCCGGATGAATTTTTTCAGGCCCTGGACGCCGTCCTGGAGACCGGGGCCGAGTTTCGCCTGGCACTGCTCGGGGAAAACTGCCAAACGGTTCCCAAGGCGTTTCTGTCTGCGCGCGAGCGATACGGTAGGCGCATCGTTCAATATGGGTATGTGGAATCCCGGCGTCAGTACCTCGATTGGCTTGCCCAGGGATCGATCGTCATCAGCACGGCCCAACAGGAAAATTTCGGCATCGCTGTAGTTGAAGCAATCCGCTACGGCTGTATCCCCCTCCTGCCGGCCCGGCTGGCCTACCCGGAAATCATTCCCGCCCGGTATCATCCTGATGTTCTATATGGCAGCCTTCCGGATCTGGTAGCAAAACTGTTGGACCGGATTATCCATTACTCGGATTACCGGAAACTTCGCAGGGTCCTGTCGCAGGCGATGGGCAGGTTTGCCTGGGAGAATACGATTGAGCAATACGACCTGGAGTTGGAAAAACTCACCGCTTGACTTGGCTGGATTGATAACTATTTTACCCATTCAATGCCTAAATGTCGAACGTGGGTTCTATACTACTTTGTCACATTTTAAGAGTAAAGTATTTAACCGAAATTAAATGGTATAACTAGTTCCAATCATAAGGAGTCAGTTGTGGAAAAAGTTGAGAATGGTTTATACGTTAGCGTGGACTATACGGGAACGCTGCAAAACGGTGAAGTTTTCGATTCCAGTCAAGGGGGCCAACCCCTTGAAGTGCAAATGGGCGGTGGGCAATTGATCGAGGGCTTTGAGAGAGAACTGATGGGAATGTCGTTAAGCGATAAAAAGAAGTTTACCCTGAGCCCGGAAGACGCTTACGGGCAAAGAGATGATAGCCTTACGCGGGAATTTGCCAGGGCGGATTTCCCCCCCGAGATGGAACCCCAGGTTGGCATGACCATCGCGCTGCAAACTCCTGAAGGGCGTCAAATGCCGGCCCAGATTACGCACCTCGATGACGAAAAATTGTCCGTGGACCTTAACCATCCGCTGGCCGGTGAATCGCTGACATTTGAAATTGAAGTGGTGGGTATCAGCCGCACGCAGACCCAGTCCCATGCCGGCTGCGGCTGCGGGTCAGGCTGTGATTGTTCTTCCGGCAGCTGCTAAATTCTCCGCCTTCGGCGGATAATTTATTATATGCTTCGCATAATTAAAGCCGTGATGCCCCGGGCCTCGGGGGTTGCGCTTTCCAACTGATCCTGATTAACCTTGACTGCCAGCGGGAGATAGTACATGTCATAAGCGGCAGCCCATGAGCAAAATATTATAACCAGACAACCGGCAAGAAAGATCCTTTAATCCCTCAATTCCCCAATTCCTCAATCCCTCAATTCGATACCAGTAGACCTATATAGTGCCCAAAAAATTTGACTCATTTTAAACCTAAGTTACGAGTTCTGAAATCTGAACTTTAAAGTTTTTCCCCGTTTAGCCGATGAATATTCTGCATGATGACAATTGTAAAATTTAATATCTTTCAGTTAACAGTTTATGAGACAAAACTGAAGCATCAGGAGGTCCTATGAGAAAATTCGCCATTTTAACGATATGCTTGGCCTTTTTGGCTTGTTCGCACCAGGTGTCGGTTAAACCCACGGTTTCACCGGTTGTTCAGCAGCTGATTGATCACAAAATAGCCGGCAATATCGCCATTTTCGTTTCTCCGGATCTGGCCGACTTAAATCTGGTTGTGAAGCCGCGCAGCCGCAGCTGCAGCACCGTAAGGTTTCCGATCGAGGCCGGGCCGATCATAAAAGCCAGCCTGATTAAAACCGCCCGGAGTATCTTTGAAAATAGTACGGCGGTGAATTCGGTTTCACAGGATCACGGGTTTGATGGAATTTTGGCGGCGGAACTGTTGGATTTTGATGTTGATGTGAAATTCAATGATGGTCTTTGGGGCGGTACGGCCGAGTCGTGGGTTGAAATGAATATCAAACTCACATTCTATGATGCCAAGCTGAATCCGGTCTGGCGCACGGTGGTTGGATACACCAAAAAAGATTTTTCAGAGGCCGGCGGAACTTGCGGCGGCGGCGCAACCGCCATCAGCGGCGGCATGGAGCAGTGCCTGAAAAACATCTCCATTCAAATGGCTGAAAAAATAATCGAATCCAATAAAATAAAGATGACGATTGCCCAGGCCGGGCGCCGTTAACCAAAATTAGCAATTAGCGGCGGCCCTGCCATGCCCCGCCTGGATCAACAAAGCAAGACCATAATTGGTCCTGCTTTGTTGATTCTCAGTTAAGACAAACCCGTCGAATTTCAGCCATGTCGGAGTGACCCTGAAATACTTTGCGCTCATATTCATGCTCTATAACCTTATCATCTCCTTTTTACCTTTCTATAGATGCAGTTCGCTCATCACAGCAATAGGATAACCGTGGAACTGACCGGCAATCCGGGAGATATTATTCTACAAGCATACCCCGACATCGGGCAATCCGTGACGGCGCTGCTTTTCTCATTAGTTCTGATACCTGTTGTAAAGTTCCATCAACGCTTCCGAACGACCGGCACGCAGACCCTTGCAAACCTGCCGGGCTAAATCATAATCTCTTTGTGATGACTGGTCTTCCATAAAAGGCGTATATTTGTAAGTGATTTAAATATTTTGGATTATACAATTATATCGGCTTATTATGGGAAGACTTGAATTGCTGCCAGAATTTTGTATGGTTTCTCACCGACAATCGATAGGCGTGAACGTCGGAAGTTTATCCGGGGCGGATTTTCCTGGTAAAAATTCAGGTAATAATTAAAAGCAAAGCTGTCAGTTGAAGCTGGGATTAATTTGGCAATTCGTTGTGTCTTGAGGTAGGCCGTAAAAAGTGAAAATAATGTAACCCGGTTTTCCGGATAGAACAAGTGTATTGGGTTTGTGGGTATGCAAGCCGCTCCCACAGGGGTCTTTTCTTACTAATTGAGCTTTCCGGATAAGCGTTTAATGTTATAACCTTCCATCATCCGGCATCGGTCGGAAACACCCGATCGACAAATCGGTTTCGGAGCAGCACCGTGTTATGCAGAACCGGTTTCGCCAGGGTAAAAGCCCTGCCTAATTTAATAAGACCATTGAAATGTCCTGCCGGGTCCAAATTATAGCGAGAGGTAAATGAAAATATACTGTCCCCGGTTGATGTCGATTACCAGGTCGCCGCCTCTTGATTCAGCATAGGTAATCCAGGCCGGTTTATCACCGGGGCCGCATTCCATATTCGGGTACGATTCGCCGGTTTTACCCTGGAACCAGGACAGCAGCATGGGGTCCGTGCAAAGCTCTCTTGCCCTTTGCTTGGCCATATCCTTTGCCGCTGCAAATTCAAGGTCCGGGTTGTCTATTTTAATATGGATGTGATTGCCGGGATAATCTGTGATATCGGGTTTTATCAATTCCATTTCGAAATCCAATCGCATTCATTTTAAGCGTAAGTTACTAGAACTGAAGCATTAGCACAACTGGTTTTTTGCAGTCAATATGTTTGGCATTGCGTCAATATTTGACAGCTGTGGTTTTGTTGATATACTGGTTAAAAAAAGGCACGAATCAGTTCCATGCGGAATTCACCAGTCCATTCTGGGTATCCGCTAGAAAGGCAGCGCCATGGCATCTATCAAAGATCAACAGCTGGACGACAGCATTCGTTTTCTGAAGCGGGCGGAAATTTTCGAAAGCCTGGGAGCAGCCCACCTCAGGATTATTCTCGAACGCGGTGCCGTTGAATCCTATCATACGCCGGGCGGCATTTTGTTTCAGCTGGGGGAGCCGGCAGATGCCCTTTATGTCGTTAAATCAGGCGTGGTTGAAATCTGCCGCGCCCGGGGCGAGGACGAGGCGCCTTCGGTTGTGGCTTACCTGGGAGAGGGCGAAACCATCGGAGAAATGGCGATCACCACGGGTTCACCCCGCGGGTCGCTGGCTCGGATTCCTCAAGCGGCTGAGGTTTTCAAACTGTCGAAACCGGCTTTCGAAACGTTAATGCGAGAGATCCCGGAGTTTTCCGCCTGCCTGCTGAGCGTTATGTCCGGGCGCCTGGAGGATCGATTGCGCAAACAGCGCGTGGCCGCGCGTTACCAGCAACTGGCCGGCGACCTGAAATATTTCGACCTTGCCACGGTGATTCAGGCCCTGGCTGGATCCGGCAGATCGGGCACCCTGACTATCCGCAATTCATCCGGCAACGTATTTGCTGCAATGTACTTCGATCTGGGTCGCATTCGGTATGCCTACCTGGGAACGCTCAAAGGAAAAGAGGCCGTGTACCAGCTATTTCTGTCACCGCTGCAGGCGTCCTTTATTTTCCAGGGCGGCCCCCTGCCGGCCGATTTCACGGACGAAGAAGAGATTATGGGATCCACCACCGGGTTGCTGATGGAGTGCGTTCATTTACAGGACGAGTTGCGGGATCTGAAGACTGAATTCCGCGATGACCAACGCCAGTTTAAGCTCAACATAAAAATGCTGACCTGGGAAGACCCGGACTCATTGGCCTTGGCCCGCCAGGTCTATCACTGCCTTCAACAGGAGAACACCATCGCCCGGATGGTCCAGAAAATCCCCTACAACGAAGCCTCAATCTACATGGTGTTGTCGGAAATGCAGCAGAAGGCAATGATTGCCTGAAAGCCCGCTAATTCTGCGGTTATAACATCGTCGCGTTTTGATTCCCAATACTGCAGTCTTCCAGAGGCGGATCTACGATATTCCACCATGCCAGCATTCCATGCAGAGGCTAAGGTAAACTGCACCGCTCTCTCCGAACTCGCTTCCGGCCCCGCCTCCGGCTCGTAGACCCGAGCCTACGGGTCGGAGAGTAGGGCTTACCGGCCGGGAGCTGGGTCCGGATCTTTACTATGGAATCCATTACCTATTATAGGCATTCGATCCCCTATTTTTCTGCATTTCATTTCGTGATCATGATGGCCGAAAAAAAATAATTAAAAGCCTCGATCCTGTCTGATTTTTTCATAGCTTGCATGAATCTCCTGGAATCGCTGCGAGGCGAAATCGATAAATTCTTCCGGCAGGCCTTTGGAAATAATCCTATCGGGATGAAATTCTTTGACGAGTTTTTTGTAATTGGATTTGATTTCCTCGTTGGACGATTGCGGTGTGCAGTTTAACATTTTGTAATATTTATCATACTCCTTGAAGTAGATCGCCTTTATATCTTCATATTGTTTGTCGCTGATATTAAAAATGTCTTTTATTTTCTTAAGGGCAGTTTCCTCGGCCGGGTGGAATTTACCGTCAGCCGCTGCGATCCGGAATAGCAGGTCTAAAAAGGACAAAAGCAACGCCGGCTGTGCCCCGACAGCCTGGTACAATTGAGTTGCAAAATCCTCTATCGAATACTGGGAATCCTTCGCCTCGTTGAAAATTTGGCGGGCAAACTGTTTTTCGCGGTCCGCCATGGGCAAGCCGTTGATGAAGCCATCGACTACTGCAATTTCTTCCCGGGCTACCACGCGATCAATTTTCGAAAGTTTGCCCAGAATTGAAAATAAGCTGATAAAATAGGTCGCCTGGGTCTGCTCCGCCTGCCCTAAGCGGGATCTCCCGCTTGAGTCGATAGCCCGGCCGGCAGCATCGATTCCTTTATCAACCAGGAGGTGTCCCATTGCCGCACCGGCGATGGCCCCCAGCGGTCCGCCTAAAAACAATCCCAATGTTCCAAACGCGATTTTCCCAAACCAGCTCATATAATATCTCCTCAGGCGCTTAGCGACATCATACCCACAATTTATTGTCGATGTTACCGCCTACATAGATAGTTTGAAGTGTCTATATATTGTAATCAAATCATGTTTTCACAGGATTTGTGACAATGGGCGACAAATATAATAGATCCGCCGGAGGCGAACCATAAATATTCAATTTTCAATCTTCAATCTTCAATTCCGGCTTTGCCGGGTTAAGTAATACGTTATAATGGATCTCTGATCAAGAGTTGTCTCTGCATTTTAAAAAATATTGGTGGCATTTTGGTGTTGTTTCAGATAATTTTGACGTAAACCACCAGAATCGGGATGACAACGACCATGCCACTTCTGTTTTTGATTTAAATAGACAGAATTCAATACTTCGACATTCGATAATCATTATTCGATATTCGATATTTATTCGGCTTTGGAGCATTTGCCTTTTCTGAATTTCTTTTTCGATTGGGCAGGCTGCTTTTCTGGCCAGCGGCCGCGTTGTCACCTGAAATGACACCTGACACCCGAAACCTGGCATCTCTTTTTATCATGAACCATTTGAAATCAGATAACCTACTACCCGGCCTTCCCGTAGAAGCGGTCCTTGAGGATTTACAAAAAGCGCTGTCCGCAAACGCTTCGGCCGTGCTGCAGGCACCACCCGGGGCCGGCAAGACCACCTGTGTCCCCCTGCACCTGCTGAACGCATCCTGGCTTGGGGGGCGTAAAATTTTGTTGCTGGCACCGCGCCGCCTGGCTGCCCGGGCAGCGGCCGGGCGTATGGCCGATCTTTTGCAAGAAAACGTGGGGCAGACGGTCGGCTACCGGGTCCGGCTGGATAGCCGCATCAGTGCGGCAACCCGCATCGAAGTGGTTACCGAAGGTGTGCTGACGCGAATGCTGCAAAGCGATCCATCTTTGGATGGGGTCGGCCTGGTGATTTTTGACGAATTTCACGAGCGCAGCCTGGATGCTGATCTGGGATTGGCCCTGTGTCTCGACATGCAGGGCGTGCTGAATCAAGATCTGCGGCTGCTGATCATGTCCGCCACCATCGAAACCGCACCGATCGCCGCACTGCTGGGCGATGCGCCGGTGATCACCTGCCCGGGGCGGTCGTATCCGGTTGAAACCCGCTATGTGGGCCGGCACACTCCCGTTTTTTCCAGCGAAGCCGTCGGCGCTGCCGTGCTGTCAGCTGCCCGCCGTGAATCGGGCAGTATTCTGGTATTTTTGCCCGGGGCTGCTGAGATCCGTCAGGTGGCGCAATTTTTGGAGCAAGCCGGGCTGGGGCCGGATTGGATCGTTGCGCCGCTTTTCGGGAACCTGCCGCGCAGCGGCCAGGACCGGGCCATTGAACCGGCGCCCGTCGGAAAGCAAAAAATAGTGCTGGCCACGTCCATCGCTGAAACCAGCTTGACCATTGAGGGTATCCGGCTGGTGGTGGACTGCGGCTTACAGCGGGTTGCCCGTTTTGATGTGCGCAGCGGATTGACCCGGCTGGTCACGATACCGGTATCTCGGGCAGCGGCTGACCAGCGGCGGGGCCGGGCCGGCCGAACCGGTCCGGGAACCTGCCTGCGGTTGTGGTCCCAGCGGGTCCATCACACCTTACCCGCCGCCCACAAACCTGAGATCCTGGAGGCCGACCTGGCCGGTCTGGCCCTGGAACTGTCAATCTGGGGCGTGGGCGATCCCAGCCGATTGCGCTGGCTTGATCCACCTGCCGCCAGTGCGTTTGACAGCGCCGGCCAATTGCTTCGATCTTTGGGTGCGCTGGGTGCGGATGGCAGGATCACTGATCACGGAAGCCGGATGGCGGCCATGCCGACCCATCCCCGATTGGCCCACATGATACTGGCGGCGGACAGCCTGGGCCAGGGGGGCGTGGCATGCGATCTGGCAGCCTTGCTCAGTGAACGGGATGTGGTTCGTTTCGACTCCGGCCGGACCGATGCCGATATGCGTATCCGCCTGGATCTGGTGCAGGCGGCGCGCCGGAAACAGCCCCTGGCATATCCGGCGGCCACCATCGATTTTTCCGCCGTGCGCCGGGTCGTCCGGGCGGCGGCCCATTTACGCCGGCGCCTGGACGGCAGCGCCGGTGAAGGCGATGCCGCATCCATCGGCCGGTTGCTGGCCTGGGCTTATCCGGACCGGGTTGCCCGGCGGCGTTCGACCGGAAGGGGAACGTTTCTACTGGCCAATGGCCGCGGCGCGGTTCTGGATCCGGTTGAGCCGTTGGCGGGCGAGGACTTTGTGGTGGCGGTCGAACTGGACGGTAATCGGCGCAACGCGCGCATCTATAGAGCGGCTGCCTGCGATCCGGATATTCTCATGGCGCAGTTTGCCGAACAGACGCAGTGGGTGGAGACCGTGGCCTGGGATCCGCAGCGCCGGGTTGTTGCGGCGCAGCGCGACTTAACGTTGGGTGCGCTGACACTGCGCAGCGAACCGCTGACGGCACCCGACCCGCATCAATTGCTGGCGGCGCTGCTTGAAGGTATCCGGCACCAGGGGCTTGATTGTTTGCCATGGACCCGGGCCCTCAGACATTGGCAGAATCGTGTCTGTTTTTTGCGAAGATTGGGCGACGGTCAGCAGCAGTGGCCCGATGTTTCAGATGACGGCCTTTTAAAACACCTGGCACACTGGCTGGCACCCTATCTGACCGGTATAACCCGGCTGCGTGACCTGGCTCGAATTGAATTGAAAAAGGCGTTGGCCGCTATGCTGTCCTACCAGCAGCGCCGGTTAATGGACAAACTGGCCCCGACCCACCTGACGGTGCCCAGCGGTTCACGGATTCCGATTGATTATTCGGGTGAGGTGCCGGTGCTGGCCGTGCGCCTGCAGGAAATGTTCGGCCTTTGCCAAACACCGGCTGTAGCCGGCGGCCGTCAACCGCTGCTGATTCATTTGCTGTCGCCGGCCGGCCGGCCGGTGCAAATTACCCAGGATCTGGCGGGGTTCTGGCAAACCGGCTATCCCGCAGTGAAAAAAGAACTGAAAGGACGCTATCCGAAACACTACTGGCCGGACGATCCGCTTCAGGCGCAGGCCACCTCCCGGGTGAGGCCGAGAGGTGGAATTGAAGGAATTGAAAATTGAAGATTTGCTGATGTCGCTTCGCTCCGTCTTTTATAAAATCGAAAGAATACCTTGAATATTCAATATGCAAAGGCGTTTACAATCGGTGCCACCTCCTTGGCGGCACCATCACCGATCGATTGCATCCATGCACCTTCGGTGAAAGAACGCAGCGGGTCGATAATCAACAGGGCTGCATTGGCGGGGTATAACGAACATACATCAAATCTGTTGCACAACTGCCGATAGTCCTCGGCAACAGCCTTGCCGGCGTATCGGTTTAATTCGGTCAGAAGGTCATTACCTGATTTAAGAAAATCAAAAATGAAAATAATATAGTTCCTGAATTTCATTGCTTAATTTGATCTTGCCGCCGAATCCGCAAAAATCATCCTAAATGCGAGAGAAAATCATGCTAAATTCAGGAACTATTCCATGTCAAATTCTTTGAAATCAAACCAGTAACCGGTTTTACTCAGGTAATCCAGCTCGAATTGGACCGCCTTGATGTGATTGTTTTCGATCTCCAGAAAACGCGCAAACAATGCCCGGCCTTCGGCCGCCAATTCATCAACCATTTTGCGGTAGAAGTCACTGGTTTCGATTTCCGCTTTCAGCGCTTTGCTGAGCATCTGCTTGCGGATACCGTGAAAATCTTTTGCCACCAGCGCTTCGACCTTGGCTGCTTCCCGGTTGATGGTATCCCGGGAAGGAATTGCAGAATCCAGTTTTTCGGGATCGATCTGCCCGGTTTGTTTAAACTGCGCCAGGGTATGTTGAAGGTAATCAACATGGTGCTGTTCGTCATTCCCCAGGGCTTCAAAGATTCTTTTGCCGGCCTCGTCATTTACAGCAGCTTCGGCTTCCCGGTAAACATCACGAATCCTAATTTCATACTCAATGGCCGTTTTGATAGCATTTTCGAGTGTCATTTTAACCGCTCCTTTGCCTTTGCCGGCTGATAGCTGGATATTAATTCAAAAAGTAATTGATAACATAATAATAAATACTGCGATAATCAATATCTGGTTGCTTGAAGAGGCTGTGTTTGTGCACTTCGATGAATTAAAAAGAAACGGGTTGGGCAGTGCGCTAAAGCGGCTGAAAAGGTTAAAAAAGGAACCCAATCCTTTACTGGAGCGAAGAAAAAAACGGTCTTAGATGCAGGCTGCCGGAAGCACGCCTAATGTCCACAAAAAGATAACAATCTGGAAATCCGGTTTTTCATGCGGCCTGCTTGTTGGATGAAAACTGCAGCCGGGTCGAACCGATTTCAATAGTATCGGAATCTGTCAGAAGCGTTGAATCGCCGGCTGTGATATCATTGATTTTGGGTTTGGGCAGCCCGCCGATGTAATTGAAGTAAAAACCATCGGGTGCTCGGCTGATGGTAGCTGATGTTGGGTCCAGCAGAAGACCTTTAACCACAATGTCAGAAGTTGGGTGTTTTCCGATGGTCGTGATATTGCGCGTCAGTTCAATTTGACCGCTCCCGCCGGCTAAATAGGCCAGGGTGCCGTCGGTTTCTTCTTTTACCCGATGGGGTGCGGGGCGGGAAGTGAGGGGATCGACTGCTTTCACGCTGCCGCGGCTTTGACTCATGTCCCAGAACCTTACCACATTGATACTCTTGTGCGAGGTGCTCTTTTTCATCATCTGGCGGTGCCGGGTCGAATTCATGACTAAGGTGTCATCATACTTTTTTGAGGTCTTTCTATGATTCGGTTCTTTCTGTTTGTGCTCAAAGACGAGGGTGTAATCCCCGATGTTAATAACATCCCCGTGTTTTAGCCAATGGGAGTTGACCAGCTGTTCGTTGACAAAAGAACCATTTTTACTCTGCAGATCGATCAGTACGAAACGTTCACCCAAAGCGTCAATTTTGGCGTGGTGCCCTGAAACCGCCGGGTCTTCGATAGCGACATCATTATCTTCCCGGCGGCCAATGGTTATGGGAACGCCCACCTGCAGTTGAAAATCCCTGATAGACTTATTTTTTAAACATAGCGTTAATGAAGGCATCTTATTTCTCCTTTAAGATGGAGATATAAAGGCATTTAATCATTATGTATTCCTATCGCCAAAATTGAGGGTGCTCCCCTGCCGCTAACTCGAATCAAGGTTTGAGTCTCCCAGCCGGGTAATATCAAAATTATACCTTACCATTCGATTCAGGTCAATCTTGGAGGAGGTCATGCATAGCCTATCCTATTGAAAATATATGAAATATATTTTATTCCATCCTGGATAATCAGTGTCCGTATTGAAACCCCTTAAGCATCGCCTTTATCCTTGACAAGCTTTTATTATTTCAATATGTGGCATCATACTTGGTGGGGTTGCTTATGAACCGCAGAGATCTCCTAAAATTTGGTTTCGCCGGCGCTGTCGCGGCAGCGGGAGGCACCGGCTTTTTAAAAATCTACAAGCGCACTACCGGTGTTAGAAAGATCTGTGAATATCCTGAGCCGATTCTGCGCCGGGTTTCTGCGCCGCTGAAGGCTATCGACGACAAAATCGTCGCCTTGAGCCGGCAGATGGTCGCCACTTTGAGGTATTTTTCTCTGATCGGCTTTTTCTCCAAAGCCTTTTTGGGCAGGGGTTTGGCCGCGCCCCAGGTGGGAATTTCGCAACGGTTGATCGTCTGCGGAATTTATGGGGAGATCAAAGTGCTTATCAATCCGGCTATCATTGAAAGGCGAGGCGTTTATTCCGGCTACGAAAACTGCCTGTCTGTTCCGCAGCATGATCGCCGCCTTGTAAAACGTCCCGCCTTTATTAAAGTGAGGTACCGCAGCCTGGATAATTCACAGAATGAACTGACAGCAACCAAAGACTATGCCGCCTTGCTGGCTCATGAAATAGATCACCTGGACGGAATCCTGTTTATCGACCATGTCTGACAGGAATCTAATATTATTACAGAATCTCTCACTAATTATCATTCAAAATTCAGGAAATGCATTGACAGCCTTAACCCCCAAAGATCTCAGAGCCTGTATCACAGCCGATCCCCGGACCAGTCCTTCCAGCCATTTGGCGGATGATTCCTTTGCCGCCTGGTGTTATGACAACTTATCGTTAAAAGAGGTGCGCGCTGCTTTTGAGCGGGATGCCGACGCGGATGAATGCGACCAGTGGGGGCTTACTGCCTTGGAATGGAGGGCCCAGGTTGAAATGGCTATCATTGCCCTGGCGGCGGCGGAAAGGATGTATTCCCGAGGTTGAGCGGTTCAAGGTTCAGCGGTCCAGGTTGAAAAGTTCCCAAATAGTTCATCTCAAATCCGTTCCATTACTTGACTATTCATCACATCTAATAGTAATTTACAGATAGGAAATCAATAATGCGCACGGTGGCGGCCGGCCGCAGTGTTATCCGAATAGACCGAATTATGTGTCTGCCGCCGCCATTGGATTTACTTTTTTATAAAGCCGGTTATGAAAAAACAAACCTCAATAAATTGGGGAAGTTGGCGGCGCGAACCCAGGCAGGGGAATTGTCGGTTGGATGGGATTCAACCCCTGTCAAGGTTAGTAAAAGTTTGGGCAGTCGCCGCGATTCTTATAACGATGGTTCTGGCTTCTGCCGGCGTACTTTTAAATTATTGGGTCGGATTGGAATCGGCCGAAAAAATTGATGCATCAGCCCGCCACATGTTAAAGCTGCAGGAATCAAGTTAATTCGCTTCGCTCATAATTGGAATGATGGAATACTGGAATTCAACCGGGTATTTTTTGAAATAAAGGAGTCAGCTAATGAACGGAAGAACCCGCGGGGACATCAGGCCCGGCATGGAAGTTGATATTGTATTGAAAAAGGATCAGCGCAGCGGCAAACTGACCCGGGGCGTTGTCAGGGATATTTTAACCAAATCTGCCAATCATCCCCATGGCATTAAAGTCCGGTTGAGTGATGGAAGCGTGGGCCGGGTGAAGGCGATTCCCTGAATTTTGCAGGATTTAAGTATCCTATCCCTTTAACCTAACGCGGCCAGCCGGAACCCAAAAAAGATCAATCACGAAAGCACGAAATGACGAAAATTCGAAATAAAGCTCAGAAACTTTTCGTGTTTTCCAACTTTCGTGTTTTCGTGGTAAAAAAATTTTTTCTTAAAATGCCAAGAATTTACAATTATGAATCGAACACTGGAGGTTTTCAACGGTGAGCAGCGAGCCTAACAAAATTATCTACTCAATGATCAAGGTCAGCAAGTTCTATGATAAGAATCCGATATTAAAAGACATCTCACTGTCTTACTTCTACGGGGCTAAAATCGGCGTACTCGGCTTGAACGGAGCCGGCAAAAGTTCCCTGCTGCGTATTCTTGCGGGTGAGGATAAAAATTTCAACGGCGAGACGATTCTCTCCCCGGGTTACACCGTTGGCTATCTGGAGCAGGAACCGCTGGTGGATGTCGATCTGACCGTGCGACAGGTGGTCGAGCAAGGCGTGCAGGAGGCGGCTGACCTTCTTCAGGCCTTTGAAGACATCAACTTGAAGTTTGCCGAACCCATGGGCGATGATGAGATGGACAAGCTCATCCAGGAGCAGGCCCGGGTTCAGGAAAAACTCGATTTACTGGACGCCTGGGATCTTGACGCACGCCTGGAAATGGCCATGGATGCCCTGCGCTGTCCGGCGGGAGCCACCCCGGTCAAGGTCCTTTCCGGCGGCGAAAAACGCCGGGTGGCCCTGTGTCGCCTGCTGCTGAAAGAACCGGGCATTTTGCTGCTCGACGAGCCGACCAACCACCTCGATGCGGAGAGTGTCGCCTGGCTTGAACAGCATCTGCAACAGTATCCCGGAACCGTCATCGCCGTTACCCATGATCGTTATTTTCTCGACAACGTGGCCGGCTGGATTCTCGAGCTCGACCGTGGTGAGGGGATCCCCTGGAAGGGGAACTATTCCAGCTGGCTGGAGCAGAAGCAGGAGCGCCTGCGGCGCCGGGAAAAGTCAGAAAGCACGCGCCAAAAGACCCTGCAGCGCGAATTGGAGTGGATCCGGATGTCTCCCAAAGGGCGCCATGCCAAGAGCCAGGCCCGGATCAACGCTTATGAGAAGCTGATCTCCGGGGAAGCCCAGAAGCAGGAAGCCGATCTAGAACTTTTTATTCCGCCGGGACCGCGATTGGGCGATGTGGTTATCGAGGCTGACCACGTCAGCAAAGCTTTTGACCAACGCCTGTTGATTGAAGACATGAGCTTTCGTCTGCCCCCCGGTGGCATTGTCGGGGTGATTGGCGCCAATGGTGCCGGCAAAACGACCCTTTTCAATATGATCATCGGTCGCGAACTGCCCGATTCCGGCACGATCCGGGTCGGAGACACGGTCAAGCTTGCTTATGCCGACCAGGATCGAGCACTGGATGCCGACAAGTCCATCTGGCAAGAGATCAGCGGCGGCAGCGAACAGCTTGAAATTGGCAACCGGATGATCAACTCCCGGGCCTATGTCGCCCGCTTTAATTTTTCAGGGACCGATCAGCAGAAAAAGGTGGGGACGATCTCCGGCGGCCAGCGTAACCGGGTGCACCTGGCCAAGATACTCAAGGACGGCGCCAATGTCATACTGCTGGATGAACCGACCAATGATCTGGATGTCAACACGCTGCGTGCCCTGGAGGCGGCTTTGGAGAACTTCGGCGGGTGCGCCGTGGTGATCAGCCACGACCGCTGGTTCCTGGACCGGATCGCAACCCATATACTCGCCTTTGAAGGCGACAGCCGGGTGGTTATTTTCCAGGGCAACTGGTCGGAGTACGAGTCCGACCGCAGAAAGCGCCTGGGCACCGAAGCCGACCGGCCGCACCGCATCCAGTATCGCCAGTTGACCCGTTAAAGCGCTTTTTTAGTCTTGGATCGAGGAGATTTTTGAGTTCTCATACGCCCCAGAGTAATACCGAAATGTAATCTACTTAATAGAATCATAAGGGCCTAAGAGGCAACAAAATTCCAAACCTCAAGCACCAAATTACAAATAAATCTCAATTTGCAATGACCAATGACCAAAACATACACCATTGGTTTATATCATTGGTTCTCAAAATTAGGTCCTTCTGCTAAAATACCTTTTGGCACCATTATCGACGGGCCGATTGTTTGGAATTTTTAATTTGGATTATTGGGATTTGTTTGATATTTGGATTTTGGTGCTTGGAGTTTTTACTCTTTTGATAATAGCGCAAATTATATATAAAAATATATAATATTTTCAATTAATTGTAGAAATTCCGCGACATTTAACTATGGTGAGCGTATGTCTGCAGATGAACTGAAACTGGTCCTGATCGTTGATGATGAAAAAAACAAAACGTTCTATCAAAACCATTTAGCTTCCTATGATGATATCGCCCTGGAAGTTTACCCCAATTTTATCGATTTCAGGAACCAAGGCCATGGGAAACTGTACTCAGGATTTTTAGTGGATATTCGCACGCTGATCAAAGCCTCCAGTGGCGAAAAACTTTTATTTTCGCACCTGCTGCAGCATTTTCCGGTGATGCGGGTGACCAAAAAGCCGGGTTCAGATACCTTCTCGGGTCTTTTGGAAAGCAAGAGTCTGGGACGCTTAAAAGGCCAGGCGCTGCTTGACGCATTTATTAATGACCTGTGTCGCAAAAATCCGCCGCGCGACATACCTTCCGGAAGGCAGAAGGGAATATTTCGCAGCGCCTATTTATATTTTTCGGATGATTTCCTGCAGGAGCCCGAGAAAGCGGTCATTGAACATCTCACGATTAAAAGCTGTTTTGTGGTGACCAACGAGATGCGCGCCAAAGGATCCCATGTTTGGCTGGTACTTACCGAAATGAAAGAACAAGCGCCGATTCACTGTGAGATAAAATGGACCAAACCGTGGGCCGCCGGCAGCCTGTATCTTCCCGGTTACGGGGCATCATTTATCGGGATCATGGATGAACAAGTCGAGGAGCTTGCGCAATTAGTCAAAGATTAAATATCCTGGAATTCTGCGGCGATTGTTTCAACTGATTCCATGACATCAACCAGCAGATAATCCAGCTCTTCTTCCTGGAAGCCAAGTGATTCGAAAGCATCTGGTTCCATCTGATAGCTTAAATCGCTGATACTGGTTCCCATACCGCTCATCAAGGCGAAATAATCCGCAACGTGCAGAAATAGGGCCATTTCGTTGCCACCGGAGCCAGTGGGGTGGTGATGCCACCGGATGCCTTGCGTTATTAAATCGGGGATTCTCCATTTTTTACAAATATTCCCGACAATTTCAGCATGGTCAAGCCCCAGCAGATTTTTTTCAGCATCAAGGTAGGTGTGATCTCCGGCCGCCATGAAGGTCTCGACCTCATCTTTCCTTTCAAGGATATATTCATCCAGGACAATTTTGCCGGCATCATGGATCAGTCCGGCCACAAAGGCGTCATTGGACAGGCTGGGCTTTATCCGGTCAGCTAAAAATTGGGCCCCAAATCCCACAGCCAGAGAATGCCGCCACAGATCGCCGGAATCAAAGCCATAGCCGTATAATTCGCGGCCCATAAGATTTGAAATTCCCGCCATCGTGATAACCTCACTCAGCGTTTTCAGCCCGAGTAACACGGCGGCATGCTTCACGGTAGCAATTTTACCGCTCACCCCGTAATAGGCGGAATTTCCGAGCCGCAACACCTTGGCAACGATCGACTGATCCTTTTCAAACAATTTGACCAGATCGTTGATTCCCGCATTCGGATTTCCCATAAACGCGCGCGCCTTGATGACAATCTGGGGCATCGGTGGCAGGTCTTCCATTTTCCGCAATATTTCCCGTTTGAGGGCCGTACCGGTGGCGGGCTGCGCGGGGCGGGAGCGGGCTGTTGATTTTCTTGACGAAGCCTGACGCTTGATCTTAGCGGAGGGTGACTGAATATCCAGATCAATGGTGATCCGGCCTTTCTTGCAGGCCGGGCAGTCAAACTGAATTGGCTTGTCATATTTTTTCAGGCGTTGGGCGGGTATTTCAAAGACTTTTTGGCATTCCGGGCAGTTTGCTTCCATCGATTTTTTTATTCCATCTTTAAGGGTAAGTATGTCCAGGATAACCATTAGGCCGGTTGGGATCAATTGCAGGGGCAATGAGAGTCCTAAGCAATATTTGTCTGGTCCTAAGCAATATTTGTCTGTTGTCTGGTCGATCCGAGCATCTTATGAATTTTACCTTGCAGGGCGCAAAACATCAAGAATTTTATCGGTGCGCCGGACGGTCAGCGGGGGATAGCCGGCGGTTTGGGGGATGAAAATTCACCTAAAAATTAAAGACTCCCATATGAGTATTTTAACCGTCCTGCCGCTACCTGGGCGGGTCCAATCGGATGGTTAAAAAAAAAGACAAAAAAAACGGTAACCAGGGTTTCCCGGTTAACCGTTTTAGGAGGAGAACAGATGAAGAAATTATTAGGCTACCTGATTATCAAGCAAAAATCTTGCCAAACTTAAAATAAAATATAAAAAAATTCCAATAAAAATATTTTTTTATTTAAAATTCAAATAGTTAAAATTTTTATTGTTAAAGAAATCCGCGGGCACAACTCAGACCGGGGCACATATTTAGCGGCCCCAAAGTTCACATTCATTAACCGCCAGCGGTGATTTTTTACGAATTTGTTGATATTATAGCCGTTTATCGATTTTGGATGAAGTTCAAAATTTTGAACCCTGAATATACCGCTGATGATATATGTGGCTAACTATCTAAATTTTAATCCTTTACCGGGGTTCACAATATTAAACCGCGGCTTATTCGCAGTCCGGGAATTTTTCGATCTACCTTCTCAGAACGCGAATCCAGCGCCATACATTCAAAAGTCCCATCAGGGAACTTGCCACGTATGTCAGCGCACAGGCAATCAGGATTTTGCGGGCCGCCGGTAAATCTTCCGGCGGGATATAGCTGCCGGATATCAGCAAGGGGAGCGCACGCCTGAAGCTGGCATCGAATTCGGTCGGCAGGGTCAGCAGGTGAATCAGTACCGGAATACACAGCGTGGCGAAGCCGCCGATGAACATCAGAACCCCAACGGACGGTGCCCGGGTGATACCGGCCAGCACCGGTACCGCCATCATGATGATGGCCCCGATCCGTACGAATATAAATTTTAATAAAATTTAAAGAAATCACAACAAAGGCTCTGCGCTTTGGCCGAGACGACACTCGGAGAAGGTGACTCGGGCCGGGCAGCCATGGCGCAGTTTGTGAACTTTAGGTTTCACGCCAGGTTTCGGGTGTCAGGAAACCGAGGTGCTAAATCCTCCTATGAAACTAAGTGAAGGTTTCAGGTGTCAGGGTTCAGGTGTCAGGATATAGCGCCTTAGCTAGCTGCCACCTGAAACCGCTATCCGTATCTCACAACAGGTGGTCAAAAAAATCTCTTTAAGCGCCTAAATTGAAATAGCTTGGTATGTCCTTTTCTGGAAACAGATTTTGCGGGTCGCCGCGCCCCAGCGTTTTCGTTCCCTCAGCAATTGCATAAAAAGTTCTCCGTCTTTTACCACCCGTCCACCCACAACATCAACACCACGGTTAAAAAGCGGATCCGGAAAATAGCCCGCCGTCGGACCGATGATCGAAACCAGTGCCTGCGGGGCGCAGCAGCTAAGAATCTCATCCAGTGAATTGTTTAAAATGGTTGTACTGGTGCATAACACCTTGTTGCAGCGGTTTAATTTCGTCGCATCCAGGGAAATCGGCAGCTCGGGATGCTTTTTAATTAACTGCGCGTTTTTTTCAATAATAACCAGATCCGCCCCGGCCTTTTTAATTGATTTAATCAACGGGAAGAACAAACCGACCATGCCGAGGTGGTCGCCGGCGGAGACTGTCAACAGCCCCAGCGAATCGGTTGCCGAATCAAGCGGGAAATTGGTTTCCCGCATAACATGCTGGCAGATCGCGTTGATGGCCGCCAGGCTGATCATCTCTTTGAGCGGGTTGTCATTGCCGAATTCCAGCGCGTATTCCCGCGGATTTTGTCCGACAAAATCCGAAGGTCGCAACGTTTTGTATTCTTTTTCTTTTTCATCCGGCAACAGAACATAGCTGATGCCTGCAGCGCCGCCTGCCAGGCTGAGAGCCATAAATTCGGCCTCCTTCGGCTGACCGCCTTTACTGAAAGGGGGCCAGAAGATATTTGAAATTGGCGGAATACGGTATGTTGCCGTTAAGCGCGTTACCATCGTTCTGAATTCAGCTTTTAGACTCATGGTGATTCCTTAATGCCTAAGATTGATTTTCCGGTGTCCAATGTCAACTGATATATTGACTTCGCAAGGGACAGCCTTTACCTTTTTAGATGTTCGATGGAAAATCGGCAACACCGGATTATTGTGACACGATCGTATCCACCGGCCATGAAAGGAGCACGCCATGAATCGCGACGAAATGATGAGCAGAATATTGGATCGAACTGAACCGTGGGACATGCTGATTGTCGGCGGCGGCGCCACGGGTATCGGTATCGCTGTTGATGCGGCTTCCCGCGGGTACGATATTTTGCTGGTTGAGCAAAGTGACTACGGCAAGGGCACGTCTTCCCGCAGCACCAAATTAATCCATGGGGGGGTCCGTTATCTTCAGCAGGGAAATATCACCCTGGTGATGGAAGCCTTAAAAGAACGCGGCCTTCTGCGGGAAAATGCCCCCCACCTGGTTCACGATCTGGCTTTCATCGTACCGAACTACGATTGGTGGGAGGCGCCTTTTTACGGTATCGGGCTTAAGGTTTACGATTTGCTGGCCGGGCGCTTCGGTTTTGGCCCTTCCAAGATGCTTTCCACCGCTGAAACTGTTAAGCGGATACCGACTTTAAAAACGCAGGGCCTGCGCGGGGGCGTCATTTACTATGACGGCCAGTTTGACGATGCCAGGCTTCTCATTAACCTGGTCCGAACGGCTGCCGGGCAGGGTGCGACCTTGCTCAACTATGCCCGGGTCGTTGGGTTTACCAATGACCGGGCGGGGTACCTGAATGGCGCGGTTTTTGAAGACATTGAGACGGGCACAGAGCACAGCATCCGGGCCAGGGTTGTCATTAATGCGACCGGACCTTTTGCCGACCATTTGCGGAAAATGGACGATCCCGGCGCTTCAGCATTGATTTCACCCAGTCAGGGTATTCATCTGGTCTTTGACAAAAGCTATCTTCCGGGAAATTCCGCTATTATGGTTCCCCACACCAAGGACGGCCGGGTCATGTTTGCCATCCCCTATCTCGGTGCAACACTTGTCGGCACAACCGACACACCGATTGATGACATACCCCTCGAACCGCGGGCCCTGCCCGAGGAGATCGACTTTATTTTGGAAACGGCGGGAATGTATCTGCAAAAGGCACCTTCGCGGGATGACATTCTCAGTGTTTTTGCCGGGATTCGTCCCCTGGTGGGCGCCGGTGACGATAAGAACACGGCATCGCTGTCGCGGGATCACACCATTATCATATCAAATTCCGGGCTGCTGACCATCGCCGGCGGCAAGTGGACAACCTATCGGCAGATGGCCGAAGATTGTGTCGATCATGCCGCCACCCTTGCCGGCCTCGAGGCCAGAGCCTGTGTCACCAAGCGGCTCAATATTCACGGCTACCATAAGAGTCCGCAAAAATTCGGCTCCCTGGCAGTCTATGGCTCTGATGCTCCGGCCATCCAGGATCTGCTGCGGGCCGATGCTCAACGTCAGGAACTCATTCATCCGGCCCTGCCGGCGCTTTGCGGGGAAGTCGTCTGGGCGGTCAGGTTCGAAGCCGCGCGAACCATTGACGATTTTTTGGCCCGGCGAACCCGCAGCCTTTTTCTGAATGCGCGGGCGGCAATGGAGGCCGCCCCCAAGGTGGCTTCCCTGATGGCGGCCGAGCTCGGATTTAATGCGCAGTGGCAAAGCGAACAGGTCGCGGCATTTCAGCACATCAGCGGCAGATATCTGCCGGATTAATTAACGTTTCGGCAATTCCAAAACTTATTGAATATAATAGTATTTAAAAATTTTGGGTATTGCTAAAGCTAAATGGAATATTCCCACATTCCATCATTCCAATTGTGAGCGAAGCGAACTAACTTCTTTATTTCATATCAACTACAGGTGAACAAAAAAAATCCCAGATTTTTCTTGTGTTTTTG
The DNA here is from genome assembly GCA_963710795.1 of uncultured delta proteobacterium. GTDB lineage: Bacteria > Desulfobacterota > Desulfobacteria > Desulfobacterales > JAFDCJ01 > JAFDCJ01. The sequence continues at coordinate 93,722 of CAVQBT010000035.1, forward strand.
ATGTTTGTTATATATTAATTCAAGGTCACACCATTAGCTCGGATCGACTGCATTTACTGAATTTTATTCATCGGCGCCGATCCCATAATTTATTCATCACCGGAGGCTGAAAATGTCTAAAATCAAATCAACTCTAATTCAACTTATCGTATTGTCGGCTATTTTGGGACTCGTTTGTCGTCATTGGATGCGGCAAGTCGCGCGAAACGCAGCAGATGTCGGATTTTTTGCAGCAATATAGTAAAACTTTAGATGAATACTCCGATGTCATCCATAAACACGATAACAATCAAAAAGCTAAAATCGAAGAGAAGTTAAAATCCTATAACACCAAATGGACGGATATGAAAATTGAAATGGGTGAGGAGGTTACGCCCCAGACCTTAAATAAACTGGATGCGGAGTATCAAGCGATATCTAAAAAATATCATCAGCTAGCTGGAAAATCTTAACCGCCCATCATGAAACAAAAGGGTCTGTCTCGGAGGCAATTTCTTGGTCGCCTGGGGACTCTGGGGGGGGCTTGCAGCGGCATACTTTGGAATGGCTAAATTCGGGTTGCTGCCCCTTGCGCAAGCCTATACCGGGCCGACCCGGATTGACCAACGTGCCGGCCAGGGGCAGTGTGTCGTCATCCTTGGTGCTTCATCTGGGAGTTACTGGGTTCTGACTTAGATGGATATTCGGTTCGTCCTCGTCCTCGATGCCTTTGAAGCTCCCTCGATTTCGAGGACGAGCACGATTTAAACACCCCGCTTCGGCGACAACAGAGGCCGTTCCGACTTTATTCCAACATTGAAAACCTGGTCCTCAGGGCCAGGTCAGAGATCAATGGCTCTGCCCGTATAAATCAACCGGAGTAATGGAGTACTGGAGTTTTGGAGTGTTGGTTTAAAAAAAGAGCCTTAAACTTTCAGATTTTCTCCAGGCGTCTGTTTTCTGAGAGCGATGGAAAAAGGGGGTTCTTCCATCACTCCAATACTCCAGTACTCCGTAAATCGGCAAATGCCGGTAAACTAAATCCCCTCCGGGGATAATCAAAGCCGGGCCCTCTGGACCCGGATCTTTACTATTGAGTTAAACAGTTGTAGCTTCATACGAGCGGCGCCGCTGGCCTGATCAGCGGCCAGTCTAATCAAATGATAAACTAATGAACGTCGATTCTTTTTCCACCAGCATCCCCATGGCATAGCGAAATTTTTTCTAAAGTTTTTTGTTTTCTGACTGATACACTCAACAGTTTCAGGGTTCGGGTCCATCCAAAAATTTGTAGCCCGGCATTGAGCCGTTAAACCGAAGGAATAAATCAGCAGCCGTATGGGATGAATAAATGGAAACAGACAACCAGGAAATGATGGATAAGATTTTAGCCGGAGTTGATGAACTGCCGCCGATGCCCGAAGTCGTGTTTAAAGCACAGACCCTTTTGGCCAATCCTGACTCAAGCCCTAAAGAGCTTGCCGCGATTCTGGAGACCGATCAATCGATTGCCGCCAGGGTCCTGCAAATGGCCAATTCCGCCTTTTATGGGATGAGCGGCCGGGTGTCATCGATTCAACATGCCTCACTTGTCCTCGGGTATCAAAATCTGAGTGAAATTATCGCTGTGGCAGGGGTCCAAAAATCACTGCAGAAAAAATTGCCGGGCTATGGTTTTGACTCCGAGGATCTATGGCGGCATTCGCTTTCGGTTGCTTTGGGTGCGAAATTTATCGCTGCCAGGAAAAATCCGGATCTGGAAATGGTGGCGCATACGGCGGGTCTGGTTCACGATGTCGGCAAGATTATCCTGGACCCATTTGTGGCGGAAGCCAAAGCGGCCTTTGATTCGTTTTTGTTAGAAGGAGAACATACTTATCTTAGCGCTGAACAGCAAATCCTTGGTTTTGACCATGCCGAAGTTGCGGCCGAAGTGTGTCAAAAGTGGAGTATTCCCGAGGTCATTTCATCCGCCATACGATTCCATCACAGCCCGTCTTCCTCGTCGGAAGTTGAACTGGCCTTCATCCTGCATATGGCGAATTATATTGCCCTGATGAGTGGGGACGGCTACGAGGAGGATGATCATCTGTATGAGCTGGAAGCGGGGACCATGGATTATTTGGAATTTGAGCAAAGTGATATCAGCAATCTGACCCTTGAACTGATGGAGTCGGTGGCAAGCCTGCTGGATTCTCCTAACTAAAATCGGCAATTGTCTCCGGCCGGAATTCTATGTTTTTCTGACAGGATTTAAAGGCAAAGTCGGTTGAAAAAACTTTCGGGGAATCTTTTTCTTCTCTTTTCCAAAAATTATGAAGCTTCTCGCTCCATTCATCACCGGCGGCCTTGAGTGTATCAGAGTCCTTAAAATGGTTTAGGAATTCATTTTGACTTAAATACAGGGTCCCGTCTTTTATCTTTAACGCGCTATAATTCAATTTGAAATTTCTGGTCTTTCCATTCCAGGCATTTACCCGCAATGAAGATGGTTTGCCGGTTATAACACCTTGACGCAGCCGGCTGAAAACAATTTTGCTAATTTTTTTATCGGAAATTTTTTGCAGTTGTCCGTTCGCTTTTTTAAAAATAAAGATCTTCTTTTCAATCCTGAAGGAATCCAACTCAACCGGCCCCTTGATCTTTTTACCAAAATTATCGAAGACGTCCATCAGTTTTACGACGAATTCGTTTTCCTGGGCCAGCTTTATTGGAATATCATTGGGCCGGGAGGTGGCTTGCTGAGCCAGGCTGTAGGTCGGCACAATTAAAACAGCGACAAGAAATATAGTGGACAATGTCATTTTGATTTTAGTCATTTTGCATATTGGAAATGGCATAAGTATCACCTAAATTAATTGGTTCAAGGTTCAAGGTTTACCCGCCTCCGGCGGCGCCAAAGGCGACCAGCGTTCAAATGTTACAACCGATGGACGCTGCTCACCATATTGAGCGAGATCCGGAAAATCCGACATACTCCATTGGGTGAAACGGCTTTATAAACACGATGAAGACAGAAGCCCCTTGATATGAGCTGTTTGGGAGTTTTCCAACCCGGAACTTTGAACCCCTGGCCCAGAGCTGGATCAGATGTGAATGTCTGTATTCCAAAGGTCGCCAGGGTTTAACGTCACCTAAGCGTATTTAGAGCAATCGCGCCAGGGCAGGCCTAAACCGCTCAACCTCTATTATAAACCGGCAAACAGATCGCTTTTTTTGCCGTTGACCGGCGGGCATCCCTGAACGCATTCAAAATGTTCGTATCCCATAGCTTCCTCCCTCAATTTTTCCGGCATGCGCCTGAAAATGCCGTTTGGATTCATTTGGCTCTGGTGGCAATTGAGCGCCTCCAGTTTGCGGGAGAGAAATTTCCTGACGTCGATAACGGCTGATATTTTTTCTTCAGAGGTACCCAACACTTCAGGATCAAAATTGGGTTCTTGACCCTGCTCGATAACTATTCTGTGCATCCGGCGTATTCTTTCCAGCGGTATGGCCGTGTAAAAGAGCCTGGATGGCTGCCAGGGTTCGAGACCATCCCTGGTTTGATAGTCACGGTCTCCGGCAGCATCAAACGCGCGCAAGGTGATCCTGTTGGCCATTATATGGTCCGGATGCAGATAGGTGCCCTTTTCGTTGTAGGTCACGATAACCTGCGGCCGAACACGCCTGATTATCTCGACCAGTCTGGCTGTTGCTTCCTGTTTGTCGGCGCGGGCAAAGGCTTGGGGATGATTATTTTCCGGCGTGCCGGCCATACCGGAATCACGGTAGCCCAAATAATGGACTGATCCCACATCGAGCACCTTGACGGCCTTTTCCAGTTCGATTGCCCGTATTTCCGTTATGTTCAATCCGGGTTCGGGCGAAACAAACTCCGGATTCAAAATGTCACCGGCCTCGCCTCTGGTGCAGTAAGTCAGAACCGTCCGGACACCATTCTCGGAATACTTTGCCAGTATCCCGCCGGTGCTGATCGCCTCATCGTCAGGATGGGCATGAACGACGAGCAACGTTAGTTTATTGTCTTCTGAAGTAGATAGATTCATGTCGCTGTAATTTTCCGATGGTATCGCATTGCTCTAATAGCTAAAAAAATCCTTCGCATGCATGATGTGATTTCATTAGATAGTTACTAAATACAATATTTCAACCCGAAGCCGCCTTAAAAATACAGCGGGATTCAGATATATCGATTGTCATAAATCCATTCGGTTTGAGACAAGATTTCGTATTGATTATGAGTGACGAGATATGAGCAGCCGGTGGAGCCGGTGTCGGGTGGGCCCTGTCCACCGTTATCGGCCGAGATGGGTTAAATTTGGTGGGCCATGCTCACCCTACGATATAATAATTTGGCAGCGTTGAAGTTATTCAACGCCGACTTGTGCGATCAGTGAAGCCGTGGTGTTTAATATGGTGGATAGCCTTAAAAACTCCGATTCAAAACTGAATACAGCCGAAAAATTGTCGAAAATAAATACATTTTCCCGGGGATTGTCCGGCACCACACCCATGAACCCCTTATTGGTGTACAATACAAAAGGCTGTGATCGGCCGCTTGATGATGCCACAGCCATTACAGAGTCACCGGCTGAAATCCCCTGATTAAACCATATCACCGCTTCGCAGGAGACTTCCGGCCGTTTAGGATCCATTGCGCTAAAAGACCAGTCATCTGAAAACGCATCGGACCGGACAGATATACGATTATTGCTGCCGGTAAAATGGATATCACCGTTATCGATGATGGAACATTGCGGCTCCGATCCGGCAAGTGGGTCCGGCTTAATCCTGTATCGAATATTTTCGTATGATGTTCCATCCTTAAGTTTGCTGAATTCGATCGTTGTCATTGGTTTTTCAAAAAAAGAATAGAATACATCAGGATCTGTGATAATTGAATATGAGAAAACCCTCGGTACCATCATGAAACTGATTAAGAGAATTAATGCGAGCTTTTTCAATCAATCCCCCTCCTTTGTCAGGCGTATTTCCCCCCAATTAAATTCTGGTTTATTAGGCGATTCACATGCCGATTATCGCAAATATCATGCCGCAACCCCGTTGTTGAATAAATATATAATTAAAACAGATGGATATGGTCTATGGCCACGATTTGATACGTTGGTGATTGTGAATCCGGCCTCTCAGTTTTGTGAAGTCAATGCCACAATACCGGGAGGCAACGGTCGATTAATTGCAGGGATTTTTCTGCTCGGAGCGAGCGGTGACAGGCAGTCAGATTAGAAAATACCGAATCTTTATATGAAATTCAATTCTTGCTGGCGGAATCCGTATTCATGTCTTCGCATTCCTTCAATTACATCGATTTCGCGGAGTTTGGCGCAATATTTCTGCTTATTCTGATTCCCACCTTCATGATGGGGCTGCCGTCCCCATAGCCGTCAAGATCTGCACCACCGATGCCGGGCGGGTGGCACGTTTCTTCGGCAACGTCTATGTGGCCAATACCCTCGGTGCGATCCTCGCGTCTTTTATGGCGGGCTTTTTTCTGATTCCGTGGCTGGGCACGCAGAACAGTATAGTATTTTTGTTGCCGTGGCGCTGAATATTTTTGCGGCGGGTATTATTCTACTTCATACCCCCGGTATTGCTTTTCCAATTCGCTGCGCTAGTGCGCTGGTGGCCGCCATATTTGCCGTCCTGATCTGGTTGACGATATCTCAGTGGGATACAGCGATTTTCAGCGCACATGAACATGGGCAATACCCTTCTCAAGCACAAGAAGTACCAGGAGGCGATCCAAAGCTATCGTCAGATCCAGAAGCTGATACCGGACTTTGCCATCGCCTAATTCCGTATTCCAAAATCCCACAAGCCTGCCGCGGTGCAGTCCCACGGACGAAGACGGGCCCTCATCACTCAAACAACGGAACTCCTTTTTCAAATAAAAGCCGGGTGAGGATTTCATCTTATGTTTTTCGCCAGACCCTTGTTGCTTTAAGGTTAAGCTTGGCCAGAACAGGCTTATCATCGCTAAGCGCAATGGCGTCCTCAAAATCCAGCGTAGCCGGATCAATATAAAGTGAACCGAGCGGGACAGGTCCTTTTTTGCCGCGTAATGGCATTCTCAAATTGGTAAAATCTTTTTCCTCAGGCGAGGCAATAAACAGCATATTGCGTTGGGCTTCGGGTTCAAAGGTCGGCAGCATATGGGTTTTATATCCCGCTGCAGCAAGGGTTTTATACAGGCTCCGGCCGACCCCGATTAACACATCAGAAACGATGTCCTGGCTGGATTCACCAGCTATAACATTGGTGCCGCTCAACAGGCCATGGAGCGATTTGAGCGGGCGCTGGCCATCAGTCCGCAGGATTATGACGCCGCCTATCTGCTTGCAAGACTCTACTACCGAATCGGAAACCGCTTCAGGGATGAAAAGCGCCTGGCCGAGGCCGCCATAGCCTACGAAAAAAGCGCGGCGGCCTTCGATAAATCCATTTTCGGGGTTGCCTATTTTGAGCAGAACGAATGGTTCCGGGCGGAAAAGGAGTGGTCACGGGCATTGGCTCTGAAACCGGATTTTGACCAGGCCCGACAGGGTCTGAAGGTCGTACGTAAAAAAATGGAAATAAAATCCCCTTAAATCAGGGCAATATTTCAAACCCGGCCTTCCTGAAATGCCTGTCTCCCGTAAGAACCTTTTTGATATGAAGCTCACGCATGATTGTGAAACTGGTGCAGTCTGTAAAGGAAAAGGATTTATCTCTCCATTTGAAAAACCAGGCCCGGGCCTTCTCAGCTCTTGCGGTATTGATCCATTCCCATCTCACTCTCGGACTTTCGCCAACCTGCCCCCACCATCTCTCCGCTGCGTCAATGCCAATTCTCATCCGAATCAGAGTAAGGGTCTCATCCATCACATAATCAGAGGTTACGAGTATGCCGCCCTGCTCAAGCCATTTATCTCGGACCATCATGCAATCCCTATGGATAGGATCGCTCTCATCAGCCAGAGACATCCAACCGCTGGTGTCAACGAACAGTCTTTTCATTGTTCATTCTTCCCATACAGCGTGAAATCATGGTCCATCGATGTTAGACCATCGGAAGATTTGCCGATGGCAGTAGCCCGGTAGATGGGATCATCAGATAGCGGAATGGTTAAATCCTCTTCAGCGTCCACAGCCATAATGCGGAAAGCGGGGTGGCTTCTATACAGGACGACATATTGATCCCCCGAGCGCACTTTTTTAATTATATCCGGCAATGAGGCACGCAGTTCTTTTACATTTATTGTGTGTTTCATATTTTCCTCCTTGAAAGTTCATCTTAAGTTTAACTTGTCGGAATATTCATGTCAATATGGAACCCTTATCGGGCGAGGGCAAACCTATCCGTTACTTTTTGCTCCGCTACCCAAACACCAAAAACGAAACACCGATTAAACTCAAAAGACGGAACTGTTTTTAGCATAGATCCTTAATTGTCAGGTGATCACCGTAGTCCGACTCTATTTCAACAAATTAAAACCAGTGAGATACGTATTGGATACAACGGTCTTGAAACCAAAGGCTGGCTTTAGGCGTCCGGCGGCATCATATCGCTCATTTCACGCTGCGGTAGGGCGGTGGTTTATCCCCGCCCCTTAAAGGCCTGGATGGTAATATATTCTCAATACAGGCGCCGTCTATCGATTTTAAATATAAAATCGAAAAAAACTCATCATTCAATCCAAAATCCGAGATCCAAAATCAGGCCTCTCAGAAACTTGAACCTTTGAACCTTGAACCCTAAACCTTTATCCTTTTACCTTCCGCCTCAAAACCGTCCTGAAAATTTGCCGCTTTAACCGAACTGTGTTAAAATTCAAACATATTCGGTTCAATATTATCCGGCGGGACTAAGTTTTTGACTAAAAATAAAAAACAGACGGCGCAAGGCAAGATACCCGGTCAGAAAACCAATCCGGTGATCCTGCTGTTTCTGCTGCTCTCCGGCGCCTGCGGGCTGATCTACGAAATTCTGTGGATGAAGATGCTGACCCTCACCATGGGCAACACGGTGTTTTCCATCACCACCGTGCTGACGGCTTTTATGGGTGGACTGGCCCTGGGCAGCTTTCTGGCCGGCAGGTATATTGACAAGATTAGAGATCCGTTAAAGACCTACGGCATCCTGGAAGGGGGCATCGGCCTTTATGCCCTGCTGCTGCCGCTGCTCATTGCGGGCACGGAGCCGCTCTTTCGCTTGGTCTACCAGGGCCTTAACCCCTCCTGGTATGCCTTCGGCCTGCTGCGCTTTTTCGTCTGCGGGCTCCTGCTGCTGGTGCCCACCATCTTGATGGGGGCCACCCTGCCGGTGCTCAGCCAATATTTCGCGGCCGATTCAGCGCGTCTGGGCAAAACCGTCGGCCTGCTTTACGGCATCAACACCTTGGGTGCCGTTCTGGGCTCCTTTGGGGCCGGCTTTGTCCTGATTCCGGTCCTGGGCATCCGCTGGACGGTCTATAGCGCGGCGTTGATCAACATGCTGATTGCCGCCGCCATCTACCGGTATTTTAAAGACAGCAGCCGGCCGCAGCCGGAGATCGGAAGCCGTCGGGCTAAGGCCAAAAAACGCCAACCGCAACCCGCCGCGGCAATGATTCATGAAAACCCGCCGGCCGTCACCCGGGTGATCATGGCCGCCATCGGCGTTTCGGGTATGGCCGCCATGATTTATCAAATCGCCTGGACGAGGGTGATCGCCCTTTCCATCGGCTCATCGGTCTACGCCTTCAGTCTGATCGTGACCGCCTTTATCTGCGGGCTGGCACTGGGCAGTCTGGTCATCCCCCGCTTCATCGACCGCCGCCGAAACCAGGTCCTGATCCTGGCCCTGCTGCAGGGGGGCATCGGGCTGTCGGCGCTCGGGATCATGCACGTGCTCGGCATCCTGCCGGTCTATGTCAGCCCGCTACGTATTTGATGCCGCGCATGATTTTAATTACCGTCTGCTGGCGGAATTTATCATCATCTTCGGTCTGGTTCTGGTCCCCACCTTCATGATGGGTGCCACGGTGCCGGTTGCCGTCAAGATTTGCACGACAACTGTTCGGCAGGTGGGCAGGTTCTTCGGCAACGTCTACGCCGTCAATACCCTCGGTGCCATCATGGGTTCTTTTGCGGCCGGCTTTATTTTAATCCCATGGCTGGGCGCCCGCAACAGCCTGCTGATCGCCGTGGCCATGAATATTCAATGGCTGCCATCTCTCTTTCTGCGGGCGCCGACCCCGGCCCTGCCCCGCCGCGTGCTCGGCGCCGCGGCCACCGCCGCAGTCGCCCTGGCGGCCTGGTACCCGCTGGCCGCCTGGGATGCGCTGTTCTCACCAGCGGACCCTATCTGTACGCCGGCGCTTACCAAAATATTTCAGCCACCCAGAAAATCGATCTCAGAGCGGCTATGATGGAGGGGCGACAAACCCTCTTCTTTGAAGAAGGCCGGCACGCCGCCGTGTCCGTGCTGAAAACCCTGGAACGGGATCTGCTGCTGCAGGTCAACGGCAAGACCGATGCTTCGGCCCGGGCCGATGCGGCCACCCAGCTGATGGTCGGCCATCTGCCGCTCCTGCTGCATCAAAAGGCTGAAAATGTTCTGGTTATCGGATTGGGCAGCGGCATGACCCTGGCAGCGGTTCAACGCCATCCGGTCAAAGCCGTGGAAGTCGTCGAAATCGAACCGGCCGTGGTGGCGGCCAGCGCCTATTTTAAAGATTTTACCGGGGATGCTCTCAACGATCCCCGGGTCGATCTGATTGTCGGCGACGGGCGCAATCACCTGGCGCTTGGCGGTGGGCAGTATGACGTGATCATTTCTGAGCCATCCAATCCCTGGGTTTCGGGACAGGCCGATCTGTTTACCCGGGAATTTTTCAAGTTGGCAAAATAGCATCTTGAATGAGGCCGGTGTGATGTGCCAGTGGGTGCAGGCCTACTCCATGTCTGCGCCTGATTTCAAGACCATCATGCACACCTTTGACACTGTTTTTTCCCATGTGACGGTATGGGAAGCCAGCATGGGCGGCGACTACCTGTTGATTGGGTCCCCGCAGCCGCTGAAGGCGGACTATTCCACGCTGCTGGACCGCCTTGGTGACAGAAATCTGCTGGCAGATCTTTCAAAAATGAGGATCTGGGATCCGGCCACGTTTTTTAACAAGCTCGTTCATCGCGATGAAGGCTGTCGCCGACTTCGTCCGGGGAGCGCCCCTGAACACGGACGATGCCAACCGTCTGGCCTATTCCGCTCCCCGATGCCCTGCTCCTGGGCCGATCGTCCCGTCTGTTGGAAGAGCTGTATCGCTTTCGTTCACCGCCGGCGGCAAATGTGTTGGAAAATTTCCATGGGGCGGCAGATGCGAGAGGTCTTGAAACCGAACTGGCTGCCCTGATTGAAGCAAAAAAATCTGCCGTGCACGAAGTTACCGGCCATACCCCGGAGGCGGCACCGGATGCGATCAAGAAATTTAAAGACGCCCTGGCCTTGAGCCCCAACAATTATGACGCCGCCTACCTGCTGGCCAATCTCAACTTCGAAATCGGAAACTCAATACAAGCACAAGGGGCGCCCGGCCGAAGCAGCCGACGCTTTCGCGCAAAGCATCCAGGTCATAGAAGACTTCATGGCAGTCAACCGGTTGTCCTTTTCAGACCAATTCGATTTGGAGGTGATTTATGCCAAGGCGAATTTAGATCTCGGGGTCATCGCCCTCAAGGCCGACCGCCTGAAGCAGGCCGCCGCGGCCCTGGAAAAATCCGTGGCCGGCCAGGTGCGTTTCGCCGAAGCCCACAACAACCTCGGCGTTGTCTATGCGCGGCTTGGCAAAAACGACGCGGCGGCAAAGCATTACCGCTATGCCATCGAACTGAATCCGCTGCTGGTTTCGGCCCGCATGAACTTCAGCAACCTGCTGTTGCAGCAAAAAAAGTACAAGGAAGCCATTGCCGGCTATCATCAGATCCAGAAGCTGAAACCGGACTTTGCCCTCACCAACTTCAACTTGGGCATGGCCTATTTCATGCAGGATCAATGGGAAAAGGCGGCAGCGGAGTGGGAACGCGCCCTGGAGCTGAAACCGGATTTTACACAGGCACAAAAGGCCCTGGATGGTATCCGCAAAAAAATAGGAACACCCTAGGGAGTGGAAATTCTGACTTCGGCAAGCTCAGACGGGGCAAAGGTGGACCCGTCGTCGTCCGAAAGAACGGAACTTTCGACTTCGTAAATGTAAACCGCCGCTACGTTGCAGGCAGGAGTTCGTCTGTAGCGGCAGCGGTTTATCGACGCCCGCAATGCCTTCAAAGCAGTGAGAGGCTACGTTAGCATTGACATAGAGATCAGCTACTACAGTAGCGGCAGCGGTTATATGCCCCGCCCGCAAGGGCTTGAATCCTCCAGAGGCGGATTGCCCGCCGCCGGATCAATTAAATCTCAATTCAGAGAGAAGTTATTATTTACCAATGGATGTCCCAATTGTCGACCCGGTCCAAAGGTTCTAATTGCGGATTATCCATTATTTATCCTTGATTTCAGGTGGTTGTTGTATTAGAAATTAACAAGGCTACTTATAGTGCAACATTTTTTTTCACCCTTTTCAATTTTGTGAAGGTGTTGAGCACTTTTTTCACGAAATGTTTTGAAAATGATAGAATTTTGTTAAAGTGTCCGAACAAAATGGAATCGTATTAATGTCACTTACCTTTGAATGGGATCAAAACAAATCTGAAAAAAATAAAAGAAAACATGGTTTTGCATTCGAGGAAGCCAAAACCGTTTTCAACGATCCACTTGCAATTACGATCGATGATCCGGATCATTCATATGATGAATACCATTACATTGAAATTGGGTTTTCTTCTAAAGGTGAAGTTTTGGTTGTATGGTACACGGAAAGAAACGAAAATATCCGCATAATTGGATGTCGTAAAGCAACAAGATCTGAAAGGAAAAAATATGAAGATAAAGAAACGCAATTCTAATGATTCCGATGTGAGAGATGAGTATGATTTCTCCGGCGGAGTAAGGGGAAAACATTATAAAGAATACAGAAAAGGACATACCGTCATTGTTCATAAGGACGATGGTTCAACATCTGTGCAATATTTCACACAAGAAGATGGCTCTGTTATGCTTGACCCTGATGTAAAGGTTCATTTCCCTGATTCAGAATCGGTCAATAAAGCCCTACGTTCTCTTATTGCTTAACATTAACAAATCCGAAAGCACAACAAGAGCATTGAGATGGACTGCGACAAGCCGGCACATTTCCATCTTTAACGGAAGCTCTCGTTAAAGATGCAGCTATCTATCTCTTTGGTTTTTTTCAGCCTGTTGAGCGTCAATTATAACACCCGCCCGACGGCGGTCTCCATTAGGCCACCCCCATCCCTCAACACATTCTGCTCCTCTTTCCTTGGCCTTCCGACCTTCTGCTTTCCCCCCCTTTGACTCGTCTGCTGTCTGACAAGTTTAGCTCCCCGCCGAAGGGAGCTTGGCGAAGGCCGAATTCCGCATCTTCAGCCGCGGCATTTTGTCGCGGCAAAGCGTAGCGAAGACGGAAGTCCCGCCCTATCGGACGACGCCGGGTCCGACTTTGTCTCGCCTGAGCTTGTCGAAGGCCCACTTCAAATTCTTCCCACTTTCTCAATTTTTTCTTTTTTTCCGACTTCTTTTATTTCCCACTTCCGCATTCCCGCTTCCCACTTCAAAAAACCATCTCAACTTCTTACATTCTATCCTTCCGTTTCACCATGCACCATGCCCCATGCGCTCTGCCTTATCCTTAACCTCAAAAACCCTAAAATCTTTTTATAGTTACTCCCATTAATTTTCCTCCGAATCAGACAACGGGCGCTATCGGCCCGAATTTTCTTAATTTTTTCTGCCAAATGCCGATAATTGTCACTGCCGTCCAAATTCATTCCACCGGAATTCGGATTGCAATCAATTCTGCTGAAATCGAACTCAAAACCGCCCTGAACATGGGTCAAAGATTGTCCGTTAAATGCGACTAAAACCTGCAGATCTGAAACCTCGAGCCTTAATCCTATCACCTGTCGGAAGCCGGAAAATTTGCCGGGCCAACCGAACTGTGTTAAAATTCAAACATATCCGGATCAATAATATATAGGGGATAAAATAATTGGCTATTAAGAGAAAAGAGACGGTAAAAGACGAGATATCCGGGACGCGGGCCAATCCGGTGATCCTGCTGTTTCTGATGGTCTCCGGCTCCTGCGGGCTGGTCTACGAAATCCTGTGGATGAAGATGCTGACCCTGGTCATCGGCAACACGGTGTTTTCCATCACCACCGTGCTGACCGCCTTTATGGGCGGACTGGCCCTGGGGAGCTTTCTGGCCGGCAGGTTTATTGACAAGATCAAGGATCCGTTAAGAACCTACGGCATCCTGGAGGGGGGCATCGGTGCTCTATGCGCTTCTTGCTGCCGCTTTTCATTGCAGGCACAGAGCCCCTGTTCCGGATCATCTATCAGGGCATCAATCCCTCTTTTTACACTTTCAGCCTGCTGCGCTTTTTTGTTTGCGGAATCATCCTGCTGGTTCCCACCACCCTGATGGGAGCCACCCTTCCGGTACTCAGCCGGTATTTCATTACCCGGCCAGACAACCTCGGCCGTAGCGTCGGCCTGCTTTACGGCGTGAACACCTTCGGGGCCGTGCTGGGATGCTGCGCTGGCCGGATTTGTCCTGATTCCGGCCCTGGGCGTAACCTGGACGATCTATGGGGCCGCGCTGCTGAACCTTGCGATTTGCGCCGGCGTGTTGAAACTGGCTCAAAATCGTGTCACCCGCGAGGAGATCTCCGGGAGCAATCGGAAAACCAAGGTAAAAATCAGAAGCCGCACCAAAAGAACACGCACAAAACGCAGCACAAGCAGCAGCAAAATCAAAGTGGCGAAGAAGTCATACCGGCAATCCGGCCGGCCGTGGTATGGGTTGTCATGGCCGGCATCGGAATTTCGGGCCTGGCCGCCATGATCTATCAGATCGCCTGGACCCGGGTGATCTCTCTTTCCATCGGCGCTTCGGTCTATGCCTTCAGCCTGATCGTCACGGCCTTTATCTGCGGCCTGGCCCTGGGCAGTCTCATCATCTCTAAATTCATTGACGGGCGAAGGAACCTGGTCTTGTGGCTGGCCCTGGTGCAGGGGGCCATCGGGATATCCGCCCTTCTGATCGTCCCGCTTCTTGGCAAGCTGCCGGTCTTTGTTGCGCAATCCGTATTCACCGCTTCGCACACCTTTCAGTACATCCATTTTGCCGAGTTTGCCATCATCTTTGCGCTCATCCTCGTCCCAACCCTGATGATGGGCGCCGCAGTTCCGATGGCTATTAAGATCTGCACCCCGGATGCCCGGCAGGTGGCGCGGTTCTTCGGCAACGTCTATGCGGTGAATACCCTCGGTGCGATTTTCGGATCATTTATGGCAGGCTTTTGCCTGATCCCGTGGCTGGGCACCCAGAAAAGTATCCTCGTCGCCGTGGCGCTGAATATCTCGACGGCGGTCATAATGTTTCTTCACACTCCGCAGGTTTCCGCCCACCGGCGCATTGCCGCTGCCCTGGCTACCGCCGGGACAGCCGCGCTGGTCTGGTTCCCACTCCCGCAGTGGAATGCCGCGGTCCTGACCAGCGGTCCTTTCCTTTACGCCGATGAATACCGAAGCACTTCAGCGCAAAAGGGGATCGATCTCGGGTCGGCCATGCAGGCGGGCAAACAGCTCCTCTATTTCAAGGAGGGCCTGCACGCGCTGGTTTCGGTGGAAAAGACGATTTACGGGGACGTGGCGCTGGGCGTGAACGGCAAAATCGATGCCTCGGCCAAAGGGGGGACACGGCAACCCAGTTGATGGTGGGGCATCTTCCGCTCCTGCTGCATCCGGGCGCTCGGGACGTCCTGCTAATCGGCCTGGGCAGCGGCATGACCCTGGGAGCCGTGGAACGACACCCGGTTAAGGCGGTGGACGTGGTGGAAATAGAAGCGGCCGTGGTGGAAGCCAGCCGATATTTCCGGGAATTCACCGGGGAGGTCCTCAAAGACCCCCGGGTCAACCTCATCGTGGCCGACGGTCGCAATCACCTGGCGCTCACCGACCGCCAGTACGACGTGATTATCTCAGAGCCGTCCAACCCATGGGTGGCAGGAATGGCCAATCTCTTCACCCGGGAGTTCTTCGAGCAGGCGCAGCAGCGTCTGCGGTCAGGATGGGGTGATGTGCCAGTGGGTGCATGCCTACTCCATGTCCGCTGATGACTTCAAAACGGTCGTACATACCTTTCAGACCGTTTTCCCCAATGCGACGGTTTGGGAGACCAGTTTCAGAAACGACTACCTGATGATCGGATTTCAGCAGGACTGGCATATTGATCCGCAAGTGCTCGTCGACCGCTTCAACGACAGGCAACTTAGCGCCCATTTGAAAAAAATGCATATCGGCAACCCGGCCGCTTTCATCAACAAGTTGATCCTCACCCGGGAAGCGATGGCGGCATACGCCGCAGGGGCCGCGCTGCACACCGATGGCAATGCCCGGCTGGAATACTCTGCGCCCAAGGCCTTGGTCCGGGGAGGCTCCCCGCGGCTGCTGGCGGAGCTCTATCGCTATCGGTCGCAACCCGAGGATACGCTCAGATCGCTGCCGTGGCTTGAATTAGGTCCTTTGGTTAAAAATAAACTATCCGCAATGTTTCAGGCCAAGCAGGAAATCCTGGGCGGAATTGTCGAAAATGCTTCAAATGGAAGCACAAAAGCGGCTTTCGAGCGGTTTGAGAAGGCGCTGAGCATCCATCCGGGGGATTATGACGGAACGTATATGCTTGCAACCGCCTATTACGAACTCGCAAGCGCCTTTGAGGGTGCCCAGCGATCGGCCGAGGCCATCCCTGTCTACGAAAGATGTATCGCCGCCATTGATAACTTTATCGGGAGCAATCAGGGATTGCTGGCGGATTACTTCCGGTTGGACGTGATTTACGCCAAAGCCAATTTTCAGTTGGGAACCCTGGCCCTTAAAGCCAATCGCCTGGAGCAGGCGGCGGCGGCATTCGAAAACTCCCTAACAGGAGCGGTGCACTGCGCTGATGCCCACAACAATCTGGGTATCGTCTATGAACGTGCCGGCAAATACGACGCTGCCGCGACCCATTACCAACTCGCCATCGATCTCGCCCCGAACCTGGTTTCGGCCTACATGAATTTGGGCAACACCCTTCTGAAACAGAAAAAATATCAGGAAGCCATCTTGAGCTATCGCCGGATCAAAGAACTGCAACCCGATTTTGCCCTCACCTACTATAACCTCGGGGCTGCCTATTTTCAGCAGAGGGAATGGGTCGAGGCGGAAAAGGAGTGGGCGCGCGCCTTGGCTTTGAAGCCGGATTTCGACCAGGCCCGGCAAGGGCTGAAAGCCGTGCGGCAAAAGATGGAAAAGCCCTAAGCAGATGGCATTCGGCACACGGTCACAAAGGTAGTGGTGGGGTTTATCCCCGCCTTTTTACTATGCAGCCAAAATGATAAATTCGAAATAAGCAGCATCCTACTAAGAGGATATACCTTCAGAATGGCCTCCGGGTTTCCCCGGTCGCCAGCAAACCAAGAAGGCGAGAAACGGGAAAACGCATGCAGCGAATACATGGCCTTCCCCCCGAATATTTCGGAATTTACCGTAATTCGTTGTAAAGTCATTTTCATACTCCATCAGTAATTTTTTTAACACACCTTCAGAGATTAGCGCGCTAAAGTCAAGCTGACAATCACCGCAAATAGTTTGAATCATTCTGCCGATACCCAATCTGAGCGATTTCTGTATACGTTCGCCCTGCCCACCAAGGCATTATGTGGCCCAATGAACAGGATTTCAGTTCTGATACGATAATCCATGATATCCTAAACACCCCTTCATCAAATTAGGAAATTCGATGAAAGTGACAATAATCCCGCAGCAGGTCGCACTCTCCGAGGCGTAGGATCCACGAGCCGGAGGACAGGACGGGCCGAGATCCAAAAACCAAAATCGAGACCCTTTAACCATTAGCCTTTCGCCTTTTACCTTGAACCTCTGACCTTTGAACTTATCCTTGATTTCAGTTGGTTGTTGTATTAGTAATTAAAAAGTTAACTGATATGAAACGATTTTTCTCACCCTTTCCAATTTCGTGTAAAATAGAAATAATTAAAAGGAGACATTCATGAAACTAAATATAGTATATAAAAAAGAAAACGAATGGTTTATCGGACATGTGCAAGAATATCCCGATTATGAAAGCCAAGGTACGACCCTGGATGAACTAAAAGAAAATTTAATAGAAATCTATAAGGATATTCATCAAGGTTTGGTGCCCGATGCAGAACCTTTTCAACTATTGGAAATAGCAATTTGAAAAGATAAAAGTTGATTAAAATAATTAAGTCGCACGGTTGTGTTTTAGTTCGCCATGGTGCTAATCATGATTGGTATCAAAATCCTAAGCTGGGAAAAAGCCAACCTATCCCGAGGCACAATGAAATAGAAGATGGCCTCGCTAAAAGAATAATTAAAAGACTATCTTCAAATGTATAGTTTTGGCTAAATCTCAATTCAGGATTTTGAAAAATAATTTTTGCCCTCTGGAAATATGAGCTATCAACTTTCAGCTGTCCCCTTCATTCACCTTTAACCGTACACCCTATACACTGCACTGTTCTGATCCCGTCCGGTGCGCCCCACGCCCCCACGCTCCACGCCCTCTGCCCTTTACCTTATACCTTACACCCTATACCTTAAACCGCCTTTTTTTATATAAAAATCATCGATTTAAGAACGAAAAAACGGGGCTATTTTAAGCATAAATCCCTGATTGTCAGGCGTTCACCGTGGTCCGCCCCCATTCCATCAGGCCCCATTCCATCGGGAATCCCTGAACCTCGAACTTAACCTTGATTTCAGGAGGTTGTTGTATTAAATGTGAAGAATCGATATATAATTTAACATTTTTATTTGTCATGGATATGGAGGAAAATTATGGAAACTTTAGATCAATTAGCAAAAAAGGCGATCGGGCTTCGCCCGGTAGAACGAATTCGGCTAGTTGAGGCTATTTTATACAGCCTCGACAAACCCGATCAGGATATCGAAAAGAGCTGGGTCGCTGAATCTGAAGCTCGATACGAGGCATATAAACGAGGAGAGCTCAAGTCGTATGATTGGGATGAAATTAAAAAAAGGTATGAAGGTTGAAAGTTCGTTTTTTATCGCCGGCACATAATGAACTGGATGAAGCAGTAAGTTACTACGATCACCAGTTACCTGGGCTGGGCTTTCGTTTTTTTCAGGAAGTGACGGCGGGGATCGATCGAATAAGGTCTATGCCCGAAGCGTGGACGAAAATAGGCGAGCGAACCAGACGTTGCCTTCTGAAGGGTTTTCCTTATGCTCTCTTTTATATGATCGAACCGTCAGAGATTCTTATAACTGCTTTGGCAAATCTTCATAGAAATCCTGAACATTATATCGATAGAATCATATAAATTCGCATGCCTTAGAGTCACCCTTTTTTTCCCGGTCGCGCGCCCCTACTGACGCGGGATGACACGTCTATCTTAAGAATTTAAGGTGTGCCTCGGATACCGAGCACCGCTCCCCCATGCCCCTTGCCTCAATACCCAGTACCCAACACCCATTCTTTCCTTCTATCTTTTCCCCCTTTCACCTTTATCCTCTTTCCTTTCTCCTTTAAAAAATTTAACAACCCCGAAAATCTTTTAATACTTACCTTCTGAAAATCTCCTGAGAACAGAAAACCGCCGCTATAAAGCTGAATTTTTTAAACTTTTTCTGCCAAATGCCGATAATTGTCACAGCCGGCTAAATTCATGCTGCCGAAAGTCCGGCTGAAATCAAATCTGCCGAAATCACACTCAAAAACGCCTTGAATATTGGCCAAGGATTGTCAGTCAAAACGACAAAAATCGGCACCCTTACCGGTGTGAGCCTTTTATCGCAAAAAATATAGCAATAATTCCAGTGGCATCGCTGCCTGGCCATCCCAGGCATGAATTTTGCTTAGATGACAACAGGAATTGTTTCCGGCGGATTTCGCAATCTCCACCGCACATTCATTTTAATCTGTGCCTGCCCGATGAAATTTTTTTTTATTTCATCGGGGTAATCTGCGAAATCGGTGGATTAAATCTTTTAAACTTAAAAGGTCAGATGTGATCACTAAAATTTATAAGCAATCAACCCCCAACAATCGAATCCGGCCGCCCCGCTTTATCGCGATCGGGCTGGCCGTGGTTTTCTTGCTTTTGACCGCGGGCCTGGGCCGGGCGTTTAATCCTGCAGACCTGACTCTGGATGAAGTCGGTGACGGGGGGTATAAATTTGATATGCCGACGATGGCGCACCGGGTTCATTTTCCCGCGTCGCTGGATTCACCGGTCCGGTTGATAGCCGGGGACAGGCGCTGTGAATTTACCCTGGCGGAAATGAGCTACAATGGCGGTGAAGATTATTTAGCCAGTCCCCAGCCGGCTTCGGCAGTACTCGGTGATGACACCGTAATTTATCCGAACGCATTCGAGGGTGTCGATGTCGAATATCAGTTAACGACCCGGGGCATCAAAGAATTCTTCGTGTTGAACCAACCGCCCAGGGCCCCGGCCGGCCATCTTCCCGACCCGACCCTCGATTTCGCCGTAGCCATCGATGCCGGCGACCTTAAGCTGTATATCGATGGTGTTCCGGCGCCGAATAATTTTACCACCGCTGAGGCGATCGAGTTTGTCGATGAGGCCGGCGGTGAGACGGTTTTCACCATGCCGGCGCCCTTTGCCGTCGATGCCGCCGGCGACATCATACCGATCCGCTATAAAGTCCAAACCCGGGGCAATACAGTCCGAATCTACACCCAAACCCCTTATGCCTGGCTCAGTGACCCGGCCCGGGTCTATCCGGTTAAAATCGATCCCAGTGCGACAATCGATTCCCATACCGCCGGATACTCAATTTTGCTGTGGTATGGGGGGTCGATACGCAATGGGATGCGGATACGGTCAGCGGCGGGCATGAATACTGGTGGCTTTTTGGGGACCATAATGTTTCTTACAGAAGCGGCATTGACTTTGACACGACGGTGATCCCGGATACCGCCACGATTACCAAAGTCGAGCTTAAATTATATGAGATTTTGGAAAATTATTCAGCCCTGAACCATGACGTCGCCAAGATGACCAAAAAGGCCTACACCTATCACGTAACCGATAATAATCAATCCGGTTTCAATGCCGATGTGGACGGCAATGAATATCTTTCCGAATTCATCCGGCTTTATCGGTAAACGGTTGGCATACGGTTGAATTGCTCCCTGCTGCTGCAACGGACTTACAGAGCCAATTGGGGGCTAATTGGTTTTCGGTTGGATTCACAGGAACCACAGAATCAGGTAGTCGTTATCGAGATTGTCGTCCCTGCACACATGCCACCGATGCCCCGAAACTCATCGTCACCTACACCATTCCGCCGCTAACCGGCGTCAGCAACGCCCCCAGCCCCAACACCGTCAGCGACACCGCCACCCACACGGTCTCCTTCACCACGGCCGATGCCCTGCCCGCCGACGGCAAGATCGTGGTCACCTTTCCGGCCGGCTTCGACCTGAGCGCGGTGGACAATCGGGGACATCATCCAGCGGCACCATGGACGGCAGCTTCTACCGTCAGCAGAAGCGGCCAGGAGCTGACCATCACGCGCAGCGGCGGCAGCTCGCAGCCCGCGGCAGCCGAGAATATCATCATTGCCGACATCACCAATACCGACACGGCGGACGCCGGCTACACCGTCAGCGTGGCGACTCAGGATTCAGGCGGCACCCCCATCAACGGGCCCACCACCTCGAGCGCCTTTACCATCAAAGGCAAATCCGCATTGGCCGACCCGGCGCACCCAGGTCACGGATCAGTTGGGTTTAACCGACGGCACCCAGCCCACGGATGTCGAACTGGTGGGCTTCAAGATCACGCCCACGGGCGAGAATCTGACCTGGTCGGGCCTGACGGTCAGCCTGAGCTACGGCGGGGGCATGGCCGATGCCGACATCACCAATGCCCAAATTTACGTCGACAACGGCACCGTGGGCACCTACGAGGCCGGCACCGACACCCAGGTCGGCGCCCAGAGCGTCAACGCCTCGGGCGGCAGCTCTGACCTGGAATACCGTCGGCGGCACCGTCACGGCGCGCCACCAACTACCTGATCATTTTCGATGCCGGCGCAACCTTGAGCGTCGACGAGACCGTGCAGGCCGCTGTTACGGCCGCGCGACATCACCGTGACCGGCGCTGATTCGAGCCAGTCCATCACGACCAGCGGCGATGTGGACAATGAGCCGCTGCACACCGTCACCCCCCTGGTCCCCATGACCGGCGTCAGCGACGCCCCCAGCGCCCGACACCGCCGGCGACACGGCGACCCACACGATCGCCTTCACCACGGCCGACGCCCTGCCCGCCGACGGCAAGATCGTGGTGACGTTTTCAGCCGGCTTCGACCTGACCGCTGTAGACAATGGAGACATCACCAGCGGCAGCATGGACGGCAGCTTCGCGGTGAGCCGCAGCGGCCAGGAGCTGACCATCACCCGCTCCGGCGGCAGCTCGCAGTCTCCGGCGGCCGAAAACATCATCATCGCCGACATCACCAACACGTCCACGGCCGGCACCGGCTACACCGTAACAGTGGAGACCCGGGACGCAGGCAGCGCCAACATCAACGGACCCACGGATTCGAGCGCCTTTACCATCAAGGGCAAGTCCGTGCTGGCCGACCCGACCACCCAGGTTGCCGACCAGTTGGGAAGCACTGCCGGCAGCCAGCCCAGCGATGTCGCGCTGGTGGGCTTCAAGATCACCCCCTTCGGCGAGAACCTGACCTGGACCGATTTTGCGGTCAGCCTGAGCTACAGCGGCGGCATGGCCGACGCCGACATCACCAACGCCCGCATTTACGTGGACAACGGCACCGTGGGCACCTACGAGCCCGGCACGGATACCCAGGTCGGTTCCCAGAGCGTCGAATGCCGCCGGCGGCGCCTTGACCTGGGACACCGTCGGGCGGCACCGTCACGGCGGCCACCAACTATTTGATCATCTTCGATGCCGGGGCAAGCTTGAGTGCCGACGAGACGGTGCGGGCCAGTGTCACGGCCGCCGGCATCACGGTGACCGGTGCCGCCACCAGTGCCGCCATCACCACCAGCGGCGATGTCATCTGCTGAACCGCTGCACACCGCAACGCTCGATGTTTCGGCGACGCTCAGCGGCACCATGACCCCATCGGCCGGCGAAGCGGAAATTGTCGCCGGCGGCAAGACCATCATCATCGACCTGACCAACGACACCTGGGTGGCCTCCGGCGCCGCCTTTGATGCCGTGCGCCAGGACATCATCGACGGCATGACTGCCTTCAAGCCGAGAGCACGGGCTGGAACAGCGAGGTGCGCGCCAACCAGGCGGTCGGCGGCGTGGTGCGCACCTCGGACACGCGGGTCACCATCACTCTCGATGCCCAGGCAGCCTACGATATCACGGCTGCCGAGGTGATCAGCGTCACGGTGCCGGCCGCAGCCCTGGTGGCCTCGAACGCCGCGGTGGTGGCGGCCCCCGTCCTGGTGGTCACCGTCGCGAACGGCAGCGCCAGTGTCTACCGGTTGTTGAATGTAATTAGACGATCCACCGGACTACAGCATCGATATCGACCTGCGGCAAAGGTGCTAAGGACACGTTCACCACTGCGCCGACGGTTGAAATGGTTGTCGACGGCGATGAACCCTGTACAGGCAATGAGGACAAGTCAACCATAGCCAGATGCGCCGACCAGCGAGACGACCATGCTGGTCACTTATTTTGACAACGGCGGCTACGCGACCGACACGGATGTGGCCGGCATGGGCAGCGGGCACGATATATATTTCAAAGCCAGCAAAGGCGCCGGCACCTTCCGGATGTACCTGGTCGAAACCAACCCGAGCACCGGGGCGGTCCTGGACACCTTTGGCGGCGTCTATGAAACCGCGCTTGCCGCAAGACGCGACGCTTGCGGTCGATCCGGATCTTTCGGCGCTGACCGGCCGAGTATCGGCGGGCAACTCGTTTGGATTCATGGCGACATTCGAAGCCGATGCGGACCGGGAAGGCGAATCCGGAGCTGAAATTCGGCGGTGATGGCAGCGGCAAAATCTGGCTGCTCAACGTTCGCCGAAACCCCGCTGCTGCCCATGGCGGCGGTCAGCGGCACGCTTACGCCTGCGGTGACCGAAAAGGCTGTGGTCAGCGGCGGCCGGACGATAATCATCGACCTGATCAACGACACCTGGGACGCCGACATCGGGTCGGACAGCGCGGAGACCACCGCCCTGATCGCCGGCATCGACTCGGACGGCTCGGAGGGCAGCGGCTGGGATGCCGAGGTCAAGGCCAATCTGGACTACAGCAACGTGGCGCGCACTTCCGATACCCGGGTGACCATCACCCTCGATGCCCGGGCCGCCTATGCCATCAGCGCCGACGAGACCATCACCGTGACCGTGCCGGTCTCGGCCCTGGTGAGCTCCGGCAGCCCGCTGACGGCCACCCCCACTTTCGACATCACCGACTATGCGGCGCTGACCGGCGTCACCAATACGCCCAGCCCCAACACCGTCAGCGACACCGCCACCCACACGGTGGCCTTCACCACGGCCGAAGCCCTGCCGGCGGACGGCAAAATCGTGGTCACATTTCCGGCCGGCTTCGACCTGAGCGCGGTAGACGATGGGGACATCTCCAGCACCAGCATGGACGGCAGCTTCACGGTCAGCGCCAGCGGCCGGGAGCTGACCATCACCCGCAGCGGCGGCAGCTCGCAATCCGCGGCGGCCGAAAATATCACCATCGCCGACATCATCAACCCCAGCTCGGGGGGCGCCGGCTACACCGTGACGGTGGAGACCCGGGATGCGGCCGGCAACCCGCTCGATGGCCCGACAGACTCGAGCGCCTTTGCGATTAAAGGCAAATCCGTCCTGGCCAACCCGGCCACCCAGGTAACGGACCAACTGGGCGGCACCGGCGGCACCACCCCCACCAATGTCGAGCTTGTTGGCTTCAAGATCACCCCCACGGGCGAGAATCTGACCTGGACGGATCTGGTGGTCAGCCTGACCTACGGCGGGGGCCTGGCCGATGCGGACATCACCAATGCCCGGATTTACGTGGACAACGGCACCGTGGGCAGCTACGAGTCCGGCACCGACACCCAGGTCGGCGCCCAGAGCGTCAATGCCGCGGGCGGCGCATTGACCTGGAACGCCGTCGGCGGCACCATCTCGGCCGCCACCAATTACTTGGTGATTTTCGATGCCGGCGCCAGTTTGAGCAACGGCGAGACCGTGCAGGCCTCCGTTACGGCCGCCAACATCACGGTCAGCGGCGCTACGCAGCAGCGCGTCGATTACCACCAGCGGCGATGTGAACAATGAACCGCTGCACACGGCTACCATTTCATTCGCGCTGGCCGACCACGACCGCCGGCCAGGAGCCCGACCGGCTCAACGGCGATGTCAGCCAAACCGGGGTGGAGGTGTTTGCCTTTCAATTGTCCAACTCCACCGGCGCCACGGTCACGCTGAACGGTTTCGTATTTCAGCTGTCCGTCGGTCAACGGCCTGGTCCAGGGGGATTTCGACAATTTCTACATCTATGTGGATGCCGACGGCAGCGGCGACATCGAGAGCCGGCGAGACCACCAAGGTCTGCGCCGGCGAAGGCCACCACCGCCATATCCGGCGCCACCGGCACGATCACCTTCAGCGGCTGCGACTATGACATTGCCGGCGGAACCACCGTCAAGATGGTGCTGACCGGGGACCTGGCCAACCTGGTCCCCGGGGATTCGTTTACCATCGACCTGGGCCCGGGCGATCTGACCCCGGCAGGGACCGGCAGCGACTGCACCACCACCGCCCACGTGGTGGACGGCTCAACGAATACCAGTTCCGCAAAAAGATCACCATCGACAAGGACGAGCTGGGGACGCTGCAGCGCGGACCTGACCGACTTTCCGTTGCTGGTCACCCTGACGGGCAGCGACTTTGCCGAGGTGGCCGCCGCCGCGGGCGCAGAAGGCTATGACATCATATTCAAGGACGCCGACGGCAACCAGCTGGACCACGAGATCGAGACTCTACGACACCACCGACAACCGCCTGGTGGCCTGGGTGCGGGTGCCGCTGCTGCACCACGACAGCGACACGGTGATTTACCTGTACTACGGCAACCGCTCCGTGACGTCGGCCACCGAAAACCCGGCCGGGGTCTGGGACAGCAATTTCAAGGGCGTCTGGCACCTGGACGAGGACCAGTCCGGCGTGGGAACCGCCGATCTTTACACAGACTCCACCTCGAACAGCAACCACGGTGACGACCAGGTATCGGTCGACCGGGCAGGACGGAGTCATTGGCCCAGGGCAGCAGTTTGGTGGCAGTGATGATTATGTGGATATGGGTGATGTGCTTGATTACGGCAAAGATGACCCCATGACTTATTCGGCCTGGATAAAAACTGGTGGAACTTCCATGCAAATTGCCGGCAAAGCGTTTCATACGAGTCCCCCTGCCCAAGGCGTGTGGTTTTATATAAGATTCGAATGGTTACTTAAAATTTTACTTATACGACTCGGGTGGAAATGTTAAGAACAAGGAATCAACCACTGCATTTAATGATAATCAATGGCATCATGTGGTGGCGACATACGATGGCAGCGATAGTGCTGATGGTATTACACTATATGAAGGCGGTTCGGAGCTAGGTACTGGTTCCGCAGTGAACCAGCCCCTGGGCACGGTTAAAAACAGCTATTCTTTTAATATCGGCGCGGTCAATGATGGCGCCGGTTATCCCAGTTATCAATTTGACGGCTATATCGACGAGGTGCGCCTCTCCGACAGCGTGCGCGACGCCTGCTGGATCGGCACCGAGTACAGCAACCAGAAGAGCAAGCTCGACCCTGGTCAGCGTCGGCCGCGCGAGGAAAGCTGGACCTTTGACCACTATAAGAGCCATCACCATCGACCCGGCCTATATCGGCAGCAGCTGCAGCCGGAACCTGGTGGATTTTCCGGTCATGATCAAGATCGACGGCGACGATTTTAGCCGACATCGCCGACGACGTGGACGCCGACGGCTACGACATCATCTTCAAGGACGCCAACGGCAACCAGCTGGCCCACGAGATCGAAAAATACGACGAGACCACCGACAACGAGCTGATCGCCTGGGTCCGGGTGCCGCGTGCTGTGACTACAACGACGACACCGTCATCTATCATCTACTACGGCAACGACGACATCGACACGGCCACTGAATACCCGGCCGGGGTCTGGGACGATAATTATGCGGCGGTCTGGCACTTGAATGAAAGCGGCGATGGAACTGCCGGTGAATTTGCAGATTCAACCCGGAACAGCCGGGATGGGACCGGTTCCGGTTATCCCAGCCAGGTGGATGGCAAGATCGGCAAGGGTCAGGACTATGAAGGTGCGGATTATATTAACATTCCCACCCCCGCCTTTGGCCTGTCCAATACGGCGACCATATCTTTGTGGCAATACGGCGATGCCGCGATTCAACCGCAAAATGATACGATCTTTAATGGTGCCGACGCTTCGGGCAACCGGATCGTCAATGCGCACCTGCCATGGGGCGACAGCAATGTCTACTGGGATGCGGGCAATGCGGTATCGGCTATGACAGAATCAACAAGCTGGCAAGCGCCAGTGAATTCGAAGGACAATGGAACCACTGGGTGTTCACCAAAGATGCCGTGTCCGGCGCGATGATAATTTATCTCAATGGAGCGCAATGGCACAGCGGCAGCGGCAAAACCAGAACCATGTCAACCATAACAAACTTTAAGTTAGGTTCAAGTACTGCCGGCACTTCTAACTATGACGGCATGATCGATGAAGTTCGCATCTCGGACAGCGTGCGCGATTTGTGCTGGATCGAAACCGAGTATCAACAACCAGGATGCGCCGACCACCTTTTACAGCATCGGCTCCGAGCAGGACGGTAGCGGCCACGGCCGTGGACCTGGTGACCTTTATGGCCACCGGCGAAGGGGCGGCGGTCAACGTGGCCTGGGAGACGGCCGCCGAGACCGACAACAAGGGCTTTCACCTGTACCGGTCCGACCCGCTACGAGGGGCCGTTTAAGCGGCTGACCGACAAGCTGATCCCCGGGGCGGGCTTTATGACCCAGACCCGGGCCTACAGCTTCATGGATGCCGACGTGACCCGCGGCACAGCTGTACTACTACCAGCTGGAGGACATCGACATTCACGGGCAAAAGACGCTGCACGGGCCGGTGTGCGTGGACTGGGACGGCGACGGCATCCCCGATGACTGGGAGCAGGCCTTCGGGCTGGATCCGACCGTCAACGATGCCGACCTGGACCCGGACGGCGACGGGCTGGTCAACTACCAGGAGTATCTGCGCGGCAGCGACCCGCGCGATGCGGACAGCGACGGGGATGGGATATTGATGGCGAGGAGGCCTGGAAGCTGGAAGGCCTGGAGGCTGAGGGTTCGCGGCTGTTGGGACGGGGGGTTGAGGTAGTGAGCGAGGATGCGGACGGGCTGGTGCTGGAGCTGCGCACCAGCGGCTTTGAGGCGGAAAGTGTTACGGCTCCGGACGGCCGGGAGTTTGCGCGGCTTAGCGTCGACGACTACATCCACGGCTATACCAACGAGACCGGCCGGCCCCAGCTGCCGGTCAAGGGCATATTGCTGAACGTGCCGCCGGGCAAATCCGCTCAAATCACGGTGCTGGAAACCGACGAGCAGCACCACGAGGGATATCTGGTTTACCCGGTGCCCGAACAAATCGACGAGACCCGGCGCGAGGCCGGCGGGCCGGCCGAGGTGTTTGCCATCGACGAGGCCTTTTACCTGCATGATGAAAATTACCCGGCTATAACGGCCGGCACGGGCCGGCGTTATGTGTTTCGGGGCCAGGCCAAGCACCAGATCCTGTTTTACCCGCTGGCCGTCAACCCGGCCTTCGGCGATCTGACCCTTTACAGCCGCATCCGGCTGCGGGTGGATTACGTGGATTCCGAGCTGCTGCAAAGCGGCGGACCCCAGCCGGTGGCCTGGCAGGCGCCGGTCAAAGCGCGCTCCGTGTTCGACAGGGCCCTGGCCTCGCTGGACCTGGCCGCCATGGCCGCCCCGGGGCTGACCGCCCCGTTGACCCCGGCGCGCATGCTGCTGGGTGCCCTGTGGCGCCCGTTCGGCGACGGAGCATCGCCGGGCGCAACGGCTTACAAGATTTTGACCTCGGCTGAAGGCATCTACCGCCTGACGGCCGCCGACCTGGCCGCGGCCGGCATCGACACGGGGGCTGTGGATTTGAGCCTGATCCGGCTGTATTATCAGGGAACCGAGGCCGCGCTTGACATCCACGATGCCGACGGCGACGACACCCTGGACAGCCGGCGACTATATCCTGTTTTACGGCCAAACCGCCGGACAGCGCCTATGCCAAGTACACGACGTCCGCGGTCTACTGGCTGACCCTGGCCGGCGGCGAGGGTGCGCCCAAGCGCATGGCCGCCATCAGCGGGACGCCGGCCGGCGGTACTTTGGCCGCTGAATTCAGCGCTACCGTGCGCCGTGAATCCGATGCGCTTTACGGCCAGACAGCGCCGGGATCGGACAGCGTTGACCGCTGGTTTTTTGCCACCTACATCCCCGGCGACGGCTGGGACCCGGGCTGGGAGCCCAATGCCGGCGACCTGATCCCCTTTGACGTGGCCCTGCCCGGTGCCCTTGACAGCGGCACCGTGACCATCGAGCTGTTGGCCACCTTCGACCAGGACCACGAACTCACCGTGGCCGTCAACGGCACCGGCTACGGCAGTTTTGCCTGGAGCGGGATCGAATACAAACGGATCACCCTGGAAAACGTGCCATTGCTCGACGGCAGCAACACCGTGGCCTTGGCCTGCACTTCGGGCGAGGACACCGTCCTGCTGGATTGGATCGCGGTTGACTATGCCCGCAATTTTGCGGCCGGAGGCAATCAGTTGAAGTTTTCGCACACCGCCGGTCACCGCTACACGGTTTCGGATTTAAGCTCCAGCGATTTGATGGTTTTTGACGTCTCGGATGCGACCGATGTGGGA
>CAVQBT010000036.1:0-4561 GCA_963710795.1 uncultured delta proteobacterium
TTTCGACTTTGGTGTATTGACGGTCCATGACGGCAAAGGCAAAAAGGACCGCACCGTACCGCTGCCGCATAGCATAATCCCGGATCTCAAAGCACACCTTGAAAGGGTAAAAAAACTCCACGACAATGATCTGGCAGACGACTATTCCGGCGCGTTCATGTTTGATTCGATCGAAAAAAAATATAAAAACGCTGCCAAGGAATTTATTTGGCAATGGTTTTTTCCCGGCAAAACGCTTACGTTTGTTCCTGAAACCAAGGAATACCGGCGATATCATCTCCATGAAACTCACGTTCAGAAAGCCATCAAACGAGCGGTCAACAAGGCTAAACTCACCAAGCGGGCTACAGCCCACACCTTCCGCCATAGCTATGCCAGCCATCTGCTGCAAGCCAACTACGACATCCGCACCATTCAGGAGCTTTTGGGGCACAGTGATGTCAGAAGCACCATGATTTATACGCATACCATTAAAAGCACGACCATCAAAGAAGCCAAGAGCCCACTTGATTTTTAACATCCTATTGAAATCGGAAAATAAAAAACCCCACATCTCAAAATGAGAGCGGGGTATTATTGCCTATAAACCATGTTGATTCTCCTTTAAGGGTTTAAGGAGCGGAATTGATTCAGTTTTAGTATACAGAGGAAGTTCGGGGATGTAAAGGGAGAAAAAGGTTCAGGGTTTGGGGCTTCGCCTCCGGCTTCGACCCCACACGCAAGTTCGGGGTTCAGCACCGCCGCCAGCCCAAAAAACGGCCAGTCTGATCCAATCAAAAACTATAGAATTTGAAAAAAAAGAGGAATGGATTCTTATTAAAAAAAATAAAAATCGAATCCATTCCACAGCCCATAAACTATTTGAAGTTTCATAAGAGAGGATAACGGTTTGGAATCGTGCAATTTTAAATCCGCGGTACACCTATTGCATGCCAAGTAACCCCCTTAGTTGCATTAACAACATTGCAAAAATTGGATAATGGGCTGTAATTATCGACAATTTCATAGCAAAATGACAGATTCTTGGGTACCTCAATTGGTGAATTCGCAAGGATCGTGTCGATTTATGCCATGTCGGTCCCCCTCCGGCTTTGGCAACGCTGGAGTGACCTGAATCTTGCCGAAACATCAATGATTCAAATGCAAGCCTGCGACTCGTGCAGAATTCGGGGATTAACTCTCCTGCTTTGTGCGCGTTCTGACTAAAGTTCTTTCTTTTTCAGGAATGGGCGGCGGAACCGGCTGGCCGGTAATCTTATTCACCGCCCCAAAGCGAGGCGGGCAGGCTTCCAGGCAGGTGCCGCACTTGATGCAGATATCCTGGTCAATGACGTGGATTTTGTTCTTGCCGCCGGCAATCGCCTCCACCGGACATCTCCGGTAACAGATCATGCAGGCCTGGCACTTGGTCGGATCAATATGATACGAAACCATTTCACTGAATAACTCGTCGATCTCCTCACGAGTGAAAAGCCCGTCATATTCTTCTTTGTTTTTTAGGCGGGAGGCCAGCTTCTCCCGTTTTTCTATTTTAATGTAGGGAACCAGCTTTCTGACTTCGGCAAGTCTGGAGGATAATTCATCTTCGTCCAATCCTTCGCTTTTGCCAAGCGGTCCCAACTCATTAATGGCCCTTGAAAAATCATCAACGACTTCGGTAAAAAGGTTGCCTTCACCGGAAGTCATAAATTCGACCCTCAAGCGGGCCGGATTCAACCCGATGTGCTCCATTATTCTGCGGCATAAAAGCACCATGTTCAGGGCATCGTAATTTCCGTGGGTAATATAGTTGCATTCATTCAGGCGGCAGCCGCCGATAAACACCCCGTCCATTCCATTTGAGAACGCCCGCAGGACGAATTCCAGGTCGACTCGACCGGAACACATGACGCGCACAAGCCTGATATCCGTTGCATATTGCAGTCTGGAAACTCCAGCCATGTCAGCAGCGCCGTACGCTCACCAGTGGCACACAAAGCCTAATATTTTCGGCTTAAATTTAGATCCGTTGCTCATTCGTTCTCAACTCCTTTGACGGTAATCCCGGTATTGTAAAACTATTGGGGAGTTATCTGTTATTCGTAATTGGCTGCTAATTATTTATTATCGGTTATCGGTTATCGGTTATTGGTTAACGGAATGATATCTATTTTAAAAGTACGGTGTGCCTCCTGCACCGATTGCCTCTTTTCAACTGGGAATAACCCGATGCATGGCACGGACCGCTTTTAGTCTACTTATTTTAGGGCCTTCCAATAGCAATTAACGGCTAACAAATAACGTCTGATTGAGCTTTTTTTGCTCAGTCAGGATTTTACCCGGCGCCAACCGCCGCATCGATCTGGCTCAAGAGGTCTTCATCGGTAAAGTGCTTCAGATAAATCGCCCCGGTTGGACACTTGGCGTTGCAAAGGCCGTCTCCTTTGCAGAGAACCGGATTGACCACCGCTTTATCGCCCTGGCGGCTCTTGCGAAACTCGATGGCATTGTAGGTGCAGGCTGCGATACAGGCCCCGCACCCGATGCACTGCTTATCAATCACCTCGCAAACCGAACCCGAGACGGTGACGGTATCATGCGCCAGCAGGGTCACCGCCCGGCTGGCAGCGCCATATGCCTGGTTGATCGATTCCGGTATGTGCTTGGGGTAGTGTGCCATGCCGCACAGGTAAACGCCGTCCGTACCAAACTCGACCGGTCTTAATTTGACATGGGCTTCTTTGAAGAAATCATCCGGCCCCAAAGAAACCTTGAACAATTGAGCTATTTCCCGGTTTGCGGCCGGCGGAATCACGGCCGCCGCCAGCGACAGGTAATCGGCATCGATGGCCAGCTCCTGACCCAATATGGGATCGGTCACGGCAACCCTTAAAACAGGCCGGCCCTCCTGGGTGGCCGCTTCCACCCGGGGCTTATCCTGCGGTTCGTAGCGAATGAACTTCACATCGCTATCCGACGCTTCCCGGTAATAATCCTCGGCGAACCCATAGGTTCTGATATCCCTGAACAGGATGTAGATATCCATGGCAGGATTTATCTTTTTGAGTTTCAGGGCGTTTTTGATCGACTGATTGCAGCAAATCCGGGCGCAGTAATTGCGATCTTCGTTGCGGCAGCCGACACATTGGATCATCACCAGACTTTGGGCGTTGGCCAGGCTTTCGTCTTGATTGATGATCCGGTCTTCCAACTCCAGGTTGGTCAATACTCTGTCATCTTCTCCGTACAGGTATTCGGCGGGTTTATATACATCCGCGCCAATCGCGATGACGGCGGCGCCATGCTTTATCTCGGCGGGGCCTCTTTCAGATGTCACCTTGGTCACGAAATTTCCGACATAGCCGGTCGCCTCGGTGATGGCGGCCTCGGTGTAGACATGGATCAGGGGGTGCTGATAAACCCGGCGCACAACATCACGCAAGTAAGCCTGAACATCCATGCCATCCAGCGTGTAATGGATTTTTCTGGCCGTTCCCCCCAGGTCGCTGTCTTTTTCCAGCAGGTAAACCTCATGGCCCTGGGCGGCGATGGACAGCGCGCAGGTCATGCCGGCGATACCGCCGCCAACGATTAAGGCCGTCTTGTTTACCGGCAGATCGATTTCCTGCAGGGGCTGCAGCTGGGAGGCGCGTGCCACCGACATCCGGGTGATATCCTTGGCCTTGGCAGTGGCGTCTTCCTTTTCGCGAAAGTGAACCCAGGAGCAGTGCTCTCTGATATTGGCCATATCGAAGTAATATTGATTGATGCCGGCCTCGCGCAGCGTGTCCCGGAATAGCGGTTCCAGGGTTCGGGGGGAGCAGGCCGCGACCACCACGCGATTGAGCCCTTTTTCCTGGATCACTTCCGCGATGGACTGGGCCGAATCCGTCGCACATGAAAACAGCTGCTCCTGAGCGTGGACCACGTTGTCCAGGGTCCGGGAATACTCCACAACGGAAGGAACATCGATCACCCGACCGATATTGGCGCCGCAATGACACACAAAAACTCCGACCCGGGCCTCTTCTTGCGAAACATCCTTTTCCGGAGGGTATATTCTTGCCCTGGAAAGCTTGCCGCGCCGGTAGTCAAGAAATTCACCGCATTGAGAGCCGGCCCCGCTGGCGGAAAACACCGACTCGGGGATATCCATCGGACTCTGGAAAGCACCGCTTACAAAAATACCGGGTTGGGTGGTTGCCATCGGATTGGCCGGAGTGGCTTTACAGAAACCGTGAGAATTGAGCTCGATGCCGAACTTGGCTGCCAGAGCCTCATAACCGGGAGGCGGATTCAATCCGACCGATAATACCACCATATCGAATTCTTCCTCTTTGACGCCATCGCCCTGGGTCGCATATCGTACAATTACATTTTTGCTTTCGGGGACCTCGCCCACCACCGCCGGGTAGCCTCTGATAAACCGAACCCCGGGAAGCTGCTCGGTTCGGTGGTAAAATGTCTCGAAATCTTTGCCATAGGAACGAATATCGTTATGGAATATGGTACACTCGGCCTCGGCGTCATGGTCTTTTGCCAAAATCACCTGTTTCTGGGTATAGGTGCAGCATACGGCCGA
>CAVQBT010000037.1:0-52937 GCA_963710795.1 uncultured delta proteobacterium
TTAAAAGTTAAACGAAATTCATCTAAAACCCTGGCAAACCGCATAACACAAGGCGTTTACTGCTGCTAAGGCCATTGA
Organism: uncultured delta proteobacterium; assembly: GCA_963710795.1. GTDB lineage: Bacteria > Desulfobacterota > Desulfobacteria > Desulfobacterales > JAFDCJ01 > JAFDCJ01. The sequence goes on from CAVQBT010000037.1 coordinate 79, forward strand.
GAGCCTTCTGGATATGAGCTTTCAATCGTTGTGTGCCTTTTGCTTGTGTCAGGAGTTGGTTGACCGCAGACAAACCCTTGTTCTCAATGATCTTGTTAACCGTTAATTGTTTTTCCGCCATTGATTTCACCCCGTTAGCAAATCCGGGCGGCGACGAATTCAATAGAATGTAGGCACAATAAACCCAGTGAACATGTGAGATGACAGAACTGAAATACTTTGCCGATACATCCTCAAAGCCCAGAAACATTTTTATTTCTTTATGAAATATTTCGATTGCCCATCGGAGCCGATAACCAATGACGATTTGTCTGGGTGTTGCCTTCAAGTCATTGCATGCGAGGTGTTTTCTTTTTCCATTATTGGATTTTGTTTTGAATTGTGAACAAATCAGTTGAGCTTTGCCGAAGTTTTTAAGGTCCTTGGCGTACTGCTTGGCTGTGATCTTGTCAACACCGGTGGACTCATTTTTAGGCAGCTGGCGGAATGATTTTCTCAGCAAGGAGACATCGATCCTGTGGGCCAGAGACGTGAACACCAGACTGGGGTTCGCCTCGGCCAGCATTTTAATTCGAACAAGCGAGGACTCACCCACCAGTAACGGCGCTTTGTCCTGGGCTCGTTCTTCCGAACATCCAGTCCAATTGTGAGCCACCTGCGTCGCAATCCCCTGGCTTTGTGTTGATATGGTTTGTGATTTCTGAGTATCTCCCATAGTTCCTACCAGAGAAACGTTATACCCGGCTTCACCTTCCCTGCAGTGGGTCGCTTGGGCTTCACTTCCCCACCTTTCCACCCAGATACACATCCCTGGGCATCGGTACTATGTTCCGCTAAGACTTCCGAATGTTTTTCTCAGGTTTGTTCACTCTTCGCTATCCGCCCCTGATACCTTCCCCTTGCAGGTAAGGCCACATCCGGATCTCCCCAGTTCCCGAGCTACCCCTTTGAGAACATGCCCTGGTCTCAAACCCCGGTGGTAACCTGAACACTTGCCTTAACGCGTCCAGGTTTGCTGTCTTCCGCTGCTTGCATAGCGTCGACTTTCATCCCGAATAGTCGGAACTTATCCTGTTGGACCACAACTATACATTTTTCGGGGCTCAATACAGAGCCTGCAATCTTATTCCGTCCAGCTTCAGACTCCCGTTACCGGTTTTGCCAGTGGACTTCACTAATGAGCTGTTGGCTAAACTTTGCTCATGTGGGACTTCCGCAGATCACGCTACTCAGCGCCGGAGCAAGCTCCGCAATGAGATTTATTGCCTGATCCATTCTCCCTAATGCCAGGGCAAGCTCTGCAGAATGGTGCATAACTTTCACTATGTGCGGTCACCCACTGGGTAACAATATCAAATTTCATCCACAATTAAGCGGAATCCCAGCGATTCGGATTTAGCTGGGCACGAGCATGCGCATTGTTATGCCACTGGGCTATTCTCAGATACAGCTTCTGGTGCATTGACCGGAATAATTCGTCGCTCAATATCAGACCAAATTTTCCGTTTCATCATTCTTAAATCATATTCCGTCTGTAGATTCAGCCAAAACTGAGCTTCGACACCAAAGTACCGCTGAAGTCTCAAAGCAGTGTCGGCGGTAATGGCTCTTTTTCCGTTGACGATCTCACTAATTCTATTAGGAGGAACAGAAAGATCGCGGGAGAGCTTGTTTATGCTGATGCCTAACTGTTCCATAAAATCTTCACGCAAGATTTCACCGGGTTTGATCGGATCGAGTAGTTTTTTTGTATTCATATTTTTACCTCAATGATAATCGACAATTTCAGTATTAAACGCATTTCCGTTATGCCACTCAAAACAAACACGCCATTGCTTGTTAATGCTAATAGCGTATTGTCCTTTTTTATCTCCCTTCAAGGAATGAAATTTGTTACCAGGATTGAGCATCAATGCTTCAAGGCTTGGAGCAGCGTGCAGAACCATAAGTCGTTTTCTCGCCTGCCTTTCGAACGATTGAAATCGGCGAACGCGTTGGTCATTAAACAGCTTTTCGGTATCTCGACAGGCAAAAGATTTGATCATATGTGAATGGTATTACGTTATGCGTAATATGTCAAGCGGAATTTTCCAAAATAATGAAGCCATAACGGGGCGCGGGTGAGCAGCGTTTTTTTGTCTGCTCGAACCGCGTGGATAGGCCGCGCTTCGCAGTTCCCCGAAGCACACCCGCGCCCCGAAAGGCCTGGAGCGAAGCGACAGGCCTATCCAGTGATTGAGTAGTTACTGCATAATTATTAAAAATAAAAGTCATCGACAAGAAAAATCTATTATATTAGGGTTAATTCTAACGACATAACTCCATATATTGTTATTATATCGATAACTGGATAGTAATCATGAAACAGATCCCGCAAGCTACAAAAGTGCGCTATGAGGCGCTACTCGCTCAACACCAGATCCCTAAAAAGTTACACCCTTACTACCTGAAATGGCTACGATATTATCTGGATTTCTGTCGAAAATATAATTTCAGAGAAGCTGATAAAAAGAGCCTCCCGCACTTCATTAAAAAACTAAAGGCGAAAAAACAAACGGATCAGCAACAAAATCAAGCTTTCAATGCCATATCACTATTCTATGGAATAGAACCCGTTGGAATAGAAGCCGTCAAAAAGGACATGGCAGCGCCTTTTAAAATACATCAAGACACTAAACCATATGGCAAAGAAAATCGGCAAATAACCAATGCCAGTTGGGTTTCGGCCTACAATGATCTGAAAGCTGAAATCAACATCAGGCATTACTCGCCAAATACCCTAAAAACATATACCGGCTTAATTTCGACACCGGCATTTTAACCGTCCACGACGGCAAGGGTAAAAAAGACCGCACGGTTCCGCTGCCTGAAAAAATTACTCCGGAACTAAAGGATCATCTGGAATCTGTGATCGACCTGCATCAGGAAGATCTCAAAGCAGGGTATGCCGGCGCTTTTCTTCCGGACAGGATTGAGAAAAAATACAAAAATGCCGCCAGAGAGCTCGTTTGGCAATGGTTTTTTTTCGCAAAAACGCTGACATTCGTTACGGACAAAAATGAATACCGACGCTATTATCTTCATAAAACCCATGTCCAAAAAGCAATCAAGCGCGCGGTCAACACGGCTAAAATACCAAAGCGCGCATCGGCCCACACGTTTCGCCACAGTTTTGCCAGTCATCTGTTGCAAGCCAATTACGACATCCGCACCATTCAGGCGCTTTTGGGTCACAGTGATGTCAGGGCCACCATGATTTATACGCACACGATTAAAAGCACGACCATCAAAGAAGCCAAGAGCCCCCTTGATTTTTAATATCCTCCCGCTTCAGCCCGATCGTCCTTAACCCGCTGCATTCAGATGAAATTATTGCTTCGCAAAAACCTTCTTTAGCAAGTCGGTGACCCGGGCAGCGGGGTCCTGGCGGATCTTTTTTTCCTCTTCGGCCAGCATGGAGAAAAGTCCGTCCAGGGCCTTGTCGGTGACATACTGATCGAGATCGAAGCTCAGCGACTTGGTAAACGGCAAGGCCCGGATTTTTCGGTCCAGGGATTGATAGACCTGGGTAGCGCCGACCTCGGCCATGGCCTGGTTAACGATCGGTTTAAACTCGTCCTGCAGCTGGGTGGCGGTTTTTTTTCGGAAGTATTGCGTGGCGGCATCATCCGGGCCATCGAGTATTTGGCGGGCGTCACTAAATGATATTTTCTTGATGGCATCCCAGAATATGGATTTTGCTTTAGGGGCCGCGCGTTCGGCGGCGCGGTTCATGCTTAATTCAAATTGGTCGACCTGGCTGCCGAACCCGATGTTTCTTAAAAAATTCTCGGCTTTTCGCACATTTTTCGGCAGCGGGATTTTGATTTTCGGATTTTTCAGATAACCATTTTTTTTAGAGACCAAGGTCACCGCCTTGCTCGTTCCAATTTCCAGGGCCTCCTTAAGGCCGTCGACAATTTCGTTTTGCGTCAGTCCTTGCTCCAGCCCCAGGGATTTCATGGCACCTTTAAGTAAATCCTGAAATCCGGCATCGGCATCGGTGGCAAGTAGCGCCGGCATCAAACAAATAAGAACGAGAAATTTTGGGATTCTACCCTTCAAAATGAATGAACACATCGGTATCCTGTCCATCGAGTTCGGGTCTGTTTTCCATCCAGTTTAGGATCTTGCAGGCATCGGCTTCGCCGGACGGCGCCGAACAACTAATGTAAGGCATGACCGGATCTCCGGCGATTGATTTGTAGTAAAGCATTCTGGCGCGATCTTTGGGAAAATCGTTCAATTCCAGAAAATGAACCATGTAGATAAAGCAGTCTCCTTCAAATAAATCAGTTTTTACCCTGAAATCCTCAATCCGCTCCTTGAACTTGTCAACAGCCGTTTGCTCATCATCGGCTTCAATGATCAGATTGAATTCGCCATGCCGGCGGTTTTCTTCGTTGGTCCGTTGTTGATTGGTGGCATGCAGAAATTTCCCGATGTAAATCATGTCATGTCCTTTCCAGATTGATTAATCCCTATAATTAATCCTCCCCACGAATTAGTACATCCGGGGTAAAGCGTTATTCTTTGAAAATTGAGAATGATTGCTCAGGTTGAGTGTACGACGCATTAATTATGTTATGCTTCGCAAATTTTTAGCCAATCTTAGCTGTTTCAAATCATTTTGTCCAGAGACGAATATCAACTCAACAAACCCAATCAACTCAATCAACCCAATAAACACAATAAACCCAACAAGCCCAATCAACACAATCAACTTTACAGCGCCGCGCCACAATACTTGCAATGTTTGGCATCCGGGTCATGACCCTCGGCGCTGCACTGCCGGCAGGCCTGGGTAGAGATATTTCTTTTATAGGCTTGAGTCAACTCGGATGTGACGATTCCGGTCGGCACGGCAATGATTCCGTAACCGATAATCATTATGATGGCAGAAATGGCCTGTCCAAGCGCGGTCTGGGGCGATATGTCACCGTAGCCGACTGTGGTCAGGGTAACAATGGCCCAGTAAATGCTGCGCGGTATGCTGGTAAATCCATGCTCCGGGGTCTCAATCAAATACATCAGGGATCCAAAAATAACCACCAGGGTCAGCACGACAAACAAAAACACGGTAATTTTACGTCGACTGGCAAGCAGGGCCCGATTTAATGTATGGATTTCTCCTAAATACTGCGCCAATTTCAGCACCCGAAATATTCTCAGCACCCGCAAAATACGGATGACCAGTAAATAGTGGGTACCGGGAAAGAGGATGCTCAGATAGGACGGCAATATCGCCAGCAAATCAACCAAACCGAAAAAGCTGGCCGCATAAGCCAGGGGGCGCCCAATACTGTATAGCCGCAAAATATATTCGATCGTAAAAAGAATGGTAAAAAACCATTCCCCCAAATAAAGCAGCCGGCCGTATGATTGCCGAATGGAGCCGACGCTGTCAAGCATGACCAGGATAACACTGATGACAATCGACAGGATCAGCAGCACATCAAATAGTTTGCCGCCCGGTGTATCGGCTTCGAATATGATCTCATGGAGCCGGGTGCGCAAGGACATTGCCGTTTTCTTTTTATCCATGGCAGTCAACCGTGTGACAGAGGACAGAAGTCAGAATACAGAAAACAGATGACGGACGGGGAAAAGATGACATAAGACAGATGACATTTCAAGCCATAGTTATTTGTTACTGGTTATTAGCATCAAGCACCGATCATCGAGTATCCAGTATCGAGTATCCAGATTACCGCTGTTTCACCGTATAGCCTTTTTGCTCTAAAAGTTCGACTAACCCGTCGGGGCCGATCAGATGCCCGGCACCAACGATGACCATCGTGGTTTGGGGCGTTTTCAGCATCTTTTCAATCTGCGGCAGCCAATCTTTATTGCGCCGGGTCAGGAGGCGATCTTCAATCCCCGGGTGATCTTCGAAGCTTTTAAGTAATAGATCATACAGGTCATCCGCTTCCCCATTTTGCCAGGCCTGCATCATATCGTCGGCTAATCGGGCTGAAATATCCAGGTCTTTAAGTGTTTGAGTCAGAAATGACGTTTGATCCTGCATATTCATCTTCCCCAAAAGATTCATCTGATACTCAACCGATTCCAGGTAGGCAAGCTCTTTTTCATCGGCCTTGGCTTTCGTGTAGAAATGCAGGTCAATGCCGTAGAGGGGATTAAACCCCAATCGCTGCATTTCCAGTGTGGTCAAGTTTAGCGCAATAAACCAGGGTTTAAACCGCCTGAAGTTGGAAGGCGGCAGGCCCAGATCCTGCATTTTTTTTTCAAGAGTTTTTCGGGTAGCTCCGGAAATATTTTGAAACAGATCCTGGCCTTCCGGATAAAGGCCCAGTTCCATCATCTTCGCCAGGGCGGCCGGTTCCATCATGGCGCCTAAATTTGTTTCAAAAACAAGCCGTTGACTCGCAGCATAGGCCCGGCCGATTTCTGCAGCCAGCGGGTAGGCGCTGCTTTTAAGAACATGCAGGGAGCCCAGCAAAAAAACCCTGGTGGAAGAAGTTTGCACCTCCCACAGGCAGCTTTTCGAAGGGACCGCTTCTTCGTTTTGCCGGGCCTGAAGCGGGGTTGCAATGACCAGCGAGAAAAATAAGGTTAGAAGAAAACTGACCACTCTGTTTCGTTTTCGCATTAAACCCGGATGGATTGTCATTGTTAATGCTCGCATAATTTTTTCTTTTTATTTCATAATAGCTCAATTTATCTTGAGGGTGGAGCTCTCCAATTGGGGCGGGGCTGAATGCAGGGCTTTCAATTTATCCAGCAGCAGATTCAAATTGGCAATAAATGCCAGACAATCCGCATATTTTAGAATGCGGTCCGAAGATTTGGTCGCCAGTTTTTCGGCGGCCGCCCAATGGTCATATTTCAGGTGGACATAAACCCCGGCAGCCTGAATCAAACCTTTCAAAGCCTGGTATTCATCGCCGGCGGTCTTTTGCCATATCCGTTCCAGGTGCTCATGAACTTCAAAGAAAAGTCCGTGATTCCAGATAATCAGGGCCTGGAGTTTAGCATCTTCGATGCGGTTTTCCTTGATTTGATTAAAACCGCGATCATATCGTTTTATTCGATCTTGAATATACCCGGTATATTCAACGCCCAGATTTTTTGCAAGCCATTGTTCAGCCTCACGCTGGTAAATGGATTTGTCTAACTGCAGCAGTGCATCCACATATGATTCCGCCAGCGTATTGCGGATATCCCGCGCCAGACGGTTGTTAAACGGGTCAAAGCGGGTAGTCGAATAGTTTTCCGGGTGCAATGAGGACGACTGTTTTTTCATGACGAACAGCCCTGGAATCTACGGCTTCTCCTGTAAGATCTGATTGACCAGCTTGCCGTCGGCTGTCTTGCCGAAGTGTTGCATGATGGTCCCCATGGCCTGCATTTTATTTTTGTATTGTGAAAAATCGATATTTTGCTCGATCCAGGCTTCAATTTCTGCTCGACCCACCCGCTTGGGCAGGTAACATTTTAGAATTTCAAGATATTCTGATGTGGCTTCTTTCTTTAATTCCAAAACCGTTTGCTCTGATTTTACGAGTCCGTTGATTATCCCGATGATATCATCATTGGTGATTTCTGCCGGTTTTTTGAGCCGGGTGGATTTTTTACCGCTTGCGAGGGTAAGGGGTACCGTCAGTTTCGGAAACTCCGCCATGATCAGGCGCATCGTATTGCGGGCTTCCTGATTCTTGGTTAGCATGGCTGTTTTCAGGTCCTGTTTAATTTTTTCCGGCAAAGACAGCGGCATCTCCGGGTTCCAGCCGTATTCAGTATTGTCACTCATATTTTAACTCCTTTTTTGAATTGAGACGGTAAGGATGGATCTGAATTCTGAACCTCTCGTATGAAACTTCAGGAAATCCGATGCCATTTCCAAGAAGTATCTCACCGCAGAGCACGCGGAGAGCGCAGAGATTATTCAAAATTTCCTTTCTCAGCGTTCTCTGCACTACTAATTTGTAAATTCTTTAAATTTTATTAAGCAAAATTTCTATTATTTTTTTTGGGACACGGATTTAACGGATTTGCACGGATAAAAAAACGTTTTCCTTTTAGCGAAGCTAAATCATTTCATGAATCTGTGTTTATCCGTGTTCATCCGTGTCCTAATTTAAAATAAGCGACTAATGCGTAAGTGCTTATTTGGTTGCGGCTATGCCGCGCTGTGAACTCCGCGGTGAACTATTAGTTTCTTTTTTGATGGGACCGGCCGTTTTTTTGGCCGACGACGGCGCTGAACCCTGCGTGTGGGGTCGAAGCCGAAGGCGAAGACTCAAACCGCTGAACCTCGATTACTTTTCAAGCTCCGCAGCCACGTCTTGAATCTTGCGCCAGGCATTCACCACGTGCCGTCTGCGGGTATGGGTTTGACCGACACATAGGCGTAACGTGAGCCGATCATACAGCAGGGCGTGGGTCAGGTATAGATCCCCGCTACGGTTCAGGCGATCCATCAATTTTTGGTTGATCGCATCTCCGCCCCGGTGGCGAAAGCACACCAGGTTAAGCGGTGGCGCTAAAACCACCTCAAATCGATCGTCTTTTTTTATCCAGTCAGCAAATTCCTGCGCCAGTTCAATATGGCGCCGAATATGATATCGCAAGCCCTCAACACCATAGTGGCGAATGACAAACCACAGCTTTAACGCGCGGAATCGGCGCCCCAGGGGAATTTGCCAATCACGGTAATCAATCACCTCGCCGGACTCGGTCGCCTGGTTGCGCAGATATTCCGGCAGGATGCTCAGGGTTTGGATCAGGTTATTGCGATCCGCCACGAAAAAACAGTCACAGTCAAAATTGGTAAACATCCATTTGTGGGGATTGAAGCAATAGCTGTCCGCTGTCTCCAAACCGGTGTGAATCCAACGATATTCAGGACACAACGCCGCCGTGCCGGCCATGGCGCCATCCACATGCAGCCAGATGTTATGTGTACCGCAAATCCTGCCGATCTCCGGCAAGGGATCAATGCCGTTGGAAGATGTCGTGCCCACGGTCGCGGCAACAAAGAAGGGAATCCGCCCCCCCTGAAGATCTTCTTCAATCTGCCCGGCGAGAAGATCAGGACGCAGAGCGAATTTATCATCCACCGCAATCAGTCGTAAATTCTGCCGGCCGATGCCGGCTACCTTAACGGCTTTTTCTATCGAAGAATGCGCCTGATTGGATGTATAAGCCACCAGGCGCCGGTCGTTGCCCTGGTCATTGCTGGCATAATTGGTAGCCCGTTCACGGGCAGCCAGCAAAGCGCACAGGGCGGCGCTGGAGGCTGAATCCTGAATGACGCCTCCGCCGGCGGCGGTCGATAGGAATTTAGCCGGCAGCCCCAGCATTTCAACCACCCAGTCCAATACATGGGTTTCCAGTTCGGTACAGGCGGGGCTGGTCGCCCACAACATGCCTTGAACACCCAGACCGGATGACAGCAAATCCCCCAGGATCGCCGGACCCGATGCGTTGGCTGGAAAAAAAGCAAAAAAATTAGGAGACTGCCAGTGGGTCACCCCGGGCAGAATCAAGCTGGTTATGTCTTGCAGGATAGCTTCAAACGCTTCACCATTCAGCGGCGGATGAGCAGGAAGCCCGGCACGAACCTGCCCCGGCTTAACCTGCGACATGACCGGCAGCGATTCGATTTGTTCGTAGTAATCGGCAATCCAGTCCACGACCGCCCGTCCCTGCCGTCTGAAATCAGCGGCACTCATATGATAAGTTTTTTGCTCGGACATGATGGCTCCAGTTCCAAGAGATGGTCAACTTGTTGAAAGATTAAAATGTTCTGCTATAATGCTGCAAATTTGTTAGTGCCAGGCGCAGTTTGGTTTCAGGTTTCAGGTGTCAGTGTTCAGGTGTCAGGAAAAACAAATTTCAGCCTCTTGTAAATAAAAGTCAACGGTACGGATACCTTTTCAGTACTGACACCTGAAACCTGACACCTGAAACCAAATAAAACCTACGTCACTATTGGCTGAAAACTTGATACTGTATTAATCTGTTGAACCAATCAACTGCGCTTCACTTTTGCATAGATATAAAAATGGTATGGCTCAGCGGCATCGATGAAGTCGGATTTTATAATCTCATAGTCCGATTCAGAAAACTCAGGGAAATAGGCGTCACCGGCCACCTCTCTTGGCAGCAAGGTCAAATAAATCCGGTCGGCAATCGAAATGGTTTCGTTATAAATTTGCCCGCCGCCGATAATAAAGGCTTCGCCTTCATCGGGTGGACAGGATTCGAGGGCACTTTCAAGATCGTGCACAACGGTGCAGCCCGGAGCCTGGTAATCCGCCTGGCGGGTGACCACGATATTGGTTCTTCCGGGAAGAGCGCGGCCAATGGCTTCAAAGGTTTTTCTTCCCATAATCATACTATGTCCCATGGTAATCTCTTTGAACATCTTCTGCTCACCCGGAATTTTCCAGGGAATTTCGCCCCGGTTGCCAATAATCCGGTTTGATGCCATTGCCACGATCAATGAAACCAGCATAACCTTTGCTCCTTATGATTTTTTTGTCTCAGGAATCGATTTACAGCTCCAATTCCATATAATTCGCATCATGGGGATTGTAGCGATAGGCTTTAATATTTTGGAATTCAAGCGAATAATAAAGCGTTCTGGCTTCATTCATGGTCACCACCGTATCCAGGCGCATTTTCTCATACCCGATCTCGCGGGCCCTGTCGATCACCGCACAGGCCAGCATCCGTCCAATGCCCTGCCCCCGATAACCGGATCTAACATAAAGCCTTTTCATCTCGCAGATTTTATCTTCCAAGGGACGCAATGCCACACAGCCGACAAAACGCCCTGATTCCTCAGCCAGCAGGATGCAGCCTTGCGGTGGTGCATAATTGCCGGGAAGGGTAGCCAATTCCTGGCTAAATCCTTGAAATTCCAATTCAAAATCGAGAGCGTCCGCATACTGCATAAACAGTTCCCGGACCTTTTGATAATGATCCTCTTTTTGGGCGGATATAATATGAATCATGGCATCATACTATTGATCACCGTCAAATAATCATCCTTGCTCATCGGGCGCGGATTAGAAGCGTTGCTGCCGTTTATGGAAGAATTATATGCCAGTTCAGCCACATCTCCCGGTTTTACCCCCAGGCTTGCAAAATCAGGTATGTTGACCGCCACTGCCAGTTTTTTTACGGCGTTGACCGCCTGGCGCGCCCCCGCCCGGGCCGAATCGCAGCGAATTCCCATTGCAGCAGCGATGCGGGCGTACTTATCGATGCAATATTTCATATTGTATTCCATCACCGCCGGAAGAACGACGGCATTGCAGACACCATGCGCGGCATCATATTTACCGCCCAACGCTTCTGCGATGCAGTGAACCGCTGCCACATCAGAATGGCTAAAGGAAATACCCGCCAAAACGCTGCCCAAAAGCATACCGGCCCGGGCCTCCAGATTACGACCGTCGAAAACAGCGGTTTTCAGATGAGTTACGATCAATTCAATAGCGTACAATGCGGCAGCATCCGCCAGGGGTTCGGAGCAATTGGCGGTATAGCCTTCAATGGCATGGGTTAGCGCATCCATTCCGGTGGCCGCCGTCAAGGCCGCCGGCATGGTTACGGTCATTTCCGGATCGATCAGAGCGATCCGGGGGGCTATTTTAGTATGATGGATACTGAATTTAAATTTCTGCTCGGTATCGGTAATTACGGAACTGAAGGTTACTTCACTGCCGGTGCCGGCGGTTGTGGGTATGGCAATCAAAGGCAGCACATCCCCGCTAATTTTATCCTCGTTTTCAAACTCTCTGAGGTCACCGGCATGGGTTGCCAGAACGGCAATTGCCTTGGCGCAGTCAATCGGGCTTCCGCCGCCGATTGCCACCAGACAATCTGCTTGCAGTTGTTTGGCCAGTCGGGTACCCTGGCGTACATTGTAATCCTTGGGATTCGACTCGACATCACTGAATATTTCAAATTGCACCCGATCCCGGGCAAGCCGGTTGGTAACCTCGGATAAAAGGCCGGATGCTTCAATGCCTTTATCGGTCACAATAAACACGTTGAGGGCATTTAGCTCCCGTATTGCCGCTGTCAGCTGTTGGGCCACTCCGGCCCCGTATTCGATTTTCGTCGGCAATTCAAAACTAAAACTGTTTAACAAAGCCATCAGCACCATCTCCTGGTTTCGAAATAATTTGAAATTAATTGCTAAAACCGCTAACAACTTATATGCTAAAAACAGGCATAAGGCAATCGAAACCTCCGGCTAAAGGCGCATAGCAGCGCCGTATACCCATATAAGGAACCGAGCGGGTGAAGGTAATCGAAAAAAATATTGAATCTGCGCGCGAAACAATTGTGCGCAAAGTAACCTGGATTGGACTTCTGATAAATATAACCCTGGCAAGCTTCAAGTTTGCGGCCGGCTATTTCGGACGAAGCCAGGCCCTGATCGCAGATGCCATCCACAGCCTCACCGACACGGCAACGGATGTCGCGGTCATCGCCGGCTCTCATTTCTGGTCTCGGCCTCCTGATGAATGCCATCCCTATGGGCATCAACGTCTGGAAACACTTGTTACGGTCTTTATCGGGCTCATGCTCGCTGCAGCCGGCATCGGCATCGGCTGGGAAGCCGTTTCATCTCTGCACGAAAAGGATTCAACGCCACCGGGTTGGATTGCTTTGTTGGCCGCCATGGTCTCGATTCTTACCAAAGAGGTCCTCTACCGCTGGACGGCGGTCGCCGGTAAAAAAATAAAGAGCCCGGCGCTGGCAGCCAACGCCTGGCATCATCGCACCGACGCGATCAGCTCCATACCGGTTCTGATTGCTGTCGGCGGTGCCTTGATTTTTCCAGCCTGGTCTTTTCTGGATCATGTTGGCGCCGTCGTCGTATCGATTTTTATATTACACGCCGCCATGAAAATAATCTGGCCCGGAATCAGTGAATTAATTGATGCCGGAGCACCCCGGGATATCCAAAAAAAGATTACCGCCATCGCCTGCGATAATCAGGGTGTTCAGGAAGTCCACAAGGTCCGGACCCGTTACATCAGCACCAGCATTCTGGTTGATATGCATATTGTCGTCGATGGTTCAATCAGCGTCCGGGATGGTCACACGATCGCCGATGAGGTCGAAAATAAAATTATCGACAGTATTTCGAATATTCTGGGGGTTGTCATCCATGTGGATCCGTCCGATGCGGAGCAAAGGTCTCCAGCGGCTGAGCGCAGCGAACTAAGTTCGGCTTTTCACATTTTAAAAGTTGAAAATAACCGGGAATAATAATATTATGGTGTGTTAGACTTGCGGAAGTTAATCTTGTGCATGTTGTGGCAAAACAGTGCTTAATAGAACGAAGCGCCGATACAAATCTGCCGGAGGTGGACCCAAACTGCAAAATGTCTAATCCGCCTCAGAAATGGCGGACAAGAATAATTATAATTGCGGTATTCTGTCCATTTTAATCAACAATCCGCAATCAGTCGTGGTGGTAAAATATGCCGGTATTCGAATATACAGCCCTGGATGCGAGAGGAAAAACGACATCTGGCATTATTGATGCCGAGGGTGCGCTGGCAGCTCGCCAAAAGCTTCGCACCTCGGGAATTTTCCCGGTATCTATTAAAGAGAGCCATGAAGCTGCCCTCAAAAAGGAATCCAAGAGCATCAGCCTGTCAAGCCGCTTCAGTCGGGTAAAGCCGGTCGAAGTCGCGATGATGACCCGCCAGTTGGCGACCCTGATCGGGGCCGGATTTCCACTGGTATCAGCCCTGGACGCACTGGTGCCCCAGACCAAATCCCATGGTTTTAAAAAAATCATGGCTCAAATCAAGAATTTAATCGTCGAGGGCAACAGTTTTGCCCATGCCCTTTCGAAATATCCAACAACATTTTCGACGCTGTATACGAACATGGTGCGCGCCGGTGAAAGCTCCGGTACTCTCGAAATCGTACTGGACCGCCTGGCGGACATTACCGAAAAGCAGCAGGCCCTGATGAACCGAATTCAAACGGCTTTGGCATATCCGATCTTTATGTTAATATTCGGCACCCTCGTCTTGTTTATATTGTTAATTTACATTGTTCCCAGTTTCACTTCAATTTTCGCCGATATGAATCAGACACTTCCAACGCCAACCAGGTTGCTGATATTTTTAGGTGAATTTTTTAAAGCATACTGGTGGAGTATTTTTATTGTTATCGGAATCATATGGTTTTTTTTCAACCGCTTCAAAAAAACCGACAAAGGCCGCTACTGGATCGATAAGACGATCCTGGCGATACCGCTGACCGGCAACTTGGCCCGGAAACTGGCCGTCGCGCGCTTTGCCCGCACCCTGGGTTCGCTGCTGGAAAACGGGGTATCGATGTTAATCGCTCTGGATATCGTCAAAAACATTGCCGGCAACATTTTAATCTCTGAAGCAGTCGAAACCGCGGCCATTGAGGTTGGCAAGGGCCAGGGCTTGGGTGCCTCCCTGTCCGGCAGGGGTATCTTCCCCCAATTATCGATTCAGATGATCCTGGTTGGAGAACAAAGCGGTGCATTGGAAAAGATGCTGACCAAAATTGCCGATGTGTTCGAAAATGAAGTGGAAACCAGCATCATGCGACTCACATCATATCTGGAACCGGTCATGATCCTGGTAATGGGAATATGTGTCCTATTTATCGTATTATCGATATGTTTGCCGATTTTTGAAATGAATCAGCTGATTCGCTAAGCTAAAAAAATGAATAATGAAGATTGAAAAATGACTAATTATGGTATTCTATCCTTATATAACGGGGGGTAATTAAATGTTGTCAAAATTAAGTTATAATAATCGGGGTTTTACACTGATTGAGCTAATGGTTGTCATCATCATCCTGGGCATTCTCGCCATGTGGGTCGCCCCCAAAATCATGAGTCGACCCGAACAAGCCAAGCAGGTAAAAGCCCAATTGGATATACAGAACCTGGAAACCGCTTTAAAGCTATATAAGCTGGACAACGGCAGGTACCCGACCACCGAACAGGGCCTGCTGGCGCTGGTTGAAAAGCCTGAAACCGGGAATGTACCCGGGAAATGGAAGACTGGTGGCTATCTGGAAAAAGGCAGGGTTCCCAAGGATCCCTGGGGAAATGAATTTGTATATCTGTCCCCCGGCCTCCAGGGAGATTTTGATATTATTTCCTACGGAGCAGACGGTGTTCCCGGCGGTGAGGAAGAAAATAAGGATATAAATAATTGGGAAGTGGAATAGAGAAGACTGGCCCAGCTCCCGGCTGCAGGACCTGCAGACCGGCGGAAGGGTCAGAATTCGATCCCACCCCAAAGGGGTTGGGTTTGGCGTCAGCTGCCCAATGGAAAAATGGGTATGCCAAGCGTCAGACGCCATTTTATTCAAATAATGTTGAATCTACCAGCTGCAATAAGTCCCGGCCAATTCCCCCGGAATGCCGGGTTTACATTGATTGAGCTTGTCGTTGTTGTCGCATTGATGGGCTTGATGCTTTTTTTCTCCCTTCCCCGGCTGCAAAACAACCCATTCCTCAATGACACGAAAGAAAGCTCCCGCTGGCTGATCAGCAAGATTCAGAGTTTGAAAGAAAGTGCCATGCGCGATCAAAAGCGCTATACGCTGCATTTCGATCTGGACAGCGGCCGGGTGTGGGAAACCCACGAGGCGATGTCGGCCGAGGATCTTGAAAGGGCGGTTATGGACAGCTACGCGCTGCCGG
This sequence comes from uncultured delta proteobacterium, assembly GCA_963710795.1. Lineage (GTDB taxonomy): Bacteria > Desulfobacterota > Desulfobacteria > Desulfobacterales > JAFDCJ01 > JAFDCJ01. The sequence continues at coordinate 15,821 of CAVQBT010000037.1, forward strand.
ATGACCTGCGAATTATAGATATCGAGTATCCGTCAAAAGGCAAAATATATTCCGGCCAAGCCGAAATAACCTTTTATAAAGCAGGCTATACGAATAAAGCGCTGGTGCATATGCAGGATGGTGATAACTATCTCAGTTTCTTAATTGAGCCCTTCCTGTCCGATGTTCAATTTTTTGAAAAATACGCGAGTTTTGACGATTGATTCTGGGTGCTCGATGCTGGATATATGAATATATGATTATAATTCCCAAAAACGATCCGCAGGAATACCGGTTAAGCGCTAAGCGCCATGCCCTGTGCTACCTGCTCCAATCCACGCGTCGTGAGCCGAGCGACGAAGGCCAGGTGCCGTCTGGTCATTACAAATCGCGTGCTGTCTGCAACGCGCAACCCGCAACCCGCAACCCACTACCCGCATCCAGCATCCAGCATCCAGACACCGGTTTTACGCTGCTTGAAGTTCTGATTGCAATGGCCATCATGGCCATCGTTCTGGTCAGCGTCTACAGGCTGCATTCCCAGACCCTGTCAATGACAACTGCCAACCGATTTTATACCCAGGCCCCCCTGTTGGCTCAAAGCAAAATGGCCCAGCTGGAGGCAATGTCTTCGGATGCAGTATCAGGGGAATCCGGCGATTTCGGGGATAAATTTCCCGGCTACGGCTGGAGCATCTCAACGGAAGATGTATCATCTGAAATCCTGGGCGAAGCCGCCGAAGATTTAAAGCGAATCGATGTGACGGTGACCTTAAACGAAAACGAGTACGAGTATACGATCAGGTTATATCGCATGATGAGCGAATGATTATTGAATTCGGAAGTCGGAATGCGGAAGGTGGAAAAGCGAGAGGGTGAGAGGGTGGGAAGGTGAGAAGGTGAGTGACCAGTTAGCTGGTAAGTTCGTAGGCCGGTGAGCCCGATCTAACCAAACAGACTCATTGAACCTATGTTCTATTCAACCATATACCGAATTTTGCGGGTAAATAACTCACAGCAAAGTAAGCGATCAATTCACTGGAATTATCTTGGAGCGATGATAGTTGCTTTGATATTTAGATAAAAAACGAATCATCTATCAACTATTACCTATGAATCATCGGTTTAAAACAACCAAAAATGCTGTTCGGAGTAATCGGTTAAGCGCCATGCCCCGTGCCCGATGCTCTTTGCGCTTTTCATTGCGCCAGGCCCGATGCTCTCTGCACGCTTGCATGCGCCGTACGCCGAAAGCCGATAGCCTTGCTGCGTTTGATCAATACCGCCCGCAACCTGCAACCAGCAACCCGCAACCCGCGACGCGCACCCCGCACCCCGCAACCCGCACCCCGCAACCCGCAACCGCAACCCGCAACTTGCAACCAGCATCCGGCATCCGGCATCCGGCATCCAGCATCCAGCCACCGGCTTCACCCTGATGGAAATTTTGCTGGCTTTTTTGATCCTGGCCATTGTGATGTCTGCCATTCTGGGATCCTTTCAGGCGGTATTTTCAACGACGGATACGCTGGAAAACAGCAGTAATTATTATGATATGGCCAAAAATTGCCTGCAGCGCATGTCGCTCGATCTGGATTCTCTGTATGTCACCCAGCCCCCATTTTACAAAAAACCGGAATTTGAAGATCCCCCCGACCCGTATCGTCTGGTGGGCACCAATGTCGATATTGGTGGCACAGGTTTTGCATCGTTAAGGTTTACAAGCAAAGCCCATATCCCACTGGATAATAGCAGCCGCGGCGGAATTGCCGAGATAGTTTACTACGTTCAGGCTAAGACAGACGGTCAGCTGGTGCTGAGACGTGCGGATCACCTATTTCCTTATCCGCCATTTGAGGAGAAGGGCGACGATCCGGTACTGTGTCAACATGTCAAATCATTGGCATTTAAATATTATGACGCCGAAGGCGAAGAATCCGAAGAGTGGAATTCCGATACCGATGGCCACGGTTATGCAACCCCGGCGGCCATCGGCATTCAGCTTGAAATTGGCAATGAATCCGATTCATACACATTTGAAACGACGGTTCGGTTGGCGGTCCATCGCGATAAGATGGAATGATCCAGGGATATAAACTAACGTGAAATTGTTTAACATCACCCGCAATAACCGTGGGATCGCGCTGCTGATTGTAATCTCGATTACAACGATTTTGGTGGCGGCGGCCCTCGAATACAACCGCAGAGCGCGTTTTGCGGTTATTTCAACCGCTACCGCGCGTAACCGATTGACACTTTCTTATATGGCATCATCGGGGGTTCAAATCGCCATGGCCCTGCTGGTCAAAGATAAATTGGAATCCAATTTTGATTCTTTAGCGGAGGACTGGGCGCTGCCCGAAAAAATTGAAGAATTGCTGCAGGAATTTTCCTTTGATGCGGGCAAACTATCCGTTGCGATCACCGATGAGCTCAGTAAAATTCAAGTCAATGCGCTGGTCAAATTTCCGGACAGCCGCCAATTCAACGAACCTCAGATCATGCTGTGGGATCGATATTTGAGATATATCACCAGCGGAGAGGAACTTGACGATGAAAGCGATCCGGTGGCGATCGTCAACTCGGTTAAAGACTGGCTCGATAGCGGCGATGATGAAGCAACCACCGGTTTAAGCGGAGCAGAATCGAGCTATTATGAAGACCTTGATCCGCCGTATGCCAGCCATAACGGACCCATGCAGGATTTGGATGAACTGCTGCTGATAAAAGGCATCACCCCTCAGATCTATTATGGCAGCCAGGAAGCACCAGGCCTGGCGGGTTATATGACCGTTTACGGTGTCGCCCCGGGCGCCGGAACCACTTTCAACTGGCCGGGACGAATCAACATTAACACGGCTGATGTGCCGGTGATAGCAGCCCTTTTGGGGCTTGAAGATCAAGAACTGGCCCTGGCAATATTCGGATATCGCCAGGAGATGATGGCGGATAAAGATAGCCATGACTTTTCAAACCCTAAGTGGTATAAGGAAATAGCCGGCCTCGGTGATATGGCCATAAATGCCAACCTGGTTACCACAAACAGTGACGTATTTCGCATAAAATCAGAAGCCGCCATCGATTTAACCAAAACGTCCGTTATCGCTGTTGTAAAACGGGTACAAAATCCCAAATCCGGTAAATGGACGTGTAAAGTATTAAGCTGGAAAACGGAATGAGCAGAAAAGTTCTGGGAATTGACATACGCAAGGAGTCCGTTTCCGCGGTGCTGGTTAAAACCAGTTTGCGTGAGAACCGGATCAATGCTCATACGCACATCCCGCTTCCCGAAGCTGCCGAGGACGATAATAACTTCAAGACAGCCCTGAATATGCTGTGCAATGAGATTGATCCCAGCGGTTGTGACTGTGTGGTTTCTATTTCCGCCGATCATTTCTCCTACCGGATTCTGCAGATCCCCTTTAAGGATTCTAAAAAAATCCGAATGGTTCTGCCGTTTGAACTGGAGCCCACGGTCCCCTACCCGATTGATAATCTGGTAATTGACTTTATCGACCTGGAGTCAGCCGCACAGAGTGATCACAGCGAAGTTATTGCGGTTGCGGTACCCCGCAGCGAACTGGATCCCTACATAGAATCGCTGGCCGAATTGAAAATTGATCCTGAAATGATAACCGTCGGCGGGCTGCCCGCGGCCATGTGCCTGGCCAGCCAGGCTGAGCCGGGTGAGGACCGGCTGGTTTTGGAGATCGGAAATGCGTCCAGCAGCCTGTTCATTGTCAGCGGAGGTCGCTTACAATTGATCCGATCGTTTCCGACACCGGTTGTGGCCGCTAACCGGGCCGGGATGCTGGGTGCGTTTGTTCAGCGCACCCTGGCAGCGTACGAGGAGCTCTGTCAAACTGAATTTCAACCTTTGGATATCGTCATAAGCGGCTCGGGTTTGAATGGCGCCGGTTTAGATAGTGAGGTCGCCAAAGTTTTGAATATTCCGGTCAACCGATTAAATTTCGTCGATCGTCTGAACGTTGACATGGGCAGCGAGAACACCAAACCCTGGAATCCGGCATTGATGGACAATGCCCTGGCCCTGGCGTTAATGGCGATTGAAGGAATCAAAGGGCTAAATTTTCATAAAGGTCAGTTCGCCGCCAAAAAATTCTTTGTCAAAAACAAGAAAAATTGGATTAAAACCGGGATACTTGCAGCGGCAGTCCTGGCCCTCTTATTTTTTGGTGCAATTTTGGAAAACTTTACCTTGAACCGCAAACTCGATCAAGTCGACCAGCAAATAACCGCCGTCTATAAGGCGACTTTTCCGGAAGTAAAGCGGATTGTCGACGCGCATCGCGAAATGCAGGTCAAGGTGCAGGAAGCTAAAAAAAGTGCCATTAACCAATCGACAGCCGGACCCCACATCCGCAGTATCGATATTTTAAACAGTATCAGCAAAAGAATTCCGGATAGCATCAAAGTCGATGTTACCCGCATGGTCATTTCACCGGAAACCGTGTTAATTTCAGGTAGCACAGACGATTTCCCAACGGTCGACGAGATTAAAAGCAAATTGGAGCAGGTCGAATTTTTTAAAAAAGTAACCATCAGCTCTACCAATCTTGACCGCTCCGGCAACGAGGTCCGTTTCGTGTTGAAAGTGGAGCTTTAACCATGACCCTGCTGGCAAAATTTAATAACCTCAATAAGCGCGAACGCTACGCAATTATGATCGGGATCGGTGTTCTCGCAATTTTTTTGATTGTCCAATTTATCATCGAGCCGATATTCAGCACAACGGAACAAAAGAAAAAAAACCTGCAGACCAAATCAGTTATGCTCGAACAAATGCGACAGTGGCAGGCGGAATATGACGGCCTGACCCAAAAGGCGAATCTATCAGAATCCCATTTTCGCAATCGGCCAAAAGGGTTTACCTTGTATGCTTTTCTGAATCAGTTGGCCGGAGAAGCTAAGATCAAAGATCGTATCACCAACATGAAACCAACCAAGAAGGTTCAAAAAAATAGTCCCTACAAACTTTCGCGGGTGGAAATGAAACTGGATGCCATTACCCTGGAGCAGTTGACCAATTACCTTTACAAAGTCGAGACTTCCAAAAATATGGTAGAAGTCAAAAAAATTTCGATTTCGAAAAAAGATAAAAAACAGAGGCTGATCACCGCCGTATTGCAGGTGGAAACTGTGGAGCAATAGGTTTCCCACCGTCGTCACGATACAAGCGTGACTGCGGAGGGCCGGCAGGTATCGGATTTTGGGTGTCCCCCCTCGCCTTTCAGGCTACGGAGGGCCGGCAGCTATTAGGAAATGAAGATTATTGAGTTGAATCAAAATGTCCGTCATCCTAAAATTTTAGGCATTTTAGTGCATTTTAGGCAATTTAGGCATTTATTTTAAATGAAACTGAAACCAAGTAAAACGACATTACTGTATACGGCCTATATCATCGGCATCACCTTGTTTTTTCTATGGTATCTATTTCCGTCCGATACGCTGAAGGACTACCTGGCCTATCGATTGAGCCAGGGCAATCCGGATGTTGCGGTCACCATTGATCGGATAAGTCCCGTGCTGCCGCCGGGCATTAAGCTGCATGAGGTTGATATAACTCACCGGAATATGGTGATATTGGAAGTCAACAGCCTGAAAGTGATGCCCGGACTGGGATCGCTCTTCAGTGACACGACCACGGTTAACTTTAAGGGTGACATTTATGACGGAACCTTGAGCGGACGCGCAGAAATTAGCGATCCCAAGGGGGGCGGATTAAAAATCGACGGCAATATCGCCGGTGTGCAGGTGCAACAGATATCCGCCCTGCAGCAGTGGTCCGTGCACGACATTGCGGGTGGGCTGGGGGGAAATTTCGTCTATAGCGCCGGGAAAACAACGCCAAAATTAAGCGGCAAACTGACACTGTCCGCCTGCCGGTTGGAACTGGCCAACGCCATATTCAACCAGGATACGTTTGAGTTTAAAAATATTGAAGCGGATCTGGTGCTGCAAAACCAGAATCTGGTTATCAACGGGTTGAGTGCCACGGGAAGTCAAGTGGACTTTAAAATTGCCGGCCGGATTAAATTAAATAAAAACGATTTCGCTAAAAATGCGCTGAATTTGACAGGAACCGTCACACCGCATTATGTCTTTTTGGCGAAAATTGAAAAGGACATACCGCTCAATTTTTTACGCAACAAAAAACCCGGCCAGACGGCAATTGGGTTTAAAATTGGCGGCACCCTGGAAGACCCCGGGTTTTCACTTAATTAATCCGCCCGGAATAAGATCGATTTCAGGTTGGCAACTATTACAATAACATCAAATATTATTTGAAAATCAAAATTTCGGCGGATTAATTATTCAATGCTACGCATTATTTATTGATAAAAACTTTGTAGTATCGGTTTTTTCGGAAGTGCATATGGTCAATCGCTACTTTAACATAGCAAACTTTTTACTCATTACGTTGGGCGCCTACCTGTGCGTGAACATCTTTTACACGATGATCACTTCACGCCTGGACCACGAGGAAACGTCCCGCATCACGCCGAACCAGGCTGACCCGACACCGGTGGAGCAAGCCATTGCGCCGCTATCGGATTATAAGGCGATCATAAGCCGCAATATTTTCAACTCGGGCAACGAGCCCGTCGCTGAGACATTGAAAACCGAAGCGATGGATATCGATAAACTCAAGGAAACCGATCTGAAATTAAAACTTTGGGGTACGGTCACGGGTCAAAACAAGCGCGCCTATGCGGTCATCGAGGATACCAAAGCCCGCGAACAAAACCTTTACCGGACCGGGGATTCCATCCAAAAGGCGGTCGTTAAATTAATTTTAAGAGAAAAAGTAGTATTAAGAGTCGATGATCGCGACGAAATCCTGGCCATGGAAGAAATTAACTCAAAACCGGGCCGGCGGAGCCTGAGGTCTTCAAGCCCTGCCGGCGCGCCAAAGCTGCCCGTATCGAGCTATCCCCGCAAAATCAGGTTAAAAGGCGATCAAATCGAAAAAGCGATGGAAAATCTGGGTCAGCTCATGCAACAGGCCAACCTGCGACCGCATATCGTTGACGGCCAGCCGGCCGGAATTTCCATCACCGGGATCAAGCCCAATGCCATTTTCAGGAAAATGCGCTTGAGAAATGGGGATGTCATCACCGGCCTCAACGGCAGTTCGATCGAATCCGTTGAAGATGCCGTCAAGGTTGTCGAACAATTGTCATCGGGATCAAACATCCAGCTGCAAATAAAACGGCGCGGACGTGAGCAGACGCTGGATTATTCGATTGAATAATAAAACAGGGAATAATTTCTAATCTTGGGACTTATATGAAAGCAACCATTGTCAAAGCTAAATATATCTTCGTTGCGCTAGTCATCCTGTTGATTGCCGCCATAACGGCTCAGTCAACTTTGGCCCAGGCCACCCCTAAATCCGCCAACACCAAGGCTTCGGAACAATTTGTCTCAATTGATTTCAACAATGTGGACATCAATGTGTTTATCAAATTCATGAGCGAATTGACCGGAACCAATTTTGTGGTCGATCAACGGGTGAAGGGCAAAGTCACGATCATATCTCCATCGAAAATTTCGCTGAATGAAGCTTACAAAGTGTTTGAATCGGTGCTGGAAGTCCATGGCTTCACGACCGTCAAATCCGGTGAAGTGGTCAAAATTATTCCTGCGCCGGATGCACGTTCAAAAAGCATTGAGACCAAACTCAGAGAAGAGTCTTCGAGCCCCGAAGATAAAATTGTGACCCAGCTGATCCCCCTGAGATACGCCGACCCGGTGGAAATCAAGCGCCTGTTTACCCCGATGGTTTCCAAAAGCAGTGTCATACTGGCGTATCCCCCGACCAATACCCTGATCATTACAGATGTTTATTCAAACATCAAACGGCTGCTCAAAATCTTGAAAGAGATCGACATTACCGGCATCGGTCAGCAAATATCCGTAATCCCGGTCGAATATGCGGAAGCCACCAAACTTGTTAATCTCTTGACCACCGTCTTCCAGCCGGCACGCACAAAACGTAAGGGCTCTGCGGAAAAAACCATTACCATGGTTGCAGATGAAAGAACCAACACGATTGTCATGTTGACCAGTGAAGTCGACAGTCTGCGAATTAAAAAGCTGATCGCCATGATCGACAAGGAAACGCCGCGCGGCAAAGGCAGTATTCGTGTCTATTACTGCAAGCATGCCACCGCCGAAGAACTGGCCAAAGTCCTGCAGGATCTGCCGACCCCGCAGGCAGGGGCCAACGCACCCAAATCCAAAGCGCCGTCAGTGGTGGCGGGCAAGGTTAGAATCTCCGCCGACAAGGCCACCAACAGCCTGATTATCATGGCCGACAAAGAAGACTATAATGTCCTGGTAGATGTCATTGAAAAATTGGATATCCCAAGATCCATGGTTTACATCGAATCGCTGATCATGGAAGTCGATATGTCCACCAGCTTTAATCTTGGCATAGACTGGTCGGTGTTTGGCCAGGCTTCGATTGACGGCAAGGACACCGTGGTCGGCGGCGGGTTCAGAAGCGGCTTTGTCAAGCCGAGTGAATTATTGCAAGGCGGGCTGACGGTCGGCTTGCTGACCGAACCAATTATTATCGCCGGTGTCGGCGTCTCTAATATTTCAGCCATCATCAATGCCGTTAAAACCGATGATGATTTTCGCATTCTGTCAACCCCCCAGATTCTGACCACGGACAATGAGGAAGCCCGCATCACGGTCGGTGAAAACCGGCCTTTTCAGACGCGGTCCACCACCGATGTATCCGGGGGGACCTTTGAATCATTTGAATACCGGGATGTCGGCAAAACATTGAAAATTACCCCCCACGTCACCGAGGACCGTCTGATCCGCATGCAGATCAATCTGGAGGTTACCGCCATCGATCAAAAAGCCACCCTGACGACCTCATCCACCCTGCCGGTGACCTTAAAACGCACGGTGGACACCACCGTTATCATCAAAGACCAGCAAACCGTGGTGATCGGCGGCCTGATTGATGATTCGACCACCAACAGCGAAAATAAGGTGCCGGTGCTGGGTGATGTGCCGCTGCTGGGATGGCTGTTCAGGAAACAGGCAGATGAAACCACAAAGACCAACCTTTACGTCTTCTTGACCCCCAGGGTCATCAAGAACCCGGGCGAAGCATCGGGCATTTTCCAGCAAAAGAAAGAGCAAATCGACAGTATTAAGGGGGGCGATATTAAATATTACGACAAACACTCGCAAAAACCGGAAGAATCAATCACGATTAATGAACCGGTCCGGGAACCCGAAGACACACAGCCCAGAGTGATCGAACCGCGCTGAGGCAGATATTGAAGACTGAAGATTGAAGATTGAAGATTGAAGATTTGAGGAATTCTTTCATCTTAATTTTCAGATTTTCCCCAATTGATTTTTCAGCTGTCATGACAATGTTTTGAAAGGAAAAATAACGGACATCATTGCTGTCTTGTAGCGAGCAATCATTAATATTGAATTGATGCGCCGGCCTGCGACGAGCTCCCCTCGACTTGCTCGGGGCCTGAGCCTGTCGAACGGCAGTCGAGTCGAGGCGAACATTAATTCTTCAATCTTCAATCTTAAATATTCAATTATTCCATGAGAGCCCATTTAGCAGAAATACTGGTCGACCAATACGACCTCGATGAAGACGCACTGGCCGAAGCCCGGCGCCTGCGGGAGGATAAAGGCGGACGCATCGGTGATATTCTGGTTCAGCAGAAAAATATATCCGAAAAACAACTGCTCGAAGCCCTGAGCATCCAATATGATCTGCCCTATTGGCCCAAATTGCCCCTGGAAAACGTTGAATCGGAATTTACCGACAACGTTCCCATTCAATTTTTAAAAAAGTTCAACATGGTGCCGCTGGAGTACCCTAACCCCATTACCGCTTCAGATTGCGGACTGGCACCGTTGAATTCAGACAACGCCGACAAGCAGGTCGCACCGGCCGGGTATGTGCTTGCGATTAATGATCCCCTGAATTTTCACGCCCTTGACGATCTGGTGCGGTTGATGGAGTTAACCGATTTTAAACTGGTGCTGGCAGAGCAGGAAACCATCCTGTCGGCCATAAATTTGCAGTATGACCTGCGCCGGGATTCGGCCCAGCAGCTGGTTCAGGACATGGAAGAAAACGGCAGCGATATCATCAGCGAAATTGAAGAAACTGCCGATTTGCTGGATGACACCAGCGAAGCACCGATCATCAAACTGGTGAACCACATCATATCACAATCCATCAAAGCCCGCGCCAGCGATATCCATATCGAGCCCTATCAACACAGCTTCACCGTGCGCTATCGGGTTGACGGGATCCTGTATGACTTGCTGACCCCACCCAAATGGATCCAACCGGCCCTGATTTCCCGCATCAAAGTCATGGCCAAGATGAACATCGCCGAAAAGCGCCTGCCCCAGGATGGACGCTTTGAAGTCAAAGTCGGCGATCAGAGTATCGATTTGCGGGTGTCAACCATTCCGACCGCATTCGGGGAGCGGGTTGTTTTAAGACTTTTGAATAAATCAGGTTCCCTGCTGGAATTACCGGATCTGGGCTTTAACGCGGCACGCTTAAAACTAATCAAAAATTTGGTGACATCGCCCAACGGCATCATCCTGGTCACCGGACCCACCGGCAGCGGCAAAACCACCACCCTTTATGCCATTTTACAATCGATAAACAAAGCCAACATCAATATTATTACCATCGAAGATCCGGTTGAATATCAGATAAAGGGAATCAGCCAAATCCAGGTCAATCCCAAAATTGATTTGACCTTTGCCCGGGGTCTGCGATCCATTGTGCGCCAGGACCCGGACGTGATCCTGATCGGTGAAATTCGAGATAAGGAAACAGCGGATATAGCCGTCCAATCGGCCCTGACCGGGCATCTGGTTTTTTCCACCCTGCACACCAATGATTCCGCCAGTGCGATTACCCGTCTGGTGGATATGGGTGTCGAGCCGTTTTTAATTTCTTCATCCGTGCTGGCCGTTGCTGCTCAACGGCTCGTGCGGGTGCTGTGCGACAACTGCAAAAAAACATACCAACCCAGTACTATCTATCTAAAAAGCATCGGGGTTTCCCCTGACGACTTCAGTAAAAGCCAGATCTATAAAGCTGTGGGATGTGAAAAATGCATCTCCACCGGCTACAAGGGGCGCCTGGGAATTTTTGAGATCATGGTATTGAATGAGCATTTAAAGGGCCTGATTCTCGAAACCTTTGATTCCAACCGCATCAAAAATGAGGCCGTCAAACAAAACATGATTTCCCTGCGCCAGGACGGCATCGAGAAGGTATTGGAAGGCACCACGACGATGGAGGAAGTGTTGCGGGTAACGCAAAAATGATTTTGCTTGGGCAAAATCATTGTAATTCCGATTTCCGCATTCCCACTTCCGAATTCTGCTTCTTTTCCGACTTCCGCATTCCGACTTCCCACTTCTATTCTAGGTCCCTCACCGGCAGCGCCCGGTACCCCCGGCTTTGAGCTTTGCGAACCGTGTAGTGATAGACATTATGGAAATTAAATATGCGTGCTGTCGGTGCCCGGGCATCCGACTCCGAAGTCCAGATCCAACCGCAGCTCAGATGTATCAGGGGGTTAGTTTTAACCCATTGACCGCAATCTGTTTCATAACCCTTGTAATTTTTGTCCGCCACCAGAAGGCTCTGAAGTTCTTTTAGCGTCGGCAGACGCCAATTTTCATATCTTTTTTCAAGGGTAAAGGGAAAAGTGAATCGGGTCCATTTCTCAGCCTGATTCCAGTCGATGTTGCCGTTATTATCGGTTTTCGACCACATCAACCCAAGTTTATGATCGGTAACCGTACCGTCACCATTGTCTGTAAAACGTTCACCGGCGAGCACGGGTAAAAAATTAGCGACTATTGCAACCACGATAATGGCGAGCTTAAGTAAAATATGTCTGGACATTTTGGCCCTCCTTCCAGGACAGCTGCCACATAAGAAAAGGTTATAAACCGTTCAAGGTTCACGGTTCAGGGTTAGATCGCGTTACCTGACTGAACTCCTCAGTTGAGTTGAAACCAATCAGGAGTTATTCGTTATTGGTTAATCGTTTGAGAGGAGTGGTGTCCTTTTTCCTCCCGCCCGAAGGCAGCGTCGGCACGGCAGTTAAGACGGCATGATTTGATTTAACATGAACCTAAAACCCTGAACCTTTGAACCTTGAACCTTTGAACCTCTGAACCTTGAACCTCTAAACCCCTACTTTATACCAATATGCTTCTTTAAGCGGGCGGCACTTTTTGTATCGCGGTAAGATAAAACAGGCACCGGCGAACGTCGAAAAACCTTTTCGGCCACGGATCCCACCAGAACATGTTCCAGATTGGAACGGCCTTTGACACCCATCACCAATAAATCGATCTTTTCATGCATGGCGATTTTCAGCAGCTCATCAACCGGGTGGCCGATTTGAAAGATGGCGCGAATTTTTTCCGCCGGCAATAAAATCTTTGCAAGAATTGCGTTAAGGGCCTGCTGGCGTTCTTCTTTGATGCCCGAAACGTAGTGTTCACTGTCGACCTCATATCCCATCGCAGCAATCGAGCCGATGGCTTCGACATCCCGCACATTGATGATGTTGACAATGAGCAGCTCGGCCTGCATGGTTTCGGCGATTCGCGCGGCATAGGCCAAAAGACCTTCCGAGTATTCGGTAAAGCCGACGGCCACCATGACTTTTTTTATAAAATCCATTCTGCCATCTCCTAACCCGTAACGGGATTTCAAATTCAACAAGAAGAGGATTGACATCCGCTATACCCTAATTGAACGAAGAGCACTCAAGTAGGCGTTATTAGCTATTCGTTATTAGAATTTGATCGTCGCACCGTTTTATAAACTTCCGATAGATGAAATATAAGAAAGAATATCATTCCTCTCAAACAAATAACTTTTAACCAGTGACTGATAACTCCCAATTGGATATAACTCAATTGGGATTGCACTAGGCTGCGGCGGCGACCGCGGCAGCCGGCTTCGGGATACGCGGCCGCTGCATGATAAAGAGCAATCCAAATACGGCCAGACCGATCAGATAGGTCCAGTATCGCTGATCATGGGGCAGGCCGACCCAGCTTGCAATCAGATCCGGTCGCATTAGGTTTAAGGTCACAAACAGAAATAACGGTATTTCGTAAAATCGGTTTTTAGCCACAAACCAGCCCTGGGTGGCGGATGCAAAGGCAAAGTTGCCGAGACAGGCCATCGCGAATATGAGCAGCCCCTGGGGCCAGCTGTTGATATTATGCAAAATCAGGTCCGAATTAAAAATGAACATGAAGGGCAATATGGCCGTACGAATATCGTACATAAACCCCTGCAATCCGGTGGGTATGGGCGGCGACTTGGCGATCGCTGCCGCTGCATAAGCCGCCAGTCCCACCGGCGGCGTATCGTCGGCCAGAATTCCGAAGTAAAAGCAGAACAGATGGGCGGCCATCAGCGGTACGATAAAATCCATATAGCCGCCGACCTCCACGATGACCGGCGCCGTTAAAGAGGCCATCACGATATAAGTCGCCGTGGTGGGCAGTCCCATTCCGATAATTAAACTGGCTGCCGCCGTAATGGTCAGCAACAGGTAGATATTGCCGCCCGAAAGAACGTCGATCACCTCGGTAACCAGCCCGCCGAGTCCCATGGCAACCACGCCCACGATAATGCCGGCGGCCGCCGTGGCCAGGGCAACGGAGCACATATTGCGGGCGCCGTTTGCCAGGGCCGAGAAGATCAGGACAATACTGTGTTTTAAAGCCGCGCCCATGGGTTCTTTCTTTAAATAGGCTTTCACCGGATCCTGCAGCAGCATAATGATGGCCATTAGCCAGATGGCATTAAAAGCGGCCAGTTCCGCCGAATGGCGCACAATGATCAGTTCATAGAGCAGCATCCCAATGGGTATCAGGTAATGCAAGCCGCCCAGCAAAGTCTTGAAGAAAGTCGGCAGTTCATCGCGCGACAGGCCCCGCAACCCCAGTTTGGAGGCCTCGATGTGGGTAATGTAGAACAGGGCGGCGTAAGAGGCAAAGGCGGGTACCGCCGCGGCCTTGATGACTTCGATATAGGGTACGTTGACATATTCGGCAATGATAAACGCCGCCGCGCCCATAATCGGTGGTGCCAGCTGACCGTCCGTACTGGCGGCCACCTCAATCGCGGCCGCCTTGGTGGCTGGGTAACCGACCTTTTTCATCAACGGGATGGTAAACGTCCCGGTCGTAACGATGTTGGCGATACTGGAGCCTGAGACTAAACCGGTGAGACCGCTGCCCATGACCGCCGCCTTGGCCGGACCGCCCTTATACCCGCCCAGGATGCTCAAGGCGAGTTGAATAAAATAGTGACCGGCGCCGGCCTTTTCCAACATGGCCCCGAAAAGCACGAACAGAAAAACGATGGTAGCCGACACATCCAGCGGAATCCCGTAAATCCCTTCGGTGGACATGGTAATCTGGCCCATAAAGCGGCTGACCGATACCCCCTTGAAGGCAATGAGGTCCGGCATGTATGGCCCGAAAAAGGCATAGAGACAAAAAAATATGGCGATCACGGATAAGGCCGGGCCGATGACCCGCCGGGAGGCTTCCAGCAGCAGCAGCAGCAGAATAAAGCCGATGACCAGATCGCGCGTAATGGGGGCGCCATAGCGTTGATTAATTCCGGCGTAATCGATGGCAATGTAGACGGCTGAAAAACAGGCGATGATGGCAATCACGAAATCCCAGGGCGGGATCCTGTCTTTGACGGAAAGGAATTTGAGACCCAGACGGGTTTCCTTGAAAACGGGGTAATTCAAATAGACGATCAGCAGGGCGAACCCCAAGTGGATGGAGCGGATGAAGACGGTGTCTAATATCCACCAGCTGGCAATCGAAAGCTGGAAAAATGACCAGATCACCCCGATGGTCGGGATCACCCATTTCGTGGGACCGATGGGTCGTCTGGCGACCCCTTCTTCCTCTTCGGCCATTTTCCTGGCAGCTTCAAGTCCCTCATCTCTTTGCTCTATCGGTTGATTATTCGTCATTTGGCCACCTAATTTCCCTGTTTGGATAATTAATCCACCCTGAAAAATAGCCCTATCAGCTCGTATATGGTTCTTTAAAAAGTGAAAAAAACTGCCTTATTGAAGATCCTACGGATTAATTAATTGATGCTGCGCAATTTCTCTATGTTTTCCGCAACTCGGGTATGCTGCTTGGTGGTTGAACGAAAACTCGACTCACCTAATCAATTTGGGGGGTGCGCCCCTTGAAATCAAATCGTGCTAAATGCTTTATTCTCGTAGGTTGGATTGAGGTACGAAACCCCGACATTTCAAATCGGGCAACCCAACCTACCGAATACCGGACTTTTTGTTCAAATACTACTTAGAAAATTGTAATTTGGGCATATGGCGGAAGGAAGGCAACGGCCGTGGGCCGCTGCCTTTTTTCATATTTACCCGTGCTACTTCAGACCGACTTCCTTGTAATACTTCATCGCGCCCGGATGGATGGGAGCGGACAGACCTTCGAGCATGTTTTCCTTGGTCAAGCCGGCGTAGGCGGGATGCAGTTTTTTAAAGGCTTCAAAGTTATCAAAGACCTCCTTGGTGATGGCGTAAACCACTTCGTCCGGCACCTTGGCGGAGGTCACGAAAGTGGCCTTGACGCCAAAGGTCGGGACATCGGCATCGTTCACTGCTCCGGGGTAGTACTCCGGCACCATGGTGACCGCTTTGGCATAGTAAGGATATTTTTCAAGCAGACTTTCGATATTGGTGATGGGCACGAATTTCACCTTGCGCTTGCCGGAGGTGGCTTCTTTGTAATAGCCGCTGGGATGTCCCACCGTATAGAAGGCGGCGTCGAGCCGGCCGTCCTGAATCAGTCCGGGAGCTTCGGCGGCTTTCAGGCTCTCGGCGTAAAAATCCTTTTCATAGTCCAGACCATTGGCCGCCAACGCATCGATGGCATTTTTGCGGTAGCCGGAGCCGACGTTTCCGATGTTGACGCGTTTGCCCTTGAGGTCCTGCAGGCTGTTGATATTGGCATCTACCGCCGCAATCAAATCGACCGTCTCGGGATGAATGGAGAACACGGCCCGCAGATCCTTTTGCGGTCCCTTGTCTTTCCAGTTGGCAATTCCCTGAACGGCCTGGTACTGGCGGTCGGACTGGGCCACGCCGAATTCGAGATCACCGGACATGATGGCATTGATATTGAACACGGAACCGCCGGTTGACTCAACGGTTGCCCGGATGCCGTACTCTTTGCGTTTTTTGTTGACCATTTTGGCAATGGCACCGCCGGTGGGATAATATACACCGGTAATTCCGCCGGTTCCGATCGTGACAAAAGTGGTTTTGGCGGCTTGTGCCTGTTGTTCGAGCAGGCCGACTCCGCTAAATAAAGCCAGTCCAAAAGCTAGGACGATTGCAAAAATCATAAGTTTTTTCATTGGAACCTCCTTTAATATTAGATAGTTAAAATAAATGGTATCGCGTTTCCCAAATTATAACCGTGTTAAATCTATTACCACCCCTTTCCGTTAAAATTTAATTATTAATATTGGATTAGAGTATGAATTACATTCAGGAACTCTAATGATGTATCAAACCGGTTAAAATATTGCAACCGGTTATAGCGGTTGTCATAAATTTTTTGCACATGCCGGATTTTCTAACGGGCGAATTTTAGACGCTTAACGATTTGAAACTATTTAAAAAAGATAACAACCGCGATGTCGTAATTTTTATTTGGATAAGTCTATATTTTTACGCAACGATGTGCCATATTTCAGTCGACGGTAGGGCCTTTACGCATTCCGACTTCAAAAATCTGCCCTCTGTCCTCCCTCATCTGTCGTCTGTCATCTGTCTTCTGTCCTCTGTCATCTGTCTTCCGTCCTCTGTCTTCTGTCATCGGATACCTCCCGGCAAGCTCCTCATAGTATTTGGCTTCATCCGCCCGTCCCCGTTTGCGGCAGCCATTGGCAAAAATAGCGCACTTTTCTATCAGAGTTGCCACAGCCGCCCCGGTTTGAGTTGCGCTAAGCATTTCACTGTCAATAAGTTTTTTTAGTGATTTGATCCGGTATTTATCGAGACCGGCAGCCTGTGACAGCTGGTCTTCATGACCGCCGCGCTTGATGATCAGGGAGTTCATCAATCAGAAAAACCGGGTGCCGGCAGCTGATTCGCAGCCACAAATCATAATCCTCGCAGGCCGGCAGGCTCTCATCGAATAGACCGACGGCGTCAAACAGGGGTTTGCGAATCATCACCGCCGAAGGACTCACCAGGCACAGGGCCAGGGAGGGCTCAAAGATCAGGCCCGCAAGCTTCTGGTGCCGTTTTTTGGGATTTACCCGCACGCCGTTTCGCAGCCAGGTTTCTTCAGTCTGGCAGATCAGTGCATCCGGCTTGGATTGAAAAAAGGCAACCTGACGTGCCAGTTTTTGCGGCAGCCAGAGATCGTCGGAATCTAAAAATGCCACCAGTGGCGCACGTGATTCGGCAATACCCCGGTTGCGCGCGGCGCTGACGCCCTGGTTGGGTTGCTGCAATACAATAATGTCCCGGCCATAGGAGCCCAGAATCTGCCGGGTATCATCCGTCGACCCGTCATCCACCACAATCAGTTCATAGTCGGTATAGTCCTGGGCCAGAACCGAATCGATCGCCTCCCCGAGGATCCAGCCACGGTTGTAGGTGGGGATGATCACCGAAACTGCGGGATTTTTAGATCTTTTTGTCATAGTTAATAACAAATAACGAAGGAAAGAAGGTGAGAGGGTGAGAAAACAACCTCCTTCCTACACCTAAATTAATTGACACCGTGCGCTGCGCAATGAAGCGTGGAGCAATCATTTACAAGCAACCAGATGCCAGCATCATCCTTTTACCTTTTGCCTTTCGCCTTTAACCTTTCACCTTTATACCTTCCCTTCCAACTTCCCACTTCCCATTTCCCACTTCCCATTTCCGACTTCCCAATTCAGAATTCCCACTTCCGGTTTCAAACCATCCGTTCAATCCGCCCCAATTTATCTCTCAGCCGTTTGGCGGAAACCGGGACGGCGGTTTTAAGCTCCTGGGCAAAAACAGAGACCTTGTATTCCTCCAGCATCCAGAAAAAATCTTCGATGGCTTGTCGCTTTTCATCGGATACGGCGGGTGACAGCGCATTTAAAAGCCGCTCCAACCCATCGGCAAACTTGCGCACTTCGGCCGCCTTGGCCTGGTCTTTCTCAAAATCCAACGGAGCACGCTGGGCCCGTATCATTATTGCCTTGATATATCTTTCAAGATGAGGAAAACGCTCCTGATTGTAAAGTTCAACGAAGTTTTCAGGAACCAGACGTCCCAGCCCATCGAGCAACTCCGTGAATAAAGCCTGAATTTGAGGATTAACCCGACTACCGGTCTGAAATCGCAAAATCTGGCTGCGCGCCTCATGATAGGCTGTCAAGACCGGCAGCGCGTTCCTGAACAATTCCTGACCGCTGGTAAGAATCTGCGGACCCATTTTCTTCGCATGGGCGTAAAATTCTGTTTGCGACCGGATGTCTTTGCTGAACAGGGCCTGCACAAATTGCTGATACAGGCGCTTCTCAAACTGTCGGGCACCGCCAAAATAATCGGTCAGCGCAGATTGAGCCGGCGGAAACTTCAGTTGCCGTTTCAAAAATTTCAGATCTTTGGCAAAATGGATTGAATACAGGGTCAGCACTCCCGCCAGGTGGGCGGCCCGGGCTTTGTCACGCTGCAGGAAAAGACGCAGATTGACCTGTTTATCCGTCTTCGGATCTTTTTCCAGGGCCGGATAGGCAATCCATTTCGCCCGGAGTTTACCGGTTTCACTGATATGATCCGGCAGATCACCGAAATCCCAGGCCGTGAGGCCATTTTTTTCCCATTTTCTGCGCAGTGCTTCAAATTCGACGGACCCGGCGCTGCCGACAGCTTCCCGGTGTAAAATGGACGGGTCTCGGCTGACGCGCAATTCTTTGCCGTCGGCAGCGGTGATCGAAATCCGCAGCTTGAGGTGCTCAGGCAGGGTTTCATCGGACCAGGCCGCAGCCGGTATGTCGACGTTAAAACGTCGATAAATAAATTTACCCAGGGCGGATATCAATGAGCCTTCCGTTTTCGGCATTTCCCGGCCGATGATTTCAACCGTATCTTTGACCGGTACGAGTCGTTTACGATAGGATTTGGGCAAGGCCTTGATTAATCCTTCAATTTTTTCCGGGTACAGGCCGGGCACCAGCCAGTCTATTGCCTCGGATGGCACCGCAGACGCAAGTGGGGCTGGAATTTTAACAGTAACCCCATCATTGTTTTGGCCGGGCTCAAAGGCATACACGCAATTAAATCGATGCCCGGCGAATTCAATTCGATCCGGAAATTGGGCGAGGGCCGCTTCATCCGGGTCATTGAGGATCAGCTGGTCTCTATCCATCCGCAAAAACCGGTCATTTCCCGTTTTCTTCAGGTATTTTGAAAGTGTTCGAATATCATAAATGGCCGGCAGCCTTTCTTTGTAGAAACTGAAAAGTTCCGGCTCACTGATGAGGATATCCCGTCGGCGAAAGCGATTTTCGACATCCCTGATACCATCAATAAGCGTTTGGTTATGCGTCATAAAGGCAAACGGCTTTTTAACCTCTGCATTTATCAGCGCATTCTGAATAAATATATCGGATGCGCCTTCAGGATTCACTTTTCCGTATGAGACTTTTCTTTCAGCAACAATAATCAACCCGAACAGGGACACCTGCGCCGAAGCTACCACTTCACCCCGATTCTTTTCCCAATGCGGATTTAGATAAGTATATTTGCACAGATCCCGGCCGATGTCTTCCAGCCAGCCGCTGTCGATATTGGCTACGGTGCGCGCAAAAACTCTGGATGTCTCGACTACTTCTGCCGCGACTACCCAGTGCTTGGCCTTATTAAAAAGCCCTGACCCGGGAAAAATCATCACCTCCCGGCCCCGGGCAGCCCGAAAAAAGTTTTTTTCCTTCTGCTGGGCAATGTTGGATAGAAATCCACTTAGAATGGATTTATGCAGTGCTGCATATCTATCAGTTGAAATTCCACCTTCTGAATTCCCACTTTGTTTCGCCTGAGCTTGTCGAAGGCCGCCTTCCGACTTTGTCTCGCCTGAGCTCGTCGAAGGCCGCCTTCCGACTTTGTCTCGCCTGAGCTTGTCGAAGGCCGAATTCCAAAGATTGTGCTCCTTTAAAAGAGCCGATATTTGACTGTGGACATCTCGCCATTCCCGCATGCGCTTAAAGGAAATAAAGTGTTCTCGGCAAAAGCGCTTCATCTGGTTGTTGCTTTTGACCTTCTGCCAATGCGCATGATAACGATGCCAGATATTGAGAAGCGTCACAAAATCCGAACTCTGATCAACAAAGACCGCCTGCATCCGATCGGCTTCGTCGGCTTTTTCGGCAGGCCGTTCGCGGGGGTCAGCAATGCTGAGGACGGCGGCGATAACCGCAATCTCGGGGAGACAACCCTCCTTTTTGGCTTCTATCAACATCCGCGACAACCGGGGATCCAACGGAATCCTGGCCATTATCCGCCCCTTGGCCGTCAACTCAACCCCGCCGCTGGTTGCTACCGCCGCAGCCGCATTAGACCCATCACCCTTGGCCACCTGCTCTTCGCTCTCTTTTTTTCCGTCCGAATCCCGCATTCCAAATTCCGCATGCTTTTTTCCAACTTCCGAATTCCGAATTCCGAATTCAAGACTCCGCTCTTTGCCCTCTGTCCTTTGCTCATGGCCCCCAGCCCTTTGCTCTTTGCCCTTTGCCCTTCGCGTGATCGCCCCTAGCTCAAAAAGCAGATTAAATCCATCTTTGATATTTTTTAAGTCCGGCCGATCGACAAAAGGAAATTCAGCAATATCGCCGAGCTTCAACGAAATCATGCGCAAAATGACTTCCGCTAAATTGGCCCGCATAATTTCAGGTGGTGTATACTGCGGACGCGACTGAAAATCATCTTCAGTAAACAATCGGATACACACGCCGTTTGCCATCCGGCCGCAACGGCCCTGACGCTGATCGGCGCTGCTTTTGGATACCGGCATCACCGGCAATGAGGTCGTGCGCGTCCGCGGTGAATAGCGCGAAATGCGCGCCAGGCCCGAATCGATTACATATTTGATGCCGGGAATGGTGATGGATGTCTCGGCGACATTGGTGGCAACGATGATCTTGCGCTGGGAAAAGCGGTCAAACACCCGGTTTTGCTCGGCGGCAGTCAGCCTGGCAAACAACGGCAAGACCCGAACCCCGGGCGGTTTATGCGCCTCAATGAGCTCACAGGTTTCGCGAATATCCTGTTCGGTCGGCATAAACACCAGAATATCACCTGGGACACGTTGTTTTAACAGCCGGTCCGCAGCTGCGGCCGCCAGATCCACATGCGAAAGTTCGCCGTTTTCAGCCCGTTCCTCCTCATCGGGGGTAAGATAATGCACTGCGACGGGGTACATCCGCCCGGAAACCTCAATGACCGGGGCATTGCCGAAGGTTTTTGAAAATTTTTCCGTGTCGATGGTCGCCGACGTGATGATCAGTTTCAGATCGTCGCGTTTGTTCAACAGGGTCTGCAGGATGCCCAGAATAAAATCAATGTTCAGGCTGCGTTCATGGGCCTCATCGACGATGATGGTATCATAGGCGCTCAGGTAGCGATCGCTCTGGGTTTCAGCCAGCAGGATCCCGTCGGTCATGATCTTGATATAGGAATCCCGGGTCGTGCGCTCCTTAAACCGAATTTTATACCCGACCGCTTTGCCGGTTTCCTGCCCCAGTTCTTCAGCAATGCGGCGGGCAACCGTCGTGGCGGCAATTCTGCGCGGCTGGGTGCATCCGACGATGCCATCGATTCCCCGGCCGGCGGCCAGGCAGAATTTCGGCAACTGGGTGGTCTTGCCGGACCCGGTCTCACCGGCAACCACGATTACCGGATGGCGCTGGATGGCCTCGATGATCTCATCTTTTTTGGCAAATATCGGCAATTCTTCATTAAATCGCAGATCAGGCAAATTTATCAGGCGGGTGTTGCGTTTTTGCTCGGAGGCTTCCAAGCGTTTTTGCAGCCGATCGAATTTTTGCTCGAAATTATATTTAGCCTTGGACTTTTTATTACGCTGCCTGAGGCGGCTGATTTCGCGACGCGCCGCCAATCGATCGACAGCCAAGACCCGTGGTAAATAAGATTCAATTTTCTTGATGTAGAAATGCGTACTTTTCAAACTTAAGACCCAACCCGGACAAGCCGGAACAAAAAAGGATAAATCACGAAAACACGAAAGTTTGAAAGCACGAAATTTTTCTTTCGCGTTTTCGTCATTTCGTGCTTGCGTGATAAATCTGATTGATAATTTGATTGATTATGAAATATTAATAATCTATTTAAAAGATTCAAATCAACTTATTCCAGTATATTGCAATTTTTCTGTATCAGGATCAATATCGATTTAACACATTAACCTTATAAATAGCGGGAGAAGGCCATGAAATTTGTCGTCATCGGAGGTGATGCAGCCGGGATGAGCGCTGCCAGCCGGGCCAAACGCAGCCGGCCGGATATGGCGGTTACGGTTATTGAAAAAACCAAGGACGTCTCGTACAGCGCTTGAGGCCTGCCTTATAATCTGGCGGCGCCGGATAGAGACATCGAGGATTTGGTCGTTCGACATGCCCAGGTATTTCGCGACAAACAAAACATTAATCTGGTAACCGGCCATTGTGCGGAAATCATCGATCCGGATCGGCAGACGGTATCCGGCACGACATTGGCTGGTGACCGCTTCGAATTTTCCTACGATAATTTGCTGATTGCCACCGGCGCTGCCGCCATCAGGCCGGATCTGGCCGGATTCGACCTGCCCGGTGTTGTGGTGCTAAAAAGCCTGGCAGACGGCCGCAAAATTAAAAAGCTGTTACAAAGCAACCGCATCAATAAAGCCGTTATTATCGGAATGGGCTATATCGCGCTTGAAATGTGCGAATCCCTCGTTGGCTTGAACATTGCCGTCGATATGGTCAAACCCAATCCGCAGTTTTTGCCGTGGCTGGAACCGGCGATGGCCCAGGCCGTCAAAGAAGAGCTTGAAGCTAAAGGAGTCGGGGTTCATGCCGGTCACGCGGTTGAAAGCATCGAAAAGACCGCCGACGGTCTTCAGGTGAATTGCCGGGATTTAAACCTTGCCGCCGATATGGTGCTGGTGGGCATCGGCGTCACGCCCTGCAGCCAGATTGCCGAAAATGCGGGCCTCGAACTGAGCGCGAATAAATCCATTGCCGTCGATCGCCGGTTAAAAACATCCCACGATCATATCTATGCCGCCGGTGACTGCGCCGATGCCTATCATGTGGTCACCGGAAAAAAAGCCTGGATTCCGCTGGCATTGCGCGCCAATCGTGCCGGCTGGGCGGTGGCGGATAATGTCTGCGGCAAGGAGTCCCGGCTTGACGGCATTGCCGGCACGGCCGTATTCCGGGTGTTTGATTATGAAATTGCCCGCACCGGTTTGGATCTGGCCGAGGCTCAAAATTTTGGATTTGATCCGGTGCAAAACATGATCAAGTCGAATTCTAAGGCCCATGCGCATCCCGGCAACACCACCATCTGGGTCAACCTGATCGGTGATAAAAAATCCGGGCGGCTGCTGGGCGCCCAAATGATCGGCAAGGAAGGGGTGGCCCACCGCATCAATGCCCCGGCCGTCGCCCTGCACAACCGGATGACCGTCGCCCAGTACAGCCAGACGGACCTGGCCTATGCCCCGCCGTTCGGTCCGACCTGGGACCCAACGCTGACGGCAGCCAATCAGTTGCTTAAAAAACTGTAGTTGATTGGTCGAACAGGAATTCATTTGAATTTGGGATAATCAGCGCGCTGCTTAAAGGAGACAAATTATCCCAGATTCACTATTCACTCTAATAGCCGGAGGCCTGAGCTGTAGCGTCTTCATTTCGATTTTACCACTTTACATGGCCAAGTTTTTAGCCTATATTTTAGCCATGAAAAAAGCTAATATCGGCAACTTAAAAGATAATCTCAGCAAATTCATCGGCCTCGTGGAGCAGGGTGAAGTGATTGAAATATGCAAACGCAACATCCCGATTGCCTTGCTGGTTCCCCACGGTTCAAAGAAAATTCGCAACCGCACCCAACTTGGATGCGGTGCGGGAACCGTTCAGGTAAACGGCGATCTGACGGAGCCGCTGATTTCCGCAGACAGCTGGGATATGTTGCAGTGATGAAACTGTTGCTGGACACCTGCTGCATTATCTGGATTGAATTAAATAATTGGCAAGTTGAAAGCATCAGTCTTGAAATCATGGAAGAGGCATACTCATTGCCGGATACTTTTCATGCCGACCCGGCCGACCGGATCATCACTGCGACTGCACGTTTGAACGATTGCACTATTCTTACAGCTGACAAAAAAATTCTCGCCTATCCGCATGTCAATTCCGTCTGGTAAACCAGCGATCCACTTACTGGCTAGATGGGCTAAAAGTTCTTCATAATCATTCGTGACAAAAATTAGGGAGGAGACATGAAAAGCTACCGCAAAGAGCTATGGTTTGAGGTGCCCACCCGACGGGCTTTCATCAACATCACCCCTGAGGTAAATGAATGCTTGCGCGAAAGCGGCATCAAAGAAGGCCTGGTGCTGGTCAACGCCATGCACATCACCGCCTCGGTTTTTATCAACGACGACGAGTCCGGTCTGCACCATGATTACGAAGTCTGGTTGGAAAAGATCGCCCCCCATGAACCGGTGTCCGGCTACCGCCACAATGTCGGTGAGGATAATGCCGATGCTCACATGAAACGGCAGGTCATGGGGCGCGAGGTTGTCGTCGCCATCACCGATGGAAGGCTCGATTTCGGCACCTGGGAAAGAATATTTTACGGTGAGTTTGATGGTCGACGACGTAAACGGGTCTTAGTTAAAATAATCGGTGAATAGTCGTTGAAAAACAGAGAGCAGTACGTCTTCATTCTTAATATACGGAAATTTCGAGAAAGCATGAGGAAGGCTTTATAATTTTACAAATCAACCAACAAACAATTTAACGCCAGGCCAAGCGGTCTCAAATTGCTTGCTGAATAAACTCCGGGAACATGAGCACCCGGTCCACGTCCCTTTTAGAATAAACAAACGGCTCCAGATCTTTAGCCATGCGATTGAAATCCAGTTGCGCGCTCTGCAAAAGCAATCTGTCACGTAACTCTTTTTTATTTCGGATAGCCAATTTGCGATCCAGATAGTCAAAATTTACCCCGGATTTTCCCAGCAGGAAAACGACGTCAAAAAAATCGCGCCCCATCGGCCGACGGCGGCTGAAAATACATACAATTTTCTGGGCGGCCAGGATGTCGACGGGTACAATGTTAATCCGTGAGAACACATCGAATTTGTTTAGGATAAATTTTTCCGGGTTATATTGGATTCCCTGGGGCTCGGTATCGATCTGGATTAGCAGTTTTTCATCCCGATGACCGGATATGCCGCCATCGTGCAGCAAACCCGGAAAACGCAGAGAAGCGCGGAAGGCGTCTCGATACGTAATTTTCAGTTCAACAGTGTATCCCTGCAGTTCCAAATTCCTTTTTACCCGTTGAGAGAGGGCCTCGAAATCAGGCCGGTCAATACCCGGATTGTCAAAATCGAGATCCTCCGAGAACCTGGAGCTCCCGTGAACCATATGGATGCAGGTTCCACCCATAAAAGTCAGCTTATCAGCCAGCGGTGACTCAAAGATGGCCTCCAGGATCTTATACTGCAGATATTCCCGCAGGAGATTTTTTTTAAACGGCCAAAGATGTTCCGGATAAAATGATTGAATCTGTTTGATATCAAGCATATTCCAACCACCCCAGAAAATGGTTCATTTTTTTTGACAGGCGCTTATGATTAAACCGTTGTATATACTCTGTGAGCCGTTCCCGATTAATCCGACTCAGGATCTCGTCCCTGTTTATCCGCAGGGCGACAAAATCATCCTCAGTTTGAACTGCAGGGTTTATATAAAAATAGTCCAGGATCGCCTTTTCCATGAAAGCCATTTTTATTCCGCCCCGCAGCAGCGAATATCCAAAAAACAATGCCGGTTTTATGGTTCTGTATGAAAACCGTGCCATAGGAGTTTCAAACATGGCTGTCCGTCTGGTTGAGGCCGAGGTAATAATGTAGATGCTTTCCGGAATCAGCCCATAATAGGACATCGCGGTCTCAAAGGAAATGTAGGATGGCTTGTAAATTTTATTCGCAATTGCCGACAGCGTGTTTTCATTTATGTCGATATCTGAAAAGAGGTAATAGCCTTTAATTATTTTTTTGATATACCCTTTTTTCTGCCATTCACTAAGCCTGCGACGGTCAAAACCACCGTGGGCGGCTCGGATATCCGCGATGGAAAATACCGGAAAATCCCGCAAAGAATTTTTAAAGGATATAAAGTTCATTATATTTCTTATTCATGTTAAATTTAACATTAATAAGAAATATATAGCGAATCTTCTGATCAGTCAAGGATATTTTTCCCGAATAGATTCCGGTTGGCCCACCTTGACTTCCTGAAAAACCAACAAATATTATGATCAATTTAGCATTGATTTTCTAAAAATTATAGCAGCATCAAAAAGGAGGACACGATGTCCAAAGCGATACGAATTTACGAAACCGGGGGACCGGAGGTTTTAAAATGGGAAGATTTCGATCCGGGCAAACCTGAAGCCGGCGAAGCACTCGTGCGCCATGAGGCCGTGGGGTTAAACTTTATAGATGTTTATCACCGCACCGGACTGTATCCCTTGCCGGGGTTACCGGCCACACCGGGTCTTGAAGGAGCTGGCGTGGTGGAAGAAATTGGTGACGGGGTTTCCGAAGTGGCTGCCGGTGACCGGGTGGCCTATGCCGGGGTTCCGCCCGGGGCCTATGCCGAAGTTCGCAGGATTCCAGCCCATCGGCTGGTAAAACTGCCGGAAGGCATTTCCACTCGACAGGGGGCGGCCATGATGCTCCAGGGCATGACGGCGCGCTATCTGTTGCGGGGGTGCTACGATGTCAAAAAGGGCGATACGGTGTTAATTCATGCCGCCGCCGGCGGCGTCGGCTCGATTGCCTGCCAGTGGGCCAAACACCTCGGTGCCACGGTCATCGGAACTGTCGGTTCACCGGAAAAGGCCGAAATGGCGCGGGCCAATGGCTGCGATTATCCCATCCTGTATAACGATGAAGATTTTGCCGCCAAAACAAAAGAAATTACCGGTGGTGCCGGGGTCGCGGTGGTATATGACTCCGTGGGCCAGGCCACCTTCATGCAGTCACTTGATTGTCTGCGCCCGCTGGGCATGATGGTCATCATTCGGCCAATCCTCCGGCTCGGTACCGCCCTTTGATCTGGGCGTTCTGGCAGCCAAAGGCTCTTTATTTCTGACCCGCCCCAGCCTGATGGCCTATACCGCCAAACGCGCGGATTTACTGGATCATGCCCGGGATCTGTTCGAGGTCGTGGCAAGCGGTGCTGTCAAAATCGAAATCAAACAAACCTATCCGCTGGCCGAAGCCGCCCAGGCGCATCGCGATCTGGAGGCACGCAACACGACCGGTTCGACCATTCTGATTCCCGGCTAATACCTGAATCCTGAATGAAGCATAATGAGGTGAAAATATAGGTACTATGCTTTTTCCTATACTGCGCTCGGGAAAAGTGTCCCCAGCAGTGCAGCAATAGCGCAGTCCATTGGTTTTTTTTAGATTTCAGGTGTCAGATTTCGGGTGTCAGGGAACTGAGGTGCTAAGTCCTGACACCTGAACACTGACATCTGAAACCTTCAGTTACTTACACCCTGTAGTGAGAAAAAACCAAATAATATCATGATCTTACCTTGACGGTAATATGTATCTTGCGGCACCGCTGAATGGGGTCTTGCAGTCGCAATTTTTTCCGCAGTCATACCAAAATTCTCACCAGTTATAATAATGCCTGTAACCCTACTAATTTTCTATGAGATTCGTTGACATTCCGTAAAAATTCTGGCATAAATCCCTCTTTATTATTTTTTTTCATCATGGCATTTTATCGAATTTTTTGATATTATAAATACTTGCGCCAATCAATCAGGCGTAGGCGAATTAAAAGAAAAAAATTATTGGAGGTTTTTACAGCATGGCTGAAGAAGCAATCAAACTTGGCGGTAAGAAAAAAAGCAAGTTTATCGACAAGGTCAAAGAGATTCTGCCCGAAGGCGGCAATCTGAACCTTTGTCTGACATGCGGGGCCTGCTCTTCCGGCTGCCCGGCCACGGGCCTGGAGGACATGGATCCCAGAAAATTTTTGCGCATGGCGGCCCTGGGGATGGACGAGGAAATCCTGAGTTCGGATTGGGCCTGGATGTGCACCCTGTGTATGCGCTGCATTTATGTTTGCCCGATGAAAATCGACATCCCGCAGCTCGTATTTAATGTGAGAAAAACCAGACCCCGGGAGGAGCGGCCCAAAGGAATTTTAGGCTCCTGCGATATGGCACTTAGAAGCGATACCTGCAGCGCCATGGGTGCCAGTGAGGAAGATTTCCAATTTGTGGTGGAGGATGTTCTGGAGGAGGTTCGCGAAACCCAACCCGGATTTGAGGATCTGACGGCACCGATCAACAAAAAAGGCGCCGAATATTTCTTGAATCAAAATTCCCGCGAACCGGTGACCGAACCCGATGAAATGGTGCCCCTGTGGAAGATTCTGCACCATGTCGGTGCGGACTGGACCTACGGCACCAAAGGGTGGGCGGCCGAAAACTACTGTATGTTCATGGCCGATCTCGAAAACTGGGAGCACATCGTGCGGACGAAGGCCAAAGCCGTCGATGATCTGGGCTGCAAGTACTGGCTCAATACGGAGTGAGGGCACGAAATGTTCGCAGTCCGGGTCGGACTGCAAAAGTTCAACATCGAGCACAACTTCGAAATCGAAAGCATCATTACCCTTTACGCCCGCTGGATTCGGGAAGGCCGGCTGAAAGTCAACTCCGATTGGAACAAGGAGCGCCGGATAAAATTTACCGTCCAGGATCCCTGCCAGCTGGTTCGCAAAACCTATGGTGATCCGATGGCCGAGGACCTGCGCTTTGTAACAAAATCCGTAGTCGGGGAAGAAAATTTTATCGACATGACGCCCAACCGCTCCAATAACTACTGCTGCGGCGGCGGCGGCGGGTTTCTGCAAAACGGAATGCCCGAAGCCCGCCGAGCGTTTCGGCAAATTGAAAGCCGACCAGATATTGGCCACCGGGGCTCCATATTGCATCACCCCCTGCCATAACTGCCATTCCCAGATTCACGACCTGAGCGAATTTTACGAAGGCGGCTGGCATAACGTCCATCTCTGGACCCTGATCTGCCTGTCCATGGGTATTCTGGGTGAAAATGAACGCGAATACCTGGGAGACGACCTCAAGGATGTGGATGTGCTGTACTCCAAAGAGGAAGAATAATACCTGAATTTTGCACTCAAATAACTCTCAGTGAGGTTCCAATTCAATTTAGCGCAATGGACTTTAGACACCGATTGTTGCACTAAAATTCAGGTATCTAATTTTTTCAAAAATATTTTTAGATTAAAGTTTTCCATTAGCATTAAATCGTAAGCATTAAACTAAAAAACCCGATCCTCATAGAAGATCGGGTTTTTTCGTCCTTAGACTCTATTTCTTATATCTTCGTAACCTTGCGCCATGCCCTCTGGCACTATGCCTCTCTGCACCCAGCGCTTGGCGCTAGGCCGTTTTGGAAAGCTTCACCGCACACACCTTATACTCGGGTATACCGGAAATCGGATCCAGCGCGGCATTCGTCAGGCGATTGGCGGCCGCAGCGGCATAGTGAAAGGGTATAAACACCGTACCCGGCACCGCTTTAGTCGAAATCTTGATTCTGGCCTGGATGTTCCCGCGGCGCGAAGCAATATCGACCACGGCACCATCTGCCACCTCATAATTGCCGGCATCCTGGGATGAAATTTCAACGAAACACTCCGGTGCGATATCCATGAGGCCGGCGCTTTTCATGGTCATGGTGCCGGTGTGATATTGATACAGCAAGCGGCCGGTGGTCAGGTACATTGGATATTCATCGTCGGTCTTTTCGGCCGGCGGGATGTAATCTATGGCGTGAAAGGTGCCCTTGCCCTTGGCAAACTGATCACGGTGCAGGACGGGGGTTCCGGGATGCTCGGCGGTCGGCGCCGGCCAGTGAATGCCTTCCTGCTCGATCCGGTCATAGGTGATACCGCCATATGAAGGGGTTACCCGCGCGATTTCTTCCATAATCTGCCGGCTGTTCTCGTAGCGCATGGGATAGCCCATCCGGCCGGCGATTTCACAGGTGATCTTCCAGTCATCCCAGGCCTGGCCGGGCGGTTCCACGGCCTTGCGCACCCGATGCACCCGGCGGTCGGTATTGGAAAAGGTTCCTTCTTTTTCCGCAAAGCAGGCTGAAGGCAGCACGACATCCGCCAGCCGGGCGGTTTCGGTCAGAAAAATATCCTGCACCACCAAAAAATCCAGATTATTGAGGCTTTTTTCACAATGGTTCAAATCAGGATCCGAAACCAGCGGATTTTCGCCGATGATATAAAGGGCCTTGAGCTTCGCCGTCATGGGCCGCCGGAATCATGGCGGTAACTTTCAGACCGGGTTTATCCGGCAGATCGGCGACCCCCCAGGCTTCAGCCATTTTCTGTGCGGGCGTTTGGGTCGATCACTTTCTGATAGCCGGAGTACACATCCGGCAGGCCGCCCATGTCACAGGCCCCCTGGACATTGTTCTGCCCCCGCAGCGGGTTGACGCCGCCGCCTTCAATACCCAGATTGCCGCACAGCATCGCCAGGTTGGCCAGGGATTTGACATTATCGGTTCCGGTGGTGTGCTGCGTGATTCCCATGCAATATAAAATGCTGCCACGCTCGGCGCCGGCATAAAGGCGGGCGGCTTCGACAAGGTCCTGAGCGGCAATTCCGGTAATCGCCTCCACATATTCCGGCGTATATTTTTCAACTGTCTTTTTGACCGCTTCGAATCCCTCGGTGCGGCTGTCGACATAGTCCTGGGCTTGCAGGTTTTCTTTGATGATGACATGCATCATGCCGTTAATCCAGGCCACATCGGTGCCCAGATTCTGGCGCAGCCATTTATCCGCAAAACGGGTGATTTTAATGCGCCGGGGATCGACGACGATCAGTTTCGCCCCCTTTCGGGTTACGGCCCGCTTGACGAAGCTGGAGAGCACCGGATGGTTTTCGGTGGTGTTGGACCCGGTGATCAGAATGACATCGGCCTTCTCAATACATTCGATGGTATTGGTCATGGCGCCACTGCCAAACGCTGCGGCCAGACCGGCCACCGTGGAAGAATGTCAGAGACGCGCGCAGTGATCGACGCTGTTGGTTTTAAGCACCGCCCGGGCAAATTTCTGGGCGATGTAGTTTTCCTCATTGGTAATTCTGGCCGATGTCAGCACGGCCAGACTGTCGGAACCGTGTTGGGTTTTGATTTCATTGAATTTGGCGGCAACCAGATCAAGGGCCTCATCCCAGGAGGCTTCCCGCAGTTGGCCGTTTTCCTTGATCAACGGGGTCGTCAGGCGATCCGGCGAATTGACAAAATCATAGCCGAATCGTCCTTTGACACACAAGCTGCCGTAATTAGGGGCAAAATCCTCCACCCCCGTTACTTTGACGACCTGGTTGTCTTTGACATGCAAGTAAAGCTGGCATCCGACGCCGCAATAGCTGCAGGTCGTGCGCACTTTTTTGGTTTCCCAGGGCCGCACCCGATACCGGGCATCTTTTTCGACCAGCGCGCCCACGGGGCACACCTGCACGCATTCGCCGCAAAACACACAATCTGAATCTTGGTATGGCCGGTCACCGGCTGCAATGATCTTGGTGGAAGCACCGCGATAGCCGTAGTGGATGGCTTGATTGACCTGCACCTCATTGCAGGCCTGGACACACCGGCCGCATTGGATACACCGCGAAAAATCGCGTACGATAAAGGGGTTAACCGTCTCCATCGGATACGGTGTTTCCGTGGGCATGAATTGCTCACCGGTAACCTGGTAACGAAACGCCAGCTCCTGCAGCTTGCAGTCCCCCCAAACCGGGCACAATTCGGCGGTATCTTCCGCCTGCTGGGACTTGAGCTGGAATTCGGTCCAGTTATTTCCGGCCGATCCACTGACCGCACAATTGTGATTACCCGATGACAGCAGCAGCTGTAAAACCATGCGACGGGCGGTGATGACTTTCGCCGACTCGGTGCGCACAACCATGTTTTTGGCTGCCGGTGATGCGCAAGAAGCAACCAGGCTGCGCGCGCCTTCCACCTCGACCACGCAAACCCGGCAGGCACCGGTGGCGGTTGCGCCCTTTAAGTAGCAGAGAGTGGGAATATCAATACTGTTGCGTTGCGCGACATCGAGAATGCTCTCGCCCCGCTCAAAACTAAATTCATTCCCATTTATTACAATAATATTCTGATCGGCCATTGCGAAATTGCCTCCTTTTTAGGGAGATTTGGGGAAGATCTTTACTTACCTGAAACCCTATAGTTTGTCAACGAGGTTTAACTGAATTCGGAAGTCGGACCCGTCGTCGTCCGATGGGGCGGGACTATGCCGCGGCTGAAGATGCGGAAGGGGGAATAAGGAAGTTGGATACCGGTCGCTGGATGCTGGGTGACAATAACTAATAACCAGTAACAAATATCTATAGGCCAAACGGTCATAAACCCTTTTTGAGATATCGGAATTCAATACTCTGTCTTTTTCCCTTTTTCCAACTTCCGCATTCCGACTTCCGACTTCGATTGCTGTCTATCCTTTATACCCATCCGCCACCGATGATACAGGTTACCCCGCAGACCGCCCCGAGAACATCGGCGATTACATCCCCGAAGCTGCCGTCCCGGTAGGGGACGAACGATTGGTGAATTTCATCGCTGACACCGTACAGCGAAGCGGAAATCATACTGAACAGGACGATCAATTGAATAATGGTTTTGAAAGGCAGGGTCTGATAAGCGCGGTAAAACAAAACGCCCATAACGGCATACGCCCCAAAATGCATCAATTTGTCGCTGAATTCAAATGAAGGCAGTGCTTCCGGCGATGGATA
The DNA here is from genome assembly GCA_963710795.1 of uncultured delta proteobacterium. Lineage (GTDB taxonomy): Bacteria > Desulfobacterota > Desulfobacteria > Desulfobacterales > JAFDCJ01 > JAFDCJ01. The sequence continues at coordinate 49,054 of CAVQBT010000037.1, forward strand.
CGAAGACTGGATGTAGATAAACACGCAATAGGCAATCAGCGGCAACCAGCAGCAGGTAAAACTTTTGACTTTAGGTAACATATATAGTGTCAGATGACAGAAGCAAGAAGGTGAGAGGTTGGGAAGGTGAGAAGGTGAGCAAACACCCGCCTTTCGAAAGTCGAATTGGTATTACCTTATGACCTTCCACCTATCAACCGGCACTGTATGTCCCATCCTACCGAATTAATCAGCATCTATAAATTCAGGATCCAGGAACTCAATAAACCAGTATCATTAAAACCCCGTCGTCGGGCGCCGCTTGCCGAAGGCCACCTCGCAAGGGGCATTTTTGGTGACGTGTTTTTTCAGCTTTTTACACCACAGGGATTGAAATGTTCGGCAACTGCCGTCCAGCGCCTCTAGCCGGGCAAAGTCCGCATGCCGGCACAGCAGATCACAGAATTCTATCTTACTGGTCAGTAACTCCTGCATTTTTTACCATATTCTCAAAACCTTTGAATGCCGGGATTCTATAAGTATAACCTAAGCAAAGAGAAACCTCAACCGAGTCATTTTCGGTTGAGGTATCGCATTCATCGAGTTAGGGCTTTAATCGACGTTTCTTAGTGCTTTACAATGAAATCATATTTTTGGCACGTTATTGTACAATCAGGCGGATTGATCCAATAAAGTTCATTTTTGCAAAATGTCAGGGCTTGGCTATCAATCGCCAAAAATATCCAGGGTCAACTCTCGATTGCGAATGTGCGGCAGCACAGTATCCAGAAAGCGCTGATGGGTGACCCCGTACTTCACTTTGCCGTCCAGGGTTCTCACCGAAAGGGTTCCGGCCTCTTTCTCTTTGCTGCCAATCGTCAGAATTAGCGGAACGTACTGCAGCTGGGCTTCCCGCACTTTTTTGTTCAGACTTTCGGTACGGCTGTCGACTTCCAGGCGCAACCCGGCCATTGGCAAGAATCTCCCTGATTTCCTGGGAATATGACACCAGATCATCGTTGATCGGCAGAATAATTGCCTGAACCGGTGCCATCCACAAGGGAAATTTGCCTGCAAAATGCTCGATCAAAATCCCCAGAAAGCGCTCAATGGATCCGAAAACGGTGCGGTGAATCATGATCGGACGGTGCTTTTCATTATCTTTGTCGATGTAGTAGAGGTCGAAATCTTTCAGGCTGGGACATGTCCAATTGGATCGTGCCGCATTGCCAGGTCCGGTTCAGGGCATCGTTAATGTGAAGATCAATTTTGGGACCGTAAAAGGCGCCGTCGCCTTCATTTAATTCGTATTTCTGGCCGTAGGTATTCAGGGCCGATGCCAAGACCGCTGGTGGCTGTTTCCCATTGCTCATCGGTTCCGATGGATTTTTCCGGCCGGGTGGACAGCTCCAGATGAAAACCCAAACCAAAGGCACCGTACATCCTTTCGGCCAGATTCAAAATCGCCAGGATTTCAGCTTCGATGTGATCCGCGGTCATATACAAATGCGCATCATCCTGGTGAAATGACCTGACCCGGAACAGCCCGGACAGCACGCCGCTTAACTCGTGCCGGTGAACGAGGCCGACTTCAGCGACCCTCAGGGGCAAGTCCCGATAGGAGTGCGGTTTGGTTTTGTAAAGCAGCATTCCGCCGGGACAGTTCATCGGCTTAATGGCATACTCCATATCGTCGATGATGGAGGTATACATATTTTCACGATAATTTTCCCAGTGCCCGGAACGTTCCCACAGGGCACGATTTAACATGATCGGCGTCTTACTTTCCACATATCCGGCGACCCGGTGCTCATAGCGCCAGTAATCCAGCAGGGCATTCCAGATCTCCATGCCCTTGGGATGGAAAAACGCCATTCCCGGCGCTTCCTCGTGAAAACTGAAAAGATCCAGCGCCTGACCGATCTTGCGATGGTTTCTCTTTTTGGCTTCTTTGAGAAACGTCAGGTGATCTTGCAATTCCTTTTTATCAAAAAAGGCGGTTCCATATATTCTCTGAAGCTGGGACCTGGAAGGGTCGGCACGCCAGTAGGCGCCTGAAACTTTGATCAGTTTGATATGTTTAACAAAGCCGGTGTGCGGGACATGGGGTCCACGGCACAAATCGGTAAATTCGCCCTGCTCGTAAAATGAGATGGTGCCCATCTTCGAGGTCTGATAACATCTCGAGCTTGTAGGGCTCGTCTTTATAAAATTCCAGGGCCTCGGCCTTTATCACTTCGCGGCGTTTGACGGGCAGCTTCTCTTTGATGATTTTCTTGATTTCGGCCTCGATTTTCGGGAAGTCGTCTTCAGATACCGGCTCCATATCGATGTCATAGTAAAAACCGTCTTCGACTGCCGGACCAATGGTCAGTTTCGCATCCTTGTAAATTCGCAGGATGGCCTGCGCCATCACATGGGCGGCGCTGTGCCGCAAAATTTCCAGGGCCTCTTTATCTTTGGAGGTAATTAAGCGGATTTTAGCGTCATGATCGATGGCAAAGCTCAGATCCACCAGCTTGTCATCAATTTCCATGGCCACGCAGTTGCGGGCAAACCCCTCGGAAATGCTTTTTGCAACTTCAAGACCGCTCACCGGGCCGTCAAAAGCCTTTATGTTACCGTCGGAAAGTGTTATATTTATCATTTTTTAACCCACTGTGATATAGTAAAGCAAGTTGGCAACCAATCGGGGCCGGATGAACAGTCGTTAGCCTCGCCCATAAATAAAATTTGAATCCTACTACTATTTGAATAATCAAGCAATTAAAGATTTAGTCCAATGAAAATCAGACCACTAAATAGGAAAAACTCGCGCAGGGGTCAAGGGAAAAAATGAAAGCAGCCGGCGACAATTATAAAATCATCGAAACCTTTGATGCGCTTAAAAACCTGGCCCGGACGATCGATAAGGAAAAGACCATCGGCGTCGATCTCGAAGCAGACTCCATGTATCATTTCAAGGAAAAGGTCTGTCTGGTTCAGATGGCCGCCCCGGGGATCAATGTCGTCATCGACCCGCTAAAGGTAAGGGATCTGTCGCCGCTGAAACCGATTTTTAAAAGACGCGGGGTCTGCAAAATTTTCCATGGGGCCGACTATGATGTCCGCTCCCTGTATCGGGATTTTGATATCACGATTAACAACCTGTTCGACACCGAACTGGCAAGCCGCTTTTTGGGTTATCCTGAAACCGGCCTGGAAGCCGTTCTCAAAAACAAGTTTGACGTTGCGTTGGACAAAAAATTTCAGCGCAAAGATTGGTCCCGGCGACCCTTGCCGCGGGATATGATTTCCTATGCGGCCCAGGATGCCAGATATTTATTGCCGCTGGCTCAAATGTTGACAAGTGAGCTTGAAAAACTGGGACGCCTCAAGTGGGTACAGGAAGAATGTGAAAATTTGAGCAAAGTCCGGCCTAACACCAATAATGGCGATCCGCTTTACATGCATTTTAAAGGTGCGGGCAGGCTTAATCCCAGAAGTCTGGCCGTGCTGGAAACCCTGCTTCAGTATCGTCGCCGAATTGCCCGGAAAAAGGATAAACCCCTGTTCAGAATTTTCGGCAGCCGTTCACTGCTCGAGTTGGCGGAAAAAAAACCGTTGAATTTAAAGCAGCTGGAAAAAACCAGGGCCTTGAGCCCCAAACAAATAAGCATGTACGGTCCCGCAGTCATTGCCGCGATACAGGAAGCAATGCAAATCGACCAGGAGAATCTGCCCGTGTATCCGCGCCGGAGATCCCCCAGGGTGCCGCTGGTCGTCGCAGGGCGCGTCAAAGCTCTCAGAGGTTGGCGCGATGCCCAAGTCGACAGATTGGCGATCGATCCCGCACTGATATGCACCAAAGCGCTGATGAGTGCAATTGCCCAGCAGAAGCCACGCAAGGTATCGGATCTCAGCGC
>CAVQBT010000038.1:0-130794 GCA_963710795.1 uncultured delta proteobacterium
AAAAATCCCCGAATCGCGCCAGCTTTCGATTGCCACCTATTCCAAGCCGGCAAAAATGGTTGGCGGTGATTTTTTTGACATTGTTCAGCCCGACAAGAACCGCATCATCAGCATTGTCGGAGACGTTGCGGATAAAGGCGTCTCCGCCGCTTTATATGCCGCATACACCCAGAGCATGTTTCAATCTTTTTCGCAAACCAGTAGCTCCCCGGCCGCCATCTTGCAACACGTCAACGATCTTATCTGCAAACGAATGCGCGACGGCGATTTTATCACGGCAGTGATTGCATTTTTTGACTTGACCGAAAAATCGGTCACCATCGCTCGCGCCGGCCACAATTGGCCCCTTTATTATTGCGCGGACACCCGCGCCATTACGGAATTGAAGCCGGGCGGCATGAGCATCGGCATGTTTGAAAATGTGCAGTTTGCTGAACAGCTGGAAGAACAGAAGATTTATTTTAAACCGGGCGACCTGTTGCTGCTTTACTCCGATGGCGTTACAGAGGCCACCAATCCCGAAAATTTGATGTTTGATGTGGCAGGATTGAAAACGGCGATAACGCAAAGCGCGCATGAATCAAGTGAGGTGCTGATCGACCACATTAATTCAAGTTTGCATCGCTTTGTTAAATCAGATGAACTCCAGGATGATGCCACCATGGTGGCGATTAAAATGAAATAGCCCCCGTATTTGCCGGTACACCGGCTTCGCGCGCGCCCGAGTTGAGAATTACTTTCGAAAAACAACTCGACGCTCCGGTCCGCAGTGCCGCTTTTGATTGAGGGCCTCCCGGCGGTCGATAATTTTGCGGCGCTCTGTATTCGACCTTCTGTCCCACAAAAAAATAATATTTAATTTTTTGCGGCGTTCGACAAAAGCCCGCTGGCCGCCATTATCGATAAATGGCACCAGACATTTCGTACCGCTCATCTCGAATTCTCCCATTGTAATTTTTGCAGGCGAAAGCAACGTTCCGGTTTTCTGATCGATTCAGACTGAAGGCCACAGTGCAGGGAGCAGGGAAGTACAGAAAAAGAGTTTAAAAACCAACTGAACTCAAATCGATCAGTTCAGAGCTCAGTATCCCAGTACTAAAAACAGAAGGTAAAAGTCAAGGAAAAAAAGGAATTCCGGCCTGGGCCGAAATTCCTTTTTGAGCGAGAGAAAAAGAGTTATGTAAGTAAAAATCGCCGGGTCAGCTTTTGCCAGCTCGCTGCGGGGAGATTGCCGTAAATGTCATCACCCAGATAGCCTCCGTCCGCTGCCAGCGGGCCGACCTCTTCCTCGATGACCTGGTAGAGCCGACCGATTTCTTCATCCATATATTCGCCGGCCTGGTCGCCGATCATCAATTTTTTGAGATCCTGGCGCAGGTTATTGGAATGCAGCCGCATCACCCAACCCTGAGTGTATGGATCCCGATTGGCAAGGTTGCCCTGCTCTCTGAGGTCCGGATTGATGTCTGTGACCACGCCGCTGATCGGAGATTGTATCCTGGCGCTGTTGGAACTGCGATTGAGCAAAATATCACCGCGGTCCTGCACCACCGTTTTTCCCATCAACGGGGCTTCGATGCGATCCAGCGGACCCAGCAGGCGCAAGGCAAAATCATCGAGTCCGATTCGGGCGGTTGACCCTTCTTCAATTTTCACCCAGGTATGACCGCGGTGCAGGTAATAACCATGGGGCAGTTTAAACCCTTTTATGTCGAGGACATCGACCGGCCGAACCACGGCATGCACCGTATACTGGTCGCTGAAATATTGATCGAATTCGCAATTACCGCATTGGTAGTCATGGGTGCAGGCCCGGAAATCAATGCGGCCTTTCATGTGGTGCAAACAGGGTTGCTTCCAGGGCGGCAGCTCTCTTAAGCGGTCTTTCCAGAACATGATCCGGCCGTTGTTGCCGGCGGGGGTTTCGCCGCGCTGCACCAAGCGCCTGTTTTCGCGCGCCGCGCGCCGCAAAGCCCGGTCAAACCGGCAGGCCTCGCAATGATAATCGATCTGACACTCCTTGCGTCGAACCACGCCGGCCTGCTGCCAGATGCATGCGGCGCTGGATTCCTTACCCTTCTTATATTTGGAGGTCGAATTCATATCGTGAACCTTTTATTATATTCGGGTTAAGTTATTCGTTATTGGTTATAAGTTATTGGGAAACCGCTATTAAAGACGGCCGTATCGGATGTCTCATTCTAATAACTAATAACAGATAACAATTAACTTTCAGCTCAGGTCTTCAAAAACGTCTTGGTCAGATTGTTCCAACCGATATCTGGCAGATTACCGTAAATATCACTGGCCAGATAACCACCGTCGGCCGCCAGGGGACCGGCCACATCTTCGATCATATGTTCCAGATTGCCGACTTCCGTGTTCATCCAGGCCAGACTATTCTGATCGGTCATGAGTTTTCCCATGGTCGCTTTGACATCAGGGGTACGCACCATAAAAAGCCATCCACCGCTATAGGGTTCCCGATTGGCCATCGCCGGCTTTTCTCTGATATCAGAATTAACCTCAACGATTACGCCGTCAATCGGCGACAGAACATCGGCAAGATTGTCCCGCCGCTTGAGTCCCCAGCCGATTTTTCCCTGGTCCAATTCCTTGCCCATCAGGGGCAGGTCAAGGGCATCCGCCTCGCCCAGGACTTTAAGGGCAAAGTCATCGAGCCCGACCCGGATATAACCGCCGCTTTCGATCCGCGCCCAGGCATGGCCGTCGTGAAAATAATAACCCATCGGTACGTCAAAGCCTTTAACCTGCTGGACCTCGAAAGGCGAACTGGCGCTCTTGGTGGTCCAGACATCTTCGAAAAACTGATCGAAGTCACAGGTGGCGCACTCGTAGTCATAGGCACAAATCCGTCTGTCAATCCGGTTGGTCAGGCTATGACGGCAGACTCTGTCCATATTCGGCCGCAACTTCATGGCGGTCTGCCAGTTCATCTGTTTGCCTTTGGCCGCTTTTTGCCCCATGGCATTGTCGTACTTGCAGGTGGTGCAATCATAGTAGTTATCACAGTTTTTAAATTTTACGACTCCGGCTTGCATCCAGAGGCAGGCATTAGCAGCTTTGGCCTTCTTATCGGGCTTAACCATCCAGACCTGCCCCCCCATCACCGACCCGATTTCCTGTTGTGACGCCAGATCCTGGGCATTGCCTTTACGATAAGTGGATCCCATGCCCACGCGACTTCTTCGATCTTCTCGTTGTTTGTCAGCCATTTCTCTCGCTCCTTGGTTAAGTTAACGTTTACTGATTACCGCTATATATAGCAAACGGTGTGCCAGCTTAATAATCCTTCGGTCATATTTCATTCAACTAACTGTAATCATGTTATAATTTATCACCACCACCCGACCGGCCGCCGCCTCAGGCATTTGACTAGTCATGTTGCATTATCCACCACCGATTGGGTCAACGACTTTCTTTTTCTGCCCTAAAGTATATTAAAAATAATGATTTTAAATAGTTAGACAACCGTGGTTTTTTTCTACATCCGAGTCGGATTTTCCGACACCGACAACGCAATAGTTGAAATTCCTGAACAATACTGATAATAACGTCGGAAAATTCGGATAATAGAAAGGAATAAAAAATGGAGTTCGAAAATTTAGCGGCTGTTTTAGATTTTGCGATTGAAAAAGAAATGGAAGCGGCAGAGTTTTACACCCATATCAGTCAGGAAGAAGCCTTTTCCGGAGCCGGCAGGATGTTTGAAGAATTTGCCCAGGAAGAACGAAAGCACCGGCAGTTGTTGGAGGATTTTAAAGCCCGGGGTCTTTCGGCCAGTATTCAGGACTACCAGTTTAAATGGATAACCGATATTAAACGCAGCAACTATGTCGTGGATTTAGCGTATCGCCGCGGAATGGGATACAGCGATATTCTCATGCTGGCCATGAAGCGGGAAGAAAAAGCGCTGCAACTTTACAATGACTTCTTAGACAAGGCGGATTCCGAAGAGAGCCGGACCCTGTTCAAGGTGCTCTGCCAGGAAGAGGCTAAGCACAAACTGGCCCTGGAAACCTTGTATGACGATTATATGGCTGAGATGGGGGACTAGGGAAGTGGGAAAAGAAAGAAGGTAGGAAGGTGAGAAGTTGGGAAGGTAAGATTAAAGCGGACCCGTTGTCTTCCCAAACGAACCGGACTATGACACGGTGCGGAGAAGGCCGAGGCGCTGCAAGTCGGAAGGGGGGAGTGACGAATGAATAATGACTAATGACAAATGCTGGCATCGCTTCGCTCAGTCTTATTTTTATTGTTTTAGTCCTTACAAGTTAAGAGATGGTACTGCTTTAGAGGGGCAATTAAACCATACTTGACAGAGGCCACAGGACATCAATTTAAAATCGACAGAATACCTTAATTATTCATTTGTCATTCGACATTTGTCATTTTTAGGGCAGCGGGCAGCCGGTGCAGTCCTTAATCAGGGTTTTCAACTTATTGTGCAGCACCGAGTAGGAATAGTAATGCGTGGCCGTTTCATAATTGTGTTTAACCATCTTGCTGCGCAACTCAGGGTCCGATAAAACTTTTCTGGTTTTGCGAACGGCCTCATCCGACACATATCCGTCAATCTCTATTACGGAAAAACCTTTCGGTTTAATATCCATTGTATAAATGGAATAGGTGTTGACGACAATCGGCCGGCAAAAATAGATGGCCTCCAGAAAGGCATTGCCGAATCCTTCGAAGGTTGAAGGATAGGTTACCAGGTCGGCATGGGGATAAACATCTTCCAGCGTATAGATCTTTCTGCCACTTTTCGTCAACCCCCGTTGTTCATTGATAATGTTGGAAACAAAATAGGTGTCGACCTTCATCAATTTGGAATATTCGCGGACCCGCCGCTCATAATCATAGCCTTCATCGCCGGATGCATGGGAGATGACCAGTTTGGCTTTCAGACCCAGTCGATGTACTAATTCGATCGCATGTTCAATGCCCTTGCGTTTTACAACTCGCGTCGGCTGCAGAATTAGCAGCTCATCGTCGGCCACCCCCAGGGCCTGACGCACATCTGACGCATAATCATCCCCGGATACTTCTTTTTTTTCAGAATTAAACCCGCATGATTCAAATCCATTGATCATCGGAGGCGGATTCTCAAAATCCATGACATTCGGTATAATGGTTGCCGAGATACCGGTTCGCAAACTCAACTGGTTATCCGCTGATGAATTGATAACCACGTGCTGGATGGTCGGCAAGTGTGGCGGAAACGCCATGTTGAGATATTCCCAGGCCGCGTTGGTCATAAAATGTTGGCGTTCCCAGAAAAAATCATGATGATGGGCGATGGTCGGCATGCCGGTTTCAGATATAATTTCAGTAATTGCAATTCCCAACGGCAGGTTTAATGGAATTGTCAGGGCGTTTTCCGGAACGAGCAAATCGATTTCATATTTATCGATAAAGCGGTATAGATCATCTTTTAGCTTCCGTTTCAGCTGATAGATTTTCTGGGTGACAAAGCGCTTGCGCACCCGGGCGCCAAAGCAATTACGAAATACATCCTTAATATCCGGATGTTGAAAATGAGCGGCTTCAACCAGAAATGAGCATTCCGGCGGCCGGTCAAGTTCCCCGGCAAAATAATAGCTGGAAAAACCGACCTTCTCAAAGACAGCCGCCCATTTGGCTGTTTCCAATGAGACGCCGTCCGTTCCTGCAAAACGAGTCGATATAAAACCTACATTATGGTTTCTTTTACAATTAGAACAATATGCCATCTTTTATACCTCCTCGTAACGGAAACATCCAACAATGTGATCGTTTATCAAACCGGTTGCCTGCATGAAAGCATAACAGATTGTGGGGCCCACAAATTTAAATCCCCGCTTTTTAAGATCCGTGCTCAGGGCAGCTGATAACCGGGTTGCGGCCGGTATTTGCGACACGGATTTCCAGCTGTTTTTCAGGGGGCTGCCCCCGACAAACTGCCAGATGTATCGGTCAAAGCTGCCAAATTCCTGCTGAACAGCCAAAAACGACGAGGCATTTTGAATCGCCGCATCAATTTTAAGTTTGTTGCGAATGATACCGGCATCGGACAGAAGTATTTTTCTTTTTGCGGTATCATAGGCGGCTATTTTTGCCGGGTTGAAAGCATCAAAGGCCTTGCGGTAATTCGGTCGCTTGCGTAAAATTGTCAACCAGCTCAAACCCGCCTGGGCTCCCTCCAAAATCAGGAATTCAAACCATCGGCGGTCTTCGTGCACCGGCAGGCCCCACTCGGTATCGTGATATTTGATGTAGAGCGGATCGGACCCGGCCCAACTGCATCTGTTCTTCATTCAATTTCCTCGAAATATAATTGGCGTTTCACAGATTTTCGGCCGCATGGGATTCAAGATATCAGTAGACCGAGGTGTCAGGTGTCAGTCCAGCCGCTGACCAAAAAAAAGGCCGGTCAAATCGAAGTAGAAACTGTAAAAAAGCGAATGTCGAATATCGAATGTCGCAGTAATCGATTCTGTCTATCTTAGAACCTATAACCTTTTAATCTTGAATCCCGCACCGCCTACCCGACCCCTTACCTGAAAAGGTAAAACCCAAGCGCCTTATCTGCCACTTCGGTCGGGGCGAATTCCATGCCGGCTGTCTGCTTATAGATATTTCGGACAATTACTTTTTTCTTGATAAAAGATCTCTGCCTATCATCGAGATGAAATTCGACTCTGATAACGTCTCCGGCAGTACATCCATGCTTTTCATTCATCTGAAGTTTCAGGCCGCCGGTTGATAAATCCTTGACCGTCATCAATCCGCCCTCAGCCTCCCTGCCATTGACAATTCGGGTATAAGATCCGTGCAGATTGGTTTCCTTGCGATATTGTTTTCTCTTATCCAAAATTGATGTATATGCATACCCGCAGGGAGACTTGACATTGACTTTGACAATTTTATCCAGTGCGGCATATTGCGAAACATTGACCGTCTTTGATTTCTGGCATTTGGGACAGACAAAAGTGGCCGTCTGTTTGCTAGTGATATAGGCTTTTCCGATCATGATACAATCCCCCAACAAGATATGGGCGAAATCCCGATTGACTAAATTCTGCAGGAAAATAAATGAGCCTAGGAACGCCTCCGACCTGTCCGCCTTTAAGGGCGCGTGCAAAATATAGCCATTTTCCCGGCAAGGCGTGCCATCGTCGATCGAAAACCGAATAGCCGGACTTTACTATTTTTACCATGAAATGCAATCTTTTTAAACAGGATTTTCGTTCCCCTGGCAGACCCGCTGAAGGTTTCTTGGCCCATAGATATAGTCCGGTCATCGGGCAGTGGTTTCAATTTTTAAATAAAATTTCAATTTGAACTTCCGAAAATTGATGAAATTAGGGCCTTTTCGTGAATTTCTTCTTGTAAAACCCTTAAAAACGCGCTTTTACCTGTTGACTTTCGAACCTATTTGCGATAAATTTAATTAAACAAAGCCTTTAAAGGCTTTACATTTAATCTCTCAAGAAGGAGGCAGAAATGACAAAAGCAGATTTAATTGAACAAATGGCCAAGGACGCTAATGTTTCCAAAGTAGCGGCCGGTGCAGTCCTTGATTCATTCATGGCCAACGTTACCAAGGCTCTGAAGAAGAAAGACGGCAAAGTCACGCTGGTCGGGTTCGGTACCTTTCAGAAAACCCGTCAAAAAGCTCGCAAGGGCCGCAATCCCCAGACTGGTGAGCCGATCAAAATCAAGGCCCGCAATGTCGTGAAGTTCAAAGCCGGCAAAAAACTTAAAGATTCCGTTTAATTCAGTACCAGTTTCCCAAAGGGCAGCTCTTCAGCAGTTCACCGGCTGAAAGCTGCCCTTTTTATTTTTAGGAATTGAACTTGATTTTCTGCGCCTGGCCATTAGATTGTGGATACAGTTTAAAACCCTGAATGTGCAATTTTCAGGGCGGATTAATTAGGAGGCGCATTCAATGAGTGGCAAAAAATCGGATCTGCAGGATGACACCATAACCGACATCGATGAAGAGACCGCTGAACCTCCAAATTTCAAGGTCTTGCTGCACAATGACGACTACACGCCCAAAGCGTTTGTGGTTGAAATTTTGTTGGTCGTTTTCAACAAGTCACTGGAAGATGCCACCCGGCTGATGTGGCATGTCCATAAAAACGAAATCGGGGTGTGCGGTTTGTATCCTTTCGAAGTGGCTGAAACCAAAATTGCCCAGGTCACGGATTTGGCCCGTGAAAATGGGTTTCCGCTGAAATTGACATTAGAAGAAGAATGACCTTGCCGTTCAGGGTTCAGCGTTCAAAGGTTCAGGGTTGTGGGTTCAAGGTTCAGAGGTTAAATGTGCAGGCAAATTTCGAAAGAGAGGCAACGATGACGGAACTCATGGAAAAGGATATCCTGACGAAAGTATCCCGCTACAATTTGATTCGAAACCAGCGAATGATATACATCGATGTCCATGAAAGTCTGGCCGGTAATCTGGCAGGCCGGTTTGTCGCCGTTCCGAATTTGATCAACTTAATTGCCAAGCAGGAATTTCAAGGTGTTGGTGAAAGCGAAGCCGAAGCGCTCGATAACTGTCTGGCCAAAATAAAAAACCATGGCATCGAAGATCTATTCCCCGCGACGTCTCCGCCGGAATCTCCTTAAGCCCCAACCCCGAGTGGGGAGTTATCAGTTATTCGTAATTGGTTATTTCGTTTAGAAGGAACGAATTCTACTTTATGATCTCACTGGCAATCGAATTATAAAATCAGGCTGCCAACCACCTTTAATAACAATTAACCAATAACAAATAACGCCTAATTGAGGGTTCTTCGCTCAATTAGGACAGAACCTTGATAATCTTCGGGCGATACTTATTTTTTTTTGCCATTTTGTTGGCCTTGACTTTTACCAACAACACCGCCGCGAAAAAAAAGGAAAAACCTGCAATAGCGGAAAATCCGGAAGGATTAACATTGAAATAAGGCGCCGCCTCTTGGCCAATCGCAGCGCCGATAATCAGAAGCAATATCGGGAACACATACAGCAGGAAAGTGGCCTTTAATAAAGACGAAGATTCAAAGCTTAAAACAATCCGGTCACCCACCTTGGCGCCGGCCTCATTGATGGCGTTGACCTCCATATCCCCACTGTCGCTCAGTGAATGGCAGCCCCCCCGGGCCGAACATCCCTCGCAGGCGCCCGATTTGACGGTTTTCACCCAGGCCTCCCGGGAGTCGGTTCGAATAACAATGCCATGTTCAGTGGCCATGGTGAATACCCCTTGGAAATGAATATTGAAGATTGAAAATTGAATATTTAAGGTATTCTGCCTGTTTTATTAAGCGATAGTAATGACTGAGCGCAGCGAATCCATCATTTGCCATTAGTCATTTGTCATTCGACATTTCAGTAATTCGTCATTCCTAGTGTTCGCCATTTCCCAGAGGTTTAGTCCTGGGTATCAGCAACACTTTCTTCTTCCCGGGCCGGCGGAGCCATATGCTCGTAGCAGATCAAGCCGCATTGCAGACATCTTGATGCTTCAGACTGCGCCATATCGTCGCTGAAGCCTCTTTCAATCTCACCGCATACCGCAAGCTCCTTGCCGCTGCAAATCGGCATAATCCGGCGCTGAGAGGCCGCAACATCTTCCACGTCATTGACATCCTGGACAAAGGACTGGGGCGTGATCACTTTTTCGTTAAGTGTCGGTTCAATCCCGTATATAATCTGTTGCAATGAAACCGCCGCTCTTCTTCCCGCGCCAATGGCTTTAATTGCGGCATTATAGTCGGCCAGCACTTCACCATCAGCAAACAACCCGACTTCTTCTTTATAAGCCGGCTGTTTATAGGGTGCAAGCGCCTCCCAGCGCAAGGGATAATCCGATGGTTTATCCGGTTTTTCAGCCTCGCCCGCGGGTGAACCAAGCTTTACGAAAATCAATTCCGGAAACCGGCCGGTGGCGATAACCAGATTCTGAGCCGGTATGGTGACGGTTTCCCGGGTTCGGGTGTCGATATACTCCAGTTCGGTCAGATGATCTGCTATTCCTCTCAAACGCTCGATTCCCGCGTTATAGATAATTTCCAGACCTTCGATGCCGGATTCGGCGACATCGGGGTCGGCTATGGGGCTATGCTGCCAATCTTCGCGGAACAAAATGGTAATTTTTTCGGCTCCCGCATCTTGGCAGATTTTAGCTGCCTGCAGGGCCAATTTGCCGCCGCCGAAAATAACCAGGTCCGGTTGACCGGAGAATATATCGCTACCGGCCGCCAGTTTTAACAGATCTACCATCATGTAGGTGCCGGGGACGGGAGATTCAATTTCGCTAACGGCCCCGCGGGCCATTCTGCTGTCCCAGCCGCCGGTGGCCAGAAATACGGCTTTAACGTCCTGTCGCAGCAGACTTTCGATCGTAATATCTTTGCCCAGGGCTTTACCGGTCTCGGCTTTGACTCCCATTTCAAGAATGCCGTCGATGTCCCAGTCCAGGATTTCCGCAGGCAGTCTCTCAGCGGCGATGGCACTGCGCAGCAGCCCGCCCAATTGGGGGCCGGCTTCATATACCGTGACATCGTGACCCAGCCGGGCTGTAAAAAAAGCCGTCGAAAGTCCTTCCACCCCGCCGCCGACCACGGCAATGCGATTGCCGGTAGCCGGGGCCTTGTATGGCAGAACTCTTTCTCCGCTCTGTCTTTCAACATCGGCGGCGTAACGCTTTAAATAGTTAATTGCCACCGGCTCATCGATAAAATTTCGACGACATTCCAGTTCGCAGGGGCGGGGACAAATTCTTCCGATAATCGCGGGAAAGGGGTTGCGCTCTTTGATTACCTGAACCGAACGCTGATGGTTGCCCAGGGTAATCTGCCGGATATATTCACGGATGTTGATACCGGCTGGACAGCCACGCTGGCAGGGCGTGGTGCACTCTTCGTCGGTGTATTCCCGCATGATGCGCCGGGTAATGGAAGACAGATTGATGATATGCTTGGGGCAGACCCGCTCGCAGGTGCCGCAACCGGTGCATTTTTCTTCAATGACCACCGGCAGCCCCTCGGGTCCCATGGTGATCGCATTAAACGGGCAGGCCCTGGCACAGGTTCCCAGACCCAGGCAGCCGATGGTACAAACCTTCATGCCGCCGCCCAACAGTGCAACCGCCCGGCAATCATCCAGCCCGTTATAGATATACTTCGTATCGGCATCCTGCACACCGAAATAACAACCCGGCCGTGCAATATCAGGCTCTTTGGCCTCAATTTTAACCCCCATAATTTCGGCGATGGCTTCAGCCACTTCCATGCCGGCCGCCACGCACGAATTGGGTGCTGAGATGCCGGTCACAATCGCTTCGGCATTGGAGCTGCAGCCCGGCAGCCCGCAGCCGCCTCAATTGGCTCCCGGCAAAGCGTCTTCAACAGCCTCGACCTTGGGATCAACGTATACATAAAAAACCTTTGACGCCAGAGCTAAAATAGCACTGATAATCAGTCCCATGCCTCCCATTAAAATGAGCGCTGTAGTCATGTTATACTCCCCAAATGGATAGAACGTTTATAGTTAATCGTTAATAGTTATTGGGTATTGGGTATTAGTTATAAGTTATAAGTTATTGGTTATTGGCCAGCATCGAGCATCGAGCATCCAGCTAGGATATCGCATCAAACCGGCATTTTTCGAAACAGGTCATACATTCGATGCATTTTTCTTTATCGATCCAGGCAACCTCTTTCTTTTTCCAGGTAATCGCATCGGCCGGACAGCTCCGGAAACACAGCCCGCACTTGGTGCACATATCCGGGTCGACTTCAAATTTCAATAGGGCCGCACAACGTTTGGCCGGACATCGTTTTTCATAAATATGGGCTTCATATTCGTCTTTGAAATAACGCAGGGTGGATAGGACCGGGTTGGGCCCGGTTTGTCCCAGCCCGCATAAGGCCGTCTCCTTGATCGTACCCGAAAGCTCCTCCAGGGTTGTCAGGTCTTCAGGTTCGCCCTTGCCGGCACAAATTTTTTCGAGCAATTGCAATAAGCGCCGCGTGCCCTCACGACAGGGGGTGCACTTGCCGCAGGATTCATCCTGCACAAAGTCCATGAAAAAGCGGGCCATGTCCACCATGCAGGTGTTTTCATCCATAACGATGGCGCCGCCGGATCCCATGATGGCGCCGACTTTGGCGATGGCTTCATAGTCCACCGGCGTATCCAGGTATTGTTCCGGAACACAACCGCCGGAAGGGCCGCCAAGTTGAACCCCCTTGAATTTTTTCTTGCCGGGGATCCCGCCTCCGATATCATAGACAATCGTCCTGAGGCTTGTGCCCATGGGCACTTCGACCAGCCCGATGTTATTTACATCGCCGGAAAGGGCAAAAACCTTGGTTCCTTTGCTGCTCTCGGTTCCGATACTGGCATACCATTCGCCTCCGTTTAAAATAATCTGACCGATATTGGCCAGGGTCTCGACATTGTTTAAAACGGTCGGCTTTTCCCATAATCCTTGATGCGCCGGAAACGGCGGGCGCGGGCGCGGCATCCCGCGCTTGCCTTCGATCGATCGCATCAGGGCCGTCTCCTCACCGCAGACAAAGGCGCCGGCGCCCTGGTAGACCTCAATATCGAAATTAAATCCAGTCCCCAGAATGTCTTCGCCCAGCAGGCCGTATTCCCGGGCCTGGCCAATGGCTATTCCCAGTCGACGAATGGCCAACGGGTATTCTGTTCGGGCATAGATGACTCCCTGGTGGGCATCAATGGCTTTGGCGGCAATGATCATGCCCTCCAAAACCGCATGCGGATCGGCTTCAAGCACGCTGCGGTCCATAAATGCGCCGGGATCGCCTTCATCCGCATTGCACAGCACATATTTGATCTCGCTCGGACTCTGGCGCGCAAAGTCCCACTTTAATCCAGTCGGAAAACCGGCGCCGCCGCGTCCTCTGAGCCCGGAAGTCTTAACCTCGCCGATGATCTGCTGCGGTGTCATCTCCTGCAGCGCCTTGGCGGCCCCGAAATATCCGTCCCGGGCGATATATTCATCGATCACCTCCGGATCGATGGCCCCTTTGTTGCGCATCACCCGGAACATCTGATTGGCGAAAAATGGAATTTCCTCCATGGTCGGTATGGTTTCTTTGGAGGCGGGTTCCTTATAGAACAGCTTTTTAACCGGGCGCCCCTTTAAAAAGTGCTCTTCCACCAGATGGGGCACATCCTTGACTTTCAGTTTCTGGTAATAAATGCCTTCGGGTTGGACCAGCATCACCGGGCCGACGGCGCAAAACCCGTTACAGCCGGTTTCGATAATTTTGATTTCTTCGGCCAGCCCCTGGCGCTGCAACTCTTTCTCAAGAGCTTCCTTGAATTTACCAGTACCACTGGCATGACATCCCGTACCGCCACAGAGCATCAACTGAGTTCTAACCTTATTCATTCTTTTCTCCTGCAATTCGGTCGCCAGGAACCTTCGAGTCCGCTGAGGCCGCTTAGATATAGATATAGCCTGCCGCTGGCAACAAACAATGAATACCTACTCATATTTTTCGAGGGTTTCAATCACCTTGTCCGCCTTAACGGCACCATAGGTGTCCTGATCCACCACCACAACGGGTGCAAGGCCGCAAGCGCCCAGGCATCGGACCGCTTCCAGCGAAAACCGCCGATCCTCGCTGGTGCCGCCTTCCTTCAACCCGTACTTGTTTTCGATGCGATTGATCGCCTCTTTGATGCCCTTGACGTAACAGGCCGTTCCCATGCATACTTTGATCAAATGCCGCCCTTTGGGCTCAAACGAGAAAAGCGAGTAGAAGGAAGCCACACCGTAAACTTCGCTGCGCGAAATATTGAGTCCGTTGCTGATATAGTCGATCAACTCGACCGGCAGATATCCGACAACATCCTGGCATTCGCGCAGAACGCCGATGACCGATCCGGGTACATTGCGGTTAGCGGCAATGATCTCATCAATTTTGGTCCACATATCATTTTGAATATCAGGGTGTTGAGGATGTTGGTCATGAATCATGCGTTAACCTCCGGCTCTAGCGTGATGATCAGGTTGGCAAATAAAAAATGAAGGTAGCAATATCACACAAGCGGGCATAAATGTCAACGGCCCATGAGAAATGAAAAATGAATAATGACAAATGAATAATTAAGGAATGCTGGCCATTTGAATACCTGGAAAAATCCGTATGACAATCAACCAAATGTTTTGATCAGCAATCCATACCTGTCAATTTATATCCTTACCTATCGATTTACCAATATAGATGACTGAGCGAAGCGAATTCCACCATTATTCAATATTCATTATTCATTTGTCATTCGTCGTTTCTTACTCTCCTTCAAATTCGATGATCGAAAAGGCTTTTCGATTACCGAGTTTCGCGCGGCCGTTTAAATCGGGAAGCTCGACGACAAATGCGCATTCAACAATATCGCCACCCAGCTTTTCAACCAGATTCACGGCCGCGCCAATGGTTCCCCCGGTGGCCATTAAATCATCGATAATCACCACCCGTTCGCCCCTGGCAAGGGCATCCGCATGGATCTCGATCGTCTCCTGCCCATACTCCAGGCTGTAGGATTCACCGATGGTCTTATAGGGCAATTTGCCTTTTTTGCGGATCGGTACGAATCCGATGTCCAATTTATACGCCAGGACGGCCCCAAATAAAAATCCCCGGGCGTCAATGCCGACTATTTTTCCGATATTCTGATTGCTGTATCGACGATAGAAAATATGACTTATTTCGCGGTGCGCTTTGGGATCCTGCAACAGGGTTGTGATGTCTCTGAATATGACCCCTTGAATAGGCCAGTCCGGTATAGACCGGACCTTACTTTTAATGTAATCACAGGATTTTTGATAATCGTCATTTTCAGCTGCAGGGGGAGTCATTGATTTCATTGGGCACCTTCTTGTTTGGCTAATCGATGAATGGTTTCTAATAGTATTTTTTTGACATTATCAACATTTTTATTAAAAATGGCTAAAATATCCTGCCAGACGGGCATTCGCTCGTCTTCTTTCCAGCAGTCATAGTCCGTCGACATCGCAATCACGGCATACGGAATCCCGGCTTCTTTGGCTAAAGCAGCCTCGGTGGCCACGGTCATATTAACAATATCCGCCCCCCATGAAATATACATTCTTGATTCGGCCCTCGTTGAAAACCGGGGCCCTTCAATGGTCACCAGGGTCTTATCTTTATGAACCCGGAATCCCAGATCTGCGGTAACCGAATACAGCAGATCACTCAATGTTTTATCGAAAGGATCGGCCATCACCTCATGGAACATGCCCTGACTGAAATCATCATGAAATGTATTGATCCGGCGCCGGGTAAAGTCTATGAACTGATTGGGGATAATAAAGTCGCTTCTTTTAATTTCTTCTTTTAAGCTGCCGCAGGCATTGGAGGCGATGATATGCGAAACCTTTAAATCCTTTAAGGTTTGAATATTGGCTCGATAATTGACATGGGTTGGACTGAACTGATGGTGATGGCCGTGCCGGGGGACGAAAATAATATCAACGCTGTTTAACCGCCCGGATTTTACCGTGGTTTCGCCATAGGATGTCGCCCAGGTCTGACTCTGTAAGTCTTTGATAATATCAGGATCATCTAATCCGGAACCTCCAATAATGCCGATTTTCATAAACGTCTCCTTTCGCTAATTAATCCGCCCGGCAAAATTGAATAGACCGGGAGGTAAAATATCATCTGAAAACTAAAAAAATTGTTGAATCGAAATTCCGGCGGATGAATTAATCAATGCGGCGCATTTTTATTATTATATTTTTTATCTGATTCGCTCAACTTCGGCTATCGATGATAGAAGTTACCTGAATCTCGCCCAGCGGAGATTCATAACAAAAATTTGGGGGATGGTAAAGATATTATACAGAACGATGACATTACCCTGGTGGCGATCACCTCTGCCTTGACACCCCTGACCCCTTATTCTATACTCAGCATTCCCAATCCCGATTCCGCAGCGGGCGCCTGAACAGCCAACGCGACCACCAGGGCGCTTGGTTCCCGCAGGGATGAAGTAATGTTGCCGGTCTGTAATCGCCGGAATTTTCAAGCAGCCAAATTTGGACGGTGTGAATGAAATTATCAGAAATAGTTGATACACTGGATGCGACGGTCGTCTATGGAAACAATCATTTAGCAAAAGAGGTCACCACCTGTGGTGCCAGTGACCTGATGAGCGACATTCTGGCCGGATTGTCCGAAGGATGTGTTCTCCTGACCGGCCTGACAACGGTCCAGGTGATCAGAACCGCGATGGTGGCGGGAGTTGGCGCTGTCGTATTTGTGAGAGGCAAGACCCCCCCCCAGGAGGTGATCGATCTGGCCCAGGCGCAGGAATTGCCTTTAATCTCCAGCCCGTATTCAATGTTTGTATCCTGTGGCCGGCTGCACGCCTGCCAATTGACCGGCCTCGACGGCAGGCGATGACGAAAAAAATGCCTAAAAGGGTAATATTATGAGAATCGCTTTGCCAAGCATTTGTCCGATATTGAATCGATAGGATTCCATAAATATTCAATCTTCAATTTTCATTGGTGCACCCATGACTGCCTTAAAAAAAAGCTATTACATCAAGTCAAGGGATTTCATCCGGGCCGGCGAAGCATCCATTAAAATTCAAACGCTTCTCAAATCCCTCAATTTCGATCCACAGCTGATCCGCCGGGTCGCCATCTGCGGCTACGAAGGGGAGATGAATGTCGTCATGCACGGCGGTGAAGGATCAATGGGCTTTGCGATCCATCCCGCTGAGCTGATACTGGAAATTTCCGATGACGGGCCCGGAATAGATGATATTGATAAAGCCATGCAGAAAGGATTTTCGACGGCTTCGGATGAACATCGCGAAATGGGATTCGGCGCCGGCATGGGACTGCCGAATATGAAAAAAAATGCCGATGATATCAGGGTTGAATCTGAAAAAGGTAATGGAACCTGGGTCCGAATGGTATTTTTTTTCAACAAAGGGGGTGATGACGGTTGACGGTTCAACAACAGCCATCATACTTCGTAAATTTCGATAAAACCTTATGCCAAGGCCATGCTGCGTGCATCCGGGCCTGTCCCTCGAGTTATTGCAGGAGCTGGAAAAAACCATGGAACTGCTCAGGGGTACCGATTGCGCGGCCTGCGGGTCACCCGACTGCCGGACATTTGCCGAAGATATAGTCCGCGGCACGGCCTCATTGCAGGATTGTCTCTGGATCAGTGCCCACAGAACCGCCAAAAGCAATAGGAAAAAAGGGGAAAGCACCATGACCGTAAATGATCTTGTGGTACGTTTGGGTCTGCAGGTTGTGTCTGGCTGACCATCCAAGGGCATCAAAACATTGTCGCCGTAGCGGTGCTGCGCAATATGGCTGCCATCATTGTTACCGGCGGCCTGACGCCGGATGCTGAAACCCTGGAAAAAGCAAATCAGGAAGAAATCCCCATTTTGCTCTGGTCTGATTCAGCCTATCAACTTGCCGGCCGACTGTTTTCCATGGGCGTGGGCAAGCCCCTGGAGTGACGAATGTCGAATTAAGGAATTCTTTCTATTTTATTTTTAAAAATAGCAGAACGAAGCGACATCCGCAATTCGTCAATCGACATTCATCAGTCGTCATTCGATTAGGTTTCAGGTTATGGCAACGCCGTTGCTAAAACAATTCAAAACCGACCTGCACATCCACAGCTGCTTATCGCCCTGTGGCGATTGGGACATGAGCCCCAGAGGAATTATTCAAAAAAGCCGGGAGGTCGGCCTTGATTTAATTGCAATCTGCGACCATAATACGGTTGAAAACGCCGGGGTTGCGATGCGCGAGGGTGAAAAGCAGGGGGTACGGGTTTTGCCGGGCATGGAAGTATGCTCCAAAGAAGAGGTCCACATCCTGGCTTTATTTGAAACACTGGACCCGGCCCGGAAAATGCAAACCTATGTCTATGCGAATTTGCCCGGCGAAAATAGGCCTGACGTTTTTGGCTGCCAGGTAGTGGCCAATGAAAACGATGAAGTCCTGGGCGAAAACCCGAGGCTGTTGATTGGAGCGACCCGGCTGGGATTGCATGATATTGTAAAAAAAACCCACGAATTGGGAGGACTCAGTTTGGGCTGCCATGTTGACCGTCCAGCCTATGGCATCATAAATCAGCTGGGCTTCATTCCGGCGGATCTGGCGCTGGACGGCGTGGAAGTATCCCGTCACGTTAAACTGGCCGATGCTCACAAAACCGTGGCTGGAATCGAAAAGTTTTCCTGCATCACCACCTCCGATGCCCACTTTCTGGAGGACATCGGCCAGGTGTGGACTATTTTTCAAATGGCCGAGCCGACAATTGCTGAAATCCGCAAATCACTGTTGCAGCAAGGGGGAAGGAGGATTCTGATCTGATTGCGTGAGCTGTCACTTCACATACTGGACATCGCCGAAAACGGAATCACTGCCGGAGCCGACTGCATTAAAATTTTGATCAACGAGGCCCCCCGCAATGAGAATTTATTGACCATTGCCATCGAGGACAACGGCCGGGGTATGCCGGCTGAAAAACTTCAAAAACCAACCGATCCGTTCATTACCACGCGCACGACCCGCAGGGTGGGCCTGGGCCTGTCTCTGCTGGCTGCAGCGGCAGATCGGTGTGAGGGTAAACTGGAAATAAAAACTGCACCCGGCCGGGGAACCCGGGTTGAAGCGACCTTTCGCTACAACCACATTGATCGGGCGCCCGTGGGCGACATGGCCGCCACCATTACGACTTTAATTATGGGCAATCCTCAGGTTGACTTTGTCTACACCCACATCGTCGATGGTGAAGATTTCGTCCTGGACACCCGGGACCTTAAAGAGGGCACCCAGGATCAATCCCTGACGGATCCGGTGTTAATCTTTCATTTAACCCAGCGCATCCGCGATTCGCTCAACAAACTGGCGGGAGGCAATCGCAATTCCGAAGGCACGGAGGAAAATCATGGCAAAACTGACGATTGACGATCTAAAAAAAATAAAAGAAGAAACTGCAAAGAGTATTTCCCTGCGGGAAGGTGGTGCAACCGTAAAGATTACGGTCCACATGGGCACCTGCGGCATTGCCGCCGGAGCCCGTGAGGTGATGAATGCCCTGATGGAGGAGCTGGCCGCATCCGACCGTTCCGACATCCGGGTGGTGGCATCCGGGTGTATGGGCATGTGCAGCAGTGAGCCCAACGTCACGGTGGAAATGCAGGATTCCGAACCGATCGTATATCAAAAAATGGAACCCAACCGCATGCGCCAGGTATTCAAACGCCATGTGCTTCTGGGAGAGGTTCAAAGTGATTTTGCTTTGGGGAAGATGTAGCTGCAGGAATGCCTAAAATAACAAAATGCCTAAAATTAAGGTATATTGTCGATTTTAATTTTATGGTGGGTCGGGGAGATTTTCAAAGCCGACCCACATACCTGGAAATCACCAGCAAAATCGGATGAACTCGGCCATAAAATAGGCGGAGCATAGCGACTCCACAATTTTAGGTATTTTAGACAATTTAGGCATTTCCCGGCCTGCCGGGAGAGGAGTCCTTATGAGGGTAGACGGTAAAGACATTCGCACGATTTGGCTCGATCAAGATGAACGCACGGTTAAAATCATCGACCAGCGGAAGCTGCCGCATGAGTTTATTCTAGTGGACTTAAAAACGGTCGATGACGCCATTGAAGCCATTAAAGATATGTACGTCAGAGGCGCACCGCTTATTGGCGTTACCGGCGCCTATGGCATGTATTTAGCCACGCTCAATGCACCGGACGATCAAATCGGTGCGGCGTATTTAAAAAAAGAAGGCGATCGTCTCAAATCGGCCCGGCCCACGGCCGTCAACCTGGCCTGGGCCGTGGATAAAGTTCTGACGGCCATTGGAAACGCATCGGATCCTGCTCGAAAAATCAGTATCGCCAAAGAAACCGCCGCTGCCATCACCGAGCAGGAAGTGGAAAACTGCCGCAAAATCGGTGAGCACGGATTGTCGCTCATCGAGCAGCTAAGCAGCAGCAAAGGGGGGCAGCCCGTCAATATACTCACCCACTGCAACGCCGGTTGGCTGGCCTGCATTGAACACGGCACGGCGACCGCCCCCATCTACGCCGCTTTTGATCAGGGCATTGATATCCACGTCTGGGTCGATGAAACCAGACCCCTTAATCAGGGCACCCGGCTGACAGCCTGGGAACTGGGCAAACACGGTGTCAAGCATACGATCATTACCGACAATGCCGGCGGTTATCTGATGCAGCATGCAATGGTGGATATCGTCATCGTGGGCACAGATCGAACCGCAGTCTCAGGCGATGTGGCCAATAAAATCGGCACCTATCTCAAGGCACTTGCCGCCTGGGACAACCAGGTGCCCTTCTATGTTGCCCTGCCATCGAGTACTTTTGACTGGAATGTTCGAGACGGAGTCCATGATATCCCCATCGAACAGCGTGATCCCGCTGAAATAAAGTATGTTTATGGTCTGGATCGGGATCGAACGACCAGTGTCCTGATCTGCCCCGAATCCAGCCCCGCCGCCAATTATGCCTTTGATGTCACCCCGGCAAAGTATGTCACCGGGTTTATAACCGAGCGCGGAATTTGCAGAGCAACGGAGGCAGATATTCGAAGTCTGTTTCCTGAGAAGGGCAGGTGATGGAGGACGGATGGCAGAAGACAGAGATCAGAGGACGGAGGACAGAAGGCAGGTGACAGAAGTTAGAGAACGGAATACAGATGAAAGAATACAGGTGACATATCGAAATTATATATATTATTACACGAGACGTTGGGGATGGCGGTTTAAAGAAAAAGTTCGACTGCAGGAGGTGACGTGGGGATTCGGATGGATAAGTCATACGATGAAGTCAACGCCATGCTATACCGCTTAATGAAAAACTGAAAATCATTAGACTAATGCACGTACTATCTCTGAGATCTGTCTTCTTTTCTCTGTCATCGGTCCTCTGTCTTCTGTAATCGGTCATCTGACTTCTATCCATTAACCAATAACGAATAACTAATAACTTCCAATCTCCGAGGAATTAAATGCTGACAGATCTTGAAAAAAAAATCATTGCTGCACTACAGGAAGATATGGCCATCACCGAACGCCCCTATCTGGAAATTTCAGAGACGCTGGGCATAGCGGAAGATACATTGCTTGAAACCTTGCAGAGTCTATGCGAACGGGGGATTATCCGCCGCTATGGAGCTACCTTACGCCACCAGAAAACCGGTTTTAAGGCCAACGCCATGGCCGCCTGGCAGGTCGCTGAAAATCGCGTTGAAGAAGTCGGTAAGCGGTTGGCCTCTTTTAGGCAGGTTTCCCATTGTTACCGGCGCAATCCCACCACGGGCTGGCCCTTCAATCTCTATACCATGATTCATGCCAATGATGAAGAATCATGCCGCCAAACCGCGCGCCATATGTCACAGGAAGCCGGGGTCGAAAACTATTCCCTGCTTTTCAGCCGCAAGGAACTAAAAAAGACGTCGATGGTGTATTTCCCATCTGATGAAGACGATTGAACAGACTGAACATCGAACATCGAACATCCAACATCGAACGTCCATATTTGAAAATGCGTTATAGCCCGTGACCCGTGACAGACCCCATATCCTCCTGATCAATCCCTGGATTCATGATTTTGCCGCCTACGACTTCTGGGCCAAACCGATGGGGTTGCTGACCATTGCCGGGATATTAAGGGCTCACGGCATCACCGTATCCTTCATCGACTGTCTGAACCGTTTTCACCCCCGTTCGGCCACAAGTGACCCATTGGCACGGTACGGCCGCGGACCTTATCTAAAAACCCGCATTTCAAAACCGGATGGACTGCATGATGTACCGCGGCATTATTCCCGCTACGGCATCAAACCACAATGGTTCAAAGCCGATCTTTTAAAACTCACCCAACCCGATCTGGTGCTGGTCACTTCGCTGATGACGTACTGGTATCCGGGGGTACGGGAAGCCATCGCTATCACCCGATCCGTTTTTCCGCAAACACCAATTGTGCTGGGAGGAATTTATGCCCGGTTGTGTCACGACCACGCCCGCAGCCACTGCGGCGCGGATCATGTTGCGGTCGAAGCGGCGGAAACCAGTCTGCTCGCCCTGGTGCAAAAATTTACCGGATTTTCGGCCGCCTTGAAGTTTGACCCGGCCGATCTGGATTCCTACCCCTACCCGGCCCTCGATCTTCAAGCAACCATCAATTATATCCCCCTGTTGACGACAAGGGGGTGTCCGTTTGACTGTGCCTACTGTGCCTCCCATTTTTTGGAACCCCGGCGTTTGATGCGCAGTCCCGAATCTGTGATTGAAGAAATCAAATACTGGCATCGTAACTACCGCATCAGCGATTTTGTGTTATACGATGACGCCTTTCTGGTGGATGCAAAACGGCATGCCATCCCTATTTTAGAAGGAATCTGCCGCAGCGGTCTCGATATTCGTTTTCACACCCCCAATGCGCTGCATATACGAGAGGTCAATGCCACGACCGCCCGCCTAATGTATCAAGCGGGTTTTAGAACATTACGGCTCGGCCTTGAGACTGCAGAATTCGCTCAGCGGCAGGCATTGGATATAAAAGTTTCCCAAACCGATTTTAAACGTGCCGTAAACTGCCTGCTGGGGGCCGGTTTTAATAAGGGCCAGGTTGGAGCCTATCTACTGGTCGGCCTGCCCGGTCAAAAAATCAGCACGGTTGAACAATCCATCAAGACCGTCACCGACAGCGGCATCACGCCGGTGCCGGCGTATTACACCCCGATTCCCCATACCGCCCTGTGGCCAAAGGCCGTCGCCGTATCGCGCTATGACATCGCGGCCGACCCGATATTCACCAACAACGCCATTGTTCCCTGCAGCAAAGAACCATTCTCCTGGGAAATACTGACGCGCTTGAAAAAATTAGCAGCCGGGTAAGAAAACCGGCAAGCCGGGAAGGGGGCAAGCTGACTGGCTAATAAAGATTATTAAATCCCAAATTTCAAATATCAAATTACAAATAAATCTCAAATTCCAATAGTCAATGACCAAAACATTTACGGTAGTTGTATCATATCTTTTCGCACTCCCGGGTGTGTCGTTCATAATTATGCTGGGAACACCTTCCTATCGTTGAGTCGTTTAGAATTTTGTATTTTGGTCATTGGGATTTATTTGGGATTTGTTGTTTGGTGATTGGAATTTTGATTGATTGATTCAACAATATTTCATAATAAGAGATGCAAAAAATTCATATCTAAGCGAGTAAAGGAGACATTTATATGCTTCACCTGAAATCAGTTAATTTAAAAAAACAACAGATAGAAACCCTGGCGATTCCGGTCTGCGAAGATAGGGATATCCATGTCGATCCCGCAATCCAGGCGGTCATTAAAAAAGCGCTTAACCTAAATGAGTTCAATGGAAAAAAAGATGAAGCGGTGACCTTTTACGATTTACCGGAAATCAAAGCCCGGCGGGTAATGCTGCAGGGTCTCGGAAAATTTAAAACCATTGATCGAGAAACGTTGCGCACAATGGCCGGTAAATCCGTCGAAAGATGCATCAATAATGAGCTGACGAATTTGTGGGTCGCGGTACCTGCAGCAGACAAATTGGACTTGGGGCCGTCGGAAGTCATCGTGGCGCTGCAGGAGGGGGCTTATCTCGGCAACCACATATTCCAAAAATACAAGGGCGAGAAAAATAAAAAAGCGTTGAAACAGATGAATTTTCTGGTTGAAAGCCAGGTCGCCCGAAAATACCGGCACCTGTGCTCAAAAGTTGCCGCCGTATGTGAGGGAACTTACCTGGCGCGGGAGTGGGTCAATACCCCTTCAAACGAAAAGACACCGGAAAAATTTACCCGCTCCATCGTCAGCCTGGCGAAAAAGCAGCGCCTTAAGGTCCAGGTGCTCAATGAAGCCCAATTGAAACAAAAAAAATTCGGCGCCCTGCTGGCCGTGGCTGCCGGCAGTCAGAGCAAACCCAGCCTGGTTATATTGGAACATAAGGTCCCGGGTGCTGAAAAGACGATGGCCCTGGTCGGAAAAGGCGTGACCTTTGACTCGGGTGGATTGAATATTAAAACCGGAAGCTCTATGGCGGATATGAAGTGCGATATGTCCGGGGCGGCCGCAGTGGCGGCCACGCTGATTACCGCAGCCCGGTTGAAAAAGAAAGTCAATATTATCGGCGCCATTCCCATTGTTGAGAATATGCCGTCCGGCCAGGCAATTCGGCCGGGAGATATCGTTAAAAGTTTCGCCGGCAAAACCGTTGAAATCGGAAATACCGATGCCGAAGGAAGATTGATCCTGATCGATGCCATGGCTTACGTGATCAAAAGATATCAGCCGCAGCTGCTGGTTGACCTGGCAACCTTGACGGGCGCGTGTATGGTCGCTTTAGGAGATAAAATTGCCGGTGTATTTTCCAACGATGATGACCTGGCGGCTTCAATCACGGCCGCGGGTGAAATAACCCATGAGCGCTGCTGGCGCATGCCGTTGCCCGAGGACTATAAAGAACTGCTCAAAAGCGATTTTGCGGATATCAACAACATGCCCAGCAGCCGCTATGGCGGCGCCGTCAGCGCCGCCCTGTTTTTATCCGAATTTGTCGGTGATACCCGCTGGGCCCATATCGATATTGCCGGTCCGGCCTATCTCAAAAAGAAAAGCGACTACTGCGGGCCGGGAGGGACGGGATTTGGCGTGAGATTGTTGATGGAACTATTAGACCAACTTTAGTAATAATTTTTCCATGTATACTTGTTTGATGAATATCAAATAAATTCCAAGCACCAAAAACCAAATCTCAAATAAATTCCAATGACCCAAATTCTAAGTTCCAAACCAATATACCGATATTAGATATGAAAAAAAGAAATCATCACTGTCAGACCTGGGTCTGCGAAACGATGCGGCGCTGTTGGGGGAAACGTTTTGGACATTGAATATTGAAATTTGGGATTTATTTGTATTTTGGTGCTTGGGATTTGGGATTTAACCGTTTTACATGATCCTCCGACGCAGGTAGTTTATGCGTTGTTGGGTCGTTGCCCAAAGCCCTCCCAACATCGACTACTCCGACCTGCCTTGCGCCTAAAGCCGATTGACCGGTCCAGCCCTCCCAGCTTCCCGGCCTCCCAGCTTCCAGCCTGCCCTACCATCCCCCCAATACATCCTGACCTCTCTGCCGCACGACTTCTTCCTGGAATTCGTGAAACCGGGTGCCGACCACGGTGGCGACGTTGGATATGACCGCATAGCCCATATCCGGGTCTGTTTCAAAAAGCTGCCGCAGGCCTTCCCTTTTGACTTTGATTAATTTGCAGGGCTTGTCCGCACAGACTCCGGACAGTCGATATTTATTCGGTGATGTGAAGCTGGACCAACCAAAAGCGCCGGCTTCGGATATCGAGGAAATCGTGCTGGCTTCGGCGGCGCTGCTGCCGGCAATGTCATGCTGCAGATCAACCTGACCCTCTAAGACAATCCAGAGGTAGACCGCATCTTCGCCCTGTTTAAAAAGTTTGCTTCCAGCATCAAATTCTGCTTCTTCACAGAATTGTAAAATCTTCGTCAGTTGCTCATGATTAAGGCCGTGGAAGATTTGGACTTGGTCTAAGAAATCGATGTTGATCATGATCTTCTCCTCTAATTACAGGACATAATCGGTCTGAACTTCGCCGGCGAGTATATGCTGTTTAAAAACCTGGCGCAGTTTTTCAGCGTTCATTTTCTGGTATACGACCGGATCTTCTCCTTCTATCTCTACCGTCACATTGGGATGGGTGTCACAATTTCCGATACAGCCGCCACTCTTGACCTCGATTTCCGGGCGGTCGGCAAGGGCCAATTCCTCCGCGAGCGCATTCATGACTTCGCGAGCGCCGGCAACGATTCCGCAGGTGGCCAGATGGACCGTAATTTTAGTATTGGCGTAGGAAGGTTTCGAAGCTGAATCCTGCAATTGGCGGAAACGCTGACCGATGATTTCCACCAGGTTCGACATGACCAGATAACCGGTTTTCGAATCCTGTTGGAAAATTTTAACCAATAGTTTTCTTTCGATTTGAACGACTTTGCAGGATTTGGTAGCGCAATAGGCCGACAATCTATATTTATGGGGGGCAACCAGGCTTGACCAGCCGAATGTCTTAAATTCGGAAATCGATGAGATCGTGTTTTTAGCCGAAGTCGCACGATCCGGCAAATTAAAACGCAAATCGACCCGCCCCTCGTTGACCATCCACAGACAGCCAGCGTCATCGCCTTCGCTAAAGAGTTTTTCATTTTGCCGGAATTCCATTTCGCGGCAGTGATCCTTAAAACCGGATAGCTGGCTGTCATTCAGCCCTTTGAATACCTCAACACTTCGCAGAAAATCGAGATGAGTCATCTCCAGCTCCTTAATTATCATTTTATTTTCAGATGGGCACTCAATAAAAACGCCGTTGGATATATCAAATTCCAGCCATTCACCGGCCGCCGGTATCCAGCATCCAGCATCAGCCCTACTCCAGAGAGACTATAGACCATTGCCACTCAAATTGCAAACTAATCACAGCCGGTTTCATGGCGCCGTTATTTATACCGGCAGCCCGTCAACTATACCGGCAATTGACTGAGGTCTTTGAATATTGATATTTGAGATTTATTTGTAATTTGGTGCTTGAGATTTGGGGTATTTTAGTTTTATAAAATCCACCGGTGCTCCTAATATAGAATTTGCCGCGCTGTTAACCTGCAGCAGGATACCTGATAAACAAGCGGCATAACAGCACTGAATATCGCTGCTACCTTCAGGTATTGGTCACCCCGGCGGCATGGACTTGACCCGCGAGTTCAAAAGCCGTCGTCGGCCACATTAAAATGGGGATACCCTCTTCTTCGGCCTTTTCAACGGTTTCGGGATCAGGCTCCTGCCCACCGGTCAATACGATGGCCGCCATCTCGTGCAACACGGCCACGGCAACAATATTCTGGTGTGTCTGCACTGTCAGCCAGATGCAGCCATTGGGTGCATTGGCCATCACATCACTTAACAGGTCACCACAATATCCCCCTTGAATTGGCCGGTCAAGATGCTTTCCAGCCGCTGCCACATGCAGGTTAAATTTTTCTGATAATTCTTTAACGTTCACGTATTCCCCTTCCTTTCCCAAGGTTATCCATTGCGATTGGGCTATAGCCGGACCACCCGGTCAAAAATAAAGATAATAATATCTAAAACATACTATTTTGAAATTCAAGAGCTATTGTCTTTCGAGAATTGATTTATTCTCATCTTTTCGTTATAGTGGCGCTACCAAACCCATATCGCAGTGCCGAGTTCGCAGTGATAAATTATATGGAATTTCAGTATGCTGCAGAGATAAAGCAACGCTAAACCATCAGCCGTGCGGCGGCTGACTCCGAGTGCATCAGATCATGGGCTCTCAATCACAATTGCCAAAAGATGCGGCGAGCGCGACATCCGACGCGTTTAAACTGGATCTCACTCAAATTATCGATCTGCTGCCTTGCTATGTATCGATACAAGATCGTGATCTTCGGATTCTCTTTGCCAATCGACAGTTACAATCCGACTTTGGTGATGCCACCGGCAAGTTATGCCACACCGTCTACAATAGATCACAAACCGTATGCCCCGGCTGTCCCGTCCAAAATACTTTTCGGGACAAATGCGGCCATGTCAAAGAGGAAACCGTGCAGCTGGCCAATGGTAAAATCTGTCAAATTCTCATTCAAACTTCCCCGATTATAGGCAATGATGGCGAGGTGGCGGCCGTTATTGAAATGTCCACCAACATCACCGCAATCAAAAAGAGTCAAAAGGAGTTAAAGACCCTGGGACAGTCGATCACGCTGCTGTCCCATGGCATCAAAAATATCCTCGAAGGCCTTGAGGGCGGCGCCTATGTAGTTGATGAGGGCTTCAAAGACGACGACCTGTCGCTTGCCAGGAAGGGCTGGAACATTGTTAATAAAAATATCGTCGAAATTACCGGTGTCGTAAAAAATATTTTGTATTCCTCTAAAAATCGTCCCCTTAAATACGAAGCCGCATCTCCCGGCCGGCTGGCCAAGGATTCAATTAACCTGTACAAGGACAAAGCCGCCGGATTGAATATTCAGCTGAAAACGCATATCGGCCCCCGGCTGCCGGAGGTTCGGGTGGACATTGCCAGCATGCGCCGGATGCTTAACAACCTGATCTGGAATGGGTTGCAGGCCTGCCTGAATGATAAAGATAAAAAAAATCATATCGTCACCGTCAAAACCGACCGCTATGATGACGAACATTTTTATTTTGAGATAGCTGATAACGGCATCGGAATGGACCCGGCCACCCAACGCAATATATTTGAAGAATTTTTTTCAACCAAAGGCAGTGCCGGCACCGGTCTGGGCCTGGCTGTGGTTGAAAAAGTCGTCAACAAACACGGTGGCCGCATCGCAGTGAATTCGACACCCGGCAAAGGAACCCGCTTTACCATTATATTAAAATTATGAATTTATGACACGCCATATTTTATCTTGACGAAACGGTGCAAATAATTCATACCATAGTAACTATGTATGAAATATTTAGGCCTGAAGGTCACAATCGGTTCGTCATCAATCTAGGCCATAGTTGAATGATTCTTTGCTCGATCTGCACGGATTATTTCGTAAAGAATCGTACCACTTTCGGTTAAAGGAGACAAACAAAGGAGAGTCCAATGGAAAAAAGCCTTAAAATTGTTTTGGTCGATGACAACACCGATTACTTGTTTACTATGGAAACATTTCTTCAACGAAACGGCTTTCAAGTATTCACAGAAGATGATGGCCAAAAAGGATTGGATCTAATCCGCCGGGAGAATCCCGATATCATATTGTTGGACGTGATGATGGAGTCGCTTTTCTCCGGTTTTGAACTTTGCAAAAAATTGCGCACCGAGGATGATTTAAAACATATCCCGATTATCGGTATATCCGGCATGGGAGACGAATTGGGCATCGACTACAAGCAATGGCCGGATTTCGAGTATTTCAGCCCGGATGCATTTCTCGACAAACCGGTTGACAAGCAACGCTTGCTGGCGTTGATTCCGGAAACCATCGAAAAAGTCCGCCAGCGTAAAAAGCGCCCGCAGTGGAAAGAAAAAATGGATAAAGAATGGGCCAAGAAGGCGTCCAGTTCGCAGCAATAAATAATTAATCCGCCGGACCGTCGATCTAACGCCATTTTCAGTTTTCGGGAAAAAAATCCCGGCCCGGATGATTCTATTCTCAAGGCGGATTAATCTTCATCCTCAAATTATCGCTTTAAGTGCTTTCATAACCCCAGGTCCTGTCACCAGTCTCAAGTCAACGACAAACCGACATTTTGGGCGTGGGGTTATGAAAATGCTTTAAGTATCCCCGATGACCCGCGCTGATAATGCGATTCTGACCCGGTTTCCGATTGTAGAATACGCTGGAGATTTTAGGACCATGTTCGATTATCTGCTTTACGCCTCGCTGATCATTTTTCTGCTCGGCTTAATCTACAAAACCTCAAATTGGTTTACCAAAAGCATCGGACCG
The DNA here is from genome assembly GCA_963710795.1 of uncultured delta proteobacterium. Taxonomy (GTDB): domain Bacteria; phylum Desulfobacterota; class Desulfobacteria; order Desulfobacterales; family JAFDCJ01; genus JAFDCJ01. The sequence goes on from CAVQBT010000038.1 coordinate 29,616, forward strand.
GTTGCCCCTGACATGACTACCGCCCAAAGGTTGAAGGCGGCCGCCGGCGGGATTTTGCGGGTAATCTTCAGCACGAAAATTCCGGTGGTTTTCAAGGCGATTGTAATTGACGTGCTGCTGCAGGGACGCGTTTTCAAAGAGGATATCGGGCGCTGGCTGGCACACATGCTTATTTTTTACGGCTTTATGCTGTTGTTGCTGATGCACGCGCTGGATTCCGTGATAACCGAAGCCTGGTTTGATGACTATTACGCGACGCTAAATCCCTATTTTTTTCTGAGGGATTTAGCGGGCGCCATGGTATTGGCCGGGGTTGCATTCGCTGTATTGCGCCGCTGCCTGTCGAAAACACCGCGTCTGCGAACCGGCGGCAGGGACCACTATGCCATCATCATCCTGGCGGTGATGATGCTATCCGGTATCGGCTTGCTCGGACTTAAGATAACATCTTACAGCGAGTTTACGCTCATGGTGGAGGACTATGCCGGCCTGGATGATGAGGAGCAGATCCAAGCCCTTGAAGCTGTCTGGGTCAATGATTACGGCCTGGTCTCACCCAATATGGCGCCGCCCTTTGATGAGGATCTTTTAGCTGCCGGCCAGGAAGTCAACGAAGGCAATTGCCTGGTATGCCACGTATCGGCCCAATGGGCATTTACCGGCTATCTCCTGGCGAAGATCATCAAGCCCGTGGCGATTGCACTCGACCGGCTCAGAGGCATCACCATCCTGTGGTATATACATATCATCGCCTGTTTTGCCGGATTGGCCTATCTACCTTTCAGCAAAATGTTCCATATCCTATGCACGCCCATCAGTCTCATCGCCAATCGGGTCATGGATCCCCGCTATGCGTCACCGGCCAACACATTAACGCGCCAAATCCTGGAGCTGGACGCCTGTACCCATTGCGGCAGCTGCAGCCTTAATTGTTCCGCCGGCATGATTTATGAAGCCGTCGGCAATCAGCTCATCCTGCCGTCCGAAAAAATGGCTTACCTGAAACAATGGGTATCCGGCAAGAACCTGGATAGAGCAGAGCTGCAGGCCATCGGTGAAGGTGTATATCTTTGCACCAACTGTGACCGCTGCACGGTTCACTGTCCTTCCGGAATCCGGCTCAGGGAATTGTGGTTTAATGTCAGAGAGGAGATGCTGCTGAAAGGTCCGCCGCTGCCCGCCGTATTGACACCCTTTTCATTTGCGCGCGGCGTTGTGGTCAAAGAATACCTCAAACCCGATGATTACAGGCTGCCGATCGAAAAGGCCGCTGAAAATATGGCCGGCCGATCTGCCGCAGTTATTACCGGCGAGGCGGCCCTCCCGTTGAATGCCAGGGCGGACGAATCCCGGCAAATAACGCCCGGGGACAACACCTTTTCCCATTGCTTCAGCTGTCAAAGTTGCACCACGGTCTGCCCGGTGGTCGGAAATTATGAAGAACCGGAACCGGTGCTGGGACTGCTGCCCCATCAAATTATGTGCGCCCTGGGGCTAGGTTTGACCGACATGGCCAGCGGAGCAAAAATGATCTGGGACTGCCTGACATGTTACCAGTGCCAGGAAAATTGCCCGCAGCAGGTGCAGGTATGCGACCTGCTGTATCAGCTGAAAAATATGGCGGTGCGGCAGGCACAGGGGATAGGTCTTATATGACCTATAGGACCTATCAGACCTATTATAGGTCCTATATGACCTATACGACCTATAAGACCTATTACATTAACCGGAATGGAGCGAAATTAAAAAATGAGATTCGCATTCTTTCAAGGCTGCAACATACCGGCCCGGCTGGTTCAGTATGCGGATGCCACCCAGGCCGTCTGCCGCCAATTGGATATTGAACTCATCGAGCCGGATCAGTTCAATTGTTGCGGCTATCCGGCCCGCAATATTGATCAGCGCGCCTTCGTGCTGTCGGCGGCCAAAAATTTGGCTGTGGCCGAGAAGGCCGAATTGGATATGCTGGTTATGTGTAAATGCTGCTATGGCGCCCTTAAAAAGGCCGCCTGCGCCTTGGACGCAGACTCGGAGTTGAAAAAAGATATTAATGCGAATCTGGCCCAGGAAAAGCTCCATTACGAAGGCCGGGTCGAAATCAAGCATTTGCTGACGGTCCTGCACCGTGATGTGGGAATCGACAATTTGAAATCCTTGATATCGAAGTCTTTCAGCGGCCTGCAAATTGCGGCCAGCTATGGCTGCCATGCCCTGCGCCCGAGCAAAGTCACCGGTTTCGACGACCCGGTGACACCTAAAATTTTTGATGAGCTGGTCGAAATAACCGGTGCCTTCAGCATTGAATGGGCTCGCAAACTGGATTGTTGCGGCGCGCCGTTAACCGGCATTAACGATCGGCTGGCCCGGGACATGGCTGCCAAAAAGATAGCCAGTGCCAGAGATGCGGGCGCCAATTATTTATGCACGGCCTGTCCCTACTCCCATATCCAGTTCGATTGGGTTCAAAATCAAATGGCGGCCGCTAGCGCCGACTGGGAACCGCTGGCCGCGATTCTTTATCCCCAGCTGCTCGGATTATGCATGGGAATTGATGAAGCGACTCTGGGACTGTCCAAAAACCGGCTGGAACTGGCCGATATTTCTTCATTCTTGATGACGGAGTAAATAAATATGTTGACGTGAAAATGTGACAAAGCAGAGGTAACGATGTCAAGAAAAGCAACAGGTGCCGTGATGGTAGTGGGCGGCGGTATCGCCGGGATGCAGGCTTCCCTGGATCTGGCCGAGGCCGGTTTCTATGTCTACCTCGTGGAAAGGTCGAGTTCGATCGGGGGAATGATGTCGCAGCTGGACAAAACATTCCCCACCAATGACTGTGCCATGTGAATCATTTCACCGAAACTGGTCGAGGTCGGCCGGCATATCAATATCGAATTGCTGACACTCACGGACGTCGACAGCGTCAGCGGAGAAGCAGGCAATTTTGAGATCAAACTGATCCGGCACCCGCGCTACGTCGATATGGAAAAATGTATTGCCTGCGGCGTCTGTGCCGAAAAGTGTCCCAAGAAAGTTACCAATGAATATGATGCGGGCCTTAACACGCGCAAAGCGGCCTATGTGCAGTATGCCCAGGCCGTGCCGCTAAAATATGCCCTGGATCCCGAACAATGCATATATCTGGTTCGCGGCAAATGCAAAGCCTGTGAAAAATTTTGTCCGGCCGATGCGATCTTTTTTGACGACCGCGAAAAAGAAATCTCGCTGAAGGTCGGCGCGGTGGTTCTGGCCTCCGGCAGTCAAACCTATGATCCCCGAACTTATGACACCTTCGGCTATTCAAAGTCGGACAATGTGGTCACCAGCCTGGAGTTTGAAAGAATCCTGGCGGCATCGGGTCCCTACGGCGGACACTTGGTTAAACCCTCCGATAAATCCGAACCTGAAAAAATTGCCTGGCTGCAATGCGTGGGCTCACGGGACACCCATATCGGGGCCCGGGGATACTGTTCCGGGGTCTGCTGCACCTATGCCGTCAAGGAAGCCATCTTAGCCAAAGAGCACAGCAAAAACGGTCTGGATGCGGCCATTTTTTATATCGATATCCGAACCTTCGGCAAGGACTTTGAGCGCTATTATAATAAGGCCCGCCAGGAAATGGGCGTGCGGTTTATCAAATCGCGCATTTCGCATGTCGACCCGCTGGACGCCAACGGACGGCATCGCATTCGCTATGTCGATGACACCGGCAAATCAGTCGCCGAAGATTTCGACATCGTTGTGCTGTCGGTGGGGCTGGGTATCACTGATCAAGCCATCAGTCTGGCTGGGAAACTGAACGTCGAGTTAAATCATTATCAATTTGCCAAAACCGGCAGTTTTGACCCGGTCCAAAGCTCGCGGCCCGGCATCTATGTTTGTGGTGCCGTTCAGGGGCCCAAGGATATTCCAACTTCGGTCATCGATGCCAGTGCGGCGGCCGGCAAAGTCGGCGGCCTCCTGTCTGATGCCAGAGGGACCCTGACCCAAACCAGGGCGTTACCCGAACCGATTGATGTCAGAGGCGAACCTGCCAGAATCGGTGTATTTGTCTGCTGCTGCGGAACCAATATCGCCGGGTTTGTCGATGTGCCGGCGGTGGTGGAATTTGCCAAAACCCTGCCCAATGTTGCCTATGCCGTGCAAAATCTGTTCAGCTGCTCCCAGGACACCCAGGGCCAGATATCTGAGGCAATTAAAGCGCATCGGTTGAACCGGGTCGTGGTATCGGCCTGCACGCCCAAAACCCACGAGCCGCTTTTCCAGGAAACGCTGATCAATGGCGGTCTTAACAAATATCTTTTCGAGATGGCCAATATCCGCAATCAGTGTTCCTGGGTTCATAAGGACGATATGGCGATGGCCACTGAAAAAGCCAAGGATCTGGTGCGAATGGCAGTGGCCAAAGTCGCACTCTATGAACCCCTAAAAGAGCCGGTCATGAAAATCAACCCGGTCGCCCTGGTCATCGGCGGCGGTCTGGCGGGCCTGACTGCCGCCGGAACGTTGTCACGGCAGGGATACAAAACGCACCTGATTGAAAAACGCGCCGAACTTGGCGGCCATGCCCGGCACCTCAACGAGTCCTGGCAGGGAGAGCCGGTCGAACCATTTTTGCAGGATTTGATCAGCAGCATCCAGGCCGATCCCAACATCGAAGTCTATCTGAACGCATCCGTTGAAAACGCCGACGGCTTTGTCGGCAATTTCAAGACGACGATCCAAAACGGCGCTGAAGCGACGGTTATCGAACATGGCGTCACCGTGTTGGCTTGCGGTGCCGCGGAATTCAAGCCGGACGAGTATTTATACAGCCGGGACCCGCGGGTACTGACCGGCCTGGAACTTAAAGATAAACTAAAAGAGGTTTCAACCTTTAACACCTGCCGGACGGCCGTTTTCGTTCAATGTGTCGGATCGCGCATTGCCGAGCGGCCCTGGTGCTCGAAGGTATGTTGCACGCAGTCGATTAAAAGCGCCCTGGACCTCAAATCAATCAACCCGGATATGAATATTTTTGTATTGTACCGGGATTTAAGATCCTATGGTCTGCGGGAAGATCTGTATCGCGAAGCCCGCAACCGGGGCATTAAATTCATTCGTTACAACCATGATATCGGCCTTGCGGTCGACGCGTCCGATAGGGGTTTGACCGTCAAATTCACGGATCGCGTGCTGCGGCGCGCAATGGTCGTTCAAAGCGACCTGGTTGATTTTAGCCAGTGCCATCGTGCCGCAACCGAACCATCCGTTGGCGCAGCTTTACAAAGTGCCCCAGAACGCGGACGGTTTTTTTGCCGAAGCCCACGTCAAACTGCGGCCCAATGATTTTGCAACCGACGGCGTTTTCGTCTGCGGTTTGGCCCATGCCCCGAAGCCCATCGACGAATCCATCGCCCAGGCCCAGGCTGCCGCTGGCCGGGCCGTCACCGTATTATCCGCGCTGGAAATATCGGTCAGCGGCACGGTGGCCCTGGTGGATCCGAACGCCTGCAGCCAATGCGGCGTGTGCGTTGCGGTGTGCCCCTATTCGGCCCCGAAATTCAATGAAAATTCCGGCAAGGCCGAAATCCAGGCCACGCTGTGCAAGGGGTGCGGACTGTGCGTGGCATCCTGCCGATCCGGCGCCCTGCATCTCAAAGGATTTGATACTTCTCAGATCATGGCCATGTTGACATCGTGTTTGTGGGAGGAGTCGTCGTTTGAGACGACGTTTAGCTGACATAAAATTGAAGATTGAAGATTGAAGATTGAAGATTTGTGGAATTCTATCAATTTATAAAATAAAGACCGCGCGTAGCGTTTCCTTAACTTTAGGCAATTTAGATCATTTTAGGCATTCGATTATTATATTATATCAAAATGTTATGATAAGGGGCGGAAGTAAAAACCATGAAAACATTTCACAACCTGATTGAAGATGTGCAAAAACCCGGGCTTTGTCATCGCTGCGGGGGTTGCGTGACGTTTTGTACGGCGGTCAACTACGGTGCCCTGGAGTTGGATGCGGAAGGCCAACCCCGGTATGGCGATGAAGATAAATGCATTGAATGCGGCCTGTGCTATTCCATTTGTCCGGAAATCGATGAACTGGATGCGGAAACCCAAAAACAAGCTGGGTTGGGCCCCGCCCATCGGCCGAATTATCGAAACCGGAATCGTGCGCGCAACCGATCCGAATATTCGCCAAAAAGCGACCGATGGCGGTGCGGTGACCGCCCTGTTGCTGCACTTATTTGCAACCGGCAAGATTGACGGTGCGATTGTAACCAAGCCATCCGGGCCATTCCTGCGGGAACCGTTTTTGGCCGTCTCGTCGGAAGATATCCTTGACGCTGCCGGTTTTTTCTTCGATACATCGCATGGCATGCAAAGCTTCAGTGAATTTTATTTAACCTATTCCCAGATCAGAGAATTTGAGCCATTAATTCAAAAGGGACTGCAGCGCGTGGCGTTTGTCGGTACCCCCTGTCAGATAAAATCGGTGCGCCGGATGCAGATCCTCAATATTATTCCGGCCGATACCATTAAATTCTGCCTGGGTCTGTTCTGCTCCGGCAATTTTGTTTTCGGCCAAAAGCAGCAGGAAAAGATCGCTAAAATCGGCGGATTTCATTTTAAAGATGTCAAAAAAATCAATATTAAAGAAGATCTCATCATTCATCTTAACAGCGGCGAGGAAAAAAGGGTGCTGCTCGATGAGCTCGAGTTCATGAAACGCTTTGCCTGTTACTTTTGCCCGGATTATTCAGCCGAGTATGCCGACGTGTCATTCGGCGGCATCGGCGCCGAGGAAGGCTGGACCGCCCTAATTACCCGAACTCCCGTGGGCCGGGCCATTGTTGCTGATGCCAGATCTAAAAAAGTGATTGAGGACAACCGCCGGAGCGACTTTCAGAAGCACCATTCCCAGGCCCTGCACAAGCTAAAAAACTGGTCCGCTAAAAAAAAGAAGACGGCCACGCAAAACCGAAAGCTTCTTGGCAAAAAGTATCCGGGCCTGAATCGCAATGTTTGAACCTGAATTGAGCGTTTTAGATTTTAAAATTTGCTATTGATTTGGTGAACCTTTTTGGATTATCTATTAGGGCGAGATGTTTGTCATCGGTCTAATTCAGGAATTTAGAAATTTAGAAATTGAAGGAATTCTATCTCTTTTAATTTATTTATTTTATCCTATAATCCCTCAATTCCTAAATCCCTCAATTGGGCACAAACAGACATAGATAGCGGCCAAAAAAGTTGACTCATTTTATAAGTCAAGTTGTGAGATCCATAGCACCTTCAACATTCAAGCATTGAAAAGGCAAATTCATGAAAGCTTTATTAATCTACCCCTCATTTCCTGATACTTTCTGGAGCTTTAGACATTCACTGAAATTTATTCACAAAAAATCTGCGTTCCCGCCCCTGGGCTTATTAACGGTGAGTTCCATGATGCCAAGCGAATGGCCGAAACGCCTGATTGATTTGAATGTCGAAAAGCTCACCGACAAGGATCTGGCCTGGGCGGACACCGCCTTTATCAGTGCCATGGTTGTCCAACGCAAATCGGCCCAACAAAGCATCGCGCGCTGCAAAGAAGCCGGCCTGAAGGTAGTGGCCGGCGGTCCGCTTTTCACCAGCGAGTACGAACGGTTCGACGAAGTCGATCATTTTGTGCTGAATGAAGCCGAGCTGACTCTGCCTGCATTTCTGGCAGATTATAAACACGGCGGCGCCCAACGCATCTATGCGACAGCTGAGTATGCCGATATCCAGCAAACGCCCATACCGATGTGGGAGCTCATAAATCTGAAGCGATACGCCTCCATGAGCATCCAGTTTTCCCGCGGATGTCCGTTTAATTGTGATTTTTGCAATGTCACGGCCCTATTCGGGCACCGACCGCGCATTAAAACCGCGGATCAGATCATTGCCGAGCTGGACAATCTATACCAGCGCGGATGGCGCGGGCAGGTTTTCTTTGTGGACGACAATTTCATCGGCAACAAAAAGTATCTCATGAACCTGCTGCTGCCGGCGCTGATTGATTGGCAAAAAGATAAAAAGGGATTTTTATTCAATACGGAGGCCTCAATCAATTTGGCCGACAACGAAGATCTGATGCACATGATGGTGGAAGCGGGTTTTGATACCGTTTTTATCGGCATCGAAACACCGGATGAAGACAGTCTGGCTGAATGCAATAAAAAACAAAATAAAAACCGCAACCTGATTGAAAGCGTCAAGAGCATCCAACGCACGGGGCTGCAAGTGCAAGGTGGATTCATTGTCGGTTTTGACTCTGACGGTCCCTCGATTTTTCAGCGACAAATTGACTTTATTCAAAACAGCGGAATTGTCACCGCCATGGTGGGGCTGCTTCAGGCGCCGCCGGGCACCAAACTTTATGAACGCCTGAAAGAAGAAGGCCGCTTGCGCGGCCTGCTATCCGGCGACAACGTCGACGGCACGACCAACATCATCCCGAAAATGGACATGCGCCAACTGCTCAAAGGGTATGAAAACATTTTAAACAACATCTACCGCCCCCGCCCCTATTATAAACGGATCAAGACATTTTTAAGGGAATATAAAGCGCCCAAGATTTCAATTAAATTAGACTTCCAGCGCTTTCTGGCTTTTTTCCGCACCTCGATCAGAATCGGCATCTTCGGCAAGGAGCGACTCCAGTATTGGAACCTGGTTGTTTGGACCCTGTGCCGCTGTCCCAAGCTGCTGCCGCTGGCAATTACCCTGGCCATCCACGGTTATCATTTTCGCAAAGTGTGCAAGCTGTAGAAATCTATCAGAATTCCGCATCGGCAAGACTTATGGCCAAATCACCATATCCAAAGGTATTCATTAAAAAAAAATGAGCTAAAATTTTAAATGAACTAAAATGAGCTAAAATTATGGTATTCTGCCAATCTTATAAAAAAGACAGCGCGCAGCGTTTCCTTAATTTTAGTCACTTTAGGCAATTTAGGTCATTTTAGGCATTCGTTTATTCCACGATATCATTGCTTGATAACAAGGGGCGGAAGCATCGAATAAATTTGACAGAGTAAGACTCAGAGTCCTGAATACAGATGCTCCTCCATCGTCAGCAGACGTGACTGCACCAAATGATCAAAGCGGGCTCGCTGGTCGGCAGGCAGGGGGTTAACCTTGGTGGATTTTATGCTTTTGGGATTCACGGGTTTGCCGTTGATGCGAACTTCATAGTGCACATGCGGACCGGTGGCCTGACCGGTCCGGCCCACCCTGGCAATCGTCTCGCCCTGTTTCACGTAGGTGCCTTTTTTTACCAGCAGGCGGCTGCAGTGGCCGTAGTAAGTCTGGTAGCCGTTTGGATGGCGGATAACCACTAATTTACCATAGCCGCCACGCCGGCCGGCAAACTCCACGGTACCGCCGGCGGTGGCAAAGATGGGCGTACCGCGGGCCGCACTGTAATCAATGCCGGTATGGCGCTTGTATTTTTTCGAAATGGGATGGAAGCGTCGGGTTGAGAAAGGTGAGGTGCGCAGACCGAATTTGACCGGTACACGCAGAAACATCTTGCGCAAGGGCACCCCGTTTTCATCATAATATCCCGCCTGCCGGCCATCGTCGAAATAGAACGCCGAAAAATTTTTGCTGCGGCCGATATATTGGGCTGCAATAATATTGCCGTATTTTATAAATTTCCCATCCAGGGTATATTTTTCAAATAACATCCGGATGGTATCGCCCTTGCGCGGATAAAGATAAAAATCGATATCCCAGGAGAAAATATCAGCAAAGGCGGCCACCAGTTGGCCGTTTTCTCCCTGTCCGGTGACGGCCTGGTAAAGGGAGCTTTCAATGGTAAAGGTTCTGGCAACGGTTTCCTTTTGCGGTGAAATTTCCCGGCGATAGCTATGGAAAGCGCCGCTGTCAGTTTTGACAGCTACATATTGATTTGTCAGACTCGTTTTATAGGTCAGCTTCTGCAGCTCTTTTTCAGGTGTCAGGCAGACCTGGTACTCATCTTTGGGCCGCGCCTTGCGAAAGTCGAAGATCCCTTTGAATGACCGGGTCAGAGACAGCACTTCTGAAGGGGCGATACCACAGCCGACCAGCACGTTGTATATGGGCTGCCGCCCGATTCGGCCGTCGATGATCGTCAGGGAAGAATTGGCAGCCGGTGGAGCGGGGATGTCGATCCGTGAGTCGGCCGGCACATCCGTGATGCTTTGGGACGGTAAACGGGCGGCAGAGGCGGATTCGAGTATAGCTGAACTAAGGACCATCATGCAGGTCAGGATCATCGCCATCGGAACGGAGCATTTTCTGAATTTGGGCATCGCCTTCAAATGGATTCGGTTTTCGAGTATCGGGATTCAGGTTCAAGTTATCGAGTTGGCAATTGGCGCATTTATAGCGAAACGTTGACCGCTTGTCAACCAGCACCTGTTGCCATATATCGGCATATGTGAGAAGTACTTGAGCTTCCTAACCGGGACGGACAAGCCGGGTTTGAGTATTGAAGATTGGACATGGGTCTAATCCCTAATCCTTCCAGAATACATAACTGCTGCCAAGCAACGCGATGGCAATGGTAAGATCCAACCCGGCAACGCCAAGCAAGAAAGGGTAATTTCCCTGGGCAAGAAACGATAAAGTTGCACCGGTCAGAATCATCAGCAATAAAAATAAAAAGAAAACAGGCCTGAAAAACTGCCAGATTTTCGGTTGATCCAGAGCGGCAATTCTCAGCCAAATTTTTACGGCAGCTTTTGCTGAAAAGAAACGTTGCTTTGATGCTCCCGATCAGCAGGGCGATAATTGCTGCAGTCCACGGCCAGTGCTGATCCGGTTGAAGTAATTCGGCCTCCAACAGTTGACTGCAGCCCTTAATCATCAGGACAATGCCGCCAATACACCAGACCAGGGCCGCCAATATGTACAAAACACGATAAGAGGCGGTTAGCAAGGGTACTGTAACTCCTTAGATCCTAGTAATTAACGATATCTTCTTTGATGATCGCAAAATTGATTTCGTCTGGATGGTTAAGATACAGAGTTATGTGCTTTTTGATGATATCCAGTTGGCTTTCCAGATTCATTTTGTATTTCTCTGCCAGGCGAGGGCTCTGAAATAGAACATTAAATTGACGATCGATGGTGTTTTTAGAAAACTCATGGCTCTTGGCAATGCTGTCCAAGTAGGCGTGCACAAAATAATCAACCGCGGCATTGCAGGAGCGAATTTGTTCCCCTAGTTTTGTTAGATTCGATTTTAGCGACTCCATTTCCGACTCAGGCAACGCCTGGGTTGCCAGCATCTTGAGTTCCTCATATTCATTGGTCATCTGTTTGCATTGAAAGGCAAATTTGTTAATCGATTCGGCTGCAAAGAGGGCTTTCCATATAACCGCCTCGAAAGCCTCAGCTTTCTGATCAGCAATCTCAGCGCTTGATTTTCTGATAAATTCTTTGATCAGAAAAAGATTCTTCTGATCAACTTCATCCTTGGTGTGGGCGATAAGGCGCTCGATTTCGCCGACCATATCGCGGCCGGGATTCAATACGATCGCGTCAACGGGACCTCGCTCGGGCCTCGAGACTTCAAGCCATTGTTGTCGCAGGGCATTATTGCGATCAGATGGATTGACGATGCCCGACAGCACAACCCGAAATCCTAAATCGGTACTGCGAAAAGCCCCGTCTTTCAGAAAAAACGGCATCTCTTCCCGCCGCCCCGGCATAATTTCCGATATACCTTTGCGATAGCTGCCCCCTTTCACCAAAAACCCGCCGGCAGCTCCGTGCAGGCGGGAATCAATCGAGAACCGGAAGAAATCGATCAACATCTCAGCCGCGTTTCCGGCGGTATCAAAAAGGCCCAGGGGATTGGCACACCTGGAACCGATCCAGGCCAGCTTTTCCGTGGGTTTGGCTGCATCCGCCCCGGTGTAGACGGCATAGTCTGAGTAGGTGAGATTTTTTAATGGAAAAAAATCTTCCCGATTAAATTCAGATTCGGTTACCAGCTGTCCGCCGCGCGCAGCATATTCCCATTCTGCCTCGGTCGGCAGTCGAATATAGCCGGTTCGTCCGAGGTCAAACGCGGGCAGCGAATCCGGCCTGTTTTTGAGCAGCCATTCCGTGTAGCGTTTGGTAAACTCGACGGCTTCAAACCAGGAAACATCCGTTTTCGGTCGGGGGTCGTCCGAGGTGAAGCGAATATCCCATCCCGGGCAGACCCCATCCATGATGGCCTTCCACTGAAAGGTCGAAATCTCGTATTTGCCGATGAAATAATAAAAGTTTTGGGACTGGCTATCATCCGGTCGCGAACACCGACCGTTTCCCCGGCGGCTGAGATCGCGCAAATTGGCCTGCCAGGAGCTAGGCAAATCTTCGAGCGTGAACGCTCCGGCCAGCGCCGCTATACGCTTGCCTTCCATAAAACTCTGGTCCGGTCTGCCGCAATTTTCACAGCCGAGTTGGAGCTGTTGATCCCCCAGGTAGGATCGAGCGGGCACACACACCGCCCGCAGGATCAGTTTGCCGCCGCATGGCATCGGCAGTTCAAAGTCTCCCTCAAAAGGCGTGGGGTTTACCATATCTCTGACAATGGGAGTTTGAGAAAGGCGCTTGGTGCTTAGCGATGGACATTCCTGGGCCGGTGCCGGACGGACGGACAAAGCCAGAATCAGGCCTATAACCAGGGCTGCTGCTAAAAAAAATAATGACTTGACTGGGATCGTTAGCGGATTGCGCTGCAATTGGGCGGCGGCGATGCCGGGGGCTGCATTAGCGGCGCGACCTGTAAATTTAATGGTATCAGACATCACGGATAACCTTTGATGGTTCGATTTTCGCTACCCGAAACGCGGCATAGCCCGAGGCCAGAATCGCCAGCAACATCGTCAGCAACAGCGCAATCATCAAGTGTGCCAGCGACAACCGGCAGACATATTCACCCGCGGCCAGGTATTTGGCAAATAGGCTGTTGATGGCAATTTGGGAGGCAAAATACAGGCATGCCGCCAGGGCGGTGCCGAGAACCCCCGTGGTAACTGACTGAACAACCGGATACCACATAATGCTGCGGGTCGAAAACCCAATCAAACGCATAATGCCCAGGTGGCGGCTTTTGCGATTGACGTTGGCCAGAATGTTGCTTGCCATAGAGGCAAAATAGCCGCAAACCGCAACAAAAGCGATCAAGCGAAAGATAAGACTAAAGGAACGATCAAGACTCTGGATGACTTCGATCTCTTCAACCCGGGTGTAGATCTCCAATTCCTGCGCAGTCAACCAGTCACGCAATGCCGCAACATCGTAGATCGATCGCGCGTAAAGCCGGAAACTCGGATATTCTTTGGTCCGGGATGGACGTGGTTTGCCTGGCCAGCCGAAAATCCGGGAACTAAAGCCGTCCCGATAATCTTCGGTGGCCTCCAACAACGCCAGTCGCACGAAAGCAGCGTCTCTGGGATAAGCCTCGAGCGGTAAAATGGAAACGACCTTTAAATCCACCACAACCTGTTCTTTGCGGCCCTGCACGGAACGGCCGACGCGCCCCTCGATTGTCTGCCCGGCGGTGACCTTCAACTTGCGGGCGGCCGAGGCCGAGAGCACAATCGCATTATTTTCGGCCGGCAGCCGGCCCCATTTTTCAATGAGCGGATCACCCGCACCCGTGGGGATAAGGTCTACCGCCAGGGTTCGCGGCTTGCCCTTGACTATTATGGTAGAGAATCATGTTGGCTGCAATCGAGCGCGTCTGGGGGATAATAAAGGCGACCCCCGGGCGTTTGCCGGCCGCCGCAAACCAATCTTGATCATAATGGCCGCTGCCCACCGGCGAAATCTCGAGATTTCTCGGATCCTGGACCAGGCGATCGACCATGGTATTGATAATCCCGCTCTTGACGCCGAACAATACCAGCAGCGGCGCCAAAACCGCCGCCAGCCCCAATATCGTACAGGCCGAAAGCAGCCGCTCATAGGAGTAGTCTCGCAACGCCAATCGAACGATGGTTTTTAATCCATGCAATTTCATTTATATATTATAAAGCCAGTCTATGATGGGAATGACTGAATGATTAATGAATAATGAAGGAATTCTGTCCATTTAATTGATTAGTCATAGCCATATTATAATTTAAGGAGCGCAGCGACCTCATTCATTTGTCATTAGTCATTTACTTCCCCCCCCCGCCACCCGAGCCCGCACCGATCCTTTGGCTTTGTCCTTTTCCAAATTGAATTTGACGCGCCTGAATCCGAGTTCTTCCACCCGATCCCACTCGTGGGTTGCCACCACAAGGGTGACGCCTTTTTCCTCGGTCAGACGCGTAAAAAGCCCCATGATTTCCTCGGCGTTGATTGGATCGAGCGAAGCGGTGGGTTCATCGGCAATGACGACGGACGGTTCGTGGGCCATCGCCCTGGCAATCGAAACTCTCTGCCGTTCCCCGACAGAGAGCTGGGCGGGAAATTTCTGCAGGTGGCGGTCGATACCCAGTTGTTCTGCGACCGACTTAACTGCGTCCTGCTCCGGCGAGACCGAGCCCATAGCGGCTTAAGGCGATATTGTCATAAACGGAAAGAAACGGCAGCAAGCCACCGGTCTGCAGGACATACCCGATATAGCGCATGCGGGCGTGAGCCAGTCCGTCCAAATTTTTTCGTTTCCAGGTATCCGCCACATCCAGACGCTTCTCCTGAGCGGTAAAAAAGGCAAATTCAGCGGCGCTGTCCGGCCGCAATATCATGGCCAGCAAATCCAGCAGGGTGCTCTTGCCGCAACCGCTGGATCCCACCAGTGCCACCTGTTCACCCTGGCGAATGATCAATTCCGGCACGGTTAACTCAAAGCCGTGTTCGCCGGACCAGTTTTTGGTAACGCTTTTGAGCTGGAAAACGACGCGCGCTTTTTTGCGATCCTCAGCCGTGGCGGCTGAAGCTTGATTATTGCCGTCTGTATTCGTTTTTTTGCTTTCGCGGCCTGGCAACACTCACCCCTCTTGAAGCTTATTTATTAGTTGGTCTTGTGTTCAATGGGCCGTGCGGAATATCTATAAGTTTAATCTATATGGTGAGTAAATGACAAGCACCAAAAACCAAATCACAAATAATATCCAAATTCCAATCTCTAATGACCCAAACCCGTTTGGAATTTGATTCATTGGATATTGGGATTTGTTTGGAATTTGAGTTTTGTTATTTGGGATTTAATTGACATCAGTTATGGATAAGTCGAAATTAAAAACCGCTCAGATCGATAAAAATTACAACTGGATTATGGCCAAATCAGGGCATCATGCTCAACGGCACCCGGTAGACGCTGGCACCGGGATCAGGTGATCCGAAACTGGTCCAATTTGAAACATCGTTGTTGTATTGCTGGTAACGCTTGATCTTGGATTTTATATCATCCACCAGCGCCTGCTGCTCCCCGACACTCATGCGATACCAGTCTTCTTCGGTCAACCGCATAATGCTGCTGCGATAGGGAAGATCATCAAGGAATTCGCCCAGCAAACCCAGTTGTCCCAAATTCTGGTTGGGCTTCAGGCTGAATTGGGTCGGGTCGCGCGAGATTTGAGCAGCCGCCGACAGGATGCCCTGGAAAAAATCCCGCGCTCCGGTACGTTTGGTCCGCTGGGCCTGGTCTAGGATTACGCGCAGACGTTGATACAGGTCGCTGAGCTGGTTCTTTGTCAGCAGAACGGTTACCTTAAAAGAAGGCGTGTCCGGTCGCACCAGATCCATATCGGATACCCAGGAAGTCACCACATGGGGCGCCTGGACTTTTTCGCGCCGCCCCAAAAACTCCAGCTGCATGGCATAGCCCAGGATGGCGGCCTTACGCTCGGCCTCCGCCACGACGCCACCGGTCGTCGCTGAAGGCTGATCCGGCATCTGCAGGCGTTCACCGGCACTGGCCGTTTTGACGAGCCGCACCATCTGGGCCCCGACACTCTCAACCACACGCCCGAAAGTTCGCACGCCGGATTCGGTATCAGCTCGCATCAATCGGCAGATAGAGGTCTCCGACAGCTGAATCGGATTGTCCGGTCAGGGCCCGGTAGCGGGCCTCGGCGTAGTTAATGTTATTGAGCTTTTTCTGCCAGAGGCGTCCTGAGGTGGAGCACAAAAGTTCGGACGCCTTTGGCGCTGGCCATATCGGCGATTTCAGCTTCATTCATACCGGTCGTCGAATAAGGGTCATCGTTGCGGATGGGCCCGGCATCGGTAATCAGAAGCATGATCCGCGACTGATAAGGTGCCCAGTTCAATTTATCCAGCGCCGTTTTAAGCCCGGCAAATGCGTCTTCGTTAAACGAATGCGACGATACCTTCGCTTCTTCAGCCGCCGCCAGGGCGTTCTCGAACTCGGTGCGCTGCCGCCCGTCCCTCAAATCCGACAGGACCTTACTGGTATATTCAAGCGCCGGTGTTTTTTCCGTGCTGCTGCGAAAAGCAACTAATCCAAATGCGACTTTGTCCGCCAAACCGGCTTTTTGGATGGCATCATAAATTTTGCGCACCGCCTCCCGCGTGCGATCGATATAAGGCTTCATGGAGATAGTGGTATCGATAACAAATACGATGCTGGTCCGCAATTCAGATACATCCGGCAGCTGCCAGGTCGCCCGGATCAATGGATGCAACCTCAAGAAATTTAACGCCTTCAAAAAGCTCCACCGTCTGAAAAATCGGCATGAGATAAAAGCGTTTCTGCGAAACCGCTTCCTCCGGCGGCTCCATCGCCAGAATCGGAAAGTCTTCTGGCGGGGAGGACGTTCTCCAGTTTGATCGCCTTGAATTGGGAGGTCAGCTGCATGGCTTCCTCGCTGGGCGAGGCCGAGCCGGCAACCTGATCGAGCGCTTCGAGATCATTGAAGAACAGAACCGGCCGGCGGCCCTCGCGCTCGGTGAAAATCAGGGTCAAGGACTGGCGCCAATCGGAAATTTTGTCTTCCTTAACCCAGCCGCTGATCTCACAACTGCTTGACAGGCCCGACATGCAGCCAAGCCGATATCATCCGCTGAGGTTCGTTCATAGACATAATAAACGGTGAACGGTTTAATCCTTGCTTCCACTATCGGTGCCGAATTGCTGGCGGTTGCATATAGATTTGCTCCGGGATGCGTAATTACCTGTTGATATAGGGAGCGTTTGCCGGGAATGAGCAAAGGCCTGCACTTTTGCGCCGGGGCAGCCTCAGCCCAGACCAGCATCAAACATGTCAAACGCAATCGATTGCCGCAAAACATGCTTTAATTCGGAATAAGTTTACGAATCAGCATTGTCCGTCCTTTCAGCCTTGGTGATTCAAGGCCAGATATCTAATAATTCGCGCGCTTCGCTAGAGCCCTGGGCGGCCTGCTCCTCAACCCAGCGGCGAAGTTGTGCCAGCCTGATTTTAGCGTTTTCCTGCCCGCCTGCCAAGGCCTCCGTATACCAGTTATAGGCGGATTCCGGATTTTTGCGAATGGTGCCGCTGGGTTCTTTATCGGTCGGATCATAATAGCGGGCGACCGCCAGCGCTGCTTCCGCATTCCCGCTGTCAGCGGCGAACTCCAGCAGGAGAAATGCCGCATCCGCCCGCTCAGGACTTTCCGGTAAAGATTTGGCCAGGGCCACGGCATCTTCGGGTGATATACCTTCCCGCAGGGCCTTGCGTGCCTTTTCCAGCGCCGGAGCATCCGGTGTGTAGGACGGCGGCGGGGGGGGCGGAATCACCTCTTTTTTGAGAGGCAGGTTAGCCATGCGGGGCAATTCGGCTTTTGGGGCCGGCTCCGGCTGCACCTCATCCCCCTGGAATGATTGCCAGATTAAATAGCCGGCGACGGCGATGACGACCAATCCAACGATACCCGCAATGACGAATAGCCATAACCGTTCCCGAAACTTCACATCGAATTCCACAGTTTTTCCTTTAAGATTAATGTTACAGGAGTAATGTTAATTGACGAGCAGACTTGTGGAGCCTTCAAACATCAACCATCTAAATGCCTGGTTAAAATTTCCCTTCAGCATTGAACGCAATGGGGCTGCACCTTCCGTATCCTGTCACAGTATAGAAAAATATGATGTATGTCAAATAAAATTGGTTCTTTAGGTTCAGCTCACCTCGGCCATAATTTCGATCCGATCCGCTTTGCGAAAGCCCCGCGGCAGTTTTTTACCGCGCCGGCCACGCTCGCCGACAAAGGCCGCAATATTGCCCGGAGTGAAACGCACCGATTGCCGACCGGCATGAATCTTGATGGCCGCACCTTCAGGTATAAGCGCCATCAATTTTACATATTCTTCCCGTTTTCTAAGTCTGGCCGGCGGGATTTGAATGATTTTGTTGCCCTTGCCCTTGGGAAGCTCCGGCAAAACCTTGAGCGGAATAACCAGCATATAACCTTCGGTGGTAATCGCAGCTAAATGGTCTGTCTCATAATTGTTAACATATACCGGCGGCAGCGGTTCGGAATCACCGGAAACCGAGAGCATTGCCTTGCCCTTGGTGTTTTTCGTCACCAGATTGGAAATTTCGGTCACAAAGCCGTATCCCGCATCACTGGCCAGCAGCACCCTGCGATCCGGCGGACCCATTAAAACTGCCAGGAAGCGGGCCCCGTTCGAAGGGGTCAGCTTGCCGGTCAAGGGCTCACCCTGCCCCCTGGCCGACGGCAGGTTGTGCGACGGCAGCGAATACGACCTTCCTTTTGTATCAACAAAGATTGCCGGATAAATGGTTTTACCGCGGGCGGCGCTTAAAAATTCATCGCCCGCTTTATAGTTGAGATTGGCGGGATCGATTTCATGCCCTTTGGCCGCCCGCACCCAGCCGCCGGAAGACAGCACGACGGTTACAGGCTCGACCGGCGTGAGCTCGACTTCCCGGATTGCATGAGCCTCCCTGCGTTCGACGATCCGGGTTTTACGGTCATCACCGTATTTTTGGGCGTCTTCGCTGAGCTCTTTTTTCATCAGCGTTTTCAGGCGCTGATTCGATCCCAGCGTTTGCTCGATCCACTCTTTTTCTTTTTCAAGTTCATGCTTTTCATTTTTGATTTTGATCTCTTCCAGCTTGGCCAGTTGGCGCAGCCGTATCTGCAATATGGCCTCGGCCTGGGTATCGCTCAGGTCGAATTTTTTCATCAAGACCGGTTTGGGTTCGTCACTTTCGCGAATAATCCGGATCACCGCGTCGAGGTTGAGATAGGCGACCAATAATCCGGCCAGGATGTGCAGGCGCTCATTGATTTTGTTTAAACGAAATTCCAGTCGACGGACGATCGTTTGCCTGCGATATTTAAGCCATTGCTGGAGTATTTCCAAAAGCCCCAGCGTTTGCGGCTTGCGGTTCAGCCCGATAACCGTCATGTTTATTTTGTGGCTTTTCTCAAGATCGGTCGTTGCAAAAAGATGACTGATTAACGCTTCCTTATCCACCCGATTGGAGCGCGGCATGATCATCAGGCGCGTGGGTTCGTCCTGGTCCGACAAGTCGCGGATGTCCGAAACCATGGCCAGCTTTTTTTCTCTCATCTGGGTGGCCACCTGCTCGATCACCCGGGCCGATGAAACTTGATAGGGAAGCGATGTGATGATAATATCACCATTTTCGGTTTCATAGGTCGCCCGCATTCGAATCATACCCTGGCCGGTTCGATAAATGTTTATAATTTCTTCTCTGGGGGTAATAATCTCCGCTCCCGTCGGGAAGTCGGGACCCTGTATGATTTGGCAAATATCGGCTATCGCGGATTTGGGCTTATCGATCAGGGCAATACAGGCATCGACGATTTCATTGAGATTGTGGGGCGGGATGTCGGTTGCCATACCGACGGCAATGCCGGTGGCACCATTTAAAATGACATTGGGCAGCCGGGCAGGAAGCATGCGCGGTTCACTGAGTGTTCCATCGAAATTGGGCACCCAGTCAACGGTTCCCATGGAAAGCTCGGCCAGAAAACTGTCGGCATAAGCGGATAGCCGCGCCTCGGTGTAGCGCATGGCCGCAAATTCTTTAGGCGCTGCGTTTGATCCCCAATTGCCCTGTCCGTCGATGAGGGGATAACGGTAGGAAAAGTCCTGGGCCATTAGCACCATGGCCTCGTAACAGGCACTGTCGCCATGCGGGTGGAATTTACCCAGGACATCACCGACGGTGCGGGCCGATTTTTTGTGTTTGGCAGTCGCGCGCAGCCCCAGCTCACTCATGGCATACACGATCCGTCGTTGAACCGGTTTGAAGCCATCGCCGATAAACGGCAGGGCCCGGTCCATGATAACGTACATGGCATAGTTCAAATAAGACGGTTTTACAAAGGCATCCAGCGAAAGCTGCTCGATGCCTTCATAGGAAATGACTTCGTCTACTGACATGTTGGTTTACTCCGGTGTTCGGTTCAGGGTTCAAAGGTTCAAGGTTCAAGGTTCAAGGTTCAAGGTTGATTGAATCGCTTCGCGCTGTCTGATAAAAAGTGATTAGTGCTGAGGACTGAGCCATGAAGCTATATTCATCGTCCGATTTATTAATAGACTCAGTCCTCAGTCCTCTTTAACCTCTGAACCTTTCAACCTTTGAACCCAGAAACTCTGAACCTAAATAACTTCGGCATCAGCCAGATCGCCTTCTTTTTCAAGCCATTCTTTGCGGTCCTTAGACCTTTTTTTGGCCAGAAGCATATCCATGATTTGGAAAATCTTATTCTCATCATCGAGGGTAAGCTGAATCAATCGCCGCGAATCAGGCAGGATGGTCGTCTCGCGCAGCTGGCTCGGATTCATTTCCCCAAGCCCCTTAAACCGCTGAACATTGGGCTTGGCTTTTTTGGGTGAGTCATTCAGTCGTTTTAAAATTGCATCCTTTTCATATTCGTCGAGGGCATAATAAACTTTTTTGCCTTGATCGATTCGATACAGCGGCGGCATGGCAACGAAAATATTGCCCGCTTGAACCAGCGGCCTGAAATGTCTCAGAAACAACGCGCACAGCAGCGATGCAATGTGAAGCCCGTCGGAGTCGGCATCGGCCAATATAATGATCTTGCGATAGCGCAGTCCGGAAAGATCGGCTATCCCCGGATCAACGCCGATTGCCACCGCGATGTCATGAATCTCATTTGATTTTAAGATGGCGGCGGTTTCCACCTCCCACGTATTCAAAATTTTACCCCGCAAGGGAAGCACGGCCTGGGTTTGTTTGTCACGGGCCTGCTTGGCGGATCCGCCCGCCGAGTCTCCTTCCACCAGAAAAAGCTCTGTTTCAGCGGAATTCTGGGATATGCAGTCTGCCAGTTTGCCGGGCAGCGTCGGGCCGCCTGCAATTTTTTTGCGCACGATCTTCTTGACGGCCTTCAGCCGCTTGCGCGCGTTTTCAATCGCCATTTCGGCCAGCTGTTCGCCGGCCTCGGTGTGATGATTGAGCCACAGGGCAAAGGCATCTCTGATCACATTCGCAACAAAAGTTGCACATTGCCGGGAGCCCAGACGCTCTTTGGTCTGTCCCGAAAACTGCGGATCGTTCATCTTGGCCGATAGCACATAGCTGCATTTCTCCCAGATATCGTCCGGCGCCAGTTTGATGCCCCTGGGAATCAGATTGCGGAATTCACAAAACTCCTTGACCGCCGCCAGAAGGCCGCTGCGAAATCCGTTAACGTGCGTCCCGCCTTGGGGGGTCGGAATCAGATTGACATAGCTTTCGCCAATCAGCTGTCCGGCCTCCGGCAGCCAGATGACCGCCCAGCTGACGACCTCGCCTTTGCCCTCATGATCGCCGACAAAGGGTGCTTCCGGGATTCGATGGTATTCTGAAAGGTTTTCAAGCAAATAATCTTGCAGGCCATCCTCAAAATACCATGATTCCGTTTCGCCGGTGAGCTTATTAAAGAAGGTAACCGTGAGCCCCGGGCAAAGAACGGCTTTGGCGCGCATGACGTGCATTAACCGGGGCAGGGAGATTTTAACGGTATCAAAATATTGTGCATCAGGCCAGAATCGAACCATCGACCCGGTATTGCGTTTGCCAACCGTTCCTATTTTTTCCAGTTTGGATGCTTTTTTGCCGTTTTTGAAAAAAATGGCGTATTTATTGCCGCCGCGTTTGATTTCCACCTCAAGCCGGCTTGACAGCGCATTGACGACCGACACACCGACGCCATGCAGCCCGCCTGAAAACCGGTAGTTTTTATGGCCGAACTTGGCCCCGGCATGCAGTTTTGTCATAATGACCTCAACACCGGTCATCTTTTCATCGGGGTGCTGGTCAATCGGCATGCCCCGGCCGTCATCGCTGACTTCCAGCGAGCCGTCCGCGTGATAAATGACACTGATCCTTTTGGCAAACCCGGCGATGGCCTCATCAACCGCATTATCGATGACTTCCTGGGCCAGATGATTGGGTCGGCTGGTGTCGGTATACATACCGGGTCTGCGCCGCACCGGATCAAGGCCTTTCAGTACCTCCAGCGACGATGCGTCATAGTCCCCTTTGGGGAGATGCTCAAATAAACTATTGTCTTTAATGGGAAACCTCCGGGGCAAGCATTGAAGATTGCAGATTTTAGAAAGTTATCAATTCAGCTATCGGCGTCAACTTTTTAAATTGGATAAAAGTTAAACGATCGATTGTCATCCAATGGGCAGAGCGAAGCGATACCATAAATCTTCAATCTTCAATCTGCAATATTCAATTCCGGCGTGGCCGGGTTGGGTGTTCTATCATTATATTTTACGGTTATCGAAAATGCTCATTTCTTTGAGGCAATTAAAAAAATCGAGTTCAGATATGATCCGGTCCCGATTTTAGTTTATGGTCTGCAAATTGATCGATCATTTACTTATATATACACCGAAAATCAAATGTTATCAATAGGTATCATAGGTTCAGGGTTCAGGGTTCAGGGTTCAAGGTTCAGAGTTCAAGCAAAGCAAAAGCGAACTACAAAATCGATCAATTGCAGACAAGTACCGAAGGGAAAAGAATTATCAGGACTGAGTTTAAAGGAATTCGGACGATGGAAACAGCCACACGCTCAGTCCTCAGCAATCACCACTTTTCCAATTTGAAAGAGCGCAGCGATTCCATGAACCTCTGAACCCAGAACCCTGAACCTTATAACCTCACTTTTATCGATCGGGCATGGGCTTGCAGTCCTTCAGTTTCAGCCAGGCGTATGACATCGGCGGCCTCCCGTTTGAAGGCGCTGGGTGAATAATGAATAATGCTGCTCGTCTTGATGAAATGATCCACTGAAAGCGCCGACGCAAATCTGGCCGTGCCGGCGGTGGGCAGCACGTGGTTGGGACCGGCCATGTAATCGCCCAGCGGCTCAGGGGAATAATGCCCCAGAAAAACTGCGCCGGCATTGCGGATCTGGCCCACGTATTCAAAGGGATCGTCAATTTGAAGCTCAAGGTGTTCCGGTGCAATCCGGTTGGCCAGAGCAATCGCCGCTGCGAGATCTTTGACCACCAAGACGGCACCAAAGCGCTTTAAGGACTCCCCCGCAATAGCGCGGCGCGGCAGTGCGGTCAACTGCCGGTCAACTGCTGCGGCAACCTGCCGGGCGATTTTATCCGAATCCGTAACCAGGATAGCGGACGAGAGCACATCGTGCTCAGCCTGGGCCAGCAGATCAGCAGCGGTAAACTCGGGGTTGGCACTGTGATCGGCAATCACCAGAACTTCGCTGGGTCCGGCAATCATATCGATTCCGACCGTGCCGGAGACGATTTTTTTAGCCAGGGTTACATAAATATTTCCGGGACCGGCGATGACATCGACGCGGGGGATCGTTTCGGTGCCGTATGCCAGGGCAGCGATGGCCCAGGCGCTGCCGATTTTGTAGATATTCTTGATACCCGCTTTGCCGGCCGCCACCAGAAGATGAGGGTTGATTCCGCCCGTTTTGGTTGACGGGGTCACCATCACGATATTTTCGACACCGGCAATTTTGGCCGGAATGGCCGTCATCAATACCGTTGACACCAGGGGTGTCTCGCCCCCCTGGGCACCGGGCACATAAACGCCCGCTGCATCCACCGGATTAACCATCTGCCCCAGCAGGGTGCCCGGTCTTTGGATGTCAATCCAGGATTGGTGCACCTGCTGCCGATGAAAAGCTTCAATTTGCGAGGCAGCGCGATTCAAAGCCCGGACAAATGACCGGTCGACTTTTTTGGATGCCGCGTTCAGTTCTTCGGCCGAGACCTTGAGTGAATTGAGGGTTATTTCGGGAGCATCAAAACGCCTGGCATATTTAATAACCGCCTCATCACCATGGCGCCGGACATCTTCAAGAATCCGGTTAACGGTCTGATAGTCCTTTTTGCTGAAGGACAGCCCGCGGTTGACAATGGCGGAGACTTTTTTCTCGGCGGTTTTGGAAGGATAGTTGATAAATTCTCATTGAAATTATTCTTTTCATTTTTAAGATTTAGTGGAAAGCAAGTTATCCACCCATGTAAATTCCAAGCACCAAAAACCAAAACTCAAACAAATTCCAATGACTCAAATTCAAAATCACAAACAAAAAGCCGTCAGCAGACTCAATTATTGGCATCAGCAACGGTTGACCAAGGTCTGCAATCAATGCGATAGAATTGCGGCGCATGTTTTGGTCATTGGGATTTGAGATTTATTTGTAATTTGGTGCTTGTGATTTGGGATTTTATTGACGAATAAATTCTCCCTGACCAGATCATCTCCTCGATGATATGGCATCTCAAATTAATCATCATTTCATTTCGTGCTACTCTTTAGAGTAAAACGGTTATCTTTGTCAACGATTCTGGTGGAAACCTGTCGATCAAAAACTAAAAATTCAATTTGACATCTGGGATTGTATCTGTACTAGTAAATATTTTAAACTTAATGGTTTTGCAAAAAATTCACAAATAAGACTCAATTCCAGATGGAGGGAAAAAAATGAAGGCAACCAGAATCTACAACTTCAACCCCGGGCCTGCCGCCCTTCCCCTTTCCGTGCTTGAGCAGATCCAGCAAGATTTTTTAGACTTCGGCGGATCCGGCATGTCCGTTACCGAGATCAGTCACCGGTCCAAGCATTTTGACGATGTGATCAACGATGCCGTTGCCAGAACCAAACGGTTGTTGAACCTTGACGACAAATTTCACGTCCTTTTTCTGCAGGGCGGCGCCAGCATGCAGTTTGCCATGATTCCCATGAATTTTCTGGCGCAAGACACTTTTGCCGACTATGTGGATACCGGCACCTGGTCCTCGAAAGCAATCAAAGAAGCCGAAATTCAGGGCAAAGCCATCAACGTCGTGGCATCTTCGGCGGATAAAAATTATTCGTACATTCCGCGCGATATCAAATTCAATCAAGGTGCGGTGTATGTCCACCTAACTTCCAACAACACCATCAAGGGCACTGGCTGGGCTCAAATGCCGGATACCCACGGGGTGCCGATCATCTGTGATATGTCGTCGGACATCATGAGCAAACCCATCGAGGCCCAAAAATTCGGCCTGATTTATGCCGGCGCCCAGAAAAACATGGGACCGGCCGGTGTTTGTCTGGTCGTGATCCGCCAGGACCTGCTGGATCGGGTGCCGGATTCCGTGCCGACCATGTTAAGGTATGACACCTATGCCGCTAAAAATTCCCTCTACAACACCCCCCCCTGTTTTGCGATCTACACCCTGGACCTGGTTTTAAAATGGCTGGAGAAAACCGTCGGCGGCCTCGAGAAAATGGCAGCCTTGAATCAAAAAAAAGCCGCCCTGCTTTATGATTTAATGGATGCCGACGGTTTTTACCGCGCCACCGCCGAACCGGACAGCCGCTCTTTGATGAATGTCACCTTTCGTCTGCCGAATGAGGATTTGGAGCAGCAGTTTGTCCAGCAGGCCCTGCAAAATGGTCTGGGCGGTCTCAAAGGCCACCGTTCGGTCGGCGGATGCCGGGCCTCACTTTACAATGCCGTTTCCCTGGAAGCGGTTGAAGCGCTGGTTGACTTTATGAAAACGTTTGAAACAGAAAATGGATAATTAATCCGCCCCTAAAAATAGCCCAAAGAATTTTGTAAATAATTCATTACAACAGAAGAGAGCTGATTGATCGCATGTTCGGCGGATTAATTATTTTATGCTTCGCATATTTATTTTTTCTTTTTGTTTTACCTTTTTGATCAAACCGGCCGCTTCGCAGCCAGCGCTGGGCTGAACCCTGAAACGCTGAATCCCTCAACCCTGAACCTTTGAACCCAGAACCTTTCAAACCTAAACAACGTGAGTTGTTATTTTGGGTTTTACTTGACATTACGATCGAATACGAATAATGACAAAGGTTGAGGGTTTTATCAACCGTTGCCTGATTTGAAAGCAATTCAGTGAGCTTTGCCGTTAATTTTTGAACGCACCTTTAACCCCGATTCGAAAAGGAGGTAGCCATGGACAAAATTCTGAGAATTAATATGGGAGCCGATGGCGGCCCTGCAGGTCAAGACTGAACCCCTGGGTGATTATGCCGGTTTGGGCGGCCGCGCCATGACCTCGGGCATCGTATCAAAAGAAGTCCCCCCGACGTGTCATCCGCTTGGTGAAGACAACAAGCTGGTGATCGCGCCCGGCCTGTTGAGCGGTTCGGTGGCGGCCATGTCCGGCCGGATCTCGGTGGGCTGCAAAAGCCCGCTGACCGGCGGCATCAAAGAAGCCAACTCCGGCGGGCAGCCGTCCCAGATGCTCGGCCGATTGGGCTATGCGGCCATCGTCCTGGAAGGCAAACCCAAGGAAAAAGCGCTTTATAAAATATTTATCAACAAAGACGGCGTGGAAATAAAGGAGGACAACAGCTTATGCATGCTGGGCAACTATGACACGGTGGAGAAGATGAAAGCCGAATACGGTGAAAAAGTCCATTGCATCTCCATCGGCCCGGTCGGTGAAATGAAGATGTCGGCCGCATCGGTGGCATTTACGGATATGGAACAAAGACCCACCCGGCATGCCGGCCGCGGCGGCGTGGGCGCCGTCATGGGTGCCAAAGGCGTCAAGGTGATCGTGATCGATGACGAGGGATGCGCCATGCGCGCACCAGCCGATCCCGAAAAATTTAAGGCCGCCAATAAAGAATTTGTGGCCGGACTGAGAAAACATCCCGTTTCCGGTGAAGGACTGCCGGCTTACGGCACCAACGTATTGACCAACGTCATTAATGAAGCCGGCGGCTATCCGACTAAAAACTTTCAGTTTGGCCAGTTTGACGGGGCCAGCAAAATCAGCGGCGAAACCCAGGCGGAATTAGAAAATGCACGGGGCGGGGAAGGGTCTGCCACGCTTGGCT
The DNA here is from genome assembly GCA_963710795.1 of uncultured delta proteobacterium. Lineage (GTDB taxonomy): Bacteria > Desulfobacterota > Desulfobacteria > Desulfobacterales > JAFDCJ01 > JAFDCJ01. Next base: position 56,907 of record CAVQBT010000038.1, read on the forward strand.
GTCATAGGGGCTGTGTGATTCGCTGCTCCGGAACATTTTATGACAAAAACGGCAACTTTTTAACCAAACAGGTCGAATACGAGACGATGTGGGCTCACGGCGGCAACTGCGGCATCGATGATCTGGATGCGATTGCCCAAATCGATCGCCTTGACGACGATTTCGGGGTGGATACCATTGAATTGGGCGCCGCCATCGCGGTGGCCATGGAGGGCGGTTTGGCCGAATTTGGTGACGCTGAAGCAGCCACAAATCTGGTCAAAGAAGTCGGCAAAGGCACCCCCCTGGGTCGGATCCTCGGCAATGGTGCGGCTGTCACCGGCCAGGTGTTCGGCGTCGAAAGAGTGCCGGTTGTCAAAAGGCAGGCCATGCCGGCTTATGATCCGCGTGCGGTGCAGGGGCAGGGCGTCACCTATGCCACCACCACCATGGGAGCCGACCATACGGCTGGATATGCCGTCACAGCAAATATTTTGGGCGTCGGTGGCTCGGTTGATCCGTTAAAACCCGAAGGCCAGATGGAGTTGTCGCGCAATCTTCAGGTCGCTACGGCGGCAATCGACTCCACCGGAATGTGCATTTTCATCGCCTTTCCTATATTAGATCAGCCGGAAACCTTTCAGGCTTTAGTCGATTTAATCGGCGCGTTCAGCGGCCAGAATCTGACAGCCGATGATGTCACCGCTTTGGGTCAGTCGGTTTTAAAGAAAGAGCGTGAATTCAACGCGCAGGCCGGACTTACCAGCAAAGATGATCGTCTGCCCGATTATTTCAAGAATGAAAAGCTCGCGCCACATGATGTAACATTTGCAGTTTCAGATGAGGAGTTGGATCAGGTGTTTAACTTCTAAACAACGGCGTCCAAAACAAGTTTAGGGGAGGCGATAAGGTTGCCTCCCCTTTGCTATTTGGAAACGTTAATAACGGGAGCACTTAAAAACGCATGCACGCTTCGAATGGACATCAAACCAGCCGGCCGCTGCGGCATATCCAACTTGCAGTTGCGGCCGCTAGATTCCCTTTGTTTTTTGGATTGCTGCGCAGCGGATTTTTAGTTGATTTAACCGTCGGCGGCAGCCTTGAGCACATGCTCTGCGATCAATTGGGGATTGCACCGGATTACCTGCGGGACCGGGCCCAAACAGTATTTTTAAATAGCAGCCCGGTCGATGATTTGGCTTCGGCCAGCGTTCCTGACAAGGCCGTCATCTCCCTGTCAGCCGCCATGCCGGGTCTAAACGGCGCAATTATGCGCCGAGGTGGCCCGCTATCGGAAATGCGGCGTTCTATTTCCCACAAGCCCGATCAAGTCTGGCATCAAGCATCCCCCGGCAGGATTACCTTAAAGCTTTTCAACCTGGTTGCCAAAGAACTCGGCCCGCAGTTTTTGACCCGCGGAGTTGTCGTCAGTTCCAAGGCCCTGGGCGAGTTGTTTATGCAGCAACCCCGCGGCTTCTGGCAAAGTGTTAAATCTGCTGCACTAGACGGATCACCCTGTGAGGCCGATCAACTTAACCTTCACGAATGGCCGGAGCAAGAGGTGCTGCTTGAATTACAACCAAAGTGAAGATCCGAGCCCAGCTTCCGGCCCATAGGGAGGACCCGGCTTTGAGCCATTGGAGTAATGGAGTGCTGGAGTTGTGGAGTATTGCAAAAGCATTGCCGGGCATCTATAGGTACTCAAAATGATCTGCTCGCACCACCCTGAATTTGTTATTGCCCAATCTCTTTTACCAAACGAATGGTCGTTTTGCGATCAGCACTACAACTCGACCCATGCTCCTCAGCCCGAGATTCAGCCAACACTCCAATACTCCAGTACTCCAGTACTCCGACTCTTTTTACGAATCACAAAGCTCGAACAACGCCGCCGCTCCCATGCCGCCGCCGATGCACATGGATTCCACGCCGTATTTTACGCCGCGCTGCCTGCATGTTGTTTAAAAGGGTGGCGCACAGCTTGGCGCCCGTGCAGCCCAGCGGATGTCCCAGGGCAATGGCGCCTCCGTGAATGTTCACTTTTTGCAGGTCGATACCCAGCTCATTAACGCAGTAAAGCGCCTGGGACGCAAACGCTTCATTGATTTCAAACAAATCAATGTCTTTTAATTCCATACCGGCAATATCCATCAGCTTCGGAATCGCATAGCGCGGGCCGACCCCCATTTCGTCCGCCCGGCAACCGACTGTCGTGTAGTATTTAAATTTGGCAAGCGGTGTCAAGCCCAGTTCTTTGACTTTGTCTTCACTCATAATTACCGTGGCGGCCGCACCGTCCGTCATCTGGGAAGAATTGCCGGCCGTCACGCTACCGCCGGCGGCAAAGGCCGGACGCAGATTGCCCAACCCTTCCAATGTGGTATTTTCCCGGATACCATCGTCAAAATCCTGCAGGAAGGTTTCCCGTTTAAACGTTCCGTCTTGCCGGGGGACATAGCGCGTGGCCGGCGTCGGGATGAGTTCTTTGAACCAGCCTTTCTGTTTGGCTTCGGCGGCTTTCGTCTGGGACTGCAAGGCGAACTCATCCTGGGCCTGCCGGCTGATATTATAGCGCCTGGCCACATTTTCGGCCGTAATTCCCATGGAGGTGTAAACCTGGGCGCCCCGGCGGGTAAACTCCGGGATGCGGCCGCGGCAGGTTGCCGCCCATGGGAACGTAGGTCATGGACTCCAGGCCGCCGCCGATGACGACCTCCGACCAGCCGGCCATAACCCTGAGCGAAGCCAGGGCGATGGCTTCCAGGCCGGATGAACAGAATCGATTGACGGTGGCGCCGGTGGTCGCATCCGGAAAGCCGGCCATCTGGGCGGCGACACGACCGATGTTCAGCCCCTGTTCCGCCTCCGGAAACGAGCAGCCGACCATAATGTCTTCAACATGCTGCTTTGCCAGATTGTCCGTTTTCTCGACGGCCGTGGATAAAATAAACGACAACAAATCCTCCGGCCGGGTATCTTTAAAGGCCCCCTTGCTGCGTTTGCAGCCGGGGGTTCGCACTGATGTGACAATATAGGCATCACGCATATGGTTACCTCCATTTGAATGTAAAAATTCCAAAAAACAAATTCCAAATGACAAATAAATCTCAAATTCCAAATCCGAAAATACGACTAAGTTACCTTAATTTATATCGATTCGACCGTTGGTATTTAGCCTGAGCTCACCTGAGTTCGGAACAACGAATTTCCTGGCTGCCTGTCAGAACTTGTTTGGGTCATTGGAGCTTGGGATTTGAATATTGTTTGTTATTTGTTCTTTGGTGCTTGTCATTTTTTTGAAAGATCCAACAATGGGTTAGCGCTACTGTATAATTATTATGGTTGCGAGTATGATTGAACTAATTCCTCAGCGGTTTACCCGTCTTGAGCATATGCTCAATCCGGGCCTGGGTCTTCTCCTGCTTGAGAAGATCAATAAACGCCTGCCGCTCCAGGGTTAAAATGACATCGTCGGCGACTTCGGCATTGTCTCTGACATCCCCGCCGCTGAGGATATAGGCGATTTTTGCGGCCAGAAACGCATCATATTCACTGACAAACCCGCCATGGGCCATATCGCCAATCTGGGCGGCCACCATGCCCTGGGCGGCCTGACCCAGCACCTTGATCCGGTCCTTGATCGGCGGCGCATAGCCTTCATCCACCATTTTCAGCACATCTTTCTTGGCCTCGCCGATGAGATGGTCCCGGTTAAAGACGATGCGGTCTGTGGGGCCCAAAAACCCATAGGCCCGGGCCTCGGCCGCCGACATGGACACCTTGGCCATGGCAATCGACATAAACACCGGGATAAAAAATTTGGCCAGATCCATATCCGTTACAGCCGCCGGAACCGACTTCAGAAATTTGCGCCACAGATATAAAGACCCGCCGCCGGCCGGCACCAAACCGACTCCGATTTCAACCTGCCCCATGTAGAGCTCGGCATGGGCCACTATTTTGTCGGCTGCCAGACAAAGCTCACAGCCGCCGCCAAGGGTCAGGCCAAAGGGAGCCGCCACCACCGGAAAAGACGCATAGTGCAGGTTCAATAATCCGTATTGCAGTCCGGCGATCATTTGTTCAAGATCGTCAAACCGCTGATCCTTGGCAGCCGCAGCCACATCGGCCAGGTTCGCACCGGCGGAAAATGCTCCCGGCATACCGCCGGCCTGGTTACCGATAACCAGCCCGGCCGCATTGGCATCCACGGTTTCCAGGGCCACGGGCAAAAACTCGGTAATTTCCTGATTTAACGCATTCATTTTGGTGTGCAGTTCCAGGCAGAAGACATCATCACCCAGATCAATCAGCGAGACGGAATTATTTTCTTTGACCACCCGGCCGGTGGATTTCAATGTCGGCAGGGAAACAATATTCTTGCTGACCACCTGCTTGCGGTATGATTGGCTGGCAAAATCATAATACAAGCGCCGGCCGTTTTCGGTCTTGTAAAAGGCCGTGCAGCCGGCAGCCAACATATTTTTAACGTTTTGCGGGACCGCCAGACCGTCTTTTTCCATTCTGGCGACCGATTTTTGCAAACCGATGGCATCCCAGGTTTCAAAGGGACCCATTTCGAAGTTGAACCCCCATTTCATGGCATTGTCAATTTCGACGATCGTATCCGAAATTTCCGGTATGCGATTGGCGGCATATATTAAATTGCTGGCCACCGCCTTCCAGGCAAACTGAGCTCCCTTATCGGCACCGTAAATAACGGCTTGAATTTTTTGCGGCAGAGATTTGGCTTTTTTCGCATCGGCCAGACACGGAAAGGTCGCCGATTCGTATTCAGCGTATTCGAGGGTGGCCGGATCAATCACCTTACGGATCTTTTGCCATTCCGGCGTCAAATCGGTTTTGTAAAATCCGCTCCCGCTCTTTTTGCCCAGCAGATTTTTTTCGATCATGGTATTCACGAATTGCGGCATCACGAAACTGTCCCGCGCCTCGTCGGTTTCCACCAGGTCGTAAGTATTTTGGGCCACATGGGCCAGGACATCCAGGCCGACAAGATCTGCTGTTTTGAACATGGCGGTTTTGGGTCGACCCAGCACCGGCCCGAAAAGTGCATCCACCTCAGGGATGGTCATCTTCTCAGCGACCATCAGCTGGATCGCTTTAACCATACCCTGTACCCCGATCCGGTTACCGACAAAATTCGGTGTATCTTTGGCCCACACGATTCCCTTGCCGAGAATCCTTTCGCCGTAATCGGCCATGAAATTCAAGTACTTCCGGCAAAGTTTCCCGGCCGGGAATAATTTCCAGCAATTTCATATAGCGCACCGGATTGAAAAAATGAGTCCCCAGAAAATGCTGTTTGAATTCATCGCTCAGCCCGTCGGACATGGCCTGTAAAGGAATCCCGGAAGTATTGGAGGAAACGATCGTGCCTTGGGTCCTCACCGCTTCGATGCGCTGCAGCAGATCCCTTTTGATCTGCAAATTTTCAACCACCACTTCTATAATCCAATCCACATCCGCAATATTTTCAAAATCGTCTGCCAGATTACCAATGGTAATCCGCTTAACATCATCTTTTTCGCATCAACAGTGAGGGATTTGATCCCAGAACGGCATCCAGCCCGGCTTTGACAATACGGTTACGGGCTGCCGGATCGTTCTTTTCGTCTGCTTTCAAATCAACGGGAACAATATCCAGCAACAAAGTTTTGACGCCGGCAGCGGCAAGCAGCGCTGCAATACCGCCGCCCATGACCCCGGATCCAATAACAGCTGCGGTTCTAATTTTTTTTGGCATAGCCACCTCCAGATAAAATGAATGATTATTCATTTACTACCAAACCCCTTATTGGCCTGTCAAGGAAAATTAAAAAATGATCAAATTAAACAACCATAAATATATAAAATATTATAACAATAGGTTATGATATAAAACGAAATGCTTATCAATATCGGAGATTAAAAAAATATAATTGAAATGGATTTTTAATACATGAATATAAATTCATTAATGCAGGGGCGAAGCGAGGCGACAGCCATAAACAGGTTAGTTCGCTTCGCTCATCCGCCGGAGGCGGAGAATCCTGCAATATTGGAATGCTGGAATGATGGGTTTCAAAAAAGGATAAAAGTGCATATCCATTCAATTGGCAGTTCTTCGCCTGGGGCGGATTCAGGCGGGGTCTTATTGTTTGGGGTACTGCTTGGGCCCGAACAATTTGAGGGGTTCATCATCAGCCGGTGCTTTTGGGGGCTGGGCCGCCGGCTTCCCGGCAGCTGGTTCTGACAGGGAGGCCGCCGGTTCCGAGGCGTTGATCGGATCGCGGGTTTTAAGCAGATTTTTGGGTATATAGACCTCATTGCCTTTTTTCAGATGATCGGGATTGAGATCCGGATTGGCCCTGGCGAGCAAATTTCGATTGGCAGAATTGCCGGTATACCATGCGGCGATATCTTTTAATTTTTCATTGTTCTTTTTTACTTGGTATGAAAAATAATCCGATGTATATTTCACGGCTATTTTTTCGGGCAACGGAACGCGCGTTTTCAGCAACGCGGTTGGAATCATAATAACCTGACCGCCCTTGATCCGATTTGGATTTAAACGCCGGTTAATTTTAGCCAATTTACGCCAGTTTTTGGAAGAGCCGGTATACCAGGATGCAATCAGCGAAAGTGATTCGCCGGGCCAGCGCACGGTATGTTTGTAATAGTCCTTGCGAAAATCACCGGAAAAATACTTCGGCAGCGGCTCGCGGGTCTTCAATAAGCTGACCGGGATGACGACTTTGCTGCCGGCGGTTATCTTGTCCGGATTAAGATTTGGATTAAGATCGGCTAATTTTTTCTGGTTTTTTGATTCTCCCGTATACCATAGCGCCACGTCGGCCAGGGTTTCCCCAGGCCATTTGGCGGTATGGGTAAAATAATCCTGCTTGCCGTCCGGCTCCCCATTTTCCGATGTGTTTCCATTTAATTGCTCCCTAAAGTCAGACAGCCAATCATCAACTTTTTGCCCGACACCGGCACATCCCCAGCACATGCCGGCGATGAATAGTCCGATTATTCCGAGGCAGGTAAAGTTTCGAAGCCTGGTTTTCATCCTTGCTTGTCTCCTGTTTTCTTTTTCAATTGGCGCAGGTACTTTTTGGCGGATTTATTGCCGGGATTTAATGCAACGGCCCGCTCCAGATTTTTAATACATTGTTGATGTTCACCCAATTTTTCATTAATAACCGCCAGGTTAAACAGCGCTTCATCCGTAAACGCCGGACTCAGTTCGACGACCCGGCCGTACATAATCTTGGCCTGTTGATAATTTTTACTGAGCGCATACACATAGCCGAGGTTGAAAAATGTATCCGGCAGGTGCGGCGCCAGGTCAGCCACCTTTAAATAAGCCTCAATCGCCTTGGGATAGTTCTTCCGCACCATGTATAGATATCCTAAATTTGAAAGGCCTGAAATGTTATCGGGATCGATCTTCAACGCCTGCAGCAATAATTTCCTGGCCTGTTCGACATCCGTCGCAATAAGTTCAGCGGCCTGTCCCAGTAAAGCGTTGACATAAGACTCGGAAATGTCCTTCATCAATGCCGGGTCGCTGGCCAAAATTTCTTCAAATAGCGTCAGGGCCAGCATATAGCGTTCAGCTGCGAGGGCCGCCTTGCCGGCCTTGATTTTGCTAAGCGCCACCGTCTCCTGGGCGACTGCTGCCGGGGAGGTATCCTCAGGCTGGGAGCGTGAAAAAGAAATTTGTTTTATCCCTAGGCCAACCACCGCCAGAAAGATAAAAACGACCAGACCCGGCTTCAGGACGGCAAATTTGAATCCGGTTCGCGCTGAAGTTTTGGCGCGCTTTGCTTTCTCAGCCGGATTTTGATTTTTGCTCCGCAATATTTTGGCCAGTTGCGACCAGCTGCCCTTGATTACGATCTGCTTGAATCGCTTCAGCGTTTCAAGCAGAATAGACCTCGTCAGGACCACGGTATTATCATAGGTTCCCGGCACCGGTGTTTGCCGGCTCTTTTTTTCGTTCTCGCCGGCCTCAAAAATCTTGGATTTGGCCCAAAGTGCCAGCTCCTCCTCGGCAAACTCTTCCTCAAAGAGTTCCTTGAGGTATTGGGCGAAACTTCTGGCATTTGGCCGCAGCTTAAGCTCAAATGTAAGTTCTTCCACATCAGCCAGCATTTCGCCGGCGGATTGATAACGATCAGCGGGATCCTTGGCCAGAGCCCGGTGTAAAATTTCATTAAGTTTAGCCGGCAAGTCAGGCATCACCTCTTCCGGCGGATCATACTGGGCTTCGCGCACCAGGGATAGGACATGCATGGTTTCGCCGGTAAACATCCGCCTGACGGCCAGCAACTCGTATAATATGATACCGGTTGAAAAAATATCCGAACGATGATCAATGGCCTGGCCGCTGGCCTGTTCCGGGGACATATAAGCCAGCTTGCCTTTGATCAGATTTTCTCTGGTTTTGTTGTTTTGGCTGGCGGCTTTGGCAATACCATAATCAATTATTTTTACCTGCCCATCATAGGTCACCAGAATGTTTTGAGGATTAATATCACGATGAATTATATATAGCGGCTGCCCCTGCAGGTCCTTTAAATTATGGGAATAATCAAGTCCGGCGCAAATTCGGGAGACAATGTAGAGAATATTTTCCAGGCCCAGCGGCAGTTCTTTGTCTTTGACATTTTTTCTGATCGTTCGCAAATCTTTGCCAAAAAGAAATTCCATGGCAATAAAATATTCGTCATTCATACTGCCGAAATCATAAATTTGAACAATATTTTCATGATGCAGCAGGGCCGCCAGCTTGGCCTCATTGATGAAAGAGGTAACCAGATTTTCCTCTTCGGAGAGATTCGGCAGGATTTTCTTGATGGCAATCAGTTTTTCGAACCCCTGCTCACCGGTTAGTTTGGCCCGATACAGCTCTGCCATACCGCCCACGGCGATTTTATCCAGAAGCTGATATTTGCCAAATTGTGTGGGTTGAAATACTGTCATTAAAATAAAACCAACCTGCATCCACCCGGGAATGCACCCGCTCCCCAACGGCGCAAACTCAGTGGGCAATATTAATTAGAAAATTTTTAAAAACCTGATATAATTCTTATTTATGGCTTAGGGCCGCTTGGACAACCCGCCCGGTTAAGCGGCAAGGCGACCTCTAAAGTTGGTATCCATAGTGTTGTATCGGCTGCTGGCAGTTAAAACTTAAGATCAAATTTTGATGGTACCGATTGCATTCAGGGGCGGCTGGAAGTGTAGATAAAGAAATGAATTTATTAAAGTTTATTGAGCGGGTCAAATACGGGCGAATTGATGGCGGTAGTCATCGATACCATCCATTTGAGACCAGATTTCGTAGCGATAGTGAACTAAGCCTAGATCGATTCAAAATCCGAAATCAAAAAACCCACATTTTCAATGAGAAATCAGATCAGGATCCTGTCGCATGGGCCGGCAGTTCGATCCAACCCGCATCCACCTTAAGTTGTTTCGCTTTAAATGGTTGCGCTTTAAATTGTACCGCGCGGATTCGGTCGAAATCATCTTCCAACTGCAGAAATGCATCCACTATCGCAGGATCGAAGTGAGTCGTTTTGAGATCAACGATGATTTGCCTGGCTTTTTTGTGGCTATAGGCGCGTTTGTAAAATCGTTTGGTGGTCAGCGCGTCATACACATCGGCCAACGCCACGATCCGGGCCGCGAGCGGAATATCTTCGTTTTTAAGTCCCGCGGGATATCCGCTGCCATCCCACTTTTCATGGTGGCTATAAGCGATCTCTTTTCCCATTTGTAAATAAGATTGGCCTTCAATTTGATATTCTATGGCTTTGATGGCATCACCGCCCAATGTTGTATGACGCTTGATTACAGCAAACTCCTCATCCGTAAGTTTATCAGGTTTTAAGAGGATGGCATCGGGGACGCCGACTTTTCCGATATCATGCAAAATGGAGGATTGATAAATATCATCAATATATTCCGGGGTGATAATATTTTGGTACTTAGGGTTCTGGGCCAGTTCTTCGGCGATAATTTTGGCATACTCGCGGATCCTTTCCAGGTGGGTACCGGTCCCTTCATCCCGGTATTCAGCAAGCTTGGCCAATCCCAGAATTGTGGCCATTCTGGCATTTTTCAGCTTGCGGTAAGAATCCAGCAGGGCCTGCTCGGCTTTCTTGCGTTCGTTGATGATATATTGAACATGGGATCCGAATATCAGGAAAAGACATAACACGATCAGACGCATCCACATTTCACTGACGTTGGGGCCGAACAACTGACGATAGATCGTAATTTCTTCAGGCGAAAAAAAATTTAAAAGGGATTCGAGGCCCCAGTATAAAAAGGCCAGAAAAACGCCGATCAATACCATTTGATCGGCCAGATTGATGGGCTTGCTCCGTATTTCTTTCAGCTTATTCATTAAAAACTCCGGCCCGGCGGCCCGTTTTTTTTAAGATGCCGGGCTAACCGCATGCCTTGAAGCATGCAAATTGAGTATATCGACTAATTATTTTTCACCTTGGATCTTATATTCTGCGGGGTGCAATAATTAGTTTACCCTATTTGGCGCTCTAAGACCAGTGCATTCATGATCTCCCGGCACCAGTTCAGCCGGCATTGGGGCCGGTCCGGCCCTGGCTTTGCGGTTCAGGTGGTGATTGAAAATCAGCGGTTGGGCCCCGACATTCGCATCGGATATTATTTAATATTTTCAGATAATTAGATTAAATTTTGGATCATCGATATTGACCTGAATCCGCTACCCTGCTAAAATGATAGATGCACGGCAAAACATTAGGGTGGCCGGCCTGTTCGATTTTCAAAAATGACGAATCAATAAAGGACCGACAAAATGGCAAAGAGACTCAAACAATACGCTCTCATCGCAGCAGCGGCGGCGTTGCTGTGGTTTGTGCTGGATAATCATTTTATTATTGATGGACATCATGTGCACCTGTTGAAAAAATCAACCCTGGATCTGCACGACACGTTTGTCAGCCTGGACAACAAAAGACCCGAATCTATCCTTAAAAACGACAGACTGCGCGAAGACGGTATCGGTGATCTCCTGGTGGAGCTGGGAATCATAACCTTGGATGAGCAAAACAAATGGGAAAGTAAATATAATTACGACAACTAAACGTGGAATAGACCGCGGCGATCCAAAATCGAGCCCTGCGCAATTTCGAATTTAATCCCCAGCGTTCTCAACCGCATTGAGTTCAAGAATGATCGGTCGCTCCTCCTCGCTGGTGCCGGTAAACCGGATGGGGCCGGGCCGGCGGTAGTGATCTTCTCCCGGTTCGGCCGCCAGCCATTTCTCCCGGTAGGCCTTGACGACTTGAAAAGCGATGGAATTTACATCCACGATACTCTTTTCGATGACCAGGGCCAGTTTACTTTTCCGCTCTTCAAGATGCATCAGCGGTGCAATCGGTATTCCAATCGGTTCCCACCGGCTATAATCCATATCCAGATTTTTGATGGCCGCCATCTGCCCGGTAGCCCCGTTGACGATCAGGCTGAATACGGTCAGTCCCAGGTTGTAGGTATAATGGCAGTCAAAGCGCGTGGGATCATTGCCGCGACCATCGTAACCGTAAAAATGTACCTGGGTTTTGAAACTCGGCATGGATTTTTTAAATATTTTTTCAACCGCCGCGGGGGTTCGATCGTCGGCGGATACCAATCCTTCATTTTGCAGAGCCTGATTCAAGGTTTTAATTGAAATAATGTCGGACTTTACCAGCAATAGTTCGGCGGCACCATAATTTTTGAACATCGCCGGCCCATAGCGGTCCGGATCAAGCCCCCCATTTTCAAGCGTTTTAGCAAAATAGTCTTTTGGGATGCCGATCTTGTACGTACCTTCTTCCTTTAAAATGTTTAAATAATCCTGCACAAGATCCAAAAGGACTTTTTCGGTTTCAACCTGGGAGAAGGGAAAGTTTCCATGGCTGTCTCTTTCCATCAGCAACCCTTTCTGGAAAAAGGCTGGAATATCGTTGAAAAGATCATCATCCCGGATATTCCACAATTTGAAAGCGGTATCTTCCCGCGAGCGTTGCGCCAAGCGGCGCAAGTATTCCAGTTTGTCTTCAAGCCGCGGGAAGGCGGAATGAAAATCCTGGTCGTGGGTTTGATTAAAATCAGCGATTATCGTATTCAATTTAAGGATAAAAACCTGGATTTCATTAACAAATTCCAGGACCCCTTCGGGTATGACGATAACGCCGTAATTTTTTCCCGCCGCAGCTCTTTTGACAATCCCCTCGCATATTATCCGCGACAGGTGGCGCAGGGTCATGCCATAGGCATGATAATCAATGTTTTTGGCCTGTTGCGCTTTTTGCAGTCGTTCTTTATCCACGTAGTCCGCGAGGTCTTCACCAATCAGGGTCATGTTGGCATGGGTTTGCAAAGCCACTTCCAGGGCCAGATGGCTGGCCACTCTTCCCATGACTTTACAGATATGCCAGTATTTAATATCCGAACTGCTGTCCGTACACAGGTTGCTGATGGAGCCCGCAAAGGCCCGGGCGGCGGTGTGAAACCCAAACGACATGGCACACAGCACGTTGCCGTCGGCATCTCTAACCTGAATATCGCCGTCAATGGTTTTGGGAACCCCGATGACCTGGACCCCGTCGGCGAGCAGCTCCTGGGCCAAAAAGGCGGCATTGGTATTGGAATCATCACCGCCGACCACGACCAGGGCATCCAGCTGCAGCTTGCGGCAGGTTTGGCGCGACAACGCCATCTTTTCGCGGGTATCGATCTTGGCGCGACCGGTTTTAATCATGGTAAACCCTCCCAGATTCCGATACCGGTCAACCAATTCATCGTTTAATTCGACGACTTCATTTTCAATGATCCCGTCAGGTCCCACCAGAAATCCGAACACTTTGGTTGCCGGATTCACCTTTTTGGCCGCATCATACAGGCCGGCAATAACATTATGGCCACCCGGCGCCGGTCCGCCTGAAAAAACGATTCCGATATTGCGCGCTTTACCATATTGCCGGGCAACGGCATCAGTGACGGAATTTTGGCCCGTGACCAATTGCACCTTGTTGTTGATAATATCGGGCAGCTGCCTTGCTGCTTCTTTGTCCAGCTCAAACCGATAGCGGTCGGTTGCCTGCAAAACAGTATATCTATTTGAAAATGCATCGCATTGCGGGGGTGAATATTTTCTTCTTTCAAGCATCTCGGCGTTAATATCATCGGTGACTTTTTTGACCTGGGGGTGGTTCAATATTTTTTCCAAATTGAGGGTCTTATTTTCCGGCATAGTAACCTCCAGCGATTATTGAAAATTATCGATTGCAGCTTGATTTCCTTTGCGGCTTTATTAATACCCGCCCCAAGACATTAATGTCAAGATGATTCAACCGATATAAATAGGTTCAGGGTTCAGCGCAGCCTCTGGCCCGAAAAGCGGCCAGTCAAATCGAAAAAGAAACTACCTTGATTGATAGCGCTATTATAGATTGTGGGAGCGGTTTTCAACCGCGATTTGCTCGGTCGGACGAACATTTACAATTGTTCATACGAGCGTTCAGGGTGAAAAAGCCTTTACAATAATTATTTTTTAAGATACAAGAAAATGTCCGATTGGCATTCAAATGCTAAATCAGTTTTAGTAACCACGGTTTGTTTAGACTCTGGTTAAGGTTTGTGTGATCGGGGCCCGCTGCGGTCATCAGATTGTTTAACCCAATGCAACAAAATAGAAGGAGGTAAGGTATGAAAAAAGGATTGGTTCTAGGTTTGGTCGCATTTGCGGTAATTGGATTTTTGTGCGCAACATCCGCCATCGGCGCGGATATCAATCTGGCTAAAAAATCCACGATTGAAAAGATATTGAAAAGAGGCGAACTGCGCGTCGGTTTCGAATCCGGCTATGTCCCGTTTGAAATGACCAATAAAAAAGGAGAGTTTATCGGCTTTGATATGGATTTTGGCCGCCGGTTGGCCAAATCCATGGGCGTAAAATTTGTTCCGATCAATACGGCCTGGGACGGCATCATCCCGGCTCTTATGACGGATAAATTCGATATTATTATGGGCGGCATGACCATCACCCAGGAAAGAAATCTTAAAATTAACTTTTCCGAACCCTACATCGTCGTGGGGCAAGCCATCCTTTTGAACAAAAAACATAAAAACGCCGTGTTATCCTACAAGGATCTGAATAACCCCAAATACATCGTCACCTCCCGCATGGGGACCACCGGTGAACAGGCCATTAAAAAGTATATCCCCAAAGCCACCTACAAAGGGTTTGAATCAGAAGCTGAAGCCGGCCTCGAAGTCATCAACGGCAAAGCGGATGCACTCGTTTATGATCTGCCGTTTTGCGGATATCTTTACGGCAGCCAGGGTCAAGGCAAAACCATCTTTTTGAGCGACCCGTTTACCTATGAGCCGCTGGCCTGGGCCATCAACAAGGGTGACCCGGACTTCCTTAATTATCTGAACAACTTCCTGAGGCAGACCAAGGGCGACGGCTTTTATGATAGAATGTATAAAAAATGGATCACCGGCGCCAAATGGAAGTCGGAACTTGAATAATCAGCGGAATCGGATTTAATCCGAATTCAAAGCATTAACCGGCCGGCCAGACTTTTAGAAAGCTTGGTCGGCCTTTTTTTTACTTCATACCGGATCGATTAGATTTCATCCGGTCCGGCTCAGGCGGATCAAATTGGTAATTAACTCGTACCAGCTTTAATTTCCGGATGGACACAAATTGACCAAAAGTGAAAAATGCCATGACCACAACCACATTTTTAGGCAAGTTCACCAGACCCCGTTCCTATTATATTTGGGTAGCGGTTTTCATTCTAATTATTTTCCTGATTGCCGGCGCATTTTACTTTGCCACTCAGAAAATCGAGTATATTTGGCGCTGGAACCGGCTGCCCATTTATTTCCTCTATCAGGATAAAATTGAAGTCATCGGCTACCTCGACGGCGAAGTAGAATCCATTAAAAAAGACGGCCGTAAAGCCGTCATCTCGATCAAAGGGTTGGATAAGGAGGAATCCTATGTCGTACCGGGTGACAGCGTCAAGGTCGATGTTGGAAGGTATGTTTACGATGGCGAAACTTTGGCCACGTATAAAAGGTGGAAACCGGGTCTTCTGATCATCGGCCTTTGGCTAACGCTCAAAATCAGCGTGATCGCCACGATTGGGGGTGTGATTATCGGAACCATCGGCGGACTGACCCGAATCTCGGCCAATCCCGCCTTAAAATGGCTCACCGTCTGCTATGTCGAATTGATTCGAGGCTCACCATTGATGGTGCAAATCCTGATATGGTATTTTGTCCTGGGGACCGTCATCAATGACTTGCTGGCGGTATCCGGGATGGGACGTCTACCGGCCTTCTGGTATGGCGCAGCCTCATTGGCCTGCTTTGCCGGTGCCTACGTGACGGAAATCGTGCGGTCCGGAATTCAATCGATCCACCGGGGGCAAACCGAGGCCGCCCGCTCTCTGGGAATGTCCTACGCGCAATCCATGCGCTACATCATCCTGCCCCAGGCGCTGCGCCGGATTTTACCGCCCCTGGCCGGCCAATTCATCAGCCTGATCAAGGATTCCTCTTTGTTAGGCATCATTGCGATACGGGATTTAACCAAAGCGGCCCGGGAGATTGTTTCAGCCAGTTTACAGCCATTTGAGGTTTATCTGCTCCTGGCCGTTTTGTATCTGGTGTTAACATTCAGCCTGTCCATGGTGGTTCAGAATATGGAGAAAAGGATGGCGACCTAATGATTGAAGTTCGCAGCATCAATAAAACCTTTCACATCCCGCACGAAGTCAAAGCCCTGGTGGATATCTCTACCAAAATCAGCGCCGCCGAGGTGGTGGTGGTATGCGGACCTTCGGGTTCGGGTAAAAGCACATTCTTGCGGTGTCTCAATCGTTTGGAAAAGGCCGACAATGGCCATATATTAATCGACGGCATCGATGTGCTGGATCCGAAGACGAATATCAATAAACTGCGGGCCGAGGTCGGAATGGTGTTCCAGTCGTTTAACCTGTTCCCCCATAAAAGTGTTTTCGAGAACATCACCCTGGCCCAGAAAGTGGTCCGCAAGCGCTCCAAAGGCGATGCCGATGAAAAGGCCAATATGCTCCTGAAAAAAGTGGGAATTCAAGACAAATCAAATGTTTTCCCGGACAATTTATCCGGCGGCCAGCAGCAGCGCGTGGCCATCGCCCGGGCGCTGGCCATGGATCCCAAAGTGATGCTGTTTGACGAACCGACCTCAGCGCTGGATCCGGAAATGATCGGTGAGGTGCTGGATGTGATGAAAACTCTGGCCAAAGAAGGCATGACCATGGTGGTGGTAACCCATGAAATGGGGTTTGCCCGGGAAGTTGCCGATCGGGTTATCTTTATGGATGAAGGTGCCATCGTGGAGGTCGGCACGCCGGAACATTTTTTTACCAACCCGACCCACGACCGCACCAAGCTGTTTTTGAGTCAAATCCTATAATTCGATGGCAGCGGGCAGCTATTTTTACAAGTAATGTATTGATATTGCCCAAATGAGGTGTTCATTTAGATTTATAAAAATTCCAAGCACCAAATACCAAATCTCAAATAAATCCCAATGACCAAAATTCAAAAGTTCACACAAACGCATCGATCACGGCAGTGACAACCGACCCCATTGTCATCAGGTCCGTCTGCAAAGCGATGAAATACAATCGTGGTAGCTGTTTCGGTCATTGGTTATTGAATTTTGAAAATTATTTGTAATTTGGTGCTTGATATTTGGGATTTTTTGCCGCTAAATGCTTCTGATGTTTCGGGTTTAAGTCTTCCGTAAAATAATGCCCAGCTAACTGGCGTCTCTACCCTACATCTTGTATTCGAACCCCTAAAATTATACTGCTTGTTGTGTTTTTCCCTTTACAAGCAACCATCTTGTTGCTACTATTCCTTAATCAATCACATCGACATAATTCATTATGCCTGTATACACAGCGTTTTGTGTCCATGATCGATAACAATCGGTTTCGATTCGACATCTGATCGGACCGATACCTGCTGATAGCAAGACGCGGTGTATTCGCGGACCTAGCGCATATTCCATCTCCGAATAGGGTTCAAGCGCTTTTCAGCGGCTGGTGAATTCTTTTGTATCTGGCTAATGTTAATTTCGAGGAGAGCTGCAGTATATGAAACTGAAAAAACTGGAAATAACCGGTTTTAAATCATTTTATGAAAAAGAATCCATCGAATTTTCACCGGGTATCTCAGCGGTGGTCGGGCCGAACGGGTGCGGTAAAAGCAACATCGTTGATGCCATCCGGTGGGTGATGGGGGAGCAAAGCTTCAAACAGCTGCGCGGTAAATCAAAAGAAGACATCATCTTCTCCGGCACGAACGGGAAGCCGCCGCTTAACATGGCCGAAGTGTCATTAACGCTGAACAATGACAACGGCAATGCCCCCGAGGAATTGAAAGATTTTACGGAAATTAATCTGACCCGCCGGTTGTATCGATCCGGTGAAACCGCCTACTTTTTAAACCGGCAACCCTGTCGCTTGAAAGACATCCATAATGTGTTTTTAGGCAGCGGACTGGGCGCCAAATCCTATGCGGTGATTCAGCAGGGTAACATCGGTGCAATCACTGAGGCCTCTGCCGAAGAACGCCGCTATTTCATCGAGGAAGCGGCTGGAACCACCCGTTACAAGAACCGCAAAACCGAGGCCTTGCGCAAGGTGCAGATTACGCACCAGAATCTTTTGCGGGTGAATGATATCCTGGCGGAAATCAAACGCCAGATGGCCAGCTTGAAGCGCCAGGCCAGGAAAGCAGAAATATACAACAAATACCAGATCCGAATCAAGGCCTTGGATGTTCAGCTGGGTCTTCATTATTATGATGATTACAGCGAGCAGATCGATAAGACCGAGGCCTTGATCAGAGAATTAAAAGATGCCGACATCGGCCATACTTCCGAGTTGAAAAAACTCGACGCGGCGATTGAAGAAATCAAACTCAAACGCTGGCAGAAAAACCAGGAAATTGCCGAGCAAAAGTCCCAAAAGTATGACACCCAGCGCGATATCGATCGGACGGAAAACGATCTGGCACACCTGCGCAATGAAATCGAGCGGCTGGATGGGGAAGCTAGCGGATTGGAGGAGGCCCGCCAAGACCTCGTCCGCAAAAATGAGGATATGTTGTCTGAAATCAGCCAGGTGGAGCAGGAGAACCTTCGGCTGAAATCAGAGATCGAAAAAGCCCGCCAAAATCTTCAGCAGCGGCGTCAGAGCAGCGAAGCAATCAGCGAGAAATTAAACCGGCTTAACCGGGAACTTGAATCCGGCAAAACGCACCTGATGGATCTGACGTCCCGGGAAGTTCAGTATAAAAATATCTATCAGAATGCCGCCAGCAATAAAGAAAGCCTGCAAAGACGCCTCAAGCGGGCCGATGAAGAAGAAATGGCGGCCCAGAATCAAATCGCAGAGACTCGGACCAAAGAATCGGCGGCCCAAAGTCAGCTTGACAGCGTCAGGCAACAAATCGAGACCCAGAACGAAAAGATCCGGGTTACCCGTAATCAGCTGGATGAAAAATCCGCGGCATTGGCCGGGCAGGTCAAGCTGGCCCAAACACTGGAGCTTGAACGCAACACGGCCAAATCCCAGCACAGCGCCTTGAAAAAAATGGAGGACAACTTCGAGTGGTACCGCGATGGTGTCAAGGCGATCATGCGAGCGCGAATCGCCAGGGCGGATGATCCAAGCTCGCCGCTGCCCCCGATCAGCCGGGAAACAGCCGCCAACGTGCTGGATCTAATGGCCGACATTATTGAACCTGACCCGGCCTATGAAACAGCCATCGAGGCCGTCTTAGGGGAATCACTGCAATATATAATCGTCAATGACCAGGCGACGGGGATGCAGGCCATCGACTACCTGCAATCTCACGAAGCCGGACGCAGCGGTTTTATCCCGCTTTCAGTGGTCAGGCCGATTTCTGATGACGGCAGCAAAACACCGAACCCTTCGCGTCTGCTGTTGAATCATATAACGGTAAAGGAGGGGTTTGAAAAGGCGGCCCAGGCACTTTTAGGAGATGTCATTTTAGCCGATACCATCCAGGACGCGCTGACGTTGTTTAATCAGAACGGCAACGTGCAGCGAATCGTTACTAAAAACGGAGACGTCATTTCTCACCAGGGTATCCTGGTCGGCGGCAGTAAAGATAAATTAAGCGGAATCCTGGCAAAGAAGCATGAAATTAGAGAGTTGAAACGCCGCGCGGCCGAATTGACCCAAAAACTGGAAAACGCCCGCAACGGTCAGTATGAATTAGAATCTGAGGTTCAAAAGCTTGAAAGCACGCTGCACCAGCAAATCGAGCAGAAAAACCGGTTGACGGAAGATGAAATCGAAGCCGAAAAAGTGCTCTACAAGTCCGGGGAGGATCTCAAAAACGCCCGGCGTCATCTGGAAATTGTCCAACTGGAGCAGGAACAACTTTCAGGTGAAGCCAGTGACATTGACGATGAGATGACCAAATATAACGCGGCCATCGCCAAAATATCCGATGAAATCCATACGGCCCAGCGCACCGTTGCCGAAACATCACAGCAGATCAGCGAGGTCTCCTCGCAGATGGAACAATTTAATCAGACCGTGGTGGATCTCAAAATGCAGTTGACTGCCTTGAGTGCTAAACAGGAAAACAGCAACAACAGCTTAAAGCGCTTGAAGGAATTTTACCAGGACGGTCTGATGCGACTTGACCAGCTGTCCCGTGAAATTGACCACAAACGGCAAAAAGAGGAATCTTCCAAACGCAGCATCACCGGTCACGAAGAAAAGCTTGCAACCTTGTACGATGCGATAAAGCGTCTGGATGATTCGATTGATCGGGATGAGGTCGATTATCAGGCGATTGATGCCCGGCTCAAAGACAGCGACAGTAAAATATCGGATATAAAAAACAGGCGCGAAAAATCGCTGGAAAAATTCCGAACGCTCGAATTGGAACTGTCCCAGGTTCAACTCAAGCGTGAAAATGCAGCCAATCGTCTGGAGGAACGGTACCAGACCGGATTTGCAGTCCTGAGGTCTGAATTCAGTCAGGACGAAGCGGCCCGGGCAATTATTGCCGATATGACCATCGACGAGATGGAAGCCGACTTGAAAAACAGGCGGGAAAAAATTGCAAAAATCGTTGATGTCAACCTGGGTGCGATAAAGGAGTATGAGCAGCTTAAAGACCGCTTCGATTTTCTGGAAACACAACGCGCTGATCTTCTTAAAGCCATTGAAGACCTGCACAAAGTCATTAAAAAGATCAACAAGATTACCCAGCAAAAATTCATGCAGACGTTTGAAAACATCAATGAGAAGCTAATCGAAGTATTCCCCCGGCTTTTTGACGGTGGTGAAGCCAAACTGGTCCTGGTTGAACCGGAAAAACCGCTGGAATCCGGTGTGGAGCTTATGATTCATCCGCCGGGAAAAAAATTGAGCCGGTTGAGTCTGCTTTCCGGTGGTGAAAAAGCGTTGTCGGCCATCGCGTTTATTTTTTCGATATTTCTAATCAAACCCGCTTCGTTTTGCCTGCTGGATGAGATCGACGCACCCCTGGATGATGCGAATGTATTTCGTTTCAATAATTTACTGCAAATCATCGGGGAAAATTCACAGATTATCGTGATCACCCACAACAAACGCACCATGGAATTCGCCGACATGCTGTTCGGCATCACCATGGAACAAAAAGGGATCTCGAAAGTCGTTTCCGTAAACTTCGCGCGCACCGAACTGCGTAAGGCGAGCTGAATAAATTGAAAAATGAAGATTGAAGATTGAAGATTTGATGAAGTCGCTTCACTCCACCATTTCTTGGCATTTTCATATCATCCGCGAACCTTGATTCTTGAATCATCCTATCGTATAAAACCAGACAAAATATCTGCCAAATGATGATAGAATTAAATGCTCGTTATCAATGGACCGACATGTCTGTATCACTACGGTTTATAATTTTGTCGTATCGGAATTATAGAATCGATAGAATACCACAATTTTTCAATCATCAATCTTCAATTTTCATTTAACAGGGGGGCGTCATGGCATTAAAGTGGTTTAAGAAGAACAAACATAAATCGGATAACGGCAATAAGAAAAAAGCCGCTGAGGTACCGCTGGCAGCGGGACTCGATGACCTCGAAGGGCAATATCCGGAATCTGATTCCCTGCAGGCAGCCGATGAAGATTCAGCAGAACTGACCGATGAAGAGATTGAAAAGCTGCTGGAAGATGAGATTGAAGCGGCCGATGAATCGGATTTGGAAGCCGGGCCGGCGGTTGACGCCGTCAAGGTCGTAGAGCCGGTTTCCGCGGCAGATGAAACCGCTTCCTCAGATCCCCCACCCAAAGCCAAGAAAAAAGGCGGCTATTTTAAGCGCATGAGAAGCCGTCTGTTCAAATCTCGCGACTCCTTTTCCGGCGGTTTCGATAGAATTTTTACCGGCAAGACGAAATTCGACGACGAATTATTGGAGGAGTTGGAAGAACACCTGATCACTTCAGACATCGGCGTCCAGACATCCATCGAGCTGATTGAGAGAATTGCTAAAGCCAAAGTTAAAGACGCCGGCGAGTTGAAATCCATCCTAAAAGATGAAATTTTTTCCATTTTAACGCCAGACACCGCAGCTCAGGAAACCCACACCAGCAAGCCGCATGTTGTGCTGGTGGTGGGCGTCAACGGCGTCGGAAAAACCACGACGATCGGCAAAATCGCGGCATCCGCCAATGCTGCCGGCCAAAAAGTCCTGATTGCCGCGGCCGACACCTTTCGCGCCGCAGCGGTTGAACAACTCGGGATTTGGGCCGAAAGGGCCAATGCCGAATTTGTCAAACACAAGGAAAATGCAGATCCGGCCGCGGTCGCTTTCGATGCGGTCGCCGCCGCATCCGCCCGCGGATGTGACCTGGTGCTGATCGACACGGCCGGCCGGCTTCATACCAAAATCAATCTGATGGAAGAGCTCAAAAAGATCAAACGAACCGTGGCCAAGCAGATGGCAGGCGCCCCCCATGAAACGCTGCTGGTTCTGGATGCGACCACCGGCCAAAATGCCCTGTCCCAGGCGACTTTATTCAATGATGCCCTGGAAATCAGCGGATTGGTGCTGACCAAACTTGACGGGACGGCCAAGGGCGGAATCGTCATCGGCATCTGCAGCGCCTTGAACATACCGCTGCAGTATATCGGAATCGGCGAACAGATCGAGGACCTCAGGCCGTTTGACGCGCAGCAGTTTATTGACGCGCTGTTTTAGGGAGGAAGGTTCAGCGTTCAGAGGTTCAGAGGTTCCGGGTTCAATAGTTCGGATCACTACAAACGGTTTGCTGTAGCGAATGAGATTGAGTTCTCAAACCATTGTTATCTATAGCCGCTAACTATCACGCTCAAAGGAGATGTTGAATCCCTTAAACTCGCCCGTATAGGCAGCTCGGGTCACCTCTACATCGATCACATCGGCATGGGGCGGCCCTTGCCGACACCAGTCCAGAATTGCATCGACCCGGTCCTGCTCCCCTTCAAACACTGCTTCAACGGTACCGTCTTTGAGATTTCGCACCCAGCCGGATACGCCGAACCGATCGGCCGCGCGTTTGGTTTCCATTCTGAAAAACACCCCCTGCACCCGACCGCTGATAATGGCCTTGGCCCTTGTTTTGGTCTCCATGATTGCCCCCACAAGTAACAAGCTTGTAAGCTATGCGAGGCTGGAAGGCTGATTAGCCATCCTCAGATCTGCCTCCCAGCTTCCAAGCCTCCAAGCCTTACAGCCATTTAGTTTACCCGAACAACTCTTTGAATCCTGCTTCATCAAGTACCGTTAGCCCCAGTTCCCGGGCCTTCGCCAGCTTCGACCCGGGCGATTCACCGACAACGACAAAATCGGTGTTGCGGCTGACCGCGCTGCTGACCTTGCCGCCGGCCGCCTCGACCATTTCTTTGGCCTGTCGTCTGGTCATCGTTTCCAGAGCACCGGTCAGCACAAATGTTTTGCCGGCGAGATCGCCGGTTTTGGCGGGAGTTTCGAATAAAATCTGAACCCCGCTGTTTAAAATACGATGCACGGTGGCCAGGTTTTCTGTCTGCCTGAAAAAAGTGGCGATACTCTTGGCCACCACCGGTCCGACACCTTCGATCGCCGTCAGCTGCTCTGCCGCACAATTGATCAACTGTTCGAGACTGTCGAATTGACCGGCCAGCAACACGGCGACGTGTTCACCGACATGACGGATCCCCAGGGCATATAAAAATCTGGCAAAGCTGATTTGCTTGCTGGATTCAATGGCGTGCAGCAGATTTTCGGCCGACTTGACCCCCATCCGATCCAGGGCTGCCAGGGATTCGGCATCCAATTTGAAGAGACCGGCGTAAGACGACACCATTTTTTTTTCAACCAGCTGATCGACCAGCTTATCCCCCAGTCCGTCGATATCAAAGGCTGCCTTTGAAGCAAAATGTTTGATTCGCTCTTTCACCTGGGCCGAGCAGGTTGCATTAATGCAGCGAATGGCCGCCTCCCCCTCCGTTCGAACTACCGGCGATCCACAAACCGGACAGGCCTCGGGCATGCTGAATTTTTTTTCGGCACCGCGGCGTTTGGATGCAATGGCTTTGACAACTTCGGGAATCACATCACCGGCTCTTTGAACCAGCACGGTGTCGCCGATGCGAATATCTTTTTTTTCAATTTCATCTTCATTGTGAAGGGTGGCCCGGCTAACGGTCACCCCGCCGACACTGACGGGTACCAGATGGGCTACCGGTGTCAGCACCCCCGTGCGTCCCACCTGCACCTCGATATTTTTCAGCATGGTGGTTTCCTGCAGCGCTGCAAATTTATAGGCGATCGCCCAGCGGGGGCTTCTGGTGGTCGCGCCTAACTGCCGCTGCAACGCGAGGCTGTCAACTTTGATCACCATCCCGTCGATGTCA
Organism: uncultured delta proteobacterium; assembly: GCA_963710795.1. Lineage (GTDB taxonomy): Bacteria > Desulfobacterota > Desulfobacteria > Desulfobacterales > JAFDCJ01 > JAFDCJ01. The sequence continues at coordinate 80,913 of CAVQBT010000038.1, forward strand.
TAGGGCAGCTGATGCCGGGTTTCGTTCAACTGTCGATAAAACTGCAGAACTTCTGCGACTGTAATTCGAGGCTGAATCAGGGGATTAATTTTAAATCCCCAGTGCTTCAACGATTGCAGCAACTCCCAGTGTGAGTCAAATACAAAATCAGCAACCATTCCAACACCGTAAGAAAAAATATCTAAGGGTCGGCCGGCGGTAATTTTAGAATCCAATTGCCTCAAAGATCCGGCGGCGGCGTTGCGCGGGTTGGCAAACAGCGGCAAATCCTGCTCGCTGCGCTCCTGGTTTAATCTTTTAAACGCTTCAATTCCGATGAACACTTCCCCCCGAACTTCGAGCCGGGAAGGAAAATCCTTGCCATTAGCCGCCTGCATCACAAGCGGAACGGCACCGATGGTGCTGACGTTGGCGGTAATTAACTCTCCGGTTACACCGTCGCCCCGGGTCGCGGCCGCGGCCAGTTTACCATTTTCATAAATCAGTTCCACGGCCACCCCATCCATTTTGGGTTCGGCGGTATAACTGATCTCGGAATCCGTGTCCAGGTTGCGTTTGACCCGGCGATCGAATTCCCGGATGTCATCATCATTGAATGCGTTATCCAGACTCAACATGGCGATGGAGTGGGTCAGGGTCTCAAACTTTGTCAGCGGCGGCGCGCCCACCCGGACACTGGGTGAATCCGCCCGAACCAGCTGTGGATAAGCTTGCTCCAACCGGATTAACGCCTGCATCAGGCGATCATATTCAGCATCCGATACTTCGGGATCGTCAAGCACGTAGTAGCGGTAATTATGATGATGAAGTGCTTCACGAAGGCTGTCAACTTGATCGACGATTTCAGAATCGATTGTGCTCGGCATGGATAGAAGGTTCCTGATGGTTTAAATCACCGCCGTTGGTAGACGGCAGCCGCGTCCTCGTATTCAAAGGAGGCGTTTATTAGTAACTGGAGTATTGGAGTGCTGGAGTAATGAATCGATGAATGGTTGATATAATGGTAATATATAAACCATGGCTGGATCTCGGGCAACCAAAGCTAAAAGGCTAAAAAATCAAATATATTTCCGCTTTTAAGCCCAGCACTCCATTACTCCACCACCCCCGTCCTCATAGACTTTATAGGTGGGCATAATGCAAATTGCCCCGAATATTCCAGTAACCGATAGTCTTGATTCACGCGCCGTTCCAGATCATTTTTACCCTGGACCGGCGCGTTTTTTTTGGAGACTGCCAAGCAATTCCGTTACCAACCGGCAGGCGGTTTTGCGGCTTTGCACAAATCGAGCATGTTTGAAACCGGGGCGCCAGTTCGATGCGGACAATTCATCGGAAACCACCAGGATGCCTGCCAGATCCACCCGGCGAAATATTGCAGCGGCGTAAAGGGCCGAAATTTCCATTTCGACCGCCAGAACCCCTTGTTGTTGATGCGCTAAAACCTCGCCCCGGGTTTCGCGATAAATGGCATCGGTAGTCCAGACCGCCCCCTCATGAAAATCACAATTATTTTTAGCCAGTACCTGCCTGAGTTTGGCCAGCATCGGAAAATCCACCTGATAGCGGGAATTACCCGCTGCGCCGTAATGTTTAGAAGTCCCTTCATCAATATATCCGGAGGTCGGCAGGATAAGATCACCTATTTTCACCGAGTCGGATATAGCGCCGCACCAGCCGATAAATATGATTTGACGGGCACCCCAGGCAATCAGATTTTCCAGCAGCATCACCGCATAGGGTGCCCCGACAAACGGGCCGACAATGGAATATCCGTCAGGGTTGCGTCGATCATAATACAAGCGGCTCATAAACAGGCGCTGGATAATCATTTTTGGCAAAACCCGCAAGTTCACATAAATCATAAAGATCCGCGCCGGTGGCGGCCATCACCGCAACCGGCCCGATATCCGGCGAGTTTTCGGTTTTTTGCGGGTTTACAATCGCTTCGTTGTTTGGCACGCCGGATGTCCTGTTAGCAATACAGAATGATTCCAGTGCTGGTTATTAAAATGACAAAATTCCTTAAATATTCAATCTTCAGTCTTCAATCTTCAATTTTCATTAAATACCTATTCCGGTTTGGCCAGCTGCGTCATCTCATCTTTAACCTCATCAATAATGTCATAAAGCCACAAGAGGTCTTCCATGGTTAACCGGCCGGCTTTGGCGGGCGCCCGCTCTGAGCCGTCCTTTTTCAGCAGAATCCGTGGACCGATTTGCACTTTCGGCTCACTTTTTCCATACTGATTAATTGAAACCAAAAGACCGGTTTCTTCACACTTCCACTTTTTCAGCATCTTATCCAATTCAGGATCGTAAGGCATAGTCTCCTCCAGTTCACTTAATTATGAATATTTAGTATATCTTTGCGATTTATAAATGACGGAGCAAAGCGACATCCATAAATCTTCAATTTTCAATCTTCAATCTTCAATTCCGGCTTGTCCGGATTATGTTGACAGCTTGGAAAAATCCGCCAGTTTGCCGAACAGGGCCGCGATCACCCCCAGCAGTGCCAGGCGGTTGTGGCGCACCTTGATATCGTCGGCCATTACCATAACGCCTTCAAAGAAAGCATCCACGGGATCCCGCAGTGAGGCAATTTTTACCAGGGCCTGATCATACAACCCATTGGCCAGATCATCCTCAACCCGGTTTTTGACCTGTTCATAGGCGTTCAGAAGGGCTGCTTCGGATTCATGCTGAAATAATTTTTGATCCGGTTCATCCAGCGGAATGTCATCGGCCTTTTTGATAATGTTGACCACGCGTTTAAAGGCCACGGCCAGCGGTTCGAAATCCGGTTTGGCTTTGAGCTGCTCAAGCGCTGCGGCTCGGCGCCAGGTATCCGGGATGTTATCGGCGGCGACGCTGAGTATGGCGGCGACCGTATCTTTGGAAAATCCGTCATCAGCCAATAAATTGGTCAGGCGGTTTCGTAAAAATGTATAGACCTGGTCCTGAACCGCCGGCAGGTTTTTCGGTTTAAAAACCTGCAAGCTTTGGGCAATAAGATCGGACAGGGAGAAGGAAAATCCCTGGTCCTTCATAATCTGGAGAATTCCGATACCCTGCCGCCGCAGGGCGTAGGGGTCGGACGCACCGGTGGGGACCAGCCCGACACTGAAACAACCGCAAATCGAGTCGATTTTATCGGCGATGGAAAGGATTGCGCCGGCCAAAGTCTGCGGCAGCGGATGCTCCGGAATAGACCGGACGGTAATGTTCTTCGATAGCCGTTGCCACCACCGGGGATTCCCCCGCCACAGCAGCATAAACCCGCCCCATGATCCCTTGCAGTTTCGGAAATTCACCCACAACCTGACTGACCAGATCGGCTTTGCTTAACATGGCCGCGCGGGCCACGTGTTTTTTTAAATCAGCATTTTCGGCGCCTGGACCCGCTTTCGGCTCAACGGCCGCGGAGATGAATTCAGCGATCCCTGCGACCCGCTCTATTTTTTCATAGACCGTGCCCAGTTCGGCCTGGAAAAGGACCTTTTTAAGCATCTGCACCCGTTCGTCATTGGAGATTTTAAGATCGCCTTGATAAAAAAACTGGGCATCTGCCAAGCGGGCGCGCAGGACCCTTTCATGACCTTTGGCCACAATCGCCATATCCTGGGCCACCGTGTTATTGACCGCGATAAAGCAGGGCATCAGCTTATTGTCTTGATCGACGACGGCAAAGTATTTCTGATGCTCCCGCATGGCATTGATCAAGACTTCATCGGGAACTTCAAGAAACGCTTGATCGAAGTTGCCCGCCACGACCACCGGGTACTCAACCAGATTGTTGACAATGTCCACCAGTTCATCATCCTGTAAAATACGGCCGTTCAGCTGCCGGGCGACATCGGTGATATCGTGTTCCAGCTTGCTGCGCCGCTGCTGCATGTCGGCCATAACGTGCGCGGAATTAAGCGCGTTCAGATAGTCCTCGGTCGTTGCCAGTTTTATTTTGGCTGGAGCCATAAAGCTGTGCCCGTGGGTGTAGCGGTTGCTTTTTAAATTGCCGAGTTGAAAGGAGATCACCTTATCACCCAATAACGCCAATATCGTATGAATTGGCCTGGCAAATTCTAGATTCAGATCGGCCCATCGCATTTTTTTAGGAAACGGAACCGAAAGAATCACTTGGGGCAGAATATCTTTTAGCAATGTCCGGGTTGCCACGCCGCGTTGCCTCATTACGGCGGCCAAATAACTTCCCCGGGGCGTTTCTTTTATCACCAGTTTTTTTAGCGGCAGGCCGACTTTCTCTGCGAATTTAAGGGCCGCCGTGGTGGGGTTGCCCTGGGCATCGAATCCGACTTTGGCCGGAGGGCCGACGACCTCGCTTTGGATCGACTTTTGCTTGTCGGCCACATCCTGGATCTTGACGGCCAATCTGCGCGGTGTGGCATATACTTCGGCGCTGCCATGCTCAATGCGGGCATCGGTCAATTTCTGCATCAGGGCGGCTGATAATGCATTTAAGGCCGGGGTAATATATCCCGCCGGGATTTCTTCACTTCCAATTTCAAGTAATAAATTGCTCATAATCACCTCATCTTTACTTTTTCAACAACGGAAACCCCATTTCTTCCCGCTGATTTAAATAGGCTTCGGCACATCGGCGGGCAAGATTCCGGATCCGGGCGATATAGCCGGTACGTTCGGTAACACTGATGGCTCCCCGGGCATCCAGCAGATTAAACGTATGCGAACATTTCAGGCAAAATTCGTAGGCCGGCAGCACCAGCTTCTCGTCGATTTGCTTCAATGACTCAGTTTCGTATTTGCTGAACAAATCGAATAAAACAGGCACATCGGCTTTCTCAAAATTGTAAGTTGACTGCTCGACTTCCTGCTGGTGATGGACATCCCCATAGCTTATCGTTTTATTCCATTGCAGATCATAAACATTGTCCACGCCTTGCAGATACATGGCAATACGTTCCAAGCCGTAGGTCAGCTCAACGGAAATGGGGCTGAGTTCAACACTGCCGGCCATTTGAAAATAGGTAAACTGCGTGATCTCCATGCCATCCAGCCATACTTCCCAGCCTAGACCGGCGGCACCCAGCGTCGGTGACTCCCAGTCATCTTCAACAAAACGAATATCATGTTCCAGCGGATCGACCCCCAGAACCTTCATACTCTGTAAATACAATTTCTGAATATCAAAGGGCGATGGTTTCATGAGAACTTGATACTGGTAATAATGCTGCAGGCGATTCGGATTATCGCCGTAGCGGCCATCGGTCGGCCGTCGGGACGGCTGGACATAAGCGACGTTCCAGGGTTCCGGCCCCAGGGCCTTCAGGGTCGTGAAGTGATGAAATGTTCCGGCACCGACCTCCAAATCATAGGGCTGTACCATCACACAGCCTTTGCGCGCCCAGAATTTGTGCAGCGCTAAAATTACATCCTGAAAATACATTGTGGGTTCCTTTTCTTAAAATATTAAAAAGACAGAATACCTTACTTCGACATTCGTCATTCGAAATTCGTCATTCAACAACCAGTCCCCTCGAATCTATTTTGACATCCAAAAGACCGGCCGCTTCTCTGGCCGAAAGTGTCTTCTCCCATATAGGCCGCAATCTGTCAATATGTTCAATTTCTCCCACCGCCCACAGACACCCGCCGCCGCCGGCACCCGTAAAGCGGGCCCCGCAATGGTTTTGCCGCGCATGGTCCACCAATTTTTCCCCGACAGAATCGATCACGTCCGGAGTCAGGGTTCTGCGAATGGCCGTTTCCCGGTTCATCTGAATGGCAGCCTGCTGATAGTTGCCTTCAACCAGCGCGCCTGCAAATTTTTGCGTACACAAAACGATTTCTGCCCAAAGATCGCGATATCTGCCGGAGAGAAACTGTCTGACCCACAGGCCATTGATATCTTTGGATACATGGGGTTTGCCGCAATAGGCGATCAGTAAGTGACGTTCAAGCGCTTTGTGCGAAGCTTTTCGCACGGCGCACTGTCGTTTAAACACCGATTGTTTCGAATCTGCTCGCCAATGCCAGATATTAACACCGCCATAGGCCGCTGCGAGTTGATCCTGGATACCGCAGGGCACCCCGGCGACTGATTGCTCAATCTGATGCGCTGTCAGCGCGATCGAGCGGCGATCCAATGGGACGGCTGATTTCTCATGCGCAACTAATTTTGAAAAGGCCGCAACCAGCGCCACGGCTGCGACCGATGAACCACCCAGGGCGCTGCGCGGAGGAGACTGGGAATCAATCTCAATCTGAATACCGCGCGCGTTGAAATAGGCCGCCGTAGCAAACATCAGCCCCAGCGGATGATCAAAAGGGGCGGCATCAGCCTGAAATTGAGCATCTTTGAATCCTTGGGATGAAATTTTAATCCGCCCCCTCGAATATGGCTTCAGTCGAACCCGGGTTCTAAGCCCAAGCGCGATGTTAATCGTACAGGGTGCAAGGTAACGCAGCGGATAGCTAAACGTGGAGATATCCAGGGTGCCCCCCATATCAATCCGGCAAGGTGCCGAGGCTTCGATGGGCGCTGATTCAAGTATTTTTTTGAGCTCTTTGTCCATGCAGCCACCTATTGAAAATTAAAAAATTGAAGATTGAAGATTTGTGGTATCGCTTCGCTCTGTCTTTTCAAATCGAAAGAATTGCTTAAATATTCAATCGATGGGAGATAGGTGAACGTTCCGATCAACCAATCACAGCGGAATCAACCAATCAACTAATCATCCAATCAACCAGTCAACAAATCAACTAACCCCGTACCTGGCGCAAAAACTTTAAACTGCGCGGCTGCTTGCCCAGATGATAGCTTGCAAACTCTTCCAGAAAATGGGTACTTTCTCTGAGCGCCGCCGGGCTGAATTTCATTCTGGTTGCTTTGGCTAAATCGCCGCCTTCAACCCATAAAAGTTGTTTGATGGTTCCCCTGGCGAGCGAAATACGGGATGCAGAACGGCTGCTGCAACTCCCACACAAAATCCCCCCTCCTTTCAGGTCAAGCATGATCTTGGTCTGCTGGATATTATCCAATTCCTTGCGGCACAGACTGCAGGCCGTCAAATGGGGGCGATGGCCCGATAGATTCAAAAATCTCATCTGAAATAAGATATTTAACACGGCCCCGGTTGTTTGTCCGTTGTCCAGTTCCGATAAAACATGCTCAAAGAGGCAATATAAGGCAACCTGTTGATAATTGTCTTCCACCCAGTTGTAAATTAGTTCAGCCCAGTAGCTGGCGTAAGCTGTTTTCTTGAAATCGGCTCTAATCCCGCTAAACGGCTGCTTTAATACCGCCTCCTGCAAAACAGGCAGCCCTTTGCCACGACCGGTACTGGCCACCAGTTCCAATATTGAAAACAGCTCCAGGATACCGGCAAATCGTTTGGTGCTCTTCTTGGCGGATTTTGCGATCAGGGTCATTTTGCCGCTTTTCAGCGTAAAAAAGGTGATGATAACATCATAATCACCATAATCCAATCGTCGGAGCAAAATGGCGGGCGTGGAAAAAACCGGCATGTAGTCACACCTAATCAGTAAAGAACCAGAGCTCTGAAGACCAGGCTTTGGTTAGCTCCAAGGAAGGCTCTGGATTTAAGCCACGGATATACTGGGGTGTTGGAGTGTTGGAGAAATGGAAAAAGCATACCCGGACAAATAAGGATTGTTACAATGATTTGCACAACAATCCGAAATCGTTTCTGCCCGCTCACCTTATCCACGCAAATGATCAAATCGCATCTAGCTTTATGATCCGGATGACACGCCGTAGTCCGATTTTCATCCATCATTCCAATACTCCAGTACTCCATCACTCCGGCTATTAGCTATCGGCATAGCCCCTTACGGTGACCTGCTTCGAGGGACCAATATTTATATATTGGATTATAAGGCTATATGCCAAGGAGAGTTGTGGCGATTACAAAATAAAATAATACGCTGACAATATCTATCGAAGTTGACACAAACGGACCGGTCGCCACGGCAGGATCAATATTAACCCTGGCAAATCCCATGGGCACCAGGGATCCGACCAGGGCGGCGATGGACATGGAACAAACAACAGCCAGAGCAACCGACAGCGCCAGCGCCAGCAGACTATAGCGGAATTGAGCCACACTGCCGATGAGCAGTCCATAAACCAGCCCCAGAATCACACCGATCGTCAACTCCTTTAAAACGACGGACCAGATATCTCTGGCATGGAGGCGCCCGGTCGCCAGCCCCCGCACCACAATGGTGGAGGACTGCGTACCGATATTGCCGCCCATTCCCATGATAACCGGGATAAATGCGGCCAGATAGGTGAATTTCACTAGACTGTCTTCAAATTTACCGATGATAAAGAAGGCAATGATACCGCCGATACAACTGGCAAACAGCCACGGCAAACGAATGCGGGTGCTTTTTAAGATGGACTGGGTCTCAATAAATTCTTCACCCGCTCCCGCCATTCTCAATATATCCTCAGTAGCCTCTTTTCTGATAATATCGATGACATCATCAACTGTGACAATTCCCACCAGTCGGTTGGTTCCATCGACCACCGGTACGGCCAAAATATCATAGCGGGCAACTATTTTGGCCACCTCTTCCTGGTCCATATCCGTTTGAACGGAAAAAACATCGGTGGCCATAAATGCCTTGAGCGGCGTATCAGGCGGTACGACCACCAGTTGACGCAGGGAACTGACACCCACCAATTTACCATATTCATCAACCACATAGAGGTAAAACGGCATTTCGACGTCAGAATGCTCTTTTTGCAGCGATTCGATGGCTGCCCTGGCGGTATCATCCTCTTTGAGGGCAATGAAATCGGGCACCATAATGCCGCCGGCGGTATCGTCGTCATAACGCAGAAGGCCTTCAACCTCCTCCGATTCCGCCGTCTCCATCTTATCCAGAATGGCCTTGGATTTATCTGCCGGCAACCGTCCGATAATATCGGCAACATCATCGGCCGGCATGCTTTCCAGTATCCGGACAATATCTTCAGTTTTCATGCCCTCGATCAGATCCTGGAACGTGTCCCCATCAAGCTCACTGAACACAACACCTTTTTGCTCGACATCAGATATCATCATAAACAGCTTGCGCTGTTCAGCCAGGGAAAGTGAGCGAAACACCACCGACAGGTCGGCGGCATGGGTTTTGTTGACAATTTTGCCAAGATGGCTCGTTGCCCCCCGCCGTAACAATCGTTTGACACTATCTACCAGTATTTTGTTGCGATCCGATGGCATATTTTTAGTCCGCTTATCTCAGCTTGAGATGAAAAACAAAGTGTTCAGGTGTCAGGGCAAATGAATGGTCACCACCTGCCCGCTTTCACCGGGAATGGCGACAGGTTTCCCATTAAGGGCTATTTTAATGCCGCCGGCATCGCCGATCAGAAGGTTGTAACCGGTGCTGGCTTCAAGTTCCAGGTCATCGCCGCTGTTAAGATTGTATTCGGTCGACTCCTGTTCATCGATGATGACTTTGATCCAAGTATTTTCCTGCGCCGTAATCTGCAGCGACAATTTTTCGGGATTTTTTTTTGCAGGTTGCGGAGACAAACTAGCCCCATCCCGGGATTCGGCGGCACTCGGTTTATCCGGTATCGCCGGTGGTGTCGCCAGCGATGCATCTTCCGTACCCGGTGTGCGGCCCAAATATGATATAACCACGACTGACACCGCAATAATACAAAGAATCAGACCTAACGCCATGATCAGCTTCCGCCGCCGGGTCTGGGATTTACCGTCAGGGGTTTCGGGTTCGGCTATTTTCCGATCATCGTCCAGGCGTGATTCATAGCGGCGAACCGCCTCATCACCGTCAGCACCAACCGCAGCGGCGTAAGAACGCAAAAAACCTTTGACAAAAACTTCAGCCGGCAGCTGCTCATGATCTTCCTGTTCGAGGAGCAGCAAATTCCCCAGACCGACCCGTGTTTGCGCTGCCACCTGTTCGAGGCTGATCTTTTTTTCAAGCCGGATGGCCTGCAAATAGCGCCCGAAAGATAAGGATTCCTTGTCGTCACTCATGATTAGTTTATAATCCGAATATGTGATCTGGTTCGCAGGTCCTCAAGCCAATCCTGATATTTATTATCGACGAATTCATCGTAAAGTATTTTTTGAATCTCAGTTTCGACTTCTTCAATCGGTTTGGCCGCCGTATCCTGGATTTGCTGGACGTAAATGATTTGATAGCCGAAATTAGTCTCCAGTATTTCTGAAAATTCATTGGATTTCAATTTTGAAACTACTTCTCGCAATTCTTGCGACAGTTCATCGCGCCGGTATAATCCCAAATCGGTACCCTTAACGGCAGAGGAGGTCGCATTCAGTTCTCTGACCAAGGCTTCAAAGGAACTGCCTTGTTTCAATTTTTGCACGACACTTTTCATTTCTTTGAGGGCCGCATTTCTATCGATTTCAGACGCCTTAATAAATAAGTTCCACAGATAGTATTTCTTATCACCGGCATATTTTTCGTGATGACTCTTATAGTAGGCTTTAATATCCTCTTTGGTAATCACTATTTTAGATTTTACTTCGCGATTCACCAGCTTCGTTCGTAATATCTGAGATTCAATTTCCTTGCGGTATTCCTCCATGGTGATGCCCTGCGCAGCGAGCCCTTCCCGCAATTGCTCGTCTGTAAATGAGCGTGCCGCTTTCATACGTTCGATCGTGGTATCGATCTCATTTTGGCTGACCGCAATTTGGGCCTGCTTTGTTTGCTGATCGGCCAGTAGACCATCGATGAGCTGATTCAGAACGTCACTGCGCACCTGAAAAAGGGTCTGGCGCTCTTTATCTTCAGGATACTGCAGGGCTTTGATATTGGCCTCATAAGGTTTGAAAGCCCGGTTTAAATCGTAAAGCGTAATGATATCGCTATTGACCACCGCCACAATGCGATCGATAACTTCCGCTTGTTGGGCGTCAACGAAGCCGGCTGTTGCAGCTGTTACAACCAGCCACAGCCAAATTCCGAGCGGCGGCAACCGCCTGGGCTTCACGGAATTATTCACTTTTTGAAATATCGCTAATCGTAACATCTCTTTCTTCAATGCTTTTTGAACCGGTTATTTTTTCCCATTGGACCCGGTTGACTTCAATCTCGTATTGCTCTTTTAAGGTTTCAATCCAGGCATTATAGGTTTCTTCAGCTTTTTGGCGGCGCAATTGTTTAACGATCGCCTCATTGATGTCTTCCGAGCTTTGTCCCGCTGCCGATTCTTCTTCCCGGCCCTGGTAATGCTTTTGGTAATAATCGGAAATATCCTCGGGCGTGATTGCAATCCGGTTTTTCAATTCTTCTTCAATCACCTTGTCCAGGATCAGTCGGTTTCTTAATCGATCTTTCCAGGAATCATAGGAGACGGCATACTCCAACAATGTTTTTTCGAATTCCCCTTCCGGATAGTCACCTTTTATCGCGGATATGGCTTGTTCGAGTTCAGCGTCAGTAATGCTGATATTTAGCGCTTTAGCCCTTTCAAGCAGAATCATCTCATCGGTCAACTGGTTCAAAAGCCTGATCTGGGCCTTTCTTAAATCCTCCGGCTGCTCCTTGAGTATTGTCTTCATATGCAATTTTAGTAATTTCAAAAGCATTCTTGAAATCAAGGACGGTCATCACCCGGTCGTTAACCCGAATTAACACTTCTTTTCCCAGATCGGTCTCCTTTTGTTGACATGCCGACAAAAAGAAAAATAAAATGATCGATCCGATCAGACCATAGATTTTCAGAGGTTTTAGCAACATGATGTCTCGTCTCACCCTATATGTCTCTGCCATCGGAGTATAATGAGCATAATCATAAATCTAATCCGGTTAATGCCTAACCCGGACAATCCGGAAAATGCCTAAAATGAGCTAAAATGCCTAAGATTGTCGGTGTCGCTGCGCTCCGTCATTTTTATAAATGGTCTATTTTTGACGTTTGGCACACCAGGCGCCAGACAATAGGTAATAATCGGACTTGAGATTCTTATTTATTAAAATCGACAGAATTCCTTAATTTTAGCCATCTTAGGCATTTTGAAATTTTAGGCATTTCTTCTTTCTACAAAATACTTTCAAAAAATATATTCTGTCACAATACTATTTATTACCTGCAATCGCTAAATCGAGATTTTAACCTCTAGCCGTTAACACGTTGTGCGATTTCTTTCAAGAGGTTTTTAGCCTGGGCCAATTGGGCGGTTATATTGTGGGAGGTCAAGCGTGCTTTAAGAACATATTCCGGTGACAGCTCAAAGCGCTTGGGGGCCTCCATGATCATATCAACCAGGGCACCCGGATTGCGCTGGTGGGATTCCGAGAAATGCAGAACCATTTTTTGGTTCATCGTATCCAGCCGCGAAACTCCTGCTTTTCTAGCCATGACCCTTAGCACGATTTTTAAAAGTAAGTTGGCCGCCTCATCCGGCAGGCGCCCGAAGCGATCAATCAATTCGGATTTGAAATCGGCAATTTGCTGAAGTTCCGTCATCTTCGCCAGACGGCGATAAGCTGACATGCGCTGATCGATATCGGGAATATAGCGCTCGGACAAAAGGGCGGAAAAATTCACATTTATTTCCGGTTCGAGCGTTTCGAGGGTTGCCTCCCCTTTGAGTTCGGCAATCGAGCTTTCCATTAATTTTAGGAACATATCATAGCCGACCGCCGCGATATGCCCGGATTGAGAAGCGCCCAGAATCGTTCCGCCGCCGCGAATTTTCAAATCACTCATGGCAATTTGAAAACCGGATCCCAGGTCACTGTGTTCCATCAAGACTTTCAAGCGCTTCTGGGCATCTTTGCCCAAAATGCTTTCAGGGGGAATGAGTAAATACGCATAAGCCTGCTCATCCGAGCGTCCGACCCGCCCCCGCAACTGGTACATCTGGGCCAGTCCAAATCGGTCGGCCCGGTTGACGATGATCGTGTTGGCTGAAGCGATATCCAGGCCCGATTCAATGATCGTGGTGCATACCAGCAGATCTATTTCTTTGTTCATGAAAAGAAACATGACCTCTTCCAACTGATTTTCATCCATACGGCCGTGGGCAACTTCCAGACGGACTTCCGGCACCAGCCGGTGCAATTTGCCGGCGATTTTGTCAATCGTCTGAATATTGTTATGAACAAAAAATATTTGGCCCTGCCGCCTGAGCTCTTTTTTGATGGCATCGGCTATCACCGCATCATCAAACTCAGAGATATAGGTGATAATAGATTTTCGATATTCGGGTGGGGTTGAAATAATACTGATGTCGCGCACCCCGACCATGGATAAATGCAGCGTCCGGGGAATCGGTGTTGCCGTCAGCGCCAGCACATCCACCGCGCTGCGAAATTGTTTCAATTTTTCTTTGTGTTTGACGCCGAAGCGTTGTTCCTCATCCAGCACCAGCAGGCCCAAGTCATTGAAGGCAATATCCTTCTGCAAAAGCCGGTGCGTGCCGATCACGATATCAACTTTGCCGGCCTTGAGATCATTGACAATGGTCCGCTGAATACGCGCAGAGCGGAAACGACTTAAACATGCGATATTGATCGGATAACGTTCAAAGCGGCTGCTAAAGGTTGCAAAGTGCTGCTCGGCCAGGATCGTAGTCGGAACCAACACGGCGACCTGTTTGCCGTCATTTACCGCTAAAAATGCGGCCCGCAGGGCAACTTCGGTTTTGCCGTAGCCGACATCACCGCACACCAGGCGATCCATCGGTGTCGGGCGTTGCATATCTTCCAGCATATCCTCAATGGCTTTATGCTGATCCACGGTTTCTTCAAAGGCAAACCCGGCTTCAAATTCGTTAAGATATGCATCCGGTGCGGAAAACGGGTAGCCGCGATCAATTTTGCGCCGGGCATATAGTTTTAGCAGTTCACCGGCTATTTTTTCGGCTGATTTTTTAACCCGGGATTTAACTTTTTCCCATGATTTTCCGCCGAGGGTGTCAAGGACCGGGGTCACCCCATCGACTCCCATGTATTTTTGCACGACGCTCATACGGTCAACGGGAAGATAAAGCTTATCCCCCGCTTTATAGACAAGCACCAAAAAATCATTGGTTAACCCCTCCACTTTTAGCTTTTCCAGTCCGCCATACCGTCCGATGCCATGATCGTCGTGCACGATGAGGTCATCTTTTTTCAGCTCCTGCATGTCAAGCAGTTGGGTGCGCGGACGGGGTTTAGTGTATTTTCGACGCTGGTGCCGCACACCAAAAATTTCATCATCGGTAACCAGGGCCAAAAGCTGAGCCGGCCAAACGAATCCACCGGATACTTGACCGATACAAATGCCAAGCTGTCCCCGGTTATTCTGAACTTGTGAAAACCCCTTTAAACGCTTCATGGGAATGCCATAGGCGTCAAGCAGGGCCTGCAGCCTGTCGGCCTGGGATTCGGTCCGGCATACAGCGAGGGCGGTGCAACCGGATCGCACCTTATCTTCCAACCAGTCAACCAGCGGCCGGAACAAATTTTCCTTTTCGGCCGGGTTTTTAAGTGCCATACTCAGGTCTGAATTATCCGCGATCGTCACGCTGAATTGCAGCGGACGCGCCGGGGGAGGATGCTGACTTTTGGACACCTCGAGCATCTTGAATACCAGCGGTTTTTTCTCTGATAAAACCGCAGATGTCCGGGACCATTTCTGGTACAGCGACCCGGGAGCGACACAGAGTCTTTTCTCATCGCAAGCTGAGGCATAATTATTGAGCACCCGCTCTTCAGTTTCGCCGGCGGCTTTTTCCAACTCTTCCTGATTCAGGGCAATAATCAGCGAATTTTGTGGAATATAATCAAATAAGGAGTCGAGTTGGGGATAAATTAAGGGCATCAGGCTTTCGATTCCTGACGGCGCCTCACCGTTGCTGAGCTGATCGATCACCTTTCGGGTATGGGTTACCGGCACATCCAGTTCATTGGCCAGCACGCGAATACGGCTGATGATGGTCGGCAGCGCCTGCTTGTCCAGAATGACTTCCTTAGCCGGCAGAATGACAGCCTCATGAATGCTCTTAAATTGCCGTTGACTAGATGCCGAGAAAAATCTCAATGATTCGACGAAATCCCCGTAGAATTCTATCCGCAAGGGGTCCGGGTAAAGGGGTGAAAATATATCAATAATCCCGCCCCTGAGGCTGAAATCACCGGGTTCTTCAACAATTGCCGTCTTGACATATCCGCCGGATATCAGTTTTGAGATTAAATAATCTCGATCAATTTCCTCGCCGTCAATAACCAGTTCAGCGTAGCGACTGATTTCATGGCGGGGTACCAACTTTTGCAGCAACGCACCAACTGTCGTCACGACAACGGCCGGCGCAATTTCTTCCAACAATTGATACAGAACGCGAATCCGATGGCCGGCGGTTTCATTGTGATAAGAAAGAAATTTGAAGGGCAATATATTGACCGGCGGGAAAAAAAGGATCGGCAATTCTTGGTCTCCGGCAAAAAATCGCAGATCTTCAATCAACTGTTCGGCCTGTTTGGTTGAAGATGCAACGACCAGAAGCGGCACCTTGAGCTGTAAAAAAATTTTCGTAATTAGATAAGCTTTTTCCGAGCCGGAAAACCCAATGCATTCGATGCTGCGCTCGCGCTCGGTCAACTGCTCAACAAGGTCATTATATGAAATTATCTCTTGATTTTGCACGGTAAATCACGTATTGGATTCTAAAATAAAGGGAGGCTGTTCCAAAAAGCCTCAATTTGATCAAGGACCGCAAAGTCGCACCAGCCGAATCTGATCCCGGGCAAATTGAGACGTTTTGGAATCGCCTCCAAGGAGTTGAGTTTCCTGTTTAATTTAACAGCCGACGTAGCTCAGTTGGTAGAGCAGCTGATTCGTAATCAGCAGGTCCGCGGTTCGAATCCGCGCGTCGGCTCCAGAAAAAAATTGAAGATTTAAGATTGAATATTGAATATTTAAGGAATCCTGTCTTTTTTTATTTTGATCCAGAGCCATTTAGTCCTCTCATTCTACCAATCCTTCTTTAAGCCTTGCGCATAGTTATTCAGCCACGCACAACGAACACAACACATTGTAACCATTCCAAATTTATATCAGAAATCTGCAACCGAAAAACTCGTATCGCGCAACTCGCACCCCGCACCCCGAACTTCTATTTTAACCGCATTTCAGGATAAATCAATACCCGAACAAAGTCGAGATCGGGTTGCTGCCTGAATATACAATATTTTTAAATAAGTTGCTTGACATAAATTCAGAACCCATATATTCTTAATAGTATCAAGGTGTTCGCAAAGATATGCATCGAGCATTGCGCCGGCGGAATGGGTCGGCAATTCCGGTTGCCAAATATCAGGACGGATATAATTAGAAACGCATGCTATTTATTGATGGAGAGAGTTAAATGACGGATGTAGAAGATTTGAAGTTAAAAGCTGAACTTGATGAAATCATGGAAAGTGTTGATAATATTATGCAAAAAGTTGAAAAGGTAATTCCGGTTAAACAGGAGGAATCACAAGCGTCCAGCGAGTAACGCAGCGTCGCGTCAAGCGCCCAATCTAACACGGCAAAATTTATTCGGATATCACACAACGGACCGGATTTGCGAGCAAAATCACTAACTATATGTTAATGTGTAAAGGTTCGAATCAGACTTAAAGTCAGACACGATCTATATGAGGAGAAGCACCATGGCTTTGACCAAAAGTGACATTGTTACCACCGTTCACGAACTTGGTTTCACGAAAAAAAAATCGGTTGATATAATTGAATCCCTGCTTGAGATCATTAAGAAAGCATTGGAAACAAGCGAGGATGTCCTGATTTCGGGGTTTGGTAAATTTTGTGTAAAGCAAAAAAGCAAACGCCGGGGCCGCAATCCTGCCACCGGTCAGGATTTGATTCTGCGTGAACGGCGGGTTGTCACTTTTAAATGTTCCGGCAAATTAAGAAATAAAATCAATGGCGTGGAGTATTCAGAGTAATCTTAAAAGTTCAATCTCAGACCTTTTTCAATCCAATCGCAGACCCACCAGATAGGATAAAGGCGAAAGGTTAAAGGTAAAAGGCGTTTATTTATCCTTTTTCCTTTAACCTTTCGCCTTTCTCCTTAATTGCCTCCCCGGTTGCATGCCATTTACAAATCTATCTCATACGCTTTCATTTTGCTCAGCAGTGAGGGATGACTGATTTCGAGCAGCCTGGCGGACTGCGTGCGATTGCCGCCGGTTTTTTTGAGCGCCCGGGTAATCAGATTTTTTTCCACTATCTTCTGAGCGGATTTAAGCGATAACCCCTCAAAGGTGTTCGGGACTTGAATGTCACTGCCCGGCCGGGTTTGTTCGAGAAAAAGATGTTCTGCTAAAAGCTGTGAATCATCCGCTATTACCATGGCTCTTTCGAGCACATTTTCCAGCTCTCGAACATTGCCAGGCCAGTGATAGTTTAGCAGTTGCGCCATCGCACCCGGGGTCAAGCCTTTAACCTCTTTTCCCAAAATTTTATTAAAGCGATGGATAAAATGCTTGCATAGCAGCGGAATGTCTTCAGTTCGCTGTATCAGGGGGGGCAACTTAATGGTCAACACATTGAGGCGATAGTACAAATCCTTGCGAAAGTTTCCCTGGTGCACTTCTTCTTCTAGATTTTTGGCCGTTGCGGCTATCACGCGAACATCAATTTTCATCGATCTGGAATCGCCGATTGGTCGAATTTCATTTTCCTGCAGCACTCTTAATAGTTTCACCTGCAACGGCAGCGGTAGCTCTCCAATTTCGTCAAGGAGAATGGTGCCCCCTTCAGCCTCCTGGAAAAGTCCGTTTTTATTACGCTCCGCTCCGGTGAAAGCCCCTTTTTTATAGCCGAAAAGCTCGCTCTCAAGCAAGTTTTCGGGGATTCCACCGCAGTTTACCGGAACAAGGGCAGCCTCAGACCTTGGGCCGGTTTGATGAATTCCTCTGGCAATCAGCTCTTTGCCGGTGCCGCTGCCCCCGAGAATCAGAACGGTTGTCTTGTACTGGGCGGCCTTTTCGGCCAACTGGAATATATCCCGCATGGCTTTGCTTTTGGCCACCATGCTGCCAAAATTATAATCCCCCTCAATTGTTTGAATGCGTTCTTTTAGCAGCCGGTTTTCCTTTTTTAGACTTTCCCGCTCTTCGGCCTTTTTCAGAGTCAGATAGACTTCATCGGTTTTAAAGGGCTTGGAAATATAGTCATAAGCACCCAGTTTCATGGCACTAATCGCGGTATCAATACTGCCATAGGCAGACATCATAATCACGGTGGTGCCGTTGAGTCTCTCGCGCGACGCTTCCAAAAATTCCATGCCGCCCATGTTGGGCATTTTAATGTCACACAGGACAAAATCGTATTGGCCCTGATCCATCAGCTGCAACCCCTCGACTCCATCAGAAGCGAGGTCGACAAGATAGTCGGCTTTTTTAAGCACGGCGGCTAACATATGCCGCATATTTGCTTCGTCGTCTATAACCAGCAGCCGTTTTTTTGAATGATGATCACTCATTGCGGTTGTCCATTCCTTTATAGTTTTCTCTGTTGCAATTTTCCGCCCTATATATCGGTAAAGAGATGATCATCGTCGTTCCCCGGCCTTCGCCGCTAACGCCGGTCATCTTGCCGCCCAGACTTTCGACAATCATAAAACTTACTGAAAGCCCCAGCCCGGTCCCTTTACCGGGATCTTTGGTGGTAAAAAAGGGATCGAAGATATTGCCGAGGCTTTCCTGCGCAATTCCCGGTCCATCATCGGTAAACGATATTTCCAAATAACCGCAAGCGGGCTCGGCACCAGGATTGGTATCATTTTTTAGCCCGGTGCTGATGTTGAGTAAACCGGCGGCATTTTTATCCTCACTGGTGATGGCATCGGCTGCATTAATAATTAAGTTCAAAAAGACCTGTCGCAATTGATTGGAATCGGCCCACACACTATGCTCCGCGGCGTTAAGATTAAAGGCCAGTTCAATGTTCGACATTAAGGGCTGCACCCGGATAACGTCTGCCAGATCATGGATCAAATCATGGACTGCAACGACCGTGCGTCCGGAATTCGAGGGGCGTGATACTTCGAGCAGCTGCCGAATGATGGTGTTGATACGCTCGATCTCTTCCTCGGTGCGCTGGATGTATTCTTTTTTCTCATCTTGGGCAATATCGTCTTGTTTGAGCAATTCCAGGTAGCCGATGACGATTCCAATTGGATTGCCTATTTCATGGGCAATGCCGGCTGATAGCCGGCCGACGGAAGCCAGTTTTTCAGCCCGGATAATTTCCCGTTGTGCTTTTTTTAATTCAAGATTCGCTTCCTCAAGGGACAGGACCGTGGATCGAAGCTTTTCTCTATCAGCTGAAATACGCTTCAACATAATGTTGAGCGACTTGGACAGCCGATTCAACTCATTGTCTTCCTTGCGGACGGCAAACAGAAGTTCATCATCCTCTTTATAGTCTTCGGCTCGTTTGGCCAATCGCGCCAGGGGCCGCAGGTAAAGCTTGGAAATGCGGAAAATACCGATAAACGTAAGAATAATCAGATTGATAACGAGATATATCAGAAAAATTCGTTGGGAATTGCGCAGTGCCTGATAAACTCTTTCCAGCGGAAGGACAATGCTGATCCCCCCGATTGTTTCACCTTTTTTTTGCAAAGGCGCCGAAAGCGTCAGCCTGGACTTCTGTTTCCAGAATAGCCCCCAGATGGTGCCGCTAAAGTGAGTGGCTTGCTTGCCGGATGACATCGACTGTTTGGTTAACTGACGCAGCCTGTCGGGCGCTACATCCGGCTGCCGCTGTAAAAATATCTGTTCACCGCGGTTGTCCAAAATCATCGTGGCGGCCAACTGGGAATCGCCGACTAATTTGGCCATTATCGAGCCGGGCAACAGGCCGGACGCTCCTGAATCCGGCAGGCTGCCATTGAGCAGGCTGTGCTCGAAGGATTTCAGCAGCAGATTGGCCTTAAAAACCTCGGAAAGAATCAACTCGCGTTTAACCGTGACGATCGTGACCAGATCGATCAGAATCATCGCCACTAGCAACAGGAGCGCAATATTGACGGCGATTTTGGCTTTTAAACCCCGGATAAGCACGTTTCTTCAGCTCCAATTTCTGGCAGGTTTACCTGGATTTTGCAGGTATTAAATTTCTTTATAGATGCAATAATAGTGCCTAAAGAAACGGGATAGCCGGTTGAGAATCGCAATGACGGGATCGGTGATTAGAAATGAGTTCACCTTGATTGGACCGGGTTTTCATTCAGCCCCAAAAACACTCAAGCCACCAGTTTTTGGGCGTGTGGCAGCAAGGTGCACTATTGAATCACAAGCTCGATCCATAGCTGCGGTCAAACCGCACTTGATCATGAATCGGGTGTAAAAATCCTGCATAATTTGACAGGCGTCAATTTTGTAACGATCGCGCTGAAATCGTCAAAAACTAATTAATCCGACTTTAAAAATATCCCAACCAGGGTTCTCGATTGCTTTTCAAAGATTGAAGAAACTTGTCAGACCTAATCGCCGGCGGACAAGGTAGTTCGCTTCGCTCAAAATTGGAATGGTGGAATGTGGGCCTCCGGCTCGTAGAGCCTGCCCTCTCTCCGAGCTGTATGCTCTGCGAGCAGGAAGCCGGCCTGGAAGCCCTACGGGCTGGAAACGGGATCGGAGAGAATAATGAAATATTGGGTACACAAAACGGAATTTATCTTGATTTTAATCGCTGATTTACCATATGTATCGAAAAAAGATTTCATCCTTCTGAACCCAGTATTCTCTCCGATCCGTATGCGCTAGGAGCCGGAGGCCAAGTTTCCACTATTCCATAATTCCATGCCGCTTTCAGAAGAAAACAGTTACCAAAAGAAACATAATTCCAATGAGTTGTATAATTTCCGATACGCATCATGGTGAGGGACAATGGAGCAGACAGCTGCATATGAAAAAATTTTAGAATCCCTGAACAGCGGCATCGTTGCCACCGATGCCGGCGGTCATATAAATTATATTAATTCTAAGGCATTGCGCTTACTGGATTTAAATCCGGCCAACGTCATTGATCTTGATATTCGGCGGCTGTTGCCGGAGACCGGCCAACTCGTCAATGAATGTCTCCTGACCGGCACCGTCCGCATGGGCTTTTATGTCGTCAGGCGTAATCGAAGACTGGTGATCGATGTCGCACCCATTCGAATCCATGGTAAAATCGAAGCCGTGATTGCCACGCTGCATCACCTGGAGGACTTTAATGATGCGCTTTGCTACTCGGATGGATATTTAAACCTGAAAAAGCAGCTTGATGCGATCTTCAAAGGCTCTTCAGACGGACTCTGGGTGCACGATAGCAACGGCAAAATTATAAATATCAATACCGTTTCCGAGATGATTAACGGCATCCGGGCCAAGGATGTAATCGGCCGGAGCATTTATGACTTGATCGACGAAGGTGTCTTCGAGGGGGTCGTCACCCCGGAAATTTTAAGAACCAAACGTCAATTCAGCACCCTGTCTTACAACAAGAAAACCCAAAAAAAAGTGCTGGTAACCGGCACACCGATCCTGGATGAGGACGGCAATGTTTCATTGATTGTAAGCAACGAACGGGACTTGACCCATTGGAATGCGGTGAAAGCGGATTTGGAGCGAAGCCGCAAGGTCGCTGAAAAGTATAAAGATGAATTTGAAGAATTGAGCCGGATCGAGTCTGGGCAGTCGGAAATTGTGGCCGTCAGCAAAGAAATGAAGCAGGTGTTGCGCATTGGCATGAAACTGGCGCGGATGGGGGCCTCCAATATTTTAATTCAAGGAGAGTCGGGCACCGGCAAAGGGTTGCTCGCAAAATTCATCCATGAAAACGGCAAGCGGGACGCCAAACCGTTTATTCAGATTAATTGCGCCGCCCTGCCGGAAAGTCTTCTCGAAGCCGAGCTGTTCGGATACGAAAAAGGCGCCTTCACCGGTGCCCGGGAACAGGGCAAAATCGGATTATTTGAATTGGCCCATGAAGGGACCCTTTTTCTGGACGAAATTGGAGATCTTCCCCTCAGCGTCCAGGCCAAACTTTTAAAGTATCTGGATGACCAGGAGATTCTGCCGCTGGGCGGAATTCAGCGCAAAAAAGTGGACTGTTGTGTGATCGCCGCCACCAACCGGGATCTGGAGCAGTTAACCCGGCAAGAGTATTTCCGCAAGGATCTTTTTTTCCGGTTAAACACCTTTAGGATACATATACCCGCCCTGCGTCACAGACCGGATGATGTCATTAGAATGACCGAATATTTTCTGGCTAGGTATAATCAGGAATATCAGGTGCAGCGCAGAGTATCACCGGATACCATTCTCAAACTTCAAGCCTATAAATTCCCCGGCAATGTACGCGAACTGCAGAACATAATCAAAAATGCAGTGGTTTTAAGTGAGATGGATTTATTGGATGAAATATTAGCCGACAATATTGGTGTTGGGCCCCAAAAGCCTGCCGCAGAGCAAAGATTCATGCCAGACATGCAGTACCCGATGCGGTTACAGGACAAGCTTGAGCGTGTGGAAGAAGCGATATTGTCGGATGCCTGGACTCGTTTCAGGTCAACCCGGCAGATTGCCCAAAATCTTGGAACCAGCCAAAGTAGTGTCATGCGGAAAATAAATAAATATAATTTGAATCGCGATAATTTGAACCGAAAATAACTCAAAGCTATCTATAAATATAATATAAGAATTTGTAATATATATATTTTTTCACAATATCAAGAGCGAGTTATTTTCGGTTCAAATTATATATATACTTTTCAATAAGTTACGATCCATGGCGAGTCACAATCGGTTCAATCCGCAATTTTACCATCTTCCTATATCAACATAATATACTATAATTATTAAAAATAAATCATTATTTTAGATAGATGGCCCGAGTCTTGCTCTAAGATATTCCAGTTTACAGAATTATTGATTTGCACGGACACCCGCATGGTGCCTTAGAGGCCAGGGTTGTTCGGTTTAACGACTTGTGCTTTATGGAAAACCGAAATGATTAAATATAGGATAGAAGTTAATCGATTGATTAAAATACAATAGACAGAGCGAAGCGATACCACAAATCTTCAATCTTCAATCTGCAATATTCAATTCCGGCTTGTCCGGATTGGGAGGCTGTGATGACTGAACAAAATGAAATTTGCAAAACCATTGTCAATTCCTGGAATGAATGGGACCCGCTGAAACACGTAATCGTCGGCCGCGCCGATGGAACCATGGTTCAGGCACCGGAGCCGGCCATGGAGCGTGACTGGCCCGATCATGGCTTTCCGCTGGGCACCTATGGTCCGTTGCCCAAAGAAATGGAAACCAAGGCCAACGAGCAGCTGGACAACTTTGCAAGACTGCTGGAGCGTCGGGGCATTCGGGTCGATCGGCCGACACCGCTGGATTTCAGCCAGGAAGTTCAGACACCGGACTGGGAGCAGAAATCCATGTTCGGGTGCATGCCGCCGCGCGATGTCCTGTTAACCGTCGGCAATGAAATCCTCGAAGCCACCATGTCCCAACGCGCCCGCTGGCATGAATACCTCTGCTACCGTCCGTTGCTTGAGCAATATTTCAAGGAAGACCCCGATTTCAAATGGGAGGCGGCGCCGAAGCCCCGCCTGGCGGATGATACTTATAAAAAAGACTACTGGCGCGCGTGGGCGAAAAAAAGCAAAGCGGAAAAAGAAAAAGCGATTCATGAGCGCGATTGGGTGTTGACGGAAAAAGAACCCTGCTTCGATGCAGCGGATATTGGGCGCGCCGGCAAAGACCTCTTTGTATACCATTCTTCGGTAACCAACGAATCCGGCATTGAGTGGCTGCGCCGCCATTTTCCGAACCATCGCATTCACCCGATCTGGTTTTATGAGGACAATCCGATTCATATTGATGCCACGTTTGTCGTCCTGCGTCCGGGGCTGGCTCTCGCCAATCGCAAGCGGAAACCCCTGACGCCCAACATGCTCGATTTTTTCAAAAAAAATGACTGGGAAGTCGTCGAATGCGCCAAACCTTTTTTGGATGACTATCCACCGCTGTCTTTCTGCAGTCCCTGGCTTTCCATGAATACGCTCATGCTGGATCCCAAGACGATCTGTGTGGATGCCCAGGAAACAGAACAGATGGAGCAGTTCGATCACCTCGGGCTCGAAGTCATTCCGGTACCCTTTATCGACGTCAGCCCATTTGGCGGCGGCCTGCATTGTGCAACGGCGGATGTCTACCGGGAGGGAACCTGTGAGGACTATTTTCCCAACCAAATTGAAGGCTTCTAAAAAGTTTACGTCTATGCCTAGCATTAAAAAAATTATGCCGCCGGGGCTTCGACCTAACCAGTGAATTCAGTTTTCAAGCAAAATTATGATTACCCTGAATATACTATTATTCAGGGCGGATTAATTAATGAGGTGCAAAGATGGCTTTTAATTTGAGAAACAGACATTTTTTGAAGCTGCTGGATTTTACACCGCCGGAAATAGGGTTTTTGCTGGATCTTGCAGTAGATCTGAAAAAGGCGAAATATGCCGGGTTGGAACAACAGCGCCTCAAACGCAAAAATATTGCCCTGATATTTGAAAAATCATCGACCCGCACCCGCTGCGCCTTTGAGGTGGCAGCCTATGATCAGGGTGCGCATGTGACGTATCTGGGACCGTCCGGTTCCCAGATGGGTGACAAGGAGTCCATGAAGGACACCGCCCGGGTACTGGGCCGGATGTATGACGGGATTGAATACCGCGGCTTCGGCCAGGAGATTGTCGAAGAACTGGCGCAGTATGCCGGCGTCCCGGTCTGGAACGGTCTGACCAATGAATACCACCCGACCCAGGTGCTGGCGGATTTTCAGACCATGATCGAGCACAGCGACAAACCGCTGCGGCAGGTATCATTTGCCTACCTCGGCGATGCCCGCAACAATATGGGCAATTCCCTGCTGGTGGGCGCAGCCAAAATGGGCATGGATTTTCGTTCAGTGGCACCCGCGGCCGTCCAGCCAAACCAAGCGTTGGTAGCCCAGGCCAGGAAAATCGCCGAAGGCACGGGAGCCCGCATCACGATTACCGATGATCCCCGCCAAGGTGTCAAAGGCTGTGATTTTCTGTGCACCGATGTCTGGGTTTCCATGGGTGAGCCGGAAGAAGTCTGGCAAGAACGCATCGAAATGCTTCAGCCCTATCAGGTCAATGCCGCCGCCATGGAGAAAACCGGCAACCCGGATGTCAAATTTCTCCACTGCCTGCCGGCCTTTCACAACCGACAGACAAAAATCGGTGAAGCGATCTACCAAAAGTTTGGTTTGGAAGCCATGGAAGTTACCGACGAAGTTTTTGAGTCGCCGGCATCGATTGCCTTTGATGAAGCTGAAAACCGAATTCACACGATCAAGGCCGTGATGGTGGCGACGCTGGGGGACTGAAGCTCAGGGCTCCGTCATTTAAGCAGGCAATTATCTGTTTCAAGATAAATTGCCTGATATATGAAATTCCAAGCACCAAAAGCCAAATTTCAAACAAATCACAATGGCAAAAATTCAAAATTCCAAACAAATAGTCCTTCAGCAGTTAGGCTCAATGGCATTATCACTGGCTGACCGGGAATTAAGAAGTGATGTGATACGACTGGCGGGTATGTTTTGGTCATTGAAAATTGAAATTTGAGATTTATTTGTAATTTGGTGCTTGAGATTTGGAATTTTATTGCCCCTAAGATTCATTGATGATTAACGACACTTATAATTCAGAGGTTGCTACTGATGTCATCTAAGCCCATCATTCTCATCGCCTTCGGCGGCAACGCGCTTATCAAAAAGGGACAGGCCGGATCGCATCGGGAACAATTCATCAATCTGAAGTTGCCGATGCGGCAGATCGCCCGGCTGTCCAGAGAATACAAGTTCGTGATTACCCATGGCAACGGCCCCCAGGTGGGCAACCTGCTGCTGCAGCAGGAAAGCTGCGATAATGTTCCGAAAATGCCGCTGGAAATCATCGGGGCCATGACCCAGGGCCAGATCGGCTACATGCTGGAATCATCACTGGACGATGCCTTGATGGAAATCGGAGTCAACGGTGAGCAGCAGTTTGTAACCTTGATCACTTATGTGGTTGTCGATCAAAATGATCCGGGGTTCAAAAATCCCACCAAACCGATCGGGCCTTTTTACACCGAAGCTGAAGCATCCCGGCTGCCTTATACCATGGCCAAAACGGATAAAGGCTATCGTCGGGTGGTCGCCTCCCCCAAGCCCCTGAATATCGTTGAACACCGCGAGATTAAAAAACTGATCGACCTGGATTTTATCGTCATTTGCTGCGGCGGCGGTGGTATTCCGGTTGTCCGCAAAGAACGCAAATTCAGGGGTGTTGAAGCCGTGATCGACAAGGACCTGGCCAGTTCGATCCTGGCCACGGAAATCAAGGTGGATATATTCGTGATCGCCTCGGACATCGCCGGCGCCGGCATCAACTGGGGAACACCGGATCAACAAATTCTCGGCAAAGTATCGGTCGATGAGATGGAGCGGTATGTTGAGCAGGGCCAGTTCCCCGCCGGCTCCATGGGGCCCAAGGTGGAAGCCGTCATGGATTTCTTTAAAGCAACCGGAAATCGCGGAATCATCTGTCAACTGGAAGACATTGAAAAAGCCATTGCCGGGCAAGCCGGAACCGAAATCATTAAATAAATTAAAATGGAGGAAATTATGTCAAAAAAGAATGTGATCATTATCGGAGCAGCCGGCAGAGATTTTCAGAACTTCAACACCTATTACCGGGACAATGAAGATTACCATGTCGTGGCCTTCACCGCCGCCCAGATCCCGGATATAGAAGGCCGCAAGTACCCGGCCGAACTCAGCGGCAGCCTTTATCCGGACGGAATCCCGATTCATGCGGAAGAAGATCTCAGCAGGTTGATCAAAGAACTGGCTGTCGATGACTGTGTGTTTTCTTACAGCGATGTACCCTATCAGCACGTCATGGCCGTCGGCGCCCTCGTCAACGCGGCCGGCGCCAACTTTGTCATGCTGGGACCCGCTGATACCCAGATCAAAAGCACCAAGCCGGTGATTTCGGTGGGCGCAGTCCGCACCGGGTGCGGCAAGAGTCAAACCTCGCGCCGCATCATTGAAATCCTGATGCAAAAAGGCCTGAAAGTAGTTGCCATCCGGCATCCCATGCCCTATGGTGATATCGCGGCCCAGAAAGTCCAGCGCTTTGCCGAACTGCCCGATTTGGAGAAACACGACTGCACGGTGGAAGAGATGGAAGAATACGAACCCCACGTGGTTCGCGGCAACGTAATATATGCCGGTGTGGATTACGAAGCCATCGTCCGGGCGGCCGAAAAAGACCCGGCTGGCTGTGATGTCATCCTGTGGGACGGCGGCAACAACGATTTTCCGTTTTACAAATCCGACCTGCATGTCACCGTCGTCGATCCCCATCGCCCCGGCCATGAAATGACTTACTATCCGGGCAATGTAACGCTGCGGATGTCCGATGTCGTGGTGATCAATAAAATGGACAGCGCCGATGCCGCCGGGATTGAGATCGTGCGCCGCAACATCGCCAGCCAGGCGCCGGATGCGATCGTTATTGACGCTGCCTCCGCTTTGGATGTCGATGACCCCGCCGTCATTCGGGGCAAGAAAGTACTGGTGGTGGAAGACGGCCCGACCCTGACCCACGGGGAGATGAAAATCGGTGCCGGTGTCGTTGCCGCCCAGAAATTCGGTGCCGCCGAGCTGGTTGACCCCCGGCCCTATACGGTGGGCAGATTGTCCGAAACCTTTGAGATCTATCCCGCGATCGGGACCGTTCTGCCGGCTATGGGCTACGGTGAGCAGCAGTTAAAAGACCTTGAAGCGACCATCAACGGCACCGACTGTGACGCCGTCGTGATCGGCACCCCGATTGATTTGAACCGCATCATCAAAATCGACAAACCCAACACCCGGGTGTACTACAATCTGCAGGAAATCGGGCGCCCAGATCTGTCGATGGTGCTGGATGATTTTATCAAGAAACACAATCTAAGGTAAAGCAAATATTTTCTCAGAAAATATTTGCTTTAGTTATTAGTTACCAGTTATTGGTTATTTGGGATTGGATGCTAAGAATGTAAACTGCTTTCTAATAACTCATAACCAATAACAAATAACTAATCCGCCTCTGGCGGATTAAAGGGAGGAAAAATGAGCCAGACATCCAATGAACAATTGACTCAGCTTAAAACAGAGGTCATTTCAGATGGCGTTGGAATTACCACCACCAATTTCATCCAGTCGGCCCAGGGTGCCATTTTGAAGGACGTGGAAGGCCGCGAATTTATCGATTTTGCCGGCGGCATTGCCGTCATGAATGTCGGCCACAGCCACCCGAAGGTCGTGGCGGCCATTAAGGAACAGGCTGAACGGTTCACCCATACCTGTTTCATGGTCAATCCGTATGAACCGGCCGTCAAGCTGGCTGAGAGACTGTGCCGGCTGACTCCCGGTGATTTTCCCAAACGCGCCGTATTTTTAAACTGCGGCGCCGAAGCGGTGGAAAATGCCGTAAAAATAGCCCGCTATTACACCAAGCGGCCGGCCATCATTGTTTTTGAAAATGCCTATCACGGCCGCACGCTGCTGACCATGACCATGACCAGCAAGGTCAAACCTTACAAATTGGGGTTTGGTCCGTTTGCGCCGGAAGTTTACCGGATCCCGTTCGGCGACGTTGCCGGTGCCGATAAGCTGCATGACATTTTTATCAAACACGTCAACCCGGAGGCCGTGGCGGCGGTAGTGGCCGAGCCGGTCCAGGGTGAAGGCGGATTCATTGCACCGCCGCCGGATTACTTTCAGGAACTTGTCAAAATCTGCCACGACAACGGCATTTTGTTCGTGGCCGATGAGATTCAAAGCGGCATGGGGCGAACCGGCAAAATGTTTGCCATCGAACACTGGGGGGTTGAGCCGGACCTGGTCATCGTCGCCAAGAGCCTGGCCGCCGGCATGCCCCTGGCGGCCGTTGTCGGCAAACAGGAAATCATGGATTCCGTGCACTCCTGGGGCCTGGGCGGAACCTACGGCGGCAATCCGGTGGCCTGCGCCGCCGGGCTGGCGGTGCTGGACGCCTTCGAGCAAGAAAACATGCTGGCCAAGTCCGTGGCCCTGGGTGAGAAACTAAAAGCCCGCTTTGAAAAGTGGCAAAAAGATTTCAGCCTAATCGGCGAAATCAGAGGCCTGGGTGCCATGCTCGGACTGGAATTCGTTAAAGGCGAAAAAAAGGAACCGGCGGCCGATGAAGCCAAACAGCTGGCGGCCTATTGTCTCGGCCAGGGGTTGCTGATTCTGGTCTGCGGCACTTACGGCAATGTGGTCCGGATCCTGGCACCGTTTGTCATCACGGATGAACAGTTGGAAAAGGGGCTATCGATCATGGAAGCGGGGCTGAAAGAGATATCCTAATACCCAACCCGGCTAAGCCGTAAATGAAGATTGAAGATTGAAGATTGAAGATTTGTGGCATTCTATCTGTTTAAAAAAGCCGGATATCATGTCGATTGCATCTTATCGTCATCCATGGTATCCGGCTTTTAATTTTTTGTAAGAAGGCAATTTTCTAAAGGATATGGATACCGCCTTTGTTGCCCGGGGATTTTGAAGCCCCGGTTCACTACCCCTGGCCGGAGTATGTCACCACAGTGCGCGGCGAGGACTGGATAATTCCCCTCTGCAGAGATTACTAGATTGGTTACATATTGTCTTCTAAATCCTTAAGGGTATGCTTCTTTATCCAGGTGTCCAATTTTCTCTTTCACCCAAGAACGCACCAGCTGGGCACGGTCTATACCGGTACGCTTGGATTCTCTGTCGATAACACGAACATCACCAGGATCCAGACGCAACTGGATCAATTTCTTGACCGGACGCTTAAATTTTAAATTTCCTTCTTGCCATCCTTCAAAATCTTCTGGTTCATGTTTCTCCCAAAATTTTTCGAGCTCATCATCGCTCTTGGAAGCTACTATTGATACATTTTTTATTTTTGCCACCATTAAGATCCTTTTTTTAAAGTGTACATCCGTCTTTGTTAGAGTATCTATCTATATCTGTCAAGAATCTAAAATCTACAGGTCGCAGATCGCCCTGATTCTTGGTTACTTAAATCGGATGGCACGACAAATTTGTTCTAGTTTCGATATGCAAAAGCAGATGAGTTTTCAGTCATCCGCAGATAGTCAAAGACCAAGCGTACATTGAGCATGAGTTGTCGCATTTTCTGTGCGACGTGGGGAAAATTCAGATAGTCGTTGAGTTCGGATGTGGTCCAAATTTTACGGATTTCGATGCGGCCGTGATCAGGCGGGTCGCAAAGGACAAAATCGGGCTGTTGTCGGTCTTGAAAATATAATTGAATATCTTGAAAAAGGCCGGGCTGGTTGTTTTTAACGGTGAAGTGGTAATGGGCTTGACGCTGCCGAGCCTTTTGCCCAAGGCTTTTAGCCCAATCCGAGATGGCCAGATATCCGTGCATTCCACACAAGGTGGCGCCAGCGACAATGGCTAAGACCGTGGAGAGTCGATGACGCCGTCCTTGAGCACGACGCGGATCCGGAATTTGATTAAAAAAGTCGGACAACGATTCCATCTGTTGTGCGCTGAGCATAATCTTGGGACCTCCTTACGGTAAGCGGGTTTTAGGATAGAGCGCGATAACAGTGCTTGCGCATCGGGAATTCATACCATAGGGTTTCGCTGATTTTGGGCAGAGCACCCAGGTAATGGTGCGTTTGCATCAATTTATGAAAACGCTGTTCTTCAGGCCGGCAGACGAGCTGGACACGGACTTTTAACAGGTCAAACACAGTTACCTCCGGGACCAAGTGTCATATGCGTTCTTTTATACCTCGTCCGCAGGCGTTTGTTCATAATTTTTTGTAAGTAATTGATATTATTTTTTAGATAAGGCAGGGCAAAAACACCCTGAATCGGATGGTATGCAACCTGGACAAGATAGCCAATTTATGTCACAGAATGAGAGGATTAATATAGACAGCAACAACTGGATCCGGAGCAGTATATTTTATGAAATCCTATAGTTCTGACCTACCTAAAATAGAAGAATTTGTTGAGCTTAATGGCAAAACGCTGTTGGAAATCGGCTGCGGCGATGGGCGGCTAACCGCCCTGCTGGCCGGCAAGGCAGACGCAATCACGGCGATTGATCCGGATGAACGCAGTATTGAAGCAGCCCGCCGGAACATTAGTGGGGTAAACTTTCAGGTTGGTTCGGGGGAAAAATTGGAATTTGCCGATGACACGTTCGATATCGTCTTGTTCGGGTATTCACTCCACCACCAGGATTGTATTAAAGCCCTGGCGCAAGCCGGACGGGTCGTCAGGCATAATGGTCAAATCCTGATTATCGAACCGCGTCACGATGGCGAATTCACCCGGCTGGTGTCCATTTTTGAAAAAGTTGAGATTGCATTGCTCCGCAAAACCGTTGACTACATCACTTCCGGCTCCTTTAATATCCAACGCCAGGATACTTATTGTGTGGATTACCCGTTTGCAGATGAAAAGGAGCTTTATGCGTACTTTATGAAGAATTATATGGCCGAACCAGATGATGGCGCGGTAGATAAAATGCAGGCAATTGTCGGAGACAAAAAGACAAATAGACCGATCATCATACGAGATACGGTGAATATATTTCTAATGACGCCGTTCCCGCCGGATTTGGACTAACGCAACGCTCCGGAATACGGTCGGCACCGCCAGCGACGGGCTCCGTCGGGTTGAGGCCGACCCAACTTCATTTCAATGTAATTTCAAATTCGGGGAAAAAACTTGTCAGGTAAGCATGGCAGGCCTTAATGGCATCCCGGGGAGTATACCGGTCATCAGCGATAAGATATTCAACCCAAAAACCATCCATCATAGCCGTCAGCGATTGGGCGATTTTCCCAAGACTCATTCCGTGAGAATTAAAATCATCACCGACCATCTTTTGGATAATCTCCTCCATCGCCGTGTCCCACTCCAGGTCGTGCGCCGCACATATATCCAGATAGGTTTGGCGCGAGGGTGCTTCACCCCAGAAGGCCAACCACACGGCAAGTTTTTTCTTGCTGGCAATGGGTGGCGTCAAGGTCGTTTCAACGATAGCTTTCAGCTTCTCAGCCGGCAGTCGGCCGTCATCGGCAGCGATATTGCGCCAGCTTTTATTAAATTCCTGATAGATGCTGCGCAGGGTCTCCAGCAAAAGCTGCTCTTTGCTTTGGAAATGGAAATTACCGATGCCACGTGAAAGCCCGGCCTGTTCGGCAACTTTCGCCATGGTCACACCGGACAGCCCTTCTGATGCAATAACTTCCATGGTCGCCTCAAGCAGCCTTTGCCGGGTTTGCTGCTTTTGCGCGGCACGCGTGATGAGGCCTGTCTTGTTTTTGAAAGCCATGCTGATACCCAAATTTATGTCATGCTTACCGTTAGCTGACTGCAATGTAATAATAATTATAAAAATTGAAAAATTTTCTTGACAAGTATCATTGAATGAACGTATAGTCAACCAAAAATTCCACTGAACGGCCATATAACCAATGCAATAATATGTCTTGCGCTGAACTGGAATCCTGCCTGCCGCTGATTGCTGCTGCCCGGAACGTAGTTTGAGAACCGTTGCAATCTAATTGTTTCGTACCTGAATTACTGGCTATCGCGTTTATGATTATCGTTGAGATTTCACAATTATCAAAAGCGGCACCGCAGCTCACTGTCTGGTCGACGTCTAAACCCATTAGGCGCCGATCATCTGGCTAAAGGAAAAAACCATGCAGGAAGAAATTGCGGCAAACCGGGCAGTCGATGCAACCGATGATCGGTCCGGCAGCCCGGCGGCTGAAGCGAATTATCTGAGCGGACTCTCGGTTCGCAACATCGATAAGCGATTCGATGAGGTTGAGGCCATTAAAAATGTTTCCCTCGATGTGCAGGAAGGGAAGTTTTTTACCCTGCTAGGCCCCTCGGGCTGTGGTAAAACGACCTTGCTTCGGATTATTGCCGGTCTGGAACTGCCGGATGCCGGCCAGGTCATACTGGGCGGTCAGGATATCACCTCATTGCCGGCCGCCAAACGCCAGGTCAACACGGTTTTTCAAAGTTATGCCCTCTTTCCCCACCTGAATATTTTTGAAAATGTGGCCTTCGGGCTGCGCTCCCGCAAGGTACCGCAAAACGAGGTCGAAAGCCGCGTGAACCGACGTCTGGAAATGCTGGGTCTGGAAGAGATGGCCACGCGTTACCCGCACCAGTTGTCCGGCGGGCAGCAGCAGCGGGTGGCTTTGGCCCGGGCGCTGGTCAATGAGCCGCAGGTGTTGCTGCTGGATGAACCCATGTCCGCGCTGGATGCGAAATTGCGCGCCCAGGTTCAGGTCGAGCTGCGACGCCTGCAGCGCAAACTGGGTCAAACCTTTATTCTGGTGACCCACGATCAGGCCGAAGCCCTGGTG
Organism: uncultured delta proteobacterium; assembly: GCA_963710795.1. GTDB lineage: Bacteria > Desulfobacterota > Desulfobacteria > Desulfobacterales > JAFDCJ01 > JAFDCJ01. The sequence continues at coordinate 114,423 of CAVQBT010000038.1, forward strand.
GTCTCCGATCAAATTGCCGTGATGAATCAGGCTGAAATTGTTCAATCCGGCAGCCCCAAAGAAGTCTACGAACATCCGCGAACTTGTTTTGTGGCGGAATTTCTGGGAGCAGCGAATCTGATCCAAGGTACCAAACAAGATGATTGTATCGAGACCGAGCTGGGAATTCTCCAACTGCCAAGCCGCCCCGCCTGGGATCGCGGCACGGTAGCCATTCGCCCCGAGAGAATTCGAATCGCGTCGCGGCCGCCGGAAAAAAACGGCGTCCAAGCGACGGTTCGCGAAGCCATCTACCGTGGTACCAACGTTGATCTCTGGCTGGAGCCGGGCCCCTTGCGGACACGCACCGCAGCGCATCGTAACTATGAGCCGGGAGAGGAAGTGTGGCTCGAGCTTCCTCCGGAAGGATTGGTGATCCTGGATGAATAATTTGCTCGTCTGGTATGGTGAATTAACGACCCGCCAAAATCTCGCAAAAAGAGGTTTCGGATTTTTAGGGGCCGGCATCGCCTGGCTGATGCTGTTTCTAGTCCTGCCGGGACTGGTTTTAATCGTGGTCAGCTTTATCAGCCGCGGCGCCTATGGACAGCTTGAATGGATCTTTACGGTTGAGAACTACAAACGGTTTCTGGGTTTCAGCCTATTCGGGTGGACGGCGGACTATATCATCATCATCTGGCGCTCGATCTGGGTGGCATTTATGACCTCGCTCATCAGTGTGATCATGTCTTACCCGCTGGCTTTTTTCATCTGCTCGCGGCCGGAGCGCAAACGCTACTTCTGGCTGACCATGATCATCGTTCCGTTCTGGACCAATATGGTCATTCGCACCTATGCCTGGTTTCTGATCCTGGCCCCGGAGTTGCCTTTTGCCAAACTGGCCGCTTTTCTGGGGTTGATACCGGCCGGCTCCCCGCTGTATCCCAATGCCTTTGCCGTGTATCTGGGCATGGTTTCCATGTTTCTGCCTTTTGTTGCGCTGCCCCTTTATTCCAGTGTCGAGCGTCTGGACTGGTCGCTGGTGGAAGCGGCCCAGGATTTGTATGCCTCAAGAGTGCGGGTGTTTACCCAGGCCATCTTGCCCCAGACCCTGCCGGGTCTTTCAGTGGGCGTCATTCTGACCTTTGTACCGGCCATGGGCATGTTCGTGGTACCGGATCTACTGGGCGGGGCCAAATATATGCTGGTCGGCAACCTGATCCAGCAACAGTTCGGCACCAGCCGTGACTGGCCCTTTGGAGCCGCCATCAGCATGGCCTTAATGGTGCTGACCATGATCAGCCTGCAACTGTATCGGCGCCGGAGCAAGGGGGTCACCATCCTATGAGACGCAATCATTTTTTGGTGACTGCCATGGCGATGTTGACCGTGGGATTTCTCTATCTGCCCCTGTTGTCCGTCGCCGTCTTTTCGGTCAATGCAACCCGTTATGGTCTGGTCTGGAAAGGATTCACGCTGGACTGGTACACCAAACTTTTCCAGAATGAGTTTATTCTGGAAGCCGCCTGGAACACCCTGGTACTGGCGGTAGTTTCGACCCTGGTGGCCACCGTGCTGGGCACGCTGCTGGCCATCGGCCTGGACCGGTTCCCCTGGGGAAAAAAGTCCAATACCTTTCTGGATGTGGTGTTGCACATTCCGGTGGTGATCCCGGACATCATCCTGGCGGCGGCCCTGGTCGTGGCCTTCGGATTGCTGAGATTTATCTCTTCGATTTTCGAGCCGGGATTATTCAATATGATCATCGGCCACATCACCTTTCAGATCGCCTTTGTGGCCCTGGTGGTCAGAAGTCGTCTGGTCACCATCGGACGTGACATCGAGGAGGCGGCGCGGGATTTGTTTGCCAGCACCCCCTACCTCCTGCGGCGGGTGACGATTCCCCTGCTGATGCCCGGCATCATTGCCGGTGCCATGCTGGCCTTCACCCTTTCACTGGATGATTTCGTTATCAGCTTTTTTACCGCCGGCCCGGAATCGGTCACCCTGCCGTTATTCATCTATGCTGCGGTACGGCGCGGGGTGACACCCCAGATACACGCTCTGTCGACCCTGGTCGTTTTGGTCACGATGGTGCTGATAATCGGCATGGAACGGTTTACCCGCCGGCAATAGCTATGGCCAAACTTTTCTATTTGAAGGATCCCGGGGTCAACATGAAGATGCTGGATCAGGCCTGGACCAGAATCAAGGCAACCTAATGAAATTATCAAATAAACTGGTATCAAATGAGCAGCTTGCCGACCTGATGAAACGGGAAGTTGAACGGTTCAACGTACGCACCCCGGCATCAGCCGGAGTTTTCCAGCAGGCCCAGGATGCATTGCTAAACGGGGTCCCCATGCCCTGGATGAGCGACTGGGGGTCACCGCATCCGATCTTTGTGGATTCCGCCTCCGGCAACCGCATCACGGATATCGACGGCAATACATTCGTCGATTTTTGCCTGGGTGACACCGGCGCCATGTTCGGACACTCGCCGCCGGCCACGGCGGCCGCCGTGGCCGAACAAGTGCACAAAGGCATTACGACCATGCTGCCGAGCGAGGATGCACCCTGGGTTGCCCGGGAATTCGCCCGGCGCTTCGGCCTGCCCTACTGGCAGGTGGCCATGACGGCCACCGAAGCCAACCGTTATGTGATTCGAATCTGCCGGACTTTGACAAAAAGACCCAAAACGCTGGTTTTCAACGAATGCTATCACGGCAGTCTCGACGAAGCCCTGGTACATCTGGACGGCGAGGAACAGGTGGCGCTGCGATGCGAATTTGACAGCAATCCGGGACTGGTCAAAGAATGCCGTTTCGCGGGTGGTGGAATTTAATAACGTCAGCGCGCTGGAAGCGGCGCTCAGCCATGAAGATGTCGCCTGCATCCTGGCCGAACCGGTAATGACCAACTGCGGCATGGTACTGCCCGAACCGGGATATCACGATCAACTGCGTGAACTGGCTACTAAATATGGGACCTACCTTATCATTGACGAAACCCATACATTTTCTTCCGGTCCCGGCGGCTATACGGCCGCCCACGGTTTAAAACCGGATTTCATTACCCTGGGCAAGTCCATCGCCGGCGGTATACCGGTGGCAGTTTATGGGTTCACCGCTCAGATTGCCGAAAGGATCAATGCTACCTTCGGGCGCAAACCCGTCTCCGACCCCATGGGTATCGGCGGCACCTTATCCGCCAACGCTTTTGCCATCAACGCCATCCGGGCCACGCTGACCCATGTCGCCACTGAAAAAGCTTTTGAAAAAATGATTGCCGGCGCCAACCGCATGGCCGATGGTCTGGAAGCGGCGATTCAAAAGCATGATCTGCCCTGGAGTGTCACCCGTTGCGGCGCCCGGGCCGAGATGCAGTTTATGCCGCATCCGCCTAGTACAGGATCCGAAGCCAAAGCCGCGGTTTATTGGGACTTGATTGCCTACACCCATCTTTTCCTGGCCAACCGCGGTGTACTGGTCACCCCGTTTCACAACATGATGCTGGTGTCGCCCGTGACCAGCGACGAAGATATTGATTTGCTGGTAAATCTGTGGGGTGAGTGCATGGCAGAGCTGGTCGCAGCGGCAAGCAGCAAATCTTAATTTTATCCGTTAAAATCCGTGTCCTTCAATAATGCGATAGAGGTGTAAATGTTGACAGATAAAACTCGCTTTAAAAACCGCGTCGCCCTCATCACCGGTGCCGGCAGTGAGAACGGCATCGGATTTGCGGCGGCGCGCACCCTTGCCAGCGGCGGTGCCGGGGTCGCCCTGACGTCTACGACTGATCGTATTTATGACAGAGTGAACACCATCAAAGGCTTAGGCACCGAGGTTAAAGGGTACCCAGCCGACCTCATGGATCGCGAGCAGGTTATAAAACTGGCCAACAGCGTTATCAGTGATTTCGGCCGCATCGACATTCTGGTCAACAACGCCGGCATGGTGCAGGTCGGAAATGAAGAAACCTTTGTCCATATGAAGGATTTAGCACCGGCCGAATGGGACCAATCAATCGGGCGCAATTTGAACACTTGCTTTAACATCACGCATGCCCTGCTGCCCCATATGATAGAAAACAAATATGGCCGGATTGTCAATGTGTCGTCTGTGACCGGGCCGCTGGTGAGCAACCCGGGCGAAACAGCCTACAGTGCCGCCAAAGCCGCCATGGTCGGCATGAGCCGCAGCCTGGCCATCGAGGTGGCTAAATACAACATCACGGTCAACAACGTCGCCCCGGGCTGGATCGGCACCGGTTCGTCCACGGAAGAAGAACAAGTCGCGGCCGAAAACACGCCCCTGGGCCGGGCCGGGTCACCGCAGGAAGTGGCGGACCTGATTGCATTCCTAGCCTCGGATGAGTCCACCTACATTACGGGGCAGATGATCGTCATTGACGGCGGCAATACGATCCAGGAATACAAAGGTCCTTCGGATCTATATTATTAAATCTTGATTTCGGTTTACCCGAATAAACACAGATTAGCACGGATTAGCTCGAAATTTCTATATTCTCTGTCGTTGCAAGGGTATCACCGCAATCATTTAACGGGAACACCGGGCGACTCGAGCAACGGAATAGGCTCTGGAGCTTAATATTCGACACAGACTGAGCTCATCCGCAAAATGCGGTGTGCTGAGCGGAAAATAACTTGAACGTTGAACCTTGGGACCTTTAACCCAAATCGGAGATTTAACAATGGATGCAGCCAAGTTAGCTAAACTGCGGGAAAAATATTCAGATGAAAAAGAAATTGAACCCGGGGAGCCGTTCGATGATCGGGTGCCTTACGCCGGCGTCCCGACCCTGCTGGGTATGCCGCACCAGCCGGAGTTGACCGGTATCGATATCGCTTTAATCGGGGTGCCTTTTGATCAGGGAGTTTACAACCGGGCCGGAGCGCGTTTGGGCCCCAAGGCGATCCGTAATGTGTCGATGATTGGGCCTTTCAATCACCACAACAAAATTCAGCCCTCAGCGTTGTGCAAAATTGCCGATGTTGGGGATGTGCCGGTCCAGCACCGCTACCATCTTGATAAAGGACTCGGCGATATCGAAACGTACTTTCATAAGGTCATGGACGCCGGTATTACGCCGCTGACCGCCGGTGGTGATCATTCCATCACCTATCCAATCCTCAAGGCAGTCGGACGCGCTGCACCGGTTGGACTTGTGCATGTGGATGCCCATTGCGACACCGATGGTTGGATGGGAAATTCAAAGTTCTATCACGGGGCGCCTTTTCGCCATGCCGTGCTGGACGGCGTGTTAGACCCCGACCGAACCGTTCAGATCGGCATCCGGGGACCGGCCGAACCGGTTTGGGAATTTTCGTATGAATCCGGCATGACGGTGATCCATATCGAAGATGTTGTTAAAATGGGTCTAGATAAGGTTATTCGCAATGCTCGCGAGGTGGTGGGTGACGGTCCCACTTATATTTCATTTGACGTTGACGGATTGGATCCGGCCTATGCGCCGGGCACCGGAACACCTGAAGTCGGCGGATTGACCACGCGCGAAGCCCAGGCCCTGATCCGGGGTTTGCGCGGGCTGAATCTGGTGGGCGGTGATGTCGTGGAAGTTGCACCGCAGTATGATCCCACCACCAATACGGCGCGCGCCGCGGCCCAGATGATGTTTGAGATTTGCTGCCTCCTGGCAGAGGCAAGGGCGGCGAGGCGGTAAGGCTGGAACGCAAGAAGGCTTGAAAACTGGGAGGCGATAAGGCAGCAAGGCTGGGAAGCCTGGAGGCTATGAGGCTGGGAGGCAAGCGGATTAAAATCGATTTTATCCTTCAAGCTTTCCAGCCTCCCAGCCTTCAAGCATCCCAGCTTTCGTCCCAAGCTTCCCAGCCTTCAGCTTCCCAGCTTTTTAGCCTTCCAGCTTTCCAGCATCAATTTCATGTGACAGATAAATATTATGAATACCAACAATTAACATCATAAGGAGAATTTTCAGAATGTCTAGCAGCAAAGAAGCAATACTTCAGGAACTACGGAATCGAACACCGAAATCTGGCGCGTACTGGGAGCAGTCCAAGGACCTGATCCCCGGCGGATTGATGAGCGGGGCACGCAAAATGGAGCCCTACCCGGTGTATGTCGCGCGCAGCAAAGGTGCCTATACCTGGGATATCGACGGCAACCGCTATATCGACTGCGCTATGTCGTATGGCGTTCACGTACTTGGCCATGGTCCGGAGCCGGTTCTGAAAGCCCTGCATGAACAATGCGAGTTGGGGATGAGCTATGGGATGCCCCACACCCGGGAAGTGGAATTTACCCAGCGGCTGATCGCGTGTGTGCCCTGCGCCGAACTGGCCATGGTCTGCAACACGGGCACCGAATCCACCATGCTGGCCTGGCGCCTGATGCGCGCTGCCAGCAACAAACCCGTGATTGCCAAGTTCGAAGGCTGCTATCACGGATGGCATGATTATGCCCAATGGAGCGTTTTTGCCGACCCGAAAACCATGGGGCCGGAAGACCGGCCCAACATGTCTCCCGGATCGGCCGGCATCCCTGAGGGCGCCAAAAACACGGTAATGGTTCTGCCGTTTAACGACAACGCGTTCCGGCTGATCGAGGAGCACGCTCATGAACTGGCGGGCGTGGCGATTGAACCGGTTCTGGGCGGTGGTATGTTGACCGTTGACAAGGCCTTTTTGGAAAAACTGCGCGAAGTGACTAAAAAAGCCGGTGTGCTGCTGCATTTTGATGAAGTTATCACCGGGTTCCGGCTGGCCCTGGGCGGTTACCAGGAGATTACCGGCGTCCTGCCGGATATCGCCACCTACGGCAAAATCATCGGCGGCGGGCTGCCCATCGGCGCCCTAGCCTGCTCCAAAGAGATGGTGGCCATCGCCCAAAAAACCGATGACGGTTTTTCGGCCGCCGGGACTTTCAGCGGCAATCCCCTGACCCTGAGCACCGGAGCGGCCACGTTGAAGTATCTGCAGGAAAACCGCCACATTTATGAGGATATGATGGCCAAAGGCGAATACCTGCGCAAGGGGTTCAATGAATATTGCGCCGCTAACGGCTACCCCTTCTGTATGACCGGGATCGGATCGATGTTTCAGATCCATGCCAAGGCAGACCTGCCGGTGTTGCCGCGGGATTTGCTGGGACAGGATCAGGAGGCCTTGGCGGAGCTGCAGCTCCATTTCCGGTTAAACAATATACTGCTGCCCTGGATGCATCTGGCTTTTTTCTCGGCCGCGCACACGCAGGCAGATATCGAAGAAATGCTGCGGGCGTTCAAAGCCTCGGTGTCCGGCGTAATGGAGTCGAGATCAGAAAGTATAAATGGAACATATTAATGCCGACCGCTATGAATACTTAGTTGACAGACTTGATTGGCAGGTCTAAATAGTCATTATTGAATTTTGCGTATATACATTTTTCTTTTGAAAACGATGCCCGCAAAGGAGGAAAAAATGAGCACCAAAGCAGAACTCGAGGAAAAAGCTGAAGGCTGCGACACGTCGGAGGACTATGTCGCGGTGGCCCGGGAAATCGTCCAGGATCTTTCCGATAAGGCCTGGGCGGCCGAACTGCTGGAGGAAGGCGCCGAATGGGCTCAGACGACCGACGAACTGATTCTGTTTGCCAAATGTGCGGCCGAGGCGCTGGAAGACAGCGAAAAAACCAAACAGTATTTGCTCCAGGCTAAGGACTTCGCCATGACCATCGACGATCTGGTCAACCTGGCGGGCACGGCCGCGCAAATCGGTGATTCCGATGCCGCCGCTGAAATCCTGGCAGCGGCCCAGGGCAAATGCACCAAGATAGCTGATTTTTTCGCGCTGAGCAAAAACATCAAAACGCTTTTATCGGACGAGCAATTGGCCGGCAAACCGGTGGAAGCCGCCATTGAAAAATGCAAATCCGTTGCTGATTATATCGACTGTGCCAAGGGGGTGCTGGAAGCATTCGAGGATCGCGACCGGGCCAAGGCAATTATCGCCGCCGCCGCTGAAAAATGCAAAACCGGCAAGGACTACGCTGAGTCTGGCCCAAGGGATTATCGCCACCCTCGATGACGTCGAATCGGCACGGGCAATTTTCAGCCAAGGGGAAGCGGCCCTGGAAACGGGTCAGGATTTGACGACCCTGGCTGCGGCGGCGGCCACCGACCTGAAAGACACGGAATATGCCAAGCAGCTGTATCGTCAGGCGGCCGACAAGATGGAAAAAGCCGAAGACTTGATGGCCCTGGCAAAATCGCTGGTCGAATCACTAAAAGACAAGGCTCTGGCCTTGGATGTCTACCAAAATGCCGAGTCCAAATGCAAGACCTTCGAGCAGATGGCCAAACTGGCCAAGGCCATCCTGGCCGATACGGGTGATACCGCCGCCGCCGGCGCAGTCTATAAAAAAATTGTCGCGACAAAGCCCAACGCCAAACAACTTGTCGAGGTTGCCGAAGCCGTGGCTACGGATATCGGCGACAAGCCGGCCGCCATGGAGCTTTTGAAACAGGCTGAAATGGCGGTCAAGAGCAATGATGAATTTAATAAAACCGCCGCCGCCATATTAAAGCTCGCCGATGACGCCCAGTGGACCGAAGCCATCAAGGACCAGCAATCCAAACGCGAAGCCCACAAAACCCTTTACGACGAATTTATCAGCCGCGAAGTCGAATGCCGGACGGCCGGTGCCTTGACCAAGCTGGCCCGTGATGTGGTGAAACAGACCGCTGACAAGCACTATGCCCGCAAACTATACGGCAAAGCGCAAGCCTTGAGCAAATACTTCCCTGAATATCTATCAGTGGCTGATGGGATCTTTGCCGATCTGCAGGATTCTGAGTGGATCCGGCAAATCTACACCGCCCAGCTGGAAAAATGCGTCAACGAAATCGATTTCCATCAGATCGTCGCCGGCATCCTGGCCAACCTGAACGATTCGGACTGGGCCAAGACGATTTATGCCGGATTGGAAGAACGTGCTGCCAGCCCTGACGATTATGTCCGCCTGGCCCGGGCTGTGCTGAAAAAATTGGGCGATGACCAGTGGGCCGCAAAATTGTTCGACCAGGCAAAAGATGCCAGTGACAGCAGCGTCAGCTGTGCTGCAGTGGCGATTGCCCTGCAGGACAGTCTCGGGGACACCGAGCGCGCCGGCGCCGTATTTGCCAAGGCGCAATCTTTGAGCACCGGTGTCAGGGATTATGATGCCCTGTTGCGGACGGCGGCCCGCCGCGCTGAGTTTCAAAATGTGGTCCAGGCAGGGCTTGAAGCCGCTGAGCAGAACCTTACGGATGCACTGGATCTGAAGCATCTGGCGGAATGCGTTCTGAACTACACGGGCGATCGCCAATGGGCCCAGCGTATGTATCAAAAGGCATTGGAGGCGCCCGATGCCGGCCGGCGCCGATCCGATATCATCCTTAGCATCAAAAACAGTTTCGGAGACACGGCCTGGGCCTCGAAGTTGGTCAGGCAGTCATAGCCGGTATATTCAAAAACAATTCAGGGCATATTATAGATTAACAATTGCGGTGAGTTTACTTTTGAGCCGGATTGAGGCCGCCGCAGATGACATTACCGGCAAATTTTCCATTGGCGGTATAATGGCTGGCGCTTATCAATACCAATGGTTGGATGACGACGTGAATTCAGCGGCTGATGATATCGGTATCGGCTATGCCTAATTATTTAAACAGATGATGCAAGGGAGGTAGAAAATTATGGCGAATTTTTTATTTGTATTGAGCAAGGATGACAATGAGGCGGCAACGCGGTGTTTCCAGTTTGCAAAAATTGCCCATTCCAAGGGCCATCGGGTGGATTTGTTTTTTATTGACGGCGGGGTGACGTGGGCTGATATGGAACGCGATCTGACGACCAAAACAAAGACCGGAGATTGTCCGCAGGATTATTTGCCCTATTTAGTCGACCACGAAATTCAGATTGGTATTTGCACACCGTGTGCGAATAACCGTTCTTTAGATGAAACTAAATTTTATTCGAACATGCAGCTTGACGGCGGCCCGCACTTGATTGACATGGCCGCTGAAGCGAAAGTTTTTAATTTTTAAGCGGATTAATTAATTAAGTCCTTTATCATTGAGATAGGGACCGTATTTGCGGTCCTCAGTCAGAATGTGATTGATTATCCAGTCTTTTAGAAAGTTGACGGTGCTCATATCCATTCGCATTTCCCCGGCGGCATACTTGTCTTTGAGTTCCTGGACTTGCCGGATAAGCCGCACATGATGCTTGATATGAACTTCATGCTCTGGAAAATCATAATCTTCCATCAGCTTTTCTTCCTGGCTGAAATGGTCTTGCGTATAACGAATCATAAAATTGAGCGTATCTTCCAGAACGGATTGATTGCGGCCGGAATGGATCTCTTCATATAACTTGTTTGCTGTTTGAAAAAGCTCCCGGTGATGCGCATCCATCGCTTTAATGTTGGTGTTATATTCCTCCCGCCATTGAAAAATGGGAATGCTGACCAGTTCCGGATTCAATATCTTTCTGATACGTCTTTGATAGGTTTCAAATAATTTCCAATGAATAATTGGAATATCGGCAAGTACCTCCTCCTGAATGTTATATACTGCGGTATCTTTAACGGCCCGCACGTTGAATATGGCCGGTGTTTTAAACAAAACATTACTGACGCCAAAAAAATCGCCGGCATTCAGGGTTTCAAACACGTCATCGTTTAAGAATATTTGCAGCCGTCCTTGTTTAATTAATCCGATACCCGAATATTCTTCTATCGCAAGCAATTCAGCGGCACGATAATTTTCCGGATTCATGGCCCGGGCAATTTTATTTTGAATCGGATAGGAAATATCTTCACCGAAAAGCCAGGTTTTCTGCAAAAAAGCCCGTCTTTCTCTGAGATGCTCTAGATCGGCATGCAGACCGTTTTTTCTGATAAAATTGAGATAAAGGCTACAGGGTACCCGCAGTGCGCGGACAAAATTGACGGCGCGATAGGTCTCTTTGGCCGGTATCTGAAATACTCCGATGTTGTCGCCGACCAATCCGCCGGCCGAAATCATGCTGTTGACCCCGGATTCCGATCGAACGATCTCAACCGCGCCGGTCAGAATCAAAAAGACGTCATTATTTATCTCTCCTTTTTTAATGAGAATACTTTCAGGGTTGATGATAATCAATGGATTATTGATCAACATATTGATTTGATGGGGGGGCACGGACGGAAAATAGGCTTTTAAAAATTTTTCGGCATACTGCCACACATAATCCTGATGAGCGGGTATTAAAACATCGACGGTGCCAAAGGGTGCACCGGAACCGATCTCTTTTTGCTGAGCGGTCAGTTGGGACGATGTGTGGGCTAAGATAATTTTTCCGGATGGATCATCCTTAAAATCCTGGGCCACACCGTGAACATAGCCCCCGCCGACATCCAGTTTTTTCAAATCCACCTGCGTCAGATACTTGCTTTTCACATCTTCGAAATATTCTCTGGAAATCCCGGGTTCTGACTCGTCATCGGTGATCATTTTACGCAGCACATCCAAGCTGGAAATATCGGCAAAATGGGCGTAGGATTGATACCTTTTCTGATCGCGGGTCCGAAACAAATAGCTGGTCGTTTCAGTCGGATGGGGCGAAAAGATCGGTTTGACCTCCAGATTATCGATGTCATTCCAGACTTCCAATTTTAGATCACGAACTTCAAAATAAGACCGAAAATTTTCTTCTTTAATCGCTGCCAAGGCGGCCAGTTTATTGATCACCGTGGCACGAATAAGGGGTGCGGCGATATATTTAATTTTGTGGTCCGATCGCATGAGAGCCGTCAAGCCGGCAAAATGATCATCATGGGCATGGGTTTGAAAAACACCTTCAATTTCATTAACACCAATTCCCAGCGCATTGAGGCTGTGCAGGATATTAGGTCCTGCATCGACTAAATAGATATTGCCCTGGAATACGATAATACTGGACATGCAGGGTCGATTGATGTCCCAGCCATTGCCTTCACCGGAATGAATAACCGCAAAATAATCCCGACCAATATTCTGAAATCCCAGCGGATAGGGCGATTCGTATTTTTGATGGGGCATCAGGTTAAGATCAACGGTGACATATTCTCCCTGATATTTGAATTCAAAAAGGTTTAACCGCAAACGACGTATAAACAGCCCGTTTTTAATCGCTGCCGCTTGATTATCAACGATGACTGAATCAACAGTTTCCGCGGTGGGCTTGATTTCTCCGAAGCGAAATTTCAGCTTTAAACGCATCATTTCCCGGGCCGTCTCAGGGGTGATGCCGGTCTCGATGATTTCCTCCTCGGAAATCAATCCGTAATTGCCGCGATAAATGTACTGCATTTGTCCCTTAATCTGCTCTTCAGATCCGATTAATAGCGGCTTGAGACCGGTATTGTTGGGATGACCGGGCATAATCATGCCTTGCCGGTAATACATATGCAGCACGGGAAATTCAGACAGGTTGGAAAAAAAACCATTCTGAATCGAGATATCCGACAGCAAAATCGCATTCGGGCCGCTTTCAAATGTTACGCCGTCTTTTTCACGGGCAGTTATCAGACCCCGCTTCATTAAATGTTTGACACTGTCGGCCGGACAGCCGCACATGATATAAAGATCGAGCTCCGGAACTTCGACCCAATAGAGCCCGCTGGTGACTTGAATTTTTGAAATTTTAGACATTGGCTTCACCTCCCTTATGTAAAGGTTACACCAAATGTTAAGAAAGCTAGCTGACTGAATATATTTATAACAATCGCTATACCTAATGAGTAATCAAATGTCAAATCAACAAAAAAACCCGGAATCAATTAAGATTCCGGGTTTATAAAAGATTTCGGCGGCGACCTACTCTCCCACACAGCTGCCCGTGCAGTACCATCGGCGCTGAAGAGCTTAACTTCCGTGTTCGAGATGGGAACGGGTGTCGCCTCTTCGCTATTGCCACCGAAAAATGATTATTCGAAGCGTTTTATTTGTATTAAGACATAAAGCACATCCATGCATCCAACCGGATCATGTGAATTATTTTGTGGCCAAGCCGCACGACCAATTAGTACCGGTAAGCTAAATATGTTGCCACACTTACACACCCGGCCTATCAACCTTGTGGTCTACAAGGGGTCTTCAGTTCTGCATGTTTCCATGCAGAAGGGATATCTAATCTTGGAGTAGGTTTCCCGCTTAGATGCTTTCAGCGGTTATCCTTTCCGAACTTAGCTACCCAGCAATGCCGCTGGCGCGACAACTGGAACACCATTGGTTCGTCCATCCCGGTCCTCTCGTACTAGGGACAGATCTCCTCAAATATCCTGCGCCCACGAAAGATAGGGACCAAACTGTCTCACGACGTTTTAAACCCAGCTCACGTACCACTTTAATTGGCGAACAGCCAAACCCTTGGGACCTGCTCCAGCCCCAGGATGTGATGAGCCGACATCGAGGTGCCAAACCGCCCCGTCGATGTGAACTCTTGGGGGCGATAAGCCTGTTATCCCCGGCGTACCTTTTATCCGTTGAGCGACGGCCCTTCCATACGGGACCGCCGGATCACTAAGACCTACTTTCGTACCTGCTCGAAATGTCTCTCTCGCAGTCAAGCTCCCTTATGCCTTTACACTCCATGGCTGGTTTCCAATCAGCCTGAGGGAACCTTCGCGCGCCTCCGTTACTCTTTGGGAGGCGACCGCCCCAGTCAAACTACCCACCAGACACTGTCCTTCGCCCGGATAACGGGTCGAAGTTAGAACCCTAAAATAACAAGGGTGGTATTTCAAGGGTAGCTCCACCGATACTGGCGTACCGGCTTCAAAGCCTCCCACCTATCCTACACATATCATTTCAAAATCCAATGTCAAGCTGTAGTAAAGGTGCCGGGGTCTTTCCGTCTTTTCGCGGGTAGACGGCATCTTCACCGCCAATACAATTTCACTGAGTCCCTGGTTGAGACAGTGCGGAAGTCGTTACGCCATTCGTGCAGGTCGGAACTTACCCGACAAGGAATTTCGCTACCTTAGGACCGTTATAGTTACGGCCGCCGTTTACCGGGGCTTCAGTTCAAAGCTTCGTCCACCGAAGCGGACTAACAAATCCCCTTAACCTTCCGGCACCGGGCAGGCGTCAGACCCTATACATCGTCTTGCGACTTAGCAGAGTCCTATGTTTTTAGTAAACAGTCGCTACCGCCATTTCTCTGCGACCCCCTTCAGCTCAGCAAGCAAGTTGCTTCACCTAACGAGGGCACACCTTCTCCCGAAGTTACGGTGTTATTTTGCCGAGTTCCTTAACCAGGGTTCTCTCAAGCGCCTTAGGATTTTCTCCTCGCCTACCTGTGTTGGTTTGAGGTACGATCACCTGACCATCTCGCTAGAGGCTTTTCTTGGCAGTATGGGATTAATCAGTTTGTTCCCGCAAGCGGGATCCTCATCGCTTCTCGGCCTTTAAATGAAAGGACGGATTTGCCTGTCCTTCCAGCCTACCAGCTTGAACCACCTAATCCAACAGGTGGATGACCTACCCTTCTGCGTCCCCCCATCACTCCCGCCCCCGAAGGGACATTGATAATCGGGTGGTACAGGAATATTAACCTGTTTTCCATTACCTACGCCTTTCGGCCTCGGCTTAGGGATCGACTAACCCTGAGAAGATTAGCTTTACTCAGGAAACCTTAGGCTTTCGGCGAGCGGGTTTTTCACCCGCTTTATCGTTACTCATGTCAGCATGGTCTCTTCTGTCCTGTCCAGCCGTTCTTACGATCGGCCTTCAACCCGAACAGAATGCTCCCCTACCGGACTTTTCCGTCGAAACGAAAAAGAACCCGCAGCTTCGGTAATGTGCTTGAGCCCCGTTACATCTTCGGCGCAGACTCACTCGACCAGTGAGCTGTTACGCTTTCTTTAAAGGGTGGCTGCTTCTAAGCCAACCTCCTGGTTGTCTGGGCATTTCCACATCCTTTCCCACTTAGCACATATTTGGGGACCTTAGCTGGCGATCTGGGCTGTTTCCCTCTCGACCGCGGAACTTAGCTCCCGCAGTCTGACTCCCGCAATAAAAGTTAACGGTATTCGGAGTTTAGTTAGGTTTGGTAATCTGGTAGGACCCCTAGCCCATCCAGTGCTCTACCCCCGTTACTTAATTTGCGAGGCTATACCTAAATATATTTCGGGGAGAACCAGCTATTTCCAAGTTTGTTTGGCCTTTCACCCCTATCCACAGCTCATCCGAGTAGTTTTCAACCTACAACGGTTCGGGCCTTCACGCAATTTTACTTGCGCTTCACCCTGGCCATGGATAGATCACTTGGTTTCGGGTCTACTCCACGCAACTAATTCGCCCTATTCAGACTTGCTCTCGCTCCGGCTACACCTATCGGCTTAACCTTGCTACGTAGAATAACTCGCTGACTCATTATGCAAAAGGCACGCGGTCAGGCTGAATAACGCCGCAGCGATACTCATAGCCCTCCCACTGCTTGTAGGCAAACGGTTTCAGGTACTATTTCACTCTCCTCACCGGAGTACTTTTCACCTTTCCCTCACGGTACTAGTTCACTATCGGTCACCAAGTAGTGTTTAGCCTTAGGAGATGGTCCTCCCGAATTCCCACAGGGTTCCTCGTGTCCCGCGGTACTTGGGGATTCAATCCAGGAAGTCTGATTCATTTCGCTTACCGGACTTTCACCGTCTATGGTTCCGCTTCCCAGCGGATTCTGCTATAAATCAGTTTTGTAACTTCCCGACGGATCCGAAACTCCGTCCAATTGAACCCCACGACCCCGAATATGCAACGCTTTCGGGCTTGACACATATTCGGTTTGGGCTGTTCCCCGTTCGCTCGCCGCTACTGAGAGAATCACTATTGTTTTCTTTTCCTGCAGGTACTAAGATGTTTCAGTTCCCTGCGTTCGCCTCTGCAACCTATGTATTCAGTTGCAGATGTATCGGCACTACCCGATACGGGTTTCCCCATTCAGAAATCTCCGGATCAAAGTTTGTTTAGCAACTCCCCGAAGCTTATCGCAGCTAGCCGCGTCTTTCATCGCCTCTTGGTGCCAAGGCATCCACCGTCTGCCCTTAATAGCTTGGCCACAAAATAATTGACATGATCACATTGTTAAATGCTTGTATTGGCTTCATGTCTTTCTACAAATTGTCAAAGAGCAGTGACTTAATCTGCCAGAGGCCGATTAAGTAAAATCGTTAGATTGTCAATCCGTCGCGTTGTTTAGTTCGACGGATTGACAATACAGCGATTCGTTGGAGTATTGAAGATGGTGGAGGTGAACGGGTTCGAACCGATGACCTCCTGCGTGCAAGGCAGGCGCTCTCCCAGCTGAGCTACACCCCCGTAAGAGCACAGTTTTTAAGACAAGGATAAATATATGCGC
>CAVQBT010000039.1:0-52316 GCA_963710795.1 uncultured delta proteobacterium
ACCGTAATCGGCAGGCTGGTTTCCTCCCGCAGCAGACGGTCCAGGTTTTTAAGTAGGGCCCCGCCCCCGGTCAGGACGATTCCCCGATCGACGATATCAGCGGACAACTCCGGCGGGGTCTGTTCCAGCGCAATTTTGACCGTTTCAACGATGGCATCAATCTGTTCGGATATAGCGATTCGGATCTCCTCCGAATCAATGGACAATATTTTGGGAATACCCGAAGCCAGATCGCGGCCTTTGACTTCGATGGTTTCCAAATTCTGCGGATCCGGGTAGGCATTGCCGATCGTGGTTTTAATGACCTCGGCCGTCCGTTCGCCGATCAACAGATTATATTTGCGTTTGATGTACTGAATGATCGCCGAATCCATTTTATCGCCGGCGACCCTCACGGAACGGCTGTAGACAATACCTTTTAGAGAGATAACGGCCACCTCGGTGGTGCCGCCGCCAATATCAACGACCATGTTACAGGTCGGTTCCGTGATGGGCAGGCCGGCACCGATAGCGGCCGCCATGGGCTCTTCGATCAGAAAAACTTCCCGGGCGCCTGCGGATTCGGCCGATTCCCTTACGGCGCGCTTTTCAACCTGGGTGATTCCCGACGGGACTGCGACAATAATCCGGGGCCTGACAAATGTTCGGCGATTATGAACCTTATGGATGAAATGCCTGAGCATGGCCTCGGTTACTTCGAAATCGGCAATCACCCCGTCGCGCATCGGTCGAATCGCCAGAATATTTCCAGGAGTTTTCCCCAGCATGTTTTTGGCTTCCAGACCAACGGCCAGCACCCTGTTTTTAGAGCGGTTGCCGGTACTGACGGCCACAACGGATGGTTCACCCAAAACGATCCCCTTGCCTTTCACGTATACCAGCGTATTGGCCGTACCCAGATCAATCGCCAGATCATTGGAAAATACGCCTAAAATTCCATCTAAAAAATTCATAATCCCTCGTTATCTCGTGCCCAAACGCGGCACTGTGTAAATAGTATGGTAAACTCTCCAGCCTTTAGCAATGACACTGAACTTTGGTTGTTCGGCTTCAATTTTTTTTGCTGGGATACGTGCAAACGCCGTGGTGACGTAAGTTTGGTTCGCCGGAAGCTAATCTTAACATAAGTTTGGAAAAGAATTACAGGCTTTGATAGAGCAGACCCCACTGCAAAATATAATAGATAAAAATCAATAAATTACTATCAAAGTTATCATATCATTACAAGAACAAATAATCACCAAAAAAATGAAGCGCCGGTGGAAAAATACGGTTCTGAGGTTCAACGTTCAAAGGTTCAGGGGTCAAGGTTATGGTTTAGGGTTCGGCTGGCATCAAAAACCTTCTGACCCCTAAACCTTGAACCTTTGAACCGCTCTCACAAAAGCCCTCTCATGACCTCGTCGTGCAGCACCGGTCTAAAGGCTTTAATCGTTTCGTTTGCGCGGGTTGGGTGGATACGGTTGGTCAACAAAACAACTATAATCGAACGGTTCAGATCCATCCAAAATGAGGTCCCGGTAAACCCCAGATGGCCGACGGTGTTTGTCGAAAAATAGTTGCCGGCGCTTGAATTCTTGGTGGCCGGCATATCAAATCCAAGAGCCCGGTCGGTACCCGGCAGCCGCTTAAAAAATAAACGAACCAGATCCGTTTGGAACAGGCGGGGGCGCGGGTCCCCATGGTACACGGACAACAGTTCGAACAAGAGCTTTTGGACCGCAGCCGCGGTTCCGAATAGACCCGCGTGACCCTGAACACCGCCGACCACATCGGCATTTTCATCATGAACCTGACCGACCAGCAGCCGGTTGCGCCAGGGGCACTGTTCCGTGGCAGCAAACATATCCCGTGATTGGCAACCGGTTCCAGCGGCAAAGAACAGGGTATCTATCCCAAGCGGTTTATAGATTTTCTCAGACACAAACCGATCAAGCCGCTGGCCGCAACTATGCTCGATCAGCCATGCCAGAATCATAAATCCGAGGTCGCTGTAGAGCACCCGGCTGCCAATCGGATGGATCAGCGGTTCGTTCACCAGCAATTTGTGCAGCGCGTCCCGGCGTTGACCGGAAGGCAACCGCTCGAGTTGCAGATAATAGGGTCTATAGTCAGGCAGCCCGGAATTATGAAACAATAGGTGTTTAATTTTGATCGCAGCCTTATCCGTTGTGCCAAAAGCCGGCAGAACATCAGCCAGGTGCTGTTCCAACCCAAGGCGGTTTTGCCGGACCAGCATCATCACCGCCAGCGTTGTGGCCAGGGGTTTGGTCAAAGATGCCAGATCAAAAACGGTCTGAAGGGTTACGGCCCGACGGGTGCCCAGTTCGGCAACGCCATAGGCCTCGTACAACTCGACGCCGTCTTTTTTGGATACAAGCAGTACCGCGCCGGGGAAAACTTTATTGGTCACTGCTTGTTGCATGCGGGTGTCGACGCGTTGCATTTGATTTTAGCTTAATCGTTGAATGGTTGATTGGCCAGCTGGGTAAAATGAAATATTCCGTATGCCCCTTGTTTTCATCCCGCTATCCAAGATCTGCACTCCGCATTGCGCGATCAAGAACCTCCCGCTTCCGAGTTCATTTTTCTGTCGTCTGTCCTTTGCCATCTGTTTTCCGGCTTCCGCATGCTTGCCGCGGCAGAGTCCCATCCTTTTGGGACGACGACGGGTCCCACTTCCAATTTCAACTATCTGTCCTCATTCGCCACAGTAGCTGCCCGGTGATAGGACAAAGAATGGCCATCCGCATCCAGGGTCGCTTCGATTCCGAATGGCAGCGTTCGGTTGTGCTTCCCGTGGCCGGCGTCAAGGCCGGCCAATATTGGAAACGACTCATCCCGGAAGGTTTCTGCGACGATATGGTAAATGTCATTGAGGGGGCCGCAATCTTCAAAATACCCCAGCACCATCCCGGCCAGGTTTTCAAAACAACCAGCCAGTTTCATGTGCGCCAGCATCCGGTCAATTCTGTACGGCGCCTCCGCCCGATCTTCTAAAAATAAAATTTTCTCGCTAAACGTCGGTGCAAAAGGGGTACCGACCAGATGACACAGGGTTGTCAGATTGCCGCCGCAAACAATCCCTGACGCGGATCCCGCATTGATTGTTATCCCCCGGGTGACCTTGATTTCAAGATTGGCATCCGCTGAAACCGCTTGCATCAGCGATTGGCGGGTTTCGGCCGGCGCATCGGCCAGGGATGTGACGACGGGCCCATGAAATGTTGCCAACCCGCTGCGCTCGGCCAGAACAGTCAAAAGAACGGTTATGTCACTAAAGCCAATGAAAATTTTCGGATTATCGGCAATCGCCTGGTAATCCAGCAAGGGCAGGACTCTGATCGATCCGTACCCCCCCGGGCACAAATAATGGCATCAATGCGTTTATCTGCAAACAGTTGATTGATAAAACGGGCCCGGTGCTGATCGGGGCCTGCAAGATAGCCACGGGCATCGAGCAATCCCGGCGGGATAAACACCCTAAACCCTAATGCTTCCAGATGTCTGGTGCCCCGCGCAAAGGTGTCCCGATCAAACGGTCCGGCCGGCGCGACAACTCCAATCGTATCACCCGGGCTGAGACGGGCCGGAATTTTTATAGTTTTGGGTTTTAACAGCACAAAAATGAATTATCCTTTCTTGACAGACACCAAGCAACATGTTAGAGAACATTTTTCGTGTCGGGGCGTAGCGCAGTCTGGTAGCGCACTTGAATGGGGTTCAAGGGGTCGGAGGTTCAAATCCTCTCGCCCCGACCAATAATATCAATAGGTTATGTGTTCGTCGATTTCTGTTTATTACCCTCGGTGACGGTTTCGAAGCAAACACGTTTGCGGGTGGTCAGTCCATTCAACAGGTTGACTGCCCTTTTTTATGTTCCGGAGTTAAATGAGCATACCGTTTTAATCTGCTCCCAATCTGGGCCCAGGATTTCTCCACACTTCACATCTTTATTTATAGCACATTTGACGATACGTCTCAAATGGTTTGAACATTCGGCTATTAATCAGCAGATTTCATCTCCAGTGAAAAACCTCATCCTGTCAAAAACGGATTCAGCCCGTCACAGAAGGCCGTTTTTGGGATTAGAGAATATTCCGTCTGAGGAAGACGATGGGTGACACGTTTCAACCAACCAGGGATGAGCTAAACACAGACGAGTTCAAAGAAGGCAAGCCGTTTAACAAATTTTGAAATATCGGGTGAGGAAACAAATCGATGGACGGCAAGACCTTTGGAGGCATTGTCGAGCCTTGTTTGAAAGATAAAACTTTGTTCAATACTGATGACGAAAATCGAAACGGTGACAAATACCAGCACATGCAGTGTTTCGGCGATGCGAACGGCCGCATAGCTTATCATCCGCTCAAAGATCCGGCCGATCGATTTTCGATTCTCCTTCCTCATCGAAAACTGCGGTCGCTTGGAGCATCTCTTGCCCAAGCCCCACGAGCCCTGCCACCTGTTTTCCTATGACGACATGATCACCGGTCACCATCCGGATACCGATGCCGTGGCCTTGGACCTCCCCGATCAACTCGACGGCGTCATGCCGCGGGGATCGAGAAGCGGGAGGACCGCGTTATTTTGAACAGCAGTGATGCCCCAAATTCAATAAATCTATCGGGCTCGAAACAAAGCCAGCTCGCCTTAAATCGATAATTTTTTTACCGCCTTTTTATTTTATTTTGAAACTTATAAGTGAGTATTTTTATCCCGCTAAGGAAGATAAATTCTTCTACGAAGGAATACCCCCACACGATACCAGCATTGGCCCAGCCCACCGGTGTGACTAAAAAGCCGTACACTGCCAGCAACGTTCCCACTATTTGAGTGAGTTCCAGAGGGATAAAGAGTCTGAGACTCGGAAATGGCTTTTGCCAGAATGCAGAACGCGTGCGGGTAAGAAATATGGTCATGTGACCGGCCACAAGGAGCTTCAAAAATAGCATCGTTTGGATTACATCCTCAGAATACTCCGTATGCGTATGCAAAATATAAAACAAAATATCCGTATGCTTAAGCAAAATATAAAAGAAAATAAATGATGAAATCACTCCGAACAGACCCAACACAGTGGCCATTGAGAGAACCCTGGGCATATTCCATCGCACCGGTTGAGAGGGGGTCCGGGCGTTGTCCCAGGCAATGGCTATAATCGGTATATCATTCAATATGGCTAAAAGGATGATCATTATGGCATTAACAGGATAAAAATTGAAGAACAGGACAGAAATGGCGACGAACAGCAGCAGCCGGATAGTCTCAGTGATACGGTAGGTGGCGTAACTTATCATCCGTTCAAAGATGCGGCGGGCTTCCTCTACCGCTCGCGTTATCACTCCCAATCCGGATTCTGTCAGGACAAGGGCAGCCGCTGAGCGGGCGGCCTCAGCCGCTTGCGGAACGGCTATGCCTACGTCGGCCTGCTTCAAGGCCGGCGCATCGTTGACCCCATCCCCGGTCATTCCAATGATTTCGTCTCTAGATTGAAACGCCTTGATGATGTTGAATTTGTGCTCGGGGGTTACTTCGGCAAAGCCATCAGCTTCGGTAATTTGTCTGACTACCTCCGGATCATCTGCCTCCTTTCCATTGCCAAATACATCCGTGGCCACTTTTATATTCTGTCCTAAATTTAGCTGTCCTGCAACCTGTTTGGCTATCGCCAGATGGTCGCCGGTTACCATCCGAATATCGATTCCATGCTCAGCCGCTGCCTTGACTACTTTCGCAGCATCATCCCGTGGAGGATCCAGCAAAGGAAGAAGGCCCAGATATTGCCATTCTCCCCCTTCATCTTTCCTGGCCACACCAAGCGCGCGGAAACCATCACGACCGAGTTCATCAACCTTGGCGGTAATCTCATTGTCCATTTTCTCGTCAGACTCGACGAGTTTCAAGATGGCTTGTGGTGCGCCTTTGGCAACTGTAAAAGCCTTGCCTTCATACTTGATATCGGCGTCAGCCATTTTTCTGGTAGGATCAAACGGGCGGAATTCGCTGACCTGGTAATTATCAAGCTCCTTTGGGTCATCAAGACCTTTATACACTGCTTGGTCAATGGGATCCTCAATGTCTTCATCGTTCCTTATTGTCAGGGCAGCCGCTAATATGAGGTCGTGATTATCCTCTGCGGCAAAGAGGACAGGTTCCTGCAATTCAAGCTCATTTTTGGTAAGGGTACCTGTCTTATCCGCACAAAGCACTCTCAATCCCGCCATCTCTTCCATTGCAGGGAGTTTCGAAACAATTGCCTTCCACTTTGCCAATCTCCCTGCGCCGATAGACATGGTGACAGAAAGCACAGTCGGAAGGGCAACCGGAATTCCTGACAGCGTTAATCCTAACGCAAAGATAATTACTTCAATTACCGGGTCTTCTCTGAGCAGTATACTTACCAAAGCAATAGTCACGACCAGCACGCCGGCGGATGCCATCAGAAAGTAGCCTATTCGCACGACGGCCCGCTGGAAGTGTGATATTTCATCAGCCCCGGCCACGAGTTCTACTGTTCTGGCGAAACGGGTATTCTTTCCCGTCGCAAACACGACAGCTTTGGCTTCGCCCTGCTTGACCGTCGTACCTGAATAAGCACTGTCTGATTCTTCCTTGTCGACAGGAAGAGATTCACCGGTAAGCGCTGATTCATCCGCGCTAAGATGCTGCTCTTGCAGAAGTTTTACATCTGCCGGGGTCACATCACCTATACGCAAGGTGACAATGTCACCCGGTACAAGTGAGTTTGCAGGAATCGTTCTCTGCTTTCCGTTCCTGATAACCCTGGCATTCAAGGCCATCTCTTTTTTGAGGGCTTCAATCGCTTGATTTGCTTTACTTTCATGCCAGTAGCTGACCCCGCCATTCACCAGCAATAATGCCAGGATAACACCAAACTCCTCCCATCTTTGCACAGAACCAGCCAGGATGGCAGCCATTTCAATCATCCATGGTATAGGACCCCAGAAGTAGGACAGAAATTTGAGAATCGGATTTTTCTTTTCTTCTTCAATCGAATTGGGTCCGTATTTGTCTATCCGCTGCTTCGCCTCCTGGGTGCTCAGGCCGCGCTCAGGGTCGGCCCCGAGGTCAGCGAGGGTCTCCTGAAGCGATTGCTCTTCATAAGGGGCTTTTTCGGATTTCTTCTGCCGGCCTTCTTCATCAGTCTGGGATCTTTTTTTTTGCGTTTCCGTTTGCCTCGTTTGCTTGTCAGCTCGGGCCTGCTCTCTTTCTCTTAAGGCGGTCTGTTTCCGACCTCCCTCAGCGGCTTTCTTCTGGTCTTTGCTCTCTTGGCCTCCCTCCTTTTGGGCCGGCTTCTTCTGCTTCTCTCTTTCTACTTTTGCCTGCTTTTCCTTTGCTTTCTGGTCCTTGGCTTGTTTCTCCGCTTCGGCCTGTTTTGCCTCCATTTCAGCCTCTGCCGCTCTAGCTCTCCTTTCGGCTGCCTCTATTTCAGCAAACACAGCCTGCTTCTTCGCTTCTGCAGCTTCGATTTCGCGCCGGATCCGGTCTAGCTCTTTCTGGGAGCGGTTCTTTTCGTCTTCAGCCTTCTGCGCTTCTTCCTTTGCCTGGGCTTTATCTTTTCGAATCTGCTCCGTTTCACTTTCGGCACGATTTGCCTCCCAGTGGGCAAGTTTGGCTTCTTTTTCCGTCAGTTCGACTTCCTTGCGGGTCAATTTCAATTCCTTTGAAGCCAATTCCTGTTCTTTTGCTGCCTTTTCATCGGTTTGATCGTTCATTTTCTCACTCCTAACCTCTACAGCTCAAATTCCTGTGTGTCTCCTAAGTAGAGCTGCAGCGTCTTGCCGGCGCATTCAATTCCCACCGGTCCGGCATTTTGTGGACGGCTGGGAAGGATGATCAGGTGAAAGGCGCGTTGCAGTTCATCGAAATGAAACGTATGGCTTGTGAGCGGCGTGGGATCGACCCTGCCGTTTGCAATGATCCTGAGCAGCCGCTGGAGCCTTTCCCGGCCGCCGGGGCACAAGCCCGAGCGGATGGTGATATCGCTCATTCCTACGCCCCATGCCATCCGGGGAATTTTAATAAAGTCGATTTTGCCATGATAACCGATGTTGGAAACAGTCCCCCCGGGCCGGGTGACTTTGATGCAGTCCTCGAAAGTCTTCTGGCTTCCAAGCGCTTCGATGGCCCCATCCACCCCGGTTTGACCGGTGATCTTCTGGATGGCCTCTACTGCGTCTTGTTTGGAAAAATCGACTACGGCATCAGCGCCGAAGTGTTTGGCGAGTTCGATGCGTTTCGGAATGGGAGCAAGGTTTGCGCCGGCGTCGTTGACATGAAAATATTCCGCGAATACGCCGTCTTTGATGTTGGCAAACTTCCAGCCGCCGAGCATTTCCGTATTGATGGTTATCATGATGACTTCGCTATTCTGACGGCTTCTCTCACCATTTGATTACTGTAGCCCCATTCATTGTCATACCAGCTCATGACTTTCAGCAGATCGCCGTCCACCACCTGGGTCATGCTCGGATCGACGATCGATGCACGCGAATCTCCGATAATATCCGAAGAAACGATCGGATCTTCAGCTACGCCGAGAACCCCCCGATAGCGCTGGCTTTCAGATTCTTCCCGGAAAATGGAGTTGACTTCTTTCGGGTTCGTTTCACGTTCGGTCAAAAATACAAGGTCGGCCAAAGAGCCGACCGGAACCGGACCGCGCACTGCGACACCGTCGAATTTTTCACTGTATTGGGGAAGCACTTTGGTCGTGGCTTTGGCCGCTCCGGTGGTGGTCGGCACAAAATTTACGGCCGCCGCCCTGCCGCGCCGCCACTTATTTCTTGGCCCGTCTACGATATTCTGGCTGGCCGTATAAGCGTGGATGGTGGTCATAATCGCTTTTTTGATCCCGATTCTTCTGCCGACGATTTCGACAACGGGCGTAATGCAGTTGGTCGTGCAGCTTGCACACGAGATCAATAACGGATTGCCCTCCGGTCGGTTGACGCCGTGGACCACCGATTCGACTTCACCAGCTTTTTCAGGGGCCGAAAGAATCACGCGCTTGGCCCCGGCCTGCAGGTGCTTCTGCAGGCCTTCCTTTTTGCGGAATATTCCCGTACACTCAAATACAACGTCAATTCCGAGCTCGCCCCAAGGAAGCTGCGCGGGATCTTTTTCATTGAACATCCGGTAATTTTTTCCATTGATTACAAGGCTGTCTTCACCGGCTTTCACCGGCTTCTCATAGCGGCCGTAGACCGAATCGTATTTCATCAAATAAGCGAGATTGTCCGGCGGCAGCAGGTCGTTTATCCCCACCAGCTCGAGTTCAGGGGTTTCCATTAAGATCTTGAGCGTGGCCCTGCCGATTCTTCCCAGTCCATTGATGGCGACTCTATACATATTTTCTCTCCTTTCTGTATCCCGGTATTGCTGGGCTAAAAATTTTCCACCGGGTGTATTTGTCCTCCCAAGCGGCGATTCCAGGGAGCTCTTTTCCTTCCAGAAACTCGAGAAAGGCCCCGCCGCCGGTGCAAAGGTGCAAACATGGGTCATCTTAGCGGTAACGCCGGCTGGTGCGACCGTCTTCCAGTGGGACATTTAAATCAGCCCGCACGAGTACGCGCTTTGCGTATGCATCGATATCTTTTATAGTTTTTTGCATGCATTACTCCTTTTATTCGCCGTACACTATAACTATTATACCTACAACATTCTGCTCATGCTGCCTTCTTTAAGGCATCGAGAAATTTCATCAGATCTGATTGCACAGCCTGATTTGCACTCATGGTCAGTTTCAGTTCTCCCTGAGGCCGGGTAAGACGTCCAGCTGTTTGGAAGATATGATGCCTAAGCGTATCCAGCGTCTCAAAAACATACACGTCCTGCACCTAAAGCAATTACCCCGGAGATCGTCTTTAAGCAATAAGGTGAATCATGTATTTCCTGCATAACTCCTTGGCCGAAAGATCAGTTATATTGAAAAACCAGGCAAGAGAGAAAGAATTTAGAGAGGTCTTGTTCGGGGTCAAAGCCTTCTTCGGACATGGTGGGGCGCATGGTTTCGCCGGGGATGTATTCCATCACGATGAATTCCATC
Organism: uncultured delta proteobacterium; assembly: GCA_963710795.1. Taxonomy (GTDB): domain Bacteria; phylum Desulfobacterota; class Desulfobacteria; order Desulfobacterales; family JAFDCJ01; genus JAFDCJ01. Next base: position 10,073 of record CAVQBT010000039.1, read on the forward strand.
GGATAATCTTCACGGCGGGTGGGAAGAACGACTGCTTTCGTCCTGGATACCAAAAATAGGTTTTAGGTGTCGGCCCAGCCGCCGTCCCAAACCGGATGATTGTAAAACTTCATTGCTTCTTCAATCGCCCATAACAATCCGTTGGCATCATAAACTTCCAATTGGTAATTGAATTGAAGCAGCGGATCGCGTATCGGAAGGAAACGATGCCACCGGAAAGAGAGACTGCCGCAGGGAGCACATTTTTGCTGAACAGGCCGGCAGCAAAAACGCCAATGCGCATGCCAGGCCGAACAAGCGAAAAGCCGTCCAGGGCGAGTTGGCTCGAATGGCGTCATCCGGGGCGGCTTCATACGGCCAGCCGGATGAATGTCCGCAGCCGCTACAATTCAGGGTCCGTGAACTCGTTGCGGTGCAGCGTCACCAGCAAGCGAATGATACAGTAAGCACCAAGCAGCAGCGCGGTACCTGCGATGAATATGATGATCCAGTCAACCATGACAATCTCCTTAAACCACGATGCGGGCACCCATGCGGATCATCGATTTTTCGGCCTTGGAGCCGTCATCTGCATTCACCGGGCGGGTGGCCTCCTTGAGAAGAAAAACCTCAAAGCCTTCCTCCAAAGCGTCGAGCACTGAAGCCAGCACGCAAACATCCTCCGCCAGTCCTCCGATCCACAGGCGCTTTAGGCCGTCTCGGCGGAGCTGCGCGGCAAACCCGGTCTGATCGAAAACAGAATTTTGATCCTGGTCAAATCGAACACCTTTCGTTATTTTAACAATGTCAGGCGGCATCATCAGGTCGGCATGGAATTGAGCGCCATCACTGTCCTGGATACAGTGCGGCGGCCATTTGCCGCCCTGCGCCTGAAAGCTGACGTGACGCTGGGGATGCCAGTCCCGCGAGGCATATACCGGAATTCCGCTTTCGCGCGCAGCGCCGATCCAGCGGTTAAGGGGCGCCACGATCTGATCGCCGCCATCGATAGCCAGCAATCCGTTGGGACAAAAATCATTCTGGACATCGACCACCACCAGCGCATCTCCGCTTTCGAGTTGAGTGATAATTTCCGTCATCAGCTATTTTCCTTATCTTCGTTCATTCGGTTAGGCTGTTTAGCAAACCCGCCGGATCCATCGTATTTGCCCTAATCCGTTTAATCCATTTAATCCATTCAACAAATTAATCCATTCAACAAAAATTAGCCAACCGATTAAATTTGGGACCCAACCTTACGATTATCACCCAAAAATTTTCACTGTATTGTTCTACTCTACCGGCCGCCGGAAAACGATTCAATGGGGTCAATCCGGTAATTGTCGTTATAAAGCGCGGTATGAGCAGATGGCCGACTTCAATCGGGAGCGGTTTTAGCGCAGGGGGTTAAGATGAAGCGACACATAATCAACGGAAGGGCCAATCCGGCGCTGTTGAGCTTTAAACCCGTGCTGCTTTAAAGTACTGGCTGCAATAAGTGAATTAATATCGGCTAGGGTAAACCCCTTAGTTGCATAAACAACATGGCAAAGATTAGATAATAGTCCGCAATTATTACCAAAATCATAGTAATTTGACAAATTCTTGGATACCTCAATCGGTGAGTTCGAAGGATGGGGTCGATTTTGCCATGTTGTTTCCCCTGCGGGAAAGCCGGAGGACTTCAGATTCTGCGTTGCTGAGGGTTCGAAGTAAAGAACTACGACTTCACCCTCAGACGCCTTGACTCTGAAGCCCTCCGACTTTTGCAACGTTGGGGTAAAGTCCATCGCCGGGTATCTACATATATGTATGAGTCTTTACTTAAATTAACGTATTTACAGGGATAATTGGCTTTAATAAGGTACAAGTACGAGCCTTTAAATACCGATGTTGCGTGCTGAACAAAGCAACAGCCACCGTTCCGGGTTTTTTAAACGAAGAAATTATGAAACGAATTTTTCCGTTGCTAAATATCTGTCTGATAACTGCCATCAGCTTTTTAAGTATCGACAGCATCTATAATATATTTGCGGCTCAATTGGACACCGTTGACCGGGCCAAACCCACCGTTTCAGAAAAAACCTATTATAATCCAGCAAAAATTAAATCACCGCCGCTGTCTCGATATAGACCCATTGTCGAGCGAGATATTTTCCATACACGCCCCCATCCTAACGCTGCAACGGATGAAAAAATAGTCGTTGAAGATATCAAACCGACTGAGAGAGACCTGAAGCTCTGGGGAACCGTCGTCGGAAATGGCTCGGCGAGCGCATATGCCATCATCGAAGGGCCCGACGCCAGGTCGCGCCGCAGCAAGCAATTTCTTTATAAGCCCGGTGATGATGTCCAAGGCGCGACGATAAAAAAAATATTGCGGGAAAAGGTCATTTTGAGCGCCGAAGGTAAAAATGAGATCCTGCGCCTTGTCGAGCCGAAAAGCGTTGGCAGATCCCCTAAAACCCGGCAGGCTTACCTTCAGGGAAGAAATCAACCGATCCGCCAAAAAAGAACGCTGAGAATGTCCCAGGTCCAGGCGGCGGCCAGTGATATTGACCAGCTGCAATCTCAAGCCAAAATCCGTCCACGTGCAAACGGCTTCCAAATTTATCGGATCCGGCGCAATTCAATTTTTCGCCGCATGGGATTGCGCAATGGAGATATTATAACGGCCATTGGCGGCAGGGCCATCGCTTCAGTCAATGATGCCTATGAGATCTGGCGGGACTTGACAGCGGGGAGGGACACTTCGGTTGAGTTCAAAAGAAGGGGCCGCACGCGGATTGTCGATTACCGCATCAGGTAAAATCGCTCATGATCGATCCAGCAATCTGAACGCCGGGGCACAGACTTATTAAATCCCGGCAAGGGTTTCAGATCTAAATACCTACGGAATTCCATCGATCAGTCGAAATAAAAGACTGAATTTGAGAGATCCCTTTATCCGCAAGATAGAACTTGCTCCCGTCGGACGTAAAAGTGATCAGTCCTTTCATGCTCATTTTTTTGAGTTCCCTGGTAACATGTTCAGCGGGCAGTTCCGAGCAGCCTTTGTATATCATAGAAATCCGGTAGGGTCCGCCGGATCCCTTCTCTTTCCATTTTTTTGCCAATAGTAATATCAAGCGATTGTCCAAGTCTTTGAATTTCATAAGATCTGTTCCACCTCCATTTATCGGGTTTGATTTATTTTCCCAAACTGCTATTATTCATACCACACAATTAGGTATCGGTATATACAGGATATCATGTATACAGGGATAAACAATTATTTAGCCGGGCAAAAGACCGTCAAACGCAGGGAGGCAGTTTGAATTGAAAAGAAAAATCGTAATTGCCGAAGATCAGACTATCGTCCGCAAGGGATTATGCTCGCTATTGGAATCCGAAGAAAATATCGAGGTCGTTGCTGAAGCTGGAGACGGCATTGAAGCTATTAAGTGTGTTGAGGAGCATTCGCCGGATCTGCTCCTGTTGGATCTGGCGATGCCGAAAATGAGCGGTCTATCTGCAATCAAAGATATTAAGGAACGCTTTAAAAATACCAGGATTCTTGTGCTCACGTTTCACTCATCCGAAGAGTACATATTGGAAGCATTCGGCAGCGGTGCCGATGGTTACTGCCTGAAAAATGACAGTCACACGGAATTATTAACGGCCATCAAAAATTTGCTGGCCGGAAAGTCCTATATCAGCCCTTCCGTGTCGGAAAAAGTGTTGGAGGGATATATCGAGGGGCGCCAAGCGTTGAAAAAAGAGACCTCGTGGGAAAGCCTGACCAAACGTGAAAAAGAGGTGCTCAAGTTGGTGGCAGAGGCGTATTCGAGTATTGAAATCGGTAAATTTCTGAATATCAGTCCCAAAACTGCCGATAAACACCGCGCCAATATCATGAATAAATTAAATTTACACAGCGCGGCGGCCTTGACGGCTTATGCCATTGAAAAAGGACTCGTAATAGCTTGATTTTTGCAGGGGCCTTCAGCTGGGCCAGGTGACTCGAATCATTGTCCCCTGCCCGGACTGGGACTGAATTTCAAGGGAACCGCCGAATATAGCGGTGCGCTCCTTGATGCTTTCCAGTCCGACCCCCCGCTCCTGGAAATCAACGGCATGCACTTCGGACAAATCAAATCCCCGGCCGTTGTCTTTGACAACCAGCTCAATTTCATTTTTTACAGAACGCAAAGAAACCTGGACTTTGCCGGCCTGGCTGTGTTTGGCGACGTTATTCAGAGCCTCCTGAAGAATTCTGTAAATCAGGATCTTTAAAGGATCGTGGACCCGATTTTCCTGGACTTCGATGTCGGCTTCAATCGTAATCGAAGTGTATACTTCCATGAATTCGCGGCACAAACTGCGCAGCGCAGCATTGAGCCCCAAATCGTCCAGGATCGCAGGGTGCAGGTTACGGTATATTCTTTGGGTTTCATCGATGGCATCGTGAACAATCGCAAGTATGTCTTGCAGGGGTCTTTCCAATGGATTTTTGGTTTGCTGCAGTTCATTGATTATCTTCTCGATACTGTACTTGACGGCAGTCAGTTTGCCCCCGAGGCCGTCATGCAGTTCCTGGGCGACAAATTTTCTCTCCGATTCCTGTCGATCGACCAGCCGCGACGATAGCGCCCGCATGGCATGTTCTGCATGTTTTTGGGCACTGATGTCGGCGACCGACACCAGATAACCGATCGGCTGCCCCTCGCTGTCCATTAATTTGGTGCCGGTAACCAGTCCCCAGAAACGTTCCCCGCTTTTGCGCACAAACAGCAATTCAATTCCGTCAGACGGAACGTCCCCGCTCAATAGCAATTGGATATCGGCAGCCGCATTTGCCATATCGCCCGGCGGCCAGTACTTGAAGGGGTATTTGGCACCGATAAGTTCTGCTTCAGGCCATCCAACCATTTCACAGAAAACTCGATTGACGTAAATCTGTTGCCCAGCCAGGTCAAATCCCGCGATCCCACCTGGAATGGATTCCTCAATCGCTTTGCGAAATATATGTTCGGCGATCAGCGCTTTATCAACGGGTTGCGCCGCGCTGCCTTTCTGTTCCAGCACCTCCAGCGCCATCTCAGGTTCAGATGGATTTTTTACCATCCCAGCTTGCTTTTCAAGGGATGCTTTTAATTTTTTTTTGGCGTGTTTATACGTTACAGACGTCTGTTTGAGCTTTTTAACTTTTTGCTCCAGTTCTGTGGGGGCTTTTTTTTTCATGCGGACGGTGGCCTTTTCAGCAAGGTTTAGCGCTTCAAAGTTCGGAATTGCATTTTAGCATCGTCCCGTTCAACGTTTTAATCGTATCGAACATACCGCATCAATTTTACATATTCACATATTGCTGCGCAGCAGAAGTATTGGAAAGTACCTGACAATATTTGAATAAATACATAATTAACATTCAGGCGATTCCAAGATTGTAGTAAGGTGCCGCGAACTCGGCGGCAATTTCAATGGCTTGGTTAAAATCTGCGATGGCCCGGTCGACATCCCCTTTTTGCAGCCAGGCGATGCCGCGGTTGTTATACACCACGGCGACGTCCGTTCTTATGGCCAACACGCTGTTATAGTAGGCGATCGCCTTGTCGAGATCGCCTTGGCGGCGCATTCCGACTCCCTGATCGTTGTGATGTTGAATAAAGTAGTAAGTTGTGTCGTCGATTTTATCGGGCAACGGCGGATCCGGTTGATTCGGTTCCATCCTATCAGCTCCCTCCTTGATTAATCGCCAACGTCCAAGATATCCCAGACCATTGGCGCCAGGTTAATTGAATAGATTAATTGTACCCGTTAAAGGGATATCAGTAAATGGGGTAAATCATGTATGGTCCCGCAAAAGGGGGGCATGTATCCCAGGTTGTTTTGGGCTTCAACTTTTTGCGGCCGGTCAGATATCCTGCGATGAATTGTTTGCGGCTTTTTTCGCTTCGATTGCGGCCTCCCGGTTTCCGATGGCGGCGTAGTGCTCAAAGCACTGCTTTTCCCGGCCGCGCACGACCCGCCGGCCTTTTAGGATATCGGCCACCGGCGGTTGGGGGGGTGAAATCGTGGGGCCGACGGGCTGGCCGGCATTATCGATCCGGCGCATTCGTTTGCTCCGCCGCCGGCTGGAGCGATTCAGGATGGCAGTAACTGAATTCCTGTATCTTAGCTCTCTTCAGCGGGTATTGCTGATCAGCAGCCAGCATTCCATCGATATTCGGCAGTCCTGCACCGGCCCTTCAAAATTAGCCTCCTCAAAAGCGGGAATACAGGATTGACCGTATTTATTTATTGTAGAAAGTACCATATGGTGCGCATAGGTTGTCCGATGAGCACTGCGGGCGGCACGGCATGCCGCTAAAAGGCATCCCCTTGTTTATCTTTGGCGGTCTGGCCGCAATGGGCGACGAGCCGTCGCGTGCCAAGTTACAGCTTCAAATCGCCGGCGTTGCGATCACCTTGATTTTTTACGCCGTATACCCAATTCGGAGGTATCTATGAAAGCAGCTACGAATAACAGCGTTTGGTTTGAGAAGGCAAAATTTTTTCTTTTAGGAATGCTCGTTGTGATCGGTTTTTTGATCCTTACCGGAGCAGTCGGCAATACCCCCGGCCGATATCAGCTGGCGGTCTGGGGCGCCGACAGCATCGGCTTCGGTGCCTTTGTAACCGATACCGTTTCCGGAGAAACAAAAATTGTCTTCCTGAATACCGGAATGAAAACTCCGCAAGCCAATTATCTCGCGACGTCATTTGATGAAATAAAAGTTGACGCGCGCTGAATGCAATCCCAGTCACGCCGCAAGCCAACCGCCGGGTCTTCGGGGTTTCGCGGTCACCCATCAGCCCGGTGACCTGGTGCGCCGCTTCGGGCGCCAGGATCCATAAGTCCCACTGCATGTCGTGGTGGCGCAGACCGTTGTCCGCACGGCCCTTCTAAGACCGGATGAAGTGCTGGAACGTCATCGGGTCTCGGACGACGAACACCGGCGGATGGAGATCATACCGCACGCTAGGCCGTGTATTGGATATAGATCCTGGCTTTACCCCGTGTCATTTCGATTGAGGCCTGCAGGCCGCCGCGATCAATGATCGCCATCGAATAAACATCTGACGGATCTTTATCCGTTGCTTTTTCTGAACCAAAGGATCGGACGTGATCCGTTGCGTACCTGACTCCCTTCAGCACGGTGAAGTGCAATTCATAAGGACGGTCGCTTGCCGGATTGAACTTGAAGACGACATCCGTCAGACAGGCATCTTTTTCTCTAACCTCCAGTCGCCCGCCCTCGGGGATCGGAAAATCCACTTCAGGCTCAACGACTTTGAGTTCTTCTTCGCGGTCGTCTAAAATCAGCGTAAATGTAATGGGAGCGTCTTTAAATTCTACCGGATCTGAAATGTCGGGAAATTGATCGGAAGGATCGTCATCTATCGGATTTAATTTCTTTAGTTCGGCAGGATCAGGGGGAATCTTACGGTCATCACGATCGCTGTCAAAAAGTGGGACATATTTATCCCGGCAGACCGCACAATTTTGCAAATGCCGCTCGACATCTCCGTTCAATACTTTTTTGACCCTGCCCTCTTTTAAATAGGGTTCGACAATGCTTCTAAAGGTCTTGCAGTCCATTGATTGATTTCCTCGCCCGGCTTTTCAAAATTTGATAAACGGCTTGCTTTCTTGAAATTCGTCTAGCTCTGGCTCGTTCTCGGTTGCACGAACATCCGCTTTTAAACCGTAGGTATTGATGCCGGAATTGGCGACCCCGGGAAGACTGTGGCTAATGGATTCCGGAAACTCACCGGCTGAAGATTGAATCCGGGTCACGATCGCTTTTCCCGGCACATGCTTAAACTCAATAATATCCTCCAGATACACGGTGGCAATCCGTTCAAACATGTCTTCCAGCTTGCGAAGCGAAAATATGAGTTCCTTAAATTCGGTGACGGCGCGTCCAATATTATCCGCGTCGACCACACCAGTAAAATAACCATGGCGGATCTCGCGCTCCGTTCCGATCTCATCAAAAGAAAAATGGCCGATATAAAGCATGCTTCCTCCTGTCAGTTTTTTTTTGCAGATTTAATTGCGGTGGTTGTTATTTGTTTGATTATTCTCATCGCTGCCGGTGTCTATTTTGCCGTCAATTGGAACATCGTTTAAACTTGTAAATCGTTTATATAAGCCTTGATATCATCGAGCAGGATCTTTTGCTCCGAGACGATGATCTGCATATATTTCTGATAGGTTGAAAAAAATGAGGGGCCGGGCGACTCTGGTTTTTGACCAGATTCAGCGGATATTTTGATGATGGCTTCTTTATCTTCCCGACTGATTTCTTGAAACGCACATAAGCGGGCATAGCGGTCCTTCAGGAGGTCAACGATGTCATCGGATCCTTTGGCCAGATAAGCCGGCAGCAACACCTTAATGGCAATTTTGAGATCTGCCTTGGGGCACGGCAAGTCCGCGACATTTTTTATTGTCGCAGGATTTTCCTGTAGAAGAGATCCATACCCATCAACGATGTGTTGCGCCCAGGTGACAAAAACAGTTTGCTCATCCTTGCTCATACCGGAAAGAATCGACAGGCCTTTTTGTCTGAAGCCTTTGATATAGTCAGATATCACGGCCGGTGTTTTTTCGTCGGGATGGTGATGGGCTATTGATTTTTTAGCGTCATTGGCGGAACTCATTTTAAATAGCAGCCTTTCTAATTGGGGACACCGGCCCATTTCAAAGTGCTTACCATGGCAGCGGCTGGCGATCACGGAAAAACCCGCCGCTGGGACCGCCGTCCGGCAGCGTTGCCAGCCATACCGGGGTGTCCGCCCCCTGCTCCGGTGACAGCGGTGCCCGGTCACCCCCCATGCCGGTGCGCACCCACCCCGGGCAGGCTGAGTTCACCAGGATGTTGGTGCCCCGCAGCTGCGCTGCGAGCAACACCGTAATCCCGTTGAGCACGGCCTTGGACAGGCGGTAAGCCGGTGCCTGAACATCCGCGTGCAACGAATCCGGGCTGGCGATGTCGCTCAGAGAGCCCAGTATGCTGGACATGTTGACGATGCGGCCGTAGCTGTTTTTTCGCATCAAAGGCAGACAGGCCTGGCCCAGCAGCAGTGGCCCCACCGCGTTGGTCTCCAGGGTGTTTAGCAAAATCGTGACGTCCAACTCTGTGATCTCCGTCTGGGCATCGATCATAATACCGGCGTTGTTGACCAGGATGTCCAGCCGCCTGAAGTTGTCCTTTATTTTGCCGACCGCCGTTTGGATGGACAGGGCATCGGTCACATCGAGAAAAATAAACTCCGCATCGAGCCCCTCGTGCTTCAGCCTTTGCTGCGCGTCAATGCCCTGTTCCCGGTTACGGGCCCCGATCAATACGGCGATATCCCGGGCGGCGAGTTTGCGCGCGATTTCGAACCCGATGCCCCGGTTGCCGCCTGTGACCAGGGCCACGCGCTTCTTATGGTTCTGCTGGTTTGGCATAGCATTTTGCTCCTTGGATTTGAATTGCACAAACAAAGTAACCGGCCAGAAAGCCTTTGTAAATACCGATTAATATGTATTTTGCCGTTAAATTGCATGCATTTCAAGAAATAGGGGAATTCAATTCAGGGAATACAAGCAACACCCCATTGCAAAAATGGGCCAAGGGGATATCATATCCCTTAAAAATAAACCCAGCAGCTGTATAAACAATGCTGGAAATGTTCATTCCCCTAAAATGCAATCTTGCATGATTGGAGCATTGATATGAAACGCGAACGACTTCTGGTTGTCGGCGGAGACGCCGCCGGCATGAGTGCCGCCTCGCAGGCGCGCCGCCGCAATTCAGAGCTCGAAATCACGGCCTTTGAGCGCGGTGCTTTTACGTCCTATTCCGCTTGAGGAATACCCTATTATGTCGGCAAGGTTGTCGGCGACATCCAAAACCTGATCGCCCGGACTCCCGGGGAATTCAGAGAGAAGCAAAACATCGAGGTCAAAATCCGCAGCGAGGTGCTGAAAATCGATACCCTGGGCCGGCGCATTCAGCGTCCGGCATATAGAAAGCGGCTCGGAAAACTGGGAGCCCTACGACCAGCTGATGATTGCCACCGGTGCCCGGCCGATCTGTCCGGATGTACCCGGCATCGATGCCGGCGGAATTTTTGGCATCAACGGCTTGCAGAGCGCCATCGAGATCCAAAAGCGAGCTGGACTTAACGGGCGGCGTCAAGCAGGTGGTGGTAGTCGGCGGCGGCTACATCGGATTGGAAATGGCGGAGGCCATGGCGCTGCGCGGCCTGAAGGTGGCCCTGGTCGAACAGGCCGCCGAAGTGATGAATACGCTGGATGCGACATGGCGGCCAAGGCTTCACAGGCCCTTGAAGACGGCGGCGTTGCACTGTACCGCCAAGAAAGTTTGCAGGCATTCGAAGGCGGCAAGGGCCGGGTGGCGGCCGTCATCACGGATCAGCGTAAACTGCCGGCCGACATCGTCATTCTTGGGCTCGGGGTTCAGCCCAATTCGGAACTGGCGGCGGCCGCGGCAATCCCCCTGGGGGTAAAAAACAGCATTAACGTTGATGAGCGCATGCAAACGGAAGTGCCCGGCATCTGGTCGGCGGGGGATTGTGTTCAGTCCCAGCATCTGGTCAGCCGCAAACCCTTTTACATCGCCCTCGGCACGGTCGCCAACAAACAAGGGACGGGTGGCCGGCATCAACATCGGCGGCGGTCGTGCCGTTTTCCCGGGCGCTATGGGAACGGCCATCACGAAGATCTTTGACCTGGGCATCGCCCGCACCGGGCTGCAGGAGGCCGAAATCGAATCTCTGGGATGGAACTATGCCGCTGCAAAAATCGACAGCCACCATCGCACCGGCTATTATCCCGCTGCCGGCCGGATTACCGTAAAACTTTTGGCCCGCAAAGGCAGCGGCGAACTGCTCGGCGGTCAGATTGTCGGTGCCCTCAACGGCGTCAAACGCATCGACACAATTGCCACGGCGCTGCATGCCGGTTTTACGGTAGACCGGCTGCTGGATCTGGACCTGAGCTATGCGCCGCCTTTTTCACCGGTCTGGGATCCGGTTCAGATCGCAGCGCGTCAGCTGATCAAAAAAGTATGATTAAGCTATCGATAGTATTCAATAATATAAATAGCGATGCCCACCGAGGAAAGCAGCAGAAATAGATAAAAGAATTGCGCCCAGCTTACTTTGTGTTTCCTGGCACGGGCTTTTTCAACTTTCTTTGCATCATAATCTTGATCTTGATTTTTCGATGAACTAGCGTGATCCTGTGACATTTTAGCCTCCAGTATTTTCTTTTTACGATACATCGGCCGGCCCCATAAATCCATAGGGGCCATCCTGTATTTTAGGCGCGGCGCAACCCTATCCGCTCATTGTGACATCCGGCGATCCGGCAAATCATGGCCGGGGTTTCAATCCTGTTTTCACTGAAGCGATCGCCGAGCGGCGCACTGAAGGCCTAAATCGAGAGGATGCACGGCCGGGCCCGGATTTATACCCGCTATAGTGCAGCCCATACTGTAAATTGGGTTAGGGAATACAGGAATTGCCCTATTTATCTGTTTCGCGATCCGGTTTAAAGTAGCTGTCAACAATTCAAACAAAGGAGGTATGTGGATGCTACGCAATGCTAGTGCAGTCTCAAATTATGTGCTATTGGCCCGGGACGGCGAAATCGGACGGTGTAAAGACTTTTTGTTTGACGATAAAAAATGGGCGATCCGGTATATGGTGGCCGATACCGGAAAATGGCTGCCGGGCCGCAAGGTCCTGATTTCGCCGATGATGCTGGGCGAACCCGACTGGGCCACCCGCCGGTTCCAGGTCGAATTGACGCGTCAACAGGTCGAGAACAGCCCGCCGCTGGAGATTGATGCGCCGGTTTCGCGGCAATACGAGATCCTCTATAGCCAGTTTTTCGGTACCGCATCATACTGGGACGGCAAAAATCTGTGGGGAAGCCATCCCTCGCCGGCGCTGCTGCGGGCGGAACAGGACAAACTGGCGACCGACTTCGAGGGTCCCGAAGAAAATAACCTGCGCTCGATCAAAGAGGTGACCGGTTATCATATTCAGGCCAGCGACGATGAGATCGGCCATGTCGAAGATTTTATAGTTGATGACGAGGCCTGGAGCCTGCGGTATATCGTTGTTGATACCCGCAACTGGCTGCCGGGCCGCAAAGTGCTGGTCTCGCCGCAGTGGGCTGAGACCGTTGATTGGGCGCAAGAAAAATTATGGGTGGACCTTACGACCGACAGCATCAAAAATAGTCCTGAATATGATCCCCTGGCCCCGATTAACCGCGAATATGAACGCAAACTGTACGATTATTACGGCCGGCCGGTTTACTGGAGTTAACCCAAATTGTCAGATCAGAAGCGAGAAGCGAGACACGCGGGTCTGCGGCAAAAGCGGTTTCAAGGGCCTGCCGCCGACCTGCTGATCCGTCTTTAGCCTTTAGCCTCGGCTTGTCGCGTTAATGGATGCCGCGAAAAGGTGACGGCTCGTCGTATTGGAGTCTGTATCCGCGGTTGTCGCAGGTGCAGCGCTCGTAGGGATAATAATAGGGCTCAAAAAAGAAATGAAATTCTCTCACCTGTACGACAGGGTAACCCACTTGCATGCCGGCGAGGGATCTTGTCTCCTCGCTGACAAGGTTCCCGGCCAGAGTCACCTTGTTTTTTGCGCCGTAGATCTCCTCAGCCAGATATTTGGGCACCCGGCCAATGAAGCGCCCCCGGCTGCGCCCCTCATCCTGCCATCCTGCGGCACGCCCCAGCAGTCCAGCGGCGTCTCCAGGACGGTCAGAATCGTCTGGTCATTTCCCTTGATCCTCCTCGCTATCCTCCTCGGTTTTTGGATCCCAGCGTTCTTTTAATTCCATCAGTTTATCGGAATGGGTTAAAATAATGACCTCATCGCCTTTCTTGAGAGAGGTGTTTTCATCAACAAAATTAAACTGATCATCACGGTAGAGAAAAACAACTTTACTACCTTCGCCCAGGTCCAGCTCACTGATTTTTTCAGCATCTTTTTTCCCGGCCACAAAAGTAAAAAGTCGCGCGCCGTGCTTTAAGAAGGTGGAAAGTTCGATACTGTCGAGGCCCCGCACCATATTTTCAAGATATTGACTCATCGTTCGTACCGGGATGATGGTATCTTCAAGCTCGAGCTCGCTGCATAATTGCTGCAATTCAGCGTCCTTGATGCTTGGCACCACCCGGCTAAAGCCCATGGACCGCCCCAGCAGAGCAGTGATGATATTAGCCTGATCGCTGTCGGTGAGGCAAAACAGAAAATCACAATCCTTGGGATTGACCTGGCTGAGGATAGCCGGTTTCGAGGCATCGCCCTGCACGAAACTGCAGTCCAATTCATCTGAAAGCTGATCGATTTTTTCCTTGTCCACTTCAATAATAATCACCTCATGCCCCTGTTTTGCGAGGGTTCGAGTCGTTATGACGGCCGTCGGGCCGGCCCCTGAAAATACGATTCGCATGTTAATCCTCCAATTTTCTTCCAAACCATGTCCCGGGCGACAGCAAAACCAGCCAGGCAAAGATTTCCAGGCGCCCCAAAAGCATATCGCCGCATAAGACGGCTTTCAGAAACGGATGAAGTGCGGCGTCGGTGATTCCCGCCGAAAGTCCAACCGTGCCCATGGCCGAAACCACTTCGAACAGAGAGTCCAGCGGGTCATGACCCATGACGGCAAACATCAGCCAGGAAAAGGCAGTCAAGCCGATAAAAACGAACACAAAGCATAGTGCATTTTGGATCTCATCGGTTTCGAGGCGGCGTCCGCCCAGACGTATTTCCGATACGGCATTGCGGGGCATCCCGGCCCGCTGGATCGTCAGGTAGACCAGGCGCATCAGAATCAGCAGCCGTAAAATCTTTAGGCCGCCGGCGGTCGAGCCGATGCTGCCGCCGGCCAACATGGAAAAAATCAGGACAATTTTGGATCCGGCATCGATCTCGGATATATTGAGCGACGAAAACCCCGCGGTGGATTGGGCCGACAGCCCATTCAACGCGCCGTGGCCTAAAGCCCGGGACCAGGAAAAATCGGCCTGCAGCCAAAGTGACCCTGCCAGCAGCAGGCTGGTCAGCAGGCCGGCGGCCAGAAACCCCTGCACCTGGCGATCATTTATCATAACGCGCCAGCCGTCATGAAATACGCGTTGATACAAAATCAGCGAAATGCCGCCGGCCATCGACAGCAAAATCACCATCGCCTGTGCCGGATGGCTTGCCAAGCCGGCCAGACTGGTGTCATGCGGCGCGAACCCGCCGGTGGAGACCGCCGCCAGGCAGTAAAGCAGCGCTTCGAACCAGCCGCTGCCCAGCAATCCCAGGACCAGGATACCGGCCCCGGTCAGAACCGCATACACGCTGATTACGCGCCTCGCATGGGCCCGGGTGCTGGCGATCATATCCTCTTCGTAATCCTCCATGTGACCCAGACGCTTGGCCACCGCTCCCGGCTGAATCATAACCGCCAGCGAGAGCACCACAATGCCAAGTCCCCCGATCCATTGCAGCCAGGCCCTGGCAAACAGAAAGGTTTCGGACTTGCCGCCCACCGTCGCCGTGGTGGTCAAGCCGGTGGTCGTCACCCCGGAGATGGTTTCAAACAGCGCGTCTAAAAATCCCAGGCCGGAAGCCATCACCGGCCAGGCCATGACCAGCGGGACAAACAGGAAGATCAAAGCGGACACGACCATCGCCTCGTTATTATGCAATCGTTTGGGAGCCGGCAGGCGCAGCAGACCCGCACTTATACCAAGGATGCCGGCGGCCACAATGCCGTACCGCAAGCTGATATGGTAGTCACCGAACCATAAAGACACCCCCAGCGGCACAAGCGTCAGCAGCGCCGATACAAAGCACAGCTGTCCAAAATATTTCAACACCGGCTGTAGCCGAACGGCATAAGTCAATGGGCGCATAATATACCTCGAACCTGCGCTAGGATTTCTTGGACAGGATATGAATCACGCTGTCTAAAAAAGCCTCGGCAGCTTCCGCTTCGCTTTCCGGCTGGGACGGATAGGGCTGAATACTCAAAGTCCGGATAACGGCTGAAACTATAAGTCGGGCGAAGAAACCGATCAATAAGGTTATGATGGTATATTTAATAAAAATATCCTGTACGAAACGGCAGCCCATCTTAACATGATGATAAAACCGTTATAAAATCATAGAAATGGATAATCCATCCCATTTTGTTTACGCTCATGGGGGAGTCAACTTTGTGATGACCAAGGCTATCAACATCCCGACCAGGGAATCAGCGCAGCGCTGCCGGTCCTGAGCCTGATGGGCTGTTTTCCGCAATACGCTTTTCGAAAAACGTCGTTTAGTTGTCGGATTGAAAAATACAGTCCAGACAGTATTGCACTACAGCCGGCCGGCGGATAGTCTAACCGAATAATTTCGGCGCGATAAAATTATGCGGCCTTTATAAAGCGACGTCTGAAGCGAATTCAGACCGGCGGGCATGGATTTGAAGATTTAAAATATTGATATGTAGCGGAATCTCTACCATTATTCCAATTGCGAGCGAAGCGACCTGAGTTCGGTCTCAGCGATCGGGAGAAAAAGCGGATGGAAATCATGTTAAGTGTTTGGCAAGGATTGAAGCTGGCGGGAGAGATGGCCTGGGAAACTTGGTGGGCGCTGGTTTTGGGTTTTACGATTGCGGGAGCGGTGGAAGCCTTCGTCAGCGAAAAGAAAATGACCCGTCTATTGGGCGGCAGCGGTCTGCGGGAAGTGGTGCTGGGTACAATTTTCGGCGCGGCCTCTTCCAGCTGTTCTTTCGGGGCCGTGGCCACTGCAAAATCACTGTTTAAGAAAGGGGCCTCGCCGGAAGCCAGCCTCGGGGCCTTTCAGTTTGCCAGCACCAATTTGGTCATCGAACTGGGACTGGTGATGTGGGTGCTGCTGGGGTGGGAGTTCGTGGCGGCCAATTTTCTGGCGGGCCTGATTTTGATCGCCCTGCTGACCCTCGCCTTTCGTTATGCGATTCCCGCCGCCTGGTTCGATCAGGCCCGCGAGCATGTGCGCGCAACGGAAGGCGTGCGGGACCCGCATTGCGGCATGGAGGTCGATCCTGATTCGGACAGCACCGTGGTGCTGGAAACCGAATCCGGTCCGCTCTATTTTTGTTCGCAATCCTGCCGGGAGGCCTTCGAGAAACAACAAGCGGATCTGACGCTGCGCCAAAGGTTGCTGACCCGCGAGGGCTGGACCATGGCCTTTCAGAATGCCATCGGCGAATGGCGCATGCTCTGGAAAGATATTGCGGCCGGTTTTGTTATTGCCGGCTTAATTGCCGCGTTCGTCCCCCGACACTGGTGGGCGGCGCTGTTTGAAATCGGAGCGCCGGGATCTTTTCTGTGGGTGGCCTCCAGCGCAGTGATCGGTGTCATCGTTGGGATCATCACCTTCGTATGTTCGGTCGGAAACGTCCCCTTTGCCCTGATTTTGTGGAAAAACGGGATCCCCTTCGGCGGGGTGATGGCATTTATTTTTTCGGATTTGATTATCCCGACCATCACCGATGCCTATCGGCGTTACTACGGGCTGCGGATGGCTGCCGTCCTGTTTATGGTGATATTCATCACGGCCGCTGTCGCGGGTATAATGATCCATTATATCTGGAACGGCCTGGGGCTAGTGCCGCCCCAGGGAACGCTCGGCGGTGTCGCCCCTTCCGGTTACACGCTGTATTTGAATATCGTATTCACGGTGTTGTTTGTGGCTCAACTGGCAGTCCGTTTTCAGAATTCAGGCCATCAAAACAGCGCCTGATCGTCCCTTTAGCGGGCGCGCCGCCGACTGGACTGGGAGCACTTAAGCAATCTCGCCAAGCGTTTGAGGCTTGAGTCAGTTATTATTTCTTCTCCTCCGGGTTTGCTGCCCGAACCGTCAATACCGGACATTCCGCATGCCGGACGACCTTTTCAGCCACAGAGCCGAACACAAATCGTTGCCAGCCGGATTCACCCTGGGTCGCCATAATGATGATGTCGGCCTTTTCCTGCTCGGCCAATGCCACAATCTCATGCGCCGGCCGGCCAAGGATCACAAACGTACGGGCTTGAATTTCGGCCGGCAGCTTTTCTCGCCGGATTTCTTCGAGGGATTTTTTCGCCGATCCTTCCAGCTCTTCCAGGACCGCAGGAATATGAAAACCGGTTGGCGCAACGCCGCCATGCATGGCCGGCAAGGGGGTGACGACATGCACCAGCAACATCTCCGCTGAAAATTGGGTAGCCAGCTCCCTGGCAATTTTCAAGCCCTCGGCAGCCGGTTCGCTGAAATCCGTAGGGCAAACAATTTTTTTTAAAGGCAGCATAATTGACCTCCTGTTGCAGTATTTTTTCTAACAATCTCACTTGGCTTGTCCGGCCGGCGGATCATGCACCCGGCAGTTTGAATAGGGCTTGTGCCCGGCGATCATTGCATCCTATTTTTAAATTTTTAAATTGCCAATACTGTCAATCCAGTATTCCATGATTGAAACAGCCTTATTTGAAGGGCTGGGTTGCCGGCAGTGACGAAAATCGAACCCGCTGCAGGCATCCATGATTTTTTTAAAATCACCCTTTGCAAGCCCCGGGGCATTGCGCCGGTATTGAGCAACATCGAACCGCGGCGCGCAAAAGCCTCGCGAACATCACCGCAAATTCTGCTCCAAGGCGAAGCGACTTCCGGGCTTGACAAAGGGTCCCGGGCACGTGTACAAGACCTACTCGGAACTCAAGTGAAAGCAGGCCAACATGACAATTCTGAATGAAGGTCAAAATTGCTGGCGTAAAGCATCTGCCGGGCGGGTTGCCTTCCTGATCGACGGCGCCGACTATTTTGAGGCATTGGTGGATGCCGTCAAGCAGGCCAAAAAATCAGTGTATATCGCCGCCTGGGATATTGACAGCCGCACCGAGCTGCTGCGCCGCCGCCCCGCTGAGAACACCGCAACCCGATTGGGCCGGTTTTTGAACGCCACGGTCAAGCAGGCTCCCGATTTGATGATGTATCTTCTGGCCTGGGATTTTCCCATGCTCTATGTCCGGGAGCGTGAATGGCTTCCCATCATAAATCTGGCCTGGAAGACCCATCGCCGCATCCATTTCCAGCTCGACGACCAACATCCTGTCGGCGGATCGCAACATCAAAAAATTGTCGTAATCGATGATGCGGTGGCGTTTTGCGGAGGCATCGATTTGACAAAAAACCGCTGGGATACGCCCCAGCACCGTTTAAACGATCCGCGCCGCAAAAATTCGAACGGCAAGCTTTATCCGCCTTTTCATGATATCCAGATGATCGTCGATGGCGAAGCGGCCGCCGCCTTGGGGGCTCTGTTCAGGGACCGCTGGAAGTGGGCCACCCAAGAAGAACTTCATCCCGTTGACGCGCGCAACACCATCTGGCCGGCGGATCTCAAGCCCTGGTTGACGGATACCCGGGTTGGCATTGTGCGAACTTTTCCGGCCTTTAAAGGACGGCGGGAGGTTCGCGAAACCGAAAAATTATATATCGATGCGATTGCGGCGGCCAAAGATTTCATTTATATTGAAAACCAGTACCTGTCCTCGATGGCGGTCGCCCGCGCGCTGCGAAAAAGCCTGCAGCAGGAAAAAGGGCCTGAAATCGTTTTGGTGCTGCCGCGCAAGTCATCCGGCTGGCTGGAACAAAGCACCATGGATGCCATTCGCGCCCACATCCTGAACCAGCTGGAGCAGGCTGACCGCAACAACCGCCTGCGCGTCCTGTATCCGGCCTTCGCTGACGGGGAAAATTCCGTATATGTTCATGCCAAAGTCATGGTGGTCGATGACCGTCTGCTATTGGTCGGCTCGGCCAATTTAAGCAATCGCTCCATGGGCCTGGATTCGGAATGTTCGCTGGCCGTGGAGTCAGAGGAAGACTCCCCGGCAGCGGAGGCTGTGGCCGCCTTTCGCAGCAGGCTGCTGGCCGAGCATCTCGGCACCTCGGCCGCGGAAATCGGCCAGGCAACCGCTGACTCAAACTCGCTGATCCGGGTGATTGAATCGGTATCAGGAACAGAGCGCTCCTTACGCAGGCTGCAGTACCGGGAGCCCTCAGTGGACGGCACCCGCCTGGTGCCGGATGATGACTGGCTGGATCCTGAAAAGCCCGTTGAATTCGACCGCATATTCGATCAATTTGTCCATGAAGACAAAGGGTATTCCGGTCAATTTCACTTACTGAAAATTTCGGCCGTGATGCTGATACTCCTGGCCCTGGCCGCAACCTGGCGCTGGACACCGCTTTCGCAGTGGGTCAGTTTGGATACGTTGACCACCCTAGCCGACTCTCTGGAGGGCAGCCCCTTCTTGCCTCCTGCGGTAATAGGGGCTTATGTTGTCGGGGGCTTGATTATGGTTCCCATCACCGTAATGATCGGTGCCACCGCGATAATTTTTAGCGCCCACCTGGCGGTTGTTTATGCCTTGGCCGGCTGTCTCCTGAACGCGCTGGCCGGCTATTTTATCGGCGCCGGAGTCGGCCGGCAGACCGTTCGCAAACTGGCGGGAAACCGGCTGAACCGCCTCAGCCAAAAACTCGCCAGTCAGGGTATTCTGACGGTGGCGGTGATACGCAATTTGCCGGTCGCGCCGTTTACCATCGTCAACATGGTAGCGGGTGCATCGCACATAAAACTGAAAGATTTTATGCTGGGCACGGCACTGGGAATGCTGCCGGGCATTGTCGCCATCACGGTGTTTGCCGATCGCGTGGTTGCCGCCGTCAAAAATCCGCATTGGACCAACATCGCCGTCGCAGGCGGCATCGCCCTCGTGCTGGCGATGGGGGGCTGGCTGATACAAAAACGACTGCGGACCCGCAATTGAAACCCGTCCTGCAAAATAGCCCACACAGTGGTTTCCAATCACACTTTTTATTTATATCTCGGCAGCTTTTCGAGTTCTCTGCGGGTAATGTCATAGGTGATGCCGCGGTTGGTAAAACCGATGGAACGATAGGGCACCGCCACCAGCTTGTCGCCAAAATCTAAAAAGCCGCCGTAGGATAAAATGAGCTGATCCACCCTACCGGCCGGGCTGATAATCAGATCCTCCACGGTCGCCACTTCCTGGTCCTGCTTGTTGACGACCGTCTGCCCTAATATGACACTCGCCAGCATTCGCGCCGGAAAGTAAGCCGAATCCCAGGGATTGTACCAGTTGCGCATCCCGTACATGCCTTCAGGATGATGCCGCCGGTCGGAACGATCGTATGGCTGACCCTGTTTGCCGCCCCCTTGAGGACCGCTGGGGGGTATCCGGACGCCTTCGTCCGACCACCGTCGGCGATCGCCCGGCGGCAGGCCTCTATCGTAAGGCCCATAGGGTCCGGGCATCATACCGTAGGGGTGAAGCCGGTAACGGTAGTTCGTGAAAAGGTCGTTTTGGCGGTAGTCGAATTCAGGTTGGTCATCGAGTTGTTTTTTAGTGGTGTCCAAAACAATTTTGCCGTCGGCGAATTTTAAGGATTTGAACTTGGCGGCTACCAGTTTGTCTGCCATCTCCAGGAAGCCACCAGCCGAAATCAGCACTTTTTTAACGCGGCCGTTTCTTTTGAGAACCAGATCCTCGACTTCACCCAACTGCTGTCCCTGAGCATTGAAGACCGATTGATCGATGATGGCGCCGGCGCGCATCGATCCGGCCGGATTTGCTAAAGCCCCTGCCGGCATGGATAATACCAGACACAAAACGGCGGTTGGCATCAGCGGTAGCATCTTGATAAGCTGCGGTTTGATAGTCATGATAAATCTCCCTGCTTTAAATTTATTTAGGGTTTGAATATTTGCGCCTGCCAGTCTGATAATAAAAAGGCGCGCTTATAAATAAAATGGGGTCTGGAAAGTATAGACAACCGTTTCAGGCAGTATTTCCGGCCGCTGCAAAACCGCTCAGTTTTCCAGTGCTACGGGGTGCGCACGGCGGCCCCGGTCGCCTTGCAACAGACGCCTTTGCGTTGCTGCCGCCCGCTGTCACCGGGCCGGCCGCTAGGCAAAAACGCAATTACTGAGCCGAGCATAAATCATTAGACATGGTGGTTTATCACTAAAAAAATATTTTCACCGCAGAGAGCGCAGAGAAAAACTTTATTTTTACTTCCACCTTTGCGTTTTCTTCTCTGCGTGCTCTGCGATCTCGAGCGAAGCGGGCGGTGAACTCGTGTCTAAACAAAAATGACCTCCTTAGTATCTGCGCATCGCCGATCTGCGTAAAGCCGTCAATTGCTTTTTGCAGTCCTGACGTGCTGCTGAAGATCCCTCAGCTTTTTTTGCGGACCGGCCAGATCTTTCGCTTTGCGGCTCATTCCCTGCCAGGGATCCCTTTTTTGGGCCAACCGTCGGAAAATATTAAAAAGCGTATAGCGGTTCGGCGTCAGAGATTTTTTCCTGACTTCCTGCCAGTCAACGGGCGTGGCCACCGGCGCACCGGGAAGCGCCCGCAGTGAATACGGCGCCACCATGGTCCGGCCGTATGAATTGCACAGCGTATCCAAAAAGAGGCGGCCCTTGCGGCGGGCCTTGCGCTGCTCGGTGGTGAGCAGATCCGGTTTTTGGGATGCCAGATAGCGGACGACATCACCGGCAAACTTTCGCGTTTGGTCGAATCCGGCCTTGCGCTTGATGGGACAAACCACATGCAGCCCCGTGGAGCCCGATGTCTTCACAAAGGCGGTCAAACCCAATTTTGCGAGCAGTTGCCTGATATCCAAAGCGGTCTGGCGCACCGTGTCAAAGCCGTCCGCCCGCGGTGGATCCAGGTCAAAATAAATCTGATCGGGGTATTGGACTTTATCCGACCGGCAAAGCCAGGCATGCAGGGTGATGACGGCCTGGTCGGCCAGATAGGCCAGAGCGGCCTTCTTGTCGACGGCGGCATGCGTGATTTTACCGTTCTCCTTGGCAATCGTAATCCGGGGGATCCAATCCGGGAAGTAATCCGCTGCTTTTTGCTGCATGAATCCATCCGCCTCGATGCCGTCCGGAAACCGGTGCATGTTCAGCGGCCTGCCCTTCAGGTAAGGTACCATCGTATTGGCAATTTTTTCGTAGTACGCAATGACATCCCCTTTGTTAATGCCGGCATCCGGAAAGAAGATCTTGTCTTCATTGGAGGATTCAAAGGCATAGGGGCCGAATTTTTTTTGGGTCATCGAATCATTCCTCTGCCTGCCTGTTCTGCCTGGCGGCGGCCATCTCTTTGATGGTTTTGCCGCTGAGCACAGATTGCGGCTCAGTGCTGACTGGGTTGCGCCGCGCATCAGCCTGGTCGTCGTTCTCCTTGACAAGCAGCCAGTTGTTGTCATCGCCGCCCATCTTCGTATGGATCAAGGCGTAGCCTCCCTTAAGCTTTTGCCCGTGGAGCCGAACCTTGGCATGGCCTTGCTCCAGTGCTTTTTTCAGGGGCATTTCGCCTTCGTCTTGGCGGCTTCGGTTTTCGTAATTGCCGGTATCCCAGACAATCACGGCGCCGGCGCCGTACTCCCCTTCGGGAATACACCCTTCGAAATCAGCATACTCGAGGGGATGGTTTTCGGTACGGACCGCCAGACGCTTTTCCCGCGGATCCGTGCTCGGCCCTTTGGGCACCGCCCAGGATGCCAAAACCCCCTCCACTTCCAGACGAAAATCGAAATGCATCCGGCTGGCGTCATGCTGCTGAATGACGAAGACGGGCGCTCCGGAAGATTTTCCGGAACCGGCCTTAGGCTCCGGTGTTGTCGAAAAATTCCGCTTGCCTTTGTACGCTTTGAGCTTGGCTGACTCAGTCACGCTGTCCTCCCATATTTCACAATTATTTCGGATGAATGGATCCGCGCATGAATGCTCCCCTTCAGCGGCTTCGCAAAATATCGAACACCAGCCAGAGACCCAGCACCGCCGCTATCAGATAGCCCACGAGGCCCAGAATCGGATAGCCCCTAAACAGCGGCGGAATACCGGTGGTGATAATCAAAGACGAGCCGATGATCATTGCGGCGGCGATGATCCCCATGGTCAATCGGCTGAAGGTTTTATCCAGGGTGCTCAGCAAATCGGCCAGGTTGTGATGTTCGAAACGCAGCCTTAAATCGCCGCGCTCCAGTTTATGGATGATTTCGCCGATTTGCCGGGGCAGTTTGGTGGGAGAGGCGGCGATTTCAAATATCATGGAGCGCAAATGACGCCAGATCACTTCGGGCTTGAAGCGCAGCGCGGCCAGCCGGCGCACATGGGGCTCCATTTCGCCGACGACGTCCAGTTGGGGGTAGAGCAAACGGGCCGTGCCTTCGGCCGTTATCAGAGACTTCAGCGTAATGATATGGTTGGGCGGGATACGCAGGCGGTATTTGCGAACGATCTCCATGATGTCCAGGATCAGACGGTCAAGCCGCAGATCCTTGAGAGATGCCGTTAGGTGATAATCCATCATATCAAGCAGGTCGCGTTCCAACTCCTGCCGGTCCAGGTCAAGGCTGCCCGATACGATCACCAGCAGGGCATCGGTCAGGCGCTGGGCGTCTCTTTCCACAATGGCCGCCATCAGATTCACGAGCTCATGCCGGTCCTGCCGGGTCAACCGGCCGACCATCCCCCAATCCAGCAGGGACAGCGTTTCGTCGTCGGCAATCAGAAGATTGCCCGGGTGCGGATCGGCGTGGAAGAAGCCGTCCTCTAAAATCTGCTTGACGACCGCCCGCATCCCGTTTTTGGCCAGGGTTTCCGCATTCGGTAAACTGTGCCGATCGACTTCCTTTAGTTTGCGGCCCTGGACATATTCCATGACCAGCAGACGTTTGCGGCTGAGATCGGGGTAGACCCGCGCAACGTGAATCCCGCTCAAATCCTGCATCAGGTTGCGTGCAATCTGCATGTGACGGGCTTCCCGGGTAAAATCCAGTTCGCGCTGCAGGGTTTGCTGAACGGACTGCACCAGTGCCGGCAAATCATACATGCGCAGGCTGTCGCTGCGCTCGTGCAAAAGATTGGCCGCATGGGCCAAAAGATCCAGATCCGTTTTGATATTGGAACGAATCTCCGGACGCTGCACTTTCAGGGCCAGCGGCATTCGGCCGTCCCGCAGCACGGCCCGATGCACCTGGGACAGAGAGGCCGCGGCCACCGGCTGCTCATCAAAGATGATGAACATTTCTTTAAGCGGCTGTTCGAAGCTGGACTCGATCACCTGTCGGATTCCGTCGAAGTCTTCGGGCGGAACCTCATCCTGAAGCTTGTTTAGCTCGGCAATCAACGGCGCGGGCAGCAGTTCGGCCCGCAAGCTCATGATCTGGCCGAACTTGATAAAGGTCGGCCCCAGTTCTTCCAAAGCCAGGCGCAGGCGCGCAAACGTGCTCAGGTTCTGGGCCGGTTCGCCGACCCGTCGCAGCAGGCGTTTACCGGGCAGATCCAGCACCCGAACGACGTCTTCAAAACCGTGTTTGACAAACACCGCGACAATCTCTTTAAAGCGGCCGATTTTGGCAAGTGTCTGGAGATCCATTATGATGATTCGGCCGCATCCCGGGTGTCTTCCAGCAGCTCGACCCGCTTTTGCAGGTTATTTACTTTGGCTTGCAGCTTTTCAAGCTCCTGACGGCTGCCGATATCCACACTGGAAAGCGTCCGCCGCACGGCATCTTTAATGGAGGTTTCCATGGAGGACCACTGGCGCCGGCCGGCCTGGTATAGTTCGTCGGCCAGCCGGTCGGCGTCTTCACGGCTCAGGCGCGCTTCGTGCACCAACCGGCGGGTGACCTCTTCAATTTTGTCTTTGGTCAGCAAAACCGCACCCAGACCGGTTATAAAATTTTTTTGAATTTCCTCCAGCATATGCCCTCCTTAGCTTTTCAGTGGATTAATTCAGCCGAAATATGCCATGGCCTGGCGCAGCTCTTCGTCGACACCTTGAACCACACTATCCAGCTCAGTTTTAATTTTTTGCCAGCTGTTTTCGTCCGATTTTTCGAGTTCTTCCAGTTTGGCTTGGGCGCTTTCCTGCTTTTTGAGGAGATTTTCGATTTTAATATCCGGCTGGCTGACTTTTTGCAGCTTCGCCTTAGTTGTGAGTTCTTCAATGGACTGGTTGAAGCTTGTAATTTTAGCTTCGACTTTGGCGCGGTATTTTTCTTTCTCGTTCATCGCGTCCTCCTGCGGATTGTTTTTTTAAGAAAAATGGGTGTTCTCGATCGCGGCCATCGCGTTAAACTACTCTCCGTGGTCGTTGTCGGAAATATTGCGTTTAAGCCGGCCGACGGCCCAAAGCGTAATAAAATTAACCAACCTTAGGACAGATGATAAACTATCTGGTGCCAATCTAAATTTTTTAATGGAGAAAGCAGCGGCGATTTATTGCACTATTCTGAAATTGCTGAGCTTAAACCCTGGTAAAAGCATATGCTAACCCGCAGACGCTCAATTGTATATGGGGTGCAGAATGTATTTGCATGCTGGGCAGAGCTTATCCAGCGGCCCAAGCCGATGTCGCCATCCCGTCTGGGAGGCAGCCACAACACTGCTGATTGGCACTTGGTTCTCAGCGAGCCGGGGGATACATTCGCCGTATTGCTGTCCACCCGCAGTTTGTCACCCAGCGCTTCGGAATCCTTTAGCGACAAGTCGTCGCGCGCCTTCGTCCTCGGTCAGCCCCTTGTCCTCCCAGCCTGCAGGCTTTCAAGTCGCGCGGCTTGTTTCAGGCCTTCAACAGGTTGTCGGTGTCTGCCACACCAAGGTGCACCCCCTTGGCGTCTACTTTAGCGATTTGATCGAACATAACGTAGCGGTCGGATCCGAACAGTCTGGCGCTGTCCATTCTGATGAAACCGTGCATCAGCAGGCGCTCGCGCAGTTCCCTGGGCAAATTGTCGGCCCCGAACATTTTTCGCATAAAATCCACCACATCCGACCGGGTGGGCTGCTCCGGCGGTGCCGCTGCGACGGGATGTCCGTCGCCGTTGGCTTCACTGAAATGGACGAATTCAACCTTGCCGATCTTGTCGTCGGTGTTGTCGTAGACTTTCATCCCTTCTTCGATCTTATTGAGCATACGCGTGCGATCCGGCATAACTGCCTCCTTTCATATTGTTGGGATATCGGATATCAGCTGATTTTACCAATTAAGGCAAGTATACGATTGCGGTGCGGTCCCTGAAATCCGGTCAAACGTGTATATCTAAAAAATTCAGACTGTATCGATGATAAAAATAGATAGGGTCCAGGGAGCCAAATAAGCATCAGAAAAAAAACCGAAACCCGAAACCCGAAATTAGAATTTCGGCTTATAAGACTGAAATTATCCGAATCGGCTCCCCGCTTCTCAACCAGGCCGATAATTAGCCTCTTCTTACAGCCGCTTCAAGGACGCTGCGATAAAGGCCGGCAAATCCCCCGGATGACGACTGGAAACCAGGTTGTCGTCTTCCACGACCTCGGCATCGATAAATTCCGCACCGGCATTTTTGATATCCTGTACAATCGACTTCCAGCCGGTCATCTTGCGGCCCCGGATCACGTCGGCCGTGATCAACAGCTGACCGGCATGACAAATCGCAAACACCGGTTTGCCGCTTTCCATGAATTCTTTGGCAAATTTGACGGGCTTTTCATCAGCGCGCAGCTTGTCCGGTGAATACCCCCCCGGAATCAGCAGCGCATCGAAGTCGTCCACCGATACGTTTGCGATAGATTCGTCGATTTTAACCGGCGTATGGTCTTTTTTGCCCTTAACCGTCTTTCCGGCTTCCAGCCCGATATGGGTCAAGGTATGCCCGGCTTCCTTAAAGGCGTTGGCCGGCTCGGTATACTCCGAATCCTCAAATAAGTCGGTCATGATAACAGCGATGTGGCTCATAATTTTCTCCTTTCGTATGGTTGTCTTTTGTTAACATTTTCTTTCATCTTCCAGGCACACCAGGCGACCGCCTTTAAACCTCAGAATGGTAAAGTACTGCGGCGAGCTGTCGCAGGTCCAGCGCGCGCTGGTGAATTTGAGATCTCGCGCAGCATGTGGGTTGAATGTTAATTAAATTTTTTGCTGCCGAACATCCGCACAATCCTTTATTTTATCGCCAAGCGGACAGTATTAAGACCGCCGCGGCTTTGCTCCTGAAGGACGATCGTTTTATGTGGAGATCCGATTCCAATGCAATACCTTGCACCCGGCCGGAAAATAAGGTCCGGGGAACGGAAAAATAAAGGATTGGCCGTATTTTGCCGGGCAGGCGAATCCGCTATGAGTAACGGGTACCGGCCGGGGCCGAATCGCCCGGTCTAAACCATAATGCAACGAATGCTGCATCCGTCAAAATGAACCACAACACGGTTATCGATTCTTAAAGGACCCCATATGTCTCGACCGAAAGCGGATTTTGAGCCGTTTATCCAGAAGATGAAAGCCGAGAATTTACCCGAACTCGTCATCGCCAACTTCAAACACTATTACAAAAAACTGACGGAGGGGCAGACCGGACTGATCTCGGAGCCGGAAATCGTGCCCCTGAACACCCTGCCGGACATTGAGGCGCTGCCGCCGGATAACCTGACCGCAATTGGAAAAGCAAAGCTCGACCGCACCGCGGTCGTCAAATTAAACGGTGGTCTCGGCACGAGTATGGGTATGAAACGTGCCAAGAGTTTGTTGAATGTTAAAAATTCGTTTTCTTTTCTAGATATCATCGCCCGCCAAACCCGCAAAGCCGGCGTGCCCGTCCTTTTCATGAACAGCTTCGCATCACGGGGCGATACACTGGACGCGTTGCAGGGCTATCCCGATCTGCACCGCAGAAAACTTCCGCTCGACTTTCTGCAGCACAAAGTCCCCAAGGTTGCGGCCGACGACCTGCGCCCTGCCGAGTGTCCCCGGGACCCTGAACTGGAGTGGTGCCCGCCGGGCCATGGGGATATATACCCGGCCCTGGTCAGCGGCGGAATGCTGGCCGAACTGCTGAAAAGCGGGTATGAATACGCCTTTGTGTCCAACGCCGACAATCTGGGAGCCGTTCCCGAGCCGGCCATTTTAGGCTATTTTGTCCAGAACCGCCTGTCCTTTATGATGGAGGTGGCCGATCGCACCGACGGGGACAAAAAGGGTGGACACCTGGCAAAACTGAAATCTGGCCGATATGTTTTGCGGGAAATCGCCCAATGCCCGCCGGACGACCGGGACGCCTTTCAGGATATCGACCGCCATCGATACTTCAATACCAACAATATCTGGATTCATTTGCCCGCCTTGAAGAAAGTCATGGACCGCAAAAAAGGCGTGCTGGAATTGCCCATGATCCGGAATCGCAAAACGCTTGATCCCCGCAATCCGGAATCGGAGACCGTGTATCAATTGGAAACGGCGATGGGTGCCGCCATCTCGATTTTCGATGGGGCCGGTGCGATCCGGGTTTCCCGGGCGCGTTTTATACCCGTCAAAAACACCAATGACCTGATGGCCGTCCGATCCGATCGCTACATTTTAAACGATAAATACGAATTTGTTCCGAACCCGGATCAAGCAGCGCGGCCAATCCTGATTGATCTGGACCCGGCGTATTATAAATTTATCGATGATTTTGAAATCCGCTTTCCGCTGGGGATGCCTTCCCTGGCGGCCTGCGAGTCGCTGACCGTCAGAGGCGACTTCAGGTTCGGGCGCGATGTGGTCCTGGAAGGGCAGGTTGCGCTGCTGAACGATAATCAGCGGCCGTTCAGAATTGAAGACCAGCGCCGGATTCGCGGCCGGATGCAGGTTTAGGCCGCCGCGGCGGACCAGCCGCAGCCGTCATCCGGATCGATCCGGCGGGGCACAGATAATAGGCCCCGTTTTCATAAACCAGCTCCACCGACAACCCGTCGAACTTCGGCTCCAAAACATATTCGATGTCCTGGCCCAGATTGCGCCCCACAAAATCGAAAAAGTTCTTCGGCTTCGGATGCTTCGAGCACGGCATTGAGGCTCCGCATGGGGGCGGCATGCACCGTCCGCTCGAGTTCGTCAACCGGCTCGGCCCCCACCCGGCGCGTCGCCGATGTTGGGGATTGAAATTCTGGAAGCGGAAACATGAGTCGCGCGAGGCACCCCGCCAAATTTTCCTTATTTGTTTTGGATTTATCAGAGTTAGACGCTTAGTAAGCGTAACCACCGGCAGAATTATTTTCTATAGGGTCTATCTTGTATTTGCCATGTTTTGGGAAGTTATGATGAATTACTTTGCAGATGCTTCGAGTCTGCATTCGTCTCCGCAATCCATAAAGGCGTCGCTTCGCTCGACCTGCAGGGTTAGTATGGGCAATGCCGAATCGGTCATGGATTTCATTACGTATCCGAGCCAACATGACGTCGTCATTTTCCAACTCCGGCTTTACCAGGTGGGCGGTCAGGGCGGTATCAGTCGTGCTCATCGCCCAGATGTGCAAGTCATGAACCGCGTTGACGCCCGGGACGCTCGCTAAATATTTCTCAACGTCTTCGGAATCGATGCCGGCCGGCACGGCTTGCAGCGCCAAATTTACTGAGTCTTTAAGAAGTTGCCAGGTACCGATCATAATGATCACGGCAATCGCCAGGCTGACGACTGGATCGATCCATGACCAGCCGCTAGTGATAATGCCGATACCTGCCACAACCACGCCCAGCGACACGCCGGCATCGGCCGCCATATGAAGAAAGGCTGCTCGAATGTTCAAATCTTTACCGCGATCCGCTATAAACAGGGCGGCTGTCGCTGCATTGATGACGACCCCCAGGGCAGCCACATAAATAATGGTTGCGCCTGAAACAGGCTGGGGGTTGCTGAAGCGGCGGATCGCGGCCCAGGCAATTGCGCCCACTGCAGCCAGCAGGACGACCGCGTTAATCAGCGCAGCCAGTATGGTCGCACTTTTCCAACCGTAAGTCCGGCGGTAGGATGGACTGCGGGTACTTAGAATGTGAGCACCCCAGGCCAGCAGCAGTCCGAATACGTCCCCGAGATTGTGGCCGGCATCGGCAACCAGAACCAGTGAGTCCGACAAAATCCCGTAGGCCGCCTCAAAGAGGATAAATGCAACATTTAAAGCAATGCCGATGCCGAAAGCTCTATTGTAATTTATGTGACCATGATCGTTCATGTGTTTATGACCGCCCCACTGCCGTTGAAAGCATCAGATGCTTATGACCCCCGATAATGCTGACATTAACGGTATCTATTGAATCCGGCATGTTCGATCTTGCCAGGTGTAACTGCTGAACGATTGTCGCAGGCAGGCACCCAGCGGCCCCCCGCGGGGATACCCCCCACGCTGCATCCAAGGGTCGTAAGGCCTTCTCATCGACGTAACGGGCCATTGAGGCCGATCGACTTGGTTAGCCAAGCGCGGCAGACAATGCGGGTCTGCTAGTTCGTTGACTGGCTTGTCGATTTTTCAGGCTCCACTTTGGGCTCTTTTTCTTTATTCTTGACGGCGTTGCTCATTTTTTCAAGCGCCGCTGCAGTTTCATTGCGAATCTTGTCTATCTGCTGGGCGCTTTCCGTTTTCATCTTTTCCATTGTGGCCTGGAATTCTTGAATTCGAACTTTCAGATCGTCTTCTCTTTCTGAGGAAGTATATGAGAAAATCGCGATGAAAAGGGCAATGACAGAGATTATCAATGCCAGCGTAGCGCGAAATCCGCCTTTCACAATTTTTTTAGGTTCAGCCATGATGGTTTAGCTCCTTTCCTGCCCAAAGATGCTTATAAATAACAAATTATTGGTTCAAAAGAACGAGGCGCGAGGATCCGCGCGAATGTCGACGGTCCCCATTAACCATATATTCTTTTCATATGGAGCAGTTACTGTGAGCGATTTTCTGGGGTGTCGATCTGCAACGTCATGTTTACCATGTCGTTAAACTGCCTTCCGCCGCTTAATGTTTTCGTCCCCGGGGCCCTGCAATCAGCCAGAGGATGAAGCCCAGGACAGGCAGAAACAGGATCAATACGATCCAGAGCACCTTTGACCCTGTGGAACTCGGGCTGTCAAATGTCTTTACAATGGCCCAGATGTCTGCAATCAGGATGACCAGCCCCAAAAGGCCGCCGACTTCAATTCCCATTTTTCCCCTCCCTTATTTGAATTTGGACAATTAATATAGACTCTACCGAAGTTTATTGCTATGGGGTCTATTTGGTATTTGATATGGTTTCAAACCGTACAAAGAACAGGCATCTATTCAACAGCTCGGCCCCGACCCCTTTTGCCTAAATTCGCCCGCATCGCTACCGGGTTTAGCGACGACCCTGGCCACCCCCAGCATCTTTTCCTGATTGGCGGATTCATCCAGGGCCACGATCTCCGGCAGCTCCTCGGTAATGGCCATCCGCCGATTCGGATCTTTGGGCGGCGGCTCCTTGATCGGCGGTTTTTGCGGTTCATTGGGCTGGCGATCGATTCTGTAATTGCAGCATTTTTGGCTCCGATGTCGACCTGCACCGGAACGAAATTTTCATTGAGCAATGCTGCCATCTGCATATCGGGATACGTCACGGCACCCAATTTGGCGCAGCCCGCTCAGCCGTCTTTGAAAAAATCGAGAAAAAGCGGTTTTTTTTCATCGCGGGCGCGCTTTCCTGTTAAATAAATCCTGATCACCTCCGCTACTGCTTAGCCTGCTGCAAAATACAGTCTCCACCCTATTTAAGCTCGGCGGCAACCGAATTATATTAAGCCAATTATGGCGGTGAGGTTGACTCTAGTGCTAGCCTATCTAACCTAGCCCTAACCTGCAGCGTATAAAAAGCATAAAGATAGACCTGAATGGATGCGATCGCATTGATTGTGCTGGTGGGAACCGGTGCCGGGCTGGCTGTCTACGGCATCCGTCAGCGCAAATTTGTTTACGGCTGTAAATTCGACGGCATGCGCCTGTTTTTATTCCGGTTACTTCACTTCCGAAAGCCGCATAGTGTTTCACCGCCAGATCGCAGATACCTTTTTATTGGTCGCAATAATCGTGGGGTACCTTATGTGAAATAAATCAGGAGGACACTCAAAATGACAAGCAAAAAAGACGTCACCGATCTGCGGGATAAAATGCTGGCACGGCGCCGGGATATTTTTGAATTCCGGCGCACGGTCAATATGTCCTGGCAGACGCTGCACGAGCCGGAAAAAGAACTCGAGGAAACAGCCAGTCGGGAGACCATGTCCCGCGGCCTCGCCCAGCTGGATGACCGCGGCCAGGCCGAAATCCGCGAAATTGACAATGCCCTGACTAAAATTGATGAAGGCCGATACGGCAAGTGCGAAGCCTGTCGCCGGCCCATCGCACTCAATCGGCTGCAGGCCGTTCCCTGGACGCCTTACTGTGTGCGGTGTGCCCAAAACCGGGAATCTTTTGTCGCGGGCGATGTTGAGTCGCCGCCGGTGGCGCTGGACGAGGAGCCGCAGACGGACCAGGAAATGGAAGATACCATCCAGGAGGCGCTGCAGGAGGACGGGCGCGTGGCAATGGAGGAGCTCGACATCACCTGCGAAGATGGCGTGGTGTATCTGGGCGGGGTACTTCCCAGTCATTCGCAGCGTGAAATCCTGCTCGAAATTGTTAATGATATGATGGACTTCGGTGAAACCGTCGACAACATTAAAATCGACCGCCAGCCCTGGGAACGGCCGGAACGGAGCCCGGCACCCCCCCCCGACAAACCGGAAAAGGAGATTATGATGGAGGGCGAGGATGAGCCGGTGGATGCCTATACATCCCTGTCCGACGGCGAACCGATGACGCCGCCCGACGAACTGGTCCCCGAAGGGGGACGATTCGGCAACAAGTAAGGCCGGGTCTATAAATATTTTTTAGGAACTGAATTCATTCACTATCTTTAGGATCGACTATCGATTGGCAGCCGCCTGCGCGCCTAAAAATACTTTTCGAGCGCTTGTGGCCATACCGCATTGAATGTATTCGGCCCGCTTTCAGACCGTATTATTGTCCAATGCATCGATCGGTGAACCGCCTCGCCCCGGGCCGCCGGCATGCATCAGGCTAACGGGTTTAAATGTGCGTCCAAAGGATTAAAATACTGCGTCTGCAACCCGCAACTACATGCTGCACCCCATTGTATTTGCGATTAACCTCCGATAACCACAGGGTAGTGCCTTACGTTTATGACATCTAACGGACATTACGGCAGCAGTAAATCGGCTGCCAGCGCAGATGCCCGGGCAGGGCGGCACCCAAGAGGCGCTCAATTAAGCTATTTATGGTATCCGACAGGCAGTGGGGTAAGGTCAGTAGGGGAGGAGTTTATCCCCTCCCGCAGGAGCCGCTGCGACCCGTCGATCTCCGATTTTCCTGCCATTTTACGATATTGATGTTTGGGGATACCTGGGGAGGCGGGGATAAACCCCGCCACTACAAAAAATGAATTTTTTTTAGACTAACCGTATTTAAGCGCCAATGGGATGGTACGCTTTTAATGCCGGTTTTATTCTGAGGCCGATCATAATTTCTTTGCTCTGTCGCATCAAAATTCCTGGTCCGCCCTGCGGGCCGGAGGCTGGGCCTGGATTCTTTAATTGGTTAGGAGGCGTTCAATGGTTAAAAGAAAGACCAAAGTTGTCATTGTAGAAGATCACAAGCTGTTCCGCGAAGGCTTGAAATCCATGCTCGCTGAAAAACCCGGTTTGGAGGTGGTTGGGGAAGCCGGCGACGGTCTCGAAGCGCTGCGGACCGTCAGGAAATGCCGGCCGGATTTCATGCTGCTGGATATTTCCATGCCCAAAATGAACGGCATTTCCGTCATGAAAGAAATCAAAAGTCAGTTTCCGGAAATAAAAATCATGGCGCTGACCATCCATGAAAACGAACAGTACGTGTTGGAGGCTTTTGAGGCCGGTGCCGACGGCTACTGCCTGAAAGATGCCGGACGCAATGAGCTGATGGTGGCCATCGAGAGCGTGCTGCAGGAAAAGCGCTATATCAGCCCGTCGATTGCGGACAGCGTTCTGGAAGGTTACCTGACCGGCCGCCAAAAGCTGAAATCACAAACCTCCTGGGACACCATCACTCAGCGTGAAAGAGAGGTCCTGAAACTGCTCGGGGAAGGCTATCAAAACAAAGAAATTTCCGATATGCTGTTCATCAGTGTCAAAACGGTCGAGAAGCACCGGGCCAATATAATGAACAAGCTGGATCTGCACAATGCGGCTGCGCTGACGGCGTATGCCATCGAGCATGGTCTGGTGGTGCAAAAGGCCTGAGCGCGGTCCCGCAATCGGCCGTTAGACCTTTTTTCCTGACAATATGCTGTAAAAAGCTGAAAAGTTCAGGTGTCAGGAAGGGTAGGTGCTCGTATGAACTTTCATGAATTTCGATGGCTTTTTCGTGAAGCAGGATCCCGCTGTCAGCGGGATCGGCACGGTGGCCGACCCTACGGCAACCATGGATAAAGTATCTTTTCCGATTTGACCGGACGCGGTTGGGCCGGCGGTGGCGCTAAGCACTGACACCTGACACCTAAAACCTGTCAACTGCGCCATTGCTGCCCCTCCGGGCCCACTTTTCCCGAGCGTTGTCTCGGAAAAAGACGAGTGCCTTTGTGGCTATTCTTTTCGGTTTATCCAGGTTAGGGCTGAGTTGAAATCCGGCCGAGCCATTCAGCCCTGGGGTAAAAGCCGAGCCATTCAGCCCTGGGGTAAAATCAGATGAACGGTTGTACCGGCTCCCGCGTGGGATGTAATCTCCAGTTTTCCGCCGCAAATTTCAGCCCGATCCCGCATATTGGACAAACCATAGCCGCTCATGGGATCAGAGCGGGAGCCGACTTTTTCAAGATCTAAGCCACGTCCATTGTCCTCGACGCTCAGTTTTAATTCCCGGCCGATTTTCACCAACCCGATCAGCACCCGGTCGGCTTCACTGTGTTTGGCCACGTTGTTCATGGCCTCCTGCAAAATGCGGTAAATAACGACCTTAAATTCCTCGGGAACATCATCTTCTTCAATTTCGAGCCGGTGCACCATGCGAATTTCCGGGTGATGTTTTTCAAACTCCCGGCAGAACCAAGCGATCGTGGAAATCAATCCCAGGTCATCGAGCATCGAGGGTCGCAAATGGGCTGAAATGCGGCGGGTCTCCCGAATGGTGCCTTCCGTTGCAGAGATTATGTTCTCTAAAGATATCCTGTCGTCCGGGGGATCGCCCGTCATCTTGTTCAGTTTTTCCTCCAGACACATTTTAATTGCCGCCAGGTCTCCGGAGATGCTGTCGTGAATCTCCCGGGCCAAAAGCTTGCGTTCATTTTCCTGGGCATCCAATATTTTGCGCGAAAGCCTCCGCAGCCGGCTCTCGGAATCCTGCAGGGCCGCCTCCGTTTTTTTGCGCGCGCTGATGTCGATCAGCGAGGCCATTTTGCCGACGACGGCCCCGTCGCTGTCGGCTACTTCTGAAAATGCGATTTCCACCGGAAATGACCGGCCGTCGGCGCACTGGACGATAAGCTCCTGGGTCGTGTCCGAGAGATTGTTGCAGGATTAATTTTGCGCCCGCAAATTTCTTGAATTTCTCGGCGGAAAATAAGTCGGCCGCATCTAGACCGATAATATCGCGGGGGGCGTCATAATCGAACAAGCGCAGGCAGGCCGGGTTGGCAAATCGAATCCGCAGATCGGCGTCGGTAATAATGATGCCGCTGGCCGTTGAATTCAAGGCGTCGTAAGCGATGCTGATTTGCTTCCGGGCTTTTTGATGTTCCAAAATTTCACTTTCCAGGGCCTGGATCGTCAGGGACAATTCGGCCGTGCGTGCCGCAACCCGTTTCTCAAGCTCGTCATGGGCTTTTTTAAGCTGGGCCTGAGCCTGGCGGCGGGCCCGGCGCTCGTTTTTGCGCTGGGTGACATCCACTAGTTTTAGCGGCAGCAGTTTCAGATAACCCCGGCCGGGATCCTTGATGATGTAATCGTACATCCCGGCCTGCAGCGCCTCGACCGCGAGGTTTTCCGACCCGGCGCCGGTCAGCATCACAAACGGCGGCTGATTTTTCAGATGCTGCTGCCGACGGTAAAAATCCAGACCGGTCATCCCCGGCAGATCGAAATCCACGATGATCAGATCGAAGGAATCTTGGTTGACCGAAAGTTTATCAAAAGCGTCCTCGGCCTTATCGCAGACCGTGATGTCAAAGTCGGTTGGCGATTTGCCCAGGGCTCGTTTAAAGGCCGTCTGGTCGTGCTCATTGTCTTCGACCAAAAGGATGTGAATCGGTGAAGATACCGAATTTTGGGTTTCGTCGATCATTGGTTAAGTCCTGCTTTCAGCAATCTTGCAGGATTTCCGCCAGCTGCCAGAATTTATTGAGCGTGCGAATGATTGCCGATAATTTTTTAAAGTTCATGGGAAGGTCTTGCCTGCCCATAACGTCATCCTCTCATCTGTCTGGGAATCTCTACGAAAAACGCGCTGCCCCCGCCCGGCGTGGACTCCAGGCGGACCTTGCCGCCCAGGTGCGCGGCAGTGGTTTTTTTAGAATAGCTCAGCGCATCGCGGTATTTGACTTGCGCATTTTCAATAAAGGTTATGTCCGATATCCACCGGTTTGAGATTGAAGACCTCGGTGATGGCCTGAGTGAACCGCTGGATGCGCAGACGATGTCTTTGCCGGGCGGTTTGAGGTACACCCGGTTGGGTTTAACCGCGACGCCGGCGGAGGCGTCCTGCACCTCGAGGTCGGTTTTTTTAGCCAGCAGGTTCTTCAGCAGGCTTTTATGATGCGGATCGAGATGCTGGACCACCACAAAGGCCATGGCGCAGTCCGCGGGCATCGCTCCGAAAAAGCCGTTCAAGGCCTCCAGGCCGCCGGCCGAGGCCCCGACGCCCACGATGTGAAGGGCGGCCGGTTGATCTTTAACGTTATCTGCCGCGGAGGATTCGGCGGCCGCCAGCGTTTGGCCCTTCTCGGATTTTTGGGACGCGGGTTGCTTTTTCTTGGCGGCCATCAGGATTCTCCCTTGATTGCAGGCTCTTCCCCCTCGGCAGCCGCAAAACGGACACCGGTGCCGATCGCCAGACGCGCGCAATCGTCATTCAGCACGCTGTTGCGGTAAAAATACAGCTCCCGTCCTTCCTGCTGCTGTTTGAAGCAAATGATTTTCAGACCTCCCCGGCATCTGCCACCCGCTCGGCCATTTCCAGCAGAATCTCATGGTTGGCCAACCCGCTGATGAAACGTTGCGGAATTCCCCGGAGGCCCACCTGAGCGCCCGCCAGGGCTCCGGTCAACCCGGCCCGGGCCATGTTGTTGCCTCCGCCGTTGATGGCCGAAAGAACCGGCAATTCAAAATCATTTTCAAAGCGCGCGCAGAAATAGTAGGCCGCCGGCAGCATAAACGCTAACGGACAAGCCAGTCCGAACAACCGGCAGGCCGTCCAGGGCGGGTTGATTTGAACGGCATCGTCCCGGGCGGCTTCATACGACCAGCCAGGCTGCAGGACGGCATCGTTAAACGAGACCGCCGGGCTCCCATCCATTGACTCGGGAGACTCGGACCGCAGCGGCACGCTGAGTGAAAGCCCATGCGCTTTGGCATTTTTTAAGATGGTCGCGGCGGCAGTTTCCAGGGTGTCGCCGTTTATCAGGGCGGCAATGATTAAGCCGAACGCAACCGAACGGCCGGCAACGACTGGATCCCGGTGTGTTAACCGAACATTTGAACGGAAATATTCCCAAAGCTTTTGGTAGTCGTTGTGGTAGCGGGCCGCCAGCACAGGCAGACGGATCGCGGCCTCGGCCGTATCCGCAAAACTGCCGACCTGCGGCCATAGCTTGCCGTCCTGCCGGGCTTGCCAGACATCCCGCATGGCCACATCCGTATAGCGGCCCCCCTCGGGGGTGCCATCCAGGACGGCCAGCAGCGCATCGAGCCGCAGGCAGAAATCCGACTCGTTGTAATTTCTGAGTGCCGCCAGCGATTCGAGCAAAAATCCAGCGACCTGGCCGGTCTGAGAGTTTTCTCCGGCGGTCAGTCCGGCATGATAGCGGCCGGCCTTGGGGCTGGTGTAATCGTCGATCCACTCGCCATAATCATTTTTTAGTTGAGCCAGGTCATAATACCAGTGCGGCCCCACGCCTAATGCATCGCCGATCAGCGTGCCCATTATCGCACCCACGGCGCGATCTTTCGATGTATTTGTTTTCATGGCAATCCTCCCTGCTTGCAGCCTGCTTTCAATCATCATTTACGGTTTGCGGCTGCCCTTATATGATAGAAAGGCACGCTTGTGAATAAAATGTAATCTGGCAAGTATCGGTGCTGGTATCAGGCAGTATTTCCTGCCGCCGGAGCCGACCGCAAAAGTTGAATGGGCACCTTCCGGCCGGTGGAGACCCTGACCCGGGCCGGGCGGCTTTCCGCAAACGGGAAAAAACCCGGCTGCTCTTCGAAAACATGCTGGGATAAGCCAATCACGATTTGAAAATGAAAAGGAGCCAGCCGGAATTTATGCGATGACTCCTTCCCGGATGATCGGGCAATTTAGACGGTCTGCCCGTCAGCCTATTTTGCCGTCAACGCCTTGGGTCGGAGCGTTTTCCGGAGAACGGCTAGACCTTACCGCCCATGGACCCCGGCGGCGCATTGCGCGACGTTGCTCCGGGCGCATCGGGGTATTCTTCCGGGCTTTCCACCCCGGACTTTTCCAACTCTTTCTGGCGCTCCTCTTTGCCTTCTTTGACGCGATCTTCGCAGTCGTCACACTTTCCACTGACGTCTCTTTCTAATGGGTCACTCATAAAAATCCTCCTTTAGGTTGTATTAGGTTTGTAATTCGGGGTTACAATGCCCCGATCTTGGGCAGCCCGGCCATGAATTCCTTCGCCTCGCTTTCATTGACCAGCTGCATATCTTCACCACAGCATACCAGGTCGCCGTCACCGCCTTGAATTAAAGCGGCGACATTGCCGCAGGCTTCGCATTTATAGACCTCTCCTTTTTTTGCCATCAGACAGCCCTCCTCTATCTATTTGTTGAATTGCTGAATGCATGTTCTGTAATCTAAGATCTGCAGCGCAATATTACAATGAGGGATAGCAGGTATTCGAGCTGCTTTTTTCCTGCATTAGCTATCAACCCGGCTGATCGTCAGCGCAAGGTACCACCGCCAAAGTGAGACCGTTGATGGCCGTTGCGCTGGTCGCTTTCGGCCGCTACAGTCTGAAGATCAATTTTAGCGTAGTTTTGGTTTTTCTGGCTATTTCGATCAGGGTGCCGAATTAATGATCGACCGGATCAAGCGCGCCAGCGCGCCCTCCCGTTACCAACGCCTGCTGCGTCATCTCAGCATAATGGGCCGCCCTAATGGCCGCGGGAATCCGGATCCGGTGCATCCTCCAGCTGATATAGCCGGAACTAAGCCCGTTAGGAACTCAGTAATTAAGGATGATTCGTTTTAAACGTAAGCTAAGGGATCTGGATTTTTCATCGATGACGCTTTCCTTCTTCATCGGATTCGACGCATATACTGTTTTTTAAACCGCTTGGTACTGGATTGACCGTATTTACTAATGGCAGCCGCCGTACAATAATTAAGGTGTATGAATAGGATTAACATTAACGACGATCCCGCCGGGGTCGATTCATACCGGCAAGGCCCTGTGGGCCAGCAAGGAGAAGGAGAATGAACAAGTTGGCAATTCAACAAAAAAACAAACTCCCGCCGGATGAAAAAATCCACCACTCGCTGACTCAGGTCGATCGGCGGCAAGATGAACGCATCCGGTCGCATGTGCCGCTTGTTGTCGCGCTTTTCAGCACCAAGTTCCGCCGCGAATATGCGTCCATGACATTCAACTACAGCAGCGGCGGCATGTGCTTCGAGGTGCCCGAGCCCTTTAATCCCGGCTGCGTGCTTTACATCCGGCTGGACAATTCACCGGTCGAGCAGGTCTACCAGGGCAACTGGGACCATCTGCGCACGACCACCCTGGCCGAGGTGAAATGGAGCCGTGAATACCGGGATAAATTCAGCACCTACTACCGCATCGGCGTCAAGTATTATTAGGTGCTGCGGGTTGCAATTAAACGGCGGTCTGGTACTAGGGCAGAAACAAATAATTCTCTTCATTTATCTCTTCTTTCCCTTTTTTCTCACCGCGAACTGAAACAACCCATAGCTTGCGCCCTTCGATCCGCCGTCCGGCTGTCCAGGCGCGGCCCGTTGCCCCCTGTGCGTTGAGGCTTTTCACGTATCCAGCTCAACCTTGAGGGCCAAAAATTCAAGCATGTCCTTCATGGCAATAATTCCGACCAGCTGGTCACCTTCCACGACCATCAGGCGACCGGCATTATTGCGGCGCATGGCCGCGAGCGCTTCGACGGCATCGGCATCCGCTGCAATCGTGTTTTCTTCCGAACACCGGACGGCCAGGTCTTTGACCAATTTGCGGGACCACTCCTGCCGCGGTATCTCTTTGATCTGCTTGGTTGTCACACACCCCAGCAGTTTATGCTGATTTTCCACTACCGGAAACAATTTAAAGTGGTGGCGGTAGACATAGTCTTCAACCAGCTCCTCGACGGTGGCCGAGGGCGGCACGGTGACCGCAGCGCTGCTCATAAAGCGCCTTAAAGGCTCTCCTTCCAGTGCCTTGCGAGTCACCAATTGCTGATAGGACGTTTTGGCGGCATTCTGGATGAACAGGCCGATGAGAAAAAACCACATGCCGCCGATGAAATTTCCCCCGATCACGCGCATGACCCCCAGGATAATCAGGAAAATACCGAATCCGCTGCCGATCGCAGATGAAATCCGCGTAGCCCAGCGCAGGTTTTTTCTCCAGCCCCACAAAATGGAGCGCAGGATGCGCCCACCGTCCAAGGGAAACGCCGGAACCAGGTTGAAAACAGCCAGCAGACCGTTGATCATGGCCAGGTAGGCGACGACACCCCAGACGGGCAGCGGCCATCCGGTCTGGGCCCCCAATTTATAGATGGCGTAAAAAATCAATGCAATCGCGATACTGGAAAGCGGGCCGGCAATGGCGATCCAAAACTCCGCTTTGGCACTCGGCGGCTCGTCGCCCATTTCGGCCACACCGCCAAAGATAAACAAGGTGATCCCTTTCATCGGCATACCATGCCGCCGCGCAACCAGGGAGTGGCTGAATTCGTGGGCGATAATGGAGAGAAAAAAACCGACGGCCCCGACCAGACCCATCATCCAGTAGGTTTGGGTCGAGAGGTTTTTATACTGAAAAGGGAAAAAACCCGTCGACAGGGACCAGGCAATGAGAACGGCAATAATGATCCAGCTGGGATCGAGACCGACCTCAAAACCAAGAAGTTTGAACAATTTAAATTTGCGGCCAAACATGACTTTTCCTCCTTTCAGGTTGCGGATCGCATCGCCTATCTGCCGGCAGCTGCGTAAACTGGATGAGAATCCCGTTGATCGGCCGGACAAGCCGGTCCTCGCCGATCAGCTTTCCCAGGACACCCTTCGCCGGGCACGCTGCGGGCCGGGATGGTATCCGGTCGCTGCACGGCATAAGCGAGTTTAGAATCAATGCTAGGGCGCCTCAATACGCTCAAGAATGTATTTCGAGTATTTTTTTTGCTGATCAGTGGGGTTGTTCAGGTCAAGCGTTGATCGCCATTGGCCCGGCCCCGGCGGTCTGCGGACCAACCGAATAATTTGTGTAATCCGCGAAATCGGTGGATTAAAAAACCAGGCCACCATGCCTCAGGGAGAAAAAAATGTCCAGTCACCGTGAAAATGA
Source organism: uncultured delta proteobacterium (assembly GCA_963710795.1). Lineage (GTDB taxonomy): Bacteria > Desulfobacterota > Desulfobacteria > Desulfobacterales > JAFDCJ01 > JAFDCJ01. The sequence continues at coordinate 51,823 of CAVQBT010000039.1, forward strand.
ATTTCGCCCGGCCAAAACGGAAATTCTGAGTGTCCGGAACCTGACCTTGAACGCAGCGGCGCCGCTGAATACAGCATTACCCGGCAATAAATACATGTTTTACCGTATTGCTCTGCGACCAGTTTGTCGGCTAAGTATCATAAAGGAGCCAAGTGACCGAATTTTTTGAGTCTGGGTAGGACGGTTCGCGGCCGGGGATAAACCCCACTCCTAAGTATTACGTTGAAAGTTCTTAGGTTTCAGGTGTCAGGATTTAGCCCCTCGTTTGGCTGACACCCGAAACCTGACACCTGAAACCAAAACCAATGAAATGCGCTTCAGCTGCCCTGCTGGGCCACTTTTTCCAAGCGCAGTAAAGGATAGAAAAATGAATGCAAAAGATCTAATCGGAGCGATGGTGAATCTGGTTCAGCTGGATATCGATGCCGTCCATGCTTATGACCATGTCCTCAAGGAAATCGATGACCCGATCATAAAGCAGCGCCTGCTGAACT
>CAVQBT010000040.1:0-53976 GCA_963710795.1 uncultured delta proteobacterium
AGAAATCGTAAATCTTTGCAAGTCAAATTTTTATGCAAGAATGATTGAATTAAGCAACATCGTCTGGCTTTAGGATATATCGAGGTATCATAAAAAATTAAAAATATGGCGGACCACTATATCTTGTGTCCGCCATTTTTTTCTTAAAAGTCAGTGAGGGAAAGTTTGGAACTGTAAACCCATCACTTTCTGCAGATGTGCAAAGCATGGAAGCATTACCGCTTTATACAATTCGGCAAATTTGTGGGATTTGAAGTCTAAAATTTGAGTATGGATATATTTTTTTGAATATTAAAATCAGCTTTATAAATATCAGGTCGGTATTTATTTCTCATTATTTATTAAAATATTCGTTTATAAGCCATCCATGCGGCAGAGTATTCGAAGTTGCTCGACAAATGATAAGTACCTAATTTATCTAAAACCGCGATGAAGTCAGCGTGTGGCTGGCATTGGCCCATGAGCGGCTGAAGCGTTCACTGAAGGCTTGAGCGTCCTTGACTCTGCCCTGCCTTTCCAAGGCTTCACTCAGTCCGAACAACGAGTAGCCGTTTTCCGGATTCTTGCGCAGATCTGCAGCGTATACCACCTCAGCTTCATTCGGATAGCCGGCGTCAAGGAGCATAGCCCCCAGAAAATGCCGTACCGGAAAGTACCAGTCGGGAGGTTCGTTATAGCGCAGCCCGTCTTCCAGCCGCACAGCACGCTCTAGATGTGCCAATCCTTCGAGGACGTGCCCCTCGGTGTAGGCCAACTCTCCCTGCACGATCTGCTCTGCAATGGTCATCAACGTCTTGGCAGTCGCATAGCCGATGTAGTGTTCAGTCGTTGCCATGACCTCCTGGACCGCGTTCAGCTTTTGAAGTTCCTGGTGCGCCCGCTTCGGTCGATCGGTATATATGTAGGCCAAGGCGCGTCCATAATGCCAGATACCCGTCATGAAAAACGATCCGGTATCGGGTTTGGGCTCGGCCATCATTGCATCCCACATACCAAAACGCACCATGACAAACATCGGTTGGGACAGAAATGTCTCGTAAAGCGCCCAGGCATTTTTGTCGGCTGAAATTTCAGGCGGCACCTTGGCAACGATCTTTCTCGCTGCCTCCAGCGCTGCCTCAGGGCGACCCTGGAACATCGCCGACCAGGCCATGAAATGGATGTTGTGCGGGTAATAGTTCAGCGGATAGATGCCCTGGCTTCGGCACTGGGTGATGTAGCTTTCATCAGCCGACACCGCCCTGCGGTTCGCCGCATAGGAGTCGGTATACCGGCCGACCCGCATATAAATGTGCGACGGCATGTGTACGAGATGCCCGGCTCCCGGCATCAGCCCGGCCAGCATATCGGCATGCTGCTCCCCTTTTTCCGGATGGCGCGCTTCGACTGTATGGATGTAATAGTGCAGCGCCCCGGCATGGCGGGAATTGCGATCGATGACCGACTGCAGAGTATTCAGGACCTTTACGGTATTCTCTTTGGGGCTGCCGTCCAGGTTCCAGTAGTCCCAGGGGCTGAGGTTCATCAGTGCTGCGGCATAAAGCGTGGCGGCGTCCAGATCGTCGGGGAAACGCTCCACCAGTTTGGCCATGGCATCCGCGTATGCCTTATCGAAGGGCGTGCGATCAGCCTCGGCGTCGTCTGTGTATCGTTTGGCCAAGGCATGGATAAAAGCGCGTTCACGTTCGGAGGTCCGGTTTGCGAGTGCCATGGCACGCTGAACGGCCTGATAAGCCTGCGGTACGACATCCGGGATCATCGGCAAATTGAGATTTGGGCCCAGGACAAGCGCCCAGCCCCAGTAGGCCATTGCATTTTGTGGATCTCGCCGCGCTGCCTCTTTGAAAGAGCGCAGCGCTTCCGAATGATTGAAAGCATATGTCAGCCGCAGCCCCTGGTCGAAAAACCGCTGGGATTCCGGACTGCTGGTTGTAACCGGAAAATGGTGATCCCCCAGACCCTCGAGCAACGGCGCGATGGGCTTGATGGCCTTTGCCGGATCTGCGGCAAGGGCGCGCGGATCGTGGATCTGTGCCATGGCCGTCTGCGCTGAAAACTCAATATTATCAGAAAAATGGTTGTAAGTCTCATTTTCGTTAGCTCCTTTTTTATGAATTAAGGCGTTTCACTGCTGCTGTTAGAATCTTCTTTATCTGTGGTTTTTAGAAACCTTTCTCGAGGTGTTAACCACCCCAATAACACAACAGCAATAAACAACGCAGCAACATCGCCAATCAAGATGGCCACTGTTCTGCTGGATCAATAATGGCTTGTGTGCCCATGATAATGCCGTGAACCAAACTTGACCAGAATGTGAACCAGATCAGACTGAAATGTGCCTCCGGCCGGCGTGATGCCCATATTAAGAAGATACCGAGTGTTGCATATACGCCGATCATCATTTGCTCGTATTCCTGCTGTCTGGGCAACCAAACCCAACCGGATGGCCATATTTGCATAAGCGGGTAAAGTAAAAGGAATATCCCCCCTATCAGCACAAGAGCAATTTGAAGATAACGGCGTTTACGCTCTGTCATTGTATTTCTCATTTATCCAGATGTACCGACACCGGGGCTGACTTGGTAATCGTATTATAAACCGGTGAATATTTTTGGCCCATTCGCACCATTTCTTCTTTCTGTTCGTCTGAAACATCTGCATCGATTTTGAAGAACACGCGAATTTCCTGATAACCCACCGGGACATCCTCAGATAATCCCAGAAAACCGCGGAGATCAATGTCGCCCTCATATCTGGATTCGACACTTTTTATTTCTATCCCTTTGGCAGATGCATGGGCGACAATGCTTGTTGTAATACAGCCGGAAAGCGCTACAAGAAGATACTCGACAGGATTTCTGCCCTCATTATTCCCTAAAAGTACAGGGGGTTCGTCCATATCATAATCCGCAGGCGGCCGGGAATCATCCTCTTTTAAGGCACCGTAAAAATCTTTGATCGTTCCGCGGCAATGTGTTCCATGGATCCATTTGTTGGTTGCTCGAAATTTAAACTTCGCAATATCCGGATTCTCTTTGATAAGATCAATCGTACTAAACAGTTGCTCTGTGTTAATCCCATTTAATAATTGTGTTTTTTCTTTCGTTGCTTCCATTATATTTTTCCTCCTTAAAGATAAGTTTTTATTGACGCTAAAAACGAAAAAAGCGTTGGTAACCAAAAAATTGGTATCTTTGAAAAGGTTCCGAAAAATTAACTTGAAATAATTGCCAGAGAGACCGGAGTCGGGGAATGGGAATAAGAGAAATGAAACTTCACTCAGACGCTTACCTGAAAGATCGTACCCGGGCCCCTGAGGCTTTAAGATTAAAAGAATACGCTATTGAAATATATGTTTGCGGACTAACCGTGATTAAAGGAATAACCACGTTGTGGTATTTTGTCAATAAACGAAAAAATGAATTATTGCATAAGCAAGTCCGTAATATTTTGCATGCGCCAATATTGTGGAATAGCGTGCCTGCTCCTGAAATGATGGATATAAGGAGATTGCACAACAAAATATAACCGGCTTATGATTAGTTAGACCGGTGACCCCACAATATATGGTAGTATCGGGTATTGATAGAGAATTAAAGGATAGATTTTTATATTGCAATAAATATCAAGCGATCTAAACTTCAATTCAAACCGCCCTTACCGAAAAATGCCGATATTTGCTACCTGCTATGAAAACCAACATATCAACCGGATAAAATCCATGAGATATACAAAAAAATATCTGAAATGACAGGGGTGAATCCGACGATCTGGATTTACCCTTTTTCATTCTCAGATTTCCATTTTTTTTCGATTCAATTTGACACCCGATCCCCTGATACGTTAGGGTGCATGTATTCAAAAAGTATATGCAATATTTAACAAAAAATTGATAGTTGGTAGTTTGGCAAGCAATCTCAAAAATTCGATTCATAAAACAAACATAATAAATGGTTTATATGTTAGATGATGAGACAAACAGAATCTTTATGATTAATGCTCACTTTGATCTTTGGAGAGAAGATATTAAACGGGTTAAGATACTCTTACAGTCCCAAGAATACTACATTGAGGCTATACTTGTATTGAGTTGTTACATAGGTGCATTGGCCGCCGAACGATTTCCTGGTAGCGGTGATAGAGAAGCCTATATAAAAATAATTAATAGATATTCGGGTCTTAAGTCTTTTTACAACAAGGTTGACCTCCTTTTCTTTTATCAGTGGCCAAGGTCAGAATACAGGCGCTCTAAAAGCAAACATTCTGCACCCTATGCAAGAATTAAAGGATATTCTCGGATTAAAAAGAAGATTATAAGGTGCTTTGGCAACGAACAGGAAATCAGCAATGATAATAAAAAAAGATACATACCCATATCTAGGCTACTAAGGCATCTCGATCCTCCTCCTAAAGGATTAAACAGAGAAACGATTTTAAAAAATCTGAAGTTGTTTACCCTATCGGAAATGCTTTATCGGTATATCAGATGCCATGCTGTTCATGAAATGTTATTCCCCTTATTTCAAAGAACAAGATATGAAGACGGTACAACGCGATATAAAGATGGACATTTGATTACCGGGCCTATAATTTTTGAAACAGTCAGAAATATTGTCAACAACTTAGGGGATGAATGTTTTTCAAAGAAAAAATTTCCAGGGAAATTAATCAATAGATAATCGAACCTGTTGCTTGAGGGTAATCATCGTTCTAAAGCCATCTGTCTCCTTAATCCAAACTTTATACATTACTGCTATATATCTTTCATAATACCAATGGGTTAATTATAAAGATTCTCAGATGATATCTTATGGCAGACAATCGGTTTTTTTGGCCCATACCTTTTAAATGACAACTTAATAGCCCGCCAAAATGGGCCTAATTTTTTGGTACGATTCATTCCTTCAATATTGTAACCATTTCTGATAACATGCCAGCCTGTTCAATAACCTTCTTCCATTCTGGAAACTAAAGCTATGGAAACGAGCGCAACGGTTCGATATTCTGGAATGGGTCGCACCTTTTAAAGGCATGAACGATATTTGGATCAGCCCTAAAACCGGTGATTATGTAAATCGATGCCCCTGGTTAAGAAAGCTTCCCAATCAGCGTAAATACATCTGCCGGATTCATGAGACAAAGCCCGAACATTGCCGAAATTTTCCGAAATCCAAAAGACACGCATTAGACACTGGCTGTAAAGGATTCCCCGCAGAATAAGTTCTGACAGATCTTCATCAGACGACAAACAATATGCTATTTGATAGAGAAAGCTGAAGTTAATTATGCCAAATTTTTGGCCTCCTCAATAACATTGAGAATAAGGGGCATATCTGATTTTTCAACCTTATGGCTAAGATGCTTGTGATGAGGAAAACTTTTAAGATCAGGAAAATGCAAGTTTTCGGATTGAATTCTCTATATCTGCGAGGTATTGAGATAGGATATCATGCAACATGCTGCAAATGTTTTTCTATATCAAACTTAACCGCCATGTAATTTTGGTAATCATTTGACCACTCGATAAATTCACTGGAGTCTTCAAGCAGCCCCTTTGAGAATCTGTCAAAAAAGTCCTCTGATGACATCTGATATCGATTTTCATTTACGCTCAATCGTTTTGCTAATGTTATGAGGGCGTCCAAAGGCGAATCGTATTCATCTCTTTGTTTTCTCATAGAATACTCCTTTCACGCTGTATAATATATCAAACAAAGATCCGTGAATTAATTTTTTAATAATGTATGTTAAACTCCTTCGTATGTCAAATTACGAATAAACTTCGGGAAAAAATTAATTTATATTCCGCGTATGGTCTGCGTGTACGTGCCACATCGCAGCTAAAAGCGAAGTCTGGTCTGCGGCCAATCTCAACGTGTTTGCCGCAATCCGTCGACAACCTGCCAAAACAGCGGCTCCTGAGTTTGAAACACGTTCACCCTGTCCCCGCCAACCGGAATAGATTCGGCTGCCGGAACAGGCAATTGCGCTTTTTGCAGTGTGATGGTGTCCGGGTTTGTCGGCAACCCATAGAACCGGGCACCATTCAGCGACATGAAAGCCTCCAGGTTTTCGATGGCGTTCTCGGCTTCAAATACCTGGACAATCGAGGAAAGGGCGGTCGCTATGTTGAATACACCGGCGGCGCCGCCGGCCTTTTCTTTGTCGACCAGCCGGTGGGGTGCGGAATCGGAGCCGAAGAAAAAACGCGGATCACCCGAAACCGCTGCCTGACGGATGGCCAGACGATCCGCTTCCCGCTTGACCACGGGCAGGCAGTACATGTGCGGATTCAACCCGCCGGCAAAAATGCTGTTGCGGTTGATGAGCAGATGATGGGGGGTGACGGTCGTCCCTAAATCTTTCTCAGCCGCAAGGACATAGTCGACACCGGTCTTGCTGGAGACATGCTCCATGACAATTTTCAATCGCGGCATGTCTTTACGCAAGGGATCCAGTTCGCGCTCGATAAACACCGCTTCACGATCGAAAATGTCCACCCTGGGATCACTGATTTCGCCATGGATCAACAGCGGGATATCGAGCTCCTGCATGACCTCCAGAACGCGATATACCTTTATTATGGCTGTGACGCCCTGTTCCGAGTTGGTCGTTGCCCCCACCGGGTAAAGTTTTACGCCGGATAAAAGGCCCTCGTTTTTGGCGAGACGAATTTCGGCCGGCGGGGTGTCATCGGTCAAGTACAGCGTCATCAACGGCTGAAACCCATGGCCGGGCGGCAGGCAATTTACTATTCTTTGGCGGTAGGCTTCCGCATCCTTAACGGTTCTGACCGGCGGTTTGAGATTGGGCATAATGATCGCACGGCCGTAAAGTTGGGCTGAAAACGGCAGCACAGCCTGCAACATTGCTCCATCCCGCAGGTGCAGATGCCAGTCATCCGGGCGTTTTATAGTCAACTCATTTTTGAAATTCATATCGTTTCCACCTCTTGGTACCCACAGTCCTTTATTTTTTGACAACATGTTTTAAGTTGCTGAAGGTGTTCCGCCGAAAGCGGATCAGTGTTTCTGCCGGAGGCCGCCGCTCTTATGAAACTACAACCACAAGTGTGCTTCAGACCGAGAAATTCGCGGTTGAACCATCGGCAAGCTCAGGTGAGCAAACCGCTCCCACAATCTATATTTGAGCTATGGATCAATGGTGGTCCCTTTTCCGATCAGACTGGCCATTTTTTGGGCCAGCGGTCCGCCGGAATACCTGACACCTATCTCCCATAACAAAAACTTGTCGTTCAATCAAAGGTAAATAATTTTATGCGATCCAGGGACGGGTTGCGCTTGGCCATCTTCATATGCTAAAGTCCAATCGACCCTTTAAGACCGATAAGGATTTCTGTTGGTTGTGGCACCGGTTGGCGGTTAAGTGGCGAAAAATAGCCAACATTATGGAGGATCATTAAACATGCTGCCTTTTAGACATTTTCGACTTAATACTGCGTATCATTGGCCATTGTCAGGGATCTGGCTGCGCTTGTCTATCATGATGCTTGTTGCTTGCCTGGGGTACACGCCACCTGCGACCGCCGCTCAGCCGGCAGAGCCGTCGGAAGTTTTGCCGCTAAATGAAAAGTAACCGGGTGATTTTGACGGTATGGCCGATCGCCGTGAGATCAGAGCGCTGGTGGTTTACAGTAAAACTTTCTATTTTTTGGATCAGGGCCGCCAGCGCGGGGCCAGCTACGAACTGCTCAAGGAGTTCGAAAAATTTGTCAACCAGAAGCTCAAAACCAAAACGCTGAAGATCAAGGTTTTGTTCGTTCCCGTCAGGCGGGATCAGCTGATTCCCTGGCTGGTTGAGGGCCGCGGGGATATCGCGGCCGCTAACCTGACCATTACCGCCCTGCGGCAGCAGCAGGTCGATTTTTCCGACCCTTATATCGCGGGCGTCCAAGAACTGCTGGTCACCGGACCGTCCGCCCCGCCGGTCAAAAGCCTGGATGATCTGGCCGGCAAAGCGATTCATGTGCGCCCATCGAGCAGCTACTACGAAAGCCTGATGCAGTTGGACCAAGCCTTCCAAAAGGCCGGCAAACCGCAAATGAACCTGGTTGCAGCCGATGAAATGCTCCAAGATGAGGACCTGCTGGAGATGGTCAATGCCGGTTTGATTCCGATGATCGTCATGGACAGCCACAAGGCGCAGTTCTGGGAGCAGATCTTTGACAAGATTAAAGTCCATCCGGACATCGCCCTGAGAACCGGCGGTGTGATTGCCTGGGCCTTTCGCAAGAACAGCCCCAAGCTCAAGACCATGGTCAATGAATTCGTCAAGGGCCACAAGAAGGGCACTTTGCTCGGCAATATTTTGCTCAAACGCTACCTGCGCGACACCCGATACGTTAAAAATTCGACTGCGCAGGAGGAAAGGGAAAAATTTCAGAGCATGGTGGCCCTGTTTGAAAAATACGCCGGCCAGTACGACTTCGATTATCTGATGATCGCGGCCCAGGCCTACCAGGAATCCGGCCTTGATCACAGCAAGCGCAGTCCGGCCGGAGCCATTGGGGTGATGCAGTTGCTGCCCACGAACTAATTTCAAAAAAGGAGACTGCTTAAATGAAAAGAATCGATCGTCAATCTCCTTTTCCTGCAGAATCCCTACTGGCTTTCATTTTTGCGGCTGGGCTGTTGTGCCTGACTGCGGCTGGAGCGTGGGCTCAGCAAATACCGCAGAAAGAGTTGTCGCAGTTAAATAAAAAATGGCTGGGTGATTTTGATGCGATGGCCAAAAGGCATCAGGTCCGGGTATTGGTGACCTACAGTAAAACATTTTTCTTTTTGGACCGCGGCCGTCAACGCGGGCTTTCCCACGATCTGCTCAAAGAGTTCGAAAAATTCATAAACAAAAAGCTTAAAACCAAAACATTGAAAGTACAGGTGGTCTTTATACCGGTTCGCCGCGATCAGCTGATCCCGGGCCTGGTCGAGGGCCTGGGAGACCTCGCCGTCGCCAACCTGACGATCACCCCGCAACGCCGCCGGCAGGTTGATTTTTCCAATCCCTTGCGCAACGGGGTCAAAGAACTCATTGTAACCGGGCCTGCGGCACCACCGATCGCCGGAATTGATGATCTTGCGGGTAAAGAAATCCATGTCCGCAAATCCAGCAGCTATTACGAAAGCCTGATGCAGTTGAACGAAGCGTTTGAAAAAGCCGGAAAATCTCAAATGGAGCTGGTATTGGCAGACGAAACGTTCGAGGACGAAGATTTGCTTGAAATGGTGAACGTGGGACTGATTCCCATGATTGTCATGGACAGCCACAAGGCCCAGTTCTGGGCCCAGATATTTGATAAGATCCAGGTCCATTCCGATATCGCCGTCAGATCCGGCGGTAAGATTGCCTGGGCCTTTCGCAAGAACAGTCCGCAGCTCAAAGCAGTCGTCAATCAATTCGTCAAAGGCCATAAAAAAGGCAGCCTGATCGGAAATATGCTGCTCAAGCGCTATCTGAAAAGCACCAAGTACATTAAAAATTCCATTTCAAATGATGAGTTGCAAAAATTTCAGCAAATGGTTGAGCTTTTCAAGCACTACGCCGAGCAATATGACTTCGACTATCTGATGATGGCGGCTCAGGCCTACCAGGAGTCCGGCCTGGATCAAAGTAAAAAGAGCCCGTCCGGTGCCATCGGCGTCATGCAGATATTGCCGTCTACTGCGGCGGATCCCAACGTTAATATATCCGGGATCCAAAAGCTGGAGAACAACATCCATGCCGGGACCAAATACATGCGGTTTATTGTCAACCGCTACTATCAGGATGAGCCGATGGACGATGTCAACAAAATGCTCTTTGCCATTGCCTCCTACAATGCCGGACCGGCCAAGGTGAATAAGCTGCGCAAAAAAGCCGCAGCCATGGGCTTGAATCCAAATTTATGGTTTCACAATGTCGAGATGGCCGCCGCCAAGATAACCGGCCGGGAAACCGTTCAATACGTGAGCAATATTTACAAATATTACCTGGCCTACCGGATGATAACGGAACAAAGAAGGCGAAAACAAAAGCTTATGAAAGAACAATCCGGATAAAAATGATTATCCAAGCAGCGATCGGCCAATGACAACGTTTTGAATCTCGGTGGTTCCATCCATATAGTATGTTACTCGCGCGCCGGACATCTGCCGGGCCAGTGGATTTTCCCGCAAAAGACCGTTGGCCCCCATGACCTGCATGGCAGTACTGAGGCCCTCGAAGGCGGCGCGTGTCGCAAATTTTTTGGCATGCGCGGCCATCACGGTGAAATTTTCCCCATTATCGATCATCTCCGCCGCACGGTAAGTCAACATTCGACTGGCCTCGAGCTGGGTGGCGGCTTCCGCAAGCTGCCACTGAAGACCTTGATGGTTTATAATCGAGCGACCGAACGCTACGCGTTGCTTGGCATAATCCGCGGCCGTATTTAAACCGCCTTCAAGGGCTCCGTTGCACATCGCGGCAACGCCAAAACGGCCGAGGTTGATACCGAACATTGCCGCTTTAAACCCCGCACCCGGGGCAAAGATCATAAGATTTTGACAGGACTGTCGAAAAATTGACACTTTGGCGGAAAAACCCGATTTTATCGAATATTATAACATACTGAAATTATAGATAAAAAAAAATTTAAAGTTTGGCATCATTTTTGAATATACAGATCTGCAATTATTTAGTATCTCGGATGTGCGTGCATCTTTTCTGCCGGGCTTCCAAATCGTGCGAAGATATCCGAGCAAGAAAACAACGGCATCTCAGAGAGCAAATAAACAAAAAGGCAGGGCTTTTCATGGCCCTGCCTTTTTGTTTATTTTTGCTGAATTTCCCTTTCACTGATTCCCATCAGATACAGCAATCCATCCAATCCGACGCTGGAAATGGATTGCTCGGCATTTTCTTTTACCACGGGTTTGGCGTGGTAGGCGACACCCAGGCCGGCGATGCTGATCATGGGCAGATCATTGGCGCCGTCGCCCAGGGCAATGGTTTGCTGCAGGCTGATGTTTTCCACCGTGGCGATGGTTTTGAGAATTTCAGCCTTTTTGGGCCCATCGATGATATCGCCCGTGATATTGCCGGTGACCTTGCCGTTCTTGATTTCGAGCACATTGGCGAAAACGTAGTCCAGCCCCAGTTTGTGCTGCAGATATTCACCAAAATAGTTAAAGCCGCCGGATATGATTCCAATTTTGTAGCCGAGTTTTTTCAGCGTATTGATGACCCGTTCGGCACCTTCGGTGAGAGTGAGCTTTTGGGCAACTTCTGCGAGCACTTTTTCATCAAGACCCCTGAGCAGCGCAACTCTGCGGGCAAAGCTTTCCTTAAAATCCATTCCCCCATTCATGGACGGCTGTGGTGATTGCGGCCACCTGATCCCCGGCCCCGGCATGTTGGGCCAGAGTATTGATCACTTCACCCTGGATCAGGGTGGAGTCCATGTCAAACACGACCAGGCGGCGGGCATGGCGATAAATATCATCCATATGAAAGGAAATATCGATTCCGGTTTCTTCCGATATCTTAAACAATTGGCCGCGAAATTGACCGGGGTTATTCAACGAGCCGGAGACGGTAATCTGGACACAGGCTTTGGGCAGTGATGCGGGATCATCCAGAAAAACTCGTCCGGAAAGACGGGTAATTACATCGATGTTTAAATTGTTGTCGGCCAGTGCGGTGGCGACTTTTGCCAGCTGAGTCGCCGTCAGCTTCCGGCCGAGCAGCGTTATAATCCGGTGCTGCTCACCGGATTGGGATGCCCAACCTTCGTAGCGTTCGCCATTGATGGCTGAAAAACGAATCTGAATGCCGAGCTGATGGGCTTTGAACAGGAGATCTTTTAGGATTGATGAGGATGAGTGCTCGCGCGGTATTTCCACCAGAATACCCAGCGACAGGTAGTCATGGATAACCGCCTGCCCGATATCCAGAATCGTCACGTCGTACCGGGCCAGTATATTGGTTAGGCTGGATGTCAAACCCGGCTTGTCCTGGCCGGTGATATTAATCAGAATGATTTCTCGCATTTATTAAGCCTTTGTGATTGGCAATTCGATTTTCATTAAGGAATGGACCCTATTTAATTAATCTTTTTTTGACAGGATCTACAAGATGAACTGGATTTTTTCACGGTTTCCGGATGAAACCGTGAAATCAGCAGCCGCCTGCCGGTGAAATCTTGTTAACTCCTGAGATTCTATTTGCCTGAATCAAAAAATTCAAGCACCAATTTTTGAAAAATTTCCGGCGCTTCGGCCGGGATGCTGTGGCCGACGCCATTGATCATTTCATGGTGTCCCTGGCATTGATGCGTGAGCAGTTGCGTATCATCCGGCTCGACCAACAGGTCTTCCGAGCCTGAAATGATCAGTGTCGCTTTATCGAAATTGGCCGGAATTCTGTCCGGCGCCGGATAGTTTAATACAGCCTCCAATTGGGCGATCAGCGCGTCCGGGCTATTACGAATAACGACAGCGTCGACGATTTTATCAATAATTTTTTGATGGTCTTTTAAAAACTGATTGCCGAATACGGCCGGCAACGCCGCCCAGGCCATGGCCTTCAACCCTGAGAGTTTAAGAATTTCCAGCCAGGACCGGACAATCGCCCGGCAGCGGTCGCTGGTTTGTGCACCGATGCTGCACAATACCAGCCGGTTGACCCTTGCCGGAAATTCGAGCGCAAACTCCAGCGCCACCCGGGCGCCATGACTGAGGCCGACCAGGTGGACTCGGTCAACAGCTAAATGATCCAATAAATTTTTAAGATCTGAAACGTGCAGCTGCAGCGAAATCGGAGCGACGCCAAGGTCGCTTTGGCCCTGCCCCCGTGCATCATAAAACAGCAGACCATAACCCGTTGAGAAGACGGGAACCTGGTTGCCCCAGTATAAGGTGGTCTGGGTGGTGCCGTTTAGAAAAGCAACGATAGGTTTTGATTGGTCAACGCCGTAAATTCTGTAGAAGATATTGCATTTGTCGGGGGTAGTGAAGTAAGGCATTAATTATTTTCTTAAGAATTCCCATGCCAGTTTATGAGCTCTTCGTCTAAGTTCCTGACACCTGAAACCTATTGCTCCCATAAGTCGCTAAATATAAAAGAATAGTGTATAAAACCTTTACTCTCTGTATATCCTCGGTACCCGTCCGGTAATCGAGGTGACGATTTCGTAATTGATGGTGTTCACTTTTGAGGCCAGTTCATCAGCCGTTACCGCTTGATTGCCCTGCTGCCCGAATACCACCACCTCGTCTTCAATCTTTACATCCTTCAGCGCGCCCACATCCAGCATGGTCAGGTCCATGCACACCCGGCCGACAACGGGCACCCGCTGGCCGTGGACCAGCATGTGCCCGCGGGAGGACAGCAGACGATTATAGCCGTCGGCATATCCGACGGGCACGGTTGCTATGGTGGTGGGTTTTTCCGTGCGATAGGTAATACCGTAGCTGATGTGAAAGTCGGCCGGCACCTTCTTTAGATGAATGATCCTGCTTTTTAATGTCATAACCGGTTTCAGGTCGACCCTGCGTTGATTGACTTCAGCGGATGGGTATAGTCCGTAGGTTGCAATGCCCGGCCTGACCATATCCAGATGGGAGTCCGGCAAATCGATCACCGCTGCGCTGTTGGCGGCGTGTTTCAAGGGCGGCGTCAAGCCGGCTCGATCAAGGTGGTTGAGAAATTCAGTGAATCGTTTAAGTTGACGGGTGGCGTAAGATTTGTCGGCACTGTCTGAGGTGGCAAAGTGGGTGAAAATTCCGTTCACTTCGAGATTGCCAAGACGGCTGATGGTTTCGACATCGCTGACGGGTCCGGCAGACAGGTTATTATGAGAGGCTCCAGCTGCCGGTTCCTCCAGCAGCAGGCCCAGTCGTCCCATGCCGCTGTCTACCTTGATGTGAACGTTAATTTTTTTCCCCTGGCGAGCGGCTTGTTTTGATAATGCTTGGGCTGTCGTCGGGGAGTAGACGGTTTGAGCCAGGTCATAATCAATGAGCGTCGTGGCTGAGTCGGGTGAACTGTAGCCGAGAATTAAAATCGGCGCTTCCAGACCGGCCTGTCTCAGTTCAACCGCTTCATGGAGCCGGGCCACTCCTAAAAATTCGGCCCCGTTTTGCAGCGCGGTGCGGGCAATTTCTTTGGCTCCGTGACCATAGCCGTTGGCTTTGACCACGGCCATCAGGCGCGCTTGGGATTGCGTGGCGCGTCGTAGCTCTCTGATATTGTGCGCGTAAGCATTCAGGTCAATTTCAGCCCAAGTCAGTTGTTTATGCAAATTCATACCTCGGTAGTACTCAAATTTAATCTGCCCAATTCTACTCTGCCGCAAATAAAATTACAAATCACAAATTCCAAATATCAAATAAATTACAATGACAAAAATTCAAAATCACAAACCCAACTGTGATCCTGCAAAAAGAACATCTACTTGACGCACCTGGATTAATACTGTGCTGTTATCAAAGTTTTGGTCATTGGATATTGAAATTTGAGATTTATTTGTAATTTGGGATTTGTAATTTGATATTTAATAGCGGTTGACTCAAGATATTGCAAAATTTTACCGGCCTGGAATTTATTTATTTTTCGGCCTTCAATCAGGTGGAAACTTCCTGGTACAGCTCCTTGGCGTGATAGGAACTGCGCACGAACGGTCCGCTGGCGACCTCGGTAAAACCGATTTTGATGGCTTTTTTACGCCAAGCTTCGAATTCTTCCGGCGGGATAAAGCGCTCGACCGCTAAATGGTTTTTCGAAGGCTGCAGATACTGGCCCAGGGTCAGGATGCGGCAGCCTGCGGATCGAAGATCTATCAGTGTATTCTCGATTTCTATTTCTTCTTCGCCAAGACCCAGCATCAGTCCGGATTTGGTCGGCAGCGCCGAATCGAACGCGTGAGCCCATCGAATAATATCCAGGGAACGCTGATATTCAGCCTGGGGTCGAACCCGCGGGTAGAGGCGCGGCACGGTTTCGATATTGTGATTTAGCACATCCGGTCGGGCATTTAAAACGATGTGGAGCGCATCCCGGTTCCCCTGAAAATCCGGAATTAATACTTCGACGCAGGCATCGGTCATTTTGCGGCGGATTTCGATAATCGTCCGGGCGAACAGGGATGCCCCGCCGTCCGCCAGGTCGTCCCGGGTAACCGAGGTGACGACGACATATTTCAAGCCCATCTGGCGGGCGACATCGGCCACCCGGACAGGCTCGGCGGGATCCGGCGGTTCCAGGGGACCCGGCAGCACCGAGCAGAATCGGCAATTGCGGGTGCAGCGCGAGCCCATGATCAAAAAGGTTGCCGTCTTCTGCGAAAAGCACTCCCACATATTGGGACACTTGGCTTCCTGGCACACCGTGTGCAGCCGGTCATCACTGATCATCCCTTTGACTTTTTCGTATTCGGAACCGGTGGGCAAGCGCCGCCGCAGCCATTTGGGTTTTTGGACGAGTACGGTGGTTTTTGGATTTTTATTCATAGGGTTGGTTTTATTTCACCGCCCGCTTCGCTCGAGTCGCAGAGGACGCAAAGTTGACCTTTCATTTCACTTTCTGCCCAGAGGTCAGAAAGTGAAATACACCTCTTTTTCGGGCAATACGGTTTAGATCTCATCATTCTCCAAACATTATAAATGCACAAATTAGCAAAACTATAGCGTGGAATGCTTGCGAATTTTCATTTGCCGGCTTTCCAGCGGCAAATGAAAAGTACATGAACTCTGCGCTCTTTGCGGCTCTGCGGTGATTAAAGTATTTCAATCAATCCGTCATTTCACGCTCTAGATCCGCAAGACGGCATTTTTCAAAAGGTATCTCCAATGCCGCCGCAAGCTGATTTTTCAGGACGTCCAGGACCTCATTCATCGGCAACTCCCGGCCCAATTCATTTTTCAGGGATGTCATGCTGACGCCTTGCAGGCCGCAGGGCTGAATCCAGGAAAACGGTGTCAGGTCGAGGTTGACATTGAGAGCCAGGCCGTGAAAGCTGACCCCCTTGCGCAGGGCTATTCCGATGCTGCCCATTTTTTGGTTGCCGACCCATATACCGCTATTGATGGGATTGCGCCCTGCTGCGATATTCCAGTTGGCGGCGGTTTGAAGCATGGCTTCTTCCATGGCCGCAACAAAATCTTTGACGCCGATTCTGCGGGCGTGCAGATTCATAATGGGATAGACGACGATCTGGCCCGGACCATGATAGGTGATGACCCCTCCGCGCTCGACCTGGATGACCGGGATGCCCGAGTCTTTCAAAAAAGATTCCGAGACCAGAAGATTTTCCAATCCCCCCCTGCGGCCGAGGGTGAAGACGGGCGGATGCTCCAAAAAAAGCAAGATATCATGGTCGATACGATTTTCAACCCTGGCAGCGACCAGTTTTTGCTGTAAAGCCCAGGCCGCCGGATAGTCTATCAGACCCAGGTTGACAGAGTAACAAATCTTTTTGTCGCTTGTCTCTTGTATGTGGTTAGTTGTATGTGGCACGCATGTATAAGATTGAGTTATAATTTGATTCAAAGGCTTCTATTGGCTATGCAAGTCAGCTAGTCTGTAAACTAATGCTTCAAAATTGCATTTGCAACCGACTACGGACAACAGACAGCTCCCAACAGACAACTTACAATAAACAACTCACAATAGACAACAGACAACTGACAACCAACATGTCATCCCGTCAAACAGGGCTTGCGGGCCGCCGCGGTTTCATCGAGTCTTCTGCGGCGGCAGTTTCTGGGGGCGTCATGTAAGAGATCCGGATTTTCTGCTGCTTCTTGGGCAATGGCTTTGAGCGAATCAATGAAAAGATCGATATCTTCTTTGGATTCCGTCTCCGTGGGTTCGATCATGATGGCGCCGGGCACCACCAGCGGAAAGTAAATCGTGGGGGGATGAAATCCATAGTCCATCAGCCGTTTAACCATGTCCAGGGTGGTGACCTTATACGCCTGCTGCAATCGATCGGAAAAAACACATTCGTGCATGCAGGGGCGATCATAGGCCAGGTGAAACGTGCCCTTTAATTGTTCCTTGATGTAATTGGCATTCAACACTGCCAGCTGGCTGGCTTTTTTCAGAAATTCCGCTCCCATGCTCAGAATATAGCTGTAAGCCCGTATCAGAACACCGATATTGCCGTTGAAGGCATGCAGCCGGCCGATGGTGTGCGGAAAATCTTCTTTTAACAGATATTGTCCGTTGTGGTGTGTGACTCTGGGTACCGGCAGGAAAGGCGCCAGATGCTTCCGCACACATACCGGTCCGGAACCCGGGCCACCACCGCCATGCGGCGTGGAAAACGTCTTGTGCAGGTTTAAATGCAAGACATCGATGCCGATTTTCCCCATATCGGCAATGCCCATAATTGCGTTCATATTGGCACCGTCACCATACACCAGACCGCCTTTGGCATGTACGATGTCGGCGATCTGTTTGATGTTTTCTTCAAACAGCCCCAGGGTGTTGGGATTGGTCACCATGATGCCGGAAGTTTCCTCGTCCATTAATTGGGCGACGTCTTCCGGGGCAAGAATGCCGGCCGGATTCGATTTTATGGCCACCGGTCTGTATCCGCACAGGGCGGCACTGGCCGGATTGGTTCCATGGGCCGTATCCGGGACGAGGATTTTTGAGCGGGGCTGGCCTTTGCTCCGGTGGTAGGCATAAAAAAGGAGCATGCCGGTCAGTTCGCCGTGGGCGCCGGCTGCCGGCTGAAGGGTAGCGGCATCCAGGCCGGTGATTTCCACCAGGAAATGTTCAAGATCGTACATTAATTTGAGGATTCCCTGGGAAAGGTTCGGCGGCAGCATCGGGTGGGCCGCCGCAAAACCCGGGCAAGCCGCCTGTCTTTCATTGGTTTTGGGATTATACTTCATGGTGCAGGACCCCAGCGGATACATGCCGCTATCCACCGCAAAATTCCACTGGGATAGGCGGGTGTAGTGCCGAACGACATCCAGTTCACTGAGATCCGGAAAATCAGGTCCCTCGCCGACAAACTCCGGGGCCATCTCAGACTGTGCCACATCCCTGCGCGGGGCGGAAAAGCCCAGTCGGCCTTTTTTGCCTTTTTCCCAGAGCAGCGGTTCGTTCAGTATCAGGCCGGTGGTACCTGGATATTCTTTCATTTATAAATCTCCTTTTGAATCAAATCTGCAGTTTCGATAGCCGGGTTTGGTTTAAAAAGCGAACCCCAGAATATCGAAGGATGGAATCGCTTCGCTCGGTCTTTGTTAAAATAGACAAAATACATTACTTCGATATTCGAAATTCATTATTCGATATTCGCTTTTTCAGAGTTTCTTTTTCAATCAAACTGGCCGCTCCGCGGCCAGCGGTCGGGCTGACACCTGTTCACTGTCATCTGTCTTCTGCCATCTTTCTGTCTTCTGATACCTGACACCGTCAGTCATCCTTGTTTTACCGCAGCCACCAGCTCATCCATATCTTCCTTACTGATCGTTTCGGTGACGCACAGCAGGTAATGATTTTTCAACTCCCGGTAGTGACATTCCAGGGGAAGCCCCGGGATTATTTTTTGGTTGACCAGACGGTCATAGGTTTTTACAAATCCCGGCGGGAATTCAACCACAAATTCATTAAAGGTCGGTTGTTGAAACGGGATCTTGAACCCGGCCCGGCGCAGTTCACCTTTCAGGTATTCGCACTTGTCGTAATTCAATTGGGCCAGCGCTTTGATACCGCTGCCGCCCAAGGTGGCCATGTACATGGCGGCAGCCAGGGCACACAGACTGTGGTTGGTGCAGATATTGGAGGTGGCTTTTTCCCGGCGGATGTGCTGCTCGCGGGTGGCCAGCGTTAACACGAATCCCCGGCGTCCATCAACATCCGTGGTCTGTCCCACCAGACGTCCCGGCATATGGCGGACATATTTCATTTTAGCGGCAAACATTCCCAGGCCCGGTCCGCCGAATGACCGTGGTATCCCCAGGCTTTGCCCTTCACCGCAGGCGATATCCGCTCCCTGGCTGCCGGGATTTTTGATACAGCCCGAAGGCCAGCGGCTCTGTAAAACAGGCAATCAGCAGCGCGTTTTTTGATCCTGGACCTTCTCGCCGATCGTCCGGAGGTTTTCGATACAGCCGAAAAAATTGGGTGACTGGACGGCCACCGCAGCCAGATCCGGCGCGCCTTTCAGTTGAGTCAGATCTGTGGTTCCGTCCGCCAGATAGGGCAATTCAATAATTTCATAATCGGTGGGCTTGAGATATGTCGCCAGTACCGTGCGATAGTGGGGATGAATCAGGCGGGATACCGCCACTTTTTTTTTGCGGGTGACTCGCACCGCCATCAGTGCCGCTTCAGCCAGCGCGGAGGCGCCGTCATATTGCGAGGCATTGGCAACTTGCATCCCGAGCAGCCGGGCGGTGAGCGTTTGGTATTCAAAGATTGCCTGCAGCGTTCCCTGGCTCATCTCCGGCTGATAGGGCGTATAGGCGGTGACAAACTCCGAGCGGCTCAGCAGATGGGTTACCGCTGCCGGGATGTGATGCGCGTAACTGCCGGCGCCCATAAACACCTTGTATTCAGGTGATACCGCCATCGTGCCGGCAAGGGTGTCGATATGGCTGTTTAATTCCCATTCACTCAAGCGTTGCGGCAGGTTTAATTCGCTTTTGCGGCGGCATTGCACGGGGACTGTTGAAAAGAGATCCTCGAGGGAGTTTACCCCGATTACCGCCAGCATGTCAGAAATTTCTTCCGGTGTATGCGGCAAATACCGCATGGGTTTATTCCTTAGCTGCACTTTTTATTTTAAAATTGAAAACTCTGGGTTAGTGTTCTTTTCTATCCCTGCAATGAGTTGATATAATCGTCTTTGGTCATCAGGCTGTCCAGTTGGGCCGGATCATCGGGTTTAACTTCAATCATCCACCCATCGGAGTAGGGCGTGTTGTTGACCAGCTCGGGCGCGTCTTCCAGCGGGGAATTGACGGCCACAATTTCACCGCCGATCGGCATGTAGAGCTCTGAGACCGCCTTGACCGATTCCACCGTTCCGAATTCGTCGCCTTGGGCGAAAGTTTCGCCGGCTTCGGGCATTTCCACAAAGACAATATCTCCCAATTGATCCTGGGCATAGTCGCTGATTCCGACTTTGACCGTGTCGCCTTCCAGTTTGGCCCACTCATGACTTTTAGCATAGCGAATATCATCCGGAAAATTCAGTTCGTTAATCTCCTTCATTATCTGTCCTCCTTTGGCTGTTGTAAGTTGCGCTTAAAATAAGGGTTTCAAATTTTTAAAAAATGATTGTGTTATTCCAGAATATAGGGCACTTTCAGATTGTAGCTTTTATAGACGACAAAGGTTTCCACGGATTGGACGGATGATAATCGGGATACTTCTTCGGTGTAAAATTCAAGCAGGCCGAATCCCGGCTTCAGCAAAACGATCAGTATCAGGTCAAAGCGGCCGGTAACAACATTCACCGCAATAACCCCTTTTAACCGGCTGAATTCCTCACCTTTTTTAACAAGTTCCATGGTGGCCAATTTAACACCCACGATGACGATACGATGATCCGAAACGGCTTCCGCATCCACCAGCCCGGTGATCTCCAGAACACCTTCGTCAATCAGCTTGTTGACCCGGCTGCGAACCGTGTTTTCGGATAGTGATAATTCATCGGCAATCTTTTTATAGGATTTCCGTCCGTCACGCAAATGCTTAATGATGGTGAGATTGATTTTGTCTATTTTCATTATGATAAAGCATTAAAAAATAATGGTGATTCTGTCAATATTTAAAATAATTTTTTATGATATCATCAAAAAATTAACGGATAATTTTTGTTTAGCCAAATTTTCGGATTTGTCGTATCGCTTCTGTTGCTGAAGTACCAATCATCCCACGGGACAACGATGAGTCGGACCTTGAAAAACTCTTGTACTTGTGATATGCACCCTATCACTTTTTCGGATTCTAGGCTGTTGGTCAATGAGTCCAAAACACTCTAATGTGATGTTTTTAGAAAGGAGGCTTATGATGAAAAGAAAAGTATTCGCGATAGCAGTCATTTCATTTTTCCTAACGGGTTTGGGTGTTTGTGCATATGCTGCCGGGCCTGACTCCATCAGGATCGGCGTGAATGCCCCGCTCACCGGCGATATTCCCAAAGTGGGGGAGGGCACCAAATACGCCGCCCAAATGTGGCTGGAGGATGTTAATGCAGCCGGCGGCATTGAGGTCGGCGGCAAGAAATATGAAGTCGAGCTGATTATTGAAGACAATGAGTCCAAAGCCGAATCCGCCGTTAAGGCCACTACCAAGCTGATTACCGAGGAAGATGTTCTGGCCATCGTCGGGCCCCAGTCCTCCAAGCAGGCGATTCCCGCCGGCGGCAAGGCCAATGAACTGGGCACGCCCATGATCAGCCCCTGGTCCACCAACCCCGACACCACCAAGGATCGTCCCTTCGTGTTCCGCGGCTGCTTCCTGGATCCATTTCAAGGACCGGTGGTTGCAAAATTTATCAAAAACGAGTTCGGTTTCAAAAAAGCGGCCGTCCTGTATGACGTGGCCAGCGACTATCCCAAGGGCCTGGCGGAGTTTTTTAAGGCGGCCTGGGAAGATCTGAACGGCCCCGGCTCCGTGGTGGCCTACGAAAGCTTCACCACCAAAGACGCCGACTTCAGCTCCCAGCTGACGAAAATTATCAACTCCGGCGCTGAAGTCCTGTTCACCCCGCAGTACTACAACGAGGTGGCCTTGATCGTTCAGCAGGCGCATCAGCTGGGGTGGAATAAACCGATCGTGGGCAGCGACAGCTGGGGGTCGGCCGAGACCGTCAAGCTTTGCGGCAAAGACTGCTATGGCCTGTTTTTCAGCACCCATTATGCGGCGGCGGGCGCCAAAGGCGCCACCAAGGACTTTATCGACCGTTATACTAAAAAGTACGGGTATGTGCCCGATGACGTTGCGGCGCTGACCTGGGATTCCATGCGCCTCGTTCAATTAGCCATTGAAGGGGCCGGTCAGCTGACCGGTAACCTTGAAAAAGATCGTATAGCGGTACGCGATGCCCTGGCCTCTATAAAAGACTTTGCCGGAATTACCGGCGGCATGACCTTTACCGAGGATGGCGACCCCATCAAGTGTGCCGTTATCGTTCGCATCAGTGATGCCGGTGAGTTTGAATTCTATAAGTCCGTCTGTCCCTAAGATGGACGCTAACTGTTAATGGGTTCGAGGGTTGCGGGGTTCAGAGGTTAAAGGTTTACCTTAATCTTCTATCTTTGAACACCCGCACCATAAAATACATCTGAACCGCGAACCGGTTAACGCCAGCCTAAATTCTAAAATTAAACTATACCTTATTTGAGCTATTCTATAGACAATCAAGCCAATACGAACGGGGACAAACCTTCTGTCCAGGCTCCCTGCCTGTATCGGGTAAGCGACTGTCTTGTAGTGGCGGGGTTTATCCCCGCCTGTTAAACAATTCCGGTTTCAGGATCCTGATCAATATGGTGGACAGCGTCCACCGGTCGTAACCTTTGAATAGTCAGGTTGAATATTTAAGCAATTCTATTGATATTAATAGAAAAGACAGAGCGAAGCGCTACCACAAATCTTCAATCTTCAATATTCAGTCTTCAATTCCGGCTTGTCCGGGTTAGGTCTAAGGAGAACCCTGATGGTATTTTTTCAAAACCTGGTCAATGCGTTGCAGTGGGGCAGTTTCTACGCCCTCATCGCGCTGGGATATTCCATGGTCTACAGCATCTTGATGCTCTTTAACTTTGCCCACGGGGATATTTTCATGGTCGGCGCTTATATCGGCTTCGGCGTTGCCACGGCCCTGGTGGCGCTTAGCGCCATGGGGTCATTTGTGCTGCCCGGCTGGTTGATCCTGGTTTTGACCATTTTGATCTCCATGTTCCTGACATCTTTTGTCGGAATGTTTGTCGAACGGGTCTGTTACCGTCCCCTGCGCGATGCGCCCCGGGCATCGGCCGCCATCACCGGCCTGATGATCGGCATCATTTTAGAAACCGGCAATCTGATTTTACTCGGAGCCCAAAGAGTCAGCTTCCCATCCTTGATCGAAACCTCCACCTATCACCTGGGCGGGGTGGTGGTGACCAACAAAAAGATCATGATCGTGCTGGTGTCCATCACCTTGTCGTTTTTGCTGCACCAGTTCATTCGCCATACGCGTTGGGGGATGGCGATGCGGGCCATGGCGTTTGATTATGTGGTCGTCCCGTTGATGGGAGTGCCCCTCAATAGAATCGCTGCACTGACCTTTGCTATCGGATCCGGGTTAGCGGCCGTGGCCGGCATCCTGTTTGGCGTTGCCTATCCGGTTTTGGATCCCTACATGGGTATTCTGATCGGCTGGAAGGCGTTTGTGGCCGCCATCTTAGGCGGCAGAGGCTCGGTGGTCGGCGCTACCCTGGCGGGATTTTTACTGGGTTTTATTGAGATGTTTGTCCCCATGGTCTTCCCATCAACATTTCGGGACCTGATCGCCTATTCGATCATTTTGCTGATCCTGGTTTTTCGCCCCCACGGTTTCTTTGGCGAACCTTACAGTGCGAAGCTGAGACTTTAGGGAAGTGACGATTGACGAAGGAAGGAGTAGGCTTCTTCGAGATAGTTGAAACCAGAGGCATAAGTGGCAAATGTCTAAAATGCCTAAAATTGTGGTGTCGCTGCGCTCCGTCTTTTTTATGAACCATCGATGCTTAACGTTTGGGAAACCAGAAATCAGGAAGATAAAATAATACCCGATCATGCGTTTTTATTTATTAAAATTCGGCAGAATACCTCAACTTTAGGCATTTTAGGCATTTTGTAATTTTAGGCATTTCTTCGCGCAGCTTCATATTTACACTAAAATATATTTTGCCACAATATGCACAAAAATAATTACTAAGGTACAACACATGGAAGCAACAAGTGACGGGCTGTCGAGGGACAAGCGACAGATTTTAAGCCGGATTCGGGTTTTCTTTTCCCAGGTTCCCCTGCTCAGCTGGCTGCTGGGGGCACTGGTGGCGGTGGCCTTGGAATATTTCATCGGGACTTCCTTTGCCCGCTCGCTGGGGTTACGCAAAGCGCCGATGCTGTTCGGCTTTGTTCTAATGCTCAAAAAGCCGATGTTGATGCACAGTGCCATAATATATTTCGTACTGATTTATCTTTTACCGATCACGGTGAGTGCTCGCTTGAGTGCAGCGAGCATGAACCGGCTGGCGGCCAAACTCCTCGATTATCCATTAATGCTCTCGGGTTTGATTCATCTTGGCCTGTTGTACTTAATTTTGCACTGGTGGTCGGACATGACCCTTTATCGGGCCGAAGTACTCAGGTATACTTTGATCGCTGTGCTGCTGACCTTAAGCCTGAACCTGATCAACGGTTACATGGGCGAATTTTCATGCTCGCACCCGGGGTTTATGGCGTTAGGCGCTTACGGTTCTTCGGTTTTTACAGTCGGCCTGTTTGCCGATGACAAACTTTTCGGAGCGGCCCTGTTGCCGCAGTGGCTCGGTCCCTTCTTTTTTCCGATTGCCCTAATCTTTGGCGGCCTGGTTGCGGCCTTTGGCGCACTGGCTGTGGCCATACCGTCGTTCCGGACGCGGGGCGATTACCTGGCTATTATTTCACTGGCCTTTATGTTTATCGTGAAAAGCCTGATCGAGAATCTGGAGTTTGTGGGCGGACCCCGTGGGTTGGGCAGCCAGCCCGGCTGGGCCAATCTTCCAGCGGTCTTTGCAACCGTGGTGATCGGCATCTGGATCATGAATAATTTTGTGCGTTCAACCCTGGGTAAGGCTTTGAATGCGGTGCGCGACAACGAAATGGCGGCCGATGCCATGACCGTCAATACGCGCCAAACCAAAATCACGGCGTTTTTGTTTGCGGCCTTCTGGGCCGGCGTTGCCGGCGGCTTATTTGCCCATGTCCTGCGTTACGTGAATCCGGCAACCTTCGGCATTCAGAAGCTGGCCGAGGTTCTGGCAATGGTCTATTTCGGCGGGCTGAACTCCGTGTACGGGTCCATTCTCGGTGCCTGCAGCATCAGTTTGCTGGGTGAAATGCTGCGGCCGCTGGAGCTGTTTAAGTGGATCATTATCCCTTTGCTTCTGATACTGGTAATGATTTTTCGCCCGACCGGCCTGATCGCGTTCAAGGAATTTGATGTCAGAAAATTAGTTCAACCGAAAAGACGGGACTGAGTTTGTTGAGTTTATTGAGTTTGTTGAGTTTGTTGAGTTGACTGGTTGATTGAGTTGATTGAGTTGATAAGGATAAAGGAAAAAGGTTAAAGGATAAAGGTTGAATCGTTAAATGGTTGAATAGTCAAATGGGCAATGGGTAATATCGATCCTATTCCGACAACGATTTAACCCATCAACTAATCATCCAATCAACTGTTTACCGGTTATTGTATTCCCCGGGACCCTATAAACTGTTCGGGCCTTCCGGCATAACCTGATATCCTACGTGCTAGCATGAGGTAAACAATGGCCTTGCTGCAAATTGACAAAATGACGCACTACTTTGGCGGGTTGCGGGCTGTTTACAATTACGGGCTCGAGATCGATCCCGGTCAGATCCGGGGTCTGATCGGGCCCAACGGGGCCGGCAAAACAACGATCTTTAATCTCATTACCGGTATCTACAACCCCACTGAAGGGACGATATCGCTGGAGAACAACCAAATAAACGGGTGTTCACCCCATGAGATCGCTTCGCTGGGAATTGGCCGCACATTTCAAAACATGCTTTTGTGGCGGCATATGACGGTGCTGGAGCATGTCAAAATGGCCCGCTATTCCAAGCTGACCTATGGGCTGGTGGGAGCGTTTTTCGGCACGGCCAAACGCCAGCGGGAAGAAGCCGAAAGCGAAGAGAAAGCCTATCATCTGCTCGAAATGATGAGGGTCGATCAGTTCGCAGATCAAATCGTGCTCAATCTTTCCTACGGTGCCCAGCGCAGAGTGGAAATGGCCCGGGCGCTGGCCATGGAACCGAAGGTTCTGTTTTTAGACGAACCCACGGCCGGCATGAATCCCGAGGAACTGGTGCAGATGATGGATATTATCCGCAAGGTGCACCGAGAATTCGGACTGGCCATATTTCTCATCGAGCATCGCATGCGGGTGGTCATGGAACTCTGCCAGAGAATCCAGACCCTGGTGTTCGGGGAGGTGATTGCTGAAGGCACACCGCAAGAAATCCAGCAGAACCCCAAGGTAATCGATGCCTATCTGGGCAAGGAGATCGTCGAATAATGTTACTATCGGTAGAGGATTTACGGGTATCATACGGCAACATCAAGGCCTTGCACGGGCTGAACTTTCAAATTGATGACAGGGAAATCGTCTGTATCATCGGCGCCAACGGCGCCGGCAAGAGCACCACGCTCAAAGCCATATCGCGCATGGTGCCGGTCGAAGAACGGCACGGAAATGATATTTGCGGGCAATAACCTGCTGGACTTTCCCGCCGATAAAGTTGTCAGCCAGCTGGGCATCTCCCATGTCCCGGAGGGCCGGCGCCTGTTTGAAAATCTGACGGTTACCGAAAATCTCAAGCTGGCCACCTTCGCCCGCAAAGACAAGGATCAGATCCAACAGGATGTCAAGCGGGTGTTCTCCATATTTCCGCGCCTGGAAGAACGTCAAAGCCAGAAATCAGGCACCTTGAGCGGCGGTGAGCAGCAGATGCTGGCCGTGGGCCGAGCCTATATGAGCGGGCGCAAGGTCATGTTGCTGGATGAACCCTCCATGGGATTGGCCCCGCTGCTGATGATGAGCATGTTCGATGCCCTGAAAGAAATCAACCAGGAAGGCACCACCATCTTGCTGGTGGAGCAAAATGCCCGTCTGGCCTTGCAATTCGCCCAACGCGGCTACGTGCTGGAAAACGGCCGGCTCGTCCTGGAAGGTCCGTCGGGCGATTTGCTCGAAGATCCCGAAGTTAAAAAAGCCTACCTGGGGGGGTAATGCGAACATCGAACGCTTAACCTGGAACATCGAAAATACGGTCGCTGTGCGCCGCTATTAAATTCCAAATCTCAAGCACCAAATCACAAATAAATTTCAATTTTCAATATCCAATGACCCAAACGCTTATCTTTTTGGAATTTTGAATTTAGGTTTTTGGAATTTGCTTGATATTTTTTTTGGTGCTTGTGATTTTCAAAATTTTCATTTAGCAGGCAATCTTCATAATAGCGATCAATTATGTGTTTCAACGAAGAAGCCCGCGATTCCTCCATTTCTCCTTGACAGATCAAATTATACCTGCCATCTATGCTTATTCCTCCAGTTCCGTCCGGTCTCATCCGGGTGAGCCTGGGTTGTTGTAAACTTGTCTACTGAAGCAAACCAACCGTTATCTACCTAATATTCTTTTTTTAATTGGAGTGGGGTGAGCATGAAAATATTGGTGTTGGGCGGCTGCGGAATTCAAGGCCGCACCGCCGTATCCGACCTGGCTCGCAGCGCGGACGTCAAAGAAGTTATCTGCGCCGACGCCAGCCTGGATGCATTGGATCAAATCAAGGATTTACCCGGCATGTCGAAAGTCCGGCCGGAAGTGCTCAATGCCGCCGATCCGGATAATCTGGCTGATCTATTCGGCCGCGCGGATGCGGCAATTGATCTTTTGCCGCGCCATTACACGCCCCGGGTTTGTCAGGCTGCCATTCAAACCGGAGTCGGGGTGGTGAATACCAATTACGGCGATTCGATTACCGACCTGGCAGAGCGAGCCCAAAAAGCCGGGATATCCATCATGCCCGAATGCGGTCTGGATCCCGGCATTGATTTAATCATTTACGGCGAAGCCGGACGGCGTTTCGACGAACTGCATGTCATCAATTCCTACTGCGGCGGTTTCCCTGAAAAATCGGCCTGCGACAATCCAATCAATTATAAAATATCCTGGACCTGGGAAGGGGTGTTGAGCTCCACCAACCGCAGTTCGCGGGCCGTCCATAAGGGCCGGGTGGTGGACATCCCGCGCGCCAGTCAGCACGATCCTGGTTTTATCCATTCCATTGACTTTCCCGCATTGGGCCGGCTGGAGGCCATCTCCAACGGTGATGCCGTGCGCTACACCGATATGCTGGGGGTGACGCCAACCATCAAAGAGACCGGACGTTATTCCCTGCGCTGGCCGGGATGGAGCGCGTTCTGGCATCCACTTAAGCAACTGGGATTCCTGGATGATAAACCCGTTGCGGGCCTGCCCTGCGAGGTGTCTCCGATTCAGTTTCTGGATAAATTAATGGGACCCCGCCTTCAATTCCGGGATAACGAGAAAGACCTGGTGGTCATGTTGAACATTTTTGAAGGACTGCTGGATGGCAAGCAACAGCGCCTGACTTCGCGTCTGTTAATCGAGCGTGATCTTGAGACCGGTTTGATGGCCATGAGCAAGGGGGTTGGATTCACGGCCAGTATCGTGGCCCAGATGATCGCCGGGGGTGAAATAACTGAGAAGGGTATCCTGGCGCCTGCAAGGCATATACCCTATCAGCCGTTTATGGATCGAATGTCCGAGCGGGGCATTTTTGTAGCAGAAGAGCAGGAGGTTTTAAATCAGTCACCCATAACTTGAAAGGAGGGACGTATGAAAATCAACAGATTAGTTGTCGTTATTCTGGCTTTGGCCTTGACAGTCGGGATCGTGGGGACGGCCTCGGCCGGGGACTTTGGCCGATATTGTCAAACGGGGAGAATTAAGGGTTGCAGTCCAGTCCGGGGCTGCGCCTTATGCATTTATCGATAAAAGCGGCAACCCGACCGGTTCCATGGTTGAATTTGCGCGCGAAATGGCCAAGCGTATGGGCGTAAAACTGAAGATCTCGGATTTCGACTGGGACGGCCTGATTCCGGCGCTGCTCTCGGGCAAAGCCGATATCCTGGCGGCCGACATGACTCCGACCCTCAAACGGGCCCTCAAAATTACCTTTTGTGACCCCTGGTATTATGTCCAACCCTGTGTGTTTACCAAGACCGGCGCCTCCTACCAGGTTCCGGAAGATGTCAACAATCCCGACGTTACGGTTGGGGTGCTGCTTAGGTTCCACGGGCGAGACGATCGCCAAAAAGTATTTGCCCAAGGCCAAGATAAAGAGCCTATAAAGGCGGCGGCCGTATGATCGTCCAAGCCCTTCTGGCCGGACATGTGGATGCCGGCGTCAACGACGATTTGGCCGTTTTGACCGTCCTGCCGGATTATCCACCCAACTCGGTCAAGGTATTGGATCAGCGCCTGGGCCAGGGTAAAGATCCCCTGGCGTTTGCCGTGCGCCAGGATTCGGTCAACCTGTGGCAGTGGGTCAATTTGTTCTTTCAAAAAATTCACGCCGACGGAAATTATGACGCCAACATCAAGTACTGGATGGAGTCCACCGATTGGAAAAAGGATCACTAATTAAAAAATGCTTCGCATTTTTTAATAATTTCTTCTTTTGCGAGGCGGAGCAGTTCGATGGGAACGGGCTATTTGCCGGGCAATCCTGTCAATACGCTTCAAAATACTAAAGGTTTCAGGTGTCATTAACTATCACCTCAACTCACTGACACCTGAAACCTGACACATGCAGTCTGAACCACAGTTTAGTGGATTATCATATCGGTTTATTAAACAAGTTTAAATTCACATCCTTAAGCTGCTCGCACGGCTGGCGATATGTCACCCACGAGGAGATGATTTAAAAATGCTGGAAGGCTTTAACTTCAGAATCATCTGGGAGTACATGCCCTTTTTCTTGAGGGGCTGAGAAACACCTTCCTGATTTCGATCATTTCTATTTTTCTGGCACTGATAGTCGGAACCATCGCCTGTGCCTGCCGTCTTTCGCGCTGGAAGCTGTTGCGCGGCGTGTCCATCGCCTATATCGAATCGATCCGCTCGACCCCGCTTCTGGTTCAGATATATTTTTTTTATTTCGGTCTGCCGACCCTGGGGTTTCGGATACCCGAACTGCAAACCGGTATCCTGGCCTTAATGCTCAACAGCGGGGCTTACATGGCGGAGATTATCCGGGCCGGCATCACTTCGGTGTCAACCGGCCAGATCGAAGCGGGGATTTCCTCCGGGTTGAGCTATTTTCAGAGAATGCGCTTTATCATATTGCCCCAGGCGTTGGGCATAACGGTGCCCCCCTTGCTGGGCCAGTCCATCGTATTGGTCAAAGACTCGGCCCTGCTGTCGCTTATTTCGGTTCTGGAGCTGACCCGCTGCGGCCAGGTGCTGACATCGGAGCGGTTTATGCCGAGCGAAGCCTTTTTCACGGTAGCCTTCTTTTATTTATGTATATACTTCTGCCTGAAAACCCTGGCTGACTGGTCCCAGAAAAAGCTTATTTTCCGCGAGGCGTATTAACCCATGATGGCCTTTTATTTTCAGCAACTGATAGACAGTTTCCCATTTTTCCTCAAGGGACTGTGGATGACCGTCGCCGTATCCGCGCTGGGGTTGATTTTTGCCACCATCCTGGGGTTTTTGCTGGGCGTTATGCGGGCCGGCAGCAAGAAACTGCTGACCTGGCCGATCGGGGCTTTCGTGTTCGTCATCCGGGGCACACCCTTCGTGGTTCAGATATTTATCATATTCTTTATTTTACCGGAGTGGGGTATTCAGCTGGAGGCCTTTCCGGCGGCCGTGCTGGCCCTGACCATTTTAGGGACGGCCTTTATTTGCGAGATCGTGGCCGGCGGTATTAAAGCCGTGGACAAAGGCCAGTGGGAGGCGGGCACAGCTTCGGGATTGTCCATCTTTCAGCAATTGCGCTTCGTGGTCGTGCCCCAGGCCATGCAGACCATGCTGCCGCCGCTGGTGGGACAATATGTTCTTCTGATTAAAGACTCTTCAGTCGTGTCGGTTATCGGGGTGGTCGAGCTGGCCCGGGTGGGCTGGATGACGGTGGTCAGAATACCGGAAGGGTTGATGGTGTTCAGCCTGGTCGGCATCCTATATTTCGCAATCTCCTATCCGTTAATTCGAGTATCCAACAGCCTGGAACGCAGAATGTCTGTGCAGGAGGTCAGGTTATAGCCATGATTAAATTCGAAGCAGTCAATAAATGGTTCGGCAAGCTGCATGTATTAAATGACATTAATTTGGAGGTTCAAGCCGGCGAGGTGGTGGTGATCTGCGGTCCGAGCGGATCGGGCAAATCCACGCTAATCCGGTGCATCAACCGCCTGGAAAAATTTCAGAAGGGCAAACTCATCGTGGATGGTACGCCATTGCACGATCACGGCATCAACCTGACGAAATTAAGGGCTGACATCGGCTTTGTCTTTCAGCAATTTCATCTCTATCCCCATATGACAGCTTTGCAAAACGTCACCCTGGCACCGATCAACGTCCGCAAGATTAACCGAAAAGAAGCCGATAAGTTGGGCCGGAAGACCCTGTCCAGGGTCGGCCTGGCGGATAAGATAGATTCCCATCCGGCCCAATTGTCCGGCGGTCAGCAGCAGCGGGTGGCCATTGCCCGGGGGCTGGCGATGAATCCCAAAATAATGCTTTTTGACGAGCCCACCAGTGCTTTGGATCCGGAAATGATCGGAGAGGTGCTCGACGTCATGATCCAACTGGCCCAGGAGGGCATTACCATGTGCGTGGTCACCCACGAAATGGGTTTCGCCCGCCAGGTGGCCCATCGCGTGATATTCATGGACGACGGCCAGCTGGTTGAGGCCGGCAAACCCGATCAGTTTTTCGACAACCCCCAGACCGCCCGCGCCGCTAAATTTATCAGCAAGATTCTGACACACTGATCGCTTATCGTCTTATGAACACCCCACTCGCACTGTATTCCAATTGGTGAGGGAATTGAACCATGCCCATGTATAACATCCCCGACCCCGCGACGGTTCGGCGCGAGATTAAAGCGTCGTATGAGCGCTGCCAACAATATGGGGTCAACCCGGAAGAGACCCGTAATCCCAGACAAAAGCGATTGACACCCGAACAGCTGGCGCAGCGACTTGAGCTGAACCGTGAGTTTCTCGACATTGCCGCCGCCCAGATGGAAGAATTATATCAATTCGTAGCCGGTGCCGGGTTTGCCGTCAACATTGCCGACCGGGACGGATATATCCTGCATGATATTGGTGACAAACCGATTCTGGATGAGCTATTTCTCGGCAATTGCTGTCCGGGATACCGCTGGACCGAAAAAGACGTGGGCACCAGCGTTATCAGCCTGGCCCTGGAGCGCGAGATACCGGTGCAGATCAATGACGATGAGCACTATTGCCGGCGCGGCTATGGCCATACCTGTTCCGCAGCACCTGTTTTTGATCCGGATAATAAACTGATCGGCGTCATTGCCCTGTCCGGCAATGCCGATCAGGTACATCCCCACACCCTGGGCATGGTGATTACCGCAGCCCATGCCATCAACACCCAATTGCGTATTCAAAAGACCTCACAGGAACTGCGTCTGCGCAACAACTATATGCGAGCCATCATCGATTCAATTGACAGCGGTGTGATGACTATTGATGAAAACGGCGTGATCAATAAAATTAATAATCAGGGGCATCGCATTCTGCAATGGCAAGACGAGCTGGAAGGAAAGCCATTGGCAGAAATTATCGGCAGCCAGATTGATGTCAATGCTATGCTGAGACCTGACTTCGAATTCGTCGACCGGGAGGTATTTATCCAGGCTCCCGGCAAGATCATCCAGCTGATTTGCACCGCCAAGCCGATTTTCGACGCCCAGGATGGGATGCAGGGGTTTATCATTGTTTTTAACGAAATCAAACGACTGCGGAAACTTGTCAATAAAATGGCCGGGACCCAGGCGCGGTTTACCTTCGATGATATCGTCGGTGTCAGCCCCGTGTTTCAGGAATCCAAGCGCCTGGCAATGACGGCGGCCCTGAGCAAAACCACCGTTTTACTGCTGGGGGAAACCGGCACCGGCAAAGAGCTTTTTGCGCAGTCCATTCACAATCAGAGCCCCCGCAGGGACCATCCGCTGCTGGCCATTAACTGCGGGGCGATTCCGCGGGAATTACTGGAAAGCGAGCTTTTCGGCTATGTGGAAGGCTCATTTACCGGCGCCCGCCGGGGTGGCCGGCCGGGGAAATTCGAACTGGCTGACGGCGGTACCGTCTTTCTGGATGAAATCGGCGACATGTCGGCGGATATGCAGGTCAAGCTGCTGCGCGTGCTGCAAACCGGCGAAATTTATCGGATCGGTGAACACAAACCCATTTCGGTGGACGTCCGCATCATTGCCGCCACCAATGTCCAGCTGAAAAATGAAGTCGATCGCGGAAACTTTCGCGAAGATCTTTTTTACCGCTTGAACGTTTTTCCCATTGTCATTCCGCCCCTCAGGCAAAGAAGTGAGGATATTATCCATTTGGCCCGCTATTTTTTGGGACGTTGTACCCGCGTACTGCAAAAACCGGGAACTAAATTTACGCCGGACACCGAACAGGCCCTGGTGCGCTATGCCTGGCCGGGCAATGTGCGGGAGTTGGAAAACGTTGTTGAACGGGCGGCCAATCTGGCTGATGATCAAACAATTAAGCCGAATCTGTTAGGGCTGCCCGAAGCGGTCATCAACGGAGCCCGGCTTAAATCTTTGCGCTTCAAACGTCTGGAGGAGGTGGAGAAAAAAACGATCATGGACAGTATCGAGGCTGCCAAATTTAATTTATCCCGGGCATCCCATTCGCTGGGCATCTCGCGCGCAACGCTTTATAATAAGATCAAAAAATATAACCTTGCAATTTCACGCCAAAGTGTCTAAAAAATATACATGTAAAAATATAAGACAATGAACTTTAGAGGCTGAAATTAAAACTAATACTTAAATAAATTCTATTATTGTATAAATATTAGACACTATGCCGCGGATTTCCGCTACTGATATCTCACTCGCTATAAGCAATATATCTATTTTATTTCAAACCGTTACATGACTGATTCGAAACCAGTCACCTCGGTCAATCAAATTGGCATAAACATTGCTGAATGTAAGTTAGTGATTGAACTAAAGGGTTAATCTGATTATAGTTCATTTCCTGCAGTGATTACTTACCGTAGTCAATCTTACGAAGGAAGACCCTCGCTACCAGGAGACTCAGGAGGACAGCATCCCGATGTCAGAGCAGACTTTAAGCAACCACAAGTTGACCTGGGCCGTCATCGGCGGCGGCAATGGCGGCCAGTCTTTGTCCGGCCATCTGGCCTTAATGGGTTTTACCGTCCGGCTATATGATATTTTTCCACAAACGATTGAGGCCATCCGCTCGGCGGGCGGCATCCAAGTGGACGGTGCCGTGAACGGTTTCGGCAAAATCGAATTGGCGACCACCGATATCGCCCAGGCTGTTGACGGGTCCGACATTGTTATGGTTGTTGCACCGGCTATCGCCCATCTAGATATCGCGGCAAGCTGTGCACCGCATTTGACGGACGGTCAGATCATATTTATTCACCCCGGTGCCACCGGCGGGGCGCTTGAATTTAACAAGGTCCTGCTGGACCAAAAATGTGACAAATCAATTACCCTGGCTGAAGCCGAATCCTTGCTTTACGCTTGTCGCAGCCCAAAGCCCGGTCATACCACCATTTTCGGCATCAAAAATGAGCTGATGGTGGCCGCTTTGCCGGCCACCGAAACCCAGCGCGTGGTCAAACTGCTCAATACCGCGTTTCCGCAGATGTATGCCGGCGCAAACGTTCTGGCAACCAGCCTTAGCAACGCCAATGCCATGATGCATCCGGCACCGACCCTGCTGAATACCTCGCTGATCGAATCCGGCCGCGACTGGCTGTATTACTGGGACGGCATCACCCCATCCATTGGTGCGTTTATCGAGACCCTGGATGAAGAACGACTAGCAGTGGCCGCAGCCTTTGGCCTGCAGATACCCGGTATCCTGGAGTGGTATAAATTCCATTACGGTGCTGAAAGTGCCACCCTGTCCGAGACCGTCAGACAGAATCAGGCCTACGCGGAAGTCCGGGGCCAGAAAACCCTTCATACCCGCTACCTGCTGGAAGATATCCCAACCGGGCTGGTCCCCATGGCTTATTTGGGAAAACTGGCCGGCGTTGATGTCGTTCGCATGGAAACCGTGATTAAGCTCGCTGAGTTTTTAACGGGCAAGGATCTGACGACATCGGGCAGGGGGCTGGAAAATCTTGGTCTGGCTGGAATGACGATCGCCGAAATCCGGGACTATATCGAAACGGGGGTGCGAAAATAGACGACCGGAAATGACTATTGAATATTCAATCTAAGGCCCTCGGAGATTATTTTTAACATAGTCAAATTTTCCAGGCGGGGATAAACCCCGCCGCTACAAGCAAAGCCTGTCCCAAGAAGTAGGGGCGGGGTTTATCCCCGCCCGCGAGAGGCAGAATGTCGAACAAGCCGTTGCGCTGTTGGTCAAAATAATATTTGATCGCGAAGCTTCGACCTGGATCCACCAACTGTAAATATCGAACATAACTTAAAGGAGGCGTATTATGACAACACGAAGTAGACCGAGACAATTGATTTTCAAAACATCCCTTATTTTTTTAGGGATCTGCCTGATCATGACCGCCGGGGTGACTCTGGCAGCCGGCAAGCCGGGGGCCCAAGTCGATGCCATGCAAATTACGACTGCGACGGCCACCATGGACCCGGTTCGCCCGGAAGCGGCCCGGATCATTGCCGCCGCGTTTACTTCCCTGGGCTGGGACGTGAAGGCCAACCCCATCACCTATAACCAGAACGTGCAGAAGGTGATTATGGAGCATGACTATGACATGTGGCTGGTTATGCTGTCGGGAGCTTCCCTGCGGATCGACCCCAATATTTTCATCTACAAGAAACACTTTTCCGGTGAATACAAGAAAGGCGGCTGGAACTGGGAGGGACTCAACGTCCCCGAAATCGACGCCCTGGCGGTTGCTCAGCAAAAAGAGATGGATGTCGAAAAACGCAAGGCGATTGTATACAAAGCCCAGGAATTGATTAAACAGAACCAGTCCATGAGCGTCCTGGCCAACGTGCAGATGACCAATGCCTATCGTTCGGACCGCATCAAGAACGTGGTGCCCATGATGGGTGAGGGCATTGGCTCCTTCTGGACGGACATCAACATGGAGGTGGTCCAGGGGGACGGTTATGTGCGCACCGGCATTAATTCACCGTTAAAGAACATGAACCCGGTGGCCGCCAAGGACCATCTGGAGTTTATGGAACTGCGGATGATCTACGATCGTCTTTTCCGGATCGCCCCCAACGGCAAAGCCGAACCCTGGGCCGCTGAATCCTATAAAGTTGTCGATCCCACCACCATCGAACTGACCCTGCGCCAGGGCATGAAATTCCACGACGGCATAGAGGTTACGGCTGAAGACGTCAAGTTCACCCTGGACTACCATAACCAGTGGAAAGCACCGTTTTTCGTTGATTCACTCAAACATCTGGATTCAGTGGAGGTCACCGGAAAATACGGGATTCGTCTGAAACTCAAGGACCCCTATGCACCGTTTCTGCCGAATCTGCTGGGGGCCATTTTTATCCTGCCCAAGCACATCTGGCAGGATATTCCCGACAAGGTCGATGTCAGCGACCCGCTGAACTATGCCAATGAAAAACCCATCGGCAGCGGGCCCTTTAAGTTTGATTACTGGGACCGCGGCCGTGAACTGAAAGTCAGTGCCTTTAAAGAACACTTCAGCGCCCCGAAAGTCGACGGTATCATTCGGATTGTCTACGGCAGCCACGATGCCATGGCGGCGGCGATTGAAAAAGGCGAGTGCGACCGCACCCGCTATATCATGAAGCCCAGCCTGCTGATGGACCTGAAAAAAGTGAACAATGTCGTGGCCCAAGGCTATCCCAACCACGGGTTTTACACCCTGTCCTACCACACCCGGCGGCCGCCGCTGGACGATCCGGCATTTCGCCGGGCGATTGACTATGTCATTCCCAGAGAATTGATGATCGAGGCCATTCTGTCCGGGTTCGGCACGCCGGGCGGATCGGTCATCGCTCCGGCGAATGAGTTCTGGCACAACCCGGCCGTCAAGCCGGGTGAGGAAAACTTCAACAAGGCCAAACAGATCCTAACGGACGCCGGCTACTGGTGGGATAGACAAGGCAAGCTTCACTATCCCAAATAATGTGCAGCAGTTGCTCACCCCGGGATGAGTGCTATCCATTTCTAATAACGATTAACCAATAACAATTAACCCCTAATTGAGCGTTTTTCGCTCAATTAGGGCAGCGCCTCCCCCCGGGGACTTCAGGGATCAAACCGATGCAAGAATTTATCATTCGTAGAATCCTGTATACCATTTTGACCCTTTTCGGCGTGGCCACCATTTTGTTTTTCATGTTTCGCATTGCACCGGGAGACCCCACGGCCCAGGTCATTTCACCGGCCCTGGACGAAGTCGCCCAGGCCCGGTTGAAAGAAGCCTACGGGCTGGACAAGCCCATCCTGGTCCAGTATGTGCTGTACCTGAAAAACCTGGCCATTTTTGAATGGGGCCGTTCCTTTACCAGCTCCAGAAAGGTTTTCGACATCATGGCCTATCGTTTTTGGAACACCATCTTTCTGATGGGGGCCGCCATGGGCTTCGTCCTGGTTATCGGCACCTTTTTAGGTATGGTAATGGCCTGGCGGCGCCAGGGTCCGCTGGACGTGGGGGCGACGGTGGTGGCGCTTATATTTCAGTCGGCTCCGCCGTTTGTTTCCGGCCTCCTGCTGCTGATGGTATTGAGCTATCGCCTGGACCTGTTTCCCACCGGCGGGATGTTCACTCCCGGCGGGGCGCGGGCGTTTATCTCCGGTGACTTTTTGCACCACCTCGTTTTGCCGACGATTACGGTGGCGCTCTACTATCTGGCGACGCCCATGCTGATCATGCGCGATTCCATGCTGGAAGTTATGGGCAGTGATTTCATCGAGCTGGCCAAGGCCAAAGGCCTGGCGCCGCATGTCGTGATGATCAAACATGCCGCCCGCAATGCATTGCTGGCAGTGGTGACGGTATCGTCGCTTATGATCGGCTTTGCCATCGGCGGCCAGGTGCTGGTGGAATCGGTATTTTCCTGGCCGGGCATGGGGCAGCTGATGGTTGAAGCCGCATCGTCCCACGATTACCCGGTGGCCCAGGCCACGTTCGTGGTATTGGCGGCGCTGGTTATTTTTCTGAACCTGGCCTCTGATATTTCCTACTGCTATTTAGATCCCCGCATCAAGATGGGCAAGCGTGCCGGCGGTTAAGGAGCCCCAAAAATGAAGATTACCGGACTGGAGCTGTTTCACATTTCGATCCCCTTTGCCAAACCCTATAAATTGTCCAAGGTTTACGGCACCCGCTATGATGCCGAGGCCGTCGTTTTAAAAGTTCACACCGATGAGGGCATCGTCGGTCTGGGTGAGGCCGACCCGTTGAATCCGTTTACCGACGAGACTCCCGCCACGGTCATGGTCGTGATCCGCGATATGATCGCGCCGCATATAATGGGACAAAACCCGCTGCGGATCGCCGCCCTGGAATCCCACCTGGACCTGGTGGTGCACGGCAATCTGCTGGCCCGGGGGGCCGTGAACATGGCGTTTTTCGATATTGCCGGCCAGGCCCACAATCTGCCCAGCCACATGCTGCTGGGCGGCTTGTATCAAGACCAGCTGCCGCTGCTGGGTCCGATCGGCAGCGGGACCCCGGACGAGGACGCCCGCGCTATCCAAAAGCTGATCGAGGAAGACTACCGGACTATTATGATCAAAATGGGCGCTCTGCCGATCGATGCTGAAATAAAACGCATGATTGCGGCCCATGATAAATTCGGTGACCGCATAAAAATTATCGTCGATGCCAACCAGGGCTGGACCGTGGCCGAAACCATGCAGTTTATTGACGGCATCGGCAACAACCGTCCGGCATTGATTGAACAGCCCATCGATCGCCACGACATCGATGGCCTCAAGCGCATCCACCGCCGGGCTGCCTGCCTGCTGAGTGCCGATGAAGGTGCGGCTTCGACGCATGATGCAACCGCCCTGATTCGCGCCCGGGCCGTGGATGCCTTCAGCATCAAAGTTTCCAAAAACGGCGGTCTGACCAAAGCCAGAAAAGTGGCCGAGACCGCCGATGCTTTCGGTCTCAAGATCCTGATGAACAGCATGCTGGAGTTTGGTATCACCCAGGCGGCTTCCCTGCAGTTGGGCTGTGTGCTGCCCAACCTGTTGGACATGGGGCATGCCTACATGTCCGTGCTCAGAATGTCGGATGACATTACCGATTTTGCCAAGAACATATCCCGCTCGGTTGTGACGGTGCCCTTGGATCCGGGGCTCGGGGTAGCACTGGATGAGGATAAGCTTAAAAAGTATACCAAAGATTACCTTAAGGTAGATTAACCCAACCCGGACAAGCCGGAACACAAAATGACTGATTCATCACGAAATCACGAAAAGACGAAGACACGAAAAAAATAAAAAGATAAATTTCCTGCTTTTAAAGTTTCGTGCCTTCGTGATGAAAGAGCTTTGCCATAAAGGGTAAAAAACTAACAAATAAGAAACCAAATGAATGGAATCACTGAATGACGCAACTTACTAAAAAACCAAAATTTGCCGTACTCGGAACCGGCAATTCGGGCCAGGCCTTTGCCGCGGACATTACCCTCAAGGGCTATTGCGTTAATCTGGCCGAGGTGCCCGAGTTTGAAGCTAACCTGCACGCTATCGAAAAAAAAGGCGGCATCGAAATATCGGGCGAGGCGGCCAACGGCTTTGCCCGCCTTAACATGCTGACAACGGATTTAAAAGCGGCTATCAAGGGCGTCGATATAATCATCGTCGGCGGATCGGCTTTCGCCCATGAACCATTTAGCAAGGCCCTGGCCCATGATTTTGAAGACGG
Source organism: uncultured delta proteobacterium (assembly GCA_963710795.1). GTDB lineage: Bacteria > Desulfobacterota > Desulfobacteria > Desulfobacterales > JAFDCJ01 > JAFDCJ01. Next base: position 39,913 of record CAVQBT010000040.1, read on the forward strand.
CCAGTTTATCTTATTTACATCCAATTTCGGCGCCCTGCGGTTTCGAAAATGGATGAAAGAGGCTGGTGTCACCACAAGGGTGACGCCGGTTGAGAGCATGTCGCTGCTTTATGCCACCCGGGCCATAGAGCCGGGGGTGGTGGCCTGCATCGGGGTTAAAAATCACCTGCCGATTGCCGCACTGCCGGCTGATCGCACCCAGGAATTTTTAGCTAAAATCCGGCCGGTCTTTCCTCAGTTTGCAGCCGCCGACAGTGTCTGGCTGACCAGTGTCAACAACCTCAACCCCATCGTCCATCCGCCCATGGTGTTGTTTAACGCCGGCCGGATCGAGGCCACCGGCGGCAAGGGGTGGAATCTGTATGCCGATGGGGCGACCGAGTCGGTGGCCAGGATCATGCTGGCCATGGATGCCGAGCGGATGGCCTTGCTGGCCCCGCTGAGCAATGGGGGGATTGCCTTCAAAGATGCGTTCGAGAATTTATATGAAGACTATTCGCTGGGCAAAAAAAGCCTTTCCGAAACCCTCAGACAAAGCCCGATCCACGGCAACCCGGCCTTTCCGGCACCACCATCGGTGAATACCCGCTATCTCAACGAAGACCTGCCGTTTGGCCTGGCGCCCTGGTCGTCGATCGGCCGTATGTGGGACATCCCCACGCCGAATATCGATGCGGTAATTCGCATCGCCTCGACCATGCTCGAACAAGATTATTTCACCAAGGGCCTGACGGTGGAAGATTTGGGCATTGCCCGCATGTCACCGCAGGATCTGAAGTCAATGATTGAATAGTCCCCGGGACGGAGACGAATGCCATGAAACTGGTTAGGGTGAAAGAGTTTTTCGTGGGTCAAATACGGATCATCATGAGCAACAAATTCGGTATTTTTGGGGCCATGATCATTCTGTTTTTTTGTCTGGTCGGACTGCTGGCGCCGCTCATCGCGCCCCATCAGGCATGGGACACGATCCGGGATGTCAACGGAAAACTGGCTATTATGCGGGCGCCTTCGGCGGAATTTCCCATGGGCACGACCGCCATGGGACGTGATATTTTCAGCCAGATGCTTTTTGCCACCCGGACGACCGTGCTGATCGGTCTCGTTTCAGGACTGATTTCGATCCTGATCGGAGCGAACCTGGGACTGCTGTCGGGCTATTACGGCGGTAGAATGGACGAAATTTTAATGCGATTCACCGACATTATTTACGGGATGCCCTTTCTGCCTTTTTTAATCGTGCTTATTTCGCTGTTCGGCCGCAGCCTGTGGTTCGTGATTCTTGCTATCTGCTGCATTGTCTGGCGCACCTCCGCGCGGGTGATTCGGGCCCAGACCCTGGCGATCAAGCAGCGCCAGTTTATTCTGGCCGGCAAGGCCCGGGGATGCAGCGATCTCAGAATTATCTATGGGCACATCATGCCCAACATCATGCCCCTGCTGCTGCTTTACACGGCATTCAACATTGCCTGGTCCGTGTTGGCAGAGGCCGGCGCAAGCTTTCTGGGTTTTGGCGACCCCGACAATCTCAGCTGGGGCGGTATGCTCTACAATCTCTGGATTTCCGGCAAGATCAGAACCGCCTGGTGGTGGTTTGCACCGCCGGCGATATGTATTGTGCTGCTGGTCAGCGCGCTGGTATTTGTCAGCCGGGCCTATGAAGAGGAGGCCAACCCCCGTCTTAAACAACGGTAAGGAAAGTGCCAATGCTACTGCAAATTAAAAATCTGAAAACCCATTACCGCATCAAGGAAGGCACGGTCAAAGCGGTGGACGGAGTATCGATTTCCATTAAGGAAGATGAGGTCTTCGGTCTGGCCGGCGAGTCCGGTTGCGGCAAGTCGACCCTGATTCGGACCCTGATGCGTCTGATTCCCGAAAGCGCCGTTGTTGAGGCCGATGAACTGCGCTACAAAGGGCAGAATTTACTGGACCTGTCGGACAGAGAGTACCGTGACCAGATTCTGTGGAAAGAAATATCACTCGTCCCCCAGAGCGCCATGAACTCCCTGAACCCGGTTTACCGGGTGGGCAACCAGATTATGGAGGCCATTCAAACCCACGTCAATATCGGCAACCGGGAAGCAATGGAAAGGGCTGAGAACCTCTTCCAAGGCGTGGGGCTGCAGCCGGCATTGACCCGCAACTATCCCCATGAGTTCAGCGGGGGAATGCGACAGCGGGCCATGATTGCCATGTCCCTGGCGCTGGACCCGGGGCTGATTATCATGGATGAACCGACCACCGGTCTGGATGTCCTGGTTCAGGAGCGTATTTTGCGGGAGTTAAAGCAGATCCGACAAAAATCCAAGGCCTCGATTTTTTTAATCACCCACGATATTTCCGTCATTGCGGAAATGAGCGGCCGCATCGGCATCATGTATGCCGGCCGGATTATGGAGCAGGCCGATGCCATGGAGCTTTTTAATGAACCCTATCATCCGTATACCCTCGGTCTTAAAAATGCATTTCCAAGCATCAAGGCCCTTGATCGCGAGCTGATTTCGATCCCCGGATCGCCACCCAACTTACTCGGGGATATACCCGGTTGCGCCTTCGCGTTCCGCTGCCCTTTTTCGATACCGGAATGCGAAAATGAACGGCCACCGGATCTGGAAATAAAGCCGAATCACTTTGTGCATTGCATCCGCACCGAGCATATTGAGGAGTTTCGCAACCGAGCAGGAGACAAAAAGACATGGCAATCCTTGAAGTAAGTGATTTAAGGCAGCACTTTTATATCCGCCCGGGACTCCTCGCTAAACTAGTGAGCAAGAAAAAGCCCAGCGTGATCAAGGCGGTCGATGGGATGACATTCAGCCTGGAGTCCGGTGAAATCATGGGGCTGGCCGGCGAGTCCGGCTGTGGAAAATCGACGGCCTGCCTGGCCATCGCCAAGCTGCGTGAGCCGACCAGCGGTACCATTCGATATAAAGGAAATGACATCACACAGTTGTCTACCGGCGATTTGAAGCAATACCGCCAACAGGTCCAGCTGATCTTCCAGGACCCATATGAGTCCCTTAATCCCCGCTTTACAGTTTTCGATACGGTTGCCGAGCCCTTGCGGGCACTCGATATCGGGAACAAGCAACAACGGCGCAAGCAGGTGTTGGAGACATTGCGTCTGGTGGGGTTAAATCCCGACGAATATCTGGAACGGTATCCGCATCAGATGAGCGGCGGCGAAAGACAGCGGGTCGGTATTGCCGCGGCCCTGGTTCTGGAACCGAAACTCGTGATCGCCGATGAACCATTGTCTATGCTGGACGTATCGATCCGGGCCGGGATCCTGGACCTCATCCGCGAATTGTCCGCGCGCATGAATTTTACCTGCATTTATGTCTCCCATGACCTGTCGATCCTGTCCAACATTTCCGAACGTCTGATGATTATGTACCTGGGCCGGATGATGGAGCTGGCACCAACCAGGGAATTGATTACGGATCCCCTTCATCCCTATGCCAAGGCCCTTATTGCGGCAGTGGCCATCCCCGATCCATCCTACAGGAGGCCGATTCCGGATATAAGAGGTGAAGTTTCGCAGCCGATCGATCCACCTCCGGGCTGTCGGTTTCAAACGCGCTGCAAGCAGGTGATGGACGTGTGCCTGACCGTCGAACCGCCGTTCAAAGAGGTCAAGCCGGATCACTTTGCTGCCTGTCATCTTTATTAGGGGAGGGCTCCAAGGTTAAAGGCAAAAGGTTAAAGGTGAAAGGTGAAAGGCTAAAGGTTCAGCCCAGCCGCTGGCCAGAAAAACGGCCAGTCAAATCGAAAAAGAAACTACCATCGATTCATAGCGCTATTATAGATTGTGGGAGCGGTTTGCTCACCTGAGCTTGTCGATGGTTCAACCGCGATTAAAATCGAATTGAACGCAACAAACTCAGTCAACTCAATCAACCCAATAAACTCAATTAACTCAACAAACTCAACAAACACAATGAACTCGGACAATCCTGCAAATAAAACCGATGATGATTTGATCATATGCCGCTGCGAGCGCGTCAAGTTCGGGCGGATTCAAGCGTCCATCCAGCGCTCCGGGGCCCAAACCGTCAATCAAATAAAAAAACTGACCCGGGCCGGCATGGGACTCTGCCAGGGACGTACTTGTGCCAAAGTGGTCGAGTCGATCCTTGCCGCGGAAGGTCAGGCGCCTCTTGGTAGCGAACCTTACCAAGCCAGACCCCCTGTGCGCGGTGTTACTGTTGACGCGCTGGCATTCGGTGCCGACCAATACGACGAACCGTCCGGCCCGGTGAAGGTTAGAGCGACCAGTACACAGGATAGCAAGATTTCAAACAAACAGATCGAAAAGTGATTATACGGCAAAGATTTTCATGACGTATCATATGAGCGCCGTCGCTGGCCAAAAAAACGGTCGGTCTGATCAAAAAAAGAAACTTTGTTTACGCATCAACGTAGGGTCGGCCTCCGTGCCGACCGGCCTGGCGGGCACAGTGGCCCGCCCTACTTCTTGAAAATGGCAACCAAATTTGTGTGGTTTCACACGCGATCATCCGCTGGAAGCGGGTGCTGAACCTTGAACCTTTAAACCTTGAACCTATGAACCTCTAAGATGATGGAAACCGCGGAAGCTGTTGTGATCGGTGCCGGAATAGTCGGTTCGGCCACCGCCTATTATCTGGCCAAGGCCGGGGTGGATGTTGTGTTGATCGACCGGCGCCATCCGAATGCCGGCGGAACAGCCAGCCAGGCCAGTGCCGGCGGGGTTCGTCAGCAGGGCAGGGTGCCGGTGGAAATACCGCTGGCCATCTATTCGATCAATCTTTGGGGCGAGCTGGAGGCGGAACTTGAAGCGGATTTGCATTATCGCTGCCAAGGCATGACGGTGGTTACCGATGATGAGAATTTGATACCGTCCCTGGCCCAACGCGTCAAAAATGAACAATCTTTGGGGCTTGGCATTGAACTGGTCCGGGGGCCCGATCTGCATGATCTCGTTGACGGGTTGTCTCCGCGAATCGTGGCCGGAAGCTACTGTGCCACTGATGGGCATGCCGATCCACTGAGCACCATCAACGCTTTTGTCGGTGCGGCCCGGCGCCTGGGGGCCCGCACCAGGTGGCAGCATCCGGTTGAAAGATTGGTGATCGAAAACGACCGGATCACCGCCGTTAAAACTTCCGGCGGCACCATCGGCTGCCGTTACGCGATTCTGGCGGCCGGATACTGGAGCCGGGCCATTGCCGCGACGGTGGGTATTGACCTGCCCTTGGTATATTTTCCTTTACAGATGATGGTTACCGCCCGGCGGCCGCACGCATTGGACCAAGTGCTGGGCTGGATCGATCATGGCATTAGTCTGAAACAGGTGCCGTCCGGTGGATTCGTTATCGGCGGCGGGTGGCCCGGTCACGCCACCCCTCAAACCTACCAAACCCGGCTGATGCCGGGCAGCATGGCCAAAAGCGCTCATACCACCGTCAATTTATTTCCTTCCCTGGCCGGCGTTCCGATCGTACGCGCCTGGCTGGGGATCGAAGCGTTTTGTGCTGATGAAATGCAAATTGTGGGTCCGGTAGAGTCGGCCGGCGGTCTGATTCTGGCCGCCGGTTTTTCCGGTCATGGATTTGCCATCGGCCCGGGGGTCGGTTCTTTGATTGCTGAATACATTGCTACCGGTCGATGGTCAGAAATGCTAAAACCGTTTGGCCTTGAGCGATTTGGTACCTGAATTTCAAACCCAAATCATCCTTGACCAAGTTCGAGATCGATTTATCGCAATTAGCTTTGGCGCAATGATAGTTGTTTTTAAATTCAGGTATATATTTTTATTCTAAAATTTGAAGGCTTAAAATATTTCAATACTAGATGTTTGAACCTTGGCAGATTCAAGTGGCAGGTTGACCTGAGAAAAAAAATTATGACCCAAGATTTACGCCTGACAACCCATCCCGTATTGGATGTTTCAATAAACGATCGGAAAAAAGTCCGCATTGCGGTTGATGGCAGATTTTTTGATGTCCTGGAGGGAGAAGTCCTGGCGGCAGCCCTGTGGGCCAATGGTTTCATCGCCCTGGGGCATAACCCGAGTGACGGGTCCCATCGTGGAATGTATTGCGGAATTGGCCATTGCTACGAATGTCGCGTGACGGTGGATGGTGTGGAAGACGTTCGATCGTGTTTGATCAAGGTGCGGGATGGCATGCAGGTTTCCCTTCAACGGTTCGAAACTTAGTCCTGAACCGAGCGATTCCAGGTTCAGGGTTCAAGGTTCGAAGGTTACAACCGATTGACACTGCTGACAATATTAATCAAAATTTGGAATGTGCATCAGACCCCATTGGGTGAATTGGATTTAATACCAGATGAAGATATGATCTCATTGATGCGAGTTGTCTGGAGATTTTTAACCCCGAACCCATCAACCTCGTTTTTTACATGATACCGTAATTAGAAATTAGGAGCACTCAGGCGAGAAACAGTCATGGCGATCGAAAAAGTTGATCTGGTTATTGTTGGTGCCGGACCGGCCGGGCTGGCCGCTGCGGCCGAGGCGGCGCGACATAACGCTAATGTCGTGGTTGTGGATGAATCGCCCCAGCCCGGCGGCCGCCTGCCAAGCCAGATCCATCGGGAGCCTCGCGGCGCTGCCGGGCATGGCTCGAAGTCCTGGTCTAACGGAGCTGCCAAAGCCGAAACCCTGACACATGAGGCCCAAACCGCCGGTGCCCGAATTCTGTGCGGTGTTGCGGTATGGGGAATTTTTCCGGACTGGTATGTTGCCCTTGCCCCCACCGATTCCAGCCGGGCGATGCGTGATTGCCCTACCGGACTTGAGGCCCGGGCGGTCCTGGTTGCAACCGGGGCCGGCCAAAATCCCCTCATTCTGCCGGGCTGGACCTTGCCCGGCGTGATTACCGCCGGCGCGGCCCAGACCATGATCAATGTGCATCGGGTGTTGCCCGGACGCCGGGCAGTAATCATCGGCATCGATCCGCTTGGTCTGGCCGTGGCCCAGTTGTTGGTTACCGTCGGTGCCCAAGTGCTGGGTGTATTTTTGCCCCCGGCCAACGGACTTCAACCCGGACCCACATCTCCGAAAGCCGCGATTCAGGCCTTAGCCGAATTTTCAGCCTATGCGCCCGGGGTTTTAATGACTCTGGCCGCTAAAGCGGGCAAGTATATGAGCACTTTCGCTGCGGCCTGTTTCCCGCAAGGCGGACTGAAAATCGAGGGCTTTCCATTGATGCTGCGCCAATCGGCATTGTCGATAAGCGGATCGCAAAGCGCTGAAACAGTTGAGATCGCAGGATTGAGTTCAGATGGTCAATTAAAATCAGGCACCGAATTTCAACTTCAGGCCGATATCGTTATTACTTCATGCGGTTTGTCCCCGTTGGTAGAGTTGGCCCAACTGGCCGGCTGCCCGCTGCATTATTTTCCGGAAATGGGAGGCTGGGTTCCGGTCCATAGCGATCGCTTCGAAACGCCGCAGGCGGGGCTGTTTATTGCCGGCAGTATATCCGGTGTCGAAGGGGCCGGTGTGGCTGAGATCCAGGGCCGCATCGCCGGTCTTATGGCAGCAGATTATCTGAAATTGGCCGACCGGAAAGTTTTGGAGCGGGATATCCACAAGCATCAAAAAGATATATTTGATGTGCGGCAGGCAGCCATCCCCTTTTATCCTCAAATCGAAGCAGGCCGGGAACGGATGAATCGGATTTGGCATGGATCAACGAAAAACCCAGCCAAATAATAATCTATTTAGAAAATCATTGAAGATATTAAGCACAGATATAGTTGATTGGTTGATTAGTTTATTTCAATTTGAGGTAATGGTCGAGGAGATTATTACGGAAGGTATAGCCGTTCACTGTTGCGGAACAATATCTGCTTGGCCGTCGTGTAGGCTTCACCGACGCTGAGCACCCCGTTGTCTACTTGGAGGCCGAGTACCCGTTCCAGTCCAGCCCGCGCCGCTTTGGCGCCCAGCCAGAATAGCTCGGGCACGCTGAAACCGTCAGAGGCATACAGCAGTTTGCTGGTCGGCGCCAAACCCAGAAGCTGGGTCAGCAGCATGTCGGTCTCGCTGACCGCAAAAGGGATGGCCAGCGATAAATCAGTGTAGACATTCGCATAGATGCCGGCCAGATAGCCGGCCTCGCGGACATAAGGGTATCCCTGATGCAAAAGCACCCATGGCACATGTGCGTATTTGCCGCTTTGAAGCAAAGGCCGAAAGTTGAGCGGGTTGGCCAGGCGCAAGTCGACGTCCGCGTCGCCAAAACCCGTATGAAACTGGAACGGCAGCCGCTGGCGTTCGGATATGTCCAGCGCGTGAATGACAAGGGTGTCGTTGAGCGGCTGGGTTGCCAGGCGAATTTGGCCCTGGCGTCGGGCCAACTCCTTTATCGGCCCAAAGGCAGCCTTAACTTCACTGCGCGGCCACTCGCGGATGTTCAGGCCTGTACGGTAGGCGATGATGCTCTTAAGCGCCACATAGCCGGCCTTTTGCGCGCCTTCGACCTCGGCGATAAATGCGTCGCGTACCTGGTCATAGGTGTCGTACTGCAAAATCAGTTTTTGGGCCAGCGTCTCCAGGCGTAAAATCGGCTCGACCCGGCAAGGAAGCAATTTTGTAAGTTCGTCGTGAGGATAGCTTTCTTTGCTTTGAAGGCCGTAATCAATCAGCATGCCGGTAATGCCGGCATCTCGAATCAAGCGCTCGGCCCAGCCTTGCTGGCCCAGCTTGTCACGCTCGGCCAGAACCGATTCCGGCTTTGGCTCGCAACCCAGCAATCCGGCCAATGCCTTGACGGCAAATTGGAAGAATAGTGTGTGGGGCACGTGATGGGAAATGATAGCGGGATCGGTGCTTTCGGTAAAAAACTGCAGCCAATCACGCGGCTTGGCCGGTGGTTGGCGCAGAAGCGAGTGGGCATGGTGGTCCAAAATCGGAATAGCAGAAAGATCTAAGGCCATTTATCTGTTCAGGGACATTCGCGAGCACGCACCGCCGCAACCCCCTGCCTTTCATCAAATTTGAGTATCATTGACATTCGCCCCGCGTTTTTCCCCGCGGGTGATTTGTCGCCACCTGGCCTGCAAAACGGACGCCCGATGACGAAGGACAAGCGTGGAAATCCACTTTATCCTTCGTCATCCATCAATCATCAAATTATGGCGCGGGAACTTTCTCCGGCACGACTTCAGCGGCAAGCGTGAATTGACCGTCCTTTACATGGATCATGGTCACGCCCTTCTGCGGGATGCGGCTGCCCGGCTGGTAAGTGATAACCCCCGTCACACCCGGCAGATTTTTGGTCTCCTGCAGTGCTTTGCGGATGGCATCGGGGTCATCCGACCCGGCCCGTTGAATCGCGTCGGCCAGCAGTTTGACCGTGTCGTATCCCAGGCCGGCAAACGCGTTCTCCGGCGGGGCATTGTACTCGGCCTGGTAGGCGGCAATGAACTTTTTGACCGCATCGGTGCCCAATTGGGCGTCCATCAGCGAATGGGTGGAAAAATAAACGTTGTCGGCACCCTTGCCGGCGATTTGGACCAAAAGCGGCGTATCATCGCCGTCACCGCCGAAAATGGGCTTTTCGATTCCGGACTCACGAAACTGCTTGACAATGACGCCGACTTCATCGGGACCGGCCGAGATGAAGAGAATATCGGGCCTGGTGCCCAGCCTTTTGAGTTTGGTGATCTGGGCCGAGTAGTCGGTATCCCCTGTCTGATAGGTGTCTTCCAGCACGATTTTGCCGCCCAACTCGAGAAAGCGCTCTTTGAAGTATTTTCCAAGCCCCAGGGTATACTCCATCCCTTTGTCGATCAGCAGGTAGGATGTCCTTGCTTTCAATTCGTTGTAGGCGTATTCGGCGCCGGCGGCCGCCTGAACGTTATCACCGAAACAGGCCATATACAGGTAGCCGGGTACCTGCTCCGGCAACCTGGGAGACGTTGCGCCGGAGGTCAGAAATACGATGCCGGCCTTAGCGGCGATGGGGGCGGCGGCCAGCGTCATGTCGGAATCCGTGAAGCCGATCATGATGACGGCCTTATCGGATTCGACCAACTGGGTTGCCGCATTGCCGATGGTCGCTGCATCGGTCTTGCCGTCGTACATGACCAGCTCCAGTTCGCGCCCCAGCACACCGCCGGCAGCATTGATTTCCTTTGCCGCCAGCTTGGCGCCGTTGGACGCCGGCACGTCTAGCGAGGCCATCCCACCCGTAAGATTATAAATCGCACCGACTTTGATCGATTCTGCACCGGCCGCCGTGGTTAGCCCAGCCAATGCGATGACCAGTAAGGTCGTAAACGCCAGTGTCGTTAAGAGGGAACGTTTTTTCATTTGGATTTTCTCCTTTCTTTATGTGGTTATGTTTTTTGCATTCCCTTCGCAGGAATGCAAATCCCTGTGTCCAGGTTAGAATCTTAATTGTAAAGTTTTTGCATTTTTGATAAAAAATTTTCTCGCAAAGCCGCAAAGCGCGCAAAGGTAAAGCATTAATTAAATCTTGGCGTCTTGGCGGCTTTGCGTGAGACCTTTTCGGTTCCCCGATAAATCGGGATTTCCGCTTCGCTCCAACCGGCTTGTCCGGGTTAGGCATTATATTGGCAATTCTTTTTTAAGGAAGTCCCTCCTTTGTGTTTTTGGTTGGCCAGAGCCGGGACCAAAGACCGTTAAAGGGGATTTCACGATCTCCGAGCAATCCCTTGGGCCAAAAAATTATCACAACGATGAATACAATGGCAACCAGAATTTGACTGGCTCCGTACATGGGGGGGATGTGGACAAAGCCGATACTGATACCCCGCTCTGCATTTCGCAAAACCTCGGACAGCACGGTAATAAAAACCGCCCCGACGATTGATCCGCTGACCGAACCCGACCCTCCGAGAACCAACATGGTGATAATGCTGAATGTTTCTACAAAATAAAAGGCCTTGGGCGAAAACGACAAGATAAAATGGGCCCAGAGGGAACCGGCAACCGCCGTAAAAAAAGCGCTGACGCAAAAGGCGATGATGCGCGAGCGGACCACGCTGATGCCGAGGGATTGCGCTGCAATCTCGTTGTCCCGGATGGCCATCATGCGCCGTCCATATGTAGAATTGACCAAGCGCCAGATGGCATAAACGGTTATAATCGCCCACCCCCAGACCCACCAGAGCGTTGTGAACGAAGGCACTCCCGAGAATGTGCGGGAGCCCCGCGTCATGGAAGCCCAGTTCACCAGGACCACCTGAACGATCACCAGAAATCCCAACGTTGCCACGGCCACATAGGGTCCGCTGAGCCGCATCAACGAGAGTCCGATCAGCAGGGCGACGATCGTGGCCAATACGGCCCCAATCAGCGTCGCCGGCAAAAATGACAGTTGGACATTGGCCAGCCAGCCCGGCAAGTCCGGCAGGTTGACGCGTTTAAGAGACAAGGGCAGCGTCAAAATAGCCGCGGTGTATGCACCGATGGCCATGAACCCGACATGGCCGAGAGAAAAAACGCCGGTAAAGCCATTGGAGAGATTCAAGCTGACGACAAGGATAATGCTGATCCCCAGCCCGACGACGATGCGCTGAATGTAGGCGCTGGCTGCCAGTTGAGTATAAAGCAGGCCCCCGCCGGTCACCGTCAATAGAAGCGCCACGGTGAGCAGGTTGTAAAATCGCTGGCGTTGCATCTCAAATTTTCTCCCTTTCGGTGGAACCCAGAATTCCGTTGGGCCGGAACAGCAATAAAATAATCAGGCCGGCAAACACGAATCCGTCGCGGAAAGGCGTCAGCGATGCCGGGAGCAACCCTTGCAGCAGGATTTCCATGATGCCCAAAATATAGCCCCCCAACACCGCCCCGGGCAGGCTGCCCAACCCACCGATAACCGAGGCCACGAACGCTTTGAGCACGGGATAAAACCCCATGAACGGGTCGATCTTGCCGACGCGAATGCTCCACAGCAGGCCGACCACGCCGGCCAACATGGAGCCGATAGCGAATGCATAAGCAATCACGGCATTGACATTGATACCCACCAGCCGGGCCGCCAACAGGTCCTCGGAGGCCGCTCGCATCGATATGCCCACTTCGGTGCGGGTAACAAACAGGGTCAGCAACACCAGCAGTGTGATCGCCACGACAATCGCAACGATATCAAGACTGGCGATCCGCAAGGGGCCGAATTGCAGCGCGTTTTTCAAAATCGCCGGTGCCGGAAACGGCTTTGCAGTCGGGTTGAAAATCAGGATCGCAGCATTTTCGAGCAGGATGGTCACGGCGAACGATGTCAGCAGCATCGCCACATCCGGCGCACCCCTGATCGGACGATAAGCGATACGTTCCATGATGAGCCCCGCGATTGTGCTGGCGGCAATGCCGGCGAGGGCTGCCAGCCAGAACGGCAACCCCGCCCACAAAAGCAGCAGAGCGGCATAGCTGCCGACCATGATGAGGTCTCCGTGCGCAAAATTGATCAGGCGCAGGATCCCGAACACCATTGCCAGTCCGATGGCCATGAGCGCATAGAGGCTGCCGATGCTGATCGCATTGATCGCTTGCTGAATGAAGAACTGAACTGACGTCATTGGGCCTGGCCTCCTAAATAGAAACGTTCAATTTCCGGATTGCCGCGCAATTCTTCGACGGTACCGCTCATGACCATGCTTCCGGTCTCCATCACATAACAGCGGTCTGCAATCTGCAAGGCTTTGCGCGCGTTTTGTTCGACCAGCAGAATCGTTACACCTTGCTGATGCAATTTGCTGATAACATCGAAAATGGTCTGTACGACCACCGGGGCCAGGCCCAGCGAAGGTTCGTCCAGCATCAGCAGGCGCGGACGCGCCATCAATGATCGTCCGATGGCCAGCATTTGCTGCTCGCCGCCGCTCAATGTCGCTCCGGTCTGCCCTGACCGCTCACCGAGCACCGGGAAAAGCGAGCAAACCCAATCGATATCTTTCTTTACTTCGCTGCGATCCCGGCGTTGCACGGCGCCCATCAGCAAGTTCTCGCGGACCGTCAAGCTGCCGAAGATGTGTCTTCCTTCGGGGCATTGAATCACGCCCAGCTTCACAATGTCGTATGGGCTGGTCTGGGTCAGGTCGGTTTCCTCATAAATGATTTTGCCGCTGCGCGTTTTCAGGATACCCGAAACACTCATCAGGGTGGTGGATTTGCCGGCGCCGTTCGTTCCAAGGACTGCGACGAGCTCGCCTTCATTGACCTCCCCGGTAATTCCCTTGAGGGCATGGACCTGGCCGTAGTAAACATGAACGTTTTCAAGCCTGAGCATCGGTATCAACTCCTAAATAAGCTTCGATCACCTTTGGGGTCGTTGCGGATTTCTTCCGGTGATCCTTCGGCGATGATTTGGCCATAATTCAATACCTGGAGGCGCTCGCAAAGCTGCATGACAACGGGCATATTGTGTTCGACAATGATGATGGTCAGGTTGTACAAATCGCGAATCCGCCGGATGAGATGCAGCACCTCCATACTTTCGTTTGGATTCATACCCGCGGTGGGTTCATCGAGAAGAAGCAGTTTGGGCTGCAAAGCGAGCGCCCGGACGATTTCCAGCCGGCGTTGATCCCCGTAGGACAGGGCGACTGCGTATTTCTCAGCCTGGCCGTCGAGATTGAACAATGCCAGTTGTTCAAATGATCGCTGCGTCAACCTGCGTTCACGGGCAACAAATGAGGGCAGGGTCAACAATGTTGTCAGAAGATTGTCCGGGTCATGCGCCTGCTGGGCCGCCTTAACATTGTCCAATACGGTCATGGTTGGAAAAAGGCGAATGTTCTGAAACGTACGACCGATGCCGAGCATACTGATTTTATCCGGCGGCATGCGGGTAATGTCGCCGCCCAAGAGTCGAATGGTCCCGTGGGTCGGACGGAGGTATCCGGTCAGCAGGTTGAAGACCGTGGTTTTGCCGGCTCCGTTGGGACCGATGATGGCCAGAATCTCCCCCTGGCGCAGCTTCAAGTGGTAATTATTTACAGCCGTCAAGCCCTTAAAGGCTTTGGAGAGATTCTCCACTTCAAGGATATGGGCTGTCTTTTTCTGCGCTCTGGTCACTCACA